>NZ_SJPH01000002.1:854046-865482 GCF_007859815.1 Botrimarina hoheduenensis | reverse complement strand
TTTGAGGGGGAAGGCCGCGGGGCGGCAGAGTTGGTTTGGGGCGAGCGACCGGCGGGGCCGCTTCTGATCGCAGGACGCGCGGGGGGGCGGTGCTTGCGCGCCGTTGGCCGTTTTTTCTGCTTTCCCCGCCCACGCACGAAAAAAGCCGGGGGCCCGGAGGCCCCCGGCTGGTGCGGTCGGGGCAGGATCAGATGAGTGACGCCATGTCCTAACTAGGCCCGTCGGATCGAGACCGCTCGTCGTAGGACTACTTACTAGAGCCCCCGAATCCTCCTGCTGGAGTTAGTTGCGGTGTGCTTAAGTGTTAGTGCATACTGAGGTTACGGCGAATTAGCCCGATTCGATAGAATTCCGCGCAACGGTTGTTCCGTCGGGCGTCATCCCTTTAGACAGCGAGGATCTCCCCCTGTCCGCTACCGAGCAAAAGGACGTTGTTACGGCACCGTGGGTGTCGGCGACCGACTGTGATGAAACGCACGATTTGCGTGCCTGGCTAACCGCGACGGTCCAACGCATCGCCAATGAGGCGTTGGGACTGCGCCTCAGCGACAGCGAGGCGCAAGACGTCTACGCCGTCAGGTTGTGGCGGGCCCTTGAGACCCACTTTGTCAAACGCGCGACCGATCCCCAATCGATCGCCGATGTCGAGGATCTCCTCGAACAACTTGAAAGGGGTCAATTGCACTATGGACTGGTGCGCGAAAACGTCGTGATCGACGTGATCGTGGCCACCGGTCTTGAACGTCATGAAAACAAGGCTGCGATCGTGTTCCACGAAAACTACATGCCGGTTGTCCGCTACCACGCGAACCGATTCGCGGGCCAACGCGGCGTCGATATCACCGAAAACCTGGCGGCCGATTTGGTGCTGCCGCGTGTCGGCAGACCTCCCAAGATCGCAACGTATCGTGGCCTGACGCCACTCAAGTCATGGCTTCGCTCGGTGGTGGTCAACAAGTGTGTGGGGGCCCACCGTGCCCGCCGCGAGGAGTCGCTCGGAGAGTCCACCGAGATCGCGGTCGAGGACACGGTCGAAACCAACGCGCTGGCTACCGATTGCGAGAGCAAGCTTGCGCCGACATTTCGCGAGGCGGTCGATCGCCTTCCCGTGGCGGATCGCGTGCTGCTCAAGATGCTGATACTAGACGGCGTTTCGCAAAAGACGCTCGCCAAGACACAAGGGGTTGATTCGGGCACGCTGACGCGTCGTCGTCAGAAGGCAGCCGGAAAGCTTCTGGAAGAGATCCAAAATCTGGGCCTCGCGTCTGGAGCACGTCACCCGGCGACTGATTGCATCGAGCTGTTGCTCGCCGGCAAAGTCGCCGACCTGCAGTCGCGGTTGGCAATGTTGCTAGCCGCTCAATTTAACAAGGACGAAGATTCGGCTTTAGGAGGAACCTCACTATGAAATACGAGCCCCCCACCGACGACACGCTCGTGGGCAACCTGCTCCGCTACGGACAGGATACCTCCGCGGCAGCCGAGACCGAGTCCGCCGAGGACCTCTTCGAACTCTTCATCGAGGGGTGCCTTCCCGAAGCGGACCAGGAAGAATTCTATCGCTACCTGGACGCGAATCCCGCAGCGCGGCAGGCCGCCAGCCTGTACCTCGCTTCGCTTGAAGACGCGCTCGAAGCTGCGCCCGAATCGACACCCACAATCGGCCTCGCCCCCCCGCGATCGACGGCAAAGCCGCTGCTCCGTCAATCGACCATGACCTATGTCATGGCGATGGCGGCTTGCTTTCTCTTGTTGATCGGTGCGGTGTTCTTGCAATCGCCGCAGGGCCAACAGGTTGCCCTCAATAAAACGCTCAGCCGTGCCGCCGAACTGGCCGCTGACGGCGACTTTGCCGGTGCGCAGCAGTTGCTCGACGGTGTAGACGCAGAGAACCCACAAGCCCGCTTGCTCGCGGCACGTGTGGCTCTGCAAGAGAGACACGACCTGAACGATCCGGGCCCCTGGTCGTTGCTGGCCTACGGGTACGAACTGGGCGATGCGGTGCCGATGGACGGAGCACCCTCGCCCGAGGCGATCGAACGGTTGCGGACGGCTAAGACGCTCGTCGAGGGCGTTACCGACCAGAGTGTCCAGGCCGAACTGACCCGGGCATGGTTGGCTCTTAAGCAAAACGACGCCGCCACCGCTACCACAGCGCTTGAACGAGTGCTGCGGGTCGATCCCGATAACGCGGCCGCGCATCTTGCTCGGGGAGTGGCGTGCTTCATGCAAGACGACTTGGAGGGAGCCGAGGCCGCTTTCCGACGGCATCTGGAACTGGTGCCCGATTCCTTCGACGGCCGTATCAGCCTCGCAAAATGCGTCGCGGAGCAGGGTGACGATGCGGAAGCCTATGAGCTGCTCTCAACGCTTGACCTGTCGGAGGCCAACAAGGAGGAAGTCCGCCGACAGATTACGGTCGAGCTAAAGCGGCTGCAGCGTCTCCTCAGCGAGCGAGAATAGCACTATGAACACCCGCCCACTCTTGTTGCTCGTCGCAGTAATCGGCATGACGGGCTCTTGTCTGGCTGAGGAACACGCGCTGGTGATCGGGGTGAACGCGGTCCCCCATTTTCGGGTGGGCGGTTTGATGGCCGTGCGTCCGCTGCGGGGGGCTGAGTACGATGCCAAGCTCTTCGCCCAAACGCTAAGCGATCGGTGGGGCTTCAAGCCGGACCAAGTGGAAGTCTTGTTAGGAAAAGAGGCCAACCACGGCTCGGTCACTGGGGCGATGGAGCGCATCGCCCGCACGGCAAAGCCGGAAGATACGGTGGTGTTTTACTTCGCGGGGCACGGCACCCAGGCCCCCGACCGGGCCCCCTTCGACGAACCCTCCGACGAACGCCTGGATGAAGCCCTCTGCCTCAGCGACGTGACGAGCGCGGGCGAGAACCTGCTGCTGGACGATGATTTGGCGAGTTGGCTCCGCGAGCTGAAGGTTCAGAGCGTTTCGATCGTGCTCGATTGCTGCCACTCCGGCACGGGCATCAAGGGGAGCGCTGATCAACCCGTCGAGCGCGGCCTAACCCTGCCAGCCGTCGCGGCGAATGGCCCCCTGCCGAGCACCGCCGGGGCGTACGCCGAGCTGACACTGCTCCGCAAAGCAAACGGCCCGCGAGTGATCGCGCTGTACGCCTGCGAGTCAGGGCAATCGGCCTACGAGCGTCGCTTTGCTACGCCTCAGGGGAGAAAGGCGATGGGGCAGTTCACCCGCTACTTGCTTGAAGCCATGACCGACCCCAGCCTCGCCGACCAAGATACCGATGGCCGGCTCTCGGTGGACGAAGCCGCCGCTTATGTAGGGGCCAAGATCGACAACGACTTCAACGCCGGCCGTCTGCCCGCCAAGCAGCAAAGGCCCCATGCCGAGGCATCGCGGGGCGAGTGGGACCTGGTCTCGGCACGTTAGCCGACCGTCAATGAAACGAGCGGCCCTGATTAAATATCAAGGCCGCTCGTGAGCTGGCTAGATCAGGCGATCGCCGCTCTAAAAGAAATAGCCCCACTCGGCACGGATCATGTCCGCGTACCAGCGGTCGCTCGTCCAGTTATGGCCGTAACCAACGTAAACGGTATGGTCACCACTTGTGTAGCGAAGGCCATACTTACCGTTGACGATGGTGTCTCCGGTCGCATCGCGAACTTGCTGACCACCGGCCAGCGACGTCGAGAAGCCATCCAGTACGGTCCAGCCGACCACCTCGAAGATACCCGTCAGCTTGCGAGTCTTGCAGCAGGTGCTGTTGTCGAGCAGATCCACGCCGATACCGGCACCGTAGCGAAGGATGTTGGCATTCAGATCGATATCGTTGGCACCATCGTTGGTGGTGGGAGCGTCCAGCGTGAACCAGTCACGGATTTCACCGAACAGGAACGTCGAGCTCGAGAGCTGACGGCTGTAGAGCAATCCGATATCGAAAGACGTATTCCCGGTACCCACCGACCGATCTGCGTCGCCCGTCGGGGTGGAGATCAAGAACTGGGTCGTTAGGTACTCGCCGCAGCAATCCAGCAGGGCGTACTTGAAACCCGTGCGAAGGTCGCTGAAGCCGCTAACTGTATCGTTAAGGCCATCGTCGTCGATATCGACGTTGCTAACCCAGCGGACCGGGGCGTCGACGAAGACCGAGAAGCGGTCGGTCAACGCGACCTCGAGGTAGGCGCTCAGCTCCTGAAGATCAATGTTTTCAGCAAACGGGTCGCCACCGCTGCCCACGCCAGCCGGTCCCTTGGTGTTCACAAAGCCCGCACCGGTGGGGTACAAGAACTCACCACGAGTCGGCTGGTCGGAACCTTCGGCGTTGTCATAGCGCAAGCGGAAGCGTGTCGCGATCGGAGCGTAATCGATGTAGCCCGGTGCCGGTGCGGCAGCGACCGCGGAAGCCATTGAGAAGCCAGCCCCACCCGAGGGCTGAGAAAGCGATCCAAGACCCAGTGGCGAGGGGCCGTCGAGTGCGTCAGCAAGTGGCGCTGATGCCGTCGGAGCCGGTGCTGCCGGGTTAGTGAGCGGCGTGGGGGCCACACTCGGGCTTGCCGAATCAGCCGGTGTTGGCACCCCTGCGGAGGGCTCGCTGTGGGGATACATTAACCCCTCAGGAACGCAAGGCTGCGGCGGACAAGGGTTGGGAACGGGAATGCAGTAGCTGTAGCCAGCCGGCTGCAACATTTCGGGGTAGGCAAGGCTCTCTGCGCCGACCGGTACCGTCAGCGCCGTTACTGCCAAGCCCGCTGCGCATCGCTTGACGCGGTTCCACTGGATCATCGGGGATCTCCTCCTTGTCGGTTACCCGCTGACCGATCCGTCGGTCACGGGTCCCGCGCCTTCCATGCGCACGGGATATAACAGCAGTAGGGTTATCGCCGCGTGTGGCGCTTATCTGCAGAATGCAACTTTTTGCTGGAGCGACCCCGTCAGGCGGGCAATTCGGCACAACCGCGACAACCGGCACGCTAGCGATCGGCCTGCTACCGGCCGGGCTGGGTTAGTCGCAGATCGGATTTGCGCTCGAACGCGAAGGGGATATAGAGCACGGGCTCTTGCATCGAGGTGCTGAAGCGCTCGAGCGCCTTGGGGTCTTGCCGCAGGAAGCCGGCCAAGTCGGTATCGCTGACCACTGTGCTCGAGCGCCGGCTGGCAGCACCACCGAGCCCCTTAACGACAAGTTCCGTGAACACGCCCATCTTGGCCTCGGCATCTTCGCGCGCCTGCTCATCTGCTGCGCACGAGGCAAACAGACTTACGCCCACATCGGTGTCATCGCTTTCGCGGGCCCGCCGATGGATCGCCTCACGAAAGCGACCGCTGTTGCAACTGTCGAGAATCAACACCTTGCGTCCGAGCGATCGGTCGAAGCATTGCCGGATGACTTCGGCGGAAGCGAGCCCTGAAAGGTCGCCGTCGGAGGGGATCAAGCTTACATCCCCTTCGCTGGCTCGGCTGTGTCCGGCAAAGAACAGACCGATGGTGTCGTTGCCGTCCGCTACGCTCGACAACCACTCGAGCGACTCTCGGAGCCGCGCGCCAGTGGTCATCTCACGCGTTGTGAGCACACGGACGACAACGTCATCGTAGGCTTGATGGTCGCGGAAGACTTGTGCGACATACTTGGCATCGGTATCGGCATACTCGAGTTGCCCCATGCCCACTTGCTCGTCGTACTCAGAAACGCCGATTGCCAGCAAGTAGAAAACCTCTTTAGCCGCCTCCTGGCGATCTAACTTCTCGGCGACTAGGGGTGAGGGCTGATAGTCGACACGGTCTTTCGAGTCGGCGGTTCCTGAACTGCCATAGACCCGGGCTGTGACCGATTGTTCGGCCCCCGTAACGGGTTGGAGCGTCAGGTCCACCTGATCGCCGGGCTGGAAAGGTCCTTCGACCCGATCCACCTTGCGTCCTTCGGCGTCGACCAGGGCGATCTCGTCGATCGTTTCACCGGGAGGCGCATCGACCGCTACGGATACCTTGAGCGAGCCATCTTCTTGAGCCTCTTGCTGGGTAACCTGAACTTGTGGCAGTTGCTTGTTGTCGACGGTCTGCTTCTGAAGCACCTGCTCAATGGCCGCCGCCTTCTCGGCAGATTCCGCCGCCAGGAGTTCGCGGATGAGCGCTTCACGGCGGAACTTGCGGTGGTGCTGTTGGGCCGTTGCAAACGAAGGCGCTTCGCCTTGTCGCCCGTTGAATTGCCAGCCAATCATGCGGTCGCCGCCAACCGAGGAATCGTAGTGGCCCGTCGGGGTCCAAGCGACCCACGCTTCATCGTTCGCATAGAGCGAAAGGACGGGGCTCCAGATGGGGGCGAAACTCAGCCCGATCGGTTGCCTCTTAGTTGGCTGCGGATTGCTTTTCGCAATCTCCAATAACGGTGCCGCGGCCTGTGCGGACGGATCGAAACGGGTTAGCTGTGCCACAATCGTGGCGTGGTCGGTTGCTTCCAGCAAAGGCCCGCGCTCGCGATAGCGGATCCGCACCACCCGATCGCCCCGACGCACGCCGCGATTAAAAAATGGCCCCTGGGCGGCGACGCCAGCGACGCGGCTCCCCGTGCCTCCGGCATCAACAAGTCGAACGCCCCAGAGCCGCATCAGCGCGTCTTGCTTAGCATCAAACAGGTCCGCCAGCGACCAGAACGCGGCGGTGCCGTCGTCGGCCCCTGAGGCCAGCATCATGCCGTCCGCTCGGGCGGCTAACGTGGTAACGGCACCCTCGTGGCCGACAAACTTACGCACTAGCCGTGGGGTGGGGCCGACACTGCTCAGGTCAAATACGAAGAGCCCGCCGGAGGTCTCGGTACCGATTGCCAACGCTCGGGGGGCCCCGTCGGGGCCAGGGATCCAGCACCACGCCTGGGATCGCACCCCGCCTTCCATCGCCGAATCAATCGGCAGCTTGGGCATAGCGCGACCGTTACGAGTGACAACCAGTTTGGTCGTATCAAACGCCCAGCCGCGCGCAGTCTGTCCCAGCTGAGCGTCGGGGGGCTCCGCGGCTGATGGCGGCAACCTGTCGACCAGGCTCTCGGCAGCCGGATCGACAACCCACGTGACGCCCCCGCTTCGCACCATCAGTCGGGTGGATTCCTGGTTATCGCCTTTCAGGAACGCGACCCGATCGACTTGCGGGCCGCCTTCAAGAAAGAGCGGCGTCGGTTTTTTATCCGCAGACGGACCGACCAGACACACGCTACTCCCCACCGAGTAAGCGATCAATTTTCCGTCGGGACTGGCCGCGCACGAATCGACCGTTGTCGGTGTGACCGCCAGCGTACGCTTGGCTGCGGTGGGAGCAGTGTCGATCGCGATGATCTGAACAGCTCCTCCCCCCCCGCTCGAGTCGCGCGCCACGACCAATGATCGACCGTCGTTGGTGAAACACAGCGCGCGGATCGTTGCGCTCGACGCAATCGACATCTCAAGCGTCTTGATGCGGTAGCCACCGGCAGCTTGTTGCTCGTAGAGATTCAGGCGGTCGATCCCTGCCACCGCAAAGCGCCGCCCCGCAGGACTGGACGCGATCGCCATAATCAGACCCGGGTAGACAGTGTCGGCTTGGCCCCCAGCTTCAGCGGTTTCACCGGTTACCGCGTTGTGCAGGTAGACACGCCACAACGGGACAACGCCGCTCGGTGTTTCGTAGAGGTCCTTCTCATCAATGCGGGGGAAGAGGAGCGACTGGCCGTCAGCCCAGGCCAGAGGGCGCCAGCGGGGCTCCCAGCCGGTGGGTCTCCATAATCGATCATCGCGGGCGTTCACCCGACGGACCGGCGGGAGCAACTCACCCAGCGGTTGCCGATCGGCACCGCGCCACAGCAGCACCTGCCCATCCAAATCGGCCGAGGCGAACCACGCGCCATCGGGCGAGAACGCCAGGCAGCGCACGACTTGCTCATGCTGGGGAGTGTTCGGGTCGGCATCGTCGATCGGATAACGCCACGACCGAAAGGCCTTGGGCTTGGCCGGATCGAACCAGATCACCTCGCCCCCCGCCCCCCTGCCGCCACGCCCGCCGACGGCGACCGCGCCGCTAAGCGGGTCCATCGCCAGCGCATAGATCCTACCCGGAACGCCATAGCCGACTTCCCAACGCAGTGCCGGGGCAGCCGACCACGGGCCCTCTGCCCCCGACGGACGCCGCCAGACCCGCACGGTTTTGTCATTGCCTGCCGAATACAGCGACTCGCCATCCGGGCTGAATGCCACAGCGTTGACGGCACCGGTGTGGCCCTGAGAACGCAACCGAACGTAAGCCACGGGGTCGACGTACTCCACCGCCAACAACGAACCGCTCGTCACCGTCATCCAGAGGGTGGCAATCGCCCCGATCCTTCTGCTGGCATTTCCAGGACTCATCATCATCGCTGCTCAAGCTGTGACAAAGCCGACGCGGAGCAGTAATGAACATGCAGCACCGCCAGCTGGCGGCCGACACCGCCGGGGGCCTGAACCGGCCGGAGCCGAGCCCCTGCGATCGGCGCTCCCGCGGTCGTACCGACATCGCTCCCGCGCCCGGCACCGAGGATGTCGTACAGCACCACCGTGATCATGCCGACCGCTTGTCCGTAGTCACGACGGGCCCCGATCGAATCGGTCGAGTCAACCACCTGAAACCGCAGTGCGTCTTGATTGGGTCCATAGTAAAACCCTTGGTAACGCAACGGGCGGACGCTCCCATCGAAGAGCCACATCTGATTCAGATCAAGCGACGACAGCGGTGAGTGCTGGGCGACGCGGACCAGATCAACCCCTTTATAGAACACCGGGCCTCCTTGATTGGTCGGTGTTTGCGTGCCGCGGTCGAAGCGTGGCCCGCCAGCTTGCGAACCATTCTCTTCTTGCGCGGCATTATTGGCCGCTGTCTGATCGATCGCCGGATTGCGGATGCTCACGCCATCGACCAGGATCTTGGCATAAACGGGTCGGCCCTCGTTGAGCTTCTGCAAGTCGTAGTCGACGTGGATCTCGTAGGTCTCGCCTTTGTTCAGAGCCACATACGCTCGGCCCTCGCGATAAACCGGGTTGCGGACAAAATAGCTGTTGCTGCCGCTTGGAACACGCACCGACACCTGGCAGCCGAAAGCGGGATCCGCCATCGGGTGCTGGTAGTCGGCAGCAGAAACTCGCTGATCGAGTGTGGCCACGGCGACCGCCTCGGCCGACTTGGTAATGCCGGTCAGCGGATCGCGGCGTGACTGGAAGTCGGCCGTCTGAACCACCGCGCTGTGCCCAAACTCGGCCCACAGATCGACATCATCGACCATCGCTCGGCCTGCCACGCTGTGCGTCGTCACGCCGTTTTCAACAATCGAGGCTTGCAGCAACAGCGCGTCGCCCGACTGCATGCGGACCTCACCCGTCAGCGCCACAAAGTCGTTCAAGCCGTTCTTAACGGCATTGCTGGCCTCGGACGCCGTCAGCAGTTGCATGGTGTTTGGCCGTTCGGACAACCGAGCCTTAACCTTGCCCTGAAATCGCTCGGCGAGGCTCTTTCCGGCGAGGCCGCTCTCGACACTCAGCACCGAAGCCAGCCGGCCTTCGTCCCACGAGAGCGTGGTGAACTCGGGCAGGCAGCCGACCACGCCAAACCTCTCTTGCGCGGCATGCCAAGCGATCTGGCTCGCCATGTCCTCGAGCACCACGTCGAGCGGTTGCGGCCGCAGCGTTGTAATTGTGGGGTCACCGGTGACCGCCATATTGCGGCTCATCCGCGGGCTCTGATCCTCGCCGTACCGGCGTTGCGCCTCGGCCGTCACGTGCTGGTCGACATAGGCAAACGCTTCGTTCACGGTCACTGAACCATCAACATTGCGGTCCGCGTGCCCGGACAATGCCTTGCTGAGCCAAAAGCTGAACAGCGAGCCCTCCAGCGCACTGTCCATTACGCTGCTCTGCGCGGCCGAGGAACTGGCCAGCGTGACCACGCCTTCAGCTTCGTCGAAGCTCGACAGCACATTCTCACCCGTCACGCCCCGATCCGACGCGCCCGCATGGCAGGCGTCGAGCACCAGCAGTTTCGCCCGCGCTTTGCATCCCGCCAGCTTGCCGCGAAGCCAAGCCGCGCTAACTCCGGTGGACTTCACTTCGGTGGGCTGAAAGTCGCTGGGGGCCAAGTACAGTGTCCCGTCTGACGCGAGATCGCCATGGCCGCTGAAGTAAATCAGGACCGCGTCTTCCGGCCCAACCGCGGCAAGCGACTCCTCGATCGCGGCCGTGATTTGTTCTCGGCTTGTGCCACTCCCCTCGACGGTGGTGAGGGTGGTCACCAGCGCGTCTTGGAAGTCGCCACGCTCGGTCAGAACGGAACGCAGCCGCTCCGCATCGACAGCGGCGTAAGGCAACGGGGCCATCGCTTCGCTATCGTACGCGGCAACGCCGATCAGCAAAGCGTGATGACGAACTCCTGCCTCGTCGGACGCGACGGCTGACAGGGCTTCCCCGGTCGTCATCAAGATCAACAGGGCAGCAAAACGGCCAAGGCCAGACGAGAGCATGAGTGACGTGTTCATCGGAATTCTCATGGTTAATTGAAGAAGGTTTAGTGTAACCAAGCCGGTATTGGAGGGATGCCCGATCATTCTTTTGCGGGGCTGCTCACCGTAAGCACCTGGGCCGCCAAGCCCTCAGAAGCGGCATGAGCCGCGCAAACGGCGTCGATTTGGCTCGAAGTGATCACCGGAACCGCCTCAGGGGAATCCGTTAGAGCCGCCTCCAGGGCAGCGATCGGCTCGGCCGAGGCGACAATCTGCACCGCCTCTTCCGTGAAGGGGCCGCGGATCACGCACTGCACCACATCGTCACGCGCTGGCAGCTCTTGGAGTCCCGCCTGATTCAAGCGGCTGTCAGGCCGACCGGCATTGGGGAATACCATGACCGCATTGCCATCGGCCTGGTGATACAGCACGTACACATGCAGCGGCTGGTTCGCTTGAAAACGCACCCGCAGGAATTCACCGTCGCGGTAGACCCCGTCGGCATGATCCAGCTCTGCACGAAAGGCCGCGGCCTCCGGGGCGAGTTCGGCAAAAATCGGCGAATCGGCCCCGGCGACAACCGAGGTAAGCAACAGGGCAATCGTGCCGAGCGAGCAAGCGTTCATCGGAAACCTCGTGAGAACTGGGGGCGGCAGGTTTGGTTTGGGGCGAGCGACCGGCGGGGCCGCTTCTGATCGCAGGACGCGCGGGGGGGCGGTGCTTGCGCGCCGTTGGCCGTTTTTTTCTGCTTTCCCCGCCCACGCACGAAAAAAGCCGGGGGCCCGGAGGCCCCCGGCTGGTGCGGGGTCGTGTCGTGAGGCGAGCCGGGGGGCTCAGTTCTGCGGCTCAGTTCTGGGGGAGGAGCTGCTCGGGGGCCGCGACCACGGAGGCCTCGGTCGGCGAGGCGGGCTCGTGGATGATCAGCTCGGGCTTGCGGATCAGCTCGACCGGGTACTTCCGCATCGTGTCGCCA
>NZ_SJPH01000002.1:853678-854036 GCF_007859815.1 Botrimarina hoheduenensis | reverse complement strand
CTGGGGGAGGAGCTGCTCGGGGGCCGCGACCACGGAGGCCTCGGTCGGCGAGGCGGGCTCGTGGATGATCAGCTCGGGCTTGCGGATCAGCTCGACCGGGTACTTCCGCATCGTGTCGCCGTCGCCCCGGACGATCTCCAGCTCAGCGGCCGTGATCGGGCCCAAGCCCATGTTCGGAACGATAAAGGTCACCGCGTTGGGGCTCCAGGCAACGATCTGGCACTCCAGGCAGGCCGGGCCAACCCGCAGGAAGACGGCCCCCACTTCCGAGCCCAAGAAGCGGGCCGGGGCGGTCACGGTCGAGCCGACGGTCAGCTCGGTTGCCGTGCGGAGCTTGCTGGCCGGCTTGATCACCGGT
>NZ_SJPH01000002.1:852775-853668 GCF_007859815.1 Botrimarina hoheduenensis | reverse complement strand
CCGTGATCGGGCCCAAGCCCATGTTCGGAACGATAAAGGTCACCGCGTTGGGGCTCCAGGCAACGATCTGGCACTCCAGGCAGGCCGGGCCAACCCGCAGGAAGACGGCCCCCACTTCCGTGCCCAAGAAGCGGGCCGGGGCGGTCACGGTCGAGCCGACGGTCAGCTCGGTTGCCGTGCGGAGCTTGCTGGCCGGCTTGATCACCGGGCGGCGGGTCAGAACGCTCTTCTCGTGGCAGTCGGTCTCGAGGACCTTCACCACCGGCTGGTAGTGGTTCTTGGCGATCACCGTAACGGCGGGCTGGGGAGCCAGCGAGCCGCAGGGGGCGTAGGCCGAGGCGGTGAGGGTGGGCAGGGCAAACAGGGTCGCGGCGGCGAGCGTGAACAGGGTCTTCATCGTCAATCTCCTCAGATTAAAGGGGGTCAGCCCGTGGGGGGCGTGGTGGGGTGACGCGGGGCCGAGCGGTCGTCCGCTCGTCAGGCTCCCTCGTCAACCGCTCGACGCCCGGCCCCCGCCCCGTTGCGCGCCCAAAACCGAAAAAATGAAAAACGGCCCGCCGGCGTGTCGGGGAGCGGAATGGGGGGGCGAGCGGATGAACGGTGCCCCAGCCTCTCTGGATGGCGACGTGCTGCGGCGGGCGAAGCCTGTACGCCAAGCGTTGTTGGCCCGGATTGACGCCGGCGGCGATCGGCGTAACCTAGTGGCTGCCAACTACTTGCCGGAGTGGCGGAATCGGCAGACGCGCTGGATTCAAAATCCAGTGGGAGTAATCCCGTGAGGGTTCAAGTCCCTCCTCCGGTACTTCTGTGCGAAGCGATGCCAACTCGCCTCGCTGTGTGCGAATCGCCCTAGTTTTCTCGGGGGTTTCTGCCGCTTCGTTGCCCTCTGCGGG
>NZ_SJPH01000002.1:630323-852765 GCF_007859815.1 Botrimarina hoheduenensis | reverse complement strand
GGGGCGTAGGCCGAGGCGGTGAGGGTGGGCAGGGCAAACAGGGTCGCGGCGGCGAGCGTGAACAGGGTCTTCATCGCAAATCTCCTCAGATTAAAGGGGGTCAGCCCGTGGGGGGCGTGGGTGGGTGACGCGGGGCCGAGCGGTCGTCCGCTCGTCAGGCTCCCTCGTCAACCGCTCGACGCCCGGCCCCCGCCCCGTTGCGCGCCCAAAACCGAAAAAATGAAAAACGGCCCGCCGGCGTGTCGGGGAGCGGAATGGAGGGCGGCACAGAACCAGCTCTTAAACGGCAACAGTGGCGGCCGCAGGGGTTTTTTTGCGTCAAATTTCGGCATTTAAACCGTCTGTGCCGGGGTCTGGCTGAAGAAAAAAACTACGGATGGCGGATTTTCCCGCGTGTGAAAAGCGGGCCGATCAAAATCTAACTGCGGTGAGGCAAGGCTCTGCCGACCCCACTTCGAGTCAGGAGGCGGCCCTTGTCACGATCCGATCATCGCGAGCAATTCCTCGCGCTGCTTAGCGAACACGAAGCACAGCTGATGGGCTTTCTGTGCGCTGTTGCGCCGAACTATCAGGACGCCGAGGACTTGCTTCAGCAAACCGTACTGACGATGTGGCAGAAGTTTGACCAATACGAAATCGGCACGAGCTTTGTCGCCTGGGGGCGGCAGATAGCGCGCTACAAGGCAATGAACCTGTTGCAATCACGACGGCTCACACCGCTTGACGCTGACGTGATCGATCTGCTGATCGTGTCGCTCGACGAGCAGGAGCCCGAGCAGCGTGTCGCGCGGCGGCGGGCGTTGAGCGGTTGCCTGAGCAAGCTGCCCGCCGACGACCGTCGCTTGGTTGAAGTGGCGTACGCGGGGGAACAGAGCATTAAGGAGATCGCGGCAACGATCGATCGTTCAGCTGGTGGCGTCTACAACTCGCTCGCACGGATTCGCGCGGCGCTGCTTAAGTGCATTCAGTCGACGCTCGCCCAGGAGGGATTCGCGTGACGAACAACATTCAAGAGCAGCAGCTCTTCGACGCCGCCTGCTCAGGCCGTTTAGACAACGACTCGCACCAAGCGCTTCAGACGCTGCTGCGGACCTCGCCCGGGGCGCGTCAGCGCTACCTCGATTACACCGCGTTGCACGCCGATCTGTTTGCAGCGGTGCGTACCGCCCGCGTACACGTTCGGCTGGCCCAGCTGATTGAAGAATCGAGCCCGGCGGGCCCGAAGCACCTGGCTCCGCCTGCTGCTCGCGCCGGTTTGGGTCGCACAGGCTTAGGTCGCACAGGCTTGGGTAGCACAGGCTTGGGTAGCACGTTGGGGCGACGGATGCTGGCATTCGCCGGGGTCGTTCTTGCCACGGCAGCGGGTCTGCTGGTTGCTTTGGGCCCCGATCTTGGCGGCCCGGCAACGGAACCCGCGGGGGCTGATCTCGTTGCCGATCAAGACTTTAAGGAGCCGAGCCGTGTAGCACCGACGGAGGCACTGGAAAGAGAATCGCAGGACACCTTGCTGGATGACGACGCCCGTTGGCTCGAGTTGGTGGCGCGGGTGAGCCGTGTCGAAGGGGTGCAATGGAGCGATGACGGGCGTTCGTATGCGGTTGAGGATCTCCTCTCGGCGGGCGACGCAATCCGGCTGACGGACGGTCTCGTGGAGATCGAGTTCCGGCAGGGTGCCGTCGTGGTGCTCGAAGGCCCGGCCCATCTGGTTGCCAACGATGCGAATGCGGCCTTGTTGCTGCAAGGCAAGCTGGCCGCGGTGGCACCGCCCTGGGCGACCGGCTTTCGGATCGACACTCCCGGCGTTGATGTGATCGACCACGGGACGAAGTTCGCGGTGAACGTTTCGGGCGCTCTCGACGAGACCCAAGTGAACGTGGTGGTAACCGAGGGCGAGGTCGAGCTGGTTGCCGACGAGCAAGCCGAAGGGGGCCGACGCCTGCGCGCCGGTGAAGGGATCCAGTCAACCAAGAACGACGTCCAGGACGGCGATGACGCTGAGGCACGCCAGCTAACCAATCATTTGCCCAGTCGCCCGGGCCTGAAGAACGCGGTCGTGGTGGCCGATCGCTGGCAAGACTGGAAGCCGGGCGTAGCGAACCAGCCCAATCGTGAGGGCAACTGGCGGTACTACACCAACGGATCGGTCTCGTTTGGCGATACCAAAGGTTACGAAGAGCTCGTCTGGAACGAAGCTGATAATTGCTACCTTCCCGGCAACATGGAAGAAAAGCCCTGGCTCAATCATTACGTTCGCGTCCACCGCGAGGGGGGTCACCCGGGCAAGGGACGCGACCAAGTGAAAGACAAGATCGATCGCTACAGCATCACGGGCTTTGTCGTGCCGGAAGAAGGAAAGTATCGCATCGAGGCGGGCTGGCTCGAGCGGCGTTGGGCACGTCGTTGGGACCGCGATGCAGAGCTCGACGTGGCGATACACGTCAACGACGGTCCGATCTTGATGCGCAAGTTTTGTAACCGCGACTGCTACGTCCCCTTCCGACAACCGCTCGGAAAGCTTGCTGCGGGCGACACGATTTACGTGGGGGTTGGCCCGAACGGAGCTGACCACAACGACAGATTTCGTTGGGGGTTTTTCATCGTTCGTGAAACCACTCCGGCCGGTGAAGCTTCCATTGAATCTCAACGCGACATTGCATTGTCCGATTAGGCAAGGAAAGCATGACTCTTCTCAAATCTCTTCTCTCTTATCGCTCCCCTCGACGTCTCGCCCGCAGCCCCGCCGGCTTCACGCTGGTGGAGTTATTGGTGGTGATCGCGATTATTGGCATCTTGGTGTCGCTGCTGCTTCCGGCCGTGCAATCGGCGCGGGCCGCCGCGCGGCGTAGCCAATGCCAGAACCAGCTCAAGCAGATCGGTTTGGCTTGCCTGAATTACGAATCAGCACAGGGGGCGCTTCCGGCGGGCGTTGAGGGCAAGGGGCGTTTCAACGACGACGATGCTCCCGGCGGTCAAAAGGAAGAAGTCGGCATGGCCTGGGGCGTCACCCTGTTGCCCTACCTGGAAGAGCAGACGGTCTTCGACCAGTTCGATTTCTCGGGCGACAAAAACTTCCTGTCCACCGCCGTCAATTCTTCGGGCGTGTCAAACCTTCAAGCAGGCCGCACGGCGCTCTCGGTCTACATCTGCCCCGAGGACCAAGAGAGCGCCGAGCCCTTTGAAATCTTCAATAATCCGTGGGGCCCAAGCACTTATCGGGCCTGCTCTGGAACGATCGACCAAACCAAACAGGGTGGCGGTGCTTATATCTTTTGGGATCGCCTTAACAAGAGTGGCGTCACTGCCCGTAGCGATAACCGTAACTACCGAGGAGCTTTGATTGCCGCGGGCGGAAGGTTGGAGATCGCCCCGACTCGTATATCCCAGGTAACCGACGGCACCTCGCGCACGGCGATGGTGGGCGAGTTTCATCCGGGCCCCGAAGCCGTCCGCCGTAACACATGGGCTTCGGGGTGGCGGTACCACAGCAAAGGACATTTCGTCCGAGACGCTCAGGGACGCAGTTCGATCTACCGCACCGCGGGGGTTGAAGAGTGCTACGCCTCCACGAGAAATAGCCCGCCGGGGCTTGGTGGCGATGTCTTCTTGTGCATCCGCTCCTTCTCAACCGTACACCCGGGGGGCGTGATCCAGTACGTGTTTTGTGACGGCTCGGTCCACGGCATCCGCGACGTGATCGACGACGATGTTTACCTCACGCTCGGCACGGTCGCCGGAGAGGAGACGGTCCGTGGCGAGATCTAATCATCCATGGCTTTGTGTACCGCTGATGCTGTTCGCCGCTGCTGCCGGTTGCGGTGGTGACTTTCAGCTCGGAGAGGTCTCGGGAGTTGTCTCCCTCGACGGCGAGCCGCTGTCAGGCGCATCGCTTTACTTCCAGCCGCAGCGACAAGGGGAGGGTCTCATGGTCGGTCCCCCGTCGATCGGCGTGACCGATGAGCGCGGCCATTACACGCTAAAAACTTCCGAAGGTAGTTATGGCGCTGTCGTCGGACCACACAAGGTAAGCATCTCTACCTTTGAATCACGAATGGTAGATCCTAAGAACTCGGATCGTGTCGAAACGGTTTCGAAAGAACGCGTGCCGGCACGATACCGAGCTCCGTCTGAGCTGACGTTTACTGTTTCGCCGAGTGGCAGTAGCGAGGCCGATTTCGACCTCACGACTCGATAACTCGGTTTGTCTCTTGTTCCGCTTTTCTTACTCTCCCCCACAGCACCATGAAACGCTCCATGCAGACCTTCTTGGCTACGCTCTGCGTTGCCTGCCTCGTTCCCCTTTCGGCGCAAGCCGCGCTGATCAGTTTGGGCGATCCCACAACTGAACTGGAAGGCAGCTTGTTTCTCAACGACGCCACAACGGGCGGCGGCGACACCGCTATCATCACACCTCCGGGCTCATTAAATCCCGCTCGTTACTTCGATCTGGATGGCTTGCCGGGTGCGCCGGGTGTTGGGGGGGTCGTCACGATTCAAGGCTTTGGCTTCGCCACCAACGCATCGACCACACAGAACACCGCCACCTCGGTCACGATCACGGTCACCTACCTGGGAGCCGACGAGCTCGTTGGTGGTACGGATGACATCGAGATCGGCTCGGAATCGGTCCTGTGGAACAACGGTGCGGATGACGGCGGCTGGGATGGCGCAGGCACGTACTACGTGAACTTCGACACCGACCCGAGTGCCGCGATTGATGGCCTCGGCGAGCGCTTCCGCATTACTGTCGCGCCGGACAACGGCTCGATCCGCTTCAAGGTAGACACCGGCGGCGTGAAGTTCAGCATGTCCGGAACGTTTGCTGCGGTGCCCGAACCCGCGAGTCTGCTAGCGCTGATTTTTGGCGCTGCGGCAGTTCTGAGCGGACGGCCTCACCGCGTCTGATTCAAAGCCTCTGCCGTTCATCACGGTAGAGCAAACGGAAAGCCGACCGCGGCGGGGTGGTCGCGGTCAGCTTTCCGTCATTTTAAAACGTGAGATGTCCTCCTCCTGGAAAATCATCCAATCATGGCCTATCGACTCTCTCTTCTTCTAGCAGCGATCGCAGTGCTAATGGTCACTGCTTCGACCTCGTCGGCATTGGATCTCGTGCAGGGCTATGAGAAGGGCGTGAACCGCCTGGATCAGCTCGGCGCGGCGTTTGTTTTTGATGAAGCCATGACCGGTGGTGGCGACGCCACCGCCACCTCCGCTCCGTCGTCGTTCGGCTGGGTTGCCCAGTACACCGATCTCTGGGACGTGGGGACTGCCGTTTCCCTAACGGGTGTTGCGATTCCCCTTCATGCGCAGGGCTCGGCCGGGTCAAGCTCGACACAAAACGGCGACTGGACCTTTACGTTCTTTGAGCTGGACGGAGGTGCCAACCCGAATGCCTTCGACGGCTACGACTTTGCGACCACGACCGGCGAGACGGTGCTCGGCTCGGTCACCGCGACCTATACCTTCAATCCCTTGGGGCCCGACAACCAAACCGACGAGTACTTTGTTGCCTTCGATTCGCCGATCAATTTCACCTCGGCGAGTTCGGGGTTGGCGTTCCACATGCAGAGCACCAACACGATGCGTGTGAAGGTGAACACGCCGGGCGCAACGCGCCGGGCCGATCGGGTCAGCCTAGCGAACGGCACCCCCGTCGCGGGCACGAATTCTTCCTTCGCGGCAACGATCGCCGGCACGCCCGTCGCTTTTCCGCCGCCCCCGCCGCCGACCGTTTCGCACCGGGTGAACGCCGCGATCGAGACCCCGGGCAACCGCGTCTGGGAGACGCTGGCTCCCTCGCAGGAGCAGTACGCGTTCACTTTTCCGCAGTCAGGCGACTACAACGGCGACGGCCTGACCGACATCGCTGATTACACGGTATGGCGTGACAACCTGGCGGGCGATGCCGATCTCGCTTTCGCCGCCGGCAGCCGCAGCACCAGCAACAGCGGAGCGGTCAATCAAGTTGACTACAACTACTGGGTTAGCAACTTCGGCGAGCCCGCTAGCATGCCGGTCAACGACCCGTCGGTGCCCGGCATCACGCGGGCTTTCCGCCAAGGTGCCATCGGGCAGGCCAACGTGTACGAGAACCAAGTCAACGGCGTTCAGGCCAGTCGGCAAGATGGCTCGTTCGAGATCTGGTTCAAGCCCGACAGCCTTGCCGGTGCCGGCCAGGTTCTCTTTGAGATCGGCGGCTCGGGGATGGGGTCGTATCTGTCACTCGATGGCGACACCTTGAGTTTCTATGTGAAGGGGCAGTTCTCGGGCAACGAGCAGACGCTCACCACGTCTCTGTCAAACTCAGACTGGACCCAGGTGGCGGTGGTGATTCACAACACCTTCAGCCCGGATCTTCCCTCGCCGGATGACTATGTCGACCTGTACGTCGATGGCGTTCTGGCCGCCACCACGGCGCTTTCGCCCACGGACATCAATCGCTGGGCGGGTGGCAACCAGGGTGCCATTGGTCTGGACGGGGGGGTGATCGCCGAAGGGGGTCCGCTCACGGGGGATACGATCAATGTGGTCGAGTTCCCCTTCCTCGGCGAGATCGCCATCTTCGAGTACGCGACCACCGCTTGGAACTCGTCCGAAGTGCTGTCGCGCTACAACGCGATCACCAGCGCGACCTCGGTTGCGGTCCCTGAACCCGCCGCGGCAATGATGATGACCCTTTTGCTTGGCATGGCAGCCAGTCGGCGGGGTTACGTGCGCAGCTAACCGCGCCCGTTAAGCCCTGCTCGTTAACTTCTGAGACGCTTGTTGACTGCCCGTTTTGATGGGTGCCGGGGTGGCACCTATCAAAACAAGGCTTCACGCACGCACCTACCGTAGAGAACACTGTGAAAATTGCTTCTGTTACGCTCGCCTGCTGCCTGCTCTTGATAAGCAGTATCAGCGAGGTTGCCGGCACGCAACCCAACGTCGTACTGATCATCAGCGACGACGCCGGATGGGCCGACTACGGCTTTGTGCGTAACGCCACCGCCGACGCCAACCCGGGCGGAGCCGGAGCGGTTCCGACGCCCCACCTTGATCGTCTCGCCTCGGCAGGCGTCGTGTTCACCAACGCCTACACCGCCAGCGTGTGCTCCCCCTCAAGGGCCATGATCACTACCGGTCAGTACGGCATGCGGTTTGGATACGGTTCCAACATCATGGGGGGTACGGATCCCATCCATACGGCGGCGAATCTTCAGGGCCTCCCGACATCGGCGATCACCATCTGGGAAAGGATGCAGTCGGTCGGCTACAGCACCGCGGCGATCGGCAAATGGCACCTGGGAGAGCACGCCAACGGCGGAGGGCAACTCGGCAACCGCCCTGAGAACCAAGGCATCGAGCACTTCGAGGGGCTCTGGGGAGGGTCTCGCAGCTTCTTCGTCGGCGGGGCCACCAACAGCGAGGCGTTGCGACGCACGGTGTCCGATGGCATGGGTGCCATCACGAGCAACGCCATCATCGAAAACGATTACAGCGGACAGTATGTGACCGATGTCTTTGGAGATCAGTCCGTTGACTACATCCGTGACAGCGCGAACACCGCAAACCCCTTCTTTCTGTACTCGTCGTTCACCGCCCCGCACACCCCTATGCAAGCGACCGCGGCGGACCTGGCGTACATCGACACGCTCAATATCCCCGGCTTCACCGGCCAGCGTCGCACCTATGCCGCCATGCAGTACGCTATGGACCGCAACGTCGGCAAGATTCTGGACGCCCTGGACGACCCCAACGGGGATGGCAACACCGCCGACAGCATCGCTGACAACACGTTGCTGCTGTTTATCAACGACAACGGCGGTGACTGCTGCGACATCGGCCCCAACTCAAGCGACAACGGCGTGCTCCGCAACGGCAAAGGGAGCCAGTTTGAGGGGGGGATGCGGGTCCCGATGATTGTCGCCGGTGCCGGCGTCAAAGCTGCCGTAAGAGGCACCGTATCGACGAACCTCGTTCACGCGATCGACTTAGTGCCAACCGCCTTTAGCGGAGCCGGGGGGGGCGCGTTCGCGGCCAACGAGATCATCGATGGCAAAAACCTGCTGCCCTACATCAACAGCGAAGTCGCCGGTGTGGCTCACGAGGAGCTCTTCATCCCGCGCTACAACAACCTCCAGAGCGCGGTCCGAAAGGGTTCTTGGAAGTACATGTACCAACCCGGCACGGGTTATCAGCTTTACAACCTGGCCAGCGATCCCGACGAGTCGAGCAATGTCGTAGCATTGCCGGGCAACGCCGGTGTGGTGGAGGAAATGCACCAGCTCCTGGCAAGTTACCACGTTCAAATGGACAAGCCTCGGTACGACAACCAAGGACCCGAGACGAACGACTTCGATCACTTCCGCTTCCGTGCCGAGGCGCTCGCCACGGCGGCGTTCAGCACAACCGGAGCGTGGCTCGACGGAGATAGCCCCAACGCGCCGCAAACCGCGTCTTGGCGCGAAGGCTACGCTGACAATCGCTTGACGTTTCCCGCTCGATCCGGCGCGAGCTACACGGTGACGAACGATCTGACCTCGGTGGGCGGATTCGCTTACATGGCCAGTCGCCTGTCACTCGCCAGCGCATCGGCACCCCTGACGGGTGAGCACAGCGCGCGTATCGACGGATTGCCGATCATGCTGACCGCCAGCCGTTCGGGAGCGGGGCCCGTAATCGAGCTCGACGCAACCGATGCGGTTCCGAACGCGTTCACGTTCAACCACGACACCGATATCGTGATCTACGACGACCTGTCGATCACCGGCGATGGGAACCAGCGCTTTGTGTTCGGCGGACAACTGCGAGAATTTCGCAGTCAGCAAAGCGTCACCAAGACGGGTACCGCGGGTCTCACCTTGGCCGGAGGCGTCGATCTGACCGGTACGCTGCACCTGCAAGGGGGCCGCGTCGCGTTCACCAACGGTCAGATGCGTGGCAATCTTGTCGCGATGGCCGGCGTGACGGTTCAAGTCGGTCCTGCAGGGATTGTGCCCCGTGAAGGAGGCGGCTCGGGCACCCCCCGCCAGATCGTTTCCACGGGCCTAGAACTCAACTATGACGCCGCCCTCGATATCTCGGGTGACAGCCTCTGGAGCAACGCGGCAAGCGGCACCGACAGCCTGAGCTTTTCCGCGCCGGCGTCCGTATCGGCGATCAGCAGCAGCGTCTTCCCACGCTTGACCTCGGCCTACTCGATCCCGCTAACGGGGGGAGCTGGCGGGTTGAGCGACTTCTTTGAGCAGTCGGGGCCTCGCAGCCGACAAGACGGAACCTTTGAAGTGGTTTTTCACGTTAGTGACCTCAGCGCCGGAACCGATCAGGTTCTGTTGGAAACGGGTGGTGCCGCACGCGGAGTGGCTCTGGTGATCAACAACGGCGTGCTGACGTTCAACGTGGACGGCGACGCCAGCGATTACAACCTCACCACCAATCTTTCGACCGGTTGGCATCAGGCGGTGGGCGTCATCGACCTGAGCAGCGCCGACGACTCAATGACGCTGTACTTGGACAACCAACTCGTTGGCACCCTCAGCGGGCTCACGATTGGCGACTGGGCGGGAGGCAATCCGCTCGGCCTAGGCGCTGGCGAGAGCAGCGTCACGGGCGTCACGGCAGGAACGGGCCAGCCCTACCATGGCGAGATCGCCCTGGCGCGTTACTACAGCAACGCGGCTTTCGGCTCCACCGAAGTCGACACGAATTATCAGTGGCTGCTCGAATCGGATCCGGTCACCAGCGGTCAACCCGCGGTGACGCTCGCCATCGACGGCGACTTTTCGGTGCAGAACGGGACGTCGCTTGAAATGGATCTGCTGGACACGGTTCAACACGACCGGGTTGAGGCGACCGGCGCTGCGACACTTGGTGGCCAGCTCAAGATCACCGCCTCGGCAGGCTTCGCTCCCACAGCGGGAGACGCCTACGCGATGGTTGCTGGTGAGACGGTTCAGGGCGTTTTTTCAACGGTTGACCTGCCCGCTCTCGACACCGGCCTCATGTGGCAAGTTGCATATGGTCCGAGCAGCGTTTCGATCTTGGTCACGCTGGCCGGAGACTACAACGGCGATCTGGTTGTTGATCTCGCCGACTACACGGTTTGGCGCGACACGCTCGGACTCGAGGTGTCGCCCCACACCGGTGCTGATGGCGATGGAGACGGTCAGGTCACGCCTGCCGATCTTCAGATTTGGCAGGCCCAATTCGGAGCTGTTGTCCCCGCGCTGTCATCCGATACGGCGATCCCCGAGCCGGCGACGATCTTAGCCACCGGTTCAATGCTGGGCGGAATCCTGCTTGGCACCTCGCGGCGGTAATACTGAAGAGAAAGAGAAGAGCAATGGTAAATCGTGTCGTTAGCTATTCGTTAGCGATGTTGGTGCTCGGCATAGTGTCGTGCGTCGAGGCAGGCTCGCCCAAGCGTGGTTGGGCCGGCAGCAGCGCGCTGGATCACAACGCTTCCAACGCCAGTTGGTACTACCGGTGGTGGCATACGATCCCTTCCGATGCCAGCGGTACGTTGTCGGAGTTTATTCCGCTCATTAAGTATCCGAACAATATCCAGACAAAGGTGAGTTCGGTGGCCGCGCTACCAAATGTCGATACGCTGCTTGTGCTGAACGAGCCGGAAAGACCGGATCAGTCGAACACGACGGTCATGGAAGCCCTCGATATCTGGCCCGTAGTGCAAGCCGGTTTGCCGACACACAAGCTCGTTAGCCCGGGTGTCTCGGACAATGCCGCGGGGATCGATTGGCTGACCGACTTCATGAATGAGGTCGAACTGCGCAACGCCAACGCCAATCCGGCCGACGACCTGCGTGTCGATGCGATCGCGTTCCACTGGTACGGGGCAAGCTCACCCAACGCGGTCAGTGCCGCGAACTCGTTCCTCAACCGCGTGGATTGGTATCACACCCAGTTCAATCGGCCTGTCTGGATTACCGAGTTTGCGATGCATGACTGGGAGGAGAACGATCCTACTCAGGCCATGATCGAAGCGAACGCGCAGTTTCTCAGCATCGTGATCCCCGAACTCGAGTCGCGAAGCTATGTCGAACGTTACTCTTATTACAACTGGTTTGACGACGCGATGGTGTTCGAGTCGCCCAACAATATGCCCACGGTCATCGGCGATCAGTACGTCGACACCGCCCTACCCGGGACGATCCGCGATCTTGCGGGCGTGAGTCTCGGCACCGACATCGGCTACCTGCGTGGGGGCGAGATCACCAACACGGGAGCAGCCCTCCCCCTTGCGATGCGGGCCCTGGATGCCCTTGGGGGGGTTAGCAAGATCTCTGGCGTTACCGATTGGTCACTATCGGATCGCCGCGACACTTACACCCGCGTACGTCCGGGAGCAACGCTCCGCAAGACGGGGTCCAACACGATCAACCTGACCGGAGTGCTCGAACTCGACGGCAACCTGGAGGTGATCGAGGGCGTTCTGAGCCTTCAAAGCAATTCGCCCAGCGGCACCGGGGGTGCGATCCGTGTGAAAGAAAACGCGACGCTCCAGATTGTCGCCGGCCGCAACCTGTTCACCGTCGCGGCACGACCCTTCCAATCCGCGGGGACCGTTGAGGGAGCGATCCGCTTCAGCAGTGGTGCCAGCGTGACGGCAGACGGTCCGGCCCCGACGTTTACCTCCAACGTAACGGTCGAGGGCTCGGTGTTCGACATCGGCGGGGCCGGCTTCACCGTCGCCACCTCATTCTTAGCCCCCGTCACCACGCAACTGCGCTTGGATTACGACGCCGCGAACGACGCTCCAGGGGACAACCTCTGGAACGACGCCACCGGTTCGGCTGACAGCCTCACCTTCGGCAGCGTCGCCAGTCCGATCACGGTCGCTGACTCCGCCTTTCCCGGCGTGACCGCGGCATATCTCACGGCACCGATCGGGGGTGCCAGCGGACTAAATCAGTTCTTCGAAGGCGGCGGTCCCCGCAGCCGTCAAGACGCCACCTTTGAAGTTGTGTTCCGCGTGGACAATGCAGCAGCGGGGAGTGACCAAGTGTTGCTCGAAGTGGGCGGCGCTGCTCGCGGGGTCGCCTTTGTGCTCAACAACAACCAGCTAACCTTCAATGTTGACGGCGATGGAAACGACATCAACCTAACGACGGCTGTCGCTCAAGGATGGAACCATGCGGTCGGCGTGATCGACCTGGAGACCGGCGGCGACTCGGTGACGCTCTTCATCAACGGACAAGCGGCGGGCACCCTCAGCGGCCAGAGCATTGTTGACTGGTCGGGCGGCAACCTCAGCGGTCTGGGGGCAGGCAGCAGCTCGGCAACCGGTGTTTCCTCGGGACTCGGAGCGCCTTTTCACGGGGCAGTTGCGAACGCTCGGTATTATGAGAATTACAAATTCAGTGCCGCCGACGCTCTGCAGAATTACGAAGCTTTAACGACGGCTCCGCTGCTCTCTCCGACCGAAGCGTTGGTGCAGGGCACCTTCTCCATCGACACGACCAGTGAGTTGCGTCTGGACCTCGGCGACGCCGGTGCCGCTGACAAGCTAACCGTCGATGGTGCGTTTAGTGTCGTCGGCACAGCGCTGTCGGTGAACTACGTTGGGCAAACCCCGCTCGCCGCGGGGAACAGCTTCGACCTGTTCGACTACACCACGGCGAATCTGAGTTTCGGCGTCGTAACCCTCCCGACGCTCGATCCCACACTGCGCTGGCGGCTCGACGGACTCATGATAGACGGCTCGATCCAAGTCGTGCTCGCTGGCGATCTGAACGCCGACGGTTTCGTTGATATCGCTGATTACACGGTGTGGCGTGACTCGCTAGATCAGAGCGTAACACGCTTCACGGCGGGTGACTCGAACGGCGACGGCCTCGTGGACCAACTCGATCTAGCGGAATGGCAAAACAACTACGGTGCCAGTCTCTTCGGAACCGCTCAAGCGGTCCCCGAACCCGGATGCCTCGGGGCCATCCTCGCTACAGCTGTGGCCTTTATGCGAGGCAGGCGACGATGATCTCACGCCGGGATTTCACGAAGCTGGCCCTTGTCGGCACCCTTGGTGCCAGCCACGACGCCTTCGCGGCGGTCGCTCCGCGGTTGTCAAAGCGGGGCTGCTGCTTCACTGCCAAGTCAACCGATGCGGCCTGGGTACGGCGTATCGAAAGCCTCAATCCGGCTTGGCTGTACTCCTGGGGAAGCCAGCGTCCCGAGAAACTACCGAAAGGCGTCGAGTTCACTCCGATGATCTGGGGGAACTCAGAGAACGAGCGATTCAGCCAAACGATTGCCGATCTCAGAAAGCGCGCCGAGCTGGGTGAGTTGCAATACCTGCTCGGGTTCAACGAGCCTGATCAGCAGAAGCAATCCAACATGACGGTCGAGAGAGTGCTGGAGCTCTGGCCCGGTTTGATGGAGGTTGGTGTTCCGCTGGTCAGCCCCGGGTGCGTCCACCCCGACCGCGAGTGGATGAACGACTTTATGGAGCAAGTGGATCAAGGCGGTCTGCGTGTCGATGCGATCTCGGTTCACAGCTACATGGGACCCAGTGTTGAGCACCTGGTGCGCCGACTAGAAGCGGTGCACCAGCGCTTTGGACGGCCGCTGTGGATCACCGAGTTTGCGGTTGGCGACTGGCAAGCCACCACGCGCGCCCAGAACCGCCACTCGCCCCAACGTATCGCATCGTTCATGCGCGAGTTGCTGCCCACTCTCGACACGCTTGACTACATTCACCGCTACGCATGGTTCAGCGCTGCACCCGACAACGGCCCGCTCGGCACTTCGGCGCTGATTGGCGAAACCGGCGCGCTGACCGAACTCGGTAGAATCTACGCCAATCACCCCCGTAGACCCTCTCGCTAGCAGAGAACGAGACCGCTGCTATCCCGGATCTTTCAACAGGGCACCGATACACCGCTTGCACGACAAGCATTGATCGACACGCTCACAGCACAGTCACAATCGTTCTCAACGGCTTTGCGAATCGCCTGAGAGCGACCGCTGCACGCTGCTATTAAGGAAGCACTGCCCGCAAACCTATCAGGGCACGACTCTCCTTTCGAGTTTTTTATTCACCATCTCTCCAACTGACTACCTGTGCTTCGGATGTATCTAAAGCATTCTTGTGTGATGGGAAAACTGTTTGCTGTTGGTTTTCTGACAGGAATCTTGTTGTTTCTTGCGGTCATTCCGGCAGGGGCTTCGTCGCCAAACTTAGTCGTCATTCTGGCGGATGACCTCGGCTACGCCGATGTGGGCTTCAACGGCTGCACCGACATCCCCACCCCGCACATCGATCGGATCGCCGCGGAAGGAATCCGTTGCACCAATGCCTACGTGACTCACTCGGTTTGCGGCCCGAGTCGAGCCGCATTAATCACAGGGCGCTATCAGTGCCGTTTCGGCGCTTGCCGTAATCCGACCGTCGATCCGAGTGTTCCTAACAACGGCGTACCGCGGTCGGAGCAGAATCTTGCTGAGCTATTAAAGCCGCGTGGTTACCGCTCAATGGTGGTCGGCAAATGGCATCTGGGAACGTATCCTGATTTGCACCCTTTGGTGCGTGGCTTTGATGAGTTCTTCGGTTTCTTGACGGGTGGTCATAACTACTTTCCCGACCAGCTGACACTGCAAGACTTATCCGAGGTAAAGAAACCTTGGGATTGGTATCGGACCAAGCTTCTACGCGGTGAGGAACGCGTCACCACGACCGAGTACCTGACGGATGAGCTCTCTAACGCCGCCGTTGATTTCATCCATCGGAGTCACGACAAACCGTTTTTCCTCTACCTGGCTTATAACGCGCCCCACGAGCCGCTCCAGGCCACCGAGAAATATCTGTCCCGTTTTCGTTCGATCGAGGACCCGAAACGTCGCACGTATGCGGCGATGGTGTCGGCGGTCGATGACGGCGTGGGAAACGTGCTCCAGGCACTCTCCGATCATCAGCTCGATCGGCAGACCATCGTCTTCTTCTTGTCTGACAATGGCGGTCCCTCAACGAATGGATCGAGCAACGGCCCGCTCCGTGATTACAAGGGAAGTCCCTTCGAAGGGGGCGTTCGTGTGCCCTACGCCGTCCGCTGGGTCGGAACTCTCCCCGAAGGGGTTGATTACAACGCGCCCGTCTCTTCGATGGACATTGCGGCGACAATCGTTGCGCATTCCGGCGCAGAGGTACGGAGCAACAAGCCGCTGGACGGCGTTGATCTGATTCCGTACCTCAAGGGGGATACCGCTTCACTGCCCCACGCAGCTCTTTTCTGGCGATGGTACGACAATCAGCGCTGCGCCGTGCGTGTGGGCAATCGAAAGCTGATCATGATGGCAGAAGCCGCGGATCAGCAAGAATTCAATCCGCCGCTGTACTACGATCTACATCAAGACCTGGGCGAGACGAACAATCGGTTCAATCGCGAGGGCGCTCAGGTCGACGAAGCCGCGCAGTTGCTCTATCGATGGAAGCAAGAATTAGTGCCGCCGCTGGCACCGGGCCTTGGAAGCTGGCCCCCCTGAAGGCAAGAAGGTTCGCCACTTTCCATCAGACATCCCAAGTAAATTTGATGTTTCAAACGCTACGACTACTGGCACTGCTGGGTGCCGCCATTGCGGCATCGATCGGCGCGGCGGAGGCACCAAATATCGTGCTGATCTATGCCGATGATCTCGGCTATGGCGATGTGGGCTGCTACGGTGCCAAGTCGATACCGACACCCAACATCGATCGCTTAGCAGCAGGCGGGCTGCGCTTCACCTCCGGCTACTGCACCTCGGCCACTTGCACGCCAAGCCGCTACAGTCTGCTAACCGGACAGTACGCATGGCGCACGCCGGGCACCGGAATCGCTCCCCCCAACGGCACGGCACTGATCAAGCCGGGCACTCCCACGCTTCCGCAAACGCTGCGTGAGGCGGGTTATCGGACCGCGGTGATCGGCAAGTGGCATCTTGGTCTCGGAGCGGCTCCCAAGCCTAACTGGGCAGGAGAGATCAAGCCCGGCCCGCTCGAGATCGGCTTCGACGAAAGCTTTATCCTGCCGACCACCAACGACCGTGTGCCCTGCGTGTACGTGCGGGGTCACCGGATCGTAGGGCAAGATCCTGACGACCCGGTCGACGTTTTCGATACCCAGCCCGACGATCAGCCCACCGGCATAACCCAGCGTGACCAGCTCAAAATGGATTGGTCACACGGTCATAACGAGACGATCGTTAACGGAATCTCGCGGATCGGCTTCATGGTTGGCGGCGTTGCCGCCCGCTGGATCGACGAAACGATGGCTGAGATTTTCGTCAAAGAGGTCGATACCTTCCTCGACCAAGGCAAAGCCCAGCCCTTCTTTTTGTTCTATTCGGCCCACCAAACCCATGTGCCCCGGGCCCCCAACGCGATGTTTGTTGGTGCTACGCCCCACGGACCAAGGGGAGATGCGATCGTTGAACTCGATTGGTGCGTCGGCAAAATCGTGGCACAGCTCGAACAGCGCGGGATGCTCGAGAACACACTGATCCTGTTCACGAGCGACAACGGGCCGATTCTTGACGACGGCTACCGGGATCAAGCAAACGAGTTGCTTGGCAACCATCAGCCCGCAGGAGCTTTCCGGGGTAGCAAGTACAGCCGCTTCGAAGCGGGTACGCGTGTGCCATGGATTGTCCACTGGCCCGCTGAGGTAAAGGCCGGTGTCACTGACGCGATGATCAGCCAGGTTGACCTGTTTGCCTCTTTCTGTGCCCTAGCCGGTACGAACCTCGCTGAAGGCGTTGCCACCGACAGCCTTGATCTCTCACAAGCGCTGACAGGCCATCGGCCTGCTGCGCGAGAGTATGTGGTCGAGCACTCGGGCTTGACCGCCAAGCTTGCCGTCCGGCGTGGGGATTGGAAGTACATCGAGCCCGATGACGGTCCGCAGGTTCTTACCAATACGGGCGCAGAGACGGCAAATTCCTTTCATCCGCAGCTCTACAACCTCAGCACCGACGCGGGTGAACGTAAGAACGTTGCCGGCAAGCATCCTCAGATCGTCGATCAACTTGCCAACCTTTTGCAGCAAGAACGCCGTAAAACCGGTCGAGACTAACGCTGCTAAGCTCGTTGATCGACTAGCAAGCCCCGCCCCTAAGAGCTTTCATGATTCCTTCGGACGCTATGTACCGCTTCAGAGGATTACTCGCCGCCTTTGCCCTGACGGCGGGTGCCGATTTCGCGCAGGCCGAAGGAACCAACCGCTCAGCAAGCGCAGCAGCCCTCGCAGCCGACGGGTACACCTTGAGCTGGGCCGATGAATTTGACCAGGACGGCCCCCCCTCAGCAGACAACTGGAGCTTCGAGCAAGGGTTTAAGCGGAACGACGAGGCTCAGTGGTACCAGTCGCAAAACGCCTACTGCGAAAACGGCCTGCTGATTATCGAGGCGCGGCGCGAACGGATCGACCTCAAGCATGTGAAGGACAAGAGTCTGATTCCGGGCTGGGCCCGGCAGCGCTCGCATGCTGAGTACACTTCGTCATCGCTGTTGACGAAAGATAAGCACGAGTGGCTGTACGGCCGCTTTGAGATGCGTGCCAAAGTGCCGACCGCCGACGGCTCTTGGCCGGCGTATTGGACCCTGGGCAAGGGGCGTTGGCCCGCGTGCGGCGAGATCGACATCATGGAGTACTACGACCGTAGTGTGCTCGCAAACGTGGCATGGCTCGGAAGGCATAACAAAACCGAGTGGCGGACCGTAAAGACACCTGTTGTCGCGTTGGGCGGTCCCGCTTGGGCCGAGGCGTTTCACCTTTGGCGGATGGATTGGAACGCTGACTCGATCGAGCTGTACCTGGACGACCAACTGCTCAACCGGACGGATACCACCGAGATCCGTAACGCGAACGCTGCGGCAGATAATCCTTTCCGCAAGCCGAACTTCTTGCTGCTTAATCTGGCGATCGGTGGCGAGAAAGGGGGAGACCCCTCCCGTACCGTTTTCCCGCTTCGGTACGAGATCGATTACGTTCGCGTTTACCAGCGAACTCCCCATACCGCTGCGATACCGTGACTCTTATTGGCTATCGTGCGGCTGCAGCGCGCTAGCCCGCCAACGTCAGCAGGGGTGACTGACCCTCGCCACGCGGCAAAGCGCCCCCCCGACGGGTTTCGTACCGCCGCCAATCTGCGATAATCGAACCTCGCAAGAGGGCGACCGCTCTCTGGATTCTTTGAGCACGCCTTCCGCCCGAGTCGATCGGTTGAACACCAACTTCATCAACGGCAAATGGACCGCCGCCAGCGGGTCTCCCTTTACCTCAACTGATCCGTACAACGGAGCAGAGATCTGGAGCGGGGCGGCGAGCACGCCGGCCGAAGTCGCGACGGCTGTCGAAGCCGCGCGGGCCGCATTTCCCGGGTGGGCGTTGCTGACCCTCGCCGAGCGCGCCGAGCGGCTGCGGGCCTTCGAAGCGCTGGTCGTTCAGCACGAGGCACAGATTGCCGAGCTGATCAGCCGCGAGGTTGGCAAGCCCCTCTGGGAGGCCAAGACCGAAGCGACCGCCATGCACAAGAAGATCGGCGTTTCGATCCAGGCAATGGAAGAGCGGTGCGGTGAGCGCGCGACGCCAATGGGAGCGGGGCAAAGCGTGACACGCTTTAAGCCCCACGGCGTGGTCGGCGTATTTGGTCCGTTCAATTTTCCCGCGCACCTGCCCAACGGACACATTGTTCCCGCCCTGTTGGCGGGTAACACGGTGGTCTTCAAGCCGAGCGAATTGACCCCCGCAGTGGGACAGAAAGCGATCGAGCTTTGGGAAGCCAGCGGACTCCCCGCCGGGGTGATCAACCTCGTTCAGGGAGCGCGGGAGACGGGCGTCGCGCTGGCCAGCAATCAGGGACTCGACGGGCTGTTCTTTACCGGCAGTTCGCAGACCGGCAAGCTCCTGCACGAGCAGTTTGGCGGTCGGCCCGATAAGGTGCTTGCGCTGGAGATGGGAGGCAACAACCCGCTGGTGATCCACGACTTTGAAGACGTCGATGCGGCCGTCTACCTGACTTTGCAATCCGCCTATGTCACGGCAGGGCAGCGCTGCGTGTGCGCGGGACGCCTTATCCTGACCGAGAGCGAAGCCAACCACCGGTTCCTCGAGGCCCTGTTGGCGGCGCTGCCCAAGATCCGCGTTGGACACTACACCGAGCAGCCCGAACCTTTCATGGGTCCGCTCATCTCGGCGCAGGCCGCAGAGAAGGTGCTCGCTGCGCAAGAATCGCTGCAAAAACTCGGGGGCAAAACGCTCTACCCGGTTGAGCGCAAGCCGGGCTCCGCTGCGCTGCTAGGTCCGGGACTGATCGATATGACCGACGCCACGGAGCGTCCTGACGACGAGGTCTTTGGCCCGCTCTTGCAATTGGTTTGGGTGAAGGACTTTGACGCCGCGATCGAAGAAGCCAACCGCACGGCTTATGGTCTCTCGGCAAGTCTTGTTAGTCGACAGCAAGAGGACTACGACAAGTTTTACAAACTGAGTCGAGCCGGCGTTGTGAACTGGAATCAGCCAACGACCGGCGCTGCCTCGACGGCCCCGTTCGGCGGGGTCGGCATGAGCGGCAACCACAATCCCAGCGCTTACTTTGCGGCCGACTACTGTGCCTACCCGGTTGCTTCGATCGAGCAGGCCACGCTGCAGGTTCCGGCGGTCAAGACGCCGGGGCTCGAGTAATCCGGCGACTCGACCGGCCTGCGGCGTGACGAAGGTGGCCTACAGCTGGACATAACGCAGCAGCAGGGCCATCCCCATGCCGCCGCCGACGCACAGGCTGACGATCGCCAAGGCACCGTTTTGCCCCTCGGCCGCGAGCCGATCCTGCGCCGTCATAACCAGCCGCAACCCGCTGGCACCCAGCGGGTGGCCGAGCGCCATGGCTCCCCCCCAGGTGTTGATCCGCTCACTTGGCAAGCCGAGTTCGGCGGCCGAAGCGAGCACCTGAATCGCAAACGCCTCGTTGATCTCGTAAACCGCAACCTCGTTGGGAGTCAGCTTGTTGCGTGTGAAGAGCTTCTGCATGGCGGGGACGGGACCCATGCCCATCACCTCGGGGGGCACGTGAGCGACGGTCGCATCGAGAATCTCTACCGCTGAGCTAACACCGGCTGCTTCGGCCGTTGCCCGATCGATGACCCAGCCGCTGGTCGCGCCGTCAGTGAGTGGTGAGCTTGTCGCGGCGGTTACCGACCCTGCCTCGGCAAAGGCGGGTGGCAGCGTCGCCATCTTCTCGCGATTCACCGGGTACCGGATGAACTCGTCGCGGTCGATCAGGTGGGCGAAAATCTGACTCGCATAGTCGCCGCGTTCGTAAGCTTTGTGAGCAAACTCATGGCTTCGTTCGGCAAGGTCTTCTTGGGCACCGCGCGGGAACTGCGGGTACTGCTGTGCGACGATCTCGGCGGTGTCGCCCATGGGAATGTAAGCCAGCTGGCAAACCCGCTTGATCTCGGCGGATTCCGAAAAATTGGCTCCCCGGCGTGGCACGCGGCTCATCGATTCGACCCCCGCCACCAGATAGCGCTCTCCCCATCCGGCTGCGATCCGCGCAGCGGCGATGGCGACGCTCTCCAAGCTGCTCGCGCACAGCCGGTTGAGCGTCAGTCCCGGGGCCTCGAGTCCCGCCCCGAGCGCGGCCATGCGACCGAGGTTGTAGCCTTGCTCTCCTTCGGGGTACGCGCAACCCACGATCACGTCATCAACCCCTGCCCCGACGATCGAGGGCCGCCGGCGCACCTGCTCGCAAAGTAGTGCCGTCAGCAGATCATCGGGGCGGATCTCGCTGTAGGCGCCCTTAAAAGCACGACCAAAGGGCGTCCTCAAACCGCCTACAAACAACGCGTGCTGGGGCATAGACAAATCAATTCAAACGAAGGAGAGGACCAGCGGCGGAGAATCGAGCAGGCGATGCCCGCCAATGGTTTGACTAACAGAGCAACTCGGCGGGCAGCCATAGATCGTCGGCGCTTACGCCATCGGCGAGCTTATCCACTCGAAACGCGGTGCCTGTTGGGCTGAAGATCCCCAGCTCGGTGATTACCGTGTGGACCACCCCCACGCCGGTCAATGGCCAGGTGCAGCGGGCCATCAGTTTTCCGCTACCGTCCTTAGCAAAGTGGGTGAGCATGACGATCACGCGCTTCGCGCCGTGGACGAGGTCCATGGCCCCTCCCATGCCAGTTACTTTTTTGCCGGGAATCATCCAGTTGGCGAGGCTCCCCCGGACGTCCACCTGCATGCCGCCGAGCACGCAAAAATCGATGTGCCCGCCGCGGATGATGCCGAAGCTGGTAGCGCTATCGAAATAGCTGACACCGGATCGAACCGAGATGCTCTCTTTGCCGGCGTTGATCAGCGTCGGCGAGATCGTCTCGCGCGTCGGGCGTCCTTCGACCCCCAGCACCCCGTTCTCGGAATGGATAAAAACCTGGCGTTCAGCAGGCAGTCGCTCGGCGATGAGCGTCGGCATCCCGATGCCCAGGTTAAGGCTACAACCATCGGTGAGCATGCCGACGATTTCGTCGGCCATTTGCTCCTTCGTCCATACCATTGTGCAACTCGACTAGAAAACGACGCGCCCCGCGGGGCTCGGGCGGAAGGCACCTGATGAGTGTCAATGCACCGCGATCTGCAACAGGTCTTCGATCATCTTGGCTTGCTCGCCGCCAAGATTCGGCTCGACCTGATGGATCGCGTCGCGGACCATCGCCTCGCGCTCGGCTTGAACGGTCCAGCGCTTCTGCATCTCGGGGCTCAGCGCGTGCAGCGGATCGAAGTAAAGGAACAGTCGTCCCGGCTTCACGCGCGGGGCCCGCCAGACCGAGACCCCGGTCTCCGGGTTGTAGTGCTCGTGCGAGGCGATGTGGCGTTTGCCACCGCCGCCAGGTGCATCGCAGACAAAGGTCGGCACATGGAAGCCCGCCGTCGTGCCGCGGAGCTGTTTCTCGAGCTCGATGCCCACTCCCAACGGCGTACGCAGGTGCTCACACCCCGGCACCATATCGTGCTGGTACACATAGTAAGGCTGGAGGTTCATCCACGAGAGCTGCTTGGTCAACAACGAGAGCGTCTCGATCTTGTCGTTCACACCCGCCTGCAAGACCGCTTGATTGCGGACAATCACGTGCTCGGCATAGAGCCGCTGCATCGCCATGGCAGACCACTTGGTGATCTCGCGGGGCGAGGAGAAGTGCGTGTGAATGTACACCTGCTTGCCCATCTCGTGAGCACGCTTGTGGATAGCTAGAAAAGCGCCTACCCACTTATCATCGGTGAGGATCTTCTGCGGCAAGATCGCGATCCCCTTGGTCGCAACGCGCAGGCGACGGATGTGAGGAATCGCCAGCAGATTCTCGCCGATGTGCGTCAGGTGCGTTGCGGTCATGTTGAACGCGTCGCCGCCAGAGATCACCACGTCTTCCACCTGGGGGCTCTGCCGCAGGTACTCGAACGCCGCTTCCCACTTCTCCTTGTTAGCACCGTAGGTGTCCTTCTCCACGGTCTCGGTCGAGCCCCCGATGATCCGGCTGCGGGTGCAGTAAGAGCAATAAACGGGGCACGTTGTCAGCGGCAGGAACAGCACCTTGTCGGGGTACCGATGCGTCAGCATCGGTACGGGGGCGTCGGTATCTTCGGCGAGCGAGTCGGCCAGATAGAACGGATGGTCGGGCAGCATCTGCGATCCCAAGGGCAGAAACTGCTTCCGCAGCGGATCGTCGGTGGGGTTGTCCCAATCGATCAGCGCAAACACATACGGTGTGATGCGGATGTTCATGGGAGCCTTGCGTAGACCGGCCTCAACATCCGTAAAAAAGCTGTCCGGCACGCGCGTGCCCAGCACCTGGCGCACCTGCTTAAGATTGATGACCGAATTCTTGGACTGCCACAGATGGTTGCCAAACTCGGCCTCGGTCACATCGCTCCAACCGGGGATGTCGCGCCAAAACTCGTCGGTGCGGAACTCCCGATGAAGCTGAGGCGCACTGGCGGCTGCCGACGGTCCGATCGAGAGGGGGGTGACGACTGGGGTCGTAGTGTGGCGAATCACAGCAACGCTCGCTTGACGGAAGGATGGGGAGAGAATTCCTTAAAGGGCTCTTACTCCCCCGCATAAATGGGGATCTCAATCGTGTTCTGGTAGTTCGCGCCCTGGTAAATCCGTTGGACAAAGATCCCCGGCAGATGCACGTCTTCGCCGCGGATCTCTCCCAACTCAACCAGTTCTTCCACCTCCGCGATGGTCACGCCGGCGGCCATCGCCTGCAGGGGCGAGAAATTACGGGCGGTTTCTTTGAACCATAGGTTCCCATAAGTATCACCTCTTTGCGCCTTGATGATGGCGAAGTCTGCGCGAAGCGGATATTCCAAAACGCATGGCTTATCAAACTCGCGGGTTTCCTTTCCCTCAGCGATCGGCGTGCCGTATCCCGTGGGCGTGTAGAACGCGCGGATGCCCATGCCTGCCGCCCGCATCCGCTCGGCGAAGGTCCCCTGCGGCACGAGGTTCACTTTAACCTCGTTCGCCAGCATCTGTTCCTCGAGATCCGGATTCCCCCCCACGTAGGAGCACGTTGCCTCGCTGATCTGGCGATTCTTGAGCAGCACCGCGAGCCCCCGGCCCGAGTTCCCAATGTTGTTCGAGATGGCATGCAGGTTCTTCACACCGCGGCGGGCGATCTCGGCGATGCTGTTCTCGGGAATGCCGCATAAACCAAAGCCACCACTCATCAAGCTCACGCCATCGACCATGTCGAAGAGCGCTGCGGTGGCGTCGGGATAGACTTTCGTGGCGGCGGCCATTGCGATCGATCGGGAGGTTACGGGGTGGTGATCCCGTGGGGGATGGAGCGGTTAAGCCTGAAGCGTAATTGGTGCTCGCGCGTCGTTCAGCGATGCGACGATCAGCTCCTGCAAGGTGTCGAGAGCCGCGGCCAACCGGTCGGGGTGCGAAACCAGCGGGGGTCCCAACACGAGCATCGAGCCCTTGCTGAACAGATGCAACCCGCGATCGAAGCAGGCCCGCCAACTGGGCGCGGTACCGGGCAGCTCGATCGCGGCGAGCAAACCCTTGCAGCGATAACGCTCTAGCCAGGGTTCCCGCGACCACGCACGCAGGCGCTCGGCCAGCACGGTTTCGAGCTGTCGCTGGTTGGCTTGGAAGACGGGGTCCGACATCACGTCGAGCACCGCATCAAGCGCCGCCAGCCCCAGCGGATGCGCGTAGCTGGTCAGCCCACAGGCAAGCAACTCCTGCTGATAGTAACCCGTAATGCGGGGTCCGGTGTAAACGGCCCCAAACGGCACATAGCCCCCGGTGATCCCTTTGGAAAGGCAAACCAGGTCGGGCCGCAAACCATAGGCTTGCAACGCGAAGTCGGTTCCGGTCCGTCCGAAGCCGCACAGCACCTCGTCGCTGATGAGAACGATTCCGGTCTCATCGCACAGTTGCTGCACCGCATCGAAATAGCCCTGCGAAGGAATCGCAACACCGTTCGCTCCGCTGACGGTTTCAAGAATGATCGCGGCGATGCTGTCAGCGCCCGCTTCTTTCACCAGCCTGTGTGTCTCGGTCAGGTCAGGATCGTTGCTCGGCTCGGGGATGCGGATCGTCTCGGAGTCGACCGTCCAGTGGGGCCCGTTGCGCCAGTCTCCGGTGACCGACAACGCGCCCAACGACGCGCCATGGTACGACTCACGCCGAGCGAGCACCTTCGTTGCTCCGCGGAACTGGCGTGCCATCTTCAGCGCGTTCTCGACCGATTCGGAGCCGCTGGTGGTGTAAAAGAGCTTGCCACCAGGCAGACCCAGCTTCTGCAGAAGACGCTCCGACACCCGCTGCTTCAGCGCGAAAGACGCCTTCGGCGAAGCGATCGGCATCGTATCGAGCTGCTCGTGTATCCGCTTGCGAAGCAGCGGATGGCTATGGCCGTAGTTCGACTGAAAACTGGTCGAGATAAAGTCGTACACCCGGCGCCCGTCTTCGAGCACAAACTCATCGTGCTCTGCGCAGCGCACCGGGAACGCCCCGAGATCGGCTTGCCGGCTCCACGTTAGATAGTAGGGGTAACTGTCCATCGGTCCGACAGAGCGTTTGTTATTGAGGTTTTCGCGTTGTGTGGCCCGGTAGCTCTCGACCTTGGCACGTGATCCGCACTGCCGTTAGTCGCCCGCGAGACCTTTGGGAGCGTGCCGTTCAATCGAACCGAAATTCGTGTCGAACGAAGTTGTCGTCGTAAAGCTCATCACCACGCCACATGGTTACCCGACCGTTCGTCAGATCGCCGACGGCACCGCCGCAGGTGATCGCCGGATCCAGCGCTGACGTCTGATGGTTCGAGCAGATCGACTGGGGGTAATTCTCATGGTCATTGAGCAACGCGTAGACGTCGTCAAAGCTGCTGATCGCGTTGATCTTTTTCTCGATCAGGTCGTAGCGGATATGGGTCGAAGAGTTGAGCGCCGCCGCCTGCTCGCGTGCCACCGCCTGCCCCGCTAGACAGTGGTTGGTGTGGTAGATCCTGCGGTTAGACTCGCCGTAGCGGCTCGCACACTCGGCCAGATCGGGCATCACTTCCCACATCTCGGCCCGACTCTGGTGGTCCGCTGTCCGCGAGGCAACCAGGTAATTGTGTCCGGACGTGACCGCCGCATCCTTCAACTGGCTGACCATCGCATCGTGGGTGCGTTGGGCAAGTGTCTTGCGCACCAGGGCGGGCCACACCACTCCCGGGCGAGCCCCGTCCGTGTTGATGTTGTTCACCCCCACGGCGGTTCGCCAGCTCGTGTAGCCCATCATGCCGAGACAGCCGACGATGCTGAAAACGACCATCCGCTCCTCAGAATCGGGCACCGGCACATCGAGGCAGCAGACGAAACGCTTGGCCGAGCCGTGCATGTCCCAGGTTTGCCCGGCGATGGCCCCGGCACCGGTATCAACGAAGACCGCCGAGCACCCCTCGTCTTGCAGGCGCGTCCCCTCCCCCGGTTGGATGTCACGGAAATCGGTGTAGTTGTTCACCACCACCAACTGTGTGTTGGTGAGCCCCGCCCCCTCGCCGATTCCCAGCAGCTCATCTGCCAAGAGGGGGTCCAACTTCTCGGTAGCATCCCACTGCTCACCCGCCAGCTGCTCGACAACTGCGGGGGTCAGCGCACCGTTCTTCTCTTGCATGAGCGCCAAGCGGATCTCGAACAGCTCTTGGATGCCCTCGCGATGCGCCTCGCCGTGCGCGCGGCCCCACTCACGCGGGGTAGCGCCGCGACGGTATTCGATGATCGGGAAGCCTTCGTCCTGCATATGCTTGTCGCGTTCTTTAGCCTGTGGGTGAAATCATGAGCCGAGATTCGCCGCGTTAAAGCGGAGCATCTCAGAGTAAGCCGGACAGCTCCGCCAGAGGTTCGATTCCTGCTGGGCCAGATGCCGCATGAGGGGTTCGCTAAGCGGGCCCTGGATCAGGCCGACGCCCCGAGCGAGCGTGCTCGTAACGCCCGGCTGGCCGGCGAGCAGGGTATCGATCTTCTGCTGGTAGGCGGCAACCGTTTGGTGATAGGCGGCCTGGTCGTCCTGCACGAGCGTCATCGCGCGGGCAAACTGCGCGAGCGATAACGCATCGCCGTCCCATGTGCTGATCAGCAGCAGCGGCTCTTCGAGAAAGAGCGCGTCCGAAGCCGCGACCAAAGCCGTTTGGCCGCCCAGGTACGCAATCGTTGCGTCGGGCTGCATGCCCTCGACGGCCGACGGGCCAAAAGCCTCCGACGAATAACGATAGAACATTCCCGCCGTGTCATTGTAAACGACCGGCACGCCGTGGTCACGACAGGTCGTGACAAGCCGCGTGAGCGCGTCCTGCGACACACGTTGCAAAGTGCGCCGCATGAGTGGTTCGACAAAGACCCCCATCAGCGTGTCGCTAGCCACACGCGATTCTAGCTCGCGGAAGAACGGCTCGTCGGCGGCGTCGCGGGGCAGGGGCAGAGAGTCGGTGGCAAAGTACGCCTCGCCCGCACCGGAGAGAGAACGCGACATAAAGCTGCCGGAACCAAAATCGCTGCCGGCGATCGTCAGCAAACCCGTGCGTGGTTTGCGGTGGGTCCACAGCACCTTGACGATCTTGTCGACCGCCTCGGAAAGCCCGCTGGCGGTGTAGAGCCGCCGCAGCGGAGCCGGAAAGGCATGCGAGACCGTCTCGAGGTCTGTCAGGAAGTCGTCGGTCACAAAGTTGGAGAGGGTCAGCTTGTTGACCAACACCGGCAGATTACGTCGGACAAACGCGGCGTCCAGGTGGGCGGGACCCAGCGGTGCCTCGATGCCCGACGCCAAATCGATCGGGGCCGACCAAGCGGTTTCGGCCCGGTAGTACAAACAATCGCGGTAGCGCTCTTGGTCAGGATAATCGCGGGGCAGATACTGGCTGACGTACGCCCCCAGCGACAGGTTGATCGACCACATGCCCGCCGCCATCCGATCACGATTGCGCCCGTGCAGAGCCGAGACGCCCGTCGCCAGGGCGAGCAGTGTCATGGCCTGCTTCATCGCCCGACCCAGCCCCCCGCGAAACTGCTCGTCGATGGTCAGGTCCATCGCGTAGTGAACCGTCGGATCGTCGTGCGACGGATCGTCTTTGACGCCCCGCATGTAATCGAAGCGGGCGAGGGGCCCCGCAAACGCCATCGCGACGATCCGATCGCCCTTGAGCACCGCGAGCGCCAGCGGATTCTCGCCGGCGAACAGGGCGTCGAACTCTTCGGCCGATGACCGCCGCGTTGGCTCGTAGACCGCTTCTTGCATCGCGACAATTCGGTCACGATGCGCGGGGTATTTCGCGGCTTCGAGCCGCACGACGGTGAGGGTTTCAGCCGGGTAGGCGGTCGCGACATGACGCTCGACGAGGGCGAGCGCATCGTGCACCGCCGGGCGTTTGCCCTCGTGCAGCAGATCTAGCTTGGCCTCGATCAGTTCCGAGTGGACCTGATAGTAGCTCGCCGCCCCGCGGGTGCGGGTATCAGCTGGCGCACCGATCGCCGCATCGCTGGCCTCGGCAAAAGTCGAGTCGAGCGCTTCCTCAAGCTGCGACCAAAACAGATCCCGGTCCGCCGCGGCAAAGCCAAGGTTCATCCGGAACCGGGCGGTCTTGGCCCCGGCCGGGTAGTACAACAAACCGTGCTGGAAGCGCTGGGCCACGAATCGCCCGACCTCGTCGGCCGAGTCGAGATCAAACGCGAACGACATACCCTGCACGCGCGGCGCACGGACTCGGTCGCCCTGTCGCTCGACCAGATCCGTTAGGCGCTGACGATTCTCACTTTCCATGGCGAGCAACTCGTCATGGAACTGATCGATCACCGATGCCTGGATGTAGCCCCGCACAACAGAAGCGGCGCTGGTCTGCTCGATCGCGGTTGCGGCTCCGGCTTGGATCGGCCCTTGCGGCTGGTAAACCAGCGCAACGCCAGCCTGGGCTTTCTTGGCACACACCACCCCAGCCGGGAAGAACTCGTCGCCCGCGGGCGTTTGCAAACAGAACTTTCGGTGCCAAAAGAACTCGGCCCCCAGACCAAAGCCGGTCTGGATCTCGTCGTAGACAAGCGGCGTGTTGTGGGTGTGGCTCAGCAGGGCGAGCCCTTGGTGGAATCTTCGCGAAGAGTACCGATCGCCCCCTTCGCACTGCATCGGTTCGATCAAGATGGCGAGCACCTCGCCCGCGAGGATCGCCGATCGCACGGCGCTCAGCGAAGCCGCCTCGGCGGCCAGCCCCGCGTCGGCCGCCGTGGGGAGCTTCGAGAGCAGCGTCTGGTGCCGCGTGTCGTCGGTTTCGGTCCACACGGCCTGCCAGCCGTCGGGCTCGGCAGGAGCATGCACATCGTCCCCTTCCATGACCGGATAGGGGACGAAGATCGATTCATGGCCCGGCAGGGTGAACGGCTCGCGCTTCGCGGGGTTCCAGGTCGAGGCGAGCGAAACGAACATCCGGCCGTGGAACGACCCCTCGAACGCTAGCACCCGACGGGCCGAGGGGTGGCGGCGATGCTCAAACAGGTGGCCCAGCACGGTCTCGTTCGCCTCGGCCCCCGACGCACAGAAGCACGCCGCAAAACGATCCGACCCCAGCTTGCGTTGCAGCAAGGCCTCATAAGCGGCGCGGACCGCGGCGTAGTGGGGCGTGTTGGTTTGATTGGTCCAGCTCTCAAGATGCTGGCCCGCGCCAAACTGAGCCCCCGGGTTGAAACCCAATCCGATCGAGGCAATCTGCGAGGCCCCGTCGCAGATGAGCCCCCCCCCGCGCACCGCCATGTACGGCCCCGAGGAAGCCTCAAGATCGATCAGAAAGGGCTTCTTCTCGGCCGGGATCAAACGTTTGGCGTAGATCGCGTTCAAACGCTCGGCCGACGGAGCGTGACTGGTCGTTTGATTGAGGAGCGTCGACATCGGGGGCACATTGCTTCGCTGAAAGACGGCGGGCAGGACCTCTCCTTGAGAGCAGCCCCGGAGGAACAACTCCCGGGGCCGGGCACGGAGAGGGGAATTGGGCGAAAACTACGGGGAAAACGCCCCCTCCGCCACGTCAAACCGTCAATCTAGTCCTCCGCTCACCGGGTGCGAACCCGTACCCCACCTGCCGCATGGAAGGCGCGAAAAAATCACGGAGAAGTGAGACCCCCCCCGCTCTCAGCGAGGGTTCTGCGAACCGCTGGCGGTTTCGACTAGACTCGGGACGCACCCCTCCACCGCCCCTGCCCGCCCCTTTTCTTGACCTATGCGCGTCGTTCAGGTTCGCCAGCGTCTTGTCTCTGCCCCGATCGCCGATGTGACAGCCGAAGTCCGTCGGCAGCTGGACGGGCTCGGCGCGCCGCCGCAAGGCGAAGTCGCGCTAACGGTCGGCTCGAGGGGCATCGATAACTTGGTCGAAATCACCCGTGCTGCGGGCGATTGGCTGCGCGACCACGGTGCCACGCCCTTTGTTGTGCCCAGCATGGGCTCGCACAACGGTGCCACCGCCGAGGGGCAGCGCGAGATGGTCGAGTCGCTCGGCGTGACCGAGGCCACCGTCGGCATGCCGATCCGCTCCAGCATGGAGTGCGTCCGGGTTGGCGCCGTCCCCACCGGCGATGTCTGGATGGACCGCCACTCGTTCGAATCGGCAGGCGTGCTCGTCATCAACCGTGTGAAGCTCCACACCTGTTTCAGCGGACCGGTGCAGAGCGGGCTAACGAAGATGATGGTCGTCGGCATGGGCAAGATCCGCTCGGCCGAGACCTTCCACGCGACCCCCACGCCGCAGATGAAAGACATGCTGCTCGAGATGGGGCGGCTGCTGGTCGACTCGGGCAAGATCTGGGCCGGGCTGGCGATCCTCGAGGACGGCTACGACCAAACGGCCGAGCTGCACGCCCTACCCGCCGCCGAGATCCTGACGCGCGAGCCGGCGCTGCTCGAAAAACACCGCTCGTATTTCCCCCGGCTGCCGCTGGACCAAATCAACGCGCTGGTCGTCGATGAGATCGGCAAGACCTACAGCGGCACGGGGATGGACCCGAACGTGATCGGCTTCCGCGGCGTGAAAGGGTACGAAGACATCGTCCAGCCCGAGGTGCGGGTGATCGCCGCTCTCCGCCTGGCGGAGGCGTCCAAGGGGAACGCGATTGGCGTGGGTCTGGCCGACTTCATTACGCGCCGCCTGCGTGACGCGATCGACGAGCACAAGACGTTCATCAACGTCTTTACCACCGGCGATATGGATCGGGCAAAGATCCCCGCCACGCTGGCCGACGATGCCGAGGTGATCGCCAAGATGCGTGAGCGCTACGGCGACCACCGCTGGGTGTTCATCCCCAACACGCTGCACCTCGACACGCTGTGGGTGAGCGAAGACCTGGCCGAAGAAGTCGCCGCGAACGAAAACTGCGAACTGATCGGCAAGCCACAGGAGCTAACGTTCATCGCGGGCCGACACGAGCTGGCGTTTTAGGTAGCAAGCAGTTAGGCACTTACTACGTGCATTTCCTATAAAATAATATCTAAAATCATGGAACTGATAAAATTCAGGTCGCTTGGCGATTGCAATTCACTCCTAAGAGCAAAAGATATAATCGGCAAAAATTTGTTTTGGTGCAGCAGAATTTGGGAAATGAATGATCCCATGGAGGGCGTCTACAAATGCTATCCAAACAGTAACGCTATATCCAAATTATACAACGCGAAAAAAAAGCGTTTTATTTGCTCCTGCTCTGACACCGCCGCCTTATCCACTCCATCTATGTGGGGCTACTATGCGAACGGATTTAGGGGGATTGCGTTGAAATTTACAAGCAATAGCAGGCAACTAAATAAAATACAATACTGTGACGAGTTGCCAACGATAGAATACTGGCCTGCTGTCGAAAATCTGATCCACGCGTTATGAAGGTCTCACCCGCCGTAGTGGCCAGGAGACCGAAGGATGAGCGAGAAGCGAAGGAAGCGGCATTCGCCGGATCAGATTGTCCGCAAGCTGCGAGACGCGGACGCGATGCTCAACGCGGGGAAGGAGACGGCAGCCGTGCTGCAAGCGCTGGAGGTGAGTGAATCGACGCTCGACCGCTGGCGTAAGCAGTACGGCGGGATGAAGTCAGAGGAGGCGGTGCGGCTGAAGAAGCTGGAAGACGAGAACAAGCGGTTGAAGCAGTTGGTGGCCGACCTCTCTCTCGACAATCAGATGCTGAAGCATCTGCAGGAGGGAAACTGGTGAGCCCTTCTCGGAAGCGTGCGGCGGTCAAGGAACTCCGACGCGAGTTCTCGACATCCGAGCGGAGGGCGTGCCGCGCGATCGGCCAGCCGCGTTCAAGTCAGCGATACCAAGCGAAGCCACGCGGCGACGAGCCGCGATTGGTGAAGCGGATGCAGCAGCTGGTGCGGAAGCGTCCACGGTTCGGGTACCGGCGGATCGCGGCGCTCTTGCGGGCCGAGGGCTTCCGCGCGAGCGAGTCACGCGTGTTGCGGTTGTGGAGGAAGGAGGGCCTAAAAGTGCCGCAGAAGAAGCGGAAACGGCGTCGGCTTGGCGTGGCGGAGAATGGCTGCGACCGGCGGCGGGCGACGCACCGCAACCACGTGTGGACGTGGGACTTCGTATTCGACAAGACGACGGGCGGTGGCCAGCTGAAGTGGCTGTCGATTGTCGATGAGCACACCCGCGAGTGCCTCGCCCTGAAGTGCGACCGGAGCATTACGAGCGAGGACGTGAATCGATACGCTGGCGGAGCTCTTCGCGATGCACGGCGTGCCGCAGCACATCCGCAGCGACAACGGCGCGGAGTTCACTGCGAAGGCGATCCGGCGATGGCTCGAGCGGCTGGAGGTCGAGACACTGTACATCGCGCCGGCGAGCCCGTGGCAGAACGCGTACGCGGAGAGCTTCCACAGCCGGCTGCGGGACGAGTTCTTGGCGGTCGAGGTGTTCGAGTCGCTCGCCTCGGCTCGCAAGCTCACGGCCGCTTGGCGAGAGGATTACAACAACTACCGGCCGCACGGATCGCTGGGGTACGTCGCCCCGAGTGAGTTCGCGGCCCGCTGCCCCGCTTCCGCTCCGAAGGCTGCTTCGGCTACGCCTCAGCAGCCTTCTCCGCTCCAGCAGGGCAGCGGCATTACCCAACCCATACCTTCATAGCGGGTGGTACAGGAATTCGACGCTGGTCACTGCCGCGTTGCCCCCAAGCAGCGGTTCCACAGGGCACCCGTAAGGCGGGCAATAGTGGGCGATGAGGGACTCGAACCCCCGACATCCTCGGTGTAAACGAGGCGCTCTAGCCAACTGAGCTAATCGCCCTTGCAGTTGGTATCGCAGTTTACCCTGCGGCAGGGCCAAGGGCGAGCCTCCCGGGCGGGTGGTTGCCGCGGTAGCAGTGCGGCATAATCCGCGCCATCACTTCCCGGCCGCCGTTTGGCCCCTCCCCCCTCTCTGGCTACGCCCCGACGATGAGCTCTGCCCCCGTCACGATCCAAGATCCCGCGAGCGGATCCTCTGCCAGCCTGTTGCCGTCGCTCGGCTTTAACTGCTTCAGCTGGCGTCCCGCACTCGCCCTGGCCGAGGGCCCGGCCACACCCGAGATGCTGTGGGCAGAAGAGGAGTTTGCGCAGGGCTCGGGGCGACCAAGCCGCTCCGGTACACCGCTGCTGTTTCCGTTTCCTGGCCGGATCCGGGCCGGGGCCTTCGAGTTTGAGGGCAATCGCTACCAAGTCGAGCCCAGCGATGGCCTAGGAAACGCCATCCACGGTTTCGCGCTCCGTGCCGCGTGGCGCGTTGTCGAGCAAACGACCGAGGCGATCACGGCCGAATACCAACCCTCGATCGATGACCCCGACGCGGTGGGACAGTGGACCGGCGACTATCGGCTGCGGGCGACCTATCGCGTTGTGGGAACGCGGCTCGACTTGAGCGTTGCTGCAACCAACCTCAGCGATCACCCCTTGCCCTTCGGCTTTGGCACGCACGCGTACTTTCGTTTGCCGCTGGCGGGGGCAACGGACGACGCCGAGGCAACGATCGTACGGGCCCCCGTGGACGCGGTGTGGAACGCAGCGGGCTTGGTGCCCGATGGGGGAACGGCTCCGCTGGGTGCCTTGGGCGAATCGCTTCCCGCTGGGGGCGCGCTGGCCGGCCGCGAGTTCGATACCCCCTACCGCTTCGCCTCCGGCGCTCGTGAAACGGTCATTCACGATCCCCGGTCGGGCGTCACACTCACCCAAACGTTTGATGAATCCATGCGGTGCTGCGTGATCTACACACCGGGCCACCGCGAAGCGATCTGCCTTGAGCCGTACACCTGCGTGCCAAACCCGTTTGAGCTTGAAGCCGCGGGGATCGATACGGGTTTGTTGGTGCTCGCACCGGGTGAGACCTACCGGACCGCGATCGGCCTTGAAGTTTCTGTGGCCTAAGCGTCGGGCCTGAGCGTCGGGCCTGAGCAGGCGGGGGCTTAAGTGCCGCGGCTAGGATACGCCAGCTTGGCAAAGAGCCGTACGAAATGAGCCCCGCGTCGCTAACCGAGCGACGCGGGGCTCGTAGTTTTTGTGGAGCGCTGCGGAGCCGGCTTCAGTCTTCCGACGGCTCTTGCTGTGCCTCTTCAAGCGTTCCCCCGGGCAGACGCCCCTCGGCGATCAACTCGCCAAACGTGGGGGCCCCTTCCGCCTCGGCGTTGGAGGATTCGGCGGCAACCGTCTCAAGCGCCGCGACGATCTTTTCAACGTCCTTCTTGTCTTTCTTGCCGAGGTAAGCTTCTAACGCTTGGCCGTAGGCGTTGCGATTTTTCTTGTTTTTGCCCTGGTGACAAACGAAGCACTTGGCTTCTTTCGCGGTGTCGGTAAACGCCGCGTCGGTACCGTCGGCGTACTTGGTCAAGAACTCTTTTTGGAACTGCGGGAAAGCCTCGGCACCCGGCAGCGGCACTAGCGCGACGAGGGCGACCGCAATAGCGGTCCGAGTCCAGGCAGCACGCAACGAGAACGCACGGATCATGGTGAAGTAACTTTTGCTGGCGGGGAGGCTTGGATAGGAAGACCGGGTGGTCCAATAAACGCTAGTTCTGCGGCGCTGTGCGTCCACGCGGGGGAACGAACCCCCCGCGCTTCGTCAGCCCTCGGCCGGTGGGGGCGTCTCCGAATCGTCGTTGGCCTTTTTCGGCGGCTCGACCTTCGCGTCCTCGATCGAGCCGCCGGGCAACTCGTTCCGCAGCAAGCGCTCTCCGAAAGTTCCCGACGTTTCGTCGGCCGAATCGATCGGTTCTTGCTCGACGGTGCGCAGCGCCGCGACGATCTTCTTTTTGTCTTTCCGATCGTCTTCGGTCAGATGGGCGGTCAGGGCTTGGCCGTAGACGTTGTAGTTGGTGCGATCCTCTTTGCCTTGGTGGCAAGCGTAGCACTTGGCCTTCTTGGCAAGCGTGCGGAAGCCCCTGTCCGCGTCCTTGCCCGCATAGGTGCGGAGGAATTCTTTCTGAAACTCGCTGTGAGCCCGTACGGACGGCGCGATTGCCAGCAGAGAATGAAGGGCCGCGGCGCATGCCAGCAGCCAGAGCATGCGGTGCCCGGCCCCAAGCCGGACACCGCAGCCCATACGAGTAGGGGCGACAGGAGTTGAACCTGCACTCCCGAAGGAACTGGAACCTAAATCCAGCGCGTCTGCCAATTCCGCCACGCCCCCTCGCTTTGTCATTTGCCCCCACCCGTTCGTCGGACGAACCTGCGTGGGGAGCACTTTACGTTCTGAAAACTATACCACGCTACGCAGCGTTGGTTGAGTCGGGTTCGGTCCAACGTGCGGTTTCTGGGTAAAGGCCGCTGGAAGTCAAACCGTGACGGTTTTGCCGGGCTCGGCGATCGGGTAACGACCGTCCGAATCGGGCAGCACCGGCGGTGTGGCGTCGAAGGCGTACCGCTCGGGGGCCAGGCTTATCGACGAGTTCATCGCCTCGTCCCATTTGATGACTTGGCCGGAGTAGGTCGCCATCCGCCCCATGATGGCCGTTAGCGTGGCCTCGGCCCCAATCGAGGTCTCGTTGTAGGGGTTGTTCGCTCGGATCGAGGCTTGCAGATCGGCATGCTCGGTCCCGTAGCCCGTTTTAAACGGACGCTTGAGTCGGCTCACGGTCTTGCCCTGTCGATCGAGGAAAATGCCGTTGCCCACGTGGCACGAGCCCGTGGGGCCGTGCGCAAACTCGTTGACTGAGGTCCAGGTACCGGGAATGTGGCGGCACTGGCTCATCATCGTGGAGCCATCGGCGTAGGTATATTCGACGGTGTGGTGGTCGAAGATCTCGCCGTTATCGATGCCGGTGCGAACCTGGCGGCCCCCCATCCCGCGGGCCTCAACGGGCGTTGCGTTCATGACCCAGTTTCCGACATCCAGGTTGTGGATGTGTTGTTCGACGATGTGATCGCCGCACAGCCAATTGAAGTAGTACCAGTTGCGCATCTGGTACTCCATCTCGGTCTGTTCGGGCCTTCGCGGTCGAGTCCACACACCACCGCCGTTCCAATACACGCGGGTGTATAGCGGATCGCCACCGAGGGCCCCGGCGTGAATTTTTTCGATCGTTTGCAAATAGTGCTGCTCGTGGCGACGCTGCAAGCCGACTCCGACGGCGAGCCGCTTCGCTTGTGCCTTGCGGCCGGCTTCCAGCACGCGCCGCACGCCGGGGGCATCCACCGCGACCGGCTTCTCCATGAACACGTGCTTGCCAGCATCAACGGCGGCTTCAAAATGAATCGGCCGAAACCCGGGCGGTGTCGCGAGGATGACGAGGTCCAAGTCGCAGGCAAGCACGCTCTGGTACGCATCGAAGCCAACAAACTGACGCTCTTTCGGCACCTCAACGCGTTCTGGAAAAGCTCTCTGAAGAAGCGAGACGGCATCTTCCAGACGATCTTGGAAGGCGTCGGCCATCGCCACAATCACCACGTCTTCGCCCGCTTCGAGGGCGTCTTGCGCCGCTCCACGACCTCGATTGCCTGAGCCGATTACTCCCACCCGCAGCCGTGAATCGCCCGCCGCGTGAACCCCTGCGAGCGGGGCGTCTTGCGAAAGAACTCGGCTCGCGGCGAGCACGCCGCCCGTCGCGGCGGCAGAAGCAAGAAACCGGCGCCGGCTGGATGCGAGCGTATCAGTGCGGTCGTGTGGCATGAGAAGTGTCTTACAAGAGAGAAGAAAAAGGACCGACGGCGTCATCCGGTAGACGGTAAGACGTCATCACCCTCTATATTCTATATTTGCGGTGAGCGACCGATTACACGTAAAAAAGGCCTAACCGACGCTACTCCAAGCCACAGCAGGCATCAAGTAGCGCTATCAGGCCTCCGATTCGCGCAGGCTCCTGATCAACGGCAACTGCGGAGGGCTCCGTGCGTAGCCCAAGGAGTCGCTCAGCAGCCACGCTGCTCAGAGTGCCACCCGGCGGTGGTACAGGTACCACTCTACGAGCAGCAGTACGAGGGCGGCCACGAGCAGCGGTTTCCAGATTTCTTGCCGCGAGGGGGCCGCGCCGGCTTTGGCCGCCACGGTGATGTTGCCAATCCGGACCGAAGCGATCTGGGCTTGTTTCTCTTGGTCGGGAGTGCCGAGGCGGAGCCGGACGTCGCTCTCCCGGCGGTCCAGCAAGTTGACGGCGAACCGCTGGGTCTCGTCTCCCGCTTCGAGGACACGATACACCCCCAGCTTGCTGCCCGCTTGCCAGACAAAGGGCTGCGCGCTGCGGCGCGTCAGCTCGCTGCGTACGCCCGTGGGATCCACAAGCGTGATCGATGTTAGGGTCGGATCGCGCGGCGCGATCTCGATGGTTTGGCCTGCCTGCAGGCTGGGCGTTTGCCCGTCGCTGCCTCCGACAAAGTACTCCAGCGTGTTCAGCCAGAAAGTCGGAAAGCTGTGGCGATTGATCCAATCCGTGTTGCGCTGCACGCGGCCCTCGCTCTCGATGAGGATCGCGAATCCCAGCACAAGGTCTTCGTAAGCATCACGCGGCCCGATCGCGGCGAGCGGCCCTTCGGACGCATCGATCAGCGCAACGCCCCCCACCGGCGGAGTCACAATCTGCGACTCGACGATATCGAAGTTTCCCAGTTCGGCATTGGCAAACAGCGGGTGCACTCGATTCCAGTCGATCACTTGCGGAGCGACCACGGTCACTGGCTTCAAGATTTTTTTCTCCTCGTCGCGCGGTTGCCAGGCCTCGGTCGGCGGTGTGGAGCCAACAAAAACCGTATTGGCCCTCGGCATCTCGGTCGGTTGGCAACGATCGTAAATGATCAGGTCGAAGGCCCCCGCCGCGGCAAGCCGCTGATGCTGCGGCGTCTTGAGGGCCTCGGGCATAAGGGTCTCGACGAGTCCTAGCCGACTGGTGCGACCCGTCGCCAGCGATTGTTCAATGGCAACATTGCCAGGAGTGACCAGCAGAACACGCCCCCCCCGCGGATCGTTGAGCCCCACTGAGGCTTGGTTGTCGAGCGTCAAGCGATCATCAACAGCGGCCAGCGTGGCATCGGCCAGCCGGGCTTCGAGCACGCCGCCGGTAGCAGCTCCGTCTCGATCGAGCGGGAAGAGGGCACCGGCGACGCCGCCGGCCTCGATGGCCAGCCGTTTGGCATCGATCACACGGCCGTCGAGCCGCAACTCGGCGATCGCTTCGACCGGCTCGGTCGAGAAGTTTGCCACCTGCAAGAACGCCTGTCGTTCTCCTGGCACCGCTTCGCTGGAACGCGTGGTGAGGGCCGTGATCGCCAGATTGGCCGTCTCGGGCGAACCCAGCGGTACATAAACCGGTTCGAGGTTGCCCAGGGAAAAGTCATCCACGTCGTCGAACTTGCCGTCGCTGAGAATGAACAGCGTGGCCGGCTCGGGGGCGACGACCTCTTGTTCGGGGGCACCTTCTTGAACGCTCAGGCCGGTTGGATTCGCAAGCCCACTGGCGAGCTGCAAGGCACCGGTCAGGTCGGTTCCCTCGGCGGTCGGTTCAACCGTCGCGAGCCGCTCCTTCAGCAGCCGGACATTGCTCGTAAACTGCTGAACCACGTTGGGCTCCGCGGTGAACGACACAATCATGGCCGACATCGTCCGGTCCATCTGATCAAGAAGCCCGGCGACCCGCGCCTTGGCCACGTCGAGCCGTGATTCGTCGCCATCGTCTCCCGCATCCTTGGTCGACATGCTTGCCGAGTTGTCGATCACAAACACGAGCCGCTGACCAGAGAGGTCGGTTCCCTGCCAGCCGGGGCGCAGCAGCGCCAGGATCGCGAGCGCCACGAGCAGCAACTGCAAGAAGAGCAAGAAGCTCTGCCGGAGCCGTTGCCACAGGCTGTTGACCCGCAGGTCTTCGATCGTCTTGCTCCACAGATAGGTGCTGGGCACCTCCAGCGGCTGACGACGCAACTTCAAAAAGTATAGCGCCAAGATCGCCGGCGGCACCGCCGCGATTATCGCCCACTGAGCGGGGGTCAGCGTGTTGCGGAAAAGCTCATTCATGCCGGCTCACCCGTACGGGCCGCACGCGTTGGGGTCCGGAGCGCGTCTTGTTGCCGAGCGATTGGTGTTGATCGCAGCGAAGGCGTCATCGCACCAGCCCTCGGCGCCGGAGATACGATCCCACGAGGTCCTTCACCGGCGTTTCATTACTCGTCAGCAGGTAGCTCATGCCGCGTTTGCTGCAATAGTGCTGCGCGCCGCCGGTGAACGCTTCGAGTGTCTGCTTGTAGCGGGCCAGGAGCGGAGCCGTGATGGTCACTTCCGCTTCGTCGTCGTCTTCGCAATCGACTAGCCGCAGATCGCCAACCACCGCCGGATCGATCTCTTCTTGGCTGAGCACCTGAATCACGTAAACGTCCATCCGTTGAGCGACCAGATACCTGAGAGCCGACTCATATCCCTGCTTGTCCATCAGATCCGTGAGCAGCACCACCACGCCGCGCCCGGCGTTTCGTAGGCAAAAACCTTTGACCCCCTCCTCCAGCGTGGCCGACTCCTCCGGCTCGATGCCCTCCAGGTATTCGACCATCCGCGATAGACTCTTGCGGCCGCGTAGCACGGGGCTCTGCTTGCCGCCGAGCGTCTCGATGCGGATACGGTCAGCCCGCACCAGTCCGATATAGCCCAGCGCCGCGGCGATCTGCTTGGCGTGGTCGAGCTTGGTCGGCTCGCCGAACGCCATGCTCGGGCTGGCGTCGATCAGCGTGTAGAAGTGCAGGTCCTCTTCTTCGAGGAACAGCTTGATGATGAGCTTGTCGAGTCGCGCGTAGAGGTTCCAGTCGAGGGCCCGCAGGTCGTCGCCCGGGACATAGTTGCGAAAATCAGCGAACTCGACACTCTGCCCCTTCCGCTGACTGCGACGCTCCCCCTTCATCCGCCCGCGAAACACCTTGCGCGTGACAAGCTCAAGCCGTTGGAGCTGGGCGATAAGGTCGGGCGGGAGGAGCACTTGTCGGACCCAAAAAAGCAGGGGGGCGGACGATCCGGCGTCGCGTGTGGAGCGCGGTCTTGAAGCTACGTTGCTGATTACCCCTTAACTGCCGCTAACAAGAAGTTCGGCTTCACGGCTTCGAAGGTCAGGCGTTCGAGCTGGTCGGCACCACGGGCGATGTTGACCATCCACACGTTCAGGCTCACGTCGCCGGTGGCGGACGATCCGCTGGCGGCCTCGAGGATCGCGCTGCGGACCGCGGCCAGGTTGTCGATGGCGATCATGTTAACCACTAGGCGGCCACCGCTGCGGAGCCGACCGTAGGCGGCCGTCGCGAGGTTGATCACCTCTCGACCAGCACCCGCGATAAACACGCAATCGGGGTCGGGCAGCGTCTTCCAGGCGTCGGGGGCTTTGCCGAGGATCGGCAGCACGTTGCCGGCTCCAAACCGCTCGGCGTTCTTGGTGATCAGCTCGTGATCCTCGGGGTCCATCTCGATGGCGTACACGGCACCGTCAACCGCGAGTTGAGCCGCTTCGACACTCACACTACCCGAGCCCGCCCCGACATCCCACACGATACTGCCCGGGGCGATATCCATTTGCGCCAGGGCGAGCGAGCGGATTTCTGCCGGAGTGAGCAGGCCTTGCTTGGGTTTGGCTTGCAAGAAGGCGTCGTCCGGATTGCCGAACAACCGCCGACCGATCGCGTCGCGCGGTCGGTCCGGGGCATCGGGCTTGCGGATGAGGATCATCACGTTCAGCGCGCCGAAGTCGCCGGTGGCAATCTCGCTCAGCTCGCCGCGTGTGACCCGCTCGTCGCGCGCGCCCAAATTCTCACAAACGTAAGCGGTGAAGTAATCAACCCGCTTGTTCAGCAGCGACTGTGCAACCTGGGCCGGACCGACCCGGTCGGTTGTGAAGAGCCCCACCTTCTGCGCCGTGCGGATCCGATCGACAATCGTCGGCAAGGGATGCTGCGAGACGTCCGTCAAATAGGCCTCGTCCCAGCTCTCCATCACGCGGGCAAAGGCGAGCTGCATGCTGCTCACATGCGGCAACACCTCGAAGCGGTCCTTGCCAAAACGGTCCGTCAAGAACCGGGCGAGCCCGTAGAACATCGGATCGCCAAAGACAACCATCGCGGCGGTCGCGTTGCCGAGCGCCTCGATCTGCGCAGCCACTTGCTCGAGGTCGCCGGTGATCGGCACGCGTTGCCCCTTGGCCGCCTCGCCCAAGAGCGAGAGCGCACGCTCATCGCCGAGCAGTTTCTCGGCGCCAAGGATCCGTTCACGGGCAGCCGCGGTGACCGCGTTCAGGCCGTCGTCACCGACGCCGATGATCGAGAGTTTCATAAGAGGTGCGAGCCGTTCACGCGGTAATCAGGAAGCCCGATGCGGGGCGACCAATCGCCATGGTGCGCCCCGCCCGGATCATATCGCTTCTGATCGTACCGACTTCCGCTCGCAGCCCCCAGCCTGCCTGGCACTGGGGGGGGGGAAGCAGGCTCACCGCGCCACGTAGACCCGCAAGGAGTGGTGCTCCATCCGGATCGGCATGCCCGTGTCGAGCAGCGGGCCTTGTGACTCGACAAACGCATCGGCGGGAGAATCGGCACCCGTGTCGATCACCAGCCGCCACTCGAGCTTACGAGCGGCGATTGGCGTCTGGAACGCCTGTGGCTGACCGCCCGAGTGCATCAAAATCAGCACGTGGCGGGCCGCCGGATCGTCGATCCCCGAAGGGCCCAGCAGGCACGTCAGGCTGTGGAACGTGTGGTTCCAGTCGATGACCTGGCCGTTCGTGCCGTACCAGCTCACGTCCGGGAGCTCTCCCGCTCCGTGCGGCGAACCCGTGAGGAAGTCGGCCCGCCGCAGCGTGGGCTGGTGCACCCGCAGCGCGATCACGGCTTGCGTGAAGCGGAGCATCTCGGCGTTGCGCTGGACCAAACGCCAGTCGAACCACGACAGCGCGTTGTCCTGACAGTAGGCGTTGTTGTTGCCGCGCTGGGTGCGGAGCACCTCGTCCCCCGAGACCATCATCGGCACGCCCTGGCTCAGCATCAGCGTCGCGAGGAAGTTCTTCGCCTGCCGCCGACGGAGCTTGCGGATCGGCAACCGCCGGGTGGGGCCCTCTACGCCGTAGTTTGCGGCGTAGTTGTTGTTATCCCCGTCGCGGTTTTCTTCGCCATTGGCAAGGTTGTGCTTACGCTCATACGACACAAGGTCGTTGAGCGTGTAGCCGTCGTGCGAGGTGATGAAGTTGATGCTGTGGTAGGGCTGCCGTCCCGACGACTGGTACAGGTCGCTCGAGCCCGCTAGCCGGGTTGCCATGGGCCCGGTCATTCCCAGATCGCCCCGCCAGTAACGACGCACATTGTCGCGGTAAGCGCCGTTCCACTCGGCCCAGCGGCGCGTGGCGAATGACCCCACCTGATACGCGCCCGCCGCGTCCCACGCCTCGGCGATGATCTTGGTGTCCGAGAGCATCGGGTCTTCGGCGATGTACTCCACGAGCGGCGGATTGGGCACAAGTTCGCCGTTCCGGTTGCGGCTCAGGATGCTCGCCAGGTCGAACCGGAATCCGTCGATGTGGTAGTTGTAAACCCAGTGCCGGAGGCAATGGAAAATCATCTCGCGGGTGATCGGGTGATTGCTGTTCACCGTGTTTCCGCAGCCGGAGTAGTTCTTATAAGAACCGTCTCCGTTGAGCATGTAGTAGACGCTGTTTTCGAGGCCCTTGAAGCTGAAAGTGGGGCCCTGGTCGTTGCCCTCAGACGTGTGGTTGAACACCACGTCGAGGATCACCTCGATGCCCGCGGCGTGCAGCTCGCGGACCATTTGCTTGAACTCGTTGACGTGCGCGCCGGGTTCGGTTCCTTCGGCATAGCCACGGTGCGGGGCGAAGAAGGCCATGGGGTCGTAGCCCCAGTAGTTGGCCCGCTTGGTGTTGGTGCCATCGCTCTCGTTGGTGGGGAACTCGTGGACGGGCATCAGCTCGACCGCTGTTACGCCGAGCGATTTCAGGTAGGGGATCTTCTCGATCACGCCCAGATAAGTGCCCGGCGAATCAACACCCGACGTGGGGCTCTTGGTAAACCCCCGGACATGCATCTCGTAGATGACGGTCTCGCTGAGCGGTCGGCAGAGGTGCCGGTCGCCGCCCCAGTCAAAGTGATCGTCCACGACCACACACTTGGGCGGCCGCACCACGCCATCCGTGCCGGGCAAAAAATCGCCCGCCAGCGCCTTGGCAAACGGATCGATCAACCGCGCATGGGGATCGAAGCGGTGCCCTTGTTCGGGCTCAAAAGGCCCGTCGGCCTGCAAGTGGTACAGCGTGCCCGCCTTGAGCTCGGGCACGAACGCACACCACAGGTCGCCCCAGCGGTCGGTGTCGGGGTTGAGCTCGATCAGCCGATAGGGCTCGGGATCGGCCGGGCTGCGGTACAGCAAGATCCGCATGGCCGTGGCATTCTTACTGAACACCACAAACTGCACGCCATCTTCACGCAGAATCGCTCCATAGGGGAGCGGATAGCTGAATTGCAGCATGGGCTGCGAGGCGGTCGTCGTCGAGCTAGCCATGACGAGGCCCGCCGGGCGGGCAAGCGAGGGGAGAGGGCCGTGGGCAATCATTACGCTCATAGGGAGAGGACATTCTAAGTCAGGCGCCGCCTTCCCTGGCCCTGGAATCACCCCCCCGATGTCCTACGCAGCTTGCGCGAACCGGGGGCATAACGCTAGCATCGACCCTTAGCAGAGGCCGGCTTCATACCGCTGGTTGGTGCCAGCGCGGCTTCGCGCGTCCGCATGACCGGACACCGCTCAGCACGCCTTCACATGCGATTCGCGGCACCTGAGATGGAGGCCGCTTGCCCTAAACCCCTCCTAACGGGACTATTGCCGCTTCGACAGCTTTGCCAATCCCTAGCGCCTGACTATGCCTCAGCGCCTGACTATGCCTCCGATTCAGTACAAGGACGCCGGCGTCGATCTGGACATCTACGAGCAGTCGATGGCCCGACTGCCGAGCCTGATGCGCCGGACCCACACCCCGCGGGTCATGCCGCTCGAAGGGGGGTTTGCGGGGCTGTTTCGCCTCGATTTTGCCGGCAAACTGTTTGCCCGCCAGTATCGCGACCCGGTCCTCGTCTCGTGTACCGATGGCGTCGGCACCAAGCTCAAAGTCGCCCAAAGGGCCAATCGGCACGACACCGTCGGCCGCGATCTGGTGGCCATGTGCGTTAACGACGCCCTCTGCACCGGGGCCGAACCGCTCTTTTTTCTCGACTACATCGCCATGGGGCGTGACGATCCCGATCGTCTCGAACAGGTGGTCCGCGGCATCAGCGACGGTTGTATCGACGGTGAGTCGGCCCTGATCGGTGGCGAGACCGCCATCATGCCCGACCTTTATGGGCCCGATGACTACGATCTGGCGGGCTTCTCGGTCGGCGTTGTCGAACGCGATCGGCTCATCGACGGTTCGCGTATCGGTGCGGGCGATGTGATCCTCGGGCTGGCCTCGAGCGGTTTGCACTCGAACGGCTACAGCCTGGTGCGCAAGATCGTCTTCGACGCAGCCGGACTTGGCCTAGAGGACACGGTCGCGGAATGTGACGGTAGCACGGTGGCCGATCTGCTCATGGTCCCCACACGCATCTACGTCCAGCCGGTGCGGGCTGTGCTGAGGCACTATCGCAAGAAACAGGTGGTGCACGGCATCGCGCACATCACGGGCGGCGGATTGGTGGAAAACCTCAGCCGAATACTCCCCGCCGGCGTGATGCTCGACATCGACCCGGGGAGCTGGCCTGTGCCGCCGGTTTTCGGATGGCTCCAGCGCCTGGGCGAAGTCCCCGCCGAAGAAATGGCGCGGGTCTTCAACCGGGGCGTTGGGATGGCGCTGGTCGTCAGCGAGCACTTTGCCGAGAGCATCGCGCGGCAGCTGATCGAGACAGGAGTCGAGACCTGGCCGATCGGCCGCATTCTGGCAAGGCACGACGGCCCTTGAGTGCTTCGGACGACGAAACCGCCACCGCCTATCACGAGGCGGGGCATGCCTTTACGGCTGCCTATGCCGGCGGGCGGGTGCTGAGCGTTTCGATCGCTCCGGACAACGACGATGGCCCCCACCGCTACGGCGACACCCAGGTGGCATGGCGCCGCGCTGCGTTCGCTCCGCTGGTTCTCGCCGAGAAGCTGGTGCTGGTGGCGCTCGGCGGCCCCGTGGCGGAGATGATCTATACGGGCGAGCCGTTCCATCCGGCGTTGGTTGCCGAGTGGTCGGCCGACTGGCAGCACGCCTGGTCCGAAGCCGCCGCGCTGCGTCCCGAGGAACGCCCCCGCACCGTTTGGCTAGAAGCCCGCACCGCCGGGCTGCACGGGCTGCTCTCGGACGATCGGCACTGGGAAGCGATCGCTGGCGTGGCCGATCACCTGCTCGCCCACGAAACGCTCGATGAGGAAATGTTCGCCGAGGTGGTCAGTGCGTGGCTGGGGTGAGCGAGGCGTCGAAAAGCTGCCCTAACGCTGTGCGGCACCGCCTCACTCGTAGGTTCAGCTCTTCGTGACGCAGCGCCATCAGTACACTTCGGGCTCCTCTCCTTACCGCCTTAAGGTAATGAGCCGGTGCGCTGGGTCTACCGCATCGCGCCGCCTGTGGTGACGCCGATTTCGATCGTCGGTTCCACCAACTCGCCGCCGTTGTCGATCGTCGCTCCCGCTTCGCGCAGGGCACTTAGCAGTTGCTCCTGCTTGATCCGGTCCCACAGCAGGATCGGGCGGTCGGGACGGCCCGCTGGGTAAATCGCCAGCAGCGGGATGCTGCGGCTGCCGAGCGCTTCGATCGCCTGCTTGATCTCGTCGTTTCGGTCGGTCCAGTCGGCTAGCAGCGGCTCGATGTCGTTCGCTTCAACCACCGCCTTCACTTGGTCGGTGTTGATCGCGAGTTTGAGGTTTAGCTTACAAGTGAGGCACCAGTCCGCCGTGAAATCAACAAGCACCGTCTTGCCGGCGTTTTGCGCCGCGGCGAGACTCGCTTGGCTGTAGGGCTTCCACGCCAGATCGTGGCCGCCGTAGCTCGCCAAGCTGAAAGCCAGCCACCCTACCACCGCCGCCACTCCCGCTCCGCCGTACCAGGCGGTCGAACGGGCCACGGGCGAGGCCGTGATCGGCGTGCGCCCGATCCACCAGCAGGCCAGCGCGATCGCCACCAGCGTGGTGAGCGCGGGCAGGTAGAGGTCGGTCGAGACCGTCGAGAACAGGTAGACCACGGTGCCCATCAGCACAAAGCCCATCAGCTGCTTAAAGGTCTCCATCCAGGCGCCCGGCTTGGGGAGCCAGGCAACGAGCGACGGAAACAGGCCGATGAGCAGATAAGGCGAGGCCATTCCCAAGCCGACAAAGCCAAAGATGAGTAGCGTGATCGCCGGTGGCTGACCGAGCGTGAAACCGAAAACCGGTCCCAAGAACGGCCCGCTGCATGGCGTAGCGAGGATGGTCGTAAAAATCCCCTTGAAGAACGCGCCGGAAAGTCCCTCTTGCTGCTGCAGGTCGTTCGCGGCGCGGGCTCCGGCAAACCCGGGGAGCGGGATCTCCCACACGCCCAGAAAGCTCAGCGCCATGGCGAACACCAGCACGATCATCGCGATTTTGAACCAGGCGATCGTGTACAGCTCGCCCCAGCCGAGGCTTTCGTTGGCTAAACCAAGCTGCGCAAGCGAGGCGAGCAGGGCGAGCAACAGGAACACACCAATCAAACCTGCCGAGTAGGCCAAGTTCATCGCCAGCACGCGGCCCCGCTGATGCCCCGCCTGCTCAGCAAACGAGAGCACCTTCAGGCCGATCACCGGCAGGACGCACGGCATGAGATTCAGGATGAGCCCGCCCAGCAGCGCGGCTCCCAGGATGGGTAGCAGGGCTGCGGTGCTAAGGGGCTCGGCCGTGCTGCCGACCGGCGGCGCAGTCGAGTTCGTGCTGATGTCTGCGGGTTGAGCCAGCGGGCTCGCCAGCCAAGCAGCCGCAATCTCAGCCGACGCCGGAGCCGAGCTCGGTTTGGCCGTGAACTCAAGTTCGAGCGGCTCGCAGCTACCGGCGTCGCAGGCTTGCGTAGTGAGAACGCCGGCCACCGTTGGCCGCTCAAGGTCAGACGACCAGTCAATCGGGGCAAACCAGGTGATCTTGCCGCTGTGCTCTTCGATCGGCAGGCCGGGCCAAATCTCGGCGTACGACTTGATCTGCGGCGCGGGAGTGACGGAAAAGGCACCGACCCGGACGCCGGGCATCGGCCGGAGAGAGAGCTTGGAAGGCTCGGGGCCGCCCGCGGGCTGCGTCAGCGAGTAGAGATGGTACCCCGGCGCGACCGTTGCGGTGACCAGCAGCAGGGCCGGCCGCTCGGTCGTAGCAGGAGCGATCCGCGCCTCCAAGCGGACCGGCTCCGTTGACGCCTCCCCCCCCAGATTGGGAGGCAGTTCGAATTTAAACTGAGCCGTAGCCGAGCCGGTGCAGTACCCGCTGATCAACAGCAAGAGCGTGGCGAGCCGGCAGACAGAAGGTTTCATCGGAGCGGTCGTTTGAGGTTCGGAGCGGATAGCGTCAATCGCCGGGGCGTTGCAAAGCGTGGTTATCCCCGCGGCTCCCTTGCCAACGCAACCGCGGTTCGGTGGGTTCACCCCGCTGAAACCAATTTCCCGCTACCGTGGGCTATATCACCCCTGCGAGGAAGAAGCTCGCAAGAGCCGGTCCAATCGCCATTCTAGGGCTTCTCGCCGAGTTATGCCTCCCACTTCTTGCCAACGCTCGCGGTCGGGCCCCGCCAGCCAGCCCCGCCAACGGCTGACCGCTATCACGGTCGCCGCAAGGTCGAGGGCTCCTACCAGCTCGCAGGGAGCCCTATCGCCGGTGCCGCTGGCTTCGGCATAGACGCGTACTAACTGGTCGCGGTACGCCGCGTCGCCATCGGCAAGCTCGCCCGTCAGCCTTGCGACATCGCGCCACGGCGTGTCGACTGCCAAAGCCCCGTCGTCGATCCAGCCCGCAAGCTTTCCCTCCCGCACGCGGGCGTTTTCGGGACGGGCATCGCCGTGAACCGTTTGCACGGCAAAGACCTCACGGGCGAAACGCCGCATCTGCTTGATCGCCAGCGCACGCGCCCCGGTTTCTAGCGTCGTAGCTGAGACCGGGTCGTCTGCGGCCGCCTCGAGCGCCGCCAAGCGGGTGGCGAACACCGGCGGGGGCGGTATCGAGGGCGATATTGATGGCAACGTCGAGGGGAGATCAGCCACGCGAGTCGATTCGCTCCACGCAGCATGCAGCGCGGCGAGCCCACGGACTGCGACGTCGGCGGTGGCAGGCGTGGCGGGGGAGCCCTCGATCCAATCGCGCACCTGCCAGCTATGCCCTGCTTGGAAAAACGCTGGCTCGCCGTGGAGGGTGGTGTACGGCCGTGCCATGTGTGGCGTGCGGCGATTGGCGCGGCTTAGCTCACTCGCAACCCAGGCGTCGCGTGCCGCGTCGGGCTGGGCCTGCTGGCAGGCCTTAACAGCGTACCTGCCGGTCGGGGCCTCGACCCGCAGCACACGGGCACCGCTGAGTCCGCTCGGCACCAGCTCAACTCGGCGGGGGTCCCGCAGCTCAGCAAACGCCCGCTGAACCTCGGGGGGCAGCCGGTACACGGGATCGGCGTTCGAGACAGGAGCCATACATAGGGGGCCCGACCACCGGGCCTCGGCAGGTACAGGGGATTTAAGAAAAGAAGAACGGTCAAGCAGCGTGGGTGGAATGGGGTATAGTTACAAGCCTGTGCCTGGACCCGGTCGTGGGGTTGTAAGGTTCTTGCCGGTTAGGCCAACCGTTTTCGCTGCGTGCTCACCTGGAGGGCAACGCGGTGCTCAGCAATTGGATACTCGATCGATGCTCACTGCTTTGATTCGCTGTGCGATGCTTACCCGTATTGCTCTGGTTGTCGGTGCGCTGACGTTGTCCGCCGAGGTCAAGGCGAACGAGGTCAAGGCGGACGATGCCCCCCCCACCGAAAAGACCAAGGGGAGCGTCGCCGCGGAGTCTCCCGATAAGGCGAGCGACTCGAAAGAGTCCAAGTCCTCGGAGAAGCCCGCGGAGTCCAAGTCCTCGAAGTATCCGCCCCTGTCGAAGGTTCTCAAAGATACCGAGGCCGTCGAGGGACTGCTCAAGCTCCATTACGCCGACGACCGGCTGTTCGCCGAGCTGGATCCCAGCGATCTCAACACCGACTTGATCGTGCTGATCACGATCGCCAAGGGGATCGGCCAAACGCCGCTGCTGGGCGGCTTCAGCTGGGGCTTTGGTGACGACTGGGTTTGGCAGTTCCGCAAAGTGGGCGAGCAGATCCACGTGGTCCGCCGCAACGTCCGCTTCCGCGCGAAGCCGGGCACGCCGACCGCCGAGGCCGTAAAGCTCGCCTACACCGACAGCGTGATGTTCAGCCTGCCGATCGCCACACGGGGTTCGGGCGGATCGTACATCATTGATATGACTCCGGTCTTCTTTAGCGATCTGCCCCAGATCGGCATGGTGCTGCCCGGATTTTCGTTCACCAAGCAGCGCAGCACGTTCCTCGAACCCAAGGGGTACGACCGGAACGTGGAGATCCAGGTCGCGGCGACCTACGCCTCGAGCGGCTATACCGAGTACGACACGGTCGCCGACTCACGCGCCGCAACGATCAATGTTCACTATTCAATCAGCCGCCTTCCCAAGACCGACTATCGCCCGCGCCTGGCGGACGACCGGATCGGCTACTTCCTGACCGCGGTGAAGGACTTCTCGAAGCCGGAAGACGAAGACCGCTTTGTGCGTTACATCACGCGCTGGGACCTGCAGAAGGCAGACTCCGACGCAGAGTTTTCGACCCCTAAGCAGCCCATCAAGTTCTGGCTCGAGAAGACGATCCCCTTCAAGTATCGCAAGCCGATCCGGGATGGCATCGAAGAGTGGAACCTCGCCTTTGAGAAGGCGGGCTTCTACGACGCGATCGACGTCGATCAGCAAGCCGAGGACGCCAACTGGGAGCCCGGCGACATCAACTACAACACGTTCCGTTGGATCACTTCGGACGCGGGCTTCGCAATGGGCCCGTCGCGCGTCAACCCCATCACCGGACAGATCCTGGACGCCGACATCATCTTCGATGCGAACTTCCTGCAGTACTGGAAACTTGAGTATCAGACCGTCACGCCGCAAGGCATCGAGATGCTAACCGGCGGACCCGTCGAGATCGGTGCCTACGAGGCCCAGCAGAAAGGTCTCCCGCTGCATGTACGGCAAGGCCATACGGGCCGCTGCTCGTGCAATCTGCTGGGCGGATCGAGCCAACAGCTGGCGTTCGCCGCTGCGGTAAGCTCGGCCCGCAAGCGTTCGCCCGAAGAGCTCGAACGGCTCATCATGGAGGGCCTCAAAGAGGTCACCATGCACGAGGTAGGGCACACCCTCGGTCTGCGTCACAACTTTAAGGCCAGCACGCTGCTCTCAACCGACGAGCTCCACAACACCGAAAGCACCGCCAAGACCGGCTTGAGCGCCTCGGTGATGGACTACCACCCCACGAATCTCGCTCCCCCGGGCACCAAGCAGGGCGACTACTACTCGCGCACCATCGGGGCCTACGACTACTGGGCCATCGAGTACGGGTACAAACAGGTCAAGGATGAGAAGAAAGACCTTGCCGCGATCGCCGCCCGTAGCGGTGAAACCGGCCTCGCCTTCAGCACAGACGAGGACACCCGCGGCATCGATCCCGATCCGCACAGCCGCCGCTTTGACATGAGCGACGACCTGGTAGCCTTCGCCAAGAATCAGGCTGCCATCGTCGCCGAGGCCCTGCCGAAGGTTGTCGCCGATCTGGTGGGCGATGGCGAAGATTACGAACGGGCGCTCCGCGGATTTCAGGTGCTGCTCGCCACGCACGGCCGCGCGATGTTCGATGCGTCACGCTACGTCGGTGGGCTGTACGTCAATCGCTCGCACAAGGGCGACAAGAACGCCCCGCAGCCCTTCCTGCTGGTCGAAGCCGATCGTCAGCGCGCCGCGATGGACCTGATCGGAGAGCAAGTCTTCAGCGATCAACCGTTCCTCGTGCCCCGCGAGCTGTACAACCAATTAGCACCGTCGAAGTGGTCGCACTGGGGATCTCCCACCGCGCGCCGTGCGGATTACCCCGTGCATGAGGTGATCCTGCTCTGGCAGGAGCGGATCCTAGATCGCTTGATGGCCTCGTTGACACTCCACCGAATCCAAGACAACGAGCTTAAGGCGGACCCCGACGTGGACGTCTTTACCAACGCGGAACTGTTCGAGCGGCTGACTAAGCTCATCTTCCGCGAGGTCGATGACTTCAAGCCCGGCGAGTACTCCAACCGGCAGCCCGCCATCTCCAGCCTGCGCCGCAACCTGCAACGCGCTTATCTTGAGCGGCTCGCCGAGATCGCGATGGGACGCTACTACATCTCGCTCATGGAGACACGAGGCGGAGCGATCATCGATGTTCCGCCGCAAGACTGCCAGACGATCGCCTTTGTCGAGTTGCAAGAACTCAAAAAGAAGATCGACGAGCTGCTCGAGGACGAGCCCGCCCTTGATCGCTACACCGAAGCGCACCTGCGCGAGACCACCGCACGGATCCAAAAGGTCATCGATTCGGAGATGCTCGCGTTCCCCATGCGCAATCGTTACCTCGACAAGGCGATGTAAGTAGCGGCCATTGGTGTTGGTAGTCGGTCCGAGGCACCTCGCTGCGACAGCATCCCAAGCCGGCCGATACCCGTGAGCGGCGGCTGAAGCTACGCTAACGCGACCTGATTAAGCCGTCCTCCTCCGGTCGTGACCAAACGTCGTGAAGCTCATCGTCGCGGTTATCCAACCCACCAAGCTCGAAGCTGCCCAGCGTGCGCTGGCGGCGATCGGCGTAACGCGGATGACGATTGCCGACGCGATGGGATTCGCCCGCCAACGCGGCCACATCGAAACCTATCGCGGGCACGAGTATCAGACGCAGCTTCTGCGCAAGATCGAGCTCCAGATCGCGGTCAACGACGACTTCGTCGACCCCGTGCTGGCGTGCCTAGAAGAGCACGCCCGCACCAGCAAGGAAGGTCACATCGGCGATGGCAAAGCGTTTGTCCTGCCCATGGAGCAGGTGATCCAGATCAGCGACGGGTTGGAGGGTCCGGGTGCGGTGTAGTCACCCGCCTACGGCGTGCAAGTCGGAATTCCTCGACAACGAACGAAGAGTCGAATAAGAACCTATGTCTGCCCTGCTCATCGCGACTGACCTAATGTCGGTTTCTGCCGCGTCGGGAGCCGCACAACGTGCCGGCACCGAGCTACGCACCGTTGGGCCCACGGCGATCGAGAAAACGCTCACTAGCGCGGCCGAGGCCCGGCAAATAGGTCTGATCGTGATCGATCTTACGGCCCCGATCGCCGACGTGGCCGCTCTGGTGGTCTGGCTCCGTAGTGCGGCACCCGCAGCCCAGATCATCGCATTCGGCCCCCATGTGCAAGAGCAGCGTTTGGCCGCCGCGGAGTCCGCGGGCTGCGATCGTGTCATCTCACGCGGGCAGTGGCACAAGCAGGCCGAGCAGCTCTTGCGAGACTACGCCGTCTGACTGTCGGGTGCCGTGTTGGTGGCGTTCTCGTCGATGGCTTGGCCATCAACCCGATGCCGCATCACCAGATAGATCGCGGCCCCGGCAGCGAAAAAGTAGGCGGGGTAGTAACCGCGCGCAAAGCGGCTGAGGGCTGAAACAATCGACACGGGCCCTGTTGGAGCCGACAGATCGAGTGCCCCGAGAGATGTCGTAACGCCCGCGATGAACCCTTCCAGGAGCGCCCCGCCCGCGATCCCGATAACCACGGCAAAGGCCAGGCACCACGCCAGCGTAAACGGACGTTGCAAGGTGTAGGCATAAGCGCGACTAATCGCGTCGAACGCGTCGGACCGATCGATGACGATCGCCGCCACGATAAGCGGCGAAAGCAACAAGGCCCCGCCTGCCAACAACAGCAGCGGAAAGCCAACCCCCACCGCCAACACGGCCCAGACCAAAGCGGGAAGCTGTCCGTCCGAAAGCCAAGCCACGCTCCGCAAGCCTCCGGCAAGCAGCAAGGCCGCGATGCTTGGCATTGCCACGGCGGCAGCCAACGAGGGCATGAGGCCCAAGGCATTACGGGCAATCCGGATCACCCCCGGCGGAGTCGTTCCTGTCAGCTTGTTGCCAACGGTCTCGACTACGAGAAGCCCGACCACAAGCCACCCGAGGGCTCGCCCGATCGTTGCGAAGACCGCCAGCGTGCTCGAAAACAGCGTTCCTGTCGTGACAAGCTCCACATAAGCCTGCGGCCAGCTGGCAAGGTGCCTGACGGCCGACGCAAGCGGATCTGCCCCCTCAGCACCTAATCGGGTGGCTTCTAGAATCCCTTGGTCCAGCAGCACCGCCCCCAGTCCCGCAAACACCAGCGGCCACCCGATCAACGCAGCGGGAGCACGGGCGATCAACAGCCACGGTGCCACCGCCAGCCAATCGATCTGCCGCAAGGTCGGCGGTTCGTCATGCCGACCGCTTGCCGTGGAGTCGGTGGGACTGGTGAAGGAGGTCAACAGCGGATCGGTCCGTTCGGGGGAGAGCCAGCGACAGGGCTAGTTGAGCGAGCCGTCGTGATAATCGTCCGGATCAGGAAGATGGGGCAAGCCCTGCCCTTCGTCGAGCCAACGCCCCAGGTCGATCGTCCGGCAGCGTTCGCTGCAGAACGGCTTCGCCTCGCTCGCGGCGGGCTCAAATTCTTTTTTACAGGTGGGGCACTGCATAAGCGTTGATAACCGCACAGAGAAACACTAGTCCTTGCTCGTCGGCTTGGCGGGCTTGCTCTCGTTCTTGGAAGACTTTGCTTCCCCCTTAGATCCCTCGCTCTTGGAATCTGATTTCTTCTCGGTCGATTTCTTGTCCTTCTCGGCAGCCTTCTTGTAGGAGTCGCTGCGGTAGTCGGTTTCGTAAAAGCCGGACCCCTTGAATACCACTGCCGCGCCCGTGCCAAAGAGCCGGCGCAGCTTCAACTTGCCACAGCTGGGGCACTTCTTCTTTACCGCTTCCGAGATCTGCTGAAAGAGTTCGAACTCGTGTCCGCACGCGTCGCACTCGTAGTCGTAAGTGGGCATCGGGGGGGCTAGCGGGGGGAGTACGGGACGGGGGGAGTACGGGAATTGGGGGGAGAGGAAGCAAAACGCAAGGCAATCTACCGAAAGCTTACCCGGGGGCCCCCGAGGATACGATCACCTGGGCCGGGCGAACCACACGATCGTGCAGGCGGTATCCCACCTGGGCCACATGCATGACCGTTCCCGCCTCGTGCTCTGCTGAGGGCTGCTGCAAGATTGCTTCGTGCAGGTTCGGGTTGAACGGCTCGCCGAGTGGTTCCACCGGCTCACACGCGTGTTGCTTGAGTACATTCAACAACTGTTGCGCAACCAGCCGAAACCCTTCGATCACTCCGTCGGCGGCCGCCCCCTCAGCTTCTGCTAAGCCCTCCTGCGTCTTGCTCGCTGCCTCGAGCGCCCGATCGATCGTATCGATCGCCGGCAGCAGATCGCGCAGCAGAGACAAGGCCCCGTACTTCCGCTGGTCGGCCACTTCGCGGCTCGATCGGTTGAGCACATTCTGCAGCTCGGCTTGCAGGCGCAACGAACGATCCTTCTCGGCGGCAAGCTGCTCCTCGATCGTCGGCTGGTTGTCGGCGGCGCCGCCGCTCGGGTTGGATCCCGAGTCCTTACCGGCTGCTACTTCGCCGGGCAACTCGTCATCGGGCGCGAGCGCATCGATCAGCGTTTCTTTGTCATCGGCATGAGATGAGTCATTCATTGCGGTGTTCGGCTCCTCTTAATTTCAGTTGGCTATCGCTTGGCTTTGTTCTTGGCCTGACGCGGAGCCTCGGGCACTTCGTCCGCATCCGATTCGTCGTTCGCAGCGCCGTTTTCATGGGCCGTGAAGTAATCCTTAAGCTTCGTGAAGAAGCTCTTACGCTCAGGTGCCACGTGCTTGTGTTCGAGCTCTGCCAGCTCACGTAGCAGACGCTCTTCGTCCGGCGAGAGCTTCTTGGGCACCTCAATGGTCACCTGCACAAGCAGATCGCCCATGCCGCGACCGTGGGGATCGGCGATACCAAGGCCCCGTAAGCGAAAGACGTCGCCCGATTGCGTACCGGCTTTGAGCGTGACGGTGGCCCGCCCGTCGAGCGTGGGCGTTTCAAGTTCGCAACCCAGCGCGGCTTGGCTGTAGGTGATCGGCATCCGCACGATGAGGTGCTGCCCCTCGCGATCAAACAGCGGGTGGGCCGCGACCGAGATAAAGCAATAGCAGTCGCCGGGAGGGCCACCGTTGGGGCTTGGCTCGCCCTGCCCCGTGATTCGCACCCGGGTGCCATCGTCCACGCCCGCGGGGATGTTGACTTCCGTCTCCACCGCGCGAAGCCGCTGCCCCGTGCCCCGGCAATCGTTGCACGGCTTGCTAATTGTCTGGCCGGCCCCCTGGCAGGCGGGGCACGTGGTCTGCATCCGCACGATCCCGGCGGACTGGATCACCCGGCCCGCACCACCGCAGTAGCCGCACGTTTCTTTCGAGCTGCCCGGCGCGGCACCGCCGCCGTCGCAGGTCGCGCACCGCTCGTGGCGCTGGAACTCAACCGTTTTGGTGACGCCGGTGGCCGCCTCGTGCAGCGTTAGCGATACGTCGCACCGCACGTCGCGTCCGCGGCGCCGTCCACGTCGGCCGCCACCACCGCCACCGAACAGATCGCCAAACACGTCTCCAAACGCGGAGAAGATATCCTCAACGTCAGAGAACCCACCACCGCTGGCCGCGCCGTTGACTCCGGCATGGCCAAAACGATCGTAGCGCGAGCGTTTCTCCGAATCGTTCAGCACCTCGAAGGCCTGAGCGGCTTCTTTGAAGCTAGCGATCGCCTCATCGTTGCCGGGGTTCTTATCCGGATGGTACTTGATCGCCAGCTTGCGATACGCCGTGGCGATCGTGTCGCCCGAGGCGTCTCGTGAGACGCCTAGCACCTCGTAGTAGTCACGCTGCGTGGCCATACCGTCGCTCGGTGTTCGCGCCGACTGTGTTTAGCAAACCGGGCCACACGCCCTGCGGCGGTGGCCCGGTGAAGGGTCAAAGATCGAGACGCTCGTTAGCGGATGCTGCCAACGATCGCCTTCTTGTCTTGATCACCGGCGTCAAAGTTCGTGACCAGCGTCTCGGTCGTAAGCAATAGGCCGGCGATGCTGGCGGCGTTGGTGATCGCGGTCTTAACGACCTTGGCCGGATCGATGATGCCCGCCTTGAACATATCGGTGTACTCGCCAGCGTTGGCGTCGTAACCGATGTTCTTACCCTTCTGGCTCACTTCGTCCGCGATCACGCTGCCGTGCAAGCCGGCGTTATCGACGATCTGCTTGAGCGGTGCTGCGAGCACACCCAAGACGATATCCACGCCGATCCGCTCATCGCCCTTGGCCGCTGAGCGGGCCTTCTCGACCGCCTCGCGGCTGCGGAGCAGTGCGACACCGCCGCCCGGAAGGATGCCTTCCTCGACTGCCGCCCGCGTGGCGTGCAAGGCGTCCTCGACACGCGCTTTCTTCTGCTTCATCTCGGCTTCGCTCGAAGCGCCAACCGAAACAATCGCGACTCCGCCGGTGAGCTTCGCAAGACGCTCTTGGAGCTTCTCTTTGTCGTAGTCGCTCGTCGAGGACTCGATCGTCTTGCGGATCTGCTCGATCCGCTTTTGGACGTCGGCCGAAGAACCGGCACCCTTGACGATGGTTGTGGTGTCCTTGCTGGCGGCGATCCGCTTGGCCCGGCCAAGGTGCTCGAGCGTTACGCTCTCCAGCTTCACGCCCAGGTCCTCGCTGATGAGCGTGCCACCGGTGAGCGTGGCGATATCGCCCAGCATCGCCTTGCGACGATCGCCGAAGCCCGGGGCTTTGACCGCCGCCACGTTCAGCACCCCGCGGAGCTTGTTAACCACCAGGGCCGCCAGGGCTTCGCCCTCGACATCTTCGGCGATAATCATCAGCGGCTTGCCCTTCTGGCTGACCGCTTCCAGCACCGGCAGGAGTTCACGCAGGTTGCCGATCTTCTTCTCGTGGATCAGCAGATAGGCGTCCTCAAGAACGGCCTCCATCGTCCCCTGATCGTTGATGAAGTAGGGTGACAGATAGCCCTTGTCGAACTGCATGCCCTCGACGAACTCGAGCGTCGTTTCGGTGGTCTTGCCCTCTTCGACCGTGATGACGCCGTCCTTGCCGACCTTCTCCATGGCGTCGGCAAGCAGGTCGCCGATCACCCGGTCATTGTTAGCGCTGATCGAGCCAACCTGGGCAATCTCTTCTTTGCTGCTGACCTTCTTGGAAGAGGCGTCAAGGAACTCGCACACCGCGGCGGCCGCCTTGTCGATGCCCCGACGGATCGCGGTCGGGTTGCTGCCGGCAACGATATTGCGGGCCCCTTCCTTGAGGATTGCCCGCGCGAGCACCGTGGCGGTCGTCGTACCGTCTCCGGCAAACTTGCTCGTCTTGTCGGCGACCTCGTGCACGAGCTTTGCGCCCATGTTCTCGAACGGGTCTTGCAGCTCGATTTCCTTCGAGACCGTCACGCCGTCCTTGGTGACGGTCGGACCGCCGAACGACTTGTTAATGATCACGTTACGGCCGGTGGGGCCCATCGTAACGGCCACCGCGTCGGCAAGCTTGTTGACGCCGGCGAGCACCTTGGCCCGAGCCGCGTCATCGAACATCAGTTGTTTGGCCACGGGTTTATTTCCTTGAATGTGCAGGCCGATTATCGGACGGCCTTAGTGGGCTTTAAAGGCGGGCGTTGCGTCGTCAGCGGCTTCAGCCGGTGACCTTCGCCAGGATGTCGCTCTCGCGGAGGATCTTGTACTCCTCGCCATCGACCTCAACCTCTGACCCGCCGTATTTGCCGTAGATCACTTCGTCGCCAATCGCAACCGACAGCTCACCACGAGCGCCGCTGTCGAGAAGCTTGCCGATGCCAACCGCAACCACTTTGCCACGCTGGGGCTTCTCGCGTGCGGCGTCGGGCAGCACGATGCCACCGGCGGTCATCTCTTCGGCGGCGAGGGGGGAAACCACAACACGATCGTCCAGCGGACGCAGCTTGATGCCTTTGGCCATGTTTTTTTCCTTGATACTTTTGATTGATCGCTTCCTGAGAAGCGTTGGTTGTTGTCAGAAGATCACCGTGTGCGACACCGCGTGGCGGGCTACATCATGCCGGGCATGCCACCCATGCCACCCATGCCGCCCATACCACCCATGCCGCCGCCCATGCCACCCATCCCGTGATCGTGGTCATGTCCCCCCGCTGCCTCTTCATCCTTGGGAGCGTCCGTGATCAACGAGTCGGTCGTCAGCAACAGGGCCGCGACACTCGCGGCATTCAACAGCGAGGTGCGAACCACCTTAGCCGGATCGATAACGCCGGCCGCGACGAGATCGACGTACTCGTCTTTGTCCGCGTTGTAGCCCTCGGTCTTGCCCTTCATCTGGCGGACACGGCTAACGACCACATCGCCATCCACGCCGGCGTTTTCGGCGATCGCGGCAAGCGGGTACGAGAGAACACGCTTGATGATCTCGGCACCGAGCTTCTCATCGCCTTCCAGCGTGAGCTTGTCGACTGCCTTCTCGGCTCGCAGCAGTGCGACACCGCCGCCGGCAACCACCCCTTCCTCCAGTGCCGCGTGCGTCGCAGCACGGGCGTCGTCGAAGAGGTCTTTACGCTCTTTCATCTCCGACTCGGTCGAAGCACCAACCTTGATCTGAGCAACACCGCCCGCGATTTTCGCGAGGCGCTCTTGGAGCTTCTCGCGATCGTAGTCTGAATCGGTTGAGTCAATCTCGGCGCGGATCTGGTCCGCACGTCCTTGGATGGCGTCCTTCGAGCCGGCACCGCCGACAATCGTCGTGTTGCCCGAGGCAACGATGACCTTCTTCGCACGGCCCAGGTCGCTCAGCTGCACGCCGTCGAGCTTGATGCCCAGGTCCTTGAAGATTGCCGAGCCGCTGGTGAGCGTCGCGATATCGCCGAGCATCGCCTTGCGACGATCGCCGTAGCCGGGTGCCTTGACCGCACAAACCTGGACGATACCCCGCAGTTTGTTGACCACCAGCGTTGCGAGCGCCTCACCATCAACGTCTTCGGCGATGATCAGCAGCGGCTTGCCCGCCTTGCTGATGGCTTCCAGCAGCGGCACGAGCAGCTTGGCGCTGGAGATCTTCTCCTCAAAGACCAAGATATGAGCGTTCTCGAGGACCGCTTCCATATCGTCTTCGTTCGTGACGAAGTGCGGCGAGAGATAGCCGCGATCGAACTGCATGCCCTCGACCACTTCCACCGTGGTCTCGCTGCCACGGCCTTCTTCAACCGTGATCACGCCGTCTTTCCCAACCTTGGCAAAGGCGTCGGCCAGCACCGAACCGATTGACGGATCGTTATTGCCCGCGATCGTGGCGATGTGCTGCAGGCTTTTCTTGTCCTTGACTTCAATGGGGTCGGCCTGCTTGAGCACCGCTTGACCAACCGCTTCTACTGCCTTTTGGATGCCCCGGCTGAGCGCCATCGGATCGGCACCGGCGGCCAGCATCTTCAGGCCCTCGCGGAAGATGCCTTCGGCGAGCACCGTGGCGGTCGTCGTGCCATCGCCCGCGACGTCGTTCGTCTTGCTGGCGGCTTCCTTGACCAGTTGGGCCCCCAGGTTTTCGTAGGGGTCATCCAGGTCGATGTCTTCAGCGACGGTCACGCCGTCCTTGGTCACCTTGGGTGAGCCCCAGCCCTTGTCGAGCACCGCGTTGCGGCCGCGGGGGCCCAGCGTGCTCTTCACAGCGCGGGCAAGTTTTTCGACGCCGGCCGCGAGCGCCTTGCGGGCGTCGTCTTCAAACACCATCTGCTTTGACACGGTTGTAGATCCTCCAAGCAGGATTGACGGGTGAGCCGGGGGCTCAGTGGTCTAAAAAGTCATCAGGCCCGATGGCCTGTCATGCATCACGCGGAGCGGCAGGGCCTGCCAAAAGCGGCAGCGCACCCTTTCCACACCAGCTGAAACGCAAGTGGTGTGCCAGCGCCGCGTGCAGGGTCCCTGCTGCCGGCCTGTCCCGGTACGAACCGATGGATTTTTTACGCAAATAGCCGCGTCTAACCCCGCAGCGCCTCGCAAGCCGCCGCCGTCCAAGCCGACTTTAAGCTCAACCGGCAGCCAATATGGCAGGCCGATTGGCTGGTCGAAGCGGTCGTTACCCCGCCGGGCAATACCTTCGTCCGCTGGGGCCGTGAGCTATCCTTTCAGGCCCCCTGTCCCCCCGAACCCCGTTTTCGTTCGATGCCCCACGTTTCACCCCCCGACCCGCTTGCTCCCGCAGATGCTCCGGCGCACGGCGGCGTGGCAGGGGTCGATCTGGCAAGCTACACCAGCGGCGGCTACCAACCCGGCCGCGGCCCGATCGTGCGACTGCTCTGGTGGTTCACCAGTCTCGCGTTGCTCGAGTCAGGGTGGTTTCTGCTCACGCGGCTCAAGCCAACGGTGCTCCGCTGCTTCGGTGCCAAGATCGGCCAGGGCGTGGTGATCAAGCCGCACGTGCGGATCAAGTATCCCTGGCGGCTGACAATCGGTGACCATTGCTGGATCGGCCAAGACGTGTGGATCGATAACCTGGCCGACGTAACGATCGGCCAAAACGTGTGCGTCTCGCAGGGGACTTACTTCTGCACGGGCAGCCACGATCACCGCCGGCGCAGCTTTGACCTCATCACGCGCTTGATCGTGATCGAGAACGGCGCTTGGCTGGGGGCGAAAGCGATCCTGCTGGGTGGCGTGCGGGTGGGCACCAACGCGATCCTCTCGGCGGGGAGCGTCGCCAACCGCGACGTGCCGCCGGCCACCATCGCCGCGGGCAATCCGGCCGTGGTGGTCCGCGAGCGGCCCCCGATCGCGTAAGCTCGCGGTTGGTCTACGCCCCTTTCTTGGGGCTCCGATCCCATGACTCAGGGGCTAACGGCGTGAGTTCGGTCGCCGGGTCGAGATCGGGGATGTGCATGAAGGCGATCCGCATGGGGGCGGTGGTTCGCGCTTCGTGCATCGAAGCCAGGTAGATCGAGTTGACGCCAAACTTGGCGTTGACCGCGTCCATGGTGCGTGCAGCGCTGTGCGCTTGACGATCCTCGGCAAACAGCGGCAGCGCTTCGCGGTGAGCAAGGCTCAGCCGCGTGAGCGTCACCCCCACGCGGAAGGGAACACCCTCCAGGGGCCGTTCGCGCCAGAGGGTCTCGAGCGCCTTGAGCAGCGTGGGCGTGTCGTTCACGCGGCTCAGATTGCTCCGCGCTCGCCAGCCGTCTTCGCCCGCGTAACCAACCCCTACCTCAAACCGCCCGGCAACGTAGCCGATCTTGCGCAACCGGGCCGCGGCCTTGTGCGTGAGCCGAACGAGCACCCCCTTCGCTCCGTCGTCGGTCCGCAGGGCGGGGGGCAGCACGTGCGAGTGGCCCAGGCTGCGCCGCGTGGTGGGCGTCGGGGCCACCTCGTCGCCCCGCAACGCGTGCCACCAGTGCTCTCCGATGACGCTCCCCCACACCTCACGCAGGTCCACGCGCGACAGGGCGGTCAGCTGCCGCGTGGTGCGCACGCCGCGGTTCTGCAGCCGGCGCAGCATCCGCGAACCGATCCCCGGGAAATCATCCAGCGCCAAACCGTACAGCCGCTGGGGCAACTCCTCGCGCACGATGACACTCAGGCCGTTGGGCTTCTGCAAGTTGCTGGCAACCTTCGCCAAAAAGCGGTTGGTCGCGAGCCCGACCGAGCACCGCAGCGCCGGGCCGATCTCCTCGGCAATCGCGCGCTTGACCCGCTCGGCCACCCGCACCGCCTCGTCCACCGATCGCTGGCGGGGGTCCAGGCGGCAGGCCATCTCATCGATCGAGCACACCATCTCGACGGGCAGCACCGTGTTGACCACGCGAACGATCTCGTGATGCAGCGTGACATAGTCCTCGTGGTTGCCCCGGATGAGCGCGATGCCGGGGCACCGGCGGCGCGCCTCGCCCACGTTCGTACCGGTCTTGATCCCGTACGGCCGCGCCTCGTAGCTGACGGCGATGCAGCAGGTGCGGTCGGTCATGGTCGGCACGACCGCCACGGGCCGTCCGCGCAGCTCGGGCCGCAGGTGCTGCTCCGCCGAGGCGAAGAAGGCGTTCATATCGAGAAAGAGCCAATCGACGCGGTGCATACATTTGTACACTATCGACCGCGGGGGGGGCCGTCAATCAACTTTTGCCAGAGACTATTTTTTCCCGGGCGAGCCGCTGCTGCTGCTCGCCGATCGCACACGCTTTAGGAACCGCCGCCATGCCGTCCGCCGTAGGGATCACGCTCAAACAAGCCCAAGCCGCCGTTGCCGCCGCGATCGAGAAGTCGCAAGCGATCGGCACGCTGATGGATATCGCCGTGGTCGATGCGGGGGGCAATCTCACAGCGTTCGCGCGCGAGGATGGTGCCTGGCAGGGGTCGATCGACATCAGCCAAATCAAGGCCCGCACGGCCCGCTACTTCGACATGCCGACCGGGGCGATCGGTCAGCTCTCGCAGCCGGGGGGCCCGCTGTTTGGCATCGAGCACAGCAACGGCGGGCTGATCACGTTCCCCGGCGGCCTGCCGATCAAGAACGCCGCCGGCGAGGTGATCGGTGCCATCGGCGTGAGCGGCAGTTCGGTGGAGAACGACCACACCGTGGCCGAAGCCGGCGCCGCCGCGGTGAAGTAAGCAGCGCTGCAACGCATCAAGCGATCGACTCGCAATCCGAGGGGGGCCGCTGCCCGGCTTGTCCGACCGAGGACGCCGGGCACCCGGCGTTCCCGTCCCCTGCCGTCTAGAGCGTTTTGCTCTTTGGAGGAACGCGGTAGCCGGCGTTGGCGAAGTAGTTTTGGCAGTGGGTTGGAGTGACACGACGCAGGGCGTCTCCGATCGCTTGCACCAAGGCGTCGAAGGTAGGCGGCGACTTCTTTCGTAACCAGCTCTTCGCTTGGGACCACGCCTGCTCGATCGGGTTGAAGTCGGGCGAGTAGGGAGGCAGGAACCAAGCCCGGGCCCCGACCACTTGAAGGGCCTCTTCGACGCCCTTCACTTTGTGGACCGCCAGGTTGTCCATCACGACCAGGTCGCCCGGCTTGAGCTGCGGGGCCAAGAACTCTTCGATGAAGCCGAGGAACGTGATCGAGTTAATCGCCTTCTTGGTCACCATCGCCGTGATGACGCCGCCCAGGCCGATCGCCGCGGTCATCGTGTGCGTCTGCCAGTGGCCGCCCGAGGCCCGGTCCACGACCCGCCAGCCCTTCGCGCTGCGGCCGTAGAGCCGCTTCATGCCGACCCGCACGCCGCTCTCGTCGAGGAAGATCAGCCGACGCGGATCGGTCCGTTTCACGCGGCGGGCCCAACGCGCGCGTTCTTCCGCGACATCTCCGCCGGCCACTCGGGCGCTTCCGGCACCGGGATCTTATTGCCGCGTGACATAGGGGCCTCCGGGGTTGAAGACGACGGAGTCATTCAAGCTACAGCCTAATGCACTTCCAATCGACCGGGCGGCTTGCTCCTGGGTGCTCCCTTGCGAGAGCAGCACCTCCGCTGCGCGGAGCTTCCCGATGATCTCCTCCGCCGTATGCTTCTTCCCTCTGGGCATCGTAACCTCCTTCAAGGGTGTCCTGACGCCCTGATCTTCGATATCAGACCGCGGACTGGTTTGAAGGGGCTGGGTGGGGTTCGAGCAGCCGGGGATGAGCGGCCTGCTGGATTGTGGGTGGTAGAGCCCTATCCGCAGAGAGCGACCTCGGATTTTCGTGGGGACCCCACAATCCAACCTGCCCGGCGTCGGGGCCGGTCGGAATCAACGGTTGTTGGGTTCATCCAATTCACCATCAAAAACTCGCTGCATCCTTAGGCGCAACTCGGCCTCATCTACCTCGTAGTCTTCTCGGTCTTCATCAGGTTTGTACAGGTCTACCAAGCAAAAAAAAGTTGAAAGCTTCTCGCTTGTTATAGGGTCATCTTCCAGGATCTCGTTGTTGTCTCTCTCTGTTCGCCAAGCATCGGCATAAGCGTCTACAAAATCTTCTACAGGAGTCTTCCTTTGAAGAAAATCTTCGGCGAACTTGAGTAATCTTTGGCTCATTTCAGGAACCCATCTTTGATGAACTTGTCAAACTGCGGTGTTCCTGGTTTGAGCTTGAAACATGTTACAAAGTTTCCTGCCTTATCCAAGACAACAGCGAGGTTTGTTTGTGGATTGAAGTGAACGACAGAATCTTCCACATATCCATATGTCCCTCTTGCGGCAGTGCCAGCGTCGTCAAGGTGCTTCGCACTCGACTTGCTTGGCTGTTGGTGGGTTACTTGTTAATCCGTACGATGGCACCTTCCGAGAGCCGTATCATCACGATGGTCTTCCCGCTCCTGAGATTCGTAACTTCAACGGGAGGAAAGGGAGACACCCCAGCCCCGACCATAGCTGAGAACTTGACCATTGTGCCTTCGGCGATCTGTTGCCAACCGGCGATCGCTGAGTCGGCAAGAGGCAGGCTAACGCTCTTGAGCATGGCCACCCGCCCATCGCCGAAATCAATATGCTTCTCGGGCAATGCTAGATTTACCGAGGGAGCCAACTCGTCGATCTGCTTGCGATCCAAGACGCCTTCCCACTCGACGCTCTGGTTCCCGAACCGGCGAGCAAGCCCATCGGTGTCCTCACTGGCCCGCAGGCAGTCAGCAAGTTCATCAATGAAGAGACTCCAGTCGCTTCGCCAAGGTGCTTCTGTCGATTCGCTCATGCTCTATCCCCAGGGGCCGAATGTGCCGTTGTCGATTGCACCACCCAATCTGTCCGCGGCGATGAGCGGCGGCCTGCTCGTAGTTGCATCCCTCCGCAGCCGTGCCAGAGCGTGACCGCGACGTGACGCCGACACCCTTTGGGGGGGAGGCAGGTTTTCATGCCCAAAACGTGAAACGTAGGGGCATGAAACCTAGTGCAGTAATTCTAACCCGCCTCTCTCGCACAGATGTTGGCATGACCTCTTTTAATTAGGGAGCGGCAACCCCCGCTCACACCCCCGCGGGCTCGGCTTTACCATTCGCCCTATACGCCGCCACGACTTCCTGTTGTACGTTTGGCGGGGCCGGTTCGTTGTGGCTGTATTCCATGGCAAACACGCCCGCGCCGGCCGTGAGGCTCTTGAGCCGCGTGGAGTACTCCTGCAGCTCGCTCATCGGCACCACGGCCTTGATGACACAGGCGTCGGTTTGCATGAGCGAGTCGCTCACCCGGCCACGGCGCGTGGCGATATCGCCCGTGATGTCTCCCATGTACTGCTGCGGGGCGGTCACCTCGAGGGCCACGAACGGCTCCAGCAGCACCGGCGCCGCGTGGTGGATCGCTTCGAGGAAGGCCTTCTTGCCGGCCGTGATAAAGGCGATCTCTTTGCTGTCTACCTCGTGATGCTTGCCGTCAAACACCTCGACGCGGACCCCCGACAGGGGGTAGCCCGCCACGGCACCGTCGTCGAGCACCTGCCGGATTCCCTTCTCGATGGCGGGCATGAACTGGCGGGGGATCGAGCCGCCGACGGTCATGTTCTCGAACTCGAAGCCGCTGGGATGGTCTTCGGGCAGGGGGCTGACGCGTAAAGAGACCTCGCCAAACTGCCCGGCCCCGCCGGTCTGCTTCTTGTGCCGATAGTGCCCCTCGGCCGGGGAGCTGATCGTCTCTTGATAAGCGATCATCGGCGGTGAGGTGATCAGTTGCACGCCGTATTGCGCATCAAGCCGTTCGATCACCACGCGCAGGTGCAGCTCACCCAGGCCGCGCAGCACGGTCTGCTTGGTGGCCGCGATGCGTTCCAGCACAAGGCAGGGGTCCTCTTCTTGCAGCTTCTGGATGGCGTTGGAGAACTTGGTTTCGTCGGCGTGACGCTTGAGCTCGACAGCCAGTCCGTACATGGGCCGGGGCAGGGGCAACGGGACGATGTGCGGCGGATTCTCGGGCGTCGCGCCGTCGTGGAGCACCGCGTCGAAGTGGATCTCGTCCAGTTTAGAGAGCGCGCCGATCTCGCCGGGGCCGATGGCGTCGGTCTCGCGATGCTCCTTGCCCTGCAGGCGCATCACGTGCCCCACCCGGATCGGTTTGCGTGAGTCATTGAGGTACAACTCCGAGCGTGCCCGAACGACCCCCTGATGCACGCGAAAAACGCTCAGCTTGCCGATGTGCCGATCGGTAGCCACGCGAAAGACATGGGCGAGGGTGGGCTGGTCAGCGTCGCACTGGGCAATGAGCGGCTGCGAACCGCTGACAAACGGACGCGGGTTGCCTTCGAGCGGGCTGGGCAGGAGCGACGCGGTAACGTGCAACAGATGCTGAATGCCGGCCCCGCTCTTGGCGGAAGCGTAAACAATCGGCACGAGCTGCCCTTCGCGGAGGGCTTTCTCAAACGCGTCGTGCAACGCTTGCGGGTCGAGCCGCCCTTCGCCGCCATCCAGATAACGCTCGGTAAGCGTGTCATCGACCTCGACCACCTGCTCGACGATCTGGGTGTGCGCCGCCTCGGCGGAACTGAAGGCGGTCGGCTCGTGAGCGTCGTGCTCAAAGACTTCGATCACCGATGAGCAGTCAGACGTCGGCAGGTTGATCGGCAAGCAGACCGCGCCGAACGCCTCGCGGATCTGATCCGTCAGGCCCGCCAGGTCAAGATCCGGGACGTCGATCTTGTTGACGACGATCATCCGTGGCAAACGCCGCTGGGTGGCGACACGCATCAGCCGCCGGGTTTCACTCTCGATCCCTTTGGTGGCGTCGATCACAAGCACTACCGACTCGACCGCGGGGAAGCAGGCGATCGCGTGGCCGATGAAATCGCTGACGCCGGGCGTGTCGATCAGATTGACGTGGTGCCCCTCGTAGTCGAAGTGCATGACGCTTGGCTGCAGCGAATGGCCGTGGAGCCGTTCTTCTTCGGCGTAGTCAGAGACCGTGTTGCCCTGTTCGACGCTGCCCAGGCGCTTTATCTCGCCCGCGTGAAAGAGCAGTCGCTCACAAAGGGTGGTCTTGCCAGCACCCGCATGCCCGCACAAGCACAGGGCGCGAATCGAAGACGGAGCCGGCAGCTCCGCGGGGGAAAAACCGTTCATGGACAAGGTCTCCGCGTGCCTGAGAAAAGAGCGTCACTCGGCTGCAGGGAGCCGAGCGTACGCCGGGGCGACGCGGACCGGGTGTCGAACAACGCCGTCGCGGCGTAGATCGCTAGGTTGACCCTAGTCTAACCACACGAGCCACTCCTCGGTAGAGACAAGACCGGCGTCAGCGACAACACCGCCCGGTAACGCAAGCTGAGTCGGCTTGCGCACGCATTCCCCAAGCGCGCAGCGCTGACGAGCACGACGGCCAAGCCGCGATCGTGCTCGTCAGCGCGAGAGGGTGCCAGGAAGATCGACCGGCAGATCGATCGAGCAGCGCAAGATTCTTCCGCCGCTTTCGTAGCCAGCGGCCCCTCGAAAGCGGCACCACCGCACCAAAACCTCGATGCGCAGGTCTCCCAACCCCATGGCAAGCAGGCCATCGTCCGCCGCGACCAACCGCAAGCGACTAAACGCCAGCGGTTGGTCGTGGCGGAAACCGATGCCGGTCTGTTCTAGGTCGCGACCCGTCACATAAACCGCTTCCTCCCCGCTGCGCAACTCGTCGCGCCGTCCCTCCGCCACGGCTTCGACCCGGAGCCGATAGGCAAAGTCTTCTCGTAGCCCGAGACGCCGTTCCTCGCGGCGTTGTCCGCCGCTCAGGATTTGGAGCAAACGGTCGGGACGAGCGGAGCGCAGCGGGAGCGCAAGTAAGGTCATCGGCAGTCGACCTCGCGGGACCGAGCGGCAGCAGAGAAAAGAACCGGTGGCGGAGCCCCCGTTGACCGCGTGCGATCAGCGTCGGGGTGCCATCTGAAAGGTAGGTTGTGCTGCGGTGGTTGGTGGGTCGTGCTGGCCGAGTTCTTGAAATCGGTTGGCCCGGGGATCGCTACAACCGGACACCACGCTTACAGGTTCCACCAGCGGAGCGCTAACGCGACCCCCCAAGCTAGGGCCCCCATGGAAAGCGTTGCCGAGGCGGCGAGGATCATCACCGCAGCGATCCGCTCGAAGAGCGTGGGAACCTCGTGGGTGTGTGCCGGTGGGGCCGTGGCCTGGATCCGCCGACCCGCCGTCCAGGTGCGCCGCGCCGGTGGGGCGGCACGCCGATACAGCCGCAGCGGACCGGCAGAGAGCCGCCCCGTCCCACCGTTGGCACCACGCAGCAGCGCCGCGACCGCTTCCTCGCGTGGGGCGAAAGCTGGCAGGGGCTCGGCGCTGGGTTTCCGGAGCGCTTCGTGAAACAACTCGGGAGCCGGACGTAACGCCTCGGCCAGGCGTAAACACGACTCGCAGCCGACAAGGTGCTCGAGCACCGAGGCGTCTTCAACGGCGTGACCGGTCAGGGGGCCGCGGGTGAGCGCCGCAAACGCTTGGTCGCAATCCATACGCAGGCGTGCAGGCGAACGACGCCAGCGCTGAGCCCGCGCGGCGTGACCACCAATGCAGATAAGGAGGTTGGCGAGATAAGAACTTCGATCCGTGCCGCCGCCTAGTCGCAACTTAGCGTTCGAGCGCAGGTAATCACCAGACCAAACCCCAGGTTTACGGTGATCCGTCAAGAGTTTATTCCGATCTGAGCTGGGCGAGCGCTTCGAGCACCTGCGTCTCGTGGCCCTCAACTTTGACTCGCTTCCACAGCTTCGCCACTTTGCCATCGGCATCGATCAGATAGGTGCAGCGCTGGATCCCCCACGACTTCTTGCCGTACATATTTTTTTCGCGCCAGGCCCCGTATTTTTCCGCGACTTTGTGCTCCGGGTCGATGAGCAGCGGAAAGTTCAGGTGGTACTTTTCGCGGAACTTGGCGTGGCTGGCGGCGTCGTCGGGGCTGACTCCGAAGACTTTCGCCCCGGCCTTGGCCAACGCCGCGCTGGCGTCGCGGAACGCGCAGGCTTCTTTCGTGCAGCCGGGGGTGTCGTCTTTCGGGTAAAAGTACAGCACGACGGGCCCCCCCTTCAGGTCGGCCAGCCGGATCTTGTCCCCCTCGTCCGAGGCAAGGGTAAAGGCGGGCGCTTTGGTGCCGTGCTCAATCCAACCGTCTTCGCTCATGATCAATTCTCTCGTAACTGGCGGGGGAAGAGGCCGCGGGAGGGAGGAAAACGGGGCGGCCGAGCTCGTTTTTCAATCGCAATAGCTTAGGCGGAGTCCCCCTATCGGGCGCCCCCTGCCGACAAGAAGTTGCGAACTTCGCGCTGCTCAGCGCGGTCCTTCACCAAGCGGCCCGAGCCGCAAGCCGTGCCACGGCGTCGCCCCCGCGGGATTCCTCGACTACACTAGGGATAGCGAGGCGGGCATCCAGACGAACCTTCGGGGGTCTGCTTGCCAAACAGCCTCGCGGTCGGGCTTGCGTGCCAGTACTTCTGGAGCAACCGATCGCTTTGCCTCCCCCCGCTCCCTTGGCACACCGCGTCTCGCTCTAGGAGTTGGCCATCCGTATCGATCCTTCAGAAACCCGCGCCGAATTGATTTCCGACACCGTTCCGGCCACCGCGCCGATCGCGGCCGATCCCTTTCGGACCGAATCTCCGCAATTGCCGCTCTCAGCGCGGCCGGCCGGGCAGGCCGAACGCAGCCTGCAGTTGGCCTTGGCAGCCGCTGACGTGGCGCGCGAGAACCGTGGCGAGGAGATCCGCGTGCTGGATCTGCGCGAGGTGACGCCCGAATTCGACTACTTCGTGATCGTGACCGGCAAGAGCCGGCGCCAATTGCACGCGATCAGCGAAGAGATCGACCATCGCCTGGAAGACACGCTGGGCGACTCGCGCCGCAGCATTGAAGGCTACGACGAAAGCCGCTGGATCTTGCTCGACTACGGCTCGGTGGTTGTTCACCTGTTCGACGACGAGACGCGTGGCTATTACGCCCTGGAAGACCTGTGGAACGACGCCCTCGTGACGGAGATCCCCAGCGAGAGTTCCTCCGGGTGAACTAGCGAAAAGCTCGGTTCACGTTGCTCGGGGGCTCCCGACGTGCCTTGCGGCATCGCTCTTCAGGGGGCATCTTCCTGAGCATGAATGCCCTCGTTGAACTCCGCCGCCGCTTTGTCGTTGCCCTAGAAGGACTCGCCGACGAGCCCGCTGCGCTGGCGGAAATGATTCTCCCCAGCCAGGATCCGCGCTTTGGCGATTATCAGGCCAACTGCGCTATGCCCTTGGGCAAAAAGCTGGGCAAGCCGCCCCGCGAGATTGCCACGACCCTTGTCGAGCGCCTCGTCGCGGCACCCGGCTGGGAGAGCCTGTGCGATCCGCCAGAGATCGCCGGTCCCGGCTTTATCAACCTTCGGCTTAAGGACGATGGGATCGCAGCGCGCCTGGTGACGGCGTTGGCAGACACCGAGCGATTGGGCATCGTCCCGGTCTCCGCGCCACGCAAGTATGTGCTCGATTATTCGAGCCCCAACGTCGCCAAGCCGATGCACGTGGGCCACATTCGCTCGACCGTCATCGGCGACGCCCTGTCACGCGTGCTTCGCTTCCTGGGGCATCAGGTGATTACCGACAATCACATTGGGGATTGGGGCACCCAGTTCGGGATGATCATCTACGGATACAAGCACTTCGTTGACACCGAAGCGCTCGCCGCGGCATCGGTCGCGGAGCTGAGCCGTCTCTACAAGCTCGTCAACCAGATCGGCGAGCATCAAGCCAACCTTGCCGAGAAGCGGCCCGCCCTGGCAGAGAAGATCGCCACGCAGGAGACACGCCTTGCGGAACTGGCAACGGCTCCGCCCACGGGTGACCCGAAACAAGACAAGCAGGCTGACAAGAAACGACGGCAAGCCGAGGGCACCCTGGCAGATCTGCGCCGCGAACAAGCCGAGCTCGAAGCCAAGATCGCGGCCTTCTTGGCAGACGCTCGCCTTTCGTCGCTCGCTGCGGCCCACCCGGCAATTGGTGCCGCGGCCCTGGCGGAAACCGCCAAGCTGCACACCAGCGACCCTGAAAACGTTGGCCTGTGGAAGCGTTTTTTGCCAGCCTGCTTGGAGGAAATCCAGCAGACCTACGACCGCCTGCGCGTAACGTTCGACCACACGCTGGGCGAGAGCTTCTACCACGATCGTCTCGCGGGGGTCGTCGAAGCGCTCCAGAAAAAAGGGCTCGCACGCGAGAGCGACGGAGCCCAATGCGTTTTCCTTGAGGGTTACGAAGCGCCGTTTATCGTTCAAAAGAAAGACGGGGCCTACCTCTACGCGACGACCGACCTGGCGACCATCCAGTACCGCATGGAGGAGTGGGCTCCCGACGCGGTGCTCTATGTCGTGGACCATCGGCAGAGCCTGCACTTCGAGCAGCTCTTCGCCACCGCCCGGCAGATTGGCTACGACGACCTCGAGCTGCAACATATCTCGTTCGGCACGGTGCTCGGCGAAGACGGCAAGCCCTACAAAACCCGCAGCGGATCCGCCGTCGGGCTCATGGGCCTGCTCGATGAAGCGGTCGAGCGGGCGGGCACCCTCGCTGCCAAGAGCTCGGTCCTAGAGACCGACACCGAACGGGCAGCCGTCGCCGAACGCATCGGCATCGGAGCCATCAAGTACGCCGACCTGTCGCACAACCGCACGAGCGACTACGTCTTCAGCTATGACAAGATGCTTGCCATGCAGGGCAACACCGCGGCCTACATGCAGTACAGCGTCGCGCGGGTGAAGAGCATCTTCGGCAGGGGGGGAATCGATCCCGAGACGCTCCGCGGAGACGATGCGACGATCGCGTTGTCGAACCCCGCCGAGCGCGCGCTGGCGATGGAGCTGCTGCGTTTTACCGAGGCCCTGGCCCGCGTCGCGGCCGAGTACAAGCCCAACTATCTGACAGCCTACCTGTTCGATCTCGCGCAGCGCTTCGCCGAGTTCTTTGAACAGTGCCCCGTGCTCAAGGCGGACGACGACGCCACAAAGGCGAGCCGCCTGCGACTGTGCGACCTCACCGCCCGCACGCTAGAACAGGGGCTGGCCCTACTCGGTATCCGCACGGTCGAGCGGATGTGACCCAGACGGCAGATCACGGGTGGCTTCTGGTACCTCCAACTCGGTCATGAAGAATTTATGTGCTAGCGGGCCCAGACGGATCGAGCCATCCACTCCCGTGGGAAGACCCAGCCTAGCCGCCAAGGCATCGACCGACTCTCCCGTTAAGGCAGCTGCCTTGGCGAGCGTCGTTCGCCCGTAAATTGATGATGCGTGCCTGGTAACGATCACGGGGCCATCCGCTGAATGCGTCTGATCTGACGAATGTCTTTCGTGTGGTTGGTGGGCCGCTGTTTCAAGAGGGACCATCATCGGGGTGCTGGCGAACGCCAATAGTGCGAATAGCGCTAACATTGCGATAAGCCTACGCGTGCCGCGGCCCTGCTCGGCCCGCCCGTTGACTACACATGCGATCCACTTCCCGTGGATCGCTAGGTGCGCCAGCAATGTGGCGATGGTCGCCACTGCGATCCAGAAGTGCACCTCGCCCCAACCATGACGATCGAGAGACCAGATCGTTGCTCCGCGACCCGAACCAGGCGGCAGTCGTAGCCAGATTAGCAGCCCGGTAGACGTCAACGCCAACGCTTCAATGAACGCCGCGGCGTCGATGGTTGCGTTCCAGCGCGTGCGTGTCATGGTTCCGCCCTCCTAAGGTTTGGGGGGCGTTTCTGTGGCAAGGTAAGCCCCTTAAGGCATTCTTCACCCTATCCGGGCTAATTGAATGTGACGAAGCGTCACCCCTCTGCCGAGCTACAAATCCATGACTGCTTCGGACAGCCTAGGCCTGGTTAAGATGGGCCCTTTCTCGCGTTCGCTACTAAGACGACTCCGCTTCCCCGGCAATGAGCGGATAAACCACTCCGGCAAGAGCTGCACCAACAATCGGGGCAGCCCAGAACAGCCAGAGCTGCTGTAGCGCAGCGCCTCCTGCGATCAGTGCAGGGCCAGTACTTCGGGCCGGGTTCACCGAGAGGTTTGTTACCGGGATGCCAACCAAGTGGATCAGGGTTAGGCCAAGCCCGATCGCGATCGGGGCAAAGCCTGCTGGTGCTCGGCTATCGGTCGCTCCGAGGATGATGAACAGGAAGAAGAACGTGAGCACGGCCTCGGCAACGCCACAAGCAAGCAGTGAGTAGCCCCCCGGTGAGCTTTCCGCATAACCGTTCGTCGCGAAGCCGCCGACACTCTCGAAGCCCGTTTGCCCGCTCACAATCACATACAGCACCCCTGCTGCTGCGAGCGCACCCAACACCTGGGCGATGACATAGGGAATCAGCTCAGCGGCTCTAAATCGCCCGCCAAACAATAAGCCGATCGACACGGCCGGATTGAGGTGGCACCCGGAGATATGCCCTATCGCGTAGGCCATCGTCAGCACGGTAAGGCCAAAGGCAAAGGCAACGCCGAGCCAACCGATGCCGACATCGGCAACTCCGGCTGCGAGGACGGCGCTGCCGCAGCCGCCAAAGACGAGCCAGAACGTTCCCAAAAACTCCGCCGCACACTTCTTGCCCAGTGACATGATCGATCCTTGATTAGCCGAATGACGCCGAGACGGCAGGAGCACCCTCCAGCCACCCTTTGTCTGACGCAAAGAAAAGGAATTGCGGGTTATGACCCTACAGCGCCGCAGGGTGCAACCTCGATTCTTGCTCAAATCCCCAGCGCTGTCGGGCCCTCAGCAGCGATGGCACCCTTTGTTGCCTACCTGATGGGCTGTCCGAGATAGCGCAGCCAGCCCACCAGTGTTGCGCGAGGACCGCTAAGTCTCGTGACTTTCCGTCCCTGCGCCCGTAAGCTACTCGTTCTCCGCGTTTTTTAGCGTTCCGCCCGGCTGTAACCCCCTCCCCGCCCTTCGCATGTTCGACGCCCTTCAAGAAAATCTTGGCGCCGCCTTCAAGACCCTCCGTGGTCAGGGCAAGCTGTCCGAAGCGAACATGCGCGACGGGCTCAAGCTCGTCGAAAAGTCGCTACTCGAGGCCGATGTCTCGTACGAAGTCGCTCGCGCCTTCATGAAGCGGGTCTCCGACCAAGCTCTCGGCGAGAAAGTCCTGCAGTCGCTGCGGCCCAGTGAGCAAGTCATCGGCATCGTCTATCAGGAGCTGGTGAACCTGATGGGGCCCGTCGATCATTCCCTGCACCTGAAGGGCAAAGGGGAGGTCACCGTCCTCATGATGTGCGGCTTGCAGGGTTCGGGGAAAACGACCACCTGCGGCAAACTGGGCCGTCTGCTGAAACAATCGGGACGCAAACCGCTGCTCGTTGCGGCTGACCTGCAGCGCCCCGCGGCGATCGATCAGCTGCACGTGCTCGGCGAACAGCTCGACATCCCCGTCTATAGTGATCGCACTTCGCAAGACCCTGTCAAAGTGACCGGTGCCGCGGTCGAGCAGGCCAAGCGACTCGGGGCCGACGTGGTGATCCTCGATACCGCGGGCCGGCTGCACATCGACAACGAGCTGATGGACCAGCTCAAACGCGTCGACAGCCGATGCTCGCCCGATCAGGTCTACTTGGTCGTTGACGGCATGACCGGGCAAGACGCGGTGAACAGCGCGAAGGCCTTTAACGAAGCGCTCGAGCTGGACGGGGTCATCATGACCAAGCTCGATGGCGACGCCCGGGGCGGAGCGGCCATCAGCGTCAAAGAGGTCACGGGCGTGCCCCTGAAGTTTATGGGCACGGGCGAGCATCTCGAAAATCTCGAGCCGTTCCATCCCGAGCGCATGGCCGGCCGCATCTTGGGCCAGGGCGACATGATGTCGCTCGTCGAAAAGGCCCAACAGGAGTTCGACCAAGACGAGGCCCGCCGACTCGAAGAGCAGCTCTCCAAAGGAGAGTTTTCGCTCGACGACTTCCTCAAGCAGATGCAGCAGATCAAGCGGCTGGGGCCGTTGCGGAAAGTCATGGGGATGATCCCCGGCATGAGCCAGTTGCTGGGCGACATGGACGACGTGGACGCCGAAGGCGACCTCCGCCGCCTGCAGGGCATCATCCACTCGATGACGCCAGCCGAACGCCGCAAGCCGAAGCTGATCGATCACAGCCGTCGCCGGCGGATCGCTTCGGGCGCGGGTGTCGAGCCGCACGCGGTCAACGAACTGGTCAAGCAGTTCGATGCGATCGCCCCGATGATGACCGCCATGGCGGGCAAAGGCATGGGCGACCGCATGAAGATGGTCAAAGAGGTTCAGGCGCAGATGATGGGCAATCCGGCCGGACAGCTTGGCAAGAAAAAGCAGAGCACCGGCAAGCGCCTGACCGCCAAAGAAAAGGCCAAAGCCCAACGAGACCGCGAGAAGCGGCTCAAGCAGCTACGCAAGAACAAGGGCCGGTAGACACGCCCAACCACTCACCAGCCGCCCCCCCCCGCAAGAGGGGTTTCTCTCGGGATTATCAAACCCCGACACGACGGGGCTGAGCGGGGGCTGCCTGACTGGCCTGAGCGGACCCAGCAGGGGCCGTTTGCCGCGTGCTTTGGGGCGGCCCCGGGCCGGGTTGACCGTCTTCCTGCCAACAGGGGTTGATGGAACGGGGGTGGCGTCGTCATATTACCCAATTCCCAATGAAACACCGGCCCCGACCAGTAGCGGGGACGATCCTAAAAACCGTGTGAGACCAAGGCAGTGGCAGTACGCATCCGCATGAAGAAGATGGGCCGGGCCCACCGGCACTTCTTCCGCATCTGCGCCATCGACAAGCGAACCCCGCGTGATGGCCGCGTGCTCGAAGAGCTGGGCACCTACGATCCGATGATCACCGAGGCCGACGCCCGCGTCGTGCTCAAGAACGACCGTGTCGATCACTGGCTCAGCGTCGGGGCGTTGCCGTCCGAGAAGTGCGCCGTGCTGATCAAGAAGTACGGCTCGCAGGGCACGCACCTCGATGCCCAGAAGGCCGCTTTCGAGAAGCTGGCGATGCCGGTCGAGCTGCCCGAAGTCGGCCCGCCCGCCGAAGCCCCCAAGCCTGCCGAGGAGCCCGCCGCTGAAGAGCAATCGGCTGAGGCACCGGCTGCTGAAGAGGCAGGTGCCGCAGAAGCCCCTGCTGAAGAAGCCAAATCCGAGTGAGTTCAGCCGAGTGAGTTCAGGCCGGCTGCCTTGAAGATTCAAGGCAGCGGGCGTGTCGCGCACAGCGAGTGACGCCATGCGGTTTGACGTACTCACGCTGTTTCCGGAAATCTTCTCGGGCTACCTAACCCAAAGCTTGCTGAAGCTTGCGATCGACCGCGATCTGGCTTCGGTCCACCTGCACAACTTACGCGACTACTCGAAAGGAAAGCACAAAGAGGTTGACGACCGGCCGTTTGGCGGTGGTCCCGGCATGTTGCTCAAGCCCGAGCCGACCATCGACTGTGTCGAGGCGGTTCAGGCCGACCCGAGCGCGGGCGGCCCCGGCCGACTGCTGATGCTGACCCCGCAGGGACGCCGACTCGATCAACCGTACGTCGAAGATCTTGCCCAAAGCCCCCGTTTGCTGCTGCTGTGCGGACGCTACGAGGGTTTTGACCAGCGGATCACGGACCTGCTCCAGCCGGAAGAGGTTTCGATCGGCGACTATGTGCTCAACGGCGGCGAAGTCGCAGCGATGACCATTATCGACGCGGTGGTTCGACTTGAACCCGGCGTGCTCGGAGACGAAACAAGCAGCCAAGAAGACACCTTCAGCCGTGCCGGACGCAACCTGGAGTACGCTCAGTACACCCGCCCCCGTGAGTACCGCGGGCTAGCGGTGCCCGAGGTGCTCCTCAGTGGCGACCACGAAGCGATCGCCCGCTGGCGCGAGCAAAACGCGGCCGAGCGAACCCAGCAACGCCGGGCCGACCTGCTGCCCGCCGCTTCACGTTCCGATCAGCCCGCAGCCGATACCACCAACTAACTCCACTATTCCGCAGCCCCCACCGCTACCATGTCACAGAAAATTCTCGATCTGGTTGAGCAGTCCAGCCTCAAACATGGCGAGGACTATCCCGAGTTCGAGATCGGCGACACCGTCGATGTCCACACGCGGATCCTCGAGGGCAACAAGGAACGGATCCAGATCTTTACCGGCGTTGTGATCGCACGCAGCGGCAGCGGATCGCGTGAGATGTTCGTTGTGCGCCGGATTGTGAACAACGAGGGGGTCGAGCGTAAGTTCCCGGTCCACTCGCCCAAGATCGCCAAGATCGAGGTCAAGCGTTCGAGCGTTGTCCGACGGGCAAAGCTCTACTACCTCCGCGACCGCGTCGGCAAGAAGACCCGTTTGACCGAGCGTCGTCGCGACATCGCCAAGTCGTAGGCGAACCCCCGCCGAAACAGCTCACCGAGGGCACGCAGTTTTCTGCGTGCCCTCGGTGTTTCTAATGATTAGAAAGGGGGCCATGCGTTGGTTCCCTTGGCAACTTGGCACCCCCTGGCAGCTTGTCACCCAACCCCTGGGTGAGCGGGGCGAGCGCTTCGCGGCACGGCTGCTCCGCCGCCAGGGGCATCGGGTGCTAATCGCCGGCGGACGAAACCGTTACGGCGAACTCGACCTTGTATCGATCGACCAGCGCACCGCCGAGCGGCGGCTCGTCTTCACCGAAGTGAAGACCCGCCGCAACTTGCGGGCCGGCTCTCCGGCCGAGGCGGTCACCCCTGAGAAGCAGCGCCGCCTGATCCGCACGGCCCAGGCGTTTCTGCGGGCAAACGACCTCGACGATCACCCGATCCGCTTCGACGTGGTCGCGATCCACTGGCCCAAGGACGCACGCCGGCCGTTGTCGGCACAGCACTTTGTCGCCGCTTTCGCGGCGTTCGGGCGGTAGGAACGCAGCCAGCTCGGCTTGTAAAGCGCGCAAGCGGCTCGCTCGTCGGGATGACGAGAGTGGCCAGGGACCCTCAACTAGGGGCTCATCAGCCAAGCATTGACCCGCTCGGCGTGGGTCCAGTTGATGAGGTGGCGGCCCTCCTCGATCCAGTCGGTTACGTGCCGTTTGACGGGCGGGATCACCCCGTCGCCACGGCCATGGATCTGACGCACGGGCACGCCTTGCGCCTCGATGTCGTCGTCATTGAATCGCCACCCGGCGATCGCCCGCGCACCGGCCATCAAGAGCGGATAATTGACCCTTTCGGACATGCCCCGCAGCCGCTGGGTTTGCTCCGCATCGAGCCGCTCCCTGCGGGCAAGCAGGCCGGCACCGCCCCTCAAGAACGCCGGAACGACACTCCTGGGCACGAACCCACCGAGCGACCGTGCCACCGCGAACCGTAGTGGCAGCGTGGCGCGGGTCCGATTGGCCGCGATCAGCATCAGCCGTTGGGGTTTGCGATCGAGAAAGCGTGTCATCTCGACCGCCAGCGAGCCGCCGAAGGACATCCCCCCAAGCTGATAGGGCTCGCGAGTGAGCCCCAGGTGCTTCATTCGATGCGCGAGTTGCTCGGCGGCGGCGGTGAAGGACTTAGCTAGCGGTTCCCGCTGAGGCAGACAAACCACCAGCTCGCGCCCCAACGCTTCCTTCTGGGGGTAAAAGAGCTCGGCATCGGCACCTAAGCCAGGAATCAGCACGGTCCGCATCGTGGATTTTCTTCTCGGGTTCTGTCGTAATTATCCGCTGGGTCGTGGCCGTTGGATTGTCGCCCCTCGACACTCCGGATACGGTAACGCACACCCCCCGTGAGTAACGAGTCCGCTCAGCAACCGAGGCCGACAGCAGATGAACATCTTAGTCACAGGCGGAGCCGGATACGTTGGCTCGCACGCGGTAAAGCGTTTGTTGGCGGCGGGACACAGCGTGGTGGTGCTCGACAATCTCGTGTACGGCCATCGGGCCGCGACAGGTTCAACGCGCCTCGTCGAGGGAGATCTGGCCGATCGTGCGCTGGTCGAAGGGCTGCTCACCGAGAACGCCATCGAGGCGGTAATGCACTTCGCGGCGTATGCGTACGTGGGCGAGTCGGTCACTGATCCGGCAAAGTACTATCAGAACAACATTGTGGGCACCCTCTCGTTGCTGGACGCGATGGTCGCGTGCGACGTGAAGAAGCTGGTGTTTTCTAGTACCTGCGCCACCTACGGCGTCCCGAACACGGTGCCGATCCCCGAGGATCATCCGCAGGCACCGATCAACCCTTACGGGTTCACCAAGCTCGTGATCGAGCGGGCGATGGCAGACTATCGTCGGGCGTACGGTCTGTCTTACGCCGCGCTGCGCTACTTTAATGCTTCGGGCGCGGCCGCTGACGGTTCGATCGGCGAAGACCATAAGCCCGAGACCCACCTCATCCCGCTGGTGCTCGACGTAGCGCTCGGCAAACGCGAGCACATCACTATCTTTGGTGAAGATTATCCGACCCCCGACGGGACCTGCATTCGGGACTACATTCACGTCGATGACCTCGGCGATGCCCACGTTGCCGCGATCCAAAAGCTGGGCAACAGCGCTGACGGTCCGACCGAGCTGCGCGTGAATGTGGGCACGGGGCAAGGCGCGAGCGTTCGCCAGGTAATCGCCGCGTGTGAGTTAGCCACCGGCAAAACCATTGCGTGTGTAGCCGGTCCCCGTCGCGAGGGCGACCCGGCCAAACTGGTTGCCGACCCGCGTGGTGCCGAACGGCTGCTGGGCTGGCGGGCCCGTCACACGGATATCAATGAGATTGTGGCCTCGGCGTGGCGCTGGCACGGGACGCACCCCGACGGGTACGCCGATCGGTGAGTGTCTTCCGTGCCAAGCTCGGGCGTCGCCTCGCTGCCGTGGTACAGGGCTTGGTAGGTTTGGCGATACTGGCGGTGCTCGTCGAAGGGTTTGTTGCCTCCGGATTGATTCGTCCGGTGGTCGTGGCCGGCGGTTCGATGGCACCCCACTTGGTTGGATCGCACCGTCTTGCCGTTTGCTCCGGTTGCGGTGCTTCATGGGCGATCGATCAGGCTGCACAATCCCCCGACGCCTGCCCTGAGTGCGGCTCGGCTTCAACCCAGGTGGTGGCTGACGGGCCGGCTGACCGGCTCCTCGCGGGGCATTACCGTGGCTTGCCTCAGCGCTGGCAAACCGTTTTGCTCCGTTCGCCCGAGGACGCACGCCAGCTGCTGGTGAAGCGGGTGCTTGGCCTGCCAGGCGAAGCGGTTGCGTTGGCCGACGGAGACCTGTGGATCAACGATCGGCGGATCGCCAAATCGTTGTCGGAACAGCAAAGCCTATGGGTTCCGATCGCCCGCTCGCTGCATGGTTGGCGCACTGAAGACGGAGCACGCTTGCCAGACGCGATGATGCGGTACAACACATGGCGCTGCCATGGGGGACGCCTTGTCTTCGCAAATCCCCTCACCGACGACTTACCTTACAACGCCCAGGTAACGCGGCGGGTGCGGCCGATGTTTGACCGGGCCGTCGAGTTTCGGCTGAGTTTGGCGGAAGGAGCGTTGATCGAGGTTATGCCCCAGGGGCGTCGCGATCTACGGGTGCGAGTCGCCCAGGAAGCCGCGGGCAAGCGGGTTGTTGGGTTCGTTGGAAGGCGATCGATTGGGGCGACCCCCTCGAGCGCACCGCGAACGGACCCGTTGGTAACCGTTTCGACTTTCGATCATCAATTGCTTGTCGCGATCGATGGTAAAACCGTGCTAACGGCTCCGCTTGAGGGGCACTTCCTGAGAGCGGGCAGCACAGACGATCGGCTGACCCTTGTGGCGTCGGGCGCGATCACGGTGGCAGGCCTGACGGTCTATCGCGATCAGTACCTAAATGCCCCCGCTGCGTCGCAGGGCACGGACGCCGCTTCGCTAAGCGCTCCGATCGGTGGCTGGCAGCTGGGGCCGGAAGAGTGGTTTGTCCTCGGTGATAATACGGCGATTTCACGCGACAGCCGTAATTGGAAAGCCGGGCCGGGCGTCCCCACCCGCTTGCTGAGGGGGATCGTGCGACGTTGAACGAGGGATGGCTGGCGGGGCCCGGCGCAGAACGCTATATTTCATGCCCGTTGTGTGGCCCCCCAACCATGCAGCCGTCGGCAGTGAACCCCTTTCCCCGGGGCGCGCATTCGACAACCGGGGCGGTAGCTCAGTTGGGAGAGCGCTGCGTTCGCAATGCAGAGGTCGAGGGTTCGACTCCCTTCCGCTCCACTCTTTTTCGGCTTCCTCGGGGTGGTTTTCGCCTACCTCCAGCCAGTGGCAAGATCTACCAAGTCACTCGCGTCTTGGATCCGCGTTCCATTGGGAAGAATGGCTTGGTCGATCTGGTTAGGTTGATCCGGCTTGATCGATCCGGCTTGGCGATCTGCCGCTCATCGCGTTAGGCTGCCGCTGGCACGATGTGCGACGCACAGCGCCCACTCGTCTGCCTCATGCGGGGCCACGGAATCCCCCACGTATCCAGAGCATCTGTCCTGCAACGGAGAGCCAACGATGAAGCTAACCGAGTTCTACACCGTCGTCTCGGGTCGGGTTGATACGGACAAGACCAAGATCAACGCCGCCGAGACTCGCCGCGTTCTGTCCGAAGCCTTTATCGTTCTCCAAGGGCTATCAGCGGCCGAGGCGGCCGATTTGTTTGCCAAGGGGCTTGCGACCGCCGCCAAGAAAGCGGGCAAGTAGACTGTCGCAGCGGCCAGCTGGTCGCGGCCCTGTTGTACGCCGTCCACCATGTCGCCACGGTCTGCTTACCTTCACGTGCCGTTCTGCCGTCATCGGTGCGGCTATTGCAACTTCGCCGTGATTGCCGGGCGTGATGATCTGGCAGCCGACTATCTGCGTGCCATCTCGAAAGAGCTGTCTTGGCTGGGCGAGCCACGGCCTGTCGAGACGCTGTACTTCGGCGGCGGAACTCCCACGCGGCTGGCGATCGGACCGTTGCGCGAATTGCTGACGCTGGCCGATCACTGGTTCCCCGCCGCCGAGGGGGTGGAGCGCGAGTGGACCGTCGAAGCCAATCCCGGCGATTTGTCGGCCGAATCGGTGGAGCTGCTTGCCGACCTTGGCGTCACGAGGCTGAGCCTTGGCGTCCAGTCGCTCAAGCCAAGCAAACTGCTGCGTCTGGAGCGCGATCACACACCCGAGGAGGTGAAAACGGTTGTTGGCGCGGCGCGCGAGGCGGGCTTGGGCGTTGCCATCGATCTGATTTTTGCGGCCCCCGAAGAATCCTTGGAAGAGTGGTTCGACGATGTCCGCGACGCGTTACAGCTTGAACCGCACCACATCAGCACCTACGGCTTAACCTACGAAAAAGGTTCGACGTTCTGGGCCCGCCGCGAGCGGCAGAGCTTGGCAGAGGTGGACGAAGATCTGCAAGCGCAGATGTATATCGGCGCGATCGATCTGCTAACCCGTTCGGGTTTTGAACACTACGAGGTATCGAATCACGCTCAACCCGGCCGACGCAGCCGCCACAACGAAGCCTACTGGTCGGGCCGAGAGTACTACGCCGCGGGTCCCGGCGCGGCGCGGTACGTGGGGGGCGTGCGTGAAACCAACCATCGCAGCACCACTACCTACCTACGCCGCGTCTTGGCGGGGCAATCTCCTGTGGCAGAGCGCGAGACGCTCTCGCCCGAGGCGCGTGCACGCGAACGCATGGTTTTCGGCCTGCGCCGACTCGAAGGGCTGCGGCGCGCAGAGTTTAGGTCTGCCGCTGGGTATTCGCTCGACGAGCTCGCCGGCGAAACCCTTGCCCGACTCGTGGGGCACGCGCTCCTCTGTGACGACGGCGAAGTGGTGCGTCTGACACGCCGTGGTCTGCTGGTCAGCGACGCGATCTGGCCCGAGCTGCTCTGAAGGGGGTCGTTCCGAAGGCCGAACCGTAGAAAGCGCGTGTCGCCACGATCCCGTGTTGAGTGCGAAGCCTACATCGGGGCCCGCGGCAGACGGCGGCGGTGCGGCGGTTCGGCGAGTTCCGGCGGTTCCGAGCCCATCTCGTCGGCCCACATCTCACGCTCTTCGTCTGTCGCGTAGTACTGGAGCCAAATCTCGGGATCGTCGCTGGTGTTGGCGCAGTCCCAGTGCAGGTAGCTGGTTCTTGTCTCGAGCTTTTTCTCGTAACTCGGCAAGATGTCGCGCGCAATCAGCGTGTATAGCTCGCGATCGCTTAAGTGGTCGGTAAAGTCCAGCACCACGTGCTTCGAGTACAGCAATCGAACCGTCTCGGACAGTCTCCGCCGGACCTCGTCATCGCCCAGCGTGTCCGACTCGGGGAGCCGCAGCGGCGGATCAAACCACTCGGCAATCGGCAGCATGGGTGCCCGCTCCCAGGCTAGCATCGACGCCAAGAAATCGTTCTCGCTGTCGGTCGTCATGCGCGCCACATCGACCGACCCTATCGATTCGTCGAAGAGCGGTTCGAGTTCGTTGCGCAGCTCCGCGTTACGGAGCAGACAATCGACTTGATCAGGTTGTTTGCTGGGCGGCTGGGGAGCGTACATCGTCAGCACCGCTAGACGCGGCGAGGTGCAGGAACGAACCGAAGTCTGCGGGGCCGAAGGGATACGACACCGCGGTACAGCAACCTCGACTTTATCAACGGCCGGCGACCTTCGGAAGCGATTGCCACCCCGCTAGTGGGGTTCTCGTCGAGCGCCCGTTATACCTGACCGACACGACGCGCAAGGTCGCGCGGACAGGGTTGCGCAATCGTTAAAGTCGGTGCCACCCGCTTCTAGCGCTTGTCAGAACAAGCGCGCTTTCGGACTCAGACTCAAGGCACCGCCTGCAAAGACCAGCCGGAACAGCGGCGGTCTATCTCGCCGGCTGGTTCCCCGACGGGGGGATCGCCACGCCCATCGCGTTCATCAGCAGCTGCAAATCTTCCCAAGCCTGCCGCTTGGCAGAGGGATTCCGCAGCAGATAGGCCGGGTGATAGGTGCAGACGACCTTCCGCCCCTGGTGTTCATGGACCGTGCCCCGCAACCGCCCGATGGGAGTGGTTGTTGCCAGGTAGCTCTGAGCAGCGACCGCTCCCAGGCAACCGATAAATTCGGGCGCGATCAGGTCGAGCTGACGGCCGAGAAAACCCGCGCAAGCCCGCGCCTCATCGGGCGTGGGGTTACGATTGTCGGGGGGCCGGCACTTTAGCACGTTGAGGATGTAAACCTCGTCGCGGGACAGTCCGCACGCTTCGAGCATTTTGTTCAGCAGCTGTCCGGCCCGACCGACAAACGGCTCACCGAGGCGGTCCTCATCAGCGCCGGGCGCTTCGCCCATCAGGCAAAGCCGCGCCCGGGGGTTTCCGACGCCAAAAACCGTCTGCGTGCGCGAGCTCACCAGCTCGTTGCAGGCGGTACAGCCGGCCACCTCTTGGCGGAGCACTTCCAGGGTGGGTGCCGACGAAGGCTCTGGCGGCACTGCCGTGCGGAGGGCAGAGGGCTCCCGGGTCTGTGCAGGGGGCGATCCAGGTCGCGTTGGTGAGGCCTCTCCGGGCGGCTGCTGGACGTGTGAGATCGCCGGTGCTGCTGAGACGCTGGCGGAGGGGGGGGACTCCTGAGAAAGGCGAGCCGTCGCCCGCGGCAGGATCGAGACTCCCGCCCGTTGGAGGCTCTCCAGACGCTGCAGCACGGTTCCTGGAGAAAGCGGGACCATCGACCTGATCCAAAAAGGGCAGAGACACAAAGCTATCAGCTTTGGCGGAACTGAGGGGGCACTCAGGCGTCCGCCGCAAGACCATGAAGATAGCCGATCGCAGGGGGCCAGCGGTATTCCTCGCGGGTCGGGGCAACTATGCTCAAGGGCTTGCTGAAACGGCGTCTTCCTCGTTCCTCCCTCGGTTTCATGGGTATTCCACAAGTCGCGATCGTCGGGCGGCCCAATGTCGGCAAGAGCAGCTTGCTGAACTGGCTGGCCGGCTTACGCGTAGCGATCGTTGACGACCGACCAGGTATCACCCGTGACCGCGTCGTCTACCTAATGGAGCACGAGGGCCGTTTTTTCGAGCTGATCGACACGGGGGGCATGGGGCACATGGACGCCGATGCCCTCACGCAGGACATCGAGAATCAGATCAGCCAAGCGATCGACTCGGCAGACCTGATCCTGTTTGTGGTCGATACCCGCGAGGGAATCGCGACCATGGACTCGGAGGTTGCCAAACGGCTCCGCTACCTCAAGACGACCGTCATCTGCGTCGCCAACAAGACCGATCACGAAAAATTCGACACCCAAGCCGACGACTTCGGTCGGCTCGGCCATGGCCAGCCGCTCAAAGTCAGCACCGAACAGAACCGCAATCGTTCGGTCCTGCTGAATCGTATCTTCGATGCGCTGCCGGAAGCGGATGAAGCCAACGGCGCGCCAACCGACCCTGACATGAAGGTGGCGATCGTCGGACGACGCAACGTCGGCAAGAGCACGTTCGTCAACACGCTCGCCCAGGCTGAGCGGATGATCGTTAGCGAGGTGCCAGGCACGACGCGCGACAGTGTCGATGTGCGTTTCGAGCTCGACGGCCGCGCGTTCGTCGCGATCGACACGCCGGGCATCCGCCGCACTCGCGCCCAGCAGACCTACGACATCGACTTTTATGGTGCCCACCGCGCGCAGCGCAGCATCCGCCGCGCCGACGTGGTGTTTCTGTTTCTCGACTGCACGCAGCGCATCGGTAAGATCGATAAGCAGCTCGCCGACTATATCGGTAAGCAGCACAAGCCCTGCGTGCTGGTTGTCAATAAGTGGGACCAGCTCGCCGGTTCGATGCCGACCGAGAAGTGGGTCAACTATCTGGCGGACAACTTCCGCATGATGCCCTACGCACCGATCGCATTCATTACTGCCAAGACCGGCAAGAACGTTAAGGCACTGCTCAACCATGGGCAGATGCTCTTCAAGCAATCGATGGAGCGCGTCGGCACGGGTGAACTCAACCGCGTGGTGCGCGACGCCGTTCGCCACACTCCGCCGCCGCTCTATAAGAACCGACGTCCCAAGATCTATTACGCAACCCAGGTGGGCACGCAGCCGCCGACGATCGTGCTGTTTGTCAGCCAGCCCGCGGCGATCACGCCCCAGTACCAGCGCTACCTACTCGGCCGGTTCCGCGACGAGTTTCCTTTCGCCGAGGTGCCCATGAAGATCTATCTGCGGCGCCGCGAGTCGAGCGACACCCGCGACGAGGTCCGGCAGCCTGAAGAGGTCGCCCCTCGCGAAAGCACTCTGCCGGCCGCTGAGCCCGACGCCGCCACCGAGTAGAGCACGCCCTGGGGGGCGACGGAGCAACCGAACCGCTTGGCGGCAGACCGCCACTGCTAGCACTCGGGGCGGTTGCGCGAGTTTCCTCAACATTTGCGGGTCGAAGGGGTAGCAATGAGCTTGCCGAATAAGCGAAGGCTTGCTGTAATCGGGTCTTGGCTATGCGATGGAGCCGTAGCCGAAGCGTGATCCGCTGAGTCTTGCTATGCGAAGAGTCCTGCTTACTTGGAAAGCCGCGATCCACTACGGCGAAGTCTTTGGCTTCGTCGCGGCATGGGTATTTGGGCTCACGGTCCTGTCACAGCTCGCCAGACCGGTTAGTGAGGCTGAGGCTTGGGGTCCGATCGCCTCGGCTGAGCAGCCCGCCGACGTCCTTCGCTGAGCCAATCTGCCGGCGGCTTCTTTGCTTTTTTCGGCTCGCAGGCGGTTCTCCGCCCTTGCCGGGCCTGCCACAGACTGCGGTCTAGGCGGTAGGGCCGTTCTTGCTGCCCTCTTTCCGGCAGCTCCAGCAACTGCGGGGCGACTTGCTCGGGAGATCAACCGAGCCGCGCCTACTGGCATGCCCCTGGCCCAGACGATAAACTACTAGTCTCGGCCCGCGACAACCGCGGGCAGGGACACGAGGGCGCGTAGCTCAGTTGGTTAGAGCGCTTGCTTGACATGCAAGAGGTCACAGATTCGAGTTCTGTCGTGCCCACTCAAATCGTTACTTGGCAGTGATTTAATACAAGGGAAGGCCGGCGTAGAGCGGATGCGTTTTTCGCAAGCGCGCGGTCTCCGTGGATGAAGCCGTAATCCACTGTGGTGGAACGGCTTGGGTGAAGCTGCCTTGCCCGGCTGCCCACAGACTCTGGCAGTTTTGTCAGAGTCGTTCTTTCGGCGACGCCTTTCTCGGTCGCTTAGGTCGCCAAGTTGGACGCTCAAGAGCCGATCGCATGCAACCTGCAGAGGTCTTCGCCGGCGCCTGCTGTTGGCCTTGTCGCTAAGTGCGGTCGGTTGGTGCACCCGAGGCGACTTGTAGAGCGGCGAAACTTGCAGCGGTGTGTAGGACGCGGCTGCAATAACTTCAATCCGAGGACGATAGCTCCGCCGTATAACGTCAAAGGTGACTCACGGCTCCCCGTGGCGCGAAACCTGCCCCGAGCGAAGCGAGGAAGAAGGAGGCGTGACAAGGGGTGCGGTTGATTCCACCGCCTTGTTCTGCCATCACACTTATACTGGATCAGGATGGCACTTACTTTACGGGAACAGCTGCCGGAGGAATCCAATCCCCCTCAAGAATTTCCGTTTCCGGCAGGTATAGACGCACCAGGTAATTCCAGCCTTCGGTAATCGGAAGGTAATTGTCAGCGCCCGGATCACCCCCGAAATGGATGGTCATGCTACCGTCGGCATTCTTCTTGCCTGTCACATTGTTTTTGGAGTAGGCGCCCAGCTGGTTGGGTTCAAAGAAGCCATCCTTGTTGTAGACCGTCACCGACCAGAACGCGCCGACGGGGACATCCTTCGGCATTGTGAGCGTGTAGGCCGTTTTTCCGTCATTCATCTCAGGAAAAATGCTGACGTATGTCGCACCACGAGCCGGATTGCCGCCCCATCCACCGGCGGTCGCCATCAGGTGGGTGATGGGATCCACCTGGCCTCTCTTTCCGAATCCGTCGGAAAAGTCGGACAGCCTAGCCACTAGAAGATTGAGATCTTTCCGTGTTCGCACAAAGGAAGTCATGTCCCATTCCGGCAATTCGAGTTTGCCCGGGGATGCCTGCTTAGTTTGGATTTTATCCTGCAGGGCGTGCGCGGCCTTCATGTCTGCTGGGTCATTTGGATCGGCAAAAGTCCGGAAAAGTGCCATCGCGTAGCGCGTCCCCACAGAGTCCATTGTCAGCATGACTTCCCCGCCTCCGTGCTTGAGGATAGGCATGTAATGATCCTGGCTAATGACAAGCAGAGATTGAAAGCGGTCTGCTGATTCGGGTTTGACGATCACCGCCGGCGAGCTGAGATCGAGGACCACTGCGGAATACAGCGTGTCACGGTTGCCGCGGATGGTCGTCTGGTTCTCGACTGAGTAAGGTTCGCGTAGATGCAGAATCTCTCCGACTCCACCCGCTCTCTCCGCGTACCCCTTGAACTGCACATCGCTCTCTGCGCGAATGTAGTTCATGATGGTGACTGGGATAGTCTCCGCAAGGCCGGCATTCGGGAGGATCGCGGCCAAGGCGACCAATGCTGAGATGGCTATTTTCATAGTGTTGTACTCGTGTGTTGTTGATTTCTTTGCCGAACGCCCCGCATCACCTGTCGGTGGAAGCGGGCGAAGCCCGCTGTATCCGGTCAGGTGCATGCGGTTCTTATGCGGCGTTCTGTTCGAAGCGGCCACTGGTCGTCCAAGCTCCGATAATAGGGGGCTCGTGCCTGGAGCGATCATGGGTGATTTGGCCGATTCGTAGTCTGTTGGCTGGCTTCAGCGTTGTACTGATAGTTGCCCACAAGCTCGTCGAGAACGATCGTGTTAGGCGGTTCGGAATCGGCGGTGGACGTCAGAATCATTTCCTGATCCAACTTGCGCGATCTGAATTTCCAACCTTCCGGTAATTTCAGGCGCTCGCCGAGGGTGGGCAGGTTTTCAATGGTGTTCTTGGGGTCGATCTTCAGGGACAGACTGAACATGGTGTAGACGGCGCCCTCTGGGGTGATAAGCTCGTATACCGTTTCGCCAGCATGGAACTTAAAGGAATTGGTTCGTTTAGAGGTCAGGACATAGTAAGCAGGCGGTTCTTCAGTAGCAGCCTTATCGAGGCTAGGGGTTTCGAAGACGCCTAACACGCGAAATGGGATCGTTCCGATCACCGTCTTCTCGCCGCCATTCCAGGCGATCCCCCCGGTGATACTGTTAGCCACGAGACGGCGCGGACCATTGAAGATGACCCCATCACCCCCGTATTTCTTTATCAAGGTATCTGCATCCAGAGCCCGGAAGCGGGCGTCCATCACCTCGTTGGACGCCTCAAGGTCTAAGCCGAGAGAATTGTGGTAGACACCGAGCCCGCTGCCGTCGGGCTGGCGGTTCATGAACAGAAGTTCGTAGAACGCCCTGCCGCGCCAGTTTTCAATCTCGATCTGGACGGGATCCTTCAGGGCAACTTCCTGTTGGGCAAAGGCCGGCGTCATGGCGCCCAGCAGCACAAGCGCAAGCGCGATTGTCTTCACGGATATGGTTGTCATTGTCTTCACTGTCCTTCTCCTATTGGTTTACCGTCTTGTGACGGTGGTTGTTTTACTGATGTTCTCGCACTCTCTTCACTACTCCAACGATTTCGCTTTGGGAAAGCTCCATGTCCCGTTTAGGATATCCTTCTTCGGCTTACACTCCATAGATGCCACTGCTGGCTTTGCCCAGCAGTGCTGAAGCGGGTACCCGGGGCCCACTGCCGGACAAGCGGGACAGTGGCACACGACGGCACGCTTCGTCTCCACCGTTCGACGCATTCTAGCAAAGAGCTGGCCACGCTTAGGAGTGACCGTATTGAGCGGCGAGAGGCGACCAGCAAACCCGCCGAGGCTGCCTCAACCTCCGCACCGACGGAAATGCTCGAATTCGCGGAGGTCTGATCCACCTACCTCGGAGCAAGTGCGGACGCTTGTCAGAGAAGTGCCAGAGGACCCTCGCAAGGGGGCAGAAAAGCCGATAGATAATCGATTCGTGAGACGAACGGATTGGCTACCTCGACTCAACACAAACGCCTACCAGAAAATTGCTTACGCGGCGTATCGGCCAAGATGACCGACTTGCTACACCTGCAAGAGGTCACCGATTCGAGTTCTATCGTGCCCACGCTTCCTTCCCTAGGCTTCAAGGCTGAATGCCCTGGCCTTAAAGGGCGGTTCCTCTCACCCTTCGAGCGAGCGCTGCTTTTTCCGGCATTGGTGCCGTCCTGCATCTCCTGAGGCCAACTCATGGCGATTACTGCCGCGCCACCTAATCATCGTGTGGAAGCCTCTTGGGGCGCACACAAAGTTCGGTGCCGAGACTTTGTTGCTTCAAACGTGGTGGCCTGCCGAGCTTGATTGCTTGATGATTCTTGCCCACTGCCAAACGATGTCCGTGCTTATCACACCGATCAGCTTAGCCCATGGCCTCCTTGGGCGATTGGCTTGCCGGGGATCGCGCGTCGGTACACTAGAAGGTTGCGACGCCTGGTCGCTGAGGTACGATGGCATCACGCATCCTAAGTATCTTGCCAACCCCCTGTACCGCCATCCATGACGTTCCTCACGCGCGGCAGCCTGAAGGGTCTGCTCGCTCTTGCCGTTGTCCTCACGACGGTCTGCCGCCCGGCCACGGGTGAGACGCCCCTCTCGCCTGAGCGGATCGATAAGATCGCGTTCGGTTCGTGCGCGAAGCAGGACCTCGATCAGCCGATCTGGGACGACATCGTGGCCCAGCAGCCCGATGCCTTCCTCTTCATCGGCGATAACATGTATGCCGACAGGAAGCACCCGCCACGCTCGGCCGGCGATATCGCTGCGGCCTATCGCAAGCTTGGTGCTAAGCCTGGTTTTCGTCGGTTGCGGCGTGCCTGCCCGGTGCTCGCCACGTGGGACGATCACGACTACGGATTGAACGACGCTGGAGGCGAGTTCCCCTTCAAGGAGGCTTCGCAAACCGTCATGCTCTCGTTCTTTCGTGAGCCGGCCGACTCGCCGCGTTGGGGTCGAGAGGGCGTCTATGGGGCCTGGCGTTTCGGGCCCGAGGACCAGCGCGTACAAGTCTTGCTGCTCGACACGCGGTACTTTCGTAGTCCTCTCCGAGAGGTACCCGCTGAGAAGCGGCAAGGCCGAGGTCCCTATGGCCCCCAACCGGACGGCGGAGGGTCGCTGCTGGGCGAAGCACAGTGGCAGTGGCTCGAAGAACAGCTCAGCGAACCTGCCGCGGTGCGACTCATCGGCTCGAGCGTGCAGGTGGTTTCCGACGAGCACGGCTGGGAGGGCTGGAGCAACTTCCCCCGAGAGCGGCAACGACTCTACGACCTGATCGATAGTACCAAGGCCCGAGGGGTGATCTTCCTGAGCGGCGACCGCCACCTAGCTGAGATCTCTCGCAGCACCGAGGCCGGCACGCCCTATCCGATGTGGGACTTCACCTCGTCGGGACTTACCGACCCCAAACAGCCAGCACGCGAGCCGAACCGCAACCGCGTTGGACCGCTCCTCAAGCAAACCCAGTTCGGTATGGTGCGGATCGACTGGTCGGCTGGGCCGCAGTTGACGCTCGAAGCAATCGGGCTGGGGGGCGAATCGCTGCTGAGTCAGCAGATAAACCTTGCCGACCTGCGGGTGACCCCCGCGCCGGCAGTTGTCCAAACGAATTAAGCCACTCTCAGGCCGGATGACCGCCGAACTAACGCTGAGCGCTTACCGCAGCGGTAACTCGCGATCGTAGTCGTGAGGACTTGGACTTCGCCGTCATGGAAGCCGTCTTTTCAGATGACACGGCTTCGCTAGGGGGCGATCGCAGAATCTCCGTGAGCAGGTCGGGCCCTTCGTCATGCCGCTTCAGAACGGCGTGGCGAGGTCCCTCGCTGTAGCTGAGCTCGTGAACCGAGTACCACTGCCCTTCGCGGACGATCAGATCGATCGTTTCACCGTCTCGATACTTTGCGGCCGCGTCCAATTCTTGATTAAGGACCGAGGGCGAGAAAGCACGGCGGTTGACCGCGACCACCTCGGAACGCTCGCGCAGGCCCGAGTCATCGGCAACGCTCTCGGGGACAACGCGTTCGACGACTCCGGCCGTCGAGACCACGATCCCCAGCGAATCGATCGCTTGGATCGAACCCAATACCTCTTCGCGATTGTTGACAAACGTGGGTTTGCGACGGACCCAGCCCAGCTCATAACCCGAGCGATTCACGCCGTCGAGCGCTAGCTCAGCCTGAGGCAGGTAAACGTGCCTTTGGATCATGCCGCGCCATGGGTGATCCGCGAGCGACTCCAGGTTCGCTACTAGGTCGTCCAAGGAGTAACTCGTGGCTACCGGTGAATCGGTATCAACGGCAAAGAACTGCTTGCAAAAATCATCCATCGAGGCCTTGCCGCCCGACTTCTCGCGGAGCAAGCAATCGACGTTCAGCCAGAACAGGGCACCTTCATCGTAGTAATCCTGGCCACGACGCAGATCGGCCCAGTTCGAAGGTCCCCCACGCAGGGTGGGTGCCGACACCGCGGTGTCGGACAACGGACGCCACTCGCGCCCCGTCCGCTGCAACTGCTCCGAGACCTGATACGCGAGGTACTCGCGATGGTAGCCCATCGACACTTGTCCGGAGCGAACCGCCACTAACTGCATCAGGTACTGGGTGAGCCCCTCATAAACCCATAGCAACTCGGTGCCGAGCGGCTCGTGGAAATTGGTGCTCGACATCTTCTCGGGCAAGCGGTGCTTGCCGCACCATGCGTGTACCAACTCGTGGGGCAGCAGGTAAGCCGGACGGTGCCGGTAGAGCGAGTCGTCACGCAGCGCCATGGCCCGCACGCAATTGAGCGAACTCGCGCCGTGCTCTAAACCGAAGCGCGGCAGGCGATCGGTGCAGACTACTAAGAAGGCGTAATCATCAAACGGAGCGGAGCCAAATAGCCGAACAGCCTGGGGCATGATCTCCGTCAGCTGATCGACACGTTCCTGCGGCACGGTTGTGCAGGCGTGGCTGTCTCCGACCAAGTGCATAACCGTCGGCGGGAACCCCTCGCGATCCAGCGGTACAGCCCGGTAATAGCGACCGGCGATCAGCGGTGAATCCACCAACCGCTTAAGGCTGGTACGACCGAGGTCGATCTCGCCCGTCTGGCGGTCGGACGAGATCGGCTTGATCGCGGTACCGACTCCCCAGCCTGCCGGCACACGGACACGTGTATGAATCGCGGTCTGCGAAACATCGCACCCGTCGGGATAGACAAGACAGGTATTAAAGTTGAGCGTCAGCAGTTGTCGCGTTCCGAACGTATCGACACCCGTTGAGAGTTGTGTTGGCTGGTTCGCCAGGTAGGTCAACCGAACCTGAAGGCGATCGACCCCTTCGGGGACCGTCACCCAGAACCGATTCAGGTCGGTCGGGTCTCGCGACCAGCGCAGCGGCTCATCGTCCTCGTTGCTAAAGACCACGCGTGCCAGGTTGGCAATCTGACCGGTTGGCCCCGCGACTCCCGGCACCCAGTTGGCAAACCAAAGCGAGCGGCGGCCCGGCTTGATGGGAATCGTCTGCTCGCTTGTCAGCAGGCTGCGGTGCAGCGTGGTGGCATCGACACTTAATTCGATTACCGGCGTAGCGTCGTCAGGGGCCGCCGTTGCGGGCTCTTGCGGCTCAATCGCTGGTGGCACGGGAGACGGACTGGTCTCTGGGTTGGCTTGCGCGAGCGGCTTAGCGACTTCCGCCGCGGTCAATCGCGCGGAGACCCGCGTCGTTTTCTTGGTTGGGGTCGCTAGCGCTGCAGGGGTATCCGCCAGCGAGACGCTGGCGGCCACAATCAGCCCTAATGCAATGCGAACATAGCGGCTCGATAGCCATGCCCCCGAAGTCGCCGGGCGGCTAGTTGCCGATCTAAAGACCAATCGCTTTGGCATGTTTGCTCCCACACTTCCTTGTGCTTAACGACGATAAAAGCCCCGTCGTTGCCGTAGAGAGAGCGCTCCCACCGCCGCGATCATCAGCGAGGCCGGCTCAGGCGTCGCGAAGCTCATTGCGGTAGGTGGCGCCTGCCTTCCGTACTCGGCTACCCACACGAGGTAGTCCGCTTCGTCAACCGTGCCGCTTCCATCGGCGTCGGCTGCAAGTTGCTCCGTCGAACCGTAGCTGTCTCTCCAGATAGTGTAATCCGCGAGGTCAACAACCGCATCTAGATTGAAATCGGCCGCGAGAGGCTCCGCGGCAAAATTCGGTAGGACCTCGTATCCCAAGTCGCGAAGCAACGCCACATCAATCTCGGTGAGGTACTTGCGGACCCCGCTGAGCGAGTTGGGATCCAGCAAGGCTTCCGAAACAATACCCTGTGAATCCCATACGAACGACTGCAGGTTCTCGGCAAAGTGGCCTCCCGCTGCCGGCACCGGTCCGCCGTGAACGGCGACCACATTAGGGCCCAGCAGATCGCCCTGAGGGCTTAGCCCCACATAGTCAGTAAAATTACTGGTGGTTGCGCCCAAAGCGTGCAGGAGTTCGTGCAAGGCCGTTCCGTAGAGATCCCCCTTGCTAGCGGCGCCAGCGTCGATCGTCCGCAGGTCAAAGCCCTTCCAGCTATCCGAGACCGTTGAGTAGTCCCAGTTGTCGGTCGTAATATCGACCAGCGGCATCTTGTTAGGGTCCTGAACCCCGTAGTTGTCGGTCGGGTTAGGGCCCGGATTTTGGCCCCAGTACCAGTTCTCGCTCAGATCGAAGTAGATCCGCCCGCCCCAGGTGTTGAACTCGACACCCGCGAAGCCGGCGGGGTTCCGTCGGTCGGCGTCGTTCCAGCCCCCCTTGGCTCGTGCCGTGGTGGCGGTGTCAAAAGCGAACGCTCCCACATAAACCACGTACTGGTTCGCCCCTACCGCCGATCGGTTACTGGTTGGGATCGAGTACTCATACCCACGCCCATCCGATTCGGCGAAGCCAGCAATCGGCTGGCCATCCAGTCCGATGATCGAAGACGCAAACAAGTCCGTCAGACCGAATGAACGGTTCAGCGATGGCAGGGCGCTCCAGTCTTCGTTCGTAATGATCGCCGATAAAAAATCTGCCGCGGCGTCGAGTGTCGCACGCCGCGCGATTCCCTCGGGAGAAACGCCGAACCAATTCGCGTTGTTCTCATCTAGCGTGTAATCGAGTACCAACTCGATTGCAGCGGCAGGGCTAACTGGAACCGAGAGTGACAACAGCGTGAGACACACCCCGAACCGATTCGCTCGACTAGCAGCGGGACGGGGCGAGCGTGACATCGGCAGAAGACGGCGACCGCTAGGACGCCGCATGCAGGAGCTAAGTGAAGGACACTAAGAACGATTTGCCAGCAGACCAAAGGCACCCACCGCCGCTACGCCGCCTCCGGCAACCTTCAACCAGAAAGCCGTCTTACCCGCCGCATCGCGTGTGGATTCGACTTTCTTCCGGGCCTCACGATAGCGGTCACGGACCTCGCTCATCTGGGCGTCGCGTTCAGCGGCGGTGCGGGCGGCGGCGGCCGATTCCATCGCCTGGCTAGCGTCGAGGAATTCGGTCGCTTCGTTTCGGGCCGCCTCGGAGGGCCTGCCAAAGAGCACCGGCCAGGCAAACCCCGCAACCAGCAACGCGATTCCTAGCGTTAGGCAAGCGACCAACAGCAAAGAAGGCGGTGGAGACTTTGACTTTGACACGGGCGATCGGGCGAAACGCCCGGCAATGAACGGGGAATCGGGCTAGCGGATGCTACTACCGTCGCGTACGTACACGAGGTAAGTCATGACCAGCGGATCAATATCATCAAGGACGAATTCCACACGCCCGTCGAGGTAGCCAGCGTTCACTCCGCCCGTGTGAGCCGCGCGCGGTGCGGCCGATTGGAAAGACAGGCCCCCCTCTCGGCCATCCCCGGTGCAGGGGAGCCCCTCAAAGAGTGCTTCTTCAGGACCGTCGCACCGATCGATCGCGTCGTAGATCAGCCCGTTAGGCGTCCTGGCTAAACCGTCTTCGAGCCAAGCTGTGAGCGGTTCGAATCGGTCTACCGCGTCGGGTCCGCTGATGCCATTAGCGCTGTGCATGTCATAGGCCAGCAAGGCGGCACCGGCCCAGGGCAACGCCCAAGCTCCCCGGACGTCTTTCTCGGTAGCGCGCGTGCGAACCTCGGAAACCATCAGCGTAGCGGTCGTGCCGTCTGACACCTCCCGCAGCTCTTGCCCGAAGAGCGGAATCGCCCCGGGAAAGCCCAGCCGATCGGCGTGATAAACGCTTGTGTAAGCAGCGTAGTTGCCTTTGCCAAAGTAAGACGGCTGCCCATCGATCTTCAGCAAGCGATGCTCGTAACGCCGACCGCTGGCACCATCGGACGGGCACAGCAGCGACGTAGGCTGGTTGGCGGCCGGTGAACCTGGCGTCAACGCGACATTGACCGACTGGACATCAAACTGATCAAACAACGCCTGCTCTTCCAGATACTCCAGGATGAACACGAACCAGCTGTGGTTCAGGCCCGCGATCAGCGTGACCTGCGCGGTCGGCGAGCTGGTGGGTTTGGGTCCGTAGGAACCGCCGGGCGGGAGCTTGCCGCGTGCGGATTCATAGTTCAGAACCGCCAGACCAATCTGCTTCAGATTACTGGTGCAGTTGATCCGGCGGGCGGCCTCACGCGCTGCTTGAACTGCCGGCAGCAACAACGCAACCAAGATGCCAATGATGGCGATCACCACCAAGAGCTCGACGAGTGTAAAACCGGCCAAACCTCGCCACGGTCGCGGCTTCTTGCCTGCGCGTCGTCTCTTGGCTGGAATCACACGCTTCTCCATTGGATACCAAAATAGGTGTCAGGCTAAATCGTCGCACGCTTGTTGATTCAGTTCGGCAAGCTCCGCACCGCATCCCTCGTGAGTGGCGCTGACCAGTACGTTGCCAGCAACCCGAGCAGAACAAACCCCGCCGTACCGGGCTCGGGCACCGCGACCGCGTTGACACCATTGAAGGCGTTCACCCAAAACGCATAGTCCGCCTGGTCAACCACGTTGTTATTGGAGCCATCGGCACGCAGATCGGTTGTCGAATTCAGCGTGTCACGCCACACGGTGTAATCCGCCAAATCGACGAGGCCGTCGGCGTTGTAATCTCCCGGTGCGGCTTCGAATAGCGGGTTATCGACCAGATAAAGCTCGTACAGATTATCGATTTCACCGTCCGCTATGTAGGCAACCTTACGCCCGTCAGGCGACCAAGCGATCGCCCCTTCGGCCTCCAGGATATCGCTATCGATGTTGCCATCGGAGATGTCCGGGAAGCCATCGCCCGTGATGTCCAAGTCAATGGCCTCAGCCGTGAACGGCAAACTGACTTTCACCGGCGCGCCGCCCGTGATCTCTGCCACATACAGCTCAAAAACATTGACGGTCTGGAAGTCTGACGAGAACGCGAAGTAACGTCCGTCAGGAGACAGACGGAAGTCGCGGATATCGGCGCCCGAAGGGATGCTGAAGCCTGGGAGAAGAGCGGCGGTACCACCACCAATCGGCACAAAATTTAAGTTGTAGTTGTTGTTGACCAAATAGTCGGCCACGAAGGCGACGCGGCCATCGCCCGTGACCTCAACGCCACGGATGTCGATGATGTGCGGAGCGGTGGGGCCAAAGTTGATCAGGGTCGGAGCGGCACCCCCAGCGGCGGGAACACGAAAAAGCGAGTCCTCGTTCGCTGAGGTGGGGTTGAGAAAGCTCGACGCAAACACCACCGTCTGGCCGTCGGGAGTAAGCTGAAAGGTCTCGCGGTCAATATCGCCCTGGGTGGGAGTGGAAAGCACCGTGGTTGCCCCGCCGGTGAGCAGAACCGAGCGGAGCACGTCGGGCGTGCTACCGGTTGGCCGCGAGATGTAGACGACGCGCTGACCATCCGAAGTAATGTGAAAGAAACGGGTATCGTCGGTGGTGATAGTGGTTGCCGCTCCCCCTGCCGCTGGAACACGCAGCAACTGGTTATTGGCGGAGTAAACAATCTGCGTTCCGTCAGGTGTGTAGCGTGGAACGAAGTCCACGTCTGCCGTTCCTTCGTTTACCTTCGTTGGGATTCCCCCGCTGAGCGGGAGAGTATAGGCAAAGTCGTTGGTGGAGCTCGCGGTCAGGGCCCCGCGGATCAGCAGTTGCTGGCCGTTGGGGCTGAAGACAACACTCTCGATCGTGCGGAGCGGGTTCGCGGTGTTGTTGGGGCTGACGCCGGCAACAGGCACCTTGGCTCCCTCAGCCATCGGCCCCCAAGCCATCATGGCAATCCAGCAAGCAGCGGCTCCGCCAATAGACTTCCGACGATTGCGACTCATAGAAACTGCGGGGGAGTGAGAGTATCGGGTGGGCCGACTCGCGATGAGGCACGAGGCAAGTTGGGCGAGGCAGCGAAGCAGCAGCGACAACGATCAAAAAAGCGGCGGCGGATTGTCCATGAATCAGAGACGATCCGCACGCCGCAAGACGGTCGGTTCGTAAGCAATCAGCGGAGACGACCACAAATGATTCCCGCTCCTGCAACCAGCGCCAGAACACCGGTCATCGGCTCGGGAACAATCTGCAAGGTCACGGCGCTGAAGCCGTCCCAGTTGTTTGGTGAGAACGTCCCGGGGCTCAGAGCGTAACTGGTTGAAGCCAGGCCGTTAAAGACGCGGTTCCGGACATCGGTGATCTGATCGCTGGGGAACACGAGCGACGCATCGAACGAATCAAGGCGGACCGAGGCCCCGCCGGTTAGCCAGCTATCACCGTCCGCGTCAGCCAGCGAATCGATAAACGTTGCCGTTGAGGAACCCTTGAGGAACAGCGCGACCCCCTCTTCGAGTTGATCGGCTTCTAGTGTCGAGGTTCCCTCAAGGCTCAGCGTGTGAACACCAACCGATGAACTGGCAAAAGCGTTCTCGACATCGCCCGAGAACACAAAGCTGGAGTCGATCGCGCGAACTGCGGTTACCGTTTCGCCATCAATACCCAGCAATCCCCCTCGGAAAGACGAGCTCGAAACCGTCATGCTCGGTGTCTGAAGAATGATGAACTGATTGAAGTCGGTCGTCCCCATGCCCGACGCGAAGAAGTCGCTGCCGCTGATGGAGACAATTGTCGCGGTGTCACGAAACTCGATATCGTCGCCCGTGCTCTCGAACATCGAATCGGCGATGGTAGTGAACCCCCGCAGGAAAATATCATCGCTCGCCGTGACCATCGATCCGGAGATCGAGACGGTCGATCCAGAGCTGAACTCGATCTGGCCGGTCGCTCCCGAGTTGGCGGACAGCGCGGCACCAGTCATCGTCAGCGAGGCCGCTCCCTGGATATCAAACCCACCGCTCACCGTGAGCCCGGCACCGGTGTTCATCGTCAGCGACCCGCCGCCAAAAACGACACTCGCTCCTGCCAAGACCGCAGCGTTATCGATCACCAAAGCGTGCTCGATCTCGCCGGTTACGCCATCGATGACGGGCGTCGATAGGAAGGCACCCAGTCCATCGGCTTGGTCGTTCCAGTTGGCGGCATCAAAGAAGTTGCCGTTGCTGGGGCCGACGTAAAAAAAATCCATACCGAGTGCGTGGGGGGCTGCGGAGAGCAGAGCTAGCCATCCCATGCACGCTGTGGCTGCGAAGCGAATGCTATTCATTGGATCACACAATCTGGGGGGTCGATCGGGAAGGAACAGGATCATCGGTCGATAGCGGATGACGTTTTTTGGCAACAGCGCACGCAATTACCTGTGTGCAAAAACCAAAAGAGGAACGCAACCTCGAAATGCGCTGTGAGTCCGATCCGTCAAAAGCGGACTCGCGGGCTACTTGCCCAAAAAAACGCGAAGCGGTTGAAGGGCCGCGGGGCCAATCAGGTGGGGAACAAAGAAACAGCCCGCCTAACGCATCATCAATAAAATCGCTAACTATCTGCCCGCAATAAGTCGCCAATTGTAGCTACCAGAGCAGGCTTGGCTACAGCCTCGGCCAGAAAAGAACCGTAGAAACCGCACCGGCAATCAAAGCCGTCGGCGTGCCCAAAAACCTCGGTGACCCCGTAGAGGGGGTCGATGAGGCTCTGCGTAGCCAGCGAGTTGGCATCCGCCAACAGACCCACGCATCGCGGCATGCCAAGAAAATCGCGGCATGCCAAGAAAAAGGCCGAAAGTCGTAAAGACTGGCGGCCACACGATCAAGCTCCCCCGGTAGGACTCGAACCTACGACAAAGCGGTTAACAGCCGCTCGCTCTACCAACTGAGCTACAGGGGATCGTTCAAGTAGTATCGTCCCGAAAGAGCGTTTCGTCCAGGGCTAGCACCGGGGGCGGCTACCGAGCTTGGGCAAGCACGGTCAGGCGGCACCGCTTTGGAGCATTTTGACGATCAGATTGGCTAGGTCCTCCGGCTCGGCCATTCTGCCGGGGCCACGAACCCGGCAACTCAGCCACCCCTCGCCCGGCTCAGCCAGGTGCACGCCATCGGCCCGAAGCTGCTCAACATTGCGTTTTACAGCGGGTTTGGCCCACATCTCGGCGTTCATGGCCGGGGCCATCAGCACCGGTCCGGTGAAGGAGAGCAGCAGCGTGCTGAGCAGGTCGTCGGCCAGTCCGAGCGCGGCTTTGGCGAGCAGATCGGCGGTCGCCGGGGCCACGCAGAGCAGGTCGGCACCGCGGGCAAGCTCGATATGCGGTCCGAGCGGGTGTTCGGCCAGATCGAAGGAATCGACCAGCACCGGGCGTCCGGTGAGCGCGGAAAAGGTGGGGGGGCCGACAAATTGGGTTGCGGCCCTGGTCATCACCACACGCACCCCGTGCCCGGCCTGCGCAAGCCGACTGACCAAGTAGGCCGTCTTGTAGGCCGCCACACCGCCGCTCACGCCGATCACGATCTCCGACACGGCGGCAACTCGCTCAGAGGCTATCGAGATCGAACTCGAGCGCGCCCAAGTCCTGCGGCGCGCCGGTGATCTTCACTTCGCTGGACGAGTCGAGGAAGATTTTGTCCTGAAGAATCTCCTGGACCACAATCTCCATCTTCTCGTGAGAGTCGATATTCACGAGCGGACGAGCGCCCCCGTTAAGGGCGACAAGGCGCTTTTGGATCAGGGTCGAGAGCTTGAATCGACCACCGACCTTGTTGACGATCTCTTCTTCTTTCAGCGCATCAATCATACGGGCAATCCTTCGGCGACCAGCAATTGGTGGATTTCATCGACGGCGAAGTCGAGGCCCCCTTCTTGGGGCCCGCCGTTGACGACGGTGTATCGGTATCGGGAACTCCGCTGGAGCTCGCGTTGGGCGACCTCCAGCCGGCGGGCAATCGCTTCGGGATCTTCGGTGCCACGGGCTTCGAGCCGCTCGCGGAGCACCTGCAGCGCCTCGGCGGGATCGGCCGCCGCGGTCAGGAAGATGCTTACCGCCTCAGGAAACGCCGCCAGCGCTCGCTCAGCACCATCGACATCAATCTCTAAAAGTACCCACCGGCCGGCTTCTAGGCTAGGCGTTACCTCTGCAAGAAGCGTTCCATACCAGTGCCCCCGGCCAAAAACCTCGACGCATTCCAAGAATTCGCCCCGTTGCCTCCGGCTGGCGAACGCCTCGTGCGAAAGAAAATGGTAGTCCACGCCGTCCGCTTCACCCGGGCGGGGGGGGCGGGTGGTTGCCGAAACGCTCAGCCGTAATCGCTCCGCGGTGCGACCAAGCAGCTTGCGAACAATCGTCGATTTTCCGACCCCCGAGGGGCCCGAAAGGATCACGAGTTTGCCGGTGGCTGCGGGCATGGGCGGGGGCGATCGAGACGAATCCGACGGGGGGCGGTGCAGCGGAGCAAAGGAGCCGGTCTGCCGGCTAGGGGGAGGGGGGGCAACTGGTCGCGGACGTGCTTACTCCACGTTCTGGACTTGCTCTCGGACACGCTCGAGCGAAGCCTTGACCTCCACTACCCGACGCGAGATCTCCGTGTCGTTGGCTTTGGACCCAATCGTGTTCGTCTCGCGGCCCATTTCCTGGGCGATGAACTCCAGCTTGCGGCCGGCCCCCTCCTGCTTGTTACCGTTGGTACCAGCGCTCTGAGCGTCGGCGGCAATGGTCGCCTCGAACTGCTCCAGATGGCTGCGCAGCCGCACGATCTCTTCCGAGATGTCACTCCGATCGACGAACAGCGCGATCTCGCGAACCAGGTCCGCGGGCTCGAGCGAAACGCCCAGCTTTTCGACCGCCTGCTTCACTCGGTCGTGAAGCCGCTCGCGATAGTCCGCCGCCACGAGCGGCGCTCGCACCTCGATCCCCGCCAGCTGCTCCTCTACCTGGCGACGATTGGCGATCAGGTCTTCCGCCAGTGCCGCCCCCTCTTGGCGCCGCATGGTGTCCAGCGCGGCAAGTGCCGCTGACAGAGCCGCTTCGATCGTCGGCCAATCGGCCTCGGGATCGGCGGCAGATGCGTCGGGCGTGGAAATCACGCCGGGAAGCGAGAGCAAACGCTCGAGCGGGGGCATCGAATGGACGCCTCCCAGTTGCGTCAATTGCTCCTGGTAGCTCTGCAGCACCGCGGTGTTGAGCCGGTAATCGGCCGCGGCGTTGCGGCGCTCGATGCGGACGTTCACCTGCACCGTACCTCGCCGTATCGACCCCCGCACGAGCTTCTCAACCTGGGGCTCCAGGCCGTGATAGCCGTCGCTCGATCGATAGCTGATCTTAAGGTGCCGATTGTTGATCGAACGCACCTCGGCCGTGACGGCGATCGAGGCCGATTCGCTCCGGCCTTCGCCGAACCCGGTCATGCTAACGAGCACTGTAGAGCTAGCCTCACTCGCTGGCGGGCTGGTCGTCGGGAGTGGTCGAGCCGTCCTCGCCGGTGCCGCTGGTCTCAGCCGGGGCATCGGTGGTGGTCTCCGCAGCGGGCGAGTCTTCGGAGTCGGCGTCAGCCGTCGCGGCACCTGAAGTGCTAGCGCCCGAGTCGCCACCGTCCGATTGGCTCGTACCGGTCGCGAGGTTGATCTCGCTATCGCCAAACGAGTCACCCCGATTGTTGGCCCAGTAGGCACACAACACACAGGTGATGATCCAGATGGCAGCGGCCCAGACCGTGATCCGGGTAAACGTATCGCCGGCTTTGGCACCGAACGCGCTTGAGCCGCCCGGGCCGCCCAAGGCTCCCGCCAGTCCGCCTCCCCGGCCGCGCTGCACGAGCACCAGCAGGATCATGAAGACCGCCATGGCGGACAGGATGAGCTGAATCAAGGTTTCCATAGAACGCTTTTCCGTAGCGATGCCGCAGCGAATCGGCCCACTAAACACTAAAAGGGGATTCGGCCACGAGCGATAAAGTCTTCTTCTTTAGAGTCCCGCCTTGGCGATCCCCAGGAAATCGGCCGGCTTGAGGCTCGCGCCGCCAATCAAACCGCCATCAACGTTGGGCAGCGCCAGCAGTTCGGCGGCGTTGCCCGGCTTCATGCTCCCGCCGTAGAGGATGCGGATCCCCTGGGCGATCTCCGCAGTGTAGCGTTCGGTGAGCAACCGGCGAAGGTCGGCATGGACCTCTTCGGCTTGCTCGGGTGTAGCGACTTTGCCCGTGCCAATTGCCCAGACGGGCTCGTAGGCGATCACGACGCTGGTGATCTGGGTCTCCGACACGCCGGCCAATGAGCCCTCAAACTGGGTGCGGATCACTTCGGCCGTCTTGCCCGCCTCGCGTTCTTCCAGCAGCTCGCCGACGCACACGATCGGGGCCAGTCCGGCCGCGAGGGCCTTCAGAGTCTTGTCGCTAACGTTCTTGTCGGTTTCGCCAAAGATCGTCCGCCGCTCGCTGTGACCAAGGATCACGTACTCCACGCCCAGGTCGGTCAGCATGGTATGGCTGATTTCACCGGTGAAGGCACCATTGTCTTGGCAGCACATGTTCTGGGCACCCAGCGCTACCGGACTGCCAGCTAAGGCCTCGGCAACGACCGACAGGTAGACCGCGGGGGGGCACACCACGAGGTCGGCGTCGCCGGCCTCGGCGGCACCCGCAGCCACGCCCTTGGCGAGCTCAACGGCCGTTGCCCGGTCGGTGTTCATCTTCCAGTTGCCGGCGATCAGCTTCTTACGCATCAAAGTCACCTACGTTTTTTGGTAAGGCCTATTTTTTGGTACGCCCTAGTAGAGCAACGCGTGAGCGGCGGAGTCCTGTGCTTCCTGGCGTTCTCGGCTTCGGCTTCAGATGGTTTTGCCAACCGCCTCGGCGACCTTGCGAATCTGCTGCGCTAGTTCGGCATACTGTTCGGGCAGCAGCGCCTGAGGCCCGTCGGATAGGGCGTCTTCGGGGCAGTTGTGTACCTCGATATGCACGCCGTCGGCACCGGCCGCCACGCCCGCCAGGGCACAAGCGGGGATCATCTCGGGGCGACCCGTCGCGTGGCTCGGATCGACGATAATCGGCAGGTGCGACAGCTCATGGGTCTGCGGGATCGCACACACGTCGTACATGTTGCGGCACGCATTGTCGAAGCCCTTCACGCCCCGCTCGCACAGGACCACGTTCGGGTTGCCTTGCGAAAGGACATACTCGGCCGACATCAGCAGGTCTTTGACCGTGGCGGCCATGCCACGCTTCATAAGCACGGGCTTTTGGGTTTTGCCAACTTCGGTAAGCAGAACAAAGTTCTGCATGTTGCGGGCCCCCAGCTGGATCATGTCGGCCCATTCGGCCACCAATTCGACATGGCGCGGGTCGATCGCTTCGGTGACAACGGGCAAGCCGTGCTTGTCGCCGATTTCGCGGAGCAGCTTGAGCCCGTCCTCGCCCATCCCCTGAAAGGCGTAAGGGCTGGTGCGGGGCTTGTAGGCGCCGCCCCGGAGGACGGTTGCTCCCGCCTTTTTGATTGCCCCCGCGATCTTGTCGAGGCGTTCGGCCGACTCGATGGCGCACGGTCCGGCGATCATGCCGACATGGCCGCCACCGAACCGAGCCACATTTTTCCCCGACCCAACCTCGATCACCGAGGGTTCCGGGTGGGCCGTCCGGCTCGCCAGCTTAAAGGCGGGCTGGACCGCGACGACTTCGGCCACGCCGGGGATCGCGGCCAGCGGAGCCGAGCGGATCTGCTCCTCGTCACCGATCACCCCGATCACGGTGCGATAGGTTCCTTTGCTCAGATGGGCCTGCAATCCGAGGGATTGCACGCGTTCGACCACATGCGTGATCTGATCTTCGGTCGCGGACTCGCGGAGGATGATGATCACGGCGACGGGCGGCGGCTGGGGCTCGATCGGTCGGAAAACGGTGCGGCACTCGCCCACCTGGCCCACGCCGGTCGGGGGCCGCGAAGCTCGGCAGTTTAGCCGAGCACCGCCGCACGCGCATAGGATCCGAGGACCCGCAGCAGAACACATTTCTTCTGTAGTGAATCGATAGCCCGGCGTACGCGGACCTCGGCCTGGTGTCCCATCAGCTCAATAAAGAACAGGTAGCGGCCGCCGTCGGCCCCGGCCCCCCGGCTCCCGGGGATCGGGAACGACTCGATCCACGTCATATTCAGCCCCCGCCGCTTGAAAATCGCCATCGCGTCGGCGAGCGAGCCGGGTTCGTGCGCGATCTCGAACATTAGGGCCGTTTTATCGTCGCCCGTCTTCTCGCCCGACTGCGGGCCGATCACCGCGAAACGCGTGATATTGTCGTGCTGGTCCTCTATCCCTTTGGCCAGAACCTCAAGCCCGTGTCGCCGGCCCGCCTGCTCGCTGGCGATCGCCGCAATACGCGGGTCCGCCGCCGCCAACGCCGCGGCCTCGCTCGTGCTGGAAGCAGGCGTGGTCTCCACGCCCGGCAGATGCTCTGCAAGCCAGTGATTGCACTGCGAAAGCGCCTGCGGCTTGCTGATTACCCGGCGGATCGCGGAACGGGGCCCCTGCCCCAGCAGGCAGTGGCGGATCCGCATGGGGGCCTCGCCACAGATCTGCACCTCGGTCTTGGAGAACGCCTCGAGCGTGTCGGTCACCCGGCCGTGGGTGCTATTCTCGAGCGGCACGACGCCCAGCGCACAGCTGCCGCAGGCCACCTCCTCAAACACGGCCGCGATGGTCGAAACGGGGGTCAGCTCGCTTGCCTCGCCGAAGCGGGCGATGGCGGTCAGATGGCTGTAGCTGTCCTCGGGACCCAGATAGGCCACCCGAAACGGAGCCACCGCCGCGTGGCTGGCGGCCACCACCTCGCGAAACACGGCCCGCATGGCGGCGTCGCTCACCGCGCCGCTACCCTGGTTGACCGCGGTTACGGCCAGATCGCTCAGGCGGGACTCGGCAGTCGGCTGCTGCGCGGCGAGTTGCCGCACCTGCTCGGCCCGCTCGGCAACAGCGGCTGCGATCTGCTTGTCGAGCTTGGCGATCTCGGCCCGCAGGGTTCGGATTCCCGGCGTGGCTGACGGCGTGGTTGCCGGAGACGAGGCCACCGCTTTGCTCGGGGGGGAGTTCGCGGCGGAGTGGGGGGGCTTCTTCTTCGCCATCGCTCGTGCGTAACCGTCGTTTTCGCCGGGGCTTCTAAATGCCAACTGCCATTCTGGCCGGTCAGACCGTGGCCGGGGAGAGTCCCGATCGCCCCCGGATGGCGATGTGGCAGCCGAGGGCCTGCTGAGGGCCCCCAACCGAATCGCCCCGTGTGTTCGTAAGTGTTGCTCCCGCATTGGCTTAAGTCAAGACGGTTGCAATCGGCATGGGCGGCACGCTCTTTGCTTAGAACATGTGACGGCTACGACCAATTTGCGCCGCGGGCCTGCGCGCCCTGCGTTTCATACACCCGCTGCACGCGTCACCTACCCCCGCTGCACGCGACCCCCCACTCGCACAAGGAGCTACCAAGATGGCCGCCGGAGAAAAAATCATCGGCATCGACCTGGGCACCACCAACTCGGTTGTCGCCGTGATGGAAGGCCGCGAGGCCAAGGTGATCCCCAATGCCGAGGGCAATCGCACGACCCCCTCGGTCGTAGCGTTCACGGACAAGGGCGAGACCGTTGTCGGCGAGCCAGCGCGCCGTCAGGCCGTCACCAACCCCAAGAAGACCATCTACTCGGTCAAGCGGTTCATGGGCCGCCGCCACAGCGAGGTGGCCTCGGAAGAGAAGATGGTCCCCTACGAGGTCGTCGGGGCCGCCGAAGACTACGTGAAGATCAAGGCGGGCGATCAAACGCTCACCCCGCCCGAGGTGTCGGCCAAGACGCTCCGCAAGCTCAAGGAGTCGGCCGAGGCGTACCTGGGCCACAAGGTCAACAAGGCGGTCATCACCGTCCCGGCCTACTTCAACGATGCGCAGCGCCAGGCGACCAAAGACGCCGGCCAGATCGCCGGCCTCCAGGTCGAGCGGATCATCAACGAGCCCACCGCCGCCAGCCTCGCCTACGGCCTCGACAAGAAGGGCCAAGAAACGATCTGCGTCTTCGACCTGGGCGGCGGCACGTTCGACGTGTCGATCCTCGAAGTCGCCGACGGCGTGTTCCGCGTTATCAGCACCAACGGCGACACGCACCTGGGCGGCGATGACTTTGACGAGGAGCTGATCAACCACGTGGCCGATCAGTTCAAGAAAGAACAGGGCATCGACCTGCGCTCCGACACCATGGCGCTGCAGCGTCTGCAAGAAGCGTGCGAAAAGGCCAAGAAGGAGCTCAGCTCGGCCCAATCGACCGACCTCAACCTGCCGTTCATCACGGCCGATGCGTCGGGCCCCAAGCACTTGCAGATGACGATCACGCGCACCGAGTTCGAGAAGCTCTGCGACAACCTCTTCGATCGGGTCAAAAAGCCCGTGCTGAAGGCGATGGAAGACGCCAAGCTCAAGGCGGCCGATATCGATGAGGTGGTCCTCGTCGGCGGCTCGACCCGCATCCCCAAGGTGCAGGAGATCGTCAAGTCGATCTTCGGCAAGGACCCCCACAAGGGGGTCAATCCCGACGAGGTGGTCGCCATCGGCGCCGCCATCCAAGGGGGCGTGCTCGCCGGCGATGTGCAAGACATTCTGTTGCTCGACGTCACGCCGTTGTCGCTGGGCATCGAAACCCTCGGCGGCGTCATGACGAAGCTCGTCGAGCGCAACACGACGATCCCCGCCGAGCGGAAGCAAGTCTTCAGCACGGCCGACGACAATCAGACGGCCGTCACGGTGCGGGTGTTCCAGGGCGAGCGCGAGATGTGCGCCGACAACCGGCTGCTGAGCCAGTTCAACCTGGAGGGCATCCCGCCGGCGCCGCGTGGTGTGCCGCAGATTGAGGTCAAGTTCGACATCGACGCCAACGGCATCCTCAACGTGGCCGCCAAGGACCTGGGCACGGGCAAGGAGCACACGGTCAAGATCGAGCAATCGTCGGGCCTGTCAGACGAAGAGATCGAGCGGATGAAGAAAGACGGCGAGGCAAACGCCGAGACCGACAAGCAGAAGCGTGAGCTGATCGAGGCCCGCAACGCGGGCGAGGCGCTCGCGTATCAGGTCGAGAAGACGCTCAAGGAGCAGGGCGACAAGCTCGACGAGGCAAGCCGCGGCCCGATCGAGGGGGCGATCAAGAAGGTCCGCGACACGATCACCGGCGACGACAAGGCGGCGATCAAGAGCGCGACCGACGAGCTGCAGCAGGCCACCCACGCCATGAGCGAGGCGATGTACAAAGCGGCGGGCGACAGCGCCACCGCCGCAAACGGCGCCCCGACCGAAGCCGACGCCACGGAAGATGACGCGATCGACGCGGAGTTTGAAGTGAAGGAGGGGTGAGGCGGGTAACCAGAGATGTACGCAGATAAACACGGATGAACCGCGTGGGGTGCGATCCGGCGAATGCCGGGTCGCACCCCACGCTTCTTATAAGAAATACATTTGCCGAGATTTGTACGATCGTCGAGAGAAAGTGGTGCAGAGGACATGGCGGCTGGCCAGCGTGTCATCAAGACGTTGCGGCTAGATTCGAACCTAGACTCATACCGCGACTTCTTCACTACGGAGCAAGGTCAAGCTCTGTATTCGCGAATGCATCCGGGCAACGCGTCGCTTATCGACGATCTCGGATTTGCATGGCGAGCGGCCGCATACGCGGCTGCACTACCGGGCCAAGTCACGGGGCAAATCCCTGCTTTCCTTGATGGACTGAATCGGAGTCCGCAGTTCGCTGATTCTCAGCTAACGACGATGGAGCGGGTACTTGGCATACTTGCACAGCGGCTTCCTACGGTCACCGCGGACCCGAAGCTATTGAGGGATCTAAAAAAAACTGTGCTTGACATCCTTGGCGAACTGGCGTCTGCCAGAACCAAACATCCACTCCACATCGAACAAAACGACCTTTGGGAACAGTTTTTGGGGACCGCAGAATTTCAGTTCTATGTGGTGAGTTCGCAACGCTTCTGCTATCTGACGACGTACGCCGCGTATGAGGCATTCTTGGTTGGCGTGGCAAGGACCAAGACCGGAGACGACAGCATTCGGTCAAGCGATAGGAATCCGTCGTTCGCGACTCGTCTAGATCAGGCCATCGGAGAATCAACAAGTTCCAAGTGTTGGAGCGCGGAACCAGTCAAGATCGCGAGAGAAATACGTAATGCACTGATGCACGAGCGTGGGTGTGTAACCAGGCAGCTTGAGCAGTACCGGAGCAAGCTAAGGCTAGAGGGGGACGAGATTCAGCTTTGGCCTTCCGATAACCGGCGACTCTTCGAAGACTTGTTGGAGCGAGTACTGGTCGCATTGGACGATGACCGATGGCAGCAGACAGAGGTCAAGGCGTAGCTACTGGCATCAGCGACCTAAGCAGTCATCTCAACCGAATCCGTCTCATGCCCGACCCTACCGCTTGGCTCTTGATCCGCTTGTTCCTACTGGTGATTGGAATCGCCGCCGGGCTCTACGGGCTGCATCGCCTTGCCCTGCGGCTCGAAGCCGCCGGGTATCTCTACTACAAGCACAAGAAACCCACCGGCGGCGGCGGCACGGCCGTCTTCGGCGAGCTGGATCGGCTCGTCCGGCCCTCGATCGAGCACAGCATCGAAGCCCAGGACGAACGAAGGGTTGTTCGTCAGAATGATGGAGAGTGAAGCCCTGGCGAGCGGTGGACTTTTGTTTTGAGCCCCCGGACATTGACCGGGGGCTGATTGTGGTGAACCCGATCGTAAGTGATTTGAGCGGGCCCTATTCACGACGCCAGGTGCCGCTGGTGGCTCACCAGCAGCGGTAAGCGGCACCCGGCACGCACGGCTGAGCATATCAGCACCGGCAGCCAACGGTATCGCGCAACAACCTCTGCGCGACACCGCCGCTTGCTTATGGCGTGGGGGACGGTGCGGCGGCGGAAGCTGTCGGGCGCGTGTCTTTGCCCGTGATCAGCCAGGCCGAGCGGCCGCGCGTCAGGTAGCTCCAGGCCCACTGGAAGAGCACCAGCACCCGGTTCTCGAACGACACCAGCTGCATCAGGTGCACGAACAGCCAGGTGAGCCACGCGAAGTAGCCGGCGAACTTCAGCCGCCCCATGCTGACCACCGCCGCCGACCGACCGATGGTGGCCATCGAACCGTAATCGTAGTAGCGGAACGGCGTGGAGGGCTGCGAGCGCAGCCGCCGACGGATCATCGCCGCGGCGTGACTCCCCTGCTGGATCGCAACCGGCGCGACGCCGGGCAGCGGTTTGCCCCCCTTGCCGACACAGCTGGCCATGTCGCCAAGGACGAGCACGTTGGCGTGGGCACCGAGCGACAGGTCGGCACCGACGGGCACCCTGCCCGCACGGTCGGTTTCGAGCCCGGCGGCTTCGGCCAGGCGCTGCGCGAGCGGCGAGGACTGCACGCCGGCGGCCCACAGCACCGTAGCGGCCGGGATCGCTTCTTCGGCGGCGGCGTCGCGGACGACGACACCCCGCGCGTCGATCCGCGTGACGGTCTTCTGCGTGAGAACCGTCACCCCGAGCCGATGGAGGTACGCGGCCGCCTTGGCGGACAGGGTCGGATCGTAGGGGCCGAGCACACGCGGCCCGGCTTCAATCAACACCAGCCGAGCGTCGGCCGGATTGATACGGCGAAAGTCACCTTTGAGCGTGTGACGCGACAGCTCGGCCAGCGCGCCAGCGAGTTCGACACCGGTCGGACCGGCACCGACAACGACGAACGTCAGCAGCCGGCGTTGCTCTTGCAGGTCGTCAATCCGTTCGGCCTGCTCGAAGGCGCGGAGCACCCGCGCGCGGATGTCGGTGGCGTCGTCGAGGGTCTTGAGCCCCGGCGCGGCGGGGGCCCATTCGTCTTTGCCAAAGTAGCTGTGCGTGGCCCCGGTTGCGACCACCAACCAGTCGTAATTGAGGGTTCCGTCAGCGAGGAGCACGCGCTTGGCTGGCAGGTTGAACCCGACAACCTCGCCCTGCAACACGGTCGCGTTCTGTTGGCGATGAAAGATCGAACGCAAGGGGGCGGCGATGTTCGCCGGCGAGAGGCCGCCGGTCGCCACCTGATACAACAACGGCTGAAACAGATGGTGATTCGAGCGGTCAACGAGCGTTACCGACACGGGAGCCCGACGCAGCGCCCGGGCACAGGTGAGCCCCCCGAAGCCACCGCCAATGATCACGACCCTCGGCAGCGGAGCGGGCTTCCGATCAGTCACCACGATTGGCCCCCGCGAGACCGAGGTCGGGCGACTGCGGCGGAGCGCCCGTGTACCCGCCCGCGCGGTAGGCGGCAACGTAACGGACGTAGTTCTCGGCCGACACGTCGAGGAAGGCCCGCTCGGCGTCGGTGAGGGGGCGTTTGACAACCGCCGGCACCCCCGCCACGAGCATGCCGGGCGGTGCGGTGAAGCCGGGCCGGAGCAGCGCGCCGGCGGCGACGAGCGTGTGCGGCTCGAGCACGGCCCCGTCGAGCACAATGGCCCCCATGCCAATCAGCACCCGCTCTTTGACCGTGCAGGCATGCAGCACGGCGTTGTGACCGATCGTGACGCGCTCGCCGATGGTGAGCGGGCCGGTATCGTGCGTAACGTGGAGCGTGACGTTGTCTTGCACGTTGGTTCGGGCCCCGATCCGGACCGGGCAGACGTCGCCCCGGACAACGGCGTTGAACCACACGCTGGCGTGGGCACCGATGTGGACATCGCCGATGACGCGCGCGCCGTCGGCCAGAAAGACCGTCTCGTCGAGTTGCGGCCAGACACCGCGGAAGGGTAGCAGAGTCGCCATCAGCGCAGTCTAGCGGCGACCGGCAGGGAGCGAACGCCCCCCCAGCACAGCAGGCCGGCCGCCAGGAACGACGCCGCGGCGGGCTCGGGGATGCTCTGTGCCGAGGCGTTCGACGCCGACGCCGACGGCAACGTGGCACCAAAGTTGTCACGCCAGATCTGGTAGTCGGCCTGGGTGTAGGTTGTGCCGAGACCGTCGCGCCAGACCGTGTAGTCGGCGGCGTTGACCACGCCATCGTTGTTGAAGTCGCCGGCGAGGTTGGGAACCACGCCGAAGCTGACCCCATCCACCAATGCCGAGCCCCCCAAGCCGCTCGGCTGCGAGAACACAAACACCAGACGGGCCTCGACGGCCCCCGCCGGCGCGGTGCCGTCGAGTGCCGAAGCGATCCACTGGCCGGTTGGCGTGGCCCCCGTGGCGAGCGTGATCTGTTCTTGTCCCAAGAAGTTCGCGGACTGGAACTGCCCGTCGAAGACGCTGTAGTACTCGATCTTCATGAGCACTTGGTTGTCGGTGCCGGCGATCGATCCGACATTTGGCAGCAGCACGCTGGCGTCGATCCGCAGACGCTCGCCCGCGGTAACGCTGATCGCCTGCGAAGCGCCCGCAAAGCCATTGGTGCCACCGGGGCCCGAGAGCAAGAGGGCGTGCTGCCCGTCCAGGGCCTGGGAATTGGTCACGCGGACGTTGTTGCTTGTCACGCCCCACGGCAGCCATCCATCGAGCGACCCGCCGGAGGTGTGGTAGCCCCCCTGCTCAAAGCCACCGTTGCCGAAGTCGGCCCGATCGTCGGCGTCCCAGGCGAAGGTCGCGACACTGCGAGCCGGCAGGGTGTAACGAAAGTTCTTGCCGTCCCGCACCGCGCGAAACAGCAGCGGATTGGGGGTGGGGTTCAGCGCTAACAGAACCTGCGAGCCATCGGGATTCTGAAAAGCCACGGTTTCGATCAGGTTATTGATCGAGTTCGAGCCGATCCGCACCGCGCCGGGCTGAACGTGCTGGCTCGCGTGCCCGAGAGAGTAAAACTCCTCGTTGTGCGTAACCGCTCCGGATTGCGAGTTGACGGTGATAACGCCCCGGCAATCGCTGCAACCGCCCAGGTGAGGGTCGCCGTTCTCGTCGAGAGCCAGGTTCCACAGCAGCACGGTAGCCCCCCAGTTGCGGGCTCCGCCGATGAGCAGATTGCGCGCGTACCAGATAAGGTTGTCTTCAAAGACGGGGGCAAAATCTCCGCCGGTGACTTCTGTGAAGTAGATCTCTTTGTCGGGGTGGGCGTTACGGACGACCGACTGTGCGCTCACGTCGCCCGCGTAGCCGTGGAAGGCCGTGCCCGCGACATACTGCCGGGCGACCGGGTCGTTCAGCACCGCCAGCGGGTAGGCGGTGTTATCCCAGTTGTGGTCGTAAGCGAGCAATTGGGTTGTGAGCCCCGCGGCGGCAAAGTTCGGTCCGACGTGATTTTTGATTAGGTCGATCTGCTGCGTTGCGGGCATGCTCATGCCCGGGTAGCTAGTGGGGGTGAAGAGGGGCTCGTTCTGTAGCGTGAGCGTATCGATCGGGTGCCCCTCGGCGGCGTAGGCCTCGACAAACTTCTGCAAGTAAGTGGCGTAGGCACCGTGCCACTGCGGGGCCAGTTGGCCGCCGATGACCGAGCCGTTCGTCTTCATCCAGCCGGGCGCACTCCAGGGCGAGGCCATCAGTTGTAGGTCCGCATTGCGCGCGCGGGCGGCGTCCAGGCTCGGCAAGATCGTGGGGCGATCGGGGTCGATCGAAAAACCGGCCAGTGCGGGATCGGTCTGGTTCGGGCCCAGGTCGTTGTAGGTGTAGAAGCCGTCGGCCGTGAAATCGGAGGCCCCCATCGCGAGCCGCAGGTAGTTCAAGCCGATGCCATCGTCAGACGAAAAGAGATCATCCATAGCACGATCTCTTTGCGCTGGGTTCAAGCTGTTTTGCAGGAGCGAAGCGGAAGAGTTGGTCATCGCCGCACCGTAGCCGCGCATCGTCTGAAAGGTTTGCGACGCGTCGATCGTTATGCCGACACCGCCGCTGCCCGTGCCGTTCTGAAACACGACATCGGTCTGTTGGCTGAGCAGGCGCGACTTATCGCCGCTCGTGATCCACACATCAACCGCATCAGCGGGATTGGCGTTGACCAGCACGAGTGTCATGGCCGCGAGAACCATTCGGCGTTGCTTGAGCACGGTGGAGAGGTCCGTAATTCTGAGAGGATGACGTTGAAGATGAGTACGCCTAGAGCGGTGCCGAAACGCAATGATCAGCTTCGCAGGTCGCGACAAGAATTGCGTTCGATCAGTTTGCCGGGCAAGCGCATGACCATCGGTGCTTGCGGCGTGGCAACGAGTTCGCTCAGGCGGTTGACCGCCAGGCGTCCGACGCGTTCGCGGTCGAGCCCGATCGTGGTGAGCTTCGGGTGCAGGGTTTGGGACAGCGAGTTGTTATCGAAACCTACAACACTCAGATCGGCAGGAATCGACAGATCGCGCTCACGCGCCCATTGGTAGACACCCATCGCCAGGAAATCGCTCGCGGCATAAACCGCGCTAAAGCCCTCGGCTCGATCGTACAGCTCGGCAAGTCCCGAGGCACCGTGCTCGGTGTCGAAGAACGAGAGCAACGCGAGGTCGGGATCATCATCGAGCCCCAGGTCCTCGACGGCCCAACGATAGCCGAGAAAGCGTTCGCGGGCGTCGGCGTTGTTCGGTTCGCCACCGAGGTAGGCGATGCGTCGGTGCCCGCGGTTCGCGAGGTGCTGAACCACTTGGTACGAACTCTCAACGTTCTCGGGACCGATCGCGTCTCCGACCAAGTGGGCCAGCGAACAGCAGACCAGCACGTAGGGCACGCGGTCACGGTGGAGTCGGTCGATAAAATCGCGCGGCGGACGCCCCGTGATCAACAAGCCGTCGCAGGCCTCGGTAGGAAGTTCTGCTACGTCTTCGATCGGTCCATCGAATGCTTCAAAGCTGAGCTGCACGGCCATCTCACGAGCCGCGGCCGACGCACCCGAGAGGATGTCGCCGTAGTAGCTGTGCCCCAGCGCCGCGTTCACACCGAAGGCGTAGAAGCCGATCGAGCGCATCGCGTGGGCTGCCCGAGGGGCTGATTGCCGCGTGCGACGGGGGACGTAGCCGAGCTGCTGAGCGGCGTCGCTCACGCGACGACGCGTCGCGGTTGAAACGCCGGGCCGATTGTTCAGCACAAGCGACACCGCCGCGGAGGAAACCCCCGTGTGGGCGGCGATGTCTTTCAAACCGATGCGCGGGTTGTCGCTCATTGAGCGGGGCTCTTGCGAGGTGAGTCGAGGCAAAAGATTCAGACGAGACCAGCCGCACCGCGGCTCCCAGCAAGCTCAAGCAGCAAGCTACCTGGGAGGGCTCGGCGGAAGTAGCGAAGCGTCGAGGGCCGGAAGGATTCTGGCGTTTCTTATTCAATCCGTTAACTTAACTTTAGTTGTCTTCCGTAAAGAAGCAAGCGGTATGGAGGGTATATGATGGCAATTGCCGGCTAAAAATATTAATGCGTCAACTTAAATAATACTTGCTTGCCACTGAAAGAGTTACTAATCTGAAGTCAGTCGCGGGAGACGTAAAACTCGTCTTCCCTGGCTGATCCTTATCGCGCGAGCGGGGAATTCTGGCCCGCTCCGCAAGCTGACTCTCTTCCACGGTTAGGTCATCTTCTCCGCTGGGGTCGTTCGCCAGGCGATCTGCCCCGCCGCAGAACTCTCCCTGTTTCTCCCCTCATGAAGAAAGTGATCGAACTCATGCGCAGCGTACTCCTGACGATGTTTGTCTGCGGATTCGGGCTGATCAGCTCGGCTCCGCTGGATGCTCAAGAACTCCTGACCAATCCGGGCTTCGAAGACACCGATACCAATGGCAGCTACGGCGATGACTGGGGCAGCTTCGGTGCCGCAGGCTTCCATGCGTTCTTTGGCCCCAACGGTCACGCCAGCTTGTTTATGGATAACCCGGGCAACTTCGGCGGCGTCTTCCAGACCGGCATCGCGGGAGTCGCGGGGGCTGAGTACACGTTCTCGCTGCTCGACGTGAGGATCGAATCCAACGCCGCCGCCAACCTGCGATTTGGGCTTGAGTACTACCAAGCTGACGACAACACAGCCGCGGGTGCGTTTGACATTGTTCCCGTCGCGTTCCCGCCCACGGGTGACGGATTGAGCTTTACGATGAGCGCCATCGCGCCGGCCGGTACGGCTTTCGTGCGGCCGATCATCCTGTTCGACAACGTGACCTCGACCGCTTCGGGCCAAGAAAACGCGTTTGTCTTTGGTGCCTCGCTCACAGCGGTGCCCGAACCGACTTCGGCTCTGTTGCTCGGCACGCTCGGACTGAGCCTGGCGCGTCGCCGCCGACGGTAAGCGGTGCGGGGAGCACCGTGGTCAGCCCCGCCAGCTCACGGCCGAGCAGCGGGGCTGGCCGCGTCGCCACAGCGGAATCGCGGACACGATCAACCTGCCCCTACCCCGCTGATAATTCACTCGTCAGATAGCTCAGCGCATGACTAAGCGCTACAAGTTCCCCCTCCGCCACGCACAATCGCCCGACCCCCACGACAGGATCCCCCATGAAAACCTTCTTGAGCTGCTGCGGCCTTCTCGTGGGCTGCACCCTGAGCACGTCGTCGGCGCTGGCGGTGACCAATCTGGCCGTGAACCCGGGGTTCGAAGACCTCGACCTCAATACCGAGCTGGGTGACGGTTGGGGCCAATTTTTTAACGCCGGATTCAACAATTTCTTCGGGGCCAACGGTCACGCCAGCCTCTTTGGAGACATCGCGGGGAATAGCGGTGGAGTTTTTCAGCTAGGGATTCCTGGCGTCGCGGGACAGCGCTACCAGTTTGACCTTCTCAACACCCGCATCGAATCCGCTTGGGATGCCGACTTGTACCTCGGTGTCGAGTACTACGCCGCCGACGACACGACCCAGTTGGGCGTCGATGAGATGGTGATGAACACCGCGGAGCGGATCAACAACGGCACGATCGATGGCAATATTTTTAGCTTCCAGGGGGGGCCTGCTCCGGTCGGCACCTCGATCGTTCGGCCTGTTGTCCGCTTCGACAACGTGAACGCCACCTATCTCGGACAGTCGCAGGCCAACCTGTTCGTGTTCGACACCTACTTTTCAGAAGTCCCCGTGGAAGGGGGCAATCTGCTTAAGAACCCCGCCTTCGACGACGACTACAACGGCACGAATCTTCCGGGAGTTCTGCAATCGGGCGACAACTGGGGAACGTTCGGATCGGCCGGTGCCGTGCAGTTCAACGACTTGTTCGGTGGCAACCCCCACGTGAGTTTCTTCGCCGACACGGCGGGCAACAACGGCGGGCTCTTTCAGCAATCGCTGCTGGCTCAGGCTGGGGAAGAGTACCGCTTTACCCTCGAAGATGTCCGCCTGGAGCAGAACTTTGACGCCGACTTCAACTTCGGTTTGGAGTTCTTCGCCTCCGATGATTTCACCAAAGTGGGCGAGAGCATTGTTGCGGTTGATACCTCAACCACCGGCGACGGCTTAACCTTCAGCATGACCTCCACCGCCCCGGTGGGCGCGGTCTACGTCCGTCCTCTGATCACGTTCGATAATGTCAACGCGGCCTACCTCGGTCAGTCACAGGCCAGCGCGTTTATTTTCTCAACCTCGCTCGCGGTGGCGGTTGAGACCGCCGTCGATGGCGATTTCAACGGCGATGGCCGTGTCGACAACGGCGACCTGAACCTGCTTTTAGGTTCGTGGGGCTCCACGACGGTTCCGGCTGCGTGGATCAACGGCTTCGTCTCGCCCGTTGATAACGCGGAGCTGAATGCGCTGCTGGGCAACTGGGGCTTCGGCACGGCCGTGGCTATCCCCGAACCCGCGGCCGGTTTGCTGCTGATGGCAGGTCTGCTTGCTACAGGCGGTCGGCGACGTGCTTGAAGCTGGCGGGCAAATCTCTCCGACATACTGAATGTGAAAGGAAACCCCGATCCATGTCCGCTGGTACTCCCAAGCGCGCCTTCACCCTGGTTGAGCTGTTGGTGGTGATCGCGATCATCGGCATCCTGGTGGCGCTTCTGCTTCCCGCAGTCCAGGCCGCCCGCGAGGCGGCGCGACGCTCGTCCTGCGTTAATAAGCTGAAGCAGATCGCTCTGGCGGCGCTCAATCACCACGACGTGCAGGGGCACTTCCCCGTGAGCGGTGGCTATGTCGACTTCCCCGCCGCCAACTCTCGTGGTGAAAGACACAATTGCGCCGGATGGATTCTGCAGCTTTTACCACAGATCGAGGAGCAAACCCTCTACGACCAGTTCCAAAGCGGCGGTGCCTTTGAGGGACAATACCTCAACAACTTCTGCCGGTCGGGGGCGCGGATCCCCGATCGAGGATTGGGCTCTTTCAAGAACGGAATCTTTGTGCCCGATCTGATGAAGACCCAACTCTCGGCGTTGATGTGCCCCTCGGACGAATTCGTCAGCCAGCTCAATACCGGCCAGTTTCAATGGGCCGGTTGCGAGGTTTCGCTGACCAGCTACAAGGGAGTGGTTGACGATACCTTCGCTAACGGGATCACAGGCAGCACCACTCAACAGTTTCGCAACGACTTGTCAGCCTTTCCCTCAGGCATCTACCAGACGGGTGAGGGGGATAACGGTGACTTCAATTTCTCGGATAGCGGGGATCGCGACTGTCATGCCGACACGCGTTGCCGGGGCATGTTCTTCCGCGTGAGCTTCCGCAAGCCCGTGAAGATTGCGACCGTCATTGACGGTACGAGCAAGACCTTCATGATCGGCGAGAGCCTCCCCGAGTACGACGATCACTCGACCGCGTTCTACTCCAACGGCGACTGGGCCAGCTGCAACACGCCCATCAACTACGGCCTCAACGAGAATCCGGAAGAGTTCCGCGTGGACCGCTGGTTCGACGCCCAGGGCTTCCGCAGCCGGCATCCGGGAGGAGCCCACTTCGCCCTGGTGGATGGCTCGGTGAGGTTCGTCGTCGATAGCAGCGATTCGGTTGCCTACCGCACCGCCTGCACCCGCAACGGTGAAGAAGTCTCTGCGGGAGGCACTCCATGACCCTGCGCCCCACCGACATGCTCTATAAATCGGCTTACGGCTTTTTCCTTGCCTCGCTCTTGTTGGGCCCCCTAACGGGATGTGGATCGCGGCTGGCCACGGTCACAGGGACGGTCTCCCTTGGCGGAGATAAGGTCGTCAAGAACGAGTCGCGACGCGGCTACGTTTCGTTTGTCCCCGCTAGCGGCGACGGTGTAACCGCCTCGGGCTCGATCGACGAGCGCGGAGAGTACCGGCTCAGCCTCGGATCGAGCCAAACGCTGCCGCCCGGCGAATACGCCGTATCGGTGCGTGTGTGCGATGTCACGCCACCGCCTGAGCCAGGAGGTTACTCCTCTTCGCGCGACATATCGCCCGAGCGATACGGTTCGGCGAAGACCTCAGGCTTGCAGTACAAGCTCACCCCGGGCTCAAACCGCATTGAGATCGCGCTCGACGCGAGCTGATCGCGCCGCCGCGCGAGGGACTCAAGCAACGCGACGCATCGATTCTTGGGCGGGCGTTTGCAGATGGATTTCCATCTGCGGGAACGGGATGCCGATGCCGGCCCGATCCAGGTGATTCTTCACCGAACGGATCAGCGCCTGTTTGACCGTCAGGAAGTCGGTTGTGGGGGCCCAGCCACGCACCGACCAATCAACGCTCGAGGCTCCTAGTTGGACCAGCACTACGGCGGGCTTGGGCTCGTGCAGCACACCGGGAGTGGCCTCCAGAGCGGTTTCCAGCGTGGCGCGGGTCAGGTCGATATCAGCGCTGTAGACCACGCCAACCGCGATATCCGCCCGCCGCACGCGGTGGTGCGTGACGTTCTCGATCGTTGATCCGAAGACGCTGCTGTTGGGCAGAATGATGCGACGGTTGTCGAACGTGTCGAGCGTGGTGGTGAACAGCTCGATCTCATCGACCGTGCCGAGCTGACCGCCTACGTTGACCGTGTCGCCCACGCGGAAAGGGCGGAAGATCAGCAGCATCGCTCCCGCGGCAAAGTTCGACAGGGTGCCCTGAAAGGCGAGGCCGATCGCGAAGCCAGCGGCACCCAGCAGCGCCGCGAAGCTGGTTGTTTCGACGCCGAAGTAGCTCAGGCAGCAGACGCCCGCCACCGCCACGACCCCCCACCAAGCCAGCTTGGCGAGAAACTTTGAAAGGGTCGCATCGAACTTGAGCCGCGTCAGACTTGCCCGCACGGTCGAAGCGACCCAGCCGGCAAAGGTCAACGCCAGGAACAGGATGATGAGCGCCAGCGCGACGCGCATGCCCCCTTGCAGGGTGAGCACCTGCCAGTCGGCGGGTGACATCTCACTGATCCTAAAATTGAGCAGTTTTTCGAGCGCCAAGCGCAACGGCTCCGCCGCTTCTTGGGCTTTCTCGATAGTTTCTGTAGCAGCCTGAGCTGCGAGGGGGGTGTCCATTCGCGCGATTTACCAAACCGCAAGCGGACGTGGCAACGTCACTTCCGTGAGAAAGCGATCGCAGCGGTGCCAACTTGCCGATGGCGCGTTCCCCGCCACCTGCTAGCAGTCTCATCGCTATTCCACGGTTAACACGGTATGCGGCTGTGCACTCGGCCCCGCCGCGACCAGCGACTCATGCCAACCTCCGCCTCGGTCGGGATCGCTCCGCGCGGAGGAAGCCACCGCGGTGAGCCGAACCTGCTGATCTTAGGGGGGGGCGAAGCTTCCGTTGGCAGCCTTGGGGGGAATTGGCTTAGCGCGGGTCAGTCAATCCAGTTCAAGACGTCACGGGCGACACACCAGCGGGGGCCCGCCTCACTTGCCCCCTGGCCGAGGATCCATTTAGCGTAAAGTTGCTCGACACTGCCATCGGCGACCTTGAGGCGGATCCACGCATCGAGGAACCTGCGCCACTCCTCCTCACCCTGTGGGAGAGCAAAGGCGAGCTGTCCGCGCAGCTGTGGCTCGGCGATCGCGACGTCGAACCTCGGATGCCGAATCGTTTGCGTATAGCCCCCCTCGGTGGTCATCACGAGGCCATCGAATCCAGCGCCCTGGTTATTAAAAAACTCTTGCGGCGAATCGATTGCGATCACCTCCGCGTTGGGGAGGTGGTCGCGAATGCTTTGCGCCACCCGTCGGCCGAGAATCGCCAATCTCAGATCGGGAGTGTTCGCTATCTCTCGCCACGAGAGAAACTCGTCGCGACGGTGGTCCTCAACAACCACCGAGGTGGTGACCGTCATATAAGGCCAGGAGAAGTCGTCGCTGGCGAGCCTCCTCGCATTGACGATCAGCCCGCCGATCGCCAGATCTATCTCACCGCTGTCGAGCAGCAGGGTGTGGTTGTCATAGGACCAGGGGATAAAGCGCAAGCTGACCCCTAGTTCCGCCGCCAGATCGTGTAGCAGGGCGACGTCGAAACCGACGAGCTCCTCCTTCTTATTGAAGAAGGAGAAAGGTGCCATATCGCGATGGTAGCCCACTCGGATGACCCGCGTATCGAGAACGCGAGCTAAGCGACTCTGATCGCGCTCAAGTTGCCTCGCTGCAGCGGATTCTTGCTGGCTTACGTCGAGCACCTCGACCGCCACGCGCGAGTTGAGGCGCATCTCATTGAGTGTCATTTGAGCGCCGCTCGTATCGCTCATCAGCCGGCCTAGCAACGAGTTCATCGCTGGCACGGCGGCGACCAACAAGCCACACGCCAGGGCCAGCGTAACGATCGCTCGCACCGGTTGCACGCGTAGGCAGCCCGTTGCCGCACAAGTTGCGATCAGTGTGAAACAGAAGAGGTTCATCACCGCCAGGAGGGTCGCAAACCAGCCGTTGACGACTCCGGTAACGACGTACAGCTGGTACATATCCGAGGGAATGCGCAACTGATCCAGCAGAAATGGTAGCGCCAGATCGACGCCACCGAAGAGCGAAAGAATCCCGAGCGCCGAAAACATCGGGTAGTCCGCGAGAGAAACAGCGTTACCCGTGTACCAGCCGGCGAATAAAACGAAGGTTAGCGTCAGCAGCTTGCCCAGGTTCGGAAAGTTGAACGAGATCGGGATCAGCACCTCAATAAAGCTATCGGTGTCAGCCGTTCTGATGCCTCTCTCCTCAAAGAGAAGCTTGCCCTGCTCAACCAATAGCGGCAGGACCACGAACAAGTTGCCCGTCGCAAATCCGGTCAACAACGCCGTACGCGAGGCACGCAGCACCTCGAGAAATCGAAACGGCGTCAGCGCCGCGACGATGCCTGGCATCACAACAAACGTCAAGAAGAGCGTCATCAGCACGAAACTGCCGATGAAGACCTGCAGCCGACCGATCTGTTCAACCGACATCGTCCCCGCGGCATTCGCGGCAATCGCAAACAGGCCAAACGGAGCGAGGCGGATCACCATGACGGCCACTTTGGTCAGCGCCGTCGACATGACATTGAGCACCTCGAGCAACCCGTGCTTGCGATCCGCGTTGACCGAGATGAGCGCGACACCCGTCACTACACTGAACACCGCGACAGCGGGCACCGTTGTTTGTGCCATCGCCCGAAAAGGGTTCACCGGTATGTACAGGCCGAGAAAATCGAAATGCTTTAATTCGACGAGGTTCGGGCTGTAGAAGGTACCCGACTCGCTCGCGGGGAACATCAGTGGCGTTAAGAACACAAAGAAGAGGGCCAGCAGCCAGGATGCGAGAAGCACCATTCCGGGGGTCACTGCGAGGCGTTTCGCCTTCTCGGCCTCGAGGGCACCGATCCCCCCAATTAGCGAGACCATCATGTAGGGCAGTATCGCCATCTGGAGCAGACCGATGTACGCCTTACCGACCGGGTCCAAAGCGCCACAGATTTCTCCGAAGAACAAGCCGCAGAGAACACCCAACACCAGCCCTAACGGAATGCTTATCGATCGGTTAAGCCGAACGATCTTTTTCAGTTTGGGCATCGGGGTGGCGGGCGTGGATTGCTGCCCCGTTCAAATAGCCAGGTTCCGCTACGCGCGAAGCGCACTCGGAACGGCTTCTACGGGACGCTAGGTGGGGGGCGGGTGAGTCCTGGCTTTAAGCAAAGGACCCGGCGGGGCAATCACTATCACGGATTTCTGTCGGCTTGTCAGCTGCGATCTTGCAGCTGCTTCGATGCAAGCTGATTGGCCCTCCGCAAACGTGTGAGAGAGCGACACCAGAGTTTGATAGGCCTCTCCTGGCCTAAGTGATCTTGCGGTTTCCTCCTCCAACCACAGTGGAGAGTATTGCGAGAATCACCGTGGATTACCGTGGCGTCGTCCCCTGTCACGCGATGATGATTGCCGAAGGAACCCGTCGAGCACACCAAGCTGGGGGATCGGCTCCTCACAACCGCGGCGGATACCGCTAGCTAGCGCTCAGCCGTTTGATCTCCGCACCGCCGAGCAGCTCGTGCGTTTCACGCAACCAGCCGACGATTTGATCGGCGAAGGGTGATGCCCCGTAAGCCTTGGCGAAGCGCTCTTCGGTGATCGTGTCGAGATGCGCCGCGCTCAGGCCGGGGAACCAGTGCCCGCCGTTACCCAGCAGGTTGTAGCGCATCTGGCCGTATTCGATCATGTCGTACGCCAGCGCGAGCTGTCGCAGCCAGAGCACCACGTGTGTGTTAATGTAGCCGGCGTTCTTCTCGGCGTCCCACGCGGGGAGCCCCTCGCGAAAGCGATCGGCGTGCTCGGCACCCACCGCCTCGACGAGCGCCGCGTGAAGCCGCTCGACGATGGGCCCGATCACGGCGTGCGCCTCGTGCAGGTGCGCTAAGCTCGAGACTTGCAAATCAAAATCGCTCGGCTGCGAGGCACCGAGGCTCAGCGTGTGAATCTCGGGACGATTCAGACAGAAGAGACAATTGAAAACGATCGGGTGCAGCGGCTGGCACAACTCGACGAGTCGCTCCGAGGGGCGATAGAGCATGCCCCCCTTATCGCTGGGCGAGATGATGAACACCCCCAGATCGCGCCGTGTGGCCGCTTCCACCGCGGGCCCGTTCCACTGGTTGATGTAGTACCAGTGAAGATTCACATAGTCAAAACCACCGAAGGGCTCGGCGTTGATAGCGTCGACGATCAGATCAGTAGCACCGTGGGTCGAGAAGCCGACGTGGCCGACGCGTCCCTCGGCTTGCAACTGGCGGGCGACTTCGAGGCACCCCCCCGGCCGGATCGCCCACCAGAGCAGCTCGTGCGTGTTGATCCCGTGCAGGCCTAACAGATCGACGCGTTCCATCTTCAGCCGATCGAGGGAGTCGAGCACCTGGCGGCGGAACTCGTCGGCGTCGCGCAGCGGAGCGACCTTTGTCTGGACGATTAAGCCGTCGGGGCCTCCCCTGGAGGGCCGTTGCTCGCGCAGCGCGGGCAGGATCTGACCCAACTGCCGCTCGCTGGTTCCGTAGCCGCGTGCGGTTTCGATATGCGTAATGCCCAGCTCCAGCGCTCGGACGATCGTGGCTTCAAGATTGCGCTGATTCTCTGCCTCGACGACGTCCAGCGGGGCGTCGTCCCAGGTCTGCTGATACCGCATCCCCCCGCAGCTAAAGACGGGCATGGAAAGCTCGGTCTTGCCAAAGCGTCGGTATTGCATGGGGATGATTCAGAAGACGGTGGGTCGCTCAAAGCAAACCGCCATCCTATCGCTCCACGGCTGGTTGCAGAACCGCGGGGTCGGTTCAGAATCTCACCAAACACCCGCCGCAAAGCGCTACGAGCCGCGAGAGAGTGACTCTCTCGCGGCTCGTTGTCGTTATTCCCAATTGCTACGCTAGACAAGGCTCACTCGGTGAGAGCGGCCTCGAGCGCAGCCCGCGCCTGTTCGACCGAATCCTCTTCCAAGTCGGACTCGGCTGACTCGGTCAGAGGGGGCTTGGCGGCGGGAGCGGGGTCGGCCGAGGTTGAAGCCGCGGCAAGCTTCTGCTTGACCAACTCCGCGACGTCAATTGCCCCCAGATCGGCGCTGACCGTTGACGAGGCGGGTGCTTCATCACGACGGGCCTGGGCGGCCTCGGCGATGCGCTTCGCCAATTGGGCCTGTGCACGGCGGATCGGGTCTTCCGCGTCAGTCGCGGCGCCTGATTCCTCGACGATTGCCTTAGCAGTTGTCTCCTCGTCATCACTGGCTTCTGTGTCGGTGGACGCTTCTTCTTCCTTTAAGGCTTCCAGCGGGCCTTGGGTCGCCGTATCAACCTCGTCGAGCATCTCAAGCAGCGACTCCGCGACCGCTTCGACTTCATGGTCCTCGTCGTCGGCCGCAGTCTCAGCGGTTGGGTCGATAACGATTTTCTGCGCTACCGGCTCGGTGGTCGTGATGGCATCGGGCCGCTTCGCTTCCGTTTCTGCCGGTTGCGCCATTGCGGTCTCAGCCGATGCTTGGGGCTCGGTCTCTTCCGCAACGGCCTCTGCTACAACGGCCTCTTCCGCAGGGGCCTCTGCCACGGCGGGCACTTCTACCGTGATCTCATCCACCGCGATCGCTGCTACAGCCGCCCCGACTTCTAGGGTTTCAATCGGCATACCCGCAACGAGCTGGACCTCCTCCGTCGGCCCCGCAGCAAGATTCACGTAAGCCTCTGAGCTGAAAACGTCGTGTCCCAACGCATCGGCCGGACGATCGCCAAAGCTGATGCCCAACGCCCGAGCCGCCTGGACTGCCGGTCCGTTTTGATCGACCTGGCGCAGGACGTTGACGGCCTCCATAATCGGCACGCTTGTCATCTCCGGTGGCCGGCTGCAGATCATCTCGCCGAAGCGTTGCTCTTTGATCAGGCGTACGGCATGGGCCCCGAATTGGGTGGCCAGAACGCGGTCGAAAGTGGTGGGCTTGCCGCCTCGCTGCAGGTGGCCCAGCACGCTGAGGCGGGTTTCGCGGTGCAAGCGTTTAGCGATCTCGTCGGTAACGGCGCGGCCGACACCGCCGAGCTTCATTTGCTGACCCGCACGTTCCTCGCCAACCAAGCCACCATCGGGCAGATGCGCTCCTTCGGCGACGACGACCAGTGTGAACTTCTTGCCCTGACTCTCACGGTGCAGAATCTTATGGCAGACGTGGTCATAGTCCCATTTGATCTCGGGAATGAGGATCACGTCACCGCCGCCGGCGATGCCCGCGTGCAGAGCGATCCAGCCGGCGTGCCGACCCATCACCTCAAGGACCATGATCCGCTCATGGCTGGCGGCCGTGGTGTGCAACCGGTCGAGGGCGTCGGTTGCGCACTCGATCGCGCTGTCGAAGCCGAAGGTGAACGCCGTAGCCGACAGGTCGTTGTCGATGGTCTTGGGAACGCCCACCACATTGATGCCGTTCTCATGAAACTGCTGGGCGACGGCGAGCGAACCATCGCCGCCCACGCAAATCAGGCCGTCGATGCCGAGTTGCTCGATCGTTTGCTTCACGCCAGCAATCAGGTCGGGCGCGATCTCGACGCGGTCTTGCACCCCGACCGTCGCGGCAAAGCGACCCTTGTTGGTCGAGCCCAGGATCGTTCCGCCCTGGCTCAAGATACCCGCGGTGCTACGCGGGGTGAGGTGAACGTATTGAACGGGGTCGTAAAGCCCCTCGTAGCCCTTCAGGAAGCCAACACAGTCGTAGCCGAGCTGGTGGCAGGCCTTCACGGCACCACGGATGACGGCGTTGAGTCCGGGACAGTCGCCGCCCGACGTAAGGATACCGATGCGTTTCTTGGTCATGGACTTTGTTTCCGTGCGGCAGAGACTCAGAGAGAGGGGGGAGCAGCCAGTAACCTCGCCGCGCGGGTTTACTCACGCGGGCGCAAGAGGTCCGCATAAGGCTAGGTCACCCCAAACAGCGCGCAGCCCGGTACCAACCGCTGGGAGAGAGCCACCCTCGCCTTTGCCGGCGCTAGCCCTTACGACCGGCGTGACCCGAACCACTCGATAGCGCCGAGCCGAACGAGAAGCCTTGCCGCGGCATAGACTTCGCTGCGGTTGATCTTTGAGGCCCCGGCGCGGCGTTCGGTGAAAGTGATCGGAGCCTCGGCAAAACGAGCCCCTGACTGCTTGAGCCGCCAGAGGATCTCTTCCAGATAGGCGTACCCGGTGCATCTGAGCTGGGTAAAGTCGAGCCGACGCAGCGCATCCACTCGATACGCCCGGAAAGCACCGCTGCAGTCCTGCGTGGGCAACCACAGCAGCCAGCGGGCCGCGGTGTTGACAAACCGGCTCGCCAGCCGGCGTTGCAGTGGCCAATCCACGATCGCACCGCCAGCCACATAGCGCGAACCGATCGCCACATCGGCCCCGGCGTCGATGAGTTCCAAGAGCTTCGGCAGCCGGTCGGGCGGATGACTCCAATCGGCGTCGAGCGTGGCCACCACGTCGTAGCCTTCATCGATCGCCACACGCATCGCGGCCAGGGTGGCCGATCCCAGCCCCAATTTCCCCTGACGGCTTAACAGACGCACCCGCGGGTCGGCCTTGGCCCGCTGCGCGGCCCAGGCTCCTGTTCCGTCAGGCGAATTGTCATCGACAATCAGCACTTCGGCCTGAGGGACCCTGGCGAGGACCGCCTCGACAAGCGTCGGGAGGTTCTCGATCTCGTTGTAGGTAGCGATCGCGACGAGCGTCTGTGCCATGTCCCCCAGTATCTGCCCAAACAAGGGCTGCGCCGAGCGCAGATCGCTCCGCGATCTACTCCGCAACCAGCCGCTTGGCGATCTTCCGGGCGGTGACGCTCAGCGGCAGATCGCTCAACTCCACGGGCTTCAGCCAGCGCGGCGTGCCGGGACGGGCAATCCGTCCGTCAATGGCATGAGCCTCGTAGACTTCTAAGGTAATGCGGAAGCGCGTGACACCGTGCTTAAGGGTCAGCAGTTGTGTCCCCACTTCGCACCGCACGCCGGTCTGGTCACGAACCTTATCGGCAATCTCGTCGCGTACCAAGAACGACTCCTCGGCATCGAGTGAGAAGCGCGGGAAGTCCCACAACCCGGCCCAACGTTCGTCGGCAGCGCATTGTCTCACGAGCACCGCAGCGCCCTTGCGGACGACAACCGCCGCCTCGCGCACGTCGGCGAATACCAGCTTCTTAGTCGTCGGGGCCAACTTACCGACAACTCCCTGCCGTCGCGCCTCGCACAGTGTCTCGACAGGGCACCGCGGGCAGGCGGGGCTGGTTGGCGTGCACACTAACGACCCGAGCTCCATGAGCGCTTGATTAAAATCGGCCACGTTCTTCGTGGGGAGCAGCTCTTCGGCGAGCGACCACAGCCTTTTCTGACCGGCGGAGCGAGTGGGATCTCCCTCGTAAGCGATCAATCGTGTGAGCAGCCGGATCGTGTTGGCTTCCAAAATCGGCGCGCGCTTCCCAAACGCGATCGAGACAATCGCCCCGGCCGTATAGCGGCCGATGCCCGGCAGGGTCTGCAGGGTGGCGAGGTCGGCGGGGAAAACGCCAGCATGCTCTTCGGTCACGCGGCGCGCCGCAGCATGCAGCGAGCGGGCGCGCCGATAGTAGCCAAGCCCTTCCCACAACCGAAGCACCTGCTGCTCATCGGCAGCGGCCAGATGTTCGACGGTTGGAAAAGCGGTCATGAAGCGCTCGAAGTAAGCGCGCACCGTCTCAACTTGCGTCTGCTGCAGCATCACCTCGCTGACCCACACGCGGTACGGATCGCCATCTTGGCGCCAGGGCAGATCGCGGCGGTGCGTGGCGTACCACGCCAGCAGCCGCTTCCGGAAGCGGTCCTTCCATGCCGCGGGGCGAGGCTTGTCGGCGGTTAACGGCTTGCCCGCGGGGCGGGTCACAGCTCGCCCGGTTCACCCAGGGCGAACGTCTTCCGCGACCACACCGCACGGGGATCTTCTCCTTCGTAGCCGTCGATTCGTTCGGCGGGCGATTCCACCACCACTCCTACCACTCCTATCATCTGCGCGCGCGAGGAGATAAATCGCTTCGCATCGATCGGCTCGGTCGTGATGACTGGCACCCGAATTCCGTCCAGCTCAAACTCATAGCGAACCATTTTACCGGCCTTGGCGGGGGGCCCAACCGGCATGGCTGCGAAGAACACGCCGCCGTGCGGGCGATCCCCCCATTCGATCCAATGGCGTGCAATCACCCGCGAGCTTTCGCGGGGCAAGGCCTCTCGCCAGAGCTTGGTAAACACATCCCGGGCCGCGAACTCGGCGTCGCGACGCAGACGCGTGGGGGCATTCGGATCGTGAAGCGTCAGCGCCTCGCCGAGCTCGCAAAGCGTTGCGTATGCTCGGCCCATCGAAGGTGCCTCGTCCGGCACTTGCAGCGATCCTTCGGAGAAGATGCCTGCCGCCTCACGGGCACCGGTCGCGAGCGCCGCGAGGGAAGCGGCGTCGTACAGCGGTGCCCCACGCAGTGGGAAGCTCGGAACCGACTCGAACGAGGCGTTCTTCGCCCGATCAGCAGCGGGCGAGGAGGTCGGAAGTGAGTTATTCGCAGGAACCACCGCAGAGCGGGCCGCGCGGATCGGTTTGTCGGTCGACGGGGTCGGGGCCTGCGCGCTCGCCATCGCTGGCGGGGTGGCGCGAAGGGTGTCGTCGGGCAAGGTAAACTCAGCAGGTTCGGCGTGCTTCGTTGAATCCGGCACCTTGTTCAGCTCCGGTTTTGAAGCGTCTCCATAACGCGAGCCGACGCGCTCTTCTCCCTTCGGGATTGACCATGCTGCGGGGATATCGGGTTGAGCATCGTCCTCATAGGTCGCGGTCTCGACTCCGCTGTGCTCGTAGCGGCTCCGTGGAGCGGCGGGGCTAACCGCCGATGGAGCCGCCTCACGCAACGCAATCGGCTCGTCACTCGGCACTGCCGGGGGGAGCGTTAGGCTTGCGGGCTCGCGGGCCGGAACCCGGTCGCTGGGAGTCTCTCCCGAAGCGGTAAAGTTGGGCATGGGTAGTTCAACGGTTTCGAAATCGCTCAACGTCAACCAAGCCGCGGGCACCGCAATCATCAACAGTCCTGCGACAGCGCTGATCGGACCGCTCCATCCATGACGGCGCGGCTCCGAGGTACCGAGCAGCAGCGGCTCGAGCGCTTCGTCTTCGATTCGATCTGCCTCTTGTTCTACTGCTTCTTCCCCCAACAGATGGCTGAGGTCGTTCTGAAACGAATCGCTAGCGGAAGATAGCTGACTCGCTTCTTTGACTGGCTTGGAAACGCCCATCGTTACCGAGGCCCGCGCTGCCACGATCGGTTCTTTAGGCGTTGCGCTGATTCTTCGCTCGGATACCGAGGGGGCAGGAACCACGGCCGGTGCCCGCTCGAGCGCTGCCGTTGATCCTGCGGCTGAGGGCTTTGGTTCGTCAGTCGCTGAAGGCTCTTGATCGAGCGGCGTATCGCGAAAGTCGAAGCCGAACTCTTTCAGCAGGTCGGACGTCTGCTTAGCTGAGTCGGCTCCGCGCGCCGAAAGTGGTTCGTCGCCCCTCTTCGATGTGGTGCCGAACGGCTCCGACAACGCTTTGCCGGTCTGCGCCTCACCATCGCGGGACTTGTCGAGGTCCTTCGCAGGAGATGCGTTACCCGTCCCGATTGAGGAATTCGGCTCGATCGACGGTGGAGTCCACCCGCGTGCTTGGCTGAGCGTCGGACGCACGGAGGCCGAGGGCGAACTATCTGTGGAGGCGACTACCGGAGTAGGGCTGCTGACGACAACCGCCGGACGAAGGCTGCGCACGCGCAGCCGCTCATGCTCAACTTCGGTCTGGCAGTGCGGGCACTCCAATCGCCCGCGTGGCGAGGCCGGGCCGGGGAGCGCAAACAGCTCTTCGCACGCCGGGCACACGCCGACCACAGGGAGCGAGACTTCGGAAGTGTCGTTAACAGGCATCGGCGGGCGGTCCTCCAAGACCTCAGGCGTCGGCAAGCGGGCGGGGCCGGCAAGCGAAACGGGGCTTCAAGCGGTGCTGACTCTTGCCGTATCCATGCCCCGCTAGAAGCGGTTGTGGCAACCGGCGCAATCGATCGGCATGTGCATTCTGCACCGAATCGACCGATTACGCAGCGCTGGGTAGCGGGTGCTAGCACCCGGTTCGGCCCCCAAGGGTCCACCAAATCCGCAAAAACCGCAAAGTCTACCGCTCCCGACGCACCGAACGCCCCCGCCGCTGCGCTGGGATCAAGTTTCAAAGCCCATAGAGGCCGCCGAACTTGGTCCGCAGATGGGCCATCAGCGGCTCGGCCGAAAGCGGCTTGCCGGTAATCTGCTCGACCAGCTGCGCGGCGCTGACACGCTGTCCGACCGAATGGATCTTGGTGCGGAGCCAATCGAGCAGCGGGGCAAACTCGCCCCGAGCGAAGCGGGCCCCTAAGTCGCCGAGGTCCGACTCTGCCTGCTCGAAAAGCTGAGCGGCGTAGAGATTCCCCAGCGCGTAGGTGGGGAAATAGCCGAAGGCACCCATGCTCCAATGCACGTCTTGCAGGCAGCCCTGAGCATCGTTCGCGGGAGTCGCGCCGACGATGCGCGTGTACGCCTCGTTCCACGCACCGGGCAGGTCGGCCACCGCCAGATCGCCCTCGATCATCGCGCGCTCGAGTTCGTACCGTACCACCACATGCAGGTTGTAGGTCGCTTCGTCGCTGTCGACACGGATCAGCGAGGGTTTGGCCTCATTGATCGCGAACCACCACTGGTCGGGATCGACTCCTTTCATGCTGGTGGGGAAGGCCGCACACAGCGGAGCAAAGAAGTGCTGCCAGAAGCCACGGCTGCGGCCGACCAGGTTCTCCCACATGCGTGACTGCGACTCATGGATGCCCAGCGAGATCGCCGTCCCCGGCGGCAAGCCAAACCATTTTTCCGAAAGTCCCTGCTCGTAGAGACCATGTCCCGTCTCGTGCAGGATGCTGAAGAACCCGTCAACAAAGTCGTGCTCGTTGTAGCGCGTCGTGAGCCGGATATCGCGCGGGCCGGCCCCGCCGCAAAACGGATGGGGGGTCACGTCCAGAGAGCCGGCTTGGAAATCGAAGCCGACGGCCGCCGCGGCGACTTTACCAAAAGCCACTTGCTGTTGAACCGGAAAGCTCCGCTGGGTTAGTTCGCTCGGGGCCGTGACGCCGCTCTGTACAATCTGCTGGACAAGCGGTGTCAGCTGGTCGCGCAGCGCGGCAAGCGCCGCGCCAACCGAGTCGCCCGTTTCACCGGGCTCGTACTCATCCAGCAGCGCATCATAGGGTGAGCCGTTGTACCCAAAGGCTGCAGCGCGTTGCCGTTGCAACTCGAGCATCCGCTCGAGCGATGGACGAAAGGTCGCAAAGTCGTCTGCCTTGCGAGCCGCCGCCCAGGCATGATGCGACTGGCTCGCGACGCGGGCCACTTCCTCGACGAGCTCGCCGGGCAGCTTGGTGAGCCGGTGGTAGACGCGCGTCATCTCTCGGGCCACGCAGCCGATGTCGCTCTCGGGATCAGCAGACTCGTCCGCAGCGCTTAGTTCAGCCAGCCAATCGCCCAGTTCGGGGGCGGTGCTGCGACGATGGATAACGCCGGCAAGATACGCTTGCTGCTCGGCGCGCCACGCGGCCCCCGCCGGCGGCATATGGGTTTGCTCGTCCCATTCGACGAGGCCCGAGATTGACGACAGCAGGGCGGTCTCACGGGCGTGCGCGCGGACCTTTTCAAAGGTGTTTGCAACAGACATAGCGATATCGTGCGGCGTTTTAACGACGGGAACCAAGGACGAGTTACACTAGCTTTTCTGTTAGCGTAGAGATTCGTCGCCAAACTCCCCACCCCCGCTCACCGACCCGCCGCCACGCATGCTGGACGCCCTGATTATTGCCCCGCACCCTGACGACGCGGAACTCGGTGCCGGCGGCGTCATCCTGAAACTGCTGGCCGAGGGAAAGCGGGTCGGCGTGCTCGACCTGACAAGCGGTGAACCAACGCCGCACGGCTCGCCCGAGCTGCGCGCGCGTGAAACCGCCGCCGCCACGGAAGTGCTCGGCCTGCCGTGGCGAGAGAATCTCGGACTCGTGAACCGCTCACTCGAGCCGACCCTTGAGAACCGCGCGAAGCTAGCGGGAGTCCTGCGGCGAGAGCGGCCTCGGTGGCTGTTCGCTCCCTATTGGGAAGACGCCCATCCTGACCACACCGCCGCCACCAAGCTGGTGGAGGATGCCCGCTTCTGGGCGAAACTCACCAAGTGCGACCTACCGGGCGAGCCGTATCACCCCGAGCGGATCTATTACTACTACTGTGTTCATCTGAAGCTGGCACCTCAGCCCGCGTTTGTGCTGGACATCTCGGAGGTCTGGGAGCAAAAGCTAGCGGCCATCCGTTGCTACCACAGCCAGTTTGTCACCGGCCGACCGACCGAGCCCCCCACGTTTCTCGAGCGCTTGCGCGATGAAGCGGCTTACTGGGGCAAAGCGATCGGCACCGCCTACGGCGAGCCGATCGCAACGCGCGAGCCGCTGGCGTTGCGATCGCTAGCTGGCCTCGTTTGAAACCACGATCTCTGCCCGAGAATATCTGTAGCGGTTGTGACGATTGTGCCGATGCCCCCTGAGACGGCGCATCCGCGCGCCGCGTGCTAGCAGGGGGGCTGCTGGCAAGGCTATTGCCCCGATGCGGTCGTACTTTCGACTACTGCTGCTTGCGCTCGCGCCGCTCGTCGTTCTGACGACCGGGTGCCACATTGTCGTGCCCGAGGTCTCGCACCAAGCGCTCTTGCACAACCCCTTCCCGCAGCTGAGCCGGGTGGCGGTTACGCCATTTTTCAACCAAAGCGAAGAGCCGACGGTTGATGGTCGCCAATTCGCGCGGGCTTATTTCTCAGAACTGCAAACTATCCCCGGCTATGAAGTCGTTCCGGTTGGCGTCGTGGAGACGGCGATGCGCGAGATGGGGATCGTGAACCTAGACGATCCGGCGAAAGTGCGTGCCCTGGGCGAAGCGCTGGGGGTCGATGCCGTGGTTGTCGGAGCCGTCACGGAGTTTTCACCCTACTATCCGCCCCGGTGCGGCCTGCGTGTCAGTTGGTACGCCAGCAACCCCGGATTCCACGAGATCCCGGCCGGTTATGGGCTCCCGTGGGGCACGGCGATGGAAGAGTACATCCCGCCGAAAGTGGTTTTCGAAGCCGAGATGGCGTTGGCTCGCGCACAGCTAGAAACACAATCGCCGACGGTTGGTGGTCTGCCCCAGGTGGTCACGCCGACCGATCAGGCACCCTTGAGTGAGCCGCTCCCCTTCCCCTTGGAAGCAACGCAGCCGCTCGAGGCCGATCCTTTCGAGGGTTCGGGGGAGCCTGCCGAATCTCTGCCCGCTCCGCAGGACGCTATCGATGCGCGCGACGCCGGCGCAGAGGCCACTTCGTACGCTGCGAACGATGCGATCGGCCCGACAGGATCAAGCGTCGCTACTGATGCCACCGGCGCATTCCCCCCGGAATGGCCCGATGCGAGCGGCTTCACGCCTCCCGGTCCCTCTGCCGTGCGTCCTCAAGCGAGTCCGAACTTCGGTCCGGTTATGACGCAAACGCAGGTTTATCATGGTGCCGATGCCGAATTCACTGCAGCGCTTGCCGACTATGTCGGTTTTCGCGACGACGCGCGCACCGGCGGCTGGCAGTCGTACCTGTCGCGTAGCGACGACTTCATCCGCTTCTGCTGCCACCGCCATCTGAGCGAGATGCTGATCGCGCGCGGTGGAGGTGGTGAAACGCGAGTGGTGAGCCGCTGGCCGCGTGGCCGATAGACGGTCGTTAGAGCACACGATCGTTCTGTGTCCTCTAGCGCGGTGGCCCGGATGCCGCCCCCTAGCGGAGCTCGGTCGTCCCCGCCGCTCGCATTCCCCCCGCAAGCTGCCGCACGGAGGCGCCCGCCGTGAGTGATGAAGTGAATGTTCTGGCTTTAGTCAAAGGCACGGAACGGTACCTATTTTTGTACAGCGATGATCAGCAAGCCGCCGCGCTCCGAGCCCTCGGCCGCGCCGCGTCGAACCCTGAGCTGAGCTTCACGTGGTACGACGCCGCGGTGCTCAGCAAGCGGATCCGCAACGAGGCCCAAAAGCAACAGCTTTTTGGTTCACGACTGTCGGGCAAGGCACCGCTCCCCAAGGAGTGAGTTCTTTCCCGAACGATCAAGCCACAGGCTGCGGGGTCTCGCTTACCACTAGGTTGGCGATGCCCTGCAGCCTTTTTCTTTTCTTTTGGGAGATTCTTGAATCGTGCGTCGCGAAACGGGCCAGTTCCTGCGTCACTTGCAGCGCGAGCGCAACGCCTCGCCGCACACGATCAAGGCTTATCGAGAAGACCTCGCCGGCCTGGCCGAGTACCTCGAAGACGAAACCGGCAAGACCCCCGAACCCGCGTCGATCACTCCCACCGAACTGCGCGGCTACGCCGCGGCGCTGGGCGAAGCGGGCTATGCCAAGTCATCGATCGCGCGTCGGCTCGCGTCGGCGCGCAGCTTCTTTCGTTTCGGGCAGCGTGAGGGCTGGGCCCCCGCGAATCCCGCGGCCGCTCTGCGCAACCCCCGCAAGTCGCAACGGCTGCCGCACTTCCTCAGCAGCGACGAAGTCGGCCGTCTGCTCGCGACCCCCGCCACGAAGACCGCCCAGGGTCTGCGCGATCGTGCGATCCTCGAAACCCTGTACTCGGCGGGCCTCCGCGTCAGTGAGCTTGTCGGCCTGTGCGACGGAGACCTCGACCTCGAAGAGGGGGTCCTGCGGGTTCGCGGCAAGGGCCGCAAAGAACGGCTCGCTCCGCTCGGTTCTTTTGCTAGCGCTGCGCTGCAAAACTGGTTTGCGGCCCGATCGCTGCACCCCGCCGAACCCTCCGGCGAAGCGGCGGCCGTGTTCACGAATCGCTTCGGTCGGCGGCTCACGACGCGCAGCGTTGCCCGGATGCTGGAGAAGCATCTGGCAACCGCGGGGCTCGATCGCCGCACCAGCCCGCACACGCTGCGGCACAGCTTCGCGACCCACCTGCTGGATCGCGGAGCCGACATCCGCAGCGTGCAAGAGCTGCTCGGCCATAAGAGCCTGGTCACCACGCAAATCTACACCCACCTCAGCACACGCAACCTGCGTGAGGCATACGAGCGTGCTCACCCCCGCGCCCGGTAAGTCGGGCGCAGGAGCTACCCCATCCGCCAACCGCTGGTCGTGATCAACGCCGCTTGTAAAGAAGCGTCGCCGCCGACAGCAACATTAGCAGAGCGCATGAAGGTTCTGGGATCGGAACGCTGAAGCCAAAGTCATCGAAGAAGTTCTTGCCCAGCAGCGGCCCGGCGTTCAGGCCATCTTCGAGACGCCAGCCGAGCACGGTCAGGTCGTTGAGCGCCGTTCCGAGCGCTGTTCCCGCAGGGGCCAACGGCGTCCAGGTGTTGGCCGAGAGATCAAAGTAGTCCAGCGAGAACGTGTCCGCGGTCAGATCGATCGAAACCCGCACGCCATCCCAGTTGTTCTGGTCAGCGATGAAGGCCGTGGCGTTCCAGGGATTCGAAGGGCTGTCACGCCAGTAAACCGAATTGTCTCGGGCGTATCCCCACTGCAAGCCAATGTTGTTAGCGCTGTCTTTGAACGACATGGTGAACTTGTCGCCCGACTTGTCGGGCGTCGGCGTGTCGCCCGGATTGGGGCAGAAGTAAAAGCTCACATCGACCGTTCCCGAGGTAACGCTGGCTGGCGTCACGCCACCGAAGTCGTAGCTATCGAGGTTGTAGTCGTACTCCATGGCTCCGGTCCCCAGCGGCGTATCGTTGCGCAGGGCTAGGTTGTAGGCGTCGGTCCGACCACCGAAGTGGCCGCCGACAGCGTACGCGCCCACACCGTTAGGATCGGTCGGCGCATACGCCGGTGCCGTCGCGGTGTAGCTGAGGCGGTTCACCGCGGAGGCAAAGTATCCGCCGACAGGGCTGGTCAGCTCCCACAGACCGCTATCGGGCAGCAAGAAAGTGGGGCCCGAACCCCCGCCTGAGTTGGCCCCGTACTGCCCGGCGTTGTAGTAGGTCACGTCACCGGTGATGCTCCCGTACTGCGGGGCGTACCCGTCCGCGGGGGTGAAACTGTTCAGGTGGGCATTAGCGTGCGAAGCCCCCCCCACCAAGCCAACAAGAAACAAGACGCGCAGCGCGCATCGACTCCGCAAATCGGCGTTCATTAGCGTGTCACTCACAAGAAGCGAGGCGGCGAGAAGAAACCGTGATTGGCCCCGTGTTCGGTTGACCAAACTTGTCACGGCGTGTTGAGCATAGCTCTCCGCCAGGCAAACACTAGCGGATTATTTTGATTTTTCTGGTTGGATCGATTTCCCGGTTACCCGGGAATCGGTGCCGGGGCGGTGTCTCTTTTTTGACACAGCCAGTCTGTGACGTAGGTATTTGGCGACACAAGTCGTGTGCCAATCACCCCGAAAGCTCAAGATGACCGTCGGCTCCCCCCCCGCTGCGCTCCAATCCGCCTCGCTCCTGCTGGTCGATGACGACCACCACGTGCTCGAGTCGATGGCCGATTGGCTGCGGAGTTTTGGCATGCAGGTTGATGCCGAATCGAGCTACGCCGGCGCTTTGGACCGCATCACCGCCCGTTCGTACGACCTGGTTCTGGCCGATATCCGTCTCCGCGATGGCGACGGCTTCGACCTGCTCGAACAATCGCTCCGCCGTCGGCCCGGCACCCAGGTGCTGCTGATGACCGGCTACGGAACCGCCGACTCCGCGATCGACGCGGTTCGCGCAGGGGCCTTCGACTACCTGACCAAGCCCCTGATCGACGACGAATTGGTCATGGCACTGGAGCGTGCTCTTTCGCAACGCAAAGTGCTCGCAGAAAACACCGAGCTGAAGCAGCAGCTGGATCGCAAACACGGCATGAGCCACATCATCGGCTCCGACCAGCGGATGCTGCGCGTCTTCGACATTATCGAGAGCGTCGCCAACACCCGCGCGACGGTGCTGGTTACCGGTGAGAGTGGCACGGGTAAGAGCCTGATCGCACGAGCGATCCACACCCGGAGCGAGCGCCGCACCGGCCCGTTTGTCGAAGTCGCGTGCGGAGCCCTGCCGGAGAACCTGCTTGAGAGCGAACTCTTCGGCCATGTTGCCGGAGCGTTCACGGGAGCAACGACCAACAAGGTGGGCAAGTTCCTCCAAGCCGATGGCGGAACGATCTTCCTGGACGAGATCGGAACGGCTACGCCTGCCATGCAGGTCAAGCTGCTCCGGGTGCTGCAGGAGCTCGCCTTCGAGGCGGTGGGCGGCACACAAACACACCGGGTGGATGTACGCGTTGTTCTGGCTACCAACGAAGACCTGGCCCAGCGTGTTGCCGAGGGGGCGTTCCGCCAAGACCTGTACTACCGCATCAATGTCATTAATCTCGAGCTGCCGCCGCTGAGGAGCCGTCCGAGCGACATCCCGCTGCTCGCCAAGCGATTCTTGGAAGAGGTCCGCGAAGACGCCAATCGGCCAGGCGTGACGGGGTTCTCCGACGAGGCGCTAGCCGCGATGCAGCGCTTTCACTGGACCGGCAACGTCCGCGAGCTGCAAAACGTCATCGAGCGCGCCGTCCTTTTGGGCAAGGGAGAGGTGATCCAGCTTTCTGACCTGCCGGTCGAGATGCGGTTGGTGAACCCGCACGCGAGTGGTTCAGCGGGCTACACGGGCCAGACGCTTAAAGAAGCCCTTGAAGGCCCTGAGCGACAGATCATTCTCGAAGTGCTCGAACTCAACGGCTGGAATCGCAACGAGACCGCCGATCAGCTCGGCATTAATCGCACAACGCTCTACAAGAAGATGAAGCGGCTGGGGCTGGAAGACCGCATGCCGGTGAGCTGAGCGGTCCCCGTGGCGGGGACGGGCTTCAAGGGTCTAGCAACTCGAAGTCGCCCTCGTCTCCGGAAGGTTCGATCCGAAATTCTTCCTGCGGACGCGGGGCTTCCGTGTGGCGAAGGTCTTGCGCCGTGTAGGCGTGTTCGAAAGGCGTGCCTTCCACGCCCAGCAAGAAGTACTCGATCCGTCCTTCGTGCTCGTTCCAAAGCACGTCGCGAACGTGCCCGGTGTGCGGCTCGTTGGTCATCCCCCGGGGGCGGACCTCGACCATGTCGCCGACTTCAAACCCTTCCGATCGCAACTCTCGCCAGAGGGTGCGTCTTACACGGATCTGTACCGATCCGTACCTCATCACGACATAGTCCTCTGGCGTAGCGGGCTCGATTCCCTCGCGACGCCACACCCGAGAACTGGGAATCACCGATCGCGCGACCGCGACGTCCTGCGGATGAACCCAGTTGTCGCCATCCTCAGGCCACCACGGGAAGTAGCCGTGTTTGGGGTCGGTCTTGAGCGGCGGTAACGGTGGCAGGGAATCGGACATCGCACCAACGATTATACGGATTATTCTATCCTCAGTCGCACCACCTACCGTGGCGAGCAAAGACTCGTCTCGGCTGCTGGCCTAAACTGGTGCAGGGGCCCCGCCGCGTTATTCGCGGAGATACCGCCCTGCCCTTCTGACAACGATTGAGTCGCCCCCCTCGGGTCCGTCATGCGTACGCAGCAATTTTTTGATCATCACGGCGTGCAGAGTAATCCGTTTGCCGAGGAAGACGCCCAAACCGACCAGGTCTTCAAGTCTCGCTGCGTCGAGGTGCGTCATCCGGCCTGGGACAAGGTCTTCGGCGATCCGGCGGACCCCGCGACCTCGGTCGTCTTCGGCGAGAAGGGTGCCGGCAAAACCGCCATGCGGTTGCAGATTGCCGACGCCATCAAGACGCACAACGCCCACGCGCCCAAGGGGGATCGGCTGTGGGTTGTCGAATACGACGACTTCAACCCGTTGCTCGACCGCTTTGCCGATCGGCTGCCTGCCCGCAAGCAGCGGGACCCGAGCCGGGTGCTCGCCGAGTGGAAGCTCTGGGACCATATGGACGGCGTGCTGTCGCTGGCGGTGACCGATCTGGTGGATCGCCTGTTGCACGCCGCCACGCCCCGCGGGCCGGCGGCCAATCGGATCGATCCGGCAGACGCTCGCAACAAGCTCGATACTGCCCAGAAACGCGATCTGCTTCTGCTCGCCGCGTGCTACGACGACTCACACGCCGAGCCGCCGCTGGAGCGTTGGAAACGGCTTAGCCGGTCGATCGGCGGGGGAACCTGGCGGAGCTGGTACAGCGCACTGCTGGGCGTGGCAATCACGATCGCGGTGCTGGGTCTCATCGCCTGGTCTCGCGAGTGGTCGTGGCTTAAGACGGCCTGGCCCTATTTGGCGATTCTGCTGGGCTGGTCGCCGTGGATCTATAAATGGTGCGACCGCCAGATCGCGGCGGGGTCAATCCGGCGTCGGTTGCGGGTGATTCGTCGCGACGCGACCGCCCTGCGTCGGCAGCTCATGTGCCTCGATCAGTCGGCTCTGGCGAACCAGCCGCTGCCGATCCATCGCCGCACGGACGACCGCTACGAGCTGCTCGCGAAACTGCAAAGCGTGCTCCGCTCGCTCGGTTCGAGCGGTGTTGTCGTGCTGGTTGACCGTATCGATGAGCCGCACCTCACCGGTGGCCGAGTCGAACACATGCGCGATTTTGTCTGGTCGATGCTGGACAACAAGTTTCTCAAGCAACCCGGCCTGGGTGTGAAACTCCTGCTACCGGCCGAGCTGCATGAGCACTTAGCCCGCGAAGGACGTGACTTCCATCAGCGCGCACGGCTCGACAAACAGAACGTGGTGCCCTCGCTCGACTGGACTGGCGAAGCGCTCCTGGACCTTGCCAATGCGCGATTGCTGGCCTGCGCCGCGGAAGGACGCCGGCCCCTGCTGCGCGACCTAATCGATCCGGCCGTCAGCGATGCACGACTCATCGATGCCCTGCGATCTCTTCGCACGCCCCGGCACGTGTTTAAGTTCCTGTTTCGGATGCTGACCACGCACTGTGCCGCTCACATCGATGGCCAGCCCGTGTGGAAATTCTCCCCGCAGACTTTCGAGGCGGTGCTAGCGGTTTACAGCCGCGAGCAGGCGTCGGTGGATCGAGGGCTTGTGGCCGGATAGCAAGCCAACCCGACGTTGACGTCAAGGCAACGGTTTGGGACGGTCGCACCCCAGTCCCACCGTCACCAGCCCCCGACAGGCCTCACGATGAGCCACCGCGTCGAATATCCGTTGCTCCTGGTTTGCGTTCTGGCGCTACAAACTGGCTGCGGCCAGCCGGTTCCTGCCACCGCACCGCAAGCTGCAACTGTGGCACCAACGGGGCCCGCGGCAGTCGCCACGACTAGCGAGCTGCGGGTTGCGGCCGAGCGGTTTGTTGCGGCGCTGCTGAGCGGCGACGCGGCCGGGGCTTCACGCTGGTTGACCCCCACGGCTGCACAGCGTGTCGCAACCGAGCCAGACCTGCTAGCGAGCGTGGGTCCCTCAGAATTAGCCCTCGAGATCGCCGAAGCCCGGCTTGTTGATACCGATCAAGGGGTTGTGCAATGCCTGCTGACTCCCACGGGAGAAGGGCAAACGGAGGAACTTTTGTGCCTGCTGCGTCGCGGCTCCAACGGCTGGAGAGTGTTCGGCTTAGCGTGGGACTCCGGCCTGGGGGCCGAACCGCGCGTGCTCCAGTTCGAGCCCGCCGACGAAACCGAGGCGACCGCGGGACAGTATGTCGAGGCACCGGCCACCCGCCCCGCCGCACGCACAGCAGCGATCGATGCGGAACCGGCTGCGGATCGGCGATAGAGGACCCTCCAGCCTTAAGTCGTATTGGTTCAAAGACTTGTGCGATTTTATGGCCTTTCTGTGCCATAACTTTGCGCTGTTTTTTTCCAGAGCGCAAGCAGGGGCCCTTTACAGCAGAAAGGGCGGTGATAACCTCAATCACCCAGGCCGCATTTTCGACCCAGTCGCCGCAAAGGCTGCAGGTGCGAAAGTGGCCCGGCGGCTCCCGCCTCGGTGGCGGCAGCAGAGAACACCAGGGCGGGAGCCAAAAGTCCCGCCTCCCACCCTGATCAGTTTCTGGAGAGTCACTATGTCGTTTGTTTCTTTCGTGCGTGCGACGATGATCGCTGCTGTGGCCGTTGTCGCCCTGTCGAGCGCCAGCAACGCCGACGCGTTCGGTTGCCGCAAGAACCGTTGCTGCAAGCCCGCCCCGGCGTGCTGCGAGCCCGCCCCCGTCTGCTGCGAAGCTGAGCCCGTTTGCTGCGAGCCCGCTCCCGTTTGCTGCGAGCCCGCTCCGGCCCCTTGCTGCGAGCCCGCCCCGGTTGTTGAGACTTGCTGCGAGCCCGCACCCGTCTGCTGCGAAGCTGAGCCCGTCTGCTGCGAGCCCGCTTGCGACCCCTGCTGCAAGCCCGCCAAGAAGCGTTGCGGCCTGCTGGCTCGCCTCCGCGCCAAGCGTGCCTGCTGCGACCCCTGCTGCATGTGAGTTGGTTGTGCGGCGATTCGCTTGCCGCCTTCCGAACCCACTTAGATCGATTAGCTCGCCGCTCGTACCTACGGGCGGCGAGCTTTTTTTGCTAGCAGGCAGAGTTGTTTGGCGAGATTCTCAAGTACTGACAGCATCGAGGCGGCTGGTTCGTCTCCCGCAGACCGACTTCGCCTGTTAAAAGCCCGGCTTGGCAAACCGTTACGGTGTGGAAGAGGCCCTCTGCATGAAGTCGGCCCGGCTTTGCTAGGCCAACTCTAGCGCGCTGGCAACTGCCCCACCTGCGTCCCCGCGTCGTGACTCACTATGGAATTTCGCGTCACGATCGAAGGCTTTCACGGCCCGCTCGATTTGTTGCTCTACCTGGTCCGTAAGGACGAGGTAGAGGTTGCCCAGCTCTCGCTTTCGGCAGTGATCGATCAGTACCTCGCTCACGTCGAGCGTTTGCAATCTCTCGACATCGACGCGATCGGCGACTTTTTGGAGGTCGCCACCGTACTGATCGAGATAAAGTCGCAGATGGTTCTGCCCGACGAATCGGTGTCCGCTCCCGAGGAAGTCATCGAGTCTCAACATGACTTGGTTGAACGACTGCTGGAATACAAAGAGTTCCGCGACCTTGCAGAGCGATTGGCGGCCCGCAACGAGGCGTGGGGCGCCCGCCGTTCGCGGCGTGCCCTGCCACCCGTGACCGAAGAACCTACCACTCGACCGATCGAGGCGATCGAGGTCTGGGACTTGGTGAGCGCGTTTTCGCGGGTGATGAGCGAACGGCTCGCCAAACCCGCCGAGCCGACCACGATCCGTTACGATGACACGCCGGTCCATGTGCACATGCAGCGGATCGATAAGCACCTCCGCTCGGCCACAGCGCCGGTCCCTTTCGAAGAACTCTTTATCGAAGGCCCGGTTCACCGCTCGACGCTGGTGGGGCTGTTCCTGGCGATCCTCGAGCTGGTTCGATACGGTCACGCGCTGGCGGAGCAGCCCGAGCGATTCGGCCCGATTGTCGTCCTACCCGGTCCGCGGCCTCTGCCGGCGGGATTCGGCCAGACGACACTGTCTGCCGCATGAAGGCCTGAAGACGAGGATTAACGATAGGCCTCCGGCGGGCCCGGGTGACGCCACCTGCCATCCGGCTAGAATCGCTCCTCTGACCGTGACGTTATGCTCCACGGTGACCGCTCACTGCCCCCACTGACTTAGCCCGCCCCGATTCCGTTGGTCGATAACGCCCCGGTAAAGACGCTCCAGCACGACGACCTCACGATCGAGGGGTACAGCCGCGCAGCGGTCCAAAGCTACTGGCGGCTGCCTGAGCTAAATCTGGGCTTCGATCTGGGGCTGCAACCGTGGAGCTTCATGGGCACGGAGACCTGGTTTGTCTCGCATGCCCATCTGGACCATATCGCCGCGCTGCCGGTGTATGTCGCCCGACGACGCATGATGAAGATGGAGCCGCCGCGGATTTTTCTACCTCAAGAGAACGTCGAAGCGGTTCAGCAGCTTCTGGCGGCGTTCATCAGGCTTGATCGGGGACGGATGCCCTGCGAGCTGATCGGCGTGTCTCCAGGAGACGAGATCGAGCTCTCGCGTGAGCTGGTCGTCAGCGCCCACGCGACCACGCACACGGTCCCCTCGCTCGGGTACATCGTTTGGCATCGTCGCAACAAGCTGCTTCCCAAGTACGAGGGACTCAGCGGCAACGAGATCCGCGACTTGCGGCTGGCCGGCACCTCCGTCACCCACGAGATCCGCCTGCCCCGCGTCGCGTATCTGGGAGACAGCTCGCCCAAAGGGCTCGACGCGACGCCCGACATGTATCGGGCCGAGGTGCTAATCGCCGAGCTCACGTTCGTCGCTCCCGAGCACCGCAAAGAGAAGATCCACAAGCACGGCCACATGCACCTGGACGACTGGGTCGAGCGTGCCGCGCTGTTTGAAAACCAGCTCGTGATCGCCGCTCATTTGAGCACGCGCTATCACCCTCGACAGGTCGAGAAGATGGTGCAGAAAAAACTGCCCGACATGCTTGGCGGTCGCCTGCATCTGTGGTTGTAGCGTGGAGTTGCTCACGCCGGTGAACCCCAGGCAGCAAGCTTTACCCGGGCGGAGGGATTCACCGACCAAAGTCGAAGCGTTCCGATGGAGTCCTTGCCGAGTCCATCAACTCGCTCAGCTCGCGGACCAGTTCGGGCCTATCGGCGGCCAGGTTGTGGCTCTCGGCGGGATCGGTCGGCAGGTGATACAGCTCGGGCACCCCGGCGGGTTCTTTACGCACGTTCTGACGAACGATCTTCCACGCTCCGCGACGCAGGGCTTGCCGACCGCCCTGCTCGTGGAATTCCCAGTACAGATAATCCCGTTGGGGAGGATCCCCCTGCCCCAGGAGCACGGGCACGAGCGAGACACCGTCGATTTCGGCAGGAGTTTCCGCTCCGGTCACCTCGCACAGCGTGGGCAACCAGTCCCACCCCGCTGAAGCAAAGTCGCTCACGCCTCCGGGCGTGATATGTCCGGGCCAGCAGGCGATCGTTGGAGCTAGCAAGCCTCCTTCATACAGGTCACGCTTGTGACCGCGATACGGACCATTAGAGTCAAAGAACACGGGGTCTTGCCCCCCCTCCTTGTGCGGCCCGTTGTCGCTGGTGAACACAATCAGCGTGTTGTCCGTGAGGCCAAGCTCCTCCAACACAGCAACAATCTGGCCTACGTCGCTGTCGAGCTGGGTGACCATCGCGGCGAAGGCCGCGATCGGGTTGGTCGTTTTCGTGTGGGCGTACTCGCCTACGCGTCCCTCGAATTGAGCGAACCGGTCGCGCCACGGTCGCACCCGCTCGGCGGGGGCTTCCATGGCGGCGTGCGGCAGCGTGGTTGGCAAGAAACAAAAAAACGGCTCAGCTCGGTGCGCGCGCAGAAAAGCGATGGCTTGCTCGCGGATCAGGTCGGGCGTGTAGGCCGCGGGATCCACCGCGACACGCTGCGTATCGCTCCACAAGTAATCCGTAAAATAGCGATGGGCGTGAACTTGGCAGTTGTAGCCAAAGAAGCGGTCAAACCCTCGGCGTGTTGGATCACCGGCCGATCCAGGGTAGCCCAGGCCCCACTTGCCGAACGCACCGGTCGCGTAGCCGGCTTTGTGGAGCACCTCGGCGATGGTGGGAGCGGGGCCAACCATCGGCGACTGCCCCTCCGAAGTCCGCAGTGGATCGCCCCCCTGCTGAGGCGCCCTGCGATGCTCTCGGTTGCCGCGAATCTCGCAGCGGCCCGTATGCAGGCCGGTCATCAGCGCGCACCGCGAGGGTGCACAAACCGTGCTGCCGGCATAGTGCTGCGTGAGCCGCATGCCACGCTCCGCCAGACGGTCTAGGTGGGGTGTTTGGAAGCGCTGCTGACCGAAACAGCTCAGGTCGCCGTACCCCAGATCGTCCGCGAGAATAAAGACCACGTTCGGCGGCCGAACCGGCGTTGCGGCCGGATCGAACGCCTCATCTGCCTCGGCGCAGGCAAGCCCTAGCAGCACGGCGAACACCATGCTGGTGGCTATCGCCAGCGGCAAGCGACTTTCACTCCGAAGCGCGATCACCACTTAAGGCCAAAGTTTTCACCGCCGGTCGGCGTGCTGATGCCACCCTTGAGTCCCTTGAAGGACTGACGGGGTTGGCGAGTCTCAGGCTCGTCGGCGTATTCGGTCTCTTTCTTGCCGCCCTCGGGCTTCGGCGGAGGAGCCATCATCGCTTTCAGCGAGAGGGCGATCCGTTGCTTACCCCGATCGACCGAGACAACTTTCACTTCGACATCTTGCCCTTCGCTGAGCACGTCGCTGACGCGGTGGATGCGCTTGTGATCGAGCTCCGAGATATGGATCAGCCCCTCGACCCCCGCTTTGAGGCGAACAAAGGCGCCAAAGTCCATGATCTTGCTAACCTTGCCCCGGGCAACGGAAGCAATCGGGAAGTCTTGCTCAACGGAATCCCACGGATTGTCGGCCGACTCGCGGTAAGAGAGCGCAATCTTGCCGGTCTGCTGATCGATTTTGTCGATCTTGACCTTGATCTGCTGCCCTTCGGAAAGCACCTCTTTAGGATGCGTGATGCGGTCCCAGCTGAGCTTCGAGACGTGAATCATGCCGTCGACTCCGCCCAAGTCGACAAACACGCCGAAGTCACGCAGGCTGCGAACAACCCCTTCGCGGGTCTGTCCGGGAGCCAGCTCGGCGAGCAGCTTCTCGCGATTGGCCGCCTTGTCTCGCTCCATCACCGCGCGATGACTGAGTATCAGATTTCGTTTGCCGCGGTTGGCCTCTGTGATGACCGCGGTCATCTTTTGGCCAACGTACTCTTCAGCGTTCTCGACCCGGTAGACCGAGATCTGCCCCATGGGCATGAAAGCGCGGATGCCAGAGACCTTGCACTCCAAGCCACCTTTGTTGTGGCTTGTGATCGAGACCTCGACGGTCTGTCCGACCTGAACCTCGTCCCAGTTGCCGATGTCGATAGCGGCGGTCGGCAGCTTCAGCTCATAAGTGCCCTCGTCGGCATTGAGCGAAACCACGACCACCTCGATATCCGTTCCTTCCGCTGGTGCGTGCGCCGCGGGAGCTTCCTCGCTCGGCGAGGGGGCAACGGCTTCATCGGCTGAGGCTGACACCGCCTCGGCGGCCACCGAGCCGCCGGAGCCCTTAACTTCAAACTGCTTAAGCGGCACGAGGCCCTGGCGATTGCTGCCCAGATCAACGATCACCGCGTCGCCGGTGACCTGCAGGACACGTCCCTTGATCTTGGTTTCAGGCGGCAACTCGTCGGGGGCGGCCGCCGAGTCCATCGCGTCTTCGGCCGAACCTTCTGCGAGGATCGCTTGCAGCTCTGCCTCTTGTTCTGTGGAGAGCTGCGCACGAACGTTCGGCGGCGGATACTTCTTGGCATCGCGGGGCGTCTCGGCTCCGGTGCTGACGGGCATCACCGGCTTCGGTTTAAGCTCGAGTGGCTGCTCCTCTTGCGCGTCACGCTGCGTGCCGATCCGCAGACGCTCGCTCGGGCGATCGCCCGATTCGGCTCCGGCCTGCGCGTTAGCCGCCGCGGAAGAATCCGTGGGACGCTCGTCGGAAGGAGAAGAGATGGAAGACTCGATCGGCGCGGACGCCTGCGACTCGCTGCTCATCGGGCTCGTGGCCTTGGGACTCTCGCGAAGGAGGCCGCACCGCGGACTCCGCTACTACTCGATATCGACTCCATCGATCCGTCGACTGCTTTCCTGTGTGGGAGCGTCGAGGGGGGCGATGGCACAGCCGGAAGTTTACTCATCCACCGCCCGTGCTTGCAACGATTCAACCCACTCCGACTCGCCCCGAATCACCCCTGCCGCGTTCGCTTGAGCGTCTCATGAGAGGGCTTCTGGCACGAATTCAAGCGGCCCGCGCCCCCAAGGTTTACTAGTGAAACGGCGTTTCTACCTCGGCAAAACGCGGGCGGCGAGTCGCTCGGGCCCCACGTGGGCCGGTTGTCGTCCGTTGGTCGAGGCGGCGAGCTGAGAACGGCTGACTTTTGGCGCAAGTGCCTCAGAAAAAAACGGGCGATCAAGGCTGTGACCGCCTGAGAGCCTCGTCCGCGACCCTGACGGGGGTACCCCACGGTGAGAGCCGCACCCGGCAAGCTACCTGGAAAAAGCTTCCCGACTGTGGACGCTGCTTTACCGCTTCTCGCCATCAGCCAGCTCAACAAGCGGGATAACAATCTTGCCCAGTTTGCCACCGTACGAGCTTGCCGTGATACCGAGCACCGCGGGCCCCTGGCCCGTACGGATCGCAATCTGCATCGCTTGGCGGAGCAAAGTTTCTTCTGCGGCGTTGATGATGACCTCGTAGGCCACCGTGGCACCCTCTGGCAACCGTGTCGCGACGCGGTCGCGGAGCGTCGGGCAATACGCTTCGTTCGTCGAGGCCACCAGGGCCGAGTAACGGGAGCCGACTTTGCTGCCGCTCCGGCAAACGCCGCCGGGGAACGGCGTGATGACCCCCGCGAGGTCGGCGAGCGCTAGAGCCGCGCTGCGCGCCGCCGCGAGCACCGGTGCCGGAGCGCTCCCCATAAAGATCAGGTTGCCTCCCGCCACGCCCGACGCAACGCCACAGGTGGCTGGGATCGCAATGTCGCCCTCCATTACCGGAAGGACCCAGGCTTGACCACTGGTGCGCTCGTGGCCATCGCCAAAGTAGTGCAGGTAATCACCCAGCGGCGCACGCTCGGCGGCTTCCGGCAAGCCATCGAAGAGCGCAGCGGTGGGGCATGTCAACACGGCTTGGCCCACGCGGTTGGCGATCGCCCGCGCCACCTTAGCGACGCTGAACGCAAACGCCATGATCGCCACGCCGGGTCGGCCATCGGGAGTTTCGTTGCCCGACAGTCGGCGTTCGACGGCCAGCTCGGCATCGCAGCCGATGACGCTTGTGCCATAACCGGTTAGCGCGGCAGTCGCAGCGGCGAGCCACTCTTCATCTTGGGCCGTAACAATCACGCGCGTCCAGGCGGCGTGGAACGCTTCGCAAACGGCCGAACGATCAAGCGAATCTCGGGCCAATCAGTTCATACCTTGAGTTTGATCGAGCGGCGTTGATAAGTAGCGTGGCAGGTACCGGGGCTGCCAGGCATTAAGGGCCTAAAATTGGCCGCCCCCACTTAATCCTTGTTCTCCGAATACATCTTCTACCACGGGGGGCTGCCAGTTGTCGTCCAGCGGAGCCTCGCGCAGCCCGGCAATCAAGCGCTGGATTGATTGGTGCGCGGCCGTATCACCACTCACCACCAGCGCGCCGCGTTGGGGCACGACCATCACCTGCACGTCCCCCGTGGCGTTGGCAGAAAGGCATTTCTGGATGGTGGCCACGAGGGCCGCATAGTCGGGCACCGAGCCGAACAGATCACGCACCGGATAGATCGCCACGCAGGCAATCTCTTGGGCACGATTCTCGCTCGTAATCGTGAGGACGCCATCACGCACCGCATAGGTCAAACTCAATTTGCGGAGCACCGACTCCAAGGCCACGCCCAGCTTGGCATCTTTCAACGAACTGGTCACCGGCTCGTCGGTACCGATCCCCGCTTCGTCGAGCGCGTTGCTATCGAGAATTATCTCGAAACCGAATGTATCTTCGACGAATGCGACCAGCTCTTCGAGCGGGATCTCTTGAAAATCAAAGCCGGCCGACCCCAACGACGCATCGAGCTGGCGGAGGATTGCTTCGCTGCGTTCGGGGTAGGCATCGAGCCAGATGCGCCGTTGGGAAGTCACCGCGGACTGCTGGGGGACTGCCTCGCCGGTTTGTGATAGGCCTGGCTCTTTGGATTGTGGTTGGGCGGAATCCAGCGATTCACGCACGACTTCCACCGCTGCGGGCTGAATCGCCTGCACCGTGGCTGGCAACAAGAACGCGAGTAGCGTGAGCACGCCCAACACGGCTTGGCCCAGCGGAGCTAGCGTGGCTAGGCACCGTTTCAACCTTGCATCGGCCCGTCTTCGATCACCTGCGCGCATCATTTGCCCCTTTTGAAGAAAGGAGGGCGGTATCCCGAGCCAACCGGTTAACCCGCCCACGGTACTGTTCCGTGGGCGAGTCTGACGCTTCAGGCAGCGCCTGTCAAAAAAATTCGTGCCGGCTTAAATTCGCGCCGGCTTTAGTGGCCTGCCGGTCAGCTGGCCAGACCAACAAAAGCAACGATACTCGCGGCTGCTTGCCGATGATGCGGGCGCTGGCGAAGGCCGCAACTTGATTAAACGTAATCGTTGACGACGTTCTCGAAGAGTTCTTGGCGACCGCTTTGGTTTGGTGCCGCATCCCCTTTGTCGAGCATGAGCTTCTCGAGCGACGCAAAGCTGTGCGCCCCCGACTCGATCTGCGCCCCCAGACCGCTGTCCCAACTGGCGTAGCGGTCGCGGACCATCTGTTCCAAGCGCCCCTCGGCGCGGATCGCGGCGGCGATCTTCAAGCCCCGGGCAAACGCATCCATACCGCCGATGTGGGCGTAGAACAGATCAATCGGCTCAAAGCTCTCACGCCGCACCTTGGCATCGAAGTTCACTCCGCCGGTCGTTAGACCTCCCGACTTGAGGATCGACAGCATGCACTGCGTTGTCAGGTAGATGTCGGTCGGAAACTGATCGGTATCCCACCCGAGGAGCAGGTCCCCCGTGTTGGCATCGATCGATCCCAACGCGCCTGAGCCGCTGGCGACTTCCAGCTCGTGCTGCATGGTATGCCCGGCCAGCGTCGCGTGGTTGGTCTCGAGGTTGAGCTTGAAGTACGGCAGCAGGTCGAACTGACGCAGGAAGTTGAGACAGGCCGCGGCGTCGGAATCGTACTGGTGCTTGGTCGGCTCCTTCGGCTTGGGCTCGATGTAGAACTGCCCCTTAAAGCCGATCGCTTTGGCGTAGTCCACCGCCAGATGCAGGAAGCGCGCAAGGTGCTCCAGCTCGCGCTTCATGTCCGTGTTCCACAGCGACTGATACCCCTCGCGACCTCCCCAGAAGGTGTACCCCTCACCGCCCAGGTTGTGAGTCACCTCGAGCGCTTTTTTGACCTGTGCCGCGGCATAGGCGAACACGTCGGCGTTGCAACTGGTAGCAGCCCCGTGCATGAACCGCGGGTTGCTAAACAGGTTGGCGGTGCCCCACAGCAGCTTAACCCCGGTGCGCTGTTGCTCTTCTTGGAGCACCGCGGCGACGGCGTCGAAGTTCTTGTTGGTTTCGGCGAGCGAGGCCCCCTCGGGTGCGACGTCGCGGTCGTGCCAAGCGTAGTAGGGCACACCGAGCTTCTCGAAGAACTCGAACGCAACGCGGACCCGGTTCTTGGCGTTCTCGACCGAGTCGCTGCCATCGTCCCACGGGCGTAGCATGGTGCCGGGACCGAACGGATCGGCACCCGTGCCGCGGAACGTATGCCAGTAAACAACGCTGAACCGCAGATGGTCCCGCATCGTTTTGCCCTCGACCAGCTCGTCGGCGTTGTAGTGCTTGAAGGCCAGGGGATTGCGGCTCTTCGGACCCTCGTAGGCAATCGGAGCAGCGACTTCGGCAAAAGCGGGCATGGCGTCGAACGAGGCAGGTTGATTAGGAAATCGGTCAGGTAAGGTGTCGGCAGGGTTATCTGCCCCCCGTGGTTTAACCGCGCCGACGTCCGCTCGCAATGATGGTCATCAGCGCGAGCGCCACCGCGCTGGCTGGCTCAGGCACCGCCGCCGCGGGCGGGAAGGCCGCTCCGAAGTTGTTGTTCCAGATCAGATAGTCGGCCTGATTGATGAAGCCGTCGCCGTTGCCATCGGCACCCGTGCCCGGGGTGACAGTTGTGTCTTTCGAGTCGCGCCAGACCGTGTAGTCAGCGGCATCGACAAAGCCATCGTTGTTGTAGTCGCCAACCAGAAACGGCAAGACAATCGTCAGTAGTGCTCCATCCGTAGAGAGGGTCGCCGTCTGGCTGACACTTTCTCCGCGAGCCGAGGCGGTGACCAGATAATCGCCCTTGAAGCCGCGAGCCGACGTCTCACCCAAGGCGTCGGTCGTCGTGCTCTCGTCGGTCCACCATTGGTTGTAGACCAAGTCGAGGTATGCCTCGCCATTGGGTTTGATCGACCAGTCGCTACGGAACATCGCGGCATCGGGCTTCCAGTGGGCGTCTTCCCAGAAACCCCACATGATGAAGTCGTCGATTCCTTCGTGCGCGAAAACCGCGGTCATGAAGTCGCGCAGATAGTCGGCCTGGAGCTGTTCGTCGGTGGTATCGAAGTCGAATTCGGTGATCTGCATCTTCAGTCCCAGTTGCTGAAACTGATCGAGGACCTCCCAAATCTGTTCGGGACCCGAGATGTCGCTCTCGACGAAGTGCCCTTGAAAGCCAATCCCCTCGACCGGGGCACCCTGGGCTTGGAGCTGCTGGATGGTGTTGAAGTACTGGTTGCGGTTGTTGCCGGCACCCCAGTTGTTGAGGATGCCGAAGTCGTTGATATAGAGGTCGGCCTCTCCAGCAGCGGCGGCGGCCTGCTGGAACCACGTGACCATCGCCTGGTCACCCTCGCTCAGCTCGCGCATCAGATCGTTGTTGGTGCGGGTCTCGTTGATGACGTCCCAGCCGGCCAACTTGCCGTTGGTCGCCGCGGCGATCGAGGCGATATGGGCAGCGATCCGATTCCGCACGGCGGTTTGTTCGGCGGGATTCAGATCATTATCCGCAAGCATCTGACGGAGGTCTTGCGGAAGGTTGTCTTTGCCCGGCCAAACCATAACGTGGCCCCGCGCGTCGAGCCCTTGCTGGTCGAGCCAGTCGAGCGCTGCGAGCGCGCCCTGCTGCGTCCACAGGCCGCCCCATTCCCCTTCCCAGGCAGGCCACTTCAGGTTGTTCTCGATCGTCGCGAGGTTGAAGAGCTGCGAGGTAAAACTCTTGTAGGTGGCATGCTGTGGCTGGTTGTCTCGTAAACGGAAGGCTTGAACCGCTGAACCGAAGCCGAACTCATGCTCGCGCATGTTGAACTGCACCGTGGCGGAAGGGACCGGATTCCCCGCCGCATCAACCACCGACACGGCAAAGTCCGCTTTGCGAACCACCTCAATCTGACTTGCCGCCTGGGTTCGCCAGGGAGCGTTCGGCTCGGCACCGGGGTAAGCCGGCGGCGGGGCAACATCGGTCGAGATCGCCACTCGATCGAATGAGAAATCGAACGGAGCAGCGGTGGTGAAATCACCGAGCACCTGCCATGTCGAGATCTGTCCCAGGTTCAGATTCTGAAAATCGCCGATACCCGTATCCGGCGCGTCGAGCGTCGTACGCGAAACAAGAGTTGTCGGCACGCCAGGGGTTAACGACGAAACATCGAAAGACCATTTACCGCTTCGCGAGGTCTGGCCGTTGGTGGAAGATTCGATCAGCTCGAGGTCGAAGCGGTTCGCACCGTTCCCTACAAGCGGTGTCACATCGATGACCAATCGGCCGTTCGCAAAGCTGTTCAGATTAAGCGACCCCAGGCCGATGCCGGCTCCGCCCGAGTTGTCGGTGGGATCGGTCAAGCGGACGCCAGTGGCACCGATCGTTTGGTTGAAGCCACTAAACGTGTAGTCAAACCCTGTGCCGTTGAAATCGCTCAGAACCAGCTCGGCTGATTCGGCAGAGGAGGTCATCACGAGTCCAACCACCAACGACACCGCTATCCGACTTGCTGTGATCCGGACCCCCGCCAGTGAGCTTGAGGGGTTAACAAGCGGCATGCTGTTGCGAGACGACAATCGCAAGGGCGCAGAAGATGGCATCGTGCGTTCCGAAGGAGGCGAGGCAGAGGCTGAACCCTAGAGCTCATCCTCTAAAGGGCCAGACGTGCGTTGTGAGAAGAAGAAAGAAGACCGTCGGTGTTGCTCTTCGTCGCGAGCTTGCCGATGAAGTCCGCGCCTGCGCAGCAGGACGACGCAGGAGAAGCCACTGGTTTCACCGTTGATCGCCACCGCGTTAGTAACGATTTTGGCACAATTTGCCAGCGCTGTCAAAATCTCGTCGAAAGTTGTTGACACCCGCTCGGATCGAGCTTAAAAAGCAGAAGGAAAGAGGATACTAGCGATTAAATTCGCTGCTGCTGGCCCGCCAGCGTATTCTCGGCTTTTCTCCCTGCTACGGTGCTCCTCTGAAGCGATCCGCTTGGCCAATATGGCAGCGTTGGCATACTGCCCTGCTAAGCAGACGCTTATGGCAAGTACTTGAATCCCCCCTTTTTCGACTGACGGCGCCTTAGCCGGAGATCATTTTGGGGCGAAACGCGTTCGCTTCCAAGATAACGACTATCTAAAGAGACCACGACGAGAAACTATGTCGGTATCGATCGACGAAATTGCCGAACGGGCTGGGGTTTCCAGCTCGACTGTCGCGCGCGTGCTCCGCGGTGATGTTAAAGGGGCCCATCGCAAGAGCGCCAAGCGTGCGCAAGAGATCCTGCGCATCTCCGAAGAGCTCGGCTATCGGCCCAATTGGCGTGCGCGGGCCTTTTCGCGGGGTAAGACTCACACCATTGGCCTGCTGTATTCGGACCCGATGTGGATCTTCGAGGATCCGATGAACGAGATCGCCATCTCGTTCACCCAGTCTCTGCAAGAGCTGAATTACGATCTGCGGCTGATCCCCGTCACCCCTTCCAGTGACTGGAAAGGGCTTGTCTATGGCAACGGCGTTGATGGCTTGGCGTTTCTGCAGCACGTTCCGGAGTCGACCGAAGAGGTTATCCGAGACGGCCGACTGCCCGTGATGCTGCTCAACGACCAATTCGAGGGGGCCCCCTCCATCGGCACCGATGATGCTTCGGGCGGCTACCTAGCAACCCGCCATCTCATCGGCCTAGGTCACAAGCGCATCGTTTTTTATATCGCCGATACCATCCGTGAACATGTGAGCGTTACCCAACGCCGGTCAGGCTACGAGCGTGCGATGCGCGAGGCGGGTCTCGCCGATCAGATCGCGTTTTGGCGCAGCGACATCGACGAAGCGATCGGCCGCTTGCTCGCACCCGAGCCGCCGACCGCCATTGTTGCCTACTGCCATGTTGAGGCCCTGCTGATTACGCACGCAGCTTGGTCGCACGGGTTGGCGATTCCCACCGACCTTAGCCTCGTCGCGTTTAACGACATGGCAATAACCAAGTACATGACGCCACCTCTTACCGTCGTCGGGTTTGAAACCGCCGAGATGGGAAGGCTTGGCGCTCAGCAGCTCATCGCTCGGATCAACGATCCTGAAGCCCCCTTAGAGAATCTCGTTTTGCGGCAACGGCTTGTCATTCGCAGCACGACCGCTCCCCCTTCTTCAAAGAATCGTTAGTCGACTGCTGCGATCGTCTTCGCGGCACGCCACCGATCCGCGTCTTTTTTTCTGCAACGCCATCCCCTTAACGCCATCCACCTTCTTCGATGACGGGAAACAGCTTCCCTAGCTTCTCAAGACTCTATCCCCTGAGTGTTCCTCATGATTCGCCTCTTGTTCGTGCTGCCGTGCCTACTGCTCGCCGTCCCCCTATCAGCCGCGACGCTCGTGTTCGACGAGAACGCGCTCCCCACGAATGATCCGGTTAACGGCTTCGGCTCGTTCACTTTCGATGATTTCGGCGGCGGGGCGGTTACCGAGACCGCAACGAGCCTCGTTTTTGACGTCAGCGATAACAACGCCTCAAACGGAGTGTTTGGTGGGGTCGGCGTCGATTATGTGGTCGAGAACCCGCCCGGATCGATGACCTTTGTTCCCCAACACTTCGATGCGGCTACGCACCAATGGGAGCTGCGCGTCAAGCTGCTACCGAACAATGCGGCCGGCGCCCTTCGCGCCGTCTTTATCGATGACGACGGGGCCGGAACGGCCGACGAGCACCAGTACGAGTTCAATCTGCTCTCGGTTCCCAACGACGGCGAGTTCCACGTGCTCACGCTGCCCCTGAGCACGCCGCTTTTCAGTCAAGGTGCTTTTGGTTTCACCCTGGGTAACGGAGCCGTCGATCCGGGGCTGCGTCAGATCCAGATTCAGACTCCGTTCGGTTCCACCGGCCGACTCAATGTCGAGGTGGATTATCTGCGCATAACCCCGTCGATCCCCGAGCCGGCATCGCTGGGTGGCGTGTTGATTTCGATGATGATTCTTGGCCAGCGACGTCGGAGCTGATAAGGCTTTGATTCGTTCTTAGTTTTGATTAAGCGGTTTACAGAACAGCCGATCTCCCCCTCCCCACTCTTCTCGCACACCCTTCTGTGGAGACCACGATGAGTTCTTATCATGTCGCTGCGCGGCAACTGCTCAGCGGTATCGCTTTGACACTTGTTGCGACGACGGCTTCGGCCGTTGCTGTCGCAACGTTTGACGCGGATCAGTTCAACGCCAACGGCTTTCGATTCGGTGATTTTGACGACAACTTCTTTGGTACGTTCGACTCCTCGATGGGGCTGCTGAGCCTCGACATCAACGACTTCGACTCAAACGGCGACTACTTCGGCGGTGCCGGTTCCGACATCGCTGCGGATTTCGACGTCAACACCACTCAGCTCGAAGTGCGTCTGCAAGTTGGTGCCAACAACGTGGCACAACAGTTTCGTGTCACGCTTAAGGATCTCGATGGTGCGGGCTTCAGCGATGAGCACGTCTACGAGTTCGATCTCACCGGCATCAGCCCCGTGGACGGTTTTGTGACGCTTACCAAGCCGCTCAACCTTGGCCCGCTCTTCACACAAGGTGGCTTCGGGGATATGCCCGGTGACGGCATCCAGAACTATGGCTTGGCGCAGGTGCAGATCCAGACCGTCTTCGGTCTCGCAGAGCGTCTGCAGGTAGACATCGAAAGCGTGACCCTCGTCGATTCGGCTGAAACGACCCTCATCGAGCTAACCCCCGCGACGTTTGCCTCTCAATTGCAGAGCTTCAGCTTCGGGACCTTCCAAGAGACAGGAGTTGTCGATCAGACCAACGGTAATTTTGTCATCAACACCGCGCTGAGCGCCACCCCGCTCGCAGGGGGCGGGCTAGGATTCACCGGCTTGAGCGTCGATTTCGAAGCAACCGAGTACGCCATCGAGGTCGAGGCCCGGCTGTTGCCCGGCAACGCCGCGACCAGCTTCAACCTGCTGATGGGTGACAACGACGGCGACGACAGCGGCCCCGGTTTGGGCAATGAAGACTTTATCTTCACGGTCGATACGAGCGAATTCAACTCGAGTGGGTTCACCACCCTCACGATCCCCCTCGGATCGGGATCGGAAAGCGGATTCCTCACCACCTTTGGCTTCGCCAACGGCGGTGACGGGCTCCAGAATTTCGATCTCAGCCAGCTGCAGATTCAAGTAGACGCCGACAACTCACTCGGTGCACTGGGCATCGAGATCGCGCGGTTCTCGATCGTGCAGTTCACCCCCACGGCGGTTGATGGCGACTTCAACGGCGACGGCAAAGTCGATAACGGCGACCTGAACCTGCTCCTGGGCAGCTGGGGTTCGCCCACCGTTCCCGCCTCGTGGATCAACGGCTTCACCTCGCCCGTCGACAACGGCGAGCTGAATGCGCTGCTGGGCAACTGGGGCTTTGGCGTTGCTGGCGCAGCGGCCGTGCCAGAACCGACTGCCGTATTAATCATGAGTTCGATGGTGTTGCTCTTGGTGGGGGGGCGTCGCGACGCTCTGAAGCGCTAGCGCACCGTCAGCGAGGCGCTGGCGAACGTGCAGGGGGTTCGCCAGCGCCACTTTTTTCTTCTCTCACGTAAAATGTCTACGTTCACAGGATAGCGAGCATGACGCGTTCCCTTCATCGACCCCGGGCGTTCACGCTCGTTGAATTACTAGTCGTTATCGCGATTATTGGCATCTTGGTGGCGTTGCTCTTGCCGGCAGTGCAGGCCGCACGCGAAGCCGCCCGGCGCATGAGCTGCATCAACAACATGAAGAACGTCGCCCTCGCGACGATCAACTACCACGACACCTACGGCCACTTCGCCGTCGACGAGGATTACTTCGAGAGCAACAGTGTCCAAAAAGTTGATGTCGGGGCATTGTCCTTTAACTGGGTGAGCCGTTCGACTCTGGGTGTACCCAAAGAGGGCTTGGATGGCGGCGGCTGGATTGTCCGCACCCTGCCGTTCCTTGAGGAGCAAACGCTCTACGACCGGTTCGACGTTCCCAATCACGGAGTGAATGGCAGCTGGACCGACCGGACAAAGCTGGGCATGAACTGGACCCTCGACCCCGATTTCAAGCAGGCGCTCGGACAACAGCCCTCGGTATTGAGTTGCCCTAGCGATGAGAATGCCCGCGCTCAGGCGGGCACTCAGTACCCCTATAGCAGCAACTCTCAAGTACCGTTGGGCGCGCAAGTAACCGTCGCTACGACCAGCTACAAAGGTAACGCCGGCGATGGTGCTTTCGAGAATGAACCGCAGGGGTTCACCTATACACCCCGTTTTTCTTGTTACACGGGTGACGACTGTGTTGGCGTTTTCTGGCGCGCCACCTATATCCGCGGCGGCGTCAAGATGCGCGAGATCACCGATGGAACGAGCAACACGTTCATGATCGGTGAGGGCTCACCCCTCGACGGGAATAGCGCCGCATGGTCGAGCGACGGCGACTGGGCCGTCACCTCCGTGCCCATCAACTTCGATTACCGGAACGACTCGGAATGCCTGGGGGCAGACGGGGCTCCCGATCCCGGAGCCTGCTGGTGGTTGGTGCGTGGCTTCCGCAGCCTGCACCCTGGCGGTGTTAACTTCGCCTACTGCGACGGTTCGGTTCGCTACGTAACGGACGACATCGATCACATCTTTTACCGTGCAAGCTCGACACGCCAAGGCGGTGAGGTTGTGAACGAATGACCCTCATTAGCCGATCAGGAACAAGCGAGACACGCCCGGTACCGATTCGTGCCCACCAACCGATAAATGCGCGGCGAGTGCTCGCCTGTCGAGGGCTCTACCATCGAGTTCCGGGAATGGCTCTCGCTGCAACACTACTCTTTGCCGTTGGCTGCAGCAACAACCCCTTCGGGGCCGACGTCACCGGTTCCGTAACCCTAGATGGCAACCCGGTTCCGCCAGGTGTGGTGCTGTTTGTGCCCGCCAAGCCCGGTGTCGAACCGGCGCGGGGGAATATCGACGAACAGGGACGCTACTTCTTGGTCACCAAGAAGCAGCGGGGAGTGGCACCGGGAGATTATACGGTTGCGGTGAGGGTCTTTGACCGAAGTGGATTGGTCCCCGGTGAGCGGGCACCGCTCAAGCAGATCCCCCTAATACCGACACGCTACCTCGACTCGACCACCGCGGGCCTGAGCTACTCCGTTGCAGCGGGGGACAATCAGATCGACTTGACGCTCACTACAAACGATAGCGAGGGCTGATCATCTCGCGCGCGGTGAAAGCAACGCAGAAGCTCTCGCTGACCGAAAAGGTGGGCTACGGTCTGGGTGATTGCGCGGCCAACTTCGTCTTCCAGACGCAGCTCATTTTTTTAATGAGCTTCTACACCGATGTGCTCGGCATCTCTTCGCTGACCGTCGCGGCCATCTTTCTTTACTCGCGTCTTTGGGACGCGGTAAACGATCCCCTTATCGGCGCGTTGGCCGACCGAACTAACACCCGATGGGGCAAGTTCCGGCCGTGGATCGTCGCAACCGCCATCCCGTTCGCGCTGTGCTTTATCCTGGCCTACACAACGCCGGATCTGAGCGCTACCGGTAAGGTGATCTGGGCGTGCGTAACGTACAACCTGCTCATGATGGTCTACACAGCCAACAATATCCCGTACGCTGCGCTTACGGGTGTGATCACCGCCGACCCGGTCGAGCGGACCAGCCTGACAGCTTGGCGGTTTCTGCTGGCGATGACGGCCGCCTTTATGGTGCAGACCTACACGCTTGATCTGGTGCAGTACTTAGGCGCGGGAGATACGGCGCGCGGTTACCAGCTCACCATGACGTTTTGGGCCCTCCTTGCGGTGCTCTTATTTGTCATCACTTTCGCCACGACGAAAGAGCGCGTCAGGCCGCCAGTTGAGCAGAGAAACTCGTTTACTACCGACCTGAAAGACCTGGCTACCAATCGTTCGTGGGTCGCCCTGGCGGTGCTCACACTGTTCTACTTCATCTATCTTTCGATGCGGGGCGGGGTCGGCATCTACTACTTCCGGTACGTGATTCAGCAAGAAGCCTGGTTCGGCTGGTTCAACGGTGCCGGCATGTTGGCTTCGATGCTTGGTATCCTGTTCTCAAAATCACTGTCGATACGATTTGGGAAGCGAAACGTATTCATCCTCTCTCAGTTTGTCGCGGCGTTGATCACAGCGACCTTCTATGTCGCGCCTGAAGCACACGTGGGACTGATCGTTGGTTTGCAGTGCTTACTCCAGTTGGTATACGGCGTATCGATCCCTCTCCTGTGGGCGATGATGGCAGACGTGGCGGATCTCTCCGAATGGAGAACCGGACGCCGTGCTACCGCCATGACCTTCGCCGCCACGGTCTTTGCCCTGAAGCTCGGGCTGAGCATCGGGGGTGCCTTGAGCGGCTGGCTGCTGAACGCTTACGGCTACGTTCCTAACGCCGCGCAAAGTGCCGATGCGATCGAAGGCATTCGGCTCATGATGAGCCTGTTCCCCGCGATCGCATTCCTTGTCGGTGCCGGCGTCCTGTTTTTTTACGAGATCGATCGAGAGCTCGAAGGCTCTCTGTGCGATCGGCTTCAAGAAAGACGAGCCTTCTCATGAACCGCAACGATTACTGCACAACACGATCCCAAGCTTTTGTCTCACCAGCCCCCCGTCGCCAACAACGGAGCCTCGCGGCAGGATTGATCGCGTGCTGCTTCGCATCACCGGTCATGGCAGGGGAACCCGTTACGCTCAAAGAGGCCTATCAGGATGATTTTCGGATGGGCGTTGCGATCGCCACCCACTGGCTGACCGAACCGCACCCCGAGCTGCTGAAGATCGTCGCCGAGCAGTTTAACGCGGCCACGCCCGAGAACCTCTTGAAGTGGCAGTCCGTCCATCCGGAGCGAGATCGCTATCACTTCGCCGACGCCGACCGATTTGTCGACTTTGCCGAGCAGCACGGGATGCGGATCACGGGCCACACGCTGGTGTGGCACAATCAGACGCCCGACTGGGTCTTTCAGGGAGCTGATGGCCAACCCGCGACCCGGGAGCAGGTCTTGGCCACGCTCCGCGAGCACATTCAGACCGTCGTCGGACGCTACCGCGGACGGATCGCAGGCTGGGACGTTGTGAACGAGGCAATCAACGACGACGGCACCCTCCGCGACACGCCATGGCGAAGAATCCTGGGCGACGATTACCTCGAGATCGCGTTCCGTTTGGCTCACGAGGCGGACCCCGATGCCGAACTGTACTACAACGACTACAGCTTGTACCTGAAGGATAAAGCTCGTACAGCCTCACGCCTTGTCCGGACAATGAAGCGCAACGATGTGCGGATCGATGGCATCGGCATGCAGGGCCACTGGAGCCTGGATTACCCGCCGATCGAAGACATCGATCGCTCGATCCAATCGCTTTCCGCTGCGGCGGGCAAGGTAATGATCAGCGAGCTGGACATCAACGTTCTGCCATGGCCGGGTGACCAGATCGATGCCGACGTCGCCCGCCAAGCCGTCGGTTCACCCGAGCTTGATCCCTACACGCAGGGTTTGCCTGCCGAGAAACAAGCCCAGTTAGCGAATCGATACACCGAAGTCTTCGAACTCTTCGTACGTCATCGCGATTTCATCGATCGCGTCACATTCTGGGGCCTAGAGGACGGCGCTTCATGGCACAACAACTGGCCGATCAAGGGCCGTACCGCGCACTCATTGCTGTTTGATCGCAACCTCCGGCCGAAGCCCGCTTTCGACGCGGTTATCGCGGTCGGCACGCGCCCCAATGAATAGTTGATGCTGAACGAGACCTGACCTCTTCTGACTTGCGCTCCGATGAAACTATTGATAGTTCTGATTCTGTTGACGACCAACATGAGCACCGTTGCCACCCAGCCCGCCTATCGCAATCCGTCGCTACCTGTCGATCGTCGCGTTGACGACCTGTTGGCACGAATGACGCTGGAAGAGAAGGTCGCGCAGATGGTCTGTGTTTGGAACGAGAAGGTCACCAAGCTGCTCGACGATCAAGGAGGGTTCGATCCCGCGCGAGCGACCGAGCATTTTGGTCACGGACATGGGATCGGCCAGGTAGGGCGCCCTGGCGATGCCCACGGCGGCGCAACCCCTCGAGATTTCGCGGAACTGACCAATGCGATCCAGCGATTCTTTGTCGAGAACAGTCGGCTCGGTATCCCGGTGCTCTTTCACGACGAATGCCTGCACGGCCTTGTCGGGCGCGACGCAACAAGCTTCGCGCAGCCGATCGGACTGGCATCGACATTCAATCCTGAGCTGGTGCGTCGTTTGTACGAAATGACCGCTCGCGAGGCGCGTGCCTGCGGCGTTCACCAGGCGCTGGGACCGGTGCTGGATGTTGCCCGCGACGCCCGCTGGGGACGCGTTGAAGAAACCTTTGGAGAAGACCCGCATCTGGTTGGAGAGATGGGACTCGCCGCCGTGCGTGGCATGCAGGGAGACAACCAGCTACGCGATCCCGATCGCGTGATCGCGACCCTCAAGCACTTTGCCGCGCACGGTCAGCCGGAATCAGGCACCAATTGTGCGCCGGTAAGCATCTCGGAGCGGCACCTCCGCGAGATTTTTTTAACGCCGTTTCATAAAGCGATCGCCGAGGGTGGCGCACAAAGCGTCATGGCATCGTACAACGAGATTGATGGCGTGCCCTCGCATGCCAATAGCTGGCTGTTGCGCGACGTGCTCCGCCAAGAATGGGGATTCACGGGAACCGTTGTCTCTGACTACTACGCAATCTCTGAGCTGCACCATCGTGAAGGACTCTTTGGGCACCATGTCGCCGCCGATGCGGCAGCCGCAGCAACCGCTGCCGTCCGAGCCGGTGTGAACATCGAGTTACCCGAACCCGACTGCTACCTGCACTTGGTTGATCTGGTTCGTCGTGGCGTGGTGGACGAGGAAGAGATCGACGAGTTGGTCGCACCGCTGCTGGCTCAAAAGTTCGCGCTGGGGCTATTTGAATCGCCGTATGTCGATCCGCCCGCTGCCGAAGCGGTAGTTGGCTGTGAGGAACACCGTGCGCTGAGCCTCGAAGCGGCCCGCCAGATTATCACCTTGCTCAAGAACCAGAGCGATACGCTGCCACTGCAAGCCGATCGCTTAAAAACCATCGCCGTGATCGGTCCGAATGCCGATCGCGTCATGCTCGGTGGCTACAGCGGCAAGCCCAAACAGTTTGTTACCGTTCTCAAAGCGGTCGAACAGGCGGTTGCTCAAAGCGTAAACGTGCTCTACGCCGAGGGCTGTGCAATAACGGTGGGCGGCGGATGGTTTGAAGATTCCGTGGTTCGCGCCGATGAAGAGGAGGATCTTCGGAAGATTGCCGAGGCGGTCTCTATCGCTAACCAAGCGGACCTTGTCATCTTCGTTGGAGGGGGCAACGAACAAACCTCGCGCGAGGCGTGGTCTGCCGAGCACATGGGAGACCGTACCGATCTCCAACTCGTTGGCAAACAAGATGAACTAGTCGAGGCGTTGCACACCACCGGCAAGCCGATTGTTTCGGTGCTGTTCAATGGTCGACCGCTCGCGGTTAAAGACCTGGCGGATCGATCCGCGGCGCTGCTGGAATGCTGGTACCTGGGACAAGAGTCTGGTACCGCGGTCGCCGACGTCCTGTTTGGACGTTGCAATCCGAGCGGCAAGCTACCGATCACTATCCCGCGTTCGGTTGGCCATGTGCCGGCGTTCTATAACCATCGTCCCTCCGCACGGCGCGGTTACCTGTTCGACGACATCTCGCCCCTGTTCCCGTTCGGATTCGGGTTGAGCTATACACGCTTCGCGTTCGATGAGCCAAGCCTCAGCGATCCGGTAATCGACACCGACGGATCAACGACGGTCCGCGTGCGGGTGACCAACACGGGCTCCTACACCGGTGCCGAAACCGTTCAGGTCTATGTGCGTGACTTGGTCAGCTCGGTCACCCGCCCGGTGATTGAGCTAAAGAACTTTAAGCGTGTCACGATCCCCGCGGGCGAATCGCGTGACGTCGAACTAACCCTCACGCCTGCGGAGCTGGCTTTTTGGAACATCGACAAGAAATTGGTCGTCGAGCCGGGTGAGTTTGATGTTCTTGTGGGGCCCAGTTCGGTCGATCTCCAGACGGTCCGTTTGCGAGTCAATCCGAGAAAACGTTGACCTTGCGATGCGTTCGGCATGGTCCGCGCTGCGCAGCGGGGCCAACCGTCTCAGCCGTCTGCCGGACTGTGATACGATGCGGGTCTTCGCCCGCAAGTAGCTAGGCCGCCCGCTAATGTCCCTTCAATCCGACGCGCATCCGCCGGTTTATGTGCTTATCGGTGGCCAGAGCCGTCGGTTCGGGACCGATAAGGCGACCCACTCTGTCGAGGGCGTTCCGTGGGCAATCGATGTCGGTTGCCGATTGGCTCCTGCGGGTGACTTTGTCTTCGTCGGTCAGCCGCGCACGCCCGGGGTGTTTGCCCAGGTTCGGACCATCGCCGATTGGCCCGGTGGTGTCGGCCCGCTGGCGGGTGTCATCGCGGCGCTGGAAGATCGATTAGCAATGCACGGGCCCGGCACGATTGTCATCGCAAGCTGCGATCTCGTGCGTCCGCACCGCGATTTACTGATACCGCTGCTAGAGGCAATCGAAGCCGACCGTACGCTCGACGCCGCAGCGTATCGCGCGGCGGATCTTTGGCAGCCCTTCCCCGCGGTGCTGCACACGCGTCTGCTGGACCGAGCGATCGATGTCGCGGCCGAGGGGGGAGCGTTGCAGCGGCTTTTCGCCCAACGGGCTTACGCTGCTCCCTGGTCCGCGCACAGTGCGGGCCCCCCCCAAGCGAATTCTCTCACGGAGCTTGCCGAGCATCTTGCCGCTGCGGCACCTTCCAAGAATCCTCCGCGAACGCTCGGCTAAAAGCGGCGGATGGCTTAAGCTGGCGTCGCTATCCGATTCCACTGTTCTCCCCCGCGCAACTCTATGCGACGCGTCCGTACTGGCGGTGGTTGGCCCGCCGTGGCCTACACGCTGAAGAAAGCCCGCGAGGCGGGCGGGCTGTGGAAGTTTTGGAAGGCGATGCGCTCACGCAATGCTTGTAAGACATGTGCGCTCGGGATGGGTGGGCAACGGGGCGGCATGGTCAACGAGGCAGGTAGCTTTCCGGAAGTCTGCAAGAAGTCGATGCAGGCCATGGCGGCCGACATGCAAGGCGCTATTCCCGCTGCGTTCTGGCAGCGTTTCGGAATCGCCGAGATGCGCGCGATGACGCCCAAGCAGCTCGAAGCCGCTGGCCGGCTCACGACCCCCCTCGTCGTCGACCAACGCGACGCCCAAGGTCGCCCCGCTCATTATCGGCCGATTACCTGGGACGAAGCGCTCGAGCGGATCGTCAACCGGCTAGCGGAACTCTCGCCCGACCAGTCCTTCTGGTACTTCAGTGGCCGCAGCAGCAACGAGGCCGGATTCTTGCTGCAACTCGTCGCACGGCTGTACGGAACGAACAACGTCAACAACTGCAGCTACTACTGTCACCAGGCCAGCGGTGTCGGCTTGGCGAGCGTCACCGGCAGCGGCACCGCCACGCTCGTGCTCGAGGACCTCGACCAATGCGACTTGGTGTTTGTCATCGGGGGTAACCCTGCTTCGAACCATCCGCGGCTGATGCGCACGCTGATGGACCTACGGCGGCGTGGCGGTCAGGTCATCGTGATCAACCCGATCCGGGAGACGGGGCTGGTCAACTTCAGCGTTCCCAGCGATGTGCGGAGCCTGTTGTTCGGCTCAGAAATCGCGAGCCTGTACGTGCAGCCACACATCGGCGGCGACCTGGCGCTGCTAACGGCAGTTGCTAAACGGCTCGTCGAGCAAGGCGCGCACGACGAGGCTTTTCTCAGCGCGAACACCAACGGCTGGGAAGAACTCAAGGCTTCCTATGAACGGGTGGGCTGGGACGAGCTGGTCGCCAAGTCGGGTGTCGATCGACCAACCATCGATCGGATCGCCGAGGGCTATGCACGTTCGCGGGGTGCCGTCTTCAGCTGGACCATGGGCATCACGCATCACGCCCACGGCGTGCAAAACGTGCAAGCGATCGCGAATCTCGCGCTGCTCCGGGCAATGGTCGGCCGGCCGGGGGCAGGCCTGATGCCCATCCGCGGGCACTCGAACGTGCAGGGAATCGGCACGGTCGGCGTGACACCCCAGCTAAAGGACGCGGTTTTCCAGCGGTTGCAGACGCACTTTGGCGTCACCCTGCCGACCACCGCCGGCCGCGACACGCTGGCTTGCATGGAAGATGCGGCCGCCGGCAAGCTGCGGTTTGGTCTCTGCCTGGGAGGTAACCTCTACGGTTCAAACCCCGACGCAACCTTTGCCGCCAAAGCGCTCGGTGCTCTCGATCAATTGGTGTACCTCAGCACGACCCTCAACACGGGGCATGCTTGGGGCGTCGCTCGTGAGACGCTCATTCTGCCGGTGCTCGCCCGCGACGAAGAGCCCGAACCCACCACCCAGGAGTCGATGTTCAACTACGTCCGGCTCAGCGACGGCGGGCCTCGCCGCCATGACGGGCCACGTAGCGAGGTGCGTCTCATCGCTGAACTGGCCGATCGGTTGGCACAGCGTCTTTCTGCCAAGCAGGGGCCTTGTCAACTCGGAGCGATCGATTGGCGTACGCTTCGTCACACGGGCAATCTGCGTCAGGCGATCGCCCAAGTGATCCCCGGCATGGAAGCACTCGGCGCTATCGACAAAACGAAGCAAGAGTTTCAGATCGAAGGCCGCACGTTCCACACGGCACGTTTCGCGACCCCCGATGGCCGCGCAAAGCTGTTCGCGCACCACCTCCCGCCACTCGCTGGCGGAGCCCCCCAGGAGATGCGGCTAATGACCCTCCGCAGCGAGGGTCAGTTCAATACCGTTGTCTACGAAGAAGACGATCTGTATCGCGGGGTCGAGGGCCGCCGCGTGATCCTTCTGCATCCCGAAGACCTGGCTCGTTTGGGATTGTCCGACGAGCAACAGGTGTGCGTGTCTGGCCCGGCCGGCCGAATGGAACACGTGCGTGCCGTGGCGTTCCCCGCGATCCGGGCCGGCAACGCGGCAATGTATTACCCGGAAGCGAATGTGTTGGTAGGCCGCACGGTCGATCCTCAAAGCAAAACGCCGGCGTTCAAGTGCGTGCTGGTGCGTGTTGAGGCGCAGGCACCCGCTTAACTTTACCCCGGCGCACCAAGAGCGACCTCGGCAATCCGTTGTGCGTCTTGCGGGCCGATCACGCGGCACCTCCCGATGCGGGTCCTGGCAAGAAATCGCCCAAGGAGGTTCCCCGGCGTTGTGCAATCAGTCGCACCGCGAGCGGGGCTCGCCGACCGTTTGGATCAAACAGCCTCCGCTGACGCCGCATAGCGGCGAAAGTCGTCTTCGCCGAGCGTTACTCCTTCTTGCACAAGCTCAAAAGCCAAGGTGGCGTCAGGCCAGCCCATCGTCCGCAGAACCATGTCGAGAAAGCCGGCGGGGCACTCGCCATTGAGCTCTACCCGATGCATACGCGGGGTAGCGCTTTCCTCGGGCAGGTACTCTTGCATGTGACCGCTAAGCCGCCAGAAGTATCCGTCGGACGTTCTTCCGGTCAGCAAGAAGAAGCCGTCGGGTTCACAATCGCATTGGGGCAGCTCGGCGAGCCTCAGCTGCATCTGGTCGAAGGTTGCGGGCATCGTCGCCAGAAACAGGGGCGGGCCCCCGTTGGGCCCCGTCATCGTCCTGCGCTCGGCACCGCGCAGCGGTCGGATCGGTCCCGCAACCGCCGACTCGGGAAGCTGGTAGACATTGACATGGAAAGCAAGCAACACAGCGACAGCCATTCGTTTTTATCGGACTACGGCCGAGCGCCCCTCTCAGGACCTTGGCAAGGTGTGGCCCATCTTGGTCCGCTTGGTTTCCAGATAAGCGGCGTTGTGGTCGTGCACCGGGGGAACAATCGCCACTTGGTCAACCACCTCCAGATCAAACCCACCGTACACCACCGCGTCGAGCTTCTTGGGGTTGTTCGTGAGCAAACGAATCTTGGACAGGCCAAGGTCCTTAAGGAGCTGGATCCCCACGCCGTAATCGCGGGCGTCCGCCTTGAAGCCCAGCGCGACGTTCGCCTCGACCGTGTCCATGCCGTTATCCTGCAGAGCGTAGGCCTTGATCTTCGCCGCCAGGCCGATCCCGCGCCCTTCTTGCGGCAGATAAATCACCGCTCCGACCCCCTCGGCCCCGATCTGGCTGAGAGCCATCTGGAGTTGGTCTCCGCAATCGCACCGCAGCGATCCGAGCACGTCGCCGGTGAAACAGCTCGAGTGCAGCCGCACGAGCGGTGCCTCGACCGAGGTGAGATCGCCGAAGACGATCGCGACGGGCTCCATCGCTTCGTATTTGACGCCGTAGACAATGATCTGGGCCTCGCCGTGCTTGGTCGGAAGGGCCGCCTCGGCCTGTCTTTCAACCAGCTTTTCGCGGATCCGCCGATAGGCGATCAGCTGCTCGATGGAAACGATCGGCAGGTCAAACCTTTCGGCAAGCGCGACCAGGGAGTCGTGGTCGGCGCGGTCGCCCTGCTCGTTGAGGATCTCACACAGCACACCGGCCGGCTTGAGGCCCGCCAACCGCGCCAGATCGACTGACGCCTCGGTGTGGCCGGCACGCCGCAGCACGCCGCCTTCCTTGGCGATCAGCGGAAACATATGCCCCGGACGGACAAAATCCTCGGGCTGACTTGCGTCGTCGCACAGGGCACGGATTGTCGTCGAACGCTCTTCAGCCGTGATGCCCGTCCGCGAAGAGCGGTGATCCACCGAGACCGTGTAGTTGGTTTGTAGCGGGGCGTTGTTGACCCCCGCATCGACCATCAGAGGCAAGCGGAGTCGCTCAGCAGCGTCGGGCAGCAGGGGCATGCACAATTGACCGCGGCCATGCGTAATCATGAAATTGACCGTCTCGGGGGTCACTTTCTCAGCAGCAGAGACAAAGTCGCCTTCGTTCTCGCGGTCTTCCGCGTCGACGACGATCGCAACACGACCCGCCGCGATCGCCTCAACGGCTTGATCGATAGTAGAGAAACGGCTGGACACGGGGCCGCAGGGGTTTGTGGTGAGGGAAGGGGGGCAGCCATCTACTATAGAGCTAACTCCGCCTACTATAGAGCTAACTCCGCGTTACGACGATTGACCGCCGCCCAGCCGCGATCGGCTGATTCCCGTCCTGAGCACCCAACCGATGCCCAACACCTCACTCCCGGACGGACAGGCAGACAACCGCCTGGTGGATCAGAGGGGACACGCCGCCGTGACCACCCTGGGATCGGACGAGTACATCGAGCAGGCCCACTTTTTTGAGATGCTCGCCACGCGGCTTGCCGAGGGCGCACCGGCCCAAGAAGTGTTGCGTTCGGCTCGGGAAGAGGCTCTGGCAACCACCAAGCTTCCGCTGGCGATCGATTTCCTGCTGGATGAGCTCCGGCACGCCGGCCTGATGACGCAGGGGATGGCCAGGCTGGCCCACTATTTTACGGCTTTTCAGACGTTTGTCGTGGGCGAAGGGGAATCCGAGCGGGGACGTTTCGACCTGCGACGGGGCTTCCTACTGCTGTCGCAGGAGGCCAAATACCGTGCCGGCCCGCTCGGCGGAGGCGTTCTGCCTACCCGCCAGGGGCTGTTCCTCTATCAGTTTGAGGTCCTCTGCCGTAATCGGCTCGGCTATGACCGCGGGCTGACGGCTATCTCTGCCGATCCGGCGTACGACGAGGCCTGGCGCACCTGGATCCTCGCGATCCGTCGGCAGGTGGGCATGGTCGATCTGGCGGACCTGATCTATGTGAACAGCGCCCTGGCCCAACAGCGCGCGAGCGGCGTTGCCGAAGGAACCGAGGCCCTGTTTGGCGTGAGTGAGGGCCGGATCGCCCTGGCCAATCGTCGGAAAGACCCCCTGTATCTGTTTAATTCGCTGCACCGCCACCTCGGCTACCCCGCCCCGCCACGTCCCGAGGTCGGCCAAGAAAAGGAGGATCTGATTCCGCAGCTAGCGCGCCGTATCGAGCACCTGGAGAAGCGACTCAAGCTGATCGAAGAGGAACAGCGAGGCGGATTCGACCTCTCCAAATTCTATGTTGACCCCCAGACAAAAGGTTTGGCGGAGTCAGGAGAGGGGCCGCCCGCGTAAAAACGCGAAAATCCGACCGGGTTTGCGGTTTAGCCAGATTTTGCGTCGTGGTATTCTCAGATCATCGCGTCGAGCCTTTGGCCTGCTCCTAGTGTTATTGCGATCATTGTCGATCGCTTCCGAGCACCCGCCGCCGCGTTCCCCCGTCGACCCGATCCGGCTGTGGATTTTCAGCTGAGCCTCGCGACCGAGAGCGCCACCTCGGCGTACCCCGAGAAACCGGTAGCGGTTCTTGCCGGGGTCGCTATCTCTGAAGTCGTCAAATTGATGCGTGCCAACCGCACCGGTGCCATCATCGTGCTGGACGAAGCCGAGAAGCTAATCGGCGTGTTCACCGAGCGCGATGCCTTGCGGTTAATGGCGGAAGGGGCCGACATGTCGGGCCCGATCGAGTCCGAGATGTCGAAGACGCCGGCCTCCATCACCACTACTTCGACCATGGCCGAAGCGATTCGGGCCATGAGCGATGGCGGCTATCGCCACCTGCCCATGGTCTCGCCCAGCGACCCCACCCAGACCGTTGGCATGATCGACGTGCGGGGGATCCTGCGCTACCTGGTCGAGCACTTCCCCAATACGATCTATAACCTGCCCCCCACCCCGGTTGGCACCACTCCGGAGCGTGAGGGAGCCTAGGCAATCCGGGTAATGCTGCGATCCACCGGTTCCTTTGGTTGGGGCCCTTGAATCGTTCCCCGCCGCTAGCACTCCACGTTCGATCCGCCCAACTCTCCCCGTTTTCTGTCGCCGTCCATGTCTACCGTTGCCGAGTCTCCGTCGAAGCCCGTTGAAACCCTGATCGAGGCCACCGTGCGATTCTGCGGTGACTCGGGCGACGGCATGCAGTTGGCCGGCACGCAGTTCACGACCACCTCGGCCCTCGCAGGCAACGATGTCGCGACGTTCCCGGACTTTCCGGCCGAGATCCGTGCTCCGCGCGGCACCAAGGCGGGCGTCTCGGGCTTCCAGGTTCACTTCTCCAGCGAAGAAATCTTCACGCCGGGCGACACGGTCGATGCCCTGGTGGCCATGAACCCGGCTGCCCTGGCAACCAATCTGGTGGACCTGCGCGATGGCGGCATCCTGATCGTCAACGAGAGTGCCTTCGACAAGAAGGGGCTCGAACTAGCCGGTTACGAGGCCAATCCTCTCGAACCCGGCGGCCTCGTTGACCTGGAAGAAAAGTACAGGCTCTACAAGGTCGATATGACCCAGCTCACGCGCGACTCCGTTAAGGAGTTCGGACTGGGCACAAAAGAGGCGGACCGCTGCCGCAACTTCTTTGCGATGGGATTGGTCTTCTGGATCTACGGTCGCTCGCTCGACCCCACCATGCGGTTCATCGAGAGCAAGTTCGGCAAGCGACCCGATGTGGCCAGCGCCAACACTTCGGCGCTAAAGGCCGGCTTCAACTACGGCGAAACGGTCGAGGCAATCAGCACCCAGTACGCGGTTCCCAAGGCCGAACTCGCGCCGGGAACTTACCGCAGCATCATGGGCAACACCGCGTTGTCCTACGGGCTGATCGCCGCTGCCAAGATGTCGGGCAAGCGGCTGTTCCTGGGTGCCTATCCGATCACCCCTGCCAGCGACATCTTGCACGAGCTGTGCAAGCACAAGAATTTCGATGTCGTGACGTTCCAGGCTGAGGATGAGATCGCGGCGATGACGGCGGTCATCGGCGCCTCGTTCGCCGGGGCCATGGCGGTCACGGCCAGCAGCGGTCCGGGCATCGCCCTCAAGGGCGAGGCGTTCGGGCTGGCGGTCATGATGGAGCTGCCGATGGTCGTCATCAACGTCCAGCGGGGCGGCCCCTCGACCGGTTTGCCGACCAAGACCGAGCAGTCAGACCTCTACCAAGCGATGTACGGGCGCAACGGAGAGTGCCCCATGCCGGTGATCGCGGCCCGCTCGCCCGGCGACTGTTTCGAGGTTGCCCAAGAGGCCTGGCGACTCGCAACGCGTTACATGACCCCGGTCTTCTTGATGACGGACGGGTACATCGCCAACGGTTCGGAACCGTGGAAAGTTCCCTCGGCAGCGAGTCTGCCGAAGATCGAGATCGAGCACCCCGGGCCCGCGGCCAATGGCGAGAAGTTCTTGCCCTACAAACGCAACGAGCGTCTCGCGCGCCCGTGGGCCCTGCCCGGCACGCCGGGCCTGGAGCACCGCTTGGGCGGACTCGAGAAGCAAGACGTTACGGGCAACGTCAGCTACGACCATAACAATCACCAGTCGATGACCGATACGCGTGCCGCCAAGATCGCGAAGATCGCTGACGACATCCCGGCGCAAACGGTTGACGGTCCCGCGACCGGCGACCTGCTGGTTGTGAGCTGGGGCGGCACGTATGGCTCGTGTGTTTCGGCGGTTCGCTCGGCGCGCGCCAAGGGCAAGTCGGTGGCACACGCCCACCTGCGCTATATCAACCCCATGCCCAAGAATCTGGGCGACCTGTTCGGCTCTTACAAGAAAATTCTTGTCCCCGAGCTCAACAGCGGTCAGCTCCGCACGATTCTTCGCGATCGCTACCTCGTCGATGCCATCGGTTTCAACAAGATGCAAGGCAAGCCGTTCAGCGTTGCCGAGTTGGTCGAGATAATTAACTCGCTCGCTTAACGCTGCTGCTGTCCCCTCGATCCCCCAACTCTAGCGCTAAGCTCCGCTTGCTGAGCGGCCCCAACCACACGAAGCGCCCCCATGTCTGTCGAACTCGAACTGCCCGTTCTTAAGCCCACTGACTTCGCTAGCGACCAAGACGTGCGCTGGTGCCCCGGCTGTGGCGATTACTCGATCCTCGCGCAGATGAAGAAGGTCATGCCGACGCTCGGCATTGCCCGCGAGAAGATCGTGTTCATTTCCGGCATCGGCTGCTCGAGCCGATTCCCCTACTACATGAACACCTACGGGCTGCACACGATCCACGGCCGAGCGACGGCTGTCGCGACCGGCCTGAAGACCGTTCGCCCCGATCTGAACGTGTGGGTGATCACGGGCGATGGCGATGGTCTCTCGATCGGTGGCAACCACCTGATGCACTGCATCCGGCGGAACATGGACCTGAACATCATCCTGTTCAACAACCGAATCTACGGCCTCACCAAGGGGCAGTACTCGCCGACCTCGCCGCTGGGTCAACGGACCAAGAGCACGCCGATGGGGGCGATCGATAATCCGCTGCATCCGCTCTCGATCGCGATCGGTGCCGAGGCGACCTTTGTCGCGCGGAGCATCGACACCAACATCAACCACCTGGGCGAAACCCTCAAGCGCGCCGCCGCACACCGTGGCACGTCGTTCGTCGAGGTTTACCAGAACTGCAACGTCTTTAACGACGGTGCCTGGGACTACGCCAAGGACCGTGACACCAAGGCCGACACGACACTCGAGCTCGAGCACGGCAAGCCGCTCGTGTTTGGCAAGGATCGGGACAAGGGCATCCGCCTGCACGGCCTCGAGCCGGAAATCGTGCAGCTCGGTAAGGGAATCAACGAAGACGACTTGCTGTTCCATGACGAAAAGGCGGCCGAGCCGAGCCTTGCCTACCTGCTCAGCCGCATGCGGCACGAAGACGGTTTCCCCGAGCCGATCGGCGTGTTCCGGAGCGTCGATGCCCCGCGGTACGACGCGCTGGTGAACGAGCAGGTCGAACTCGCGACCAAAGAGAAGGGGCCTGGAGACCTCGACGCCCTGTTCGCGGGCGGAGAAACCTGGACCGTTCAAGCGTAGCCCCCTCCAGCGCGAAGCCGCTCTCACTGTCTAAGCCCTCTCGTCCTCGGCCTGTCACGCATGATTCTTTGTCCGTTTTGCGGCTTCGACGAACTGATCGAGGGTGCCGACACCTGCGAGCAGTGCGAACAGGCCCTCACCGATGTCTTTATCCGAGCGCCGGCCAAGGGGATTGAAGCCTCTCTGCTGCACGATACGGTTGGGGCACTTCCGGCGCACCCCCCGGTCGAAGTAGGTGGCGAAGTCTCACTAAGCATGGCGCTCAAAACCATGGTCGAGCGCCGCATCGGCTGCCTGCTGGTGGTCAACGAAGACCGACTCGTCGGCATCTTCAGCGAACGCGACGCGCTGATCCGCCTGGGTGTCAACGCGAAAGATCTGCACGATCAACCGCTCGTAAAGTTCATGACCCCCAACCCGATGGTGGTCTCGACGCACGACAAGGTCGCGGTCGCGATCCATCGCATGGCGGTCGGCGGCTATCGTCACCTGCCCGTCATGGACGGCGAGAGACCGGTCAGCTTGATCTCGATCCGCGACATCCTGCGCTACCTAACCGAGCACAGCGGGACCTCCGCGGCGTGAGCGATCGCGCTTCGCTTCGCAACCTCTTAGCGAGTGGACTGCCGTTGGTCGGCCCCGCTCCGATGGCGAAACCGATTCGGATGTTCGCTTTGTCTTTGCTCCCAGCGTTGCTCAGTATCGCATGGGCAATCGGACAAGTCTGGCGCGATAAATACTGGCTCACTGGACTGTGTTTTTACGCCCCCTCGCCGGTGGTCGCGGCGCTCTTGGCTTTGGGCGGTCTGACGGCGTGGTGGCTAAAAAGGCGCTCATTGGCGTGTTATGCGCTGCTGCTCGCCTGCGCGCCACTCACGTCGGTGCTGCTGTTTGAGCATCGCTGGTTCGCGACGGATCACACCGCTGCCACTCTCGTTGAATCACGAGCATCTCTAACGTCGAAGGAGCGCGGGCTGGTGGCTCCCCAGGTTATCGGTTCACGGACACTTCGCGTCGTGCACTGGAACGTCATGTGGGGCAAGCGTGGTTGGTCGCGCGAGGTCGACGAACTGCTTCCGCTGCAGGCCGAGTTGTACGCCTTATCTGAGATCGACCCGAGCGCCGATTACTCGCGTTTCGAGGGCTACTCGGTCCTTGGTGACATGGCGATGGTGATTGTCGCGCGCGGCACGCTCACGGGGCAGCAGCGTCGGTTGAATAAATCTGACATCCGCACATGGGTGGTTGATTGGTCTCCCCCCTCGTGGCCTGAGGGTGAGCCGCCGGTGCGTGTGATGATGGTCGATCTGACCGCCATGCTCCAATTCCATCGCGACCCGCCGCTAGCACTGCTACGGCGTGAAATAGCCGAGCTGCGTCCCGACCTGGTGCTGGGCGACTTCAACGCCCCGCGGCAGTCAAGACGGCTCGCGCCGTTGCCAGCAGGTTATCGCCACGCTTATGACGTGTTGGGTGCCGGCTGGAGTGCAACTTGGCCCTGGCCGCTGCCCGTGCTAGCGATCGATCAACTGATTACAGGACAACGGCTTACGCCACTTCGCTACGCGATCCAATCGTCCGGGCTGAGCGATCATCGCCGCCAGTTTCTGGAGGTGACACTCGGGGCGGAAAGCGGCCTGTAACCGAGGTGGGCTTGGCCGTGCGTTCTGCGGCACGCTAAAAGCCCCGTGCGTTTCTGAGCGGCGAAGACGCCGCCCCGCCTCGATCTGATTGCCCCCCGATATGCTGATTCTTGTGGAACTGCGTTCATTCCTGGCTGCCATGTTGGTTGCACTTGCCGCGTTGGTAAGCGTCGTACCCGCCGGGGCCGAAGACGTGGCAGCGCACGGCCCCGTCGCGAACCCCGCCGCCACGAGCCTGGAGATCGATGTCGAGCACGGCGAACCGATGCCGGTCATCGACGGTGTCGGCTGGGTGCTGGGGATCCCTAAAAAACTGGTGCTCTGGGACCGTCGCGTTGACAATCATCAGATCTCGAGCGAGACCGTCGATGAGGCGGCCGATTTCTTAGCGAACAAAGAGGTGGATGGGGTGATGATCCGCGTCAACCAGTACGACCCGTTTGGCGAGTGGAAGCGACTCGGCGAGAACGAGCGGGTCGGCCTGGGCTGGCGTGCGACGTTCGGCACGGTCTACACACTCGGTTACTCGGTGCTTCCGGGGCGCCTCTTCGGTGGCGACTGGTACAACCCGTTCACGAACACGGTCCACGTGTACTCCGATGTTCCGGCGCTCGCACTTGAGCAAGCGGCTCAGGCGGCAGATACACGCGAGCGGACGCATCCCGGTTTCTATTCGGCCGTGCGGGTGCTTCCGTTCGTGGGGCTTGTCCATGAGACGCGAAGCAAACAAGCCGTCTACAACTATGTTGACGAGACGGGGACCCCCGCCGAGCGGGCCGAGGCCCGGCGCGTTCTCCAACCGCAGTTGGGGACCGAGGTCGGCGGCCAAGCCGCCATTCTCGTGCCCCAAGGCGATGCGCTGCTACAGCTCGGCGGGGCCGCGATCGGACACGCCGTTGGCCGCTATCAAGCCGCTCAGATCATCGAAGAAGCCCAGGCGAACCCAACCACGGCAAACGGTCCTACGCCGGCCGCACCCTCAGCGCCAGTTACCACTTCCGTCAAGGAAGCAACTTACGAGTCGGGGTCCCGTACGGTTACAGCGCCAGAAGACGCGGCCTTCGCGCGCTACTTTGACGAGTAGACCGCGACCGTTCGACGCTTAACAGAGACGTCTCCGCGACGAACGGCTATGGTGCGTCCGGATTGATCCATGCCTGGTAGGCTTCTTCCAGGAAGCCCTTGCCGTGGATCAGCTCCCCGCCGATGTGGCCTTCCCAGGCCACCGCCAGCGCAAGCCCAATCAGTCCGATTCGCCACAAGATGCCCAAGCGGAAGCTGCCCCGAGCTAGGCTGATAATCGCAACGAGCGACAGCACACACGAAGCGATCGCCAGTGCGACCCCCGCCCAGCGGTGCTGGGTCAACTGCTCCGACCAATCGATATCACGCAGATGAGTGGCCCCGTCCCAGGGCTCGCCCCACTCGTGCTCGGCATACCACCAGCCACTCGCGGCCGCGAAGACCGACGACAGGGCTCCGCCGATCAAGCACGCCGCGGGGATCTGGTTGCGGAGGCTCGGGGCAACGACCCCAAGTACCACAAAGAACGCCCCGAACAGCCACAACGCAATCGGCAGATGAACGGCCGCATGGTGCATCAGCGCTAAGAACGCCGGGGATCGTTCGATCAGCCCGTTCCAATCAACTTCTCCTGGGATTGGCTCCTCGGGAGAAGATTCCTCTGGCGCATCGGCTTTTCGATCGCCGTCTTCTTCGGATTGCTCGTCGGGCGTGGCTTCGAGGGGGGCAACGCCAGGCTGGTCGGAACGAACCGGCACGCCTTCATCTGAGTCAGGCGAGCCCTCAGACGCCGATGCTGATTCATCTGACTGCGGGGGCGGCGCATCGGCAGAGGGTGCGCTAACGGGCCCCTCGGCCAGGGGCTCTTGCTCAGCGGCGGATTCGCCGGGGGTGACCGCCTGGAGCGATGACGCCGGCTGGTCAGCCGCTAGGGGTTGGCCCGCAGTAATATTCGGAAGCAGCAGCAGGGCCGTGCTAACCAGCACGCCCAACGACGAGATTCGCTTCACGGTGCCCTCTCTGGACAAGTACCGAGCAGATTAATCTGAAAGATCGAGACCCCCCGCAGCAGTGCCCCATCGTAGCGGAACGGCGGGCTCCCGAAGAGGTACCACCCCCCGCGAGTGTGGCTTGTCGGGTGGCAAGAATTTGACTCACACGTTGCCTAGAGGCTAAGGTCGCAACGAAGTCTTCGTTACGAACAGTCTTTTTCGCCTAGCACCACCGAGCGCCACCAATGCCAGTTCGCCCCTTCAACTGCCTGAGTTTGCTGGGATTGATCGTTGTTTCTCTGATCAGCCCCTGCCTCCAGGCACAGGTTGTTTCGGTCGATCTGCAGCGCAGCGGGGGCGTACCGGTGCTGGACGCCAACGGCGACTGGGTTTGGCAGGTGCTGCTTGACACCTCCCCCACCAGCATGTCGTTCGCCGTCGAGATGGGGGTGACGTTCTCCGACGCTACGGTCATCTCGGGCAGCGTGACTACCACCGGTATTGGCAACGGTGGCGTCGAATCGATCAATCCGGGCTTGCCCGTTTTCGGGTGGGAGCCGCTCACAGGCGGCTTCGGTGGCAACTTCCCCGAGGGCTTGCACGTCGCCCCCAGCGAGGGGACTCACGGCCAGGCCTTTTACTCCTTCGGCACGGGCATCCTTCCCGGAGTGCAAGGTTTCCCGCTCGCGACGTTCACCACCACGGGACCAACGCTCAGCGCACCGACTTCGGGCATCCAGGTGCTAGGGGCCTACGACTCCGCCGGGAACATTTCCGGAGCGATGCCCGGCACCCACGGCTTGCTGTTTGCTTCGAACGGATTGTTCCCCTTCGCCACAAGCGGAACGATCACGGCCGGTGCCGGCGACATCGATCTGGACGGTTTCGTGGGCGACCTCGATGCGTCGGTCCTGTCGCTGAACTTTGGTACCGCTGCGTCGGCCGGTTGGGCGAGCGGCGACCTCGACGGCAACGGACAGGTCGACTTCGAAGACGTCTACGCCTTCTCGCCGAACTATCAAGCGGTGCTGAGCTCGGCAACCACCGAAGGCACGCCCGGCGACGGGCAGGTATCAGTGCGCTACGATCCGTTGACGGGCGAGATCGCCCTGTTCCCCGACACGAACGATATCGGCCTCGTGCGTCTGAGCTCCGCCAGCGGCGTCTTTACAGGCAGCGCAGCCGTGCTACCCAGCGGCTCGTTCCAGACCGACACCGACACGCTTATCGGCGTTGTGACCAACACGGGTGGCGGGTCCATCCTCTCCGGAGGCGGCATCTCACTCGGGCCGATCGCGGCACCGGGGCTCGACCTGAGCTTCTTGCTGCAAGACCTCGAACTGAATTGGAGCGGGGGGTTCGGCACCCCCAACCAGGCCGCCGATCTGATTGTGGCCTCGATTGGCCCCGGCGACTTCAACGGCGACGGAGCTGTCGATAACTTCGACCTCAACCTGCTGCTTCTCAACTGGGGTTTGGCCGCCACCCCCACCCCCGCGGGCTGGGACGGGGCGCTGCCGCTCGGCACGGTCGATAACGATGAGCTGAATCAATTGCTGCTCAACTGGGGTGTTGGCGTGAACATCGCCGCAATCCCCGAACCCGCAGGCCTTGTGCTGGCAGTGATCGCCCTCGCCTTGGCGGGCCGCCGTCGGTAGGCCCCGAACGATGCGTTTCCCGCTACGAGCGGTGGTCGATGGGGCACGCGGCACCTAGGGTGCTGCGTGAACCCTAAAGACTCTCGCCGCAACGCATCCGATTCCGGTTCGGCTCGCGCATGCGGAGCGCTCCGAACTCACTTCGCCACACACGAAGAGCTCGTTGCCTACTGTGCTGCGGAGTTCCCTTCTGCCCCGCAGACCGGTGCCCCCGCGAGCCCGCAGTTCCGCGGAGGACGCTCGCAGGCCATGCAACGGATGGCCGCGATCGATCCGATTGCCTACGGGGCCAATCGCAACCACTACGACGGGGCCGTCACGCGGTTGTCGCCCTACCTGCGTCATGGCGTTCTTTCGCTGAAAGAGGTCAGCGAACACGTTATCGCTCTGGTGCCCACGCCGCGGAGCGCTGACAAGCTGCTGCAAGAACTCGCCTGGCGCGACTACTACCGGCGTGTCCTGGGCGAACGCGGCGACGCCGTCCGAGAGGATCTGGAACCCTACAAGACGGGCTATCAGCCCTCCGACTACGCCGACGCTCTGCCCGCAGACTTCTTGGCCGCGCAAACGGGCAACGACTTTGTCGATGCCACGGTGCGCGAGCTCCACGAGACCGGCTACTTGCACAACCAGGGGCGCATGAAGATCGCCGCCTATGTGGTCCATTGGCGGCGGGTCAAGTGGCAGGCCGGGGCCGCGTGGATGTACGCGCATCTGCTCGATGGCGATCTGGCTTCAAACCACCTCTCGTGGCAGTGGGTCGCGAGCACATTTGCGGCGAAGCCCTACCTGTTCAACCTCGACAACCTGCTCCGCTGGACCGGTGGGCGTTTCACCGGCTGCGATGCGGACGGTCGCTCTCCGTTCGACGCCAGCTACGACGAACTGAATCGGCGTCTGTTCGCGTGAAGGGGGCCAGCGCACAGCACCCCTCACACGTTTAACCCTCACATGCCACGCTGCTAACTCCGCGATGTCTGCCGCTGTCACTTGGGTACACGACGAAATGCTTTCGGCCACGGTGCTCACACCGGGGCAGTCCGCGGTGTTCGTCTATGACGAGGCATGGCTCCGCTGCGAGGGCATGTCGCTCAAGCGGATCGTCTTCATGCACGAGTGTCTGTGCGAGATGCCGGGCGTTGAAGTTCGGCGCGGCGATGTTGTCCACGAGGTTCGCGCATTTGCAGAACGGCACAGCGCACACGTTATCGAAACCTTCGCCAGCCGTGATCCGCGTCTCCAGGCCCAGGCTCGCGAACTTGGTGCCCAACTTCTTGAGCCCGAGCCGTTTATCGACCTTCCTGCCGGGGTCGATCTGAAACGCTTCAGCCGCTATTGGCGGCGGGCCGAGCCGCTCGTCTTCCGCAAACCGTCCGAACCCGCTGAGAAGCTTTAGCGGGCTCGCCTCAGCCGGCGAGTTCGCGGTAGTAGTCGATCGAACGAACCAACCCTTCTCTCAGCGACACCTGCGGCTCATAGCCGAGGATCTGCCGCGCCGTCGTGATGTCGGCAAGACTCTCGCGGACATCTCCTTGGCGGGGTTCGGCAAAGATCGGTTCAACCGCGGTCCCCATCGCTCCGTTGATGGCAGCAATCAGGTCGAGCAGGGTCGTATGCCTCCCGGTTGCCACGTTGATCACCTGTCCCGACGCCTGCACAGCATCTGCGGCGAGCAGATTGGCCCGCACGACGTCACCAATAAAAACAAAGTCGCGGCTCTGCTGGCCGTCGCCAAACACAGTCGGCCGCACACCCCCTAGCATCTTGGTCACAAAGATCGGGATCACCGCCGAGTACTCGCTCGCTGGATCCTGTCGCGGTCCGTACACGTTGAAATACCGCAGCGCTACGGTTTCTAAACCGAACGACCGGGTAAACGCTTGGCAGTAAAGTTCGCTGGCAATCTTGGAGGCGGCGTAGGGTGAGAGCGGTTCGACAGCGTCGGTCTCGCGCTTGGCCGCAAACGGCCGATCACCGTAGGCCGCGCTCGACGCGGCAATCAGCACGCGTCGCACGCCGGCCCGCCGGGCCGAATCGAGGACTTGAACGGTCCCGGTCATGCACGCCGCATGAGAGATCAGCGGGGTCCGCATACTCGCTGGCACCGAGGCCATCGCGGCTTCGTGGAAAACCGTATCGACCCCCTGCACCGCACGATCGACGACCGACGGATCGCACACATCGCCCACCACCAGTTCCACTTCGGGGCATCCGGCCAGGTTTCGCTCAAAGCCGGTGGACAGGTTGTCGAGCACGCGCACCCGGTCTCCGCGCTCGACCAACGCGGTAGCAAGGTGCGAACCAATGAAACCGGCCCCGCCGGTAACCAGATGCAAACGCGTCATCAAGGAAGATCCGGACAGGTGGGGCGGCTATCTTCGGTGCAGAGAAAAAGTTTCACCCATGCCGCAAGCCGGCAAACAGTTGCCGATACTCGGCCTGCTTCACCTGCGGAGGGATCTCTTCCGGGTCCGCTTCGATCACCAGCAGCGGCTCTTCCGTTGACGAGTCCACGACTTCGGCAACAAGGGGCGCAGCACCAGGGCTTGGGGCCGCAACTGCCGCTGATGAAATCTCTTCGAGTTCGGTGAGCGACTCTTCGATCTCGGCTAATTCGTAGGAGTCGTCTTCAACCCTCGCCGGTTTCGCAACCGGAGGCACCGGCTTGAGAACCGTGAAGCCCACGCGTTGGGCTTCGTCGCGGGCCTGAACTTCCTCGACCAAACTTTCCACGGCCGGTTCGAGCGCTTGGAACAGCTTGCCAAACTCCAGGTCTTGTCGGTTGACGACACGCTCGATGCCCGGTCGCGTGACTAATGCCAGATCGGCAAAGCGATCCAGCACGACCTCTTCCTCGTCGAATTGCTCGTCGAACGGATCGTCGGCAAGGGGGCTTGGCTCTTGCGCAGGCTCTTCGATCGGATCGTTCGTGGCCTGCAGACGCCGTGACGCTACGCCTGGAAACGCGAGCGAAACACAATCATCTTGCGAGTTCGTTGATTCGTCGGCGTCGTCAACCTCTGAGCAGGAAGGCGCACCGAGCGAAAACAAGCCTTGATCCGCGTTCCACAACCCCTCGGCTGCCGGCCGGCTGTTGCGGACCGGAAGGTCCATCGCCTCGGATGATGGGGTTTCCGATTCAAGCGCGGTCGGCGTGGAGGCAACCAAGTCTTCTGAGTCGAGATCGTCGAGCGCACCGAACTCGATGGACGATTCTCCATCCATCGCCAGCGGGGGCACCGCTCCCTTACTGGTTGGCGATTGCCAGGGCATTGGGAGCTGATTCAAGTCGGACCAAGCCACCTGGATATCGGCTCCGTCGATCTGAGTCGCGCCCTGCTCAACCGCCATGACCAACGCCCGATCGGTGAGCTGATTGATGAGCCGCGGCACGCCATCGGTGGCCGTATAGATTGCCGAGAAAACGTCTCCCGCTAGCAGACTGTCCGGGTCTCCTCCCGCAGCCCCGAGGTGCGCACGCACATACTGCGCGGTTTCTTCGTACCCCAGCGGGGTCAGATAGCACCGCGCCGCAACGCGCTGACTGAAAGACTCGAGCTCGGGTGCCGTCAGTGCTTCGTCCAGCGAGGGCGTGCCAGCAAGCACCAATCGAAGTTGTGGTGCACCGTCCACCGTGACATTCGATAGCACACGCAGCTCCTCAAGCAGCCTCAGCGGCAAGGACTGCGCTTCATCGACCAACAGCGCGACCGGCCCTTCTCCCGTTTCGATCGCGTCGATCAGCGATAGACGCAAGACACCTTCTTCCCGATCGCCGTAAGGCAGACGCAACCCACGCAAGATTGCCTGTAACAAGGCCCGCCTCGTACAGAGCTGGGTACAAGCTAACCGCACGACACGCAGCGGCGACGGCAGTGCCGCCGCGATCGCTTCTAACAGCATCGTCTTTCCGAAGCCCGGCGCACCGATCAACAAGCCGGGACCATCGCCACGTCGGAGCAGGTCCACCAGCCGGCGGCGGGAGGCCTCGTTTGCTTCGGCGGCAAAGTAGCGGTCTACTCGCGGATGCGAGGGAAAAGCGCGCTGGGTGTCGGCCGATTGGGGCGACGAAACGGACATCAGGGCAATCCTTGCTAGGAGCGGGAGCGCGCCGGGGCGACACGGCGAACCTCCCTTGGGATCGGCGCTTCTATGAGGCAGGCTTCAATCCGAGAAGTAACGGTTGTGATTCCGATATCTGTACGTGCGTATACTCACGGGGGCGTCGTTGTTCCGAATCAAGGTCTGTGGCCTCACCACTTCGGACGAGGCAGCTCATGCCGTGGCTGCTGGCGCTGACGCGATCGGGGTCAATTTCTATCGGCCCAGCCCGCGCTCGATCGACCTGCCCACCGCGCAGGAAATCGCCCGAGCGGTTGCGGGCCAAGCGCTAGTTGTTGGTGTTTTTGTGAACGCCCCCCCGGAAGAGATCCTCCGGCTTGTCGAGGCGGTACCGCTCGACGCGGTGCAACTGCACGGCGACGAAACGCCTGAGCTCGCGGCCCAGATCCCTGCGGATATCCCGATAGTTCGAGCTTACCGATGCGACCAGTCGGGCTTGGCCCCGCTGCGGAAGTGGCTGGATGACTGCGAGCGGCTCGGGCGTTGCGTTGCGGCGGTGCTGATCGATGCGCCCGGCGGGCCCGGCGAATACGGGGGTACGGGAAAAACAGTCAACTGGGGGGACTTGCGCAGAGAGGCACCCCGCTTGGGAAACGTGCCGCTGATTCTGGCCGGGGGACTCCGCCCGGAGAACGTCGCCCAAGCGATCGGTGCGGTTCAACCCTCGGGGGTTGATACGGCCTCGGGCGTCGAATCGGCTCCTGGACGCAAATCGCCCGAGCGGGTCGAGGCGTTTGTCAGAGCCGCCCTTGCCGCCCTCAACGTATCTTCAGCGGGTTAGGCGTTTTCTTGTGGGGCCGTTTACGGTTAGCAGCGTACCGCAAGAAAGCCCTTTAAATCCTGTCGCCAGCGATTGAGCCGGGGCCCGGATAAGGGTTAGACTGAGGCGTTACCGCACCTGATTATTTCCTACCGGCCCGGCGTCGCGCTGCGACTTGCCAGATGGCCAACCCGCCCCCGCGAAGACTGGAGACCGCCACGTGGCTACTGTTGCTGCCGAAAAGCTGCCGTACAAGGTTCTGGATTGCACCCCCGACGAGTTCGAACGCCTGGCAGCGTTCGGCCGCAAAGAGATCCAGCTGGCCGAGAACGAGATGCCCGGCCTGATGTCGCTGCGGCTGAAGTACGGCAAAGAGAAGCCGCTGAAGGGCGCGCGGATCGCCGGCTGCCTGCACATGACGATCCAGACGGCCGTCTTGATCGAGACCCTGATCGAGTTGGGAGCCGAGGTCACCTGGAGCAGCTGCAACATCTTCAGCACCCAGGATCACGCCGCCTGTGCGATCGCCAAGGCGGGCATCCCCGTGTTCGCTTGGAAGGGCGAGACCGATCAGGAGTTCGACTGGTGCATCGAGCAGACGCTCACCGCCTTCCCGTCGGGCAAGCCGCTCAACATGATCCTGGATGACGGTGGCGATCTGACCGCCATGCTCCACGATCGCTTCCCTGAGATGCTGGCGGATATTCGGGGTCTGTCGGAAGAGACCACGGCTGGTATCCACCGGCTTGAGGTTCTCAACCGCGAGGGTCGCCTCCAGGTCCCCGCGATCAATGTCAACGACTCGGCCACCAAGAGCAAGTTTGACAACCTTTACGGCTGTCGCGAGAGCTTGGCCGACGGCGTGAAGCGGGCGACCGACGTCATGCTCGCCGGAAAGGTGGCGGTGGTTTGCGGATACGGCGATGTCGGCAAGGGCTGTGCCCACAGCCTGCAGCGTTATGGCTGCCGAGTGATCGTCACCGAAATCGACCCCATCAATGCCCTCCAAGCCGCGATGGAAGGTTTCGAGGTCACGACGATGGAAGAGGCCTGCAAAGAGGGGGCTCTCTTCGTCACGACCACCGGCAATAAGGATATTATCCTTGGCCAGCACATGTCGCAGATGAAAGAGGATGCGATCCTCTGCAACATCGGTCACTTCGATACCGAGATCGACGTCGCTTGGCTCGAGGCCCAGGTCAAGGCGGGCAAGGCCAGCAAGAGCGTCATCAAGGGCGAAAAGGAAGGTGCGGTTGATCGTTACACGTTCAAGGATTCGGGCCGATCGATCCTGATCCTGGCCAAGGGTCGTCTCGTCAACTTGGGCTGTGCGACAGGCCACCCGAGCTTTGTCATGAGCACGTCGTTCACCAACCAAACGCTCGCCCAAATCGAGCTCTGGAAAAACACGGATCAGTACGAGGCGAAAGTCTACATGCTGCCCAAGAGCCTCGATGAGGAAGTCGCACGGCTGCACCTGGACAAGCTCGGTGTCAAGCTGACGAAGCTCACCAAGGACCAAGCGGACTATATCGGTGTGCCGGTCGAAGGTCCCTACAAGCCCGACCACTACCGCTATTGATCGTCGTGGCCGGGCCCCCCCAGGGCCGGAGCCACCCCGATACGCTCCCAAGCCGCCGGTGCTACGCACCGGCGGCTTTTCTTTTTGGGCGTTGCTAGAGCGTGGCTTCCACGCAAACGGTCCTTCGCGTCACGCTCACAATTAATGCATGGCCGTTCGGAAAGAAACCCGGGCTGCCCGCTCCGTCACTTTGCCCAGTCGCTCTGCATGGTCCGCTCAGCTTGGGTCGCTCAGCTTGGGCCCGCGCCCTTTGGAGTTTCAATGTGCAACCGGCATTCGGACAGGGGCTCCGCAGCGGAGAGCCGGAGACGAGTCGATCGGCAAAATGGGGCGCGTAGGTAATGACGGGGTTTCACGTGAAACACGCCCGTCGGGTGATCAGCACCGGTTGTTTCACGTGGAACGACCGCGGCTCGATCGTCACTCCCCCCCCGAAAGAGGTCACGGACTGACGTTTCCTTGGCGGTCGACGGCTCCTAAACTCCCCCCCGCGCCGCTCCGGCTGACGGTACGCGGCGGGAGTTTACGAGCCGCCCAACGAAACCACGCCCCCCCGCTCAAACCGATCATCTCCCGCCATGGGCCGAGTGCTGTGCATCGCGAACCAGAAGGGGGGCGTCGGCAAGACGACCACCGCGGTCAACGTTGCCGCCTGCTGCGCGCGTGCCGGGCTACGGACCCTGCTGGTCGATCTTGATCCCCAGTGCAACGCCACCGGTGCCGTCGGCGGCCAACCGACCGACCGCCACCCGCTGGTGAAGCGTTCGCCGCTGGGCGAAGCGATCCGTCCCACCGAGGTCGATCAGCTCGATCTGCTGCCCGGCAGCCGTAGCTTTCACGATGTCGATCACCTGGCATCGGCTGGCGGCAGCGAGTCGCGTTTGGTCTCTGATCATCTCTCGGCCAGCCTGAGCCTCTACGACTTTGTGCTGGTCGATTGCCCCCCCTCGCTGGGCACCCTGACCGAGACGGCCCTCGCGACCGCCGACGAGGTGCTCATGCCGCTGGAGTGTGAGTACTTCGCGATGGAGGGGCTCACGCAGATGATCGAGCTCATCAAGCGGGTCATGGCCCGGCGAAACGCTCGACTCCGATTCGGTGGGATTCTGCTCACCAAGCACGACCCCTCCCTCGAGCTAACCAACGAGGTCGAGGCGGAAGTGCGTGATTTCTTTGGCGAAGTCGTGTTCGACACGGTCGTGCCGCGCGACGTTGCCCTGGCCGAGGCCCCCAGCCACGGCCAATCGATTCTGGACTACGACCCCCGCTCGCGCGGAGCGCGAGCTTACATTGAAGTGTGCCTGGAGGTGCTCGATCGTGAATAATCAACGCCGCTTAGGAAGAGGATTGGAAGCCCTGTTGGGGCGCTCGCTGGACGAGCACGCTCCCGGCTTAACCCCTTCGACCACTGACACCAACGCAGCCGCCGAGGACGGCGACGGCCTGATGAGCCGCGACGCAGAAGGCCAGCGCTGGCTGGACCTAGGCGTCATCGAGCCCAACCCGTTCCAGCCACGCCAGCGTTTCGATGAAGAGCAGATCGCCGACCTGGCGGACAGCATCCGCGCGCACGGCATCCTTCAGCCCCTGCTGGTGCGCCGTGTCGAAGACCGCTTTCAATTGGTTGCCGGCGAACGGCGCCTCCGCGCGGCGCAGGCGGCCGGGTGGGAGCGGGTGCCCGTGCAGGTTAAAGACCTGACCGATCAGCAAACCGCGGAACTCGCGCTGGTTGAGAATCTGCAGCGAACCGACCTGAACCCGATCGAAAAGGCAACCAGCTTCCAGCGTTACCTGACCGAGTACGACTGCACCCAGGAAGAGCTTGCGCAGCGGGTCAACGTGAACCGTTCGACCGTCGCGAATCTGATCCGGCTGTTGGAGCTCGACGAGAACGTCAAGCAGATGGTCGTTGCGGGCGAGCTCTCACAGGGCCACGCCCGGGCGCTGTTGCCGCTCTCACAGGATCGTCAGCGTGAGATGGCCCGCCGCGTGGCGAGCGAAGGCCTTTCGGTGCGTAAGATCGAACAGCTCGCCCAAGACGCCGCGGTCGAGGCCTCTGAGGGGCTGCGGATCGTCGGCAACGACGGAGTCAGCCGCAAGCCACCCCGCAGCGAACGCAGCGCTCAGGTCGCGTCCCTGGAACAAGAGCTTCAAAAGATCCTGGGTACCAAGGTCGAGCTCCGTCAAACCGCCAAGGGAAACGGCCGGATGACCATCCACTTCCGCGACGCCGACGAGTTCGAGCGGCTCCGCGACCTGCTTTCGCCCAGCCCCGGCCTGGGGGCGACGGGGGCCGGCTGAGACGAGCCGCAATCTGCCCGGGATCGGGGCAAGGCCGACTCCCGGCGCGGAGCCGGTCGTTGTGGCAAACCGGGCCCCGGCGTACCATGATCAGTCACACCACGTGGGGGCCAGCCGCCCCCACGTGGTGATGAGAACGGGGCGTAGCGCAGTCTGGTAGCGCGGCTGGTTTGGGACCAGCAGGTCGCAGGTTCGAATCCTGTCGCCCCGACTTTATCCGATGCCTTTTCTGCTTCGGAGCAAGGCCCTCTCAGTGTGGGCTTTCATTCCCCGCTAGGGCTTAAAGCGGGCGACGCTCGATGGCAGCTCCGTCGAATCGTGGTACCCCATCAGCTCGATCTCGCTCCCGTAGCGCTGGTGGATCGTTCGCAGAGCAGCAAGCGCGTCAACACGCAGCGAGTCGTTCTCGGCTCGTAAACGGGCCAGCTCCGTAACGGGGTGCTCGGAAGACTCCAACTCAGCGCGCAGGTAATAGGCGTCGCCGACGTGTAGCAGCCACGAATCTCGCTGCGATATGGCGACCCCACAATGGCCGAGCGTGTGGCCGAACAAAGGGATGAGGCGGATGTCACGCGCGATCGAAGTCTTCAGCTTCCTTGATGGCAGTCCAAACCAATCTTCGTCGTTCGTTGAATAAGCTGCCCATAGTGGTCTGTGTTGGAACTGTGCGGGGCAGTAACGAGGGCATCCGGCCTGAAGGGCCCGCAACTCCTCCGCTGCGATGTGGACCTTGGCCGCGGGAAAATCGGAGAGCCCCCCCGCGTGATCGGGATCGGCGTGCGTGAGCACGATGTCGGACACCGCTTCGCTCGGGATGCCGCTCGAGGCGAGAAGCGACGTGGCGGTCAGCGATTCCTCCAACTGAAAGCCGGCCGCTTCGAGTTGCTCGCGTCCGATTCGCTCGAGCGGCGACCGCACATCGGCGAGGCCGATTCCCGTATCGATCAGCACACAGCGCTCTCCCTGCTTGACGATCAAGCCGTGGCAACAGGCGGGCGGAAAGGGCGGTGCATGGAGCCAGCCAAAACTCTGATGCGTGATTCCGTCTTCGATCGGCATGGGTAATTTTTGTCGCTCGGGGGGTGTCTTTGCCACGCGGTCCAGTTTTGCTGAGATCGCGATTGGCCTCGTGACCTGCTCGAAAAGTTCAACCGTCGAACTTGGGACCGGTTTGGGGGCCCTCAGCTAAATAGCGAGCCGATCGACGATCGCTTTGCCAATGCTCAGCGACGCCGTCGCGGCGGGCGAAGGGGCGTTGAGCACGTTCACCACGCAACCCGCTTTTTCGAACAGGAAGTCGTCCACCATCTGACCATTTGCCAGGACCGCTTGCGCGCGGATTCCCGGCGGGGCGGGCTCGAGTGCCGCAGCAGTGATCTCCGGCACCAGTCGCTGCAGGGCCCGCACAAAGGCTCCTTTGCTCACGCTCCGCCAAACCTCACCGGCCCCCATCCGCCAGTGCCGCGCCGCGAGTTTCAAGAAACCTGGGTAGCTCAGCGAGTCGGCAACGTCCCGAAGATTAACCGCCGCCTTGCTGTAGCCTTCCCGCGCAAGCGAGAACACCGCGTTCGGTCCGCACTCGACCGAGCCATCGATCATCCGCGTGAAGTGGACCCCCAGAAACGGAAACGAGGGGTCGGGGGTCGGATAGATCAGGTTCCGGCACAAACCGCGTGCTGCGGGAGCGAGCTTGAAATACTCGCCGCGAAAGGGAACGATCCGAGCCGCTGGATTCGCCCCGCCCAACCGAGCGACCCGATCGCTGTGCAGGCCCGCACAGTTAACTGCCCGCGGCGCAGCAAACACACCAACAGGCGTCTCGATCACAACCTCTACGGCGCTCTGCCGAATCGCGGTGGCCCTTGCCCCCGTGTGGACGCTCCCCCCCTGCGCTTCGATCAGCTTCACCAGCTGCTGACAGACCGCTGTGTAATCGACGATGCCTGTTTCCGGCACATGGATCGCGGCGATACCGCGGGCGTGCGGCTCGATCTCAGCCAGGCGTTCGGGGCTGATGCGTTCGCACTCAATGCCGTTCGCCCGCCCTCGCTCAAGGATCCGATCGAGGGCGGGCAGCTCTTGCTCATCGACCGCGACAATCACCTTGCCGCATCGCTCGAAAGGTATCGAGTGCGTTTGACAGAAGGTCTCGAGGGCCCGTTTCCCTTCGCGGCAGATGAGCGCTTTGAGCGAGCCCGGCTTGTAGTAAATCCCCGAGTGCAGCACGCCCGAGTTGCGCCCCGTCTGGTGCAGGGCAATTCGGTTTTCCTTTTCCAGCACGATGGCGCGGCGATCGGGAAACCGCTGAACAAAGGCATAGGCGGTTGCGAGCCCGACAATGCCACCGCCAATCACGATCACTTCGCCCCGGATCATGGCGTGGCTTCCGCGGAGCGGTCTGCCTGCTGCAAACGGCGTTCGACGCTTTCGACTTTGCCGCGCAGGCGGCCCCGCGCGTCGCGACGATAGTCGAGCTTGGCGACGCAGCTCACCCGCGGGTGATCGGCTGCCATCAGCTCAATGCAGGCTTGTAGCAACGCCAGCACCTCTGACAGCTCCCCCTCGACGATGGTCCCCATGGCGTGCAGCTCATAAGGCAACCCGCTCTGGGCGATGAGCCCCACACACTTCGCCACGGGCTCACTCACGCTCTGGCCCACGCCCAACGGCGTGACGCTCATCTCTAGCAGAACCATGACGGGGGGGATCGGCAGGGGTTTAGGGCGAAAGAAGCGGGGACGGAGGATCGCTAACGAGCCGCCGGGGCAGTCGCGAAAGCCCGCCGGTGCCAGCAGTGATGGCACACGAGGAACTGTTGCCCGCCACTGGCTGACTTTTCGTTTTAGATAAACCGCGTAACAGTGTCGACGGTACGCGGCCCAAGACCCGAGCGGCAACGAGTTTACCTTCCGTCAAAGGTTGGTATGTCGGCCGACCGATGTAGTCGATACGTTTCGCAATTCCGGTACTTTCGGTGGGACCGTTGCGTCGCCACGATCCGCCTCGCGAGCTTGCTGTGAAGCTAACCAATCACCGTGTTGCAAAACGCACCCCGCTTTTGGCGGGAATGTGGCGGCACGTCGCGGCGGTCGTTGGCCTGTTCTGCTTGATCGGCCTGACGGCTGGCGCTGCGGCCCAATCTGCAGCCGACCCGTTTCTTGTGGCGAGTCAAGCTTCGCTCACAACGGCATACAATGATCCGGCCGCCATCCGCCTGGCGAGCCTCGGGGCTCCGATCGGCGAGCCGGTTACGACCAGCGTGGTGGATTATCCGAGCTACTCGCCGACGCAAGCCGATCCGCTCGCCCTGAGTGGGTACGCGGGCGGCTACGCCGGTGGCTACAACACCGAGTACACGATGGGTACCGGGGGATGGCGGTGGGAGCTGATGCCCGACGGGCTGATCTATCGCTCGTATCAGGCTGGCCCGCGCGAATCACGCCTCGGGCTGCACACCATCCACACCGAGAACCCGATCAACCGCAGCGAATGGCTCTGGGACGCCACGCTCGGCGGTCGCAAAGGCGTGCTCCGCTTTGGTAACGGTGATCCGACCGATCCGCGCGGCTGGCAGCTCGACCTCGAAGGTGCCACGACCGTACGTTTGAACTTAGACGAAAACCGCGACGTTGATTCGAGCGACTTCCGCTTCGGCGTGCCGATCACTTACACGAGCGATGGCATCCTGAAGTACAAAGTGGGCTACTACCATGTGAGCTCTCACTTGGGCGACGAGTTGATCACCCGCACGGGCGTCAACTCGCGCATCAACTACGTCCGCGACGCGATCATCGCCGGCGTATCGTACAACGTGACCCCTTCGGTACGCTTGTACGGCGAAACCGCCTACGCCTTCTTTACCGCTGGCGGAGCCGAGCCCTGGGAGTTTCAGTTTGGAGCCGAGTGGTCTGCTCCCGGTCCGACCGATATCTACGGTACGCCGTTCCTCGCAACGAACGCGCACCTGCGTGAAGAAATCGACTTCGGTGGGGATTGGACCTTGCAGACCGGCTGGCTATGGCGCGGGGAAACGGGCAGCACGCTGCGGCTCGGGCTGCACTACATGAACGGCAAGAGCACCCAGTACCAGTTCTTCGACCGCAATGAAGAACAGGTCGGCATCGGCCTGTGGTGCGACTTCTGATCGCCCTCCGCCGAGGGCGATCGTCTGAAGACCTGGGTGTAGCCTCAGCTGGTGAGCAGGTAAGCTAGGCGGCCTTCCGCCTCGCCCGTGAGCCGCTCCGTGGTCCGTCTACTAACGCTCGAATCAACCTGTGACGAGACCGCCGCCGCGGTGGTCACGGATCAGTTTGAGGTGCTCGCCGCGGTCGTTGCTTCTCAGCATCAACTACACGAACGCTTCGGCGGTGTGGTGCCGGAGATCGCCTCGCGGGCGCATGTCGAACGGATCTTGCCGGTGATCGACGAAACGCTCCGGGCGGCAGGGCTAAGCCTCTCCGAACTCGACGCGATCGCCGTGGCGAATCAACCGGGACTCTCCGGATCGCTGCTGGTTGGGCTCTGCGCCGCCAAGGCGCTCGCCGTGGCGACGGGGCTCCCGCTGATCGCGGTGAATCATCTGCAAGCGCACGTGTACGCATGCCGGATCGCGGCGGGCCGCGACATTTTCCCGTGTGTAGGGCTGATCGTCAGCGGCGGGCACTCGAACCTGTACCGGTGCCTCGGCCCCACCGATTTCACGCCGATCGGCGGCACGATCGATGACGCCGCGGGCGAGGCGTTCGACAAGATCGGCAGCCTGCTGGGACTCCCTTTCCCCGGCGGGCCGGCTGTGGCGGCGGCGGCGGAGCGGGGCGACCCCGCGCGGTTCCGCTTCCCCCGCCCGCTGCGCGATGATCCCGAGCGGATCGCGTTCAGCTTCAGCGGCCTGAAGACGGCGGTGCGTTATCAACTGTGCGCTCTGACGGGCGTCTCGCCGAATGAGCCGCCGCCGGTCGATCGGCTGAGCCCCCAGGATCGCGACGACATCGCCGCCGGATTCCAAGAGGCGGTCGTCGATTGCCTCATCGCCAAGGCGCAGCTCGCGCTCGAGCGCTCAGCGTACAAAACGCTCTGCGTCGGCGGCGGCGTGGCCGCCAACGCACGGCTGCGTGAACGACTGGAACAGATGGCGCGCGACCGCGAGTACGAACTGCACATCCCCCCGCCATCGCTGTGCACCGACAACGCGGTGATGGGCGCGATCGCCCTGGAGCGCTACCGCGCCGGCAAGTTCGCCTCGCTCGACCTCGATATCTATCCGGGGCTAGAGCGCGTCGCTAGCGGTGTGAGGTGAGCCGGCGACTGCCAGTTCCGCGTGCGTCATCCTCGTCGCATTAACAGAAGTCGTCGCGTCCGACGCGCCGAAGCGGTTCGCCCAAGTCCGGTCGTACAATACAACCTCAACAGGTTTGCCGGTCGCGTCTGGCTGCACAGGAGGGGCACACATTTGTACTTAGCGACGACCAGAACAGCCGCGCAGAAGCGATAGGTGGTGGACGGCTTTGGGCATCGACAAATCCGCTGAGGTGACGGGCACCGACGCGCATTAGTCTATGCAGAAACTCGCCGCGGTTGAGGCACCCGATCGTCCGACATGGGCTTACGAGCTGAACGAGGTGAGTTCCTCCGACCTCCACTGGAGGAAGCCTGCCGAGGACTCGGGGTGTCCCACCTGGAGCACGTCGTGACCATCCGATTCAACAGGCGGCGGATGGTCTCTGCGGATTACACTGTCCTGAATCGCGGCGGACGCGGTGTCCGGAGTCCAGCCGACGGGCTGCGCCACCGGCCTCGATGAGCGCTAGGCAGGGTCGGCCTATCACGCAAAAACAGGGATGCCATAGAAGCAAGCCACTGATACAATTGAACTTATGACAACCTACTGCCTGCGCGTTAGGCCGCAAATGTGAGGCCTACAGGTAATAGGCAGAAACTTCCTATAACCAAGTTGGGCCCAAGAGAGCGTGATGGAAATTGTTATTGGAGTGACTGGTCTTCTAATCGCGATAGCCTCGGCTGTTTTTGCATGGCCAGCCTTTGAAGACTACTTGGAAAAGAGGCGTGAAAAGCAACAACCTTCGGCGGGTCGCTTGTTGAACGCCGTCAAGACTCGTGGCGAACTCCGAATTGGTCTCTTTGAATATCCTCCCTTGGCGAGTTATCGAGCCGAAGGAGTCATTTTGCTCCCCGAGGGATACTATATCGAATTATTGAACCAACTATGTTCTATTCATAGAATCAAACCAGTCCTTGTTCCAACTGCCTTGTCAGATTCGATCACTTCACTTAAGGCAGGAACCATTGATGTGTTTGCTTGCATTTTCAAGACCCCGAAGCGTTGCGAGTCTTTGGATTTTGCTGCACTTTTGCATTTCATTTCAGTAACTGGAGTTTGCCGCGATGGCTACTCGAAAGTCAATGTTCACAATGATCTGCAGCGCAATGACGTTCGCATTGTTGTTTGCAAAGGGGAGATAGGCCACGAACTGCTAATTGACGATTTTGGTATCCCAAAGCACGACAAAAGGGTCACCGTAATTGACGCAACAGACATTGCGGATGCGATCGCATTGGTCGAAACAAATCGTGCGGACATCGGTATTGCCGATTCCCTTTCCATTACACGCTTTCTAAGCGAAAGTCACGAAAGCAAGTTCCGCCATTTGTTTGTTGATGAACCACTGTACGTTGCCAGTTGCGGATACGCGATCCGGAAAGGTGAGCACGAGTTTCGCGAATGGCTGGACTCGGAATTGCGCGCGTTGGCGAAGACTGTAGAAAATCAACAACACGAGAAAATCGCGCTGCAAGGTTACGATCGGGTCGTTAGAACAGTATTCAAGGCCCAACAATCGCATGCACTGGAGCCGGCGAAAGGGCCGGTTTCAAATGGCGAATCATCACCGCCGGCCCAGTGATGCGTGGCGTTATGTGACTTCGTAATCGTGGATCGAGCGACACTGCATCGGATACTCTCGATCGGCCACGACACGAGCATGCGTGGCGAGGGGATCAGTCTTCGTGATGCGCTGGAGCAAACCCATTATCGCGATCATCGGCCGTATTTCTGTGCTGCCGAATTGATTCCGCTTATTGAGGCCGACCCAGATCTCATCACCCAATGGGCTATGTACAGCGAAGACAAGCGGACAAGCGGCGGATTTGCTCTTGATGGTATGTCGCCGCAAGCAGTGGCGGACTACGTTGTTCGAGAACTCGATTTCTGGGCGTCACAAGAATAGTCGCCTAACCAGCGGCTGCAATTGACCGGCTGCGCCAGGTGCCACTGCTGGCTTTGTCCAGCAGTGCGAAGCGGGTACCGGTCTACCTCCCCAATCTAGGCGACTCAACCCGAGAAGTCTCCCCGTCCCGGCCAGCAATCGGCCGGTAGCGGCGTCAGCCGCGGCAAGTCGGGTTCCTCAAGCCGGGCGTCCGTAGCGTACCACCGGACGCTCGACCACTTCCAATCGGTCGCCGACGCCACCAGCCCGCGTCGGACCGGGTTCGCGTGCACATAGTCGATCGCGGCCGCGAGCGCTCGCTGACTTCTCAAGTTCCGGTCGTAGCCCGGACCTTCCTGCCAAAATCGAAAGGCATCGACCCCCGGTCGCTGCCGAACCGTGAGCTGCTCGACCAGGGGATTCTTCTCGGCCGCCAGACACCGCTTTATTCGGAAGGAGAACGGCCGCTTGATCGAGAAGAGGAGCCGTGACACCCTCGCTGTGGGCGTCACCGGGAACACCAGCAAGTGAACGTGCTCGGGCATGAACACAAAGGCCGCAAGTCGCCAGCCGTTCCTGTCCGTCGCTGCGTCGAGAGATTGCGCCAAGAGTCGGAGACGGCCGTCGTGCTCAAGCAGCGGGAGCCGGCGGTAGCACGAGAAGGTTAACTCATGTGGCTCGGGGGTCGCGTCAAAGTGCCGGACACGCTTGCGATGAGGAGGGGGCATACTTGGCAGAGTAACTGCCGTCTAGGAGCGATGCGAATCTTCTGGCTTGCCGCTTCGGCGTGGTCGGCTGGTACCCGCTTCGCACTGCTGGGCAAAGCCAGCAGTGGCACCCATGATTTGCTGTTCCGAGTCGCAGCGGCTGGACCAACCTCAGCGGCTTCGGTAGCGGCCACAAGCACGGCGGTCGAGCACCACGGCGACACCCTCGCCGGGGACGGTCGAGGCGATTCGCTTGAAGCCTTCGATGCCGCATCCGGCACGCGCTCAATGACACGGGGCCTGGGAAGCATCTTCCCAGGCCCCGTGCGGTTTAAAATTAGCTCGCAGCTGGCTCAGCGCAGCTGGCAGCTCGGGCAGTACGGCTGCGGCGACGGTGTGGTGGGCATCACGAAGCCACCGGTCGACGGCGAGAACTGAGTGGGGGCCGAGTAGGCCGGCGTCGTGACGCCGGTCTCCCCTGAGCCGGAAGCCGTAACCACCGGCTTGGCAACCGTGTAGCGGCCCACGCCTGCGCGTTGGCCGTCTTGATGCTCACGCAAAGCGAGCGCCCAGGTGTCACGCGAGATCGTGCCCGACATCCGCTTCAGGATGACCGAACCGGTCTTGTCGATGATCGCTACGTGCGGGAACGAGGTCACATGAAAAACCTGGGCAACCTGCTTGCCATACGCGGTCGATGCGTCAACGTGGCACAGCTCGAAGCTGTCCAGCGGAAAGGCTCCGCTGGCGGGGCTCAGCAATTCCGCGTCGAGGCTCTCCCCCTCCACGCCCGGTCGATCGATCACTACCACCAATGGCTTAGCGGCCTCACGGGTCTCCGCCAGTGCAACGCCGTAGTCGGCTTGCCAGCCGGTCGTGGCACCAGCGTTCGGGAGCGCAGCGATCAATGCAATCGTTAGCTGACTCAACAACATGCCTTCATCTCCTCGGAAGCGTACGGCGCGGGGATCTCCCGAACGGTCGGCTCGCCGGCAAGCACGGCGGGCGATCGGCGACGGACGCGGGGAGCCTCACTCGATTCTTTTGCCCGGTAGGAACTCGGCTGCGCTGTGCGGCCGGTGGGGGCGTTCTGCTCACAGGGAGTGAGAAAGCGATCGGAGCGAGGCGGGACTTCCTATCGGTGGGGCCGGTGGGGCCGTGATGACGCCAAGCCATCACGGATCGAAAGGCTCTTCGTGATCTCAGATGCGATCACGAGCGATCGACACTACCCGGACGTCCGCCTGTCACAAGGGGCTAGCCAAGCTCCCGCTGCGGATTGCGTGGACTTTGCTAACGGCCTACGCCCTCGCCAGAGGCACGGGCAAAACGCCGTAAGTAGATAATTTACAAGTGTTTAGCAACATCCTCACGAACCGCTATGAACGCTCGAAGCCCGCTTCGGGGCCCGAAAAAATTCGGGAAGACGCAACTCGGCTCGGTGGTAGGGCGGCGAGACTGGGCAGATTGGCGAGAGGGTTGACAAACCACCGCTACGCCGCACCCAAGACGACCGGCACATCGAGCCGCTGCCCCTCGCGGACCACGGTAAAGATCACTCGCTGTCCGGGTCGGTAGCTATCCATCAGCGTGACAAAGTCTTCGTGATTCGCGACGGGCTTGGTGTCGATCGCGACAATCAGGTCGGCATGATCCCGATCCAGCCGGGTTCGTTGAACAATAAACGGCCCCTGGCGTCCGGTCTCGATGACTTCAACAAAGGGCCGTAGGCCGGCGTTTTCGGCGGGGCCCCCTTTCGCCAGCTTGGCGATCTGGAGGCCGCGCGGGGTTTCGTTCAGCAGGACAATCCCGTGATAGGCGCGGATAACACGTCCGTGTTCGAGCAGCTCCGGAAGAAAACGGCGGATGCGGTTCATAGGGATCGCGAACCCCACGCCCGCGTTCTGGCCGGTGGCGCTAACAATCGCCACGCACATGCCGACCATCTCGCCCGAGCTATTGAGCAGCGGCCCCCCCGAGTTGCCCGGGTTCATGGCGGCGTCCGTCTGAACCATGCCGGTCATGGCCCGCCCGCCCCGACGACTCGGCACGGTGCGGTTGAGGCTGGAAATCATGCCCGTGGTCAGCGTGCCCTCAAGGCCGAACGGATTGCCCAATACGTAGGCCTTTTGGCCCACGCGCAGGTTGTCGGAACGCCCCAGCTTGACGGGATTCAGGACCTCAGGATCGGCCTCGATCTTGAGCACCGCCATGTCGTATTCCTTGTCAGAACCGATCACGCGGGCGTTGAAGGCCGCTCCGCTGGCCAGGGTTATCTGAACCTGGTCGGCACCGTCGATCACGTGCTGGTTAGTGAGGATATGCCCCTCTTTGTCCAGAATGGCTCCCGAGCCCGATCCCGACCCCTCGATCGGCATGCCCATAAAGTCGTACTGAACGGTACTCGTCGCGATATTCACCACGCTCTGATTCACGGTGTCGTAGACACGGATGTTGGCCAGTTCCTCGGGCGTGAGCCGCGGATCACTGGACGCGACCACCCCCTCGGTCCTGACCACGTCATCAGCCTGGGTCACGAGCGCGCGCTGCGCTGGGGCTCGCAGACCCAGCGCGAGGCCCAGAAGCACTACGCCAGCGCCCACCACGAAGGGGCGTTTTAATATCGGGGCGAGACGGGATTGGTTTGAAAGGGACATACAAATCCGTAGACGGAAAAATGAGTACTTTATTCTGATTGGCGACGTGCCACCGGCAGGCCCCCCGCCGACTCGGCGCGGCGAAGCTCCGTCGGCCTGCCAGGCGGAAGGTGCCGATGCCCGGTCCTAGGCGAGATACGCTACCGACCCCGGCAGCGTTCGCCAACGCCACGCACCGCAAGCGACACCGGGGGGTCAGAATCCCCAAATCATGCCGATCAAGGTGATCGCCACCGTCGCAAGGATCAGGGTCATCGGTCCACCCACTCGCAGATAATCACGCGGTTGGTATCCGCCCGGGCCCATCACCATGAGGTTGGTTTGGTACCCGATCGGCGTCGCGAAGCTGAGCGAAGCGGCGATCGCCACCGCTATGATAAAGGGCCGCGGCGACAGCTGCCCCGCCACGGCTACGCTCACCGAGAGCGGGATCATGATGGTCGCCACCGCGACATTCGTGATCGCCTCGGTCATCAACATCGAGAGCAGATAGATCGCGGCGAGCAATACCCATGGAGCCGTCGCGGGCGAGATGGGCAGCGCTTGGACCCCCGCCACCACCCCCTCGGCCAGCCAGGTTGCGGCACCGCTTGCCTGTAACGAAGCCCCCAGGCCCATTGCGCCAGCAATCGTGATCAGCACTTGCAGATCGATCGCGTTGCGAGCCTGACTGGTCGTGAGACAACGGGCACCAACCATCGCGATCACGACCGCGATCGCCGCCACCGGGCCGCTCGCTGACATCATCCAGGCGGGGGGCTCATCAAGCAGCTTGGCCAGCGAGGTGATAACCAACCAAGCAATCAGTACCAGAAACAGGCCCCCCGCCAGCAACGCACGGTCGTGCCTCCGAGCCGAGGAGTTGCCCACCTGGCTCACCAAGAAGAAGTCACGATTGTTGCGGTGTGCATCAACAAAACTGCTGCGGGTTTGCACCAGGAGGGTGTCGCCGGCTTCCAGGCGGATCTCACCGATCTTTTCGCTGAGCCGAGCACCGCTGCGGTGTACCGCCACAATCGCCGCATTGTAGCGCTGGCGGAAATTGGCTTCTCGTACGGTTCGTCCGATGAGGGGCGAGGTCCGTGAAAGAACCGCCTCGGCCAGCACCCGCTGGGTGCGGGCGGCCGGTTGAAACTCGTAGGTTAGATCCGCCGCCGGAACGAGCCCCGGGATCCGTTCGAGGTCGGCGATCGTGGTCACGACGCCGGTGAACACCATCCGGTCGTGCGACACGATCAGGTCCGTAGGTTCGACCGGCGTGATGACCTCGTCGCCCCGATCAATCTCGACCAGAAACAGCCCGGGCAGGCGGCGCAAACCCGCCTCCTCAATCGATTTGCCGATCAACGGGCAACTGGGTTGGACCATCATCTCGACGAGGTATTCGCGGCGACGATCACCGAAATCGCTCAGCAGGTCGCGCCGGTCGGGCAGCAGCCGCGGGGCGACGAGCATCAGGTAGGCTCCGCCGATCGCCGCCAGCGGCAGCCCCACCGCCGTGATCTCAAACAGGCCAATCTCGCGCACATCGGCCGCTTGCTCAGGCATCGCCTGCGCAAGCTGCGTGAGCTGGGCGTTGCAAACCAGGAGGGTGCTCGTCCCGATGACGGTGATCACCCCGCCGAGGATCGTCAGATAGCTCAGCGGTATCAGCAACCGCGAGGGAGAAACCCCCCGGCTACGGCACCAGTCGATCACCACCGGAGCGAGCATCGCTACCAGTGGCGTGTTAAGCACAAAGGCTGACACCGGGGGGACAAGGAGCAGGCGGAACAGGGCTTCGCGCTCGGTCTTGGCATTTCCGAGCAGCCGCGCTCCGACCCAATCGAGGGCTCCCGTTGTGCGGAGACCCGCTGCCGCGGCGAAAAGCGCGGCAATCAACAGCACTGGCGCGCTCGCAAACCCCGCGTAGGCCTCAGCAAAGCTCACCACTCCGGCGAGTGCTAGGAGCGTAACGCCCGCCAGCACCAAGAGATCGACCGGGGCGTTCCGCCGGGTCATGACCACCACGAAGACGAGCGTGACGGTCAAGATCGAGAGGCCCCCCGCTAGGGAAAGCGGTTCCCCGGTCGCCAGCAAGGGCAGCTCTGGTGCTGAGAGCAAGAGGGAGCAGATGGGGGGCGAGATGATCAAGTGATGGGCGGGGGAACAGAGATTGCGGAATCATCGGCGGCACACCGCACGAATTGTTGACTAGCGAGACCCTCGGCAACCCCGCCGGTGGTTAAGAGTGATCCAAGCCCTCCAGACCGGACAACCGGCCTCACAAACACCCCAAGCCCCCGAAACTCTCCGCAGGGCCGGCGGCCGCCCCGCGTAATCGTCGCGCTGGATTGTCGAATAGCCCTTATAGCCCGAGCTAATTGCCGCTTCACAGGTCGCAAAATGCCATAATCCGGTGGAAGGCGTTCCCAGAGACAGATAAGATAGAAGCTCTCGGTTAAATACGCAGCCTGAAACAGGTTGCGCCCACCATGATTCCCGGTTGATCCCTCCCCTCGACCCCCAGGCATGTGCCCGGATCGAAGGGGGCTCGCCTCGCGGAGCCCGTAGAAGATGACCTTCTCGCGTCGTGCGTTGTTTGGCGTTGTTGCGCTTGTTGCGTCGATAACGATCCCGTCGGTCTTTGCCGATGAGCAATTGTCGGTGTACCTCCATGAGGACGCGCTAGGAACGCGGCGGTTCGCCGCGAGCCTGGGCCCGATCCCCGAGCAGGCCTCAACCACGCCGCTTGAGCTAGTGGTTTTGGTGGATACGTCGGCCAGCCAGACAGGGCTCTATCGCGAGACCGCGCTAGCCGCGGTCGAGGCGCTCGTTGGTGCCGTTGAACCGGGCAGCCAGGTTCGCCTCATGGCGGTCGACCTGGATGCCCGTCCGCTGCACGAAGGTGCCTTTGAACCCGGCAGTGCCGGAGCCAGCGAAGCGCTAGCGAGCCTACGCGAAGTTGCCCCCTTGGGCACGACCGACCTGAACGCTGCCCTTTCCGCTGCGATCGACACCCTTCGCTTGGCTCCCGCTGGGACCTCGCGAGCGGTCGTCTATGTGGGCGACGGTCTGAGCACAACGGGTCAGCAGATCGACGCCGCACTGGCCGATGTGCTGCGGACGCTTCGCACCGAACGGATCGCCGTTTCTTCGTACGCGATCGGACCCCGCCGCGACGCGGCGCTGCTGGCCGCCATCGCCAACCAAACCGGCGGTAACTTGTACGCCGACGCCCCCATGGAACTGGCCGGTGACGACCTGACCGTCGACCGTGCCACGCAAGAGAATGTCAGCCGCGGCGCCCGCGTTGGCCGCACCCTCGCCGCCTGGGCTCAGGCCACGGTCGCGTGGCCTGCTTCGATCACCGGCGGCGACTCAGTCACCCGACTGTACCCCGACTCGCCGCTGCCGCTGCGATCGGACCGCGACACCGTGTTGCTGGGCGAACTCGCGGATAACGCCACTTCGGTGTCGCTGACCGTCTCGGAAGGAGACTCCTCGAACGTCTGGACCGCCGCGGTCCCCCCCTCGGACGACGTGCATGCCTACCTCGTGGACTTGGTGGACAACTCCGCCCGCGACGGGGGTCGCTCGCTCACCACGCTCGGCACAGCGGGCCTTGAGGAGACCGGTCGGACACTGCTCAGCGGCATCGACAACCTCGCGGAACTTGCCGAACGGGCCGTCTCGATCGGCGATCAGGAATCGGCTCAACGGATCTCGCAGGCGGTGCTTCGTCGCGATCCTGGAAACCCGCGTGCCCAAACCGTCCAAGCCCTGATCGAACGCGGCGCAGCCGCGCCCGATGGGATCCGCACGGCGCAGCTCGAATTCGCTGAGCCCATCGAACCGGGCGACGCGCTGATCATGACCCAAGAACCCACCCCCGCCCTGACCGACGGGGCCATGGTGCCGGAAGACGGTTTCTTGCCCGGCGAGGGACAAATCATCGACGGCGTCATCGTTAACCCGAACGATCTCGATTCGGGCTATGTCGATCAAGGTTTCTATCCGCCGTCGGAAGTGGTCGTCGACGGCCGTTTCCTCAGCTCGGTCGAGCGTAACCGTCGCGTGTTCGCGCAGCTGATTGAGAAAGAGGTGCAGAACGCGATCGCCGACGCTCGCGCGGAGATGTCAGAAGACCCGGCAGCCGCCACGCAACGCCTGAAGCTGACGCTCCAGAGCGTGAATCAAGCTCCCGAGCTGATCGCCGCGGTGCGGGCCGGACTGGTTGATCGCCTCCAGTCGGCGTTGCGGGAAGCCTCGCGTGCAGCGGCCATCAAGGACGACGTGGACCGCGAGCGTCAGGCCGCCCTGGCGGCCACCCGCGAGCGCCGTCTGCTGCTCGATCGTCTGGAACTGCGCCGCGAGCGTGAAAAGCAGCTGATCGAGCGTTTCAACGCCCTTGTCGATGAGGAACGCTTCGACGAGGCCGCAAAGGTGGCCCTCGAGGCCGAGAAGATCGATCCGGAAGGGGTCGCCCCGCGCGTTGCCCGGGTCTGGGGTCAGCTCAAGCGCTACCATGAATTCAATCAAGACTTGCGTCGCCAGCGCGACGCCGCCTTTCTCGCCACCATGGGCGAGGTCGAGAAATCGTTCGTCCCCTTCCCGGACGATCCTGCGATCGTCTACCCGGATCCCGAGGTGTGGAGCGATCTCACCGAACGCCGCCGCAAGTACGCGTCGGTTGACCTAGCGGGCGAAAGCGATTCCGAGCAGAAGATCAACGCCGAGCTGAAGAAGCCGCTCCGCTCGAGTCTCGACTTTCAGGATACCGCCCTCGAAGAGATCATCACGTTCATCCGTGAAGAGTACGAGATCGAGATCCAGCTCGACGAACCCGGCCTGGACGACGCCGGCATCGGCCCGGACGAGCCGGTCAGTGTCAACCTGCGCAACATCTCGCTCCGCTCGGCGCTGCGGCTCATGCTGAAGCCGTTGGAGCTGACCTACATCGTCTCGGACGAAGTGCTGCTGATCACGAGCGAGCAGCAAGCCCTTGAGCGGCTGAGCGTGAAGGTCTATCCGGTTGCTGACCTCGTGCTGCCGATCGTCACGCCTCAGGTCACGGGCCTGGGCGGCGGTGGCGGCGGCGGTGGCGGCGGCCTGGGTGGCGGTGGCGGTGGTGGTGGCCTGGGCGGCGGCGGTGGCGGCCTGGGTGGCGGTGGTGGCGGCGGCGGCTTCGGCGGCGGTGGCGGCGGGCAGTTTGCCGTGCCCGACACCGGCTCGACGGCTCCGCAATCTGAAACACAACTCGAACCCCTTTTCCTGGGCTCGAGCTTCACGGAGAAAAATTCGGCCGCCAAGACGAGCGCACCTGCCAGCAACCTTGAGCGGACCACTGCCAAGCAGCCCGAAGCCGGCGACATTAGCGATTCGGACAGCCCGGCGGAATCGGACGCTGCCGAAGCAGCCGACCAAGCGCGCGAACAGGCTCGGGAGCTGATGTCCCAAAAGCGCTACGAAGAAGTCAGCGAGCTGATCCTCGCTTCGATCCGGGCGGGTAAGCCGCAGCCCTGGATGTACGAGTCGCTTGCGATCGCGCTGGAATTGTCCGGTAAAAACTCTACCGATGTCGAGCGGGCGCTGATGTCGGCCGTCGATTTCGCGACCAGCAACGAGCAGCTTCTCGCGATCGCCCGCTATCTGGTTGGTGCCGGTCACGACACGCGCGCCGTTGAGGTCTGCCGCCTCGCGATCGCCAACGACCCTACCTTTACCGAGGCCCTGGGCCTCGCGCTGCGAGCGGCACGGCGTGCCGATAAGCTGCCGGACCTCGAATGGGTCGCGCTGGAGATCGTTTCCCGCTCCTGGCCACTCGAACAAGCGACCATCGAACAAACCGCACATGGCATCGCCGACACGCTGGCGGAGCGCTATCACTCAGCGGGCGATACGGCGGGTGCCGAGCGTGTCACGGCTCAACTGCTGGAAGCCACACGACGTGACTGTGTGGTGACCGCCACCTGGGCAGGCGAAGCCGACCTCGATCTTGCTGTTCAAGAGCCGGGCGGAGCCATCTGCTGGGTTGGCGAACCGATGACCGCCGGTGGCGGTGTCTCACTCGCCGACGAAGGGAATCTCGACGCCGAAGACGCCGAACACACCGAGAGCTACGTCTGTTCAAGGGGCTTCCCCGGCAAGTACCGCGTCTCGGTTCGACGCGCGTGGGGCGAAGTGGCGGCCGACACCGCGACGATCTCCGTGACGCTCGCCAGCGGCACGCCGAACGAGGAAACCATCACACGCCAAGTCAAGCTTGGCGAAGCGGGCGAAGCAATCGTCGAGTTCGAGATGGCCAGCGGACGCCGCGATGAAGCGGTCGAGACGCAGCAGATCGCTGGTGCGATCCGTCGCCAGCAGGCGATCGGCCAGGCCGCGCTGGCGCAGCAACTCAGCTCACTCTCGGGAGACGGGCCGGTTTCGCTCCGTCCCGACGAGATCCGGCGACGCCGGCTAGCGCTTGCTCGCCAGGGTGCCGGCGTTGGCTTCCAGCCGGTGATCACCACCCTGCCAGACGGCACCAACTTTCAGGCGACCGCGGTTGTCTCGGCTGACCGACGCTACGTGCGAGTGACGGCGGTGCCGTTCTTCTCGGGTATCGCGGGCGTCGAAACGTTCCAGTTCGTCGGCAGCGGTACCGCGGGTGGCAACAACGGTGGTGCCGGCGGCGGTGCCGCCGGTGGCGGCTTAGGTGGTGGCGGTGGTGGCTTAGGTGGTGGCGGCGGAGCGGGAGGATTTGGTGGAGGTTTCGGAGCGGGCTCGTAAACCGCTCAGAAACTCATCCCCATCCCCAAGAGAAGTTGGGGGCAGCGCAATCACCGAGCCCCCGCGTCTGGCTCGCAACCTAAAGCGGCCAGTCCGGGCCGAGACATTCGCGTTGCGTTTGGGTAATGCATTGGATGCCCGCCGAACCGGCCGCGATCATGCCGCTGAGTTGCTCCGTACTGAACGTCGCCCCCTCGGCGGAGCCTTGGACCTCGATGAATTGGCCTGAACCGGTCATGACCAGGTTCATGTCCACGTCGGCTTGCGAGTCTTCCACGTAGTCGAGGTCGGCGACGACGCTCCCGGCGACGACGCCCACACTGACCGCGGCAATGCTGTCCGTCAGCGGGGTGCGGCCCGGCGCAAAGAGGGGATTCCCCTCCGGATCGGTCAGCGAAGCAATCGCATCGACCAGCGCCACCCATCCCCCGGTGATGCTCGCGGTGCGCGTACCACCGTCGGCCTGCAACACGTCGCAATCGACCGTGATCAGCCTTTCGCCCAGCTTGTGCATGTCGACCCCGGCACGGAGCGAGCGCCCGATCAGGCGCTGGATCTCCGTCGATCGGCCGTCGGGCTTGCCTTTTTCTCGTGGCTTGCGCGGCGAGGTGCTGCCGGGCAGCATGCTGTACTCGGCGGTAACCCAACCCTTGCCCCGCCCGGCGAGCCAGGGGGGCACGTCCGACGAGACGCTCGCGGTACACAGCACCGTCGTCGCGCCGGCTCGGATCAATACCCGACCCGGTGCCGCACCAAGGTAGTTGCGTTCGATCGAGAGTGGGCGGGGCTGATCATCGGCGCGGCCGTCGTGACGTGGCATGGGGGGGGTGCCGTATTACCAGAGGTGATGAGAGTTGTGCGCCGGGCGACGAAAAGGCATGGCAACCGGAAATCTAGCGCGCCGCCGAATCGTTGGCGTGGGCACCGAGCAGCCAAACCAAAATACCCTTTTGCACGTGCATGCGATTGCCCGCCTGCGGCACGACGACGCTCTGCGGGCCATCGATCACCTTAGCCGTGACTTCTTCACCGCGGCGGGCGGGTAGGCAGTGCATGAAGATGCTTTCCGGGGGGGCGATCGCCATCAGCTTTTCGTTGACCTGGTACGCGGCAAAGTCGCTCTCGCGCTGCGCTTGCTCAGCTTCTTGACCCATGCTGGCCCAGACGTCGGTGTAGATGGCGTGGGCCCCCTCGACCGCGGCGGCCGGATCGTCGGTCTGTTCGAGTCGGGCCCCCGGGTGGTCTTTGCGCAGCCGGGCCAGCAGCGCTGGATCGAGTTCGTATCCCTTGGGGCTCGCAAGCGTCATCGCCACGCCGGTCTTAGCGCAGCCGATCGCCAAGCTGTGAGCCACGTTATTCCCATCGCCAACCCAAGCGAACTTCGCCCCGTCGAGCGTGCCACGGTGTTCACGCAGCGTGAACAGGTCCGCCAGCGCTTGGCACGGATGTGAGAGGTCGGTCAAACCGTTGATGACCGAGCAGGTTGCGTGCTCGGCGACCTTGGTGACGGTCTCGTGCTTCTTGCTGCGGATGACGATCACGTCAACCATCGCGCTGAGGACGCGGCTAAACTCCTCGATGCCTTCGCGTTTACCAAAGCCCGTGTCTTCTCCCAACCGCATGCATCCCCCGCCAAGATGGGTCATGCACGCCTCAAAGCTAACGCGCGTGCGGAGCGACTGCTTCTCGAAGAGCAGCGCCATGACTCGGCCCGGCAGGAGCGGCTCGCGGATGCCGCGCTGAAACTTATCCTTCAGGTCTTCGCTGATCGCGAAGATCGTCTCGATGTCCTTGCCGGAGAGGTCTTCCAGTGTCACGAGGTGCCGCATGGGGCCCCCCCTTGGTCGGTCGTTAGTACAAAGAGACTTGGTGCAGTCGGAAATAGCGGGCACGCCCTGCTGTGCATAACGGCGAGGCGAAACGGCGGGGCATTAAGCGGCGGGGCATTAAGCGGCGGGGCATTAAGCGGCGGGTTCGTGCTCCCGCAGTACGCTGGAGAGAATCTCACAGCCCTCGTCCAGTTCGGCGTCGGTCAGATTGATCGCGGGCAAGAGGCGGATGACGGTTCGCTGGGTGCAGTTGATCAACAGGCCGCGCTGCATGCAGGCGGCAACGATCGGTGCTCCTTCGGTGAGTAACTCCAGGCCGATCATCACGCCCGCTCCGCGCACTTCGTGTACGAAGGGCAGTTCATCCACCAGCGGCTGCAGCCGCTCGCGGAACCGCTTTTCGATCTGTACGGCACGCGGCAGCAGTTGCTCGCGTTCGATCGTTTCGATCGTGGCGATCCCGGCGCGCGCGGCAATCGGATTCCCACCAAAAGTGGCGGCGTGCATCCCCGGGCGGAGGCTCGGGGCGATCTCGGCGGTGGTGAGCATGGCTCCGCCGGCGATCCCGCCGCAAAGACTCTTGGCGAGAGTGATGATGTCGGGCGTGACGCCAAACTTCTGGTAAGCAAACCACTCGCCGGTCCGGCCGCAGCCGGCCTGCACTTCGTCAAAGACCAACAGCAGGCCGTGCTCGTCGGCCAGCTCGCGCAGCCCTTCGAGGAAACCCTCGGGCGGCAGCCGCACGCCGCCCTCACCCTGGATCGGCTCGACCATGATGCCCGCGGTCTGCTCGTCGATCAGATCGCGCGTGGCCTGAAGGTCACCAAACGGAGCGTACGCAAAGCCGGGCACGAGCGGCCCGAGACCTTCATGGTATTTGGGCTGCGCCGTGGCGGTTGTCGAGCCGAGCGTGCGGCCGTGAAAGCCGCCGCTGAAGGTGATGATCTTGTAACGCTGCTCGGGCGTGTGCAGACGCACGAGCTTGATCGCGGCCTCGTTGGCCTCGGTGCCCGAATTGCAGAAGAATGCCTTGCCGCCGAACGATCGCTCGCTGAGCAACTGGGCCCACCGACCTTGCGACTCCATGTACCAACTGTTGGGCACATGGATCAGCGTGGCGACCTGCTCCTGGACGGCTTGCACCACCGCCGGCGGGCAGTGACCCAGCAGGTTGCATCCCCAGCCCGGAAAGAAATCCAAATAACGCCGGCCTTGATCGTCCCACACCCACGAGCCCTCGCCTTTGACGAGCGCCACCGGGTATCTGCCGTAATTGGGCACCACGTAGTGGTCAAAGAGCTCCGTCGTGGCCGGAGACATAGATGTCGGCATGGTCGCGGTCATTCGATGAGCTCTACTGAGGACGGTACGCCACGGACAGGGTGAATCGTAACCTGAGGGGGGCCGCTGCCGAGTTCCGCGGCGGCGGCTCGCCCGAAAATCAGCCGATCCAAACGCTCGGCAGTGGTTTGTTCTAGCCGCGCCCCGCCGACGGACTCGCGGGCGATCCGACAGGTTCGGGGACAATCTGCGTGCCAACTCCCTCGTTGGTGTAGATCTCCAGCAGCAGCGAGTGGCGTAATCGGCCATCAATGATGTGGATCTTGCCCACGCCTTTGTCGAGCGTTTCGAGGCAGGCTTCGACCTTCGGGATCATGCCCGAACCCACGACACCGCTCGCGATCAGTTCCTGCGATTGGCTCGCGGTGAGCGACTTGATCAGGGTGCTGGGATCGTCCTTGTCGCGGAGCACACCCGCCACATCGGACAGAAAAATGAGCTTGTCCGCGCCGATTGCCTGCGCGACCGCCATCGCGGCGGTGTCCGCATTAACGTTCAAGAGCTGGGGGGCCGAGCCATCGGTGGGTTCGGTAAAGCATAAGCTGGGGATCACCGGGACCTGTCCGGCGTAACACAGGTTGTCGATCGTGTTGTGCTCGACCCGGGTTACGGCTCCGACGTGCCCCAGATCCAACGGGTCGCCGTTGGGGTTGGGCAGCTTGATCGGCTCACCGAACAGCACGTTGTTGTCCGTGTCACCCCAAGAGTTCAGCGGCATCGCACGGCCGCCGTAGTCCTCGATCCGCTCGGCGATCAGCTGATTGACTTCTCCCGCTAGCACGCGGTGAACAATCTCGAGCGTCGCGTCGTCCGTGAAGCGGCGTCCCTGGACGAAGCGAGGCTCGATCCCGGCCGCGTCCATTGCTTTGTTGATCGCTTTGCCGCCGCCGTGAACGATCACGGGCCGCATGCCGACGGTCTCCATAAAGACCACGTCGATCAGCAGATGCCGCAGCGCTTCCTCGTCTTCTAAGAGGCTGCCGCCGAGCTTCACCACGGTCACACTATCGCGGAACCGGCGGATCCAGCCAAGGGCCTCGATGAGAACGTCCGCTTTCGCGATCGCTTCTTTCACGGGGGGAAACGGGTCCAACAGAGCGTGCGGTGGCTGAGAGGAACGCGATCGTACAAACGCCCCCGATGGCAACCCGAGCCGAGTTGCCCCACCCAACGGTGCTGACGGGGCCAGATAGCCAGTCTATCCGGCCCCCCCCGGCCGGGCCAGGGCATTGCGGGCGGTGGCCCGGTCATTGCGGGCGGTGGAAGGTCCGGCGGGAACTTGCCATGATACCGCCTCAGCCACACGCCCTCGCCCCTCTGCTGACCCCCGATGCCCAACGCAATCGCTGTCGTCCTTGCCGCCGGCAAGGGCACCCGGATGAAATCCGATCTGCCCAAGGTGCTGGTCCCGGCCTGTGGCCGACCGATGATCCGCTACGTTATTGACGCCCTGCGAGCCGCGGGCGTGAGCCGGGTGCTCGTCGTGGTGGGCTACAAGGCGGACCTGGTGCGCGCAGAACTGGCCGGCGAACCCGATCTCGAATTTGTCGAGCAGACCGAGCAGCTGGGTACCGGCCACGCCGTGATGGTGTGTCGCGATCAGCTCACCGGGCACAACGGTCCGGTGGTGATCGTTACGGGAGACTCGCCCCTGCTCCAGGTGAAAAGCCTCCGCACGCTGCTCGACGAGTTCGCCGCGACTCAGCCCGCCTGCCTGCTGGGCACCGCCCACCGCGAGGACCCTACCGGCCTGGGCCGTATCGTCCGCGACAACCAGGGGAAGTTTCTCGGCATCGTCGAGCAGAAGGACGCCACCGAAACCCAGCGCCAGATCACCGAGGTCAACATGAGCACCTATCTGTTCGCCGGCCCCAAGCTTCTCGAAGCGCTCGAGGCCCTCACGACTGAAAACGCTCAGCAAGAGTATTACATCACGGATTGTCCGGGCATTTTGCTCGACCGCGGTGACGACGTCCGCGCACTCGCCGCGTTGCAGCCCTGCGAAGCGTTGAGCGTAAACACCACCGAGGACCTCCTCGCTGTCGAGGCCGAGATGCGGCAACAGGCCGGCTCGTCGTAGTCGTCACGCGCCCCCGCCCCCCTCACACCCGACGACAAAGTCGGCTCCCCGCCGACGTCCTCTCGCCGCTCCCGCCTCGTCGGCCCTCTACCGCTCCTGCGAAGCCCCCTCCGCTATGAACGACCTGAAGCTTTTCAGCGGCACCGCCAACCCGCGTCTGAGCCAGTCGATCGCCGACTACTTGGGGGTGCCGCTCGGGCGTGTGTCACTCGGGCGTTTCCCGGATGGCGAGATCTCGTGCAAGGTGGAGGAAGATGTCCGCGGCCGCGACGTGTTTCTCATCCAGCCGACGTGCCCGCCGGTGAACGAGAACCTGATGGAGCTGCTCGTGCTGATCGACAGCTGCCGTCGTGCGAGCGCCGAGAAGATAACGGCCGTGATCCCCTACTTCGGTTACGCCCGGCAGGACCGCAAGGACGAGGGCCGTGTCCCCATTACCGCAAAGCTGGTGGCGAACCTGATCACCCGCGCCGGTGCCCATCGGGTGCTGACGATGGACCTCCACGCCCCGCAGATTCAAGGTTTTTTCGACGTCCCGGTCGATCACCTCTACGCGGCACCGGTGCTCAACGAACACTTTCTCAAGACGATGACCAACCTCGAAGACGTGGTGATTGTCAGCCCCGACGAGGGGAGCATCAAACGCGCCCTGGGCCACGCCAAACGGCTTGGCGGCTCGGTCGCGATCATCGACAAACGGCGGATGAACGCCACGACAACCGTGCAGGCCAACATTCTGGGCGGGCCGGTTAAGGGACGCGTCGCCCTGATGTTCGATGACATGATCAGCACGGCCGGCTCGATCTCAGGGGCGGCACGGGTGCTGCACGATCACGGCGTGAAGGAGATTCACGTGGGCACGTCCCACGCCGTGCTCTGCGGACCCGCGCTGGAACGCCTGGGAGAGGCGAACCTGGCAAGCTTGGTCTGCACCAATTCGATCCCGCTCCGCGAAAATCAGCGGCCCGAGAACACCGAGGTGCTCGACGTGGCACCGCTGCTGGGCGAAGCGATCAAGCGGATCCATCGCAACGAGTCCGTCAGCAAGCTGTTCCGCTGACAGGCCAGACCCGCACCCCAACCCGAACGGACTGGGGCCCTACAAAACCACGCAACAAATCCCCCCCCATATGGGTGGCATGCCCGCGGTTGTCGGCGCCATGCTGGGCTGAGGGCAAACGGCTGAAAGCCAAAATAGGGCCGAACGCAAAACAGCCGGCTCAAGGCTTTCCACGGGATCCGGCCAACTAAGCCGAGTGTGAGGCCGCTCTTGTTCGCAGAGCGGCGCCCTACTTGCTGTGGCCTCGCCACCAGCCGCCGCTTAGGCAGTTTGCCGACCGATAAATCGGAAAACCCGTAAGAGTCTTCCACCACCGGGCGGGCGGGCGATTGTTCGCGGCGGTTGTTTCCCTCTTTTGGCCTTGAGATCGTCGGCAACTGCGTCATAATCCGCGGTTCGCTAGGCCCGAACTGCCCCGACATACGGGGGGCGGGGGCCGGCGTCACCGGGCAACAGGCGTTGCTTGGCGCCAGAATAAAAGTCGATTCCCCATGCCCGTGTCTTGCAACACGAGCCTCGACCCGTAAGCCCTTTCGCCCACAGCGAAATAGGCCCGGAATTCGAGCAGTTAAAGGCCCACGATGTCTGAGACTCTGACCGTTTCCGCCCGCGACAAGGTCGGCACCCGAAACAACCACAAACTCCGCGTTTCGGGCCACGTCCCGGCGGTACTCTACGGCCACAACGAGGCCTCAGTACACCTTTCGGTCCCCCTCAAGCAGCTTGAGAAGGCCCTGTCGCAAAAGGCCAAGGTGGTCAGCCTGGATGGCGCTGAAACGGGCCAAGCGGTCGTCCAGGCCCTGCAATGGGACACTTTCCATCGCGATCTGTTGCACCTCGACCTGCTGCGAGTTCGCGCGGGCGAGAAGGTCACCGTGACGATCCCGATTGAGATCAAGGGGGAAGCCCCCGGGTCGGCTGAAGGCGGGATGATCGAGAAGGTGATGATGCAGGTTGAGATCGAGGCCGCCCCGGCCAGCATCCCCGAGGTGCTGCATGTTGATATCAGCAAGCTCGCGCTAGGCGACGCGGTCCACGCGAGCGAGATCATCGATCTGCCCGCCGGTGCCACGCTGCTGACCGATCCCACCGCCGTGCTCGTCCACTGTGTTCCGCCCGCGGGGGCCCCGGCCCTGGGCGACTCGGTGGGTGACGCCGACGAACCCGAAGTTATCGATAAGGCCAGTGCCGGAGAGTAATACCGCGAGCCTTATCGACGGGCGTCTGGCTGCTGTGTCAGGCTCTCGGCCGAGATGCCACGATCGACCGCAGGAGACCTTTCTGTGAAGCTGGTTGTGGGGCTCGGTAATCCGGGCAAAGAGTACCAAGGAACGCGGCATAACGTTGGATTCGATGTGCTGCGGCTGCTAGCCGAGCGGTGGCAAGCCGAGACGCCAAAGCAGCGATTTGAGAGTTTTGTGGCCGAAACACGGCTCCGCGACGAGCGGGCTCTGCTCATTTGGCCGCAAACCTACATGAACAAAAGTGGGCGGGCTGTCAGAATGGCACTCGATTTTTACAAGGCACCGCTGGAGGACCTGCTCGTAATCTGCGATGATTTCCACCTGCCCACGGATCGCCTCCGCTTACGCGGTGGCGGCAGCTCGGGCGGACAGAATGGCCTGAAAGACGTCGCTGATCAACTCGGCGAAGACGGATACTCGAGGCTCAGGATTGGCGTCGGTCCCGTACCGGCAGGGGGCAAATCCGCCGTCGATTTCGTTCTTGGTCGGTTTAGCAAGAGCGAGCTCGAATCGGTCAGCGTCACACTGCAACTTGCGGCCGATGCGACCGAGGTCTGGGCCAACCAGGGACTTACCGAAGCGATGAATCGTTACAACGGAGCCGCCACCTAGCCCAAGTGGCTCTACTGATTTGCACCACTGATTTGCTGTGCTGTTTTGCTCTACTGTTTTGCTCCACTGAGCAGCCAGCCGGCAATAATGAGCAGCTAGCCGGCAGCCTGCCGCTCCCGGGCGACGGATCGACCACACCACACCAAACCATAAAAAGCTCGTCGCGAAAGCGACCGATGAACCTAGATACTCAAAGTGGCTAACGCCGCTTCTGCACCGATCCTGATCCCGCAAATACCACTCGCATCGACCCGGCCGAGGCCGGCAAGGGAGTCTTAGCTTTGACCGATAACGTCTACGAAGGCTTGTTCATCTTTGATTCGAACAAGTACGCGCGCGATCACGACGCGCTGCCCAAGGCCGTTGAAGAGGTGATCTCCAACGCCGGGGGCGAAGTGCTTGTCAGTCGGCTCTGGGAAGAGCGGCGCCTTGCCTACGCTATCAAGAATCAGCGTAAGGGGGCTTACTGGCTGATGTACTTCCGCCTGGGTAGCCAGCACCTTACCGGTCTGAACCGTTCGTGCGAGCTCAACGAGAGCGTCTTGCGTCACCTGGTTCTGAAGATTCACCCGCGGCTGGTCGAGCCGATCCTGGCGCACGCTTCGGGCGCTGGTGCGGTTGAAAACGAAGCGGAAACGGCTGATGAGCCCGTTGCCGCCGCCGCCGAATAACTTCGCTGACCACCGAACTCCTCGTCGAATCGCGGGACGCCCGCGTCGCGAGATGGCAACCAAGGATTCCCCATGGCGAGCTACAACCGAGTCGTCCTGGTCGGCAACCTGACCCGAGACCCCGAGCTGCGCTATATCCCTAGCGGTGCCGCGGTCTCGGAGATTGGGCTGGCGGTCAACGATCGCGTTAAGAAGGGCGATCAATGGGTCGATGAAACGACCTTTGTCGATGTGACCCTCTGGTCGCGGACGGCCGAAGTTGCCAACGAGTACCTAACCAAAGGCTCCTCGGTTCTGATCGAAGGCCGCCTGAAGCTCGACACTTGGGAGAAAGACGGCCAAAAGCGTTCCAAGCTGCGTGTGGTCGCTGACAAGATGCAGATGCTCAGCGGTCGCAGTGGCGGGGGCGGTCCCAGCGGCGGGGGCGGTGGCAGCCACCGCAGCCGATCGTCGGACGACGCCTATGGAGCTCCGTCAGACAGCTACTCGCAGAGCGGTCCGGTGGCCCCCCCCGACGATGACATTCCGTTCTGAGCCCTTTTGGCGGCGTTCCCTCCGGTAGCGTTTGTCTCCGGCACGCCGCGATTGCGTCTAATATCCTCTGCTGCTTACGAGCCTCTTCAGCAAGCTATCCGTCAGCAAGCACAACTCACTCCCGCTAAAAGCACTCCGCGAAAGCGATCGCCATGGCTACCACCAAGCAAAAGAAACTCAAGCGTCGCCCGACCCGCGCCAAGCGACTCCCGCAGGGCCCGACCGGCGGCGTTGAGCTGCTGCTCATTCAATCCGTTGAGCATGTCGGCAAGCAGGGCGAGATCGTTGAGGTCAAGCACGGGTATGCCCTCAATTATCTGATCCCTGAGGGGCTCGCGACCATCGCCAGCGACCATCACAAGCGGATGGTCGATAAGCACCGGGCGAAGCTGCTCGAAATCGAACGCGCCCGTCAGGCAGAGCTGCGGACGCTGGCTAACGAGATCGCGCGGCAGAGCGTGACGATCGAGGCCAAGGCGACCGAGGAAGGCCACCTGTATGGCAGCGTCGGTGCCGTCGAGATCGTCAACGCCCTTAAGAAGAACAACGTGACGCTCGCTCCCGAGCAGATCAAGCTTGAGGGTCAGCTCAAGGAGCTCGGTCTGTACACCGTCAAGGTTCGCTTCTCGAGCGAGGTCGAGGGCGAGCTCAAGGTATGGGTCGTTCCCGCCGTTGGAGACGACCGCTAAACCGCACGGCTCAATTCACTGAGATCAACGCTCAAGGCAGCGGACGCACTCGTGGCGCCGCTGCCTTTGGCTTGTCCGGCGACCATGCTTCCCCAAGTCCGGGCAGCATCGCGTCGGACCGCTCACTGCGACCTTGCTTCAACTGATTCCCTGCGCCCCCCACCCGCTCCCCGCCGGCGGCTACGCGCCGGCGAGTGGCCGAAGGAACGTGCCATGATGCCCCCCTCGGACGGTCTCCAGCGGTCGGACAAAGCACATCGCCCGCGTCCCTCGGCCTCGGCAGAAGAACTGTTAGTCAAGCGGCTCCCGCAAAGCCCCGAGGCTGAACAGGCGGTGCTCTGTAGCTTGATGCTGCTTCCCGAAGTCTGCGACGACGTTGCGCTGCAAGTTCGGCCGGACGATTTTCTGGACGACGCCAACCGACGCATCTATACGCACCTTCTTAACATGCACGAGCAGGGGAACGCCATCGATACGATGCTGCTGATCCAGCGGCTGCGAGACTCGGGTGAGTACGAGGCGGTCGGCGGGGCTCCTTACTTGGCTCAGATCGCTTCGGCGGTGGCGACAGCCGCCCACGCTGAGTACTACGCCAAGATCGTTCGCGAGAAGTCAACGCTGCGGGCTTTGATCGGAGCCAGCACCGACATCCTGCAAGAAGCCTATGACCCGACGGTCGAACCGCGCGAGGCGCTCAGCCGCGCGGAAGAGCGGGTCTTCGGCATCCTCGAGAATAAGGGCGAGGGCCAGCTCACCAACATCCGCGAGGTTCTGCACGACTCGCTCGCGCGGATCGACGCCCGGATGCAAGATGACCACGCCTTCGGCGGGCTCGAAACCGGACTGCACGACTACGACGACATGACCGGCGGGCTGCACGGCTCTGAGCTTGTCATTCTCGCGGCACGCCCGAGTATGGGAAAAACTGCGCTCGCGCTGAACATTATCGAGCACGTTGCGATCAATTTGCAGCAGCCGACGCTGTTCGTCAGCCTAGAAATGTCATCGACCGAACTGGGCGACCGCATGCTCTGTTCGCGCGCCGAGGTGAACAGCCATCGGCTCAGGAACGGACAGCTCTCCAAGGAGGAAAAACGCAAGCTGATCGAGACGGCGGCCGTAATGAGCACCGCACCGCTGTTCATCGACGATACGCCCAGTCGCACCATGACAGAAATCGCGGCCTCGGCCCGGCGTTTGAAGCGACGCGACGGGCTAGCGCTCGTCGCGATCGATTACCTGCAGCTCATCGATCCGGATAATCCACGTGATCCCCGCCAAGAGCAGGTCGCCAAGATCGCGCGGCGGTTGAAGGGGCTCGCGCGTGAATTGGAGGTGCCGGTGCTTTGCCTGGCGCAGCTCAACCGACAGACCGAGGCGTCGCGCGACAATCGTCCGCAGCTCAGCAATCTGCGCGAGTCGGGTGCGATCGAGCAGGATGCCGACGTGGTGATGTTCATCCACCGCGAGGAGTACTATCGCTCGACCGAAGAAGAGCGGGCCCAGGTGCGCGGCGAGGCCGACCTGCTTGTCCGCAAGCAACGCAACGGCCCGGTGGGCGATGTCAAATTAACGTGGTTGCACGAGTTCACTCGCTTTACGAATCGGGCGCCTGAGCAGTACGACGAGTTTGCTAGCTACGCTGGCTCGACGCCCGATGCGGGCGGCTTCTAACGCATGCCGCACGGCCGTGTCGCGTCAGCGGCGATCAAGCAGCGATCGATGCGGTGAAGCAGAACCCTCCGGCTCTTTGACGCGTGCTCTCTAGCGTCCCCGTCGGGGGACGATCGTCTTTGCCGGTTAGGGCAAGATCCCCCCTTTACAAGATCCCCCCTTTATCAGGCGGCCGTAGAATCTCTCTGCTTCCGAGCAGAATCCGTCGGGAGCCGAAAGTAACCCGCTCTTCGCACAAAAAACTGGTGCAAAACGGTTGCTCAGGCCCGGCAGAGACCGCTTGCCAACCGCCAATTGGGCCGTTGGTGCCAGCACGTCGCACGGATTCATCTTGTGGGGGGTGGTCGCTTTTCCTACTTCTACGCGGCCAATTTTTCAGCTGACAGCGCATCGAGCGGACGCCTGGGTGCATCTGTCCGCCGAAACGCTCCTCGCCGAGACTGAACCGAGAGCCGCCGATGCTGCCTTCGCGACCCTGCCGATACCCTTTCGCCTTTCTGTTCAGCCTGCTGCTGATGATGGGGGCGCTTGCGCAGCCGTCGATAATGTTAGGCCAAACGTCAGGGGATTTTGGCGGCTCGCCCGCAGCGCGACCTCCGCAACCGATCGCCAAACCAACACGCAATGTTGGCGGGCTGAGCGAGTTTGCAACCAATGAGAACGTGGTCGCGATCCGCGTGCAGGGCAACCGGACGGTGCCCGAGTCACGTATCACGGGCGAGATGCAGACACGTGTGGGCCGACCGTTCGACCCCAAGACGCTGGCCTCCGACGTCCGAAAGCTCGCGGCACTACCCTACTTTGTGTCGGTGCGTCCGCTCACGGAGCAGACCGCCGAGGGCCGCATCGTGATCCTCGAGGTTTCAGAGCGTCGCACCATTCGCTGGGTCAAGTACCTGGGTAACGAACGGATCAAAGACAAGAAGCTCGCCAAAGAAACCGGTCTCAAAGTGGGCGGTGCCATCGATCCGTACGCGGTCGAAGAAGGGCGTCGCCGCATTGAAGAGTTGTATCGCTCGAACGGCTTTGGGCGTGTCGTGGTCCAGGCGCTCGAGGGCACCCAACCGACCGACAAGGGGGTCACTTACGTGATCCACGAAGGAGAGCGGCAGCGGATCTGGAGTGTCGCGTTCGAGGGCAACGAGTGGGCGAGCGACGGGCAGCTTAAGAGCCGCGTGAAGAGCAAACCGAACCCCGGCCGGATCTGGCCCGCCAAGCTTAAAGGGGATCAGATCGATGAAGACGTCGCTTCGCTGACTTCCTACTACCGAGCGTTCGGATTCTTCCGGGCACGGGTCAGCCGGGTGGTCGAATACAACGACGAAGGCTCGTGGGCAGACATTAAATTTGTCATCTACGAAGGCCCCCGATATGAGGTGCGTCAGGTGGTGCTCAGCGGTGTCGAACTCTTTGACAATCCGCAGGTGGTGGAGGGCATGGAGATGCGATCGGGAGCCCCGTTCGAGCAATCGCTGGTGAATCGCGATCAGTCGCAGCTGAAAGACCTCTACGGCAGCCGCGGCCACGTGTTTGCCGATATCAAAGCCGAGACGGTCTTCCTCGAAGAGCCGGGGAAAGTCGACCTGGTGTATTCGGTGGAGGAAGGAGACCGTTTCCGTGTCGCGAATATCTATGTGCAGATCGAGGGCGAAGCTTCACACACGCGGATCCAGACGGCGCACAACCGGCTGTCGATCCGTCCGGGCGACATCTGCGACACCCGCGAGATCCAGGCGAGCGAGCGCCGGCTTCGTGCGGCTTCGATCTTCAACACCAACCCCACCCAGGGCGCGGTGCCGAAGATTTCGTACAAGCTGCGTTCCAACACGCGCGTCGCGGAAGAGGGAACCCAACAGCGCACTACCTATAAGCCGGTGATTCCGGACGGGCAATTGACGCCGGCAACGCCGCCGCCTGTGTATCAGGTGCAGCCGACCGGGCCGCAGCGTCAGGTGGTCTTCGCGCCGCCAACGCCCAGCTATGCTCCCCCTGAAAGCTATGCCCCCCCCGGGAGCTACGCACAGCCCAGCAGCTATGCTCAGCCCAGCAGCGACCCCTACCGTTATGGTGCGACGCCGCCGGCCTCGGTCAATCAAGCCAACTACACCACGAGCGGGGGCACCGCTCCGAACGCGACCGTACCGGCCTGGCCGCCTGTGCCATCGGCGGTGCCCGCCGTCCAGCCGGTGCAGTATCAGCAGCCAATCACTCCCCAGCAGGGCTATGCCCCCACGCCGGGCTACCCTTCGACCACCACATATCCGCCGGGGCCGACTTTCAGCGGTCCTTCGGCAGGCGCGCTGCCTCCGCCCAACTTTGGTTCGGGCGTCGTCCCCGAGCCCCTGCCCCCTTCGCCGGTCAACACACAGGTCTTCCCCAGCCAGCAGTTCGCACCGATCTCACCCAATCTTCAGCCTGATCCGGAAGTTGATCTCTATGTGAATCTGGAAGAAACCCAGACGGGACGCTTTGTCGTCGGGGCGTCGGTCAACTCCGATGCTGGCTTGCTTGGTCAGATCATGCTGGACGAGCAGAACTTCGACTGGCGCCGTTTTCCCACGAGCATGCAGGACTTCTACAACGGCACCGCCTTCCGCGGCGGCGGCCAGCGTTTTCGCTTGGAAGCCACTCCGGGTACCCAGGTACAGCGTTATATCGGTAGCTGGCAGGAGCCGTACCTCTTCGACACGCCGATCATGCTTAGCCTCTCCGGCTCGTACTTCGATCGTCGCTTCGACGACTGGGACGAACAGCGCGTTGGTGGCCGAGTTGGCCTGGGCTACCAGTGGGTCGATCGCGACGTTTCGGGCCAGCTCACTTATCGGGGCGAGAACGTCAAAATCCTTGACGTTTCCGACCCCACCCTGCCCGAGTACCAAGAAATGCTCGGCAGCAACACGCTGCACGGGTTAGGCGTACGGCTGATTAACGACACCCGCGACAACCCGTTCCTCGCCACCGAGGGCTACTATCTGAGCCTGTTGCTCGAACAAGTGGTCGGGACGTTTGACTACCCGCGGGCTGAAATCGAAGCCAAAACTTACTTTCTGCTCCGCGAGCGGGCCGACCGCACGGGCCGACACGTGCTCGCCTTGCAAACCCGACTCGGCTTTACCGGGTCGAATACGCCTTCGTACGACCGGTTCTATGCCGGCGGCTTCTCGACGATGCGTGGTTTCGACTTCCGCGGAGCTTCACCGGTCCGGGGCTCGGCGAACGCCGAGATCGGTGGCGACTTTCAATGGATCAACACCGCCGAGTATCTGTTCCCGCTTACCGCGGATGACATGATCAACGGCGTGGCTTTCTGTGATTTCGGCACGGTCGAAGAGAACATCGAGATCAATGACTTCCGCGTCTCGCCCGGCGTGGGTCTGCGGATCACGGTACCTGCCATGGGCCCGGCTCCGATCGCGCTGGACTTCGCATGGCCGATCGCGAATGCCGACACCGACGACAAGCAGGTCTTCACCTTCAACGTCGGCTTCATGCGTTGATCACGGCCGCTACCAGCGAAATCCGCTGAGCAGCCCCCGCACGATGCTGCTGCCTCGGTCCGAGGGAGAAACCTGTGCGGCGTGGAGACTGAAGCAGGTAAAGAAAGCGCTGGGACCAGATAACGCCAAAGAGATGAGCAACGAGAAAAACTTCGGGCTAGAACCACGCGCCGTGTTCAGCCTACGTCGCTCCGGGTTGACGCTCTGACACACCTTTTGAGCTCAGCTCAGCGTGCCCCTTGCGCACTGCTTCTCTTCGCAGTGCTGAAAACTCAGTACTGCCGATGCGTGGTCCACCGCGTTGGTGCCGAGTGGTAGCCGGTGCTCCAGCGTGCTTTCTGCTGGAAAGAACTGGCACCAAAGTACCCCCACTGAAACGGCACGGGGGGCGGCGTAAAAGGAGCATGAAAACTAGGCGCTGACGAAGAGCCCCCGCTCAGGCAACCGGGGCCCCAGGCCGAGTTTCCGCCGGCAGCAGCGACGCCAGCTAGCGTAGCAAGAACCGTAGCCGCTAAGGCACGGAACAACGAGCGGCGGCGTTGGTGAGCAAACATCGTGGCCTGCTGAACGGCGTGAAAAATGGTAAGCCTTATCGGTTGCATCGACTGACGGGGCGGTCGAGCTTGCGAGCGATTCACGCGCTTTGGTGCCAGCACCGCCAGCTTTGCCCCCCGCGAAGAACAGGAGCAGCGCTAGCAATGAATTATTTGGCCCACGCCCTGCCGCTGGTGAAGCGATCGATGGCACATCAGCCCCCCGCTGCCGATCTGTGCTACGCGATCGCCGGCGTTGCGATCCCCGACTGGCTGGGTGTCGCAGCCCGCCGTGTGAAGTGCCGCTCGAAGCACGCCAGACCGCTAAAAAATCACGCCGATCCACGCCTCGCGGCGCTTGCTTGCGGCGTGATCCAGCATCACACCGACGACGGCTGGTTCCATGAATCGCGGGCTTTCTCTGATCTTTCGCTGGCGTTCGCCAAACAACTGCGGGGGTGGCTTGGTGAGCAGACCGCGATGCGGCCCTGGTTTGTCGGCCATATCTTGGTGGAGATGCTGCTGGACGCCGCGATCGACGATCGATACCCCGGCCACCTCGATCGCTACTACGAACTCCTCACGCAGGTTGATCCGCAGCTGGTGGGCAACGCCGTTCAGCAGATGACCGGACAAGAAGTTCCCCGCCTGCCGGAGATGATCGAGCGCTTCATCGGCGTGCGATTTCTTGAGGACTATCGCGCGAACGTCTCGCTGCTGATGCGGCTCAATCAGGTGATGGGGCGTGTCGGCCTCGAGCCGCTACCGGCTGAGCTTGCTGAGCGGCTGCCCAGCCTACGCGGCAGCGTCAGCCAGCGGCTTACTGAACTGCTATCGCCACCAGCAGTGAAGTCGCGTGTCGCTTGAGGATTCGCTGCTTTCCTGCCTGATTCACTAAACCGACGGGCAGGGCCGCTCGTACGAACGGCCAGGGGGGCAAGAGTTCTCTATCGCGCGGCGGCCCCCGCCGCGCGCGTCGCCAGCAGGAGGCACCGATGGTCCAGGATAAAGCGGTAATCGTAAGAATGATCGGACTGCTCTTGGCGGCCGGATTCACCTTAACGGCAAGGGCCGAGATGCCGTTCCTGCCGGCTCCGCCCGAACTGGCGCTGCATCGGGAACGCATCGATTTAGAGTTCGATCTGCCCGCAACGCTCCCCTGTCGCGAGCTAGCGACCGACCCGGCAACCGGTAAACGCCTTCTGGAGGTCATCGCTCCGGTGTCGCTCG
>NZ_SJPH01000002.1:47823-625323 GCF_007859815.1 Botrimarina hoheduenensis | reverse complement strand
GTTGGGTGTCGAGCGCGATCTCGACATCAAGCAGCGCTTGCCCCGCGAGCTCGTCTGCTGCGGACAGCCGCGTGGCAAGGCGATCGATCTTCGCGACGGTGGGTGCCGCCCTGCCGGCGCGGTCGATCGCGTCTTCGATCTCAGCCGGCAACGCCGCGAGCGTTGCGAGCGAGCCGCTGGCGCGTTCCAGCAGGTGTCCCTGCTGGTCGATCCGACTCTGCACATCGGCCAAGCGATCGAGCGACTTGGCCGATTGGTCCAGCGTGACGGCTTGGGCAGCCAGCCGATCGTTGAGCGCCGCCACCCGTGCAAGGGTCGCTTCGGCCCGACCGGCAAGCTCCTCTTGCTGCGTCAGCGAGGCCAGCAACGACGCTGCCCCTGCCGCGGCGGGCGATTTGTCGCGCAACTGCTGGACGATCGATTCAAGCGTGGCCACCTGTCCGCGCATCTGAGCGAGCTGCTGGGTGGTGGGGCAAACCACACAGAAATGCACGATCAAGATCGGTGCGAGGATCGCAACCGACAGCGCCAACCAGTCGGTGCGCGGACGATTTCCGCTGCCGACCGAGGGAATGAACGCTGCTTGCAATCCATCTTCAGACGAAAGGGCCACTGCTCGATCTCCGTATTGAGCTTCGCGGTAGGCGTCGTCGGCAAACTTGCCCTCGACCGGCAAGGAGCTCCTCTCCTGCCTGATGCTAGCTATCGGAAGGCTCAAGCCAATCGGCAGAGACAAAGTCAGCGCGAATCGGTTGGGCCTCGCGTTTGTTGCCGTGCTCAACGTGGCGACACCGATGACCGCCACAGCCGGAAAGAACGGCACCCCCCGGCATCGGGGAACCCCGCTTGGTGATTCCGGGGTCGGCTACGCAGGAATGCTCCGCACCGAAGCGGTTCAGCGTAAACCAGCCAAGTAGCTTTGAAACGCCGCTTCTAGCTGAGTCAGATCGGTGCCGAAAACACGGCGGAAGTCGGCGACACGCTCGGCCGCGGGGTACTCGGCAAAGAGGGGCCGATCGGCCGTTCGTGTCAGATAGGCCGCGTAGTCTTGGGGGCGTGTCTCGCTGAGGAAGAACGTTAGCGCCCAGGCCTGCGCGTAGGCGGGGATCGGTTTTCGTTCAAAAGCCTGGTCCGACGCGATAAACGAGGCCAGATCGCCCAGCGCTTTGGTCGGCAGGACGACCTCGCGGAAGTCCATCAGTCGGCCCCGATTGATGCGGTCATCGCCCCGATCGTAGCTACGGCTATCGTGAACGCCGCGGGCCTCGAACATGGTTGCCAGCCCTTCACTTACCCAGCGGGGGCTCGCGGCAAAGCGGTTGTGAACGCCAACATTGTAGGCGGTTTGATGCGTCGCCTCGTGAATCACGGTCGCGGCGGTTTCCTCCCAACGGTCTTCGCCGACCGAGCTCTGATCGTACAGATAGACGCGGTTGCTGAGCGATTCGTAGTGCCCCAGGGCACCGCTCGGAGCGCCCGATTTTGACTCCTTGCCGTACCGCTGGTACTCGGAACGGTTGCGAAAGACGACCGCCACGAGCGGGTACGGAGGTGCCGCCGGATCAAAGCCCCGCACTCGAAAATACCGCGTGAAAGATCGGTACATCTGCTCGAAGCGCTCGGCCCACACTTCTTTACCACCGCGGGGATGAACAACGACATAGTGCTGCGTGGAGGTGTAGTCGTAGTCCGAACCGAACTCGTTGTAGAGGCGTTGCCGCATCTCGGCGGTCGAGTACCCCTGGAAGTTGGCCGCGGTCTTCTGCGCTTCTTTCGCACGGGCAGCGGCGAATTCGTGGAGCTGCCCGTCGCGATTGAGTAGCGCAACGGTCGCTTTGGTCCAAGCGAGGGGACGGCCCTCGTAGGCGACGCCATCGACGATCGCTGAGAACATAAATTCCGCGCCCTGACCGCAGGCAAACGGGAGCCCGCCGCAGAGTGCGGCGCTGGTTAGCAGGAGCGTGCGTAGCATGCCGGCGGCGTCGATCGAGCAGGGAGGGCGTCCCTGCACGGAACGCGAGATTCAACTGCAAAAGCCTAGGTCGCTCGTCCTCAGCACGCCGATCGCCGCCGCGTAGGGGGAGCATCTTTGGTAGAATCAGGAGGCTTTCGTCCCGCCCACGCTGATCGAAAGGCTCCCCCCCTATGATCCGTGCCAACCGCACAACCCGCGCATATTTGCTCGTGACGGTCACTCTGACGCCGCTCGCCCTTGCCAGCGAACCCTCAACCTCCGCGTCCGAGTCGCTGAGCAATCGGGTCGCGGAATTGGTGGAAGGGCTCAATGCGGATCGGGCCGCCGAGCGTCGCCAGGCCGAAGACTCCCTCTACGAACTCGCGATGGGCCCGTCAGGGTCGGGCGAGGCCGTGCTCAATGCCCTGCCGCCAACCAATGACCGGATGCCGCCCTCCGTGCGATCGGGCATCCAACGCATCCGGCGGCGCGTGGAGCTGACCCTGGCAGAGCGCGCCGCGGAAGCAACCCGCGTGACTCTCAACGCCGAGAAAATGCCGCTCGCACAAGTACTCCGCGCGGTGGGCGAACAAACGGGCAATCAACTCGCTGAGAGCAGCGGAAGGAATTCTCCCCGTATGTTGAACAGGGTCACGCTGCGGTTAGAGAATGAACCTTTCTGGCCGGCAATCGACAAGATTATGGACGCCGCTCGGACCAACATCTATCCGTACGGTGGCGGGTCCGAACTCTCGGTTGTCCAACGCGAAGACAGCCAGAGTGATCGTTTCGGAAGGGCCGCGTACAGCGGACCGTTTCGGTTTGAGACGCTTCGCGTAGTGGCGACACGCGGCGTTCGGACGCCGACCGAAGCGTCGCTGGATGTGGACATCGAGATCGCTTGGGAGCCGCGGCTGCAACCGATCGCGCTCTCGCAACCCATGGACGAGGTTCGGGTAGTGGCAAAGTCGGGCGCTCCGCTCTCGGTGCGCCAGCCAGAGCGTTCGATCGATGTCGAGGTAACGCCCGGCACACAAGCGATCGAGATCACCTTGCCTTTGATTCTGCCTTCACGCAGCGCCGTGGCGATCGCCAGTTTGCGCGGCAAGATCGACGCCCTGGTGCCGGGCCGTCAGGCAGACTTCCGCTTTGAAGCGGTCGGTGCAACCGATCGACCGATCCGGCAGCAGCAGGGAGACGCAACGGTTTCGCTCGAGCGATTCAAGCGGAACGGGCCTGTCTGGGAACTCCATATGCGGCTCAAGATGGATCAGGCGGGCGACGCGTTCGCCTCGCATCGGGGCTGGGTCTTCCAGAATCTTTCGTACCTGACCGATGCTGACGGGGCACGGATCGAGCACGCCGGCTTTGAGACCATTCTGCAATCGGCAAACGAAGTCGGCTTGGTCTACCTGTTCGATCTGTCCGACCTAGAGGCGCTCAGCGCCGCGGGCGATCCGCCGAGCGATCCGCGACGGCTGACCTGGGTCTATCGCACGCCGGTGAGCATCGTCTCGCTGCCCGTGGAGTATCAACTAGGCGAAGTCTTGCTGCCTTAGCGCGGGCACTCCGCGTGTTGCTCACGGTCGTAGATTCCTCAGCGGGTCATGCCCTCAGGCTGCTATCCGCCGAAGATTCCCGTTCACCCTCTTGGGTCAACCCCCGCGGACAATCGGCCGGGCCACGTAGATCGGATCGGCAAGACTGCTCTCGGCTGACTGTCCGTACTACCCATTCTCAGATAAACCCAAAGCCGAATAATCACTAGCCGAGCGAAACCATCGGCAGCCCGCCGCTGCGCAAGTCGTCGAGCATTGCACGCACCCCGGCCGGATCGGTCGAATCCATCCGTAGCGTTGTGGCCGCGACATCGTCGGCCATGCGTGACTCGCCCAATTTTTCTAGCGCCCAGGCCAACCCCAGCGCGGCATCGTGCCACGCCCCGTTGCGCAGGTCGGCACCCGGCAGCGGCCCCGCGCAACCGGCCGCTGCGAGCGTCTTCAGGCCGATCTCAAAGGCATAGCCGAAGTGGGCTCGGGCAAGCACCAGGTCTCCCGTGCCGCCGGCGATCTCGCCCAGCAGCGCGTGCGCTGTCAGATGATCGGGACAATCCGCGAGCAGCCAGCGTAGCTCGTCGGCCGCGATCTCGGTTTCTTCCGCTTCGATCATCAAACGGACTTCGTTGATATCGTCCTCTCGTTCGACGATGTCGGGAGGGGCGACTAACGCAAAGGCCCCTTCCGGCGTGGAGGTTACACGCCACCCGCTGGGCCCTTGGCTGGTCTTGTTGCCCGTGCCCGGGCGATTCGGTCCACCGCGCCGTTTGCCGCCGGCAGAGCGCGAGGCCTTCTTCTTATGCGGGCGGCCAGAAGTCACGGTAAAATCAGTGTCTGAGGGAGAACCGGGCAAGCAGTCGGGGAGGCTTACACCGTGGCAGAGTGGCTTGGCAGCGTAGCCAGCCGAGACGTCCGCCGTCTACAACCCCTCGCATCGAGCCGCCCCGATGCCGCATTTTATTTTGACGAACGCGCTTCCGAACCGCCAAGATAGGGTCCTCGGCCGCGGAATCGGTGTGGTTATTACAATCCTAACTGGCAAGATCCGTGGGCCAGGAGCGAAATATCCGCAAGCTTGCCCTTAGCGGGCCATGATTGTCCGAATGCCGAGCGTCTCCCTATTCGTGGGGCGCGTTGGGCACGACCCAAGCCCCGGTGGTCCGATGCTCGAAACACTTTTCTTGTACAGCGCGCTGGGCGGTGGTGTCGTTCTGCTGCTTCAATTGGTCCTGCTGTGGTTCGGAATGGACGACAGCCTGGGCGACATGATGGGCGACGGCGGCGACGCGGGCTTCGACTCCGATCACACGACCGACAGCACCGGTTTCTGGTTCCTAGAGATGCTCTCGCTACGGACCCTCTCGGCCGCGGCAACCTTCTTTGGATTGACCGGTAAAGCGCTGCTCGCTTCGGGGACGTCGCCGGGCGTGTCGCTAGCGATAGCGCTCGGTGTTGGCTACGCCGCTTTGTACAGCGTGTACTGGGTTTTCAAGCAGGTCTTCCAGCTCGAAACTTCGGGCAACACGAACATCGCAAACGCAATCGGCTTGCCCGCTCAGGTTTATGTGCCGATCGGTCCGGGAAAGGTCGCCGGAAAAGTTCAGATGAAGCTTCAGGGCCGCACGGTGGAATATCAGGCGGTCAGCGATGAGCAGCTACGGCTGACAACCGGCACGCGGGTCGTTGTCACCGACGTCGTCACGGCCGACACAGTCCGGGTTTCACTCAGCTCTGCTTCTGACGCTTAGGGGCGAGGTGGGCGTCAGTCAAGGACGCTCCGCCGTTAAGCGACTCACAATCAACCAATCGTCTCGGGAGAACTCGTCATGGTTTCCATGCTTTCGCTGAATGCCGCCGCGCCGCTTCTGGCGGCGCAAACCGACGGGGTGCCGGCGGTGGTTTGGTACCTGGGGCTGCTGATCACGGTCTTCCTGTTGATGGGGCTCTTGTTCGCCTTCATCAAGTCGATGGTGAAGCGCTGCAGCAGCAACCAGGTGCTGGTGAAGTACGGCATGTTTGTGGGCACGGGCCAAACCGCCAAAACGATCCACGGCGGTGCCACCTATGTGCTTCCCTTTGTGCAAGGGTTTCGCTACCTGAGCCTGGATCCGATTCAGATCGAGATCCCGCTCCGCGGCGCTTTGTCGATCGAGAACATCCGTGTCAACGTGCCCAGCGTGTTCACGGTCGCGATCGGCACCGAGCCGGAACTGATGAATAACGCCTCGATCCGATTGCTTGAACTCACAACCGACGAGATCCGCAAGCAGGCCGAAGAGATCATCTTCGGTCAGCTCCGCCAGGTTGTGGCGTCGATGGGGATCGAGGACATCAATCGCGATCGCGACGCCTTCTTGCAACACATCCAGAACTCGGTCGAGCCCGAGCTTAAGAAGATCGGCCTGGTGCTGATCAACGTGAACATCACAGACATCACGGACGAATCGGGGTACATCGACGCCATCGGCCAGAAGGCCGCGGCCCAGGCGATCCAGTCCGCTCGCGCCGACGTGGCCGATGAACAGAAGCGCGGCGAGATCCGCGTGGCGGACGCCGAGCGCGAACGCGAAGTGGAGGTCGCCAACGCCACCAAGCTGCGCGAGATCGGCACGCGTGAGGCCCAACGCATTCAGGCCGTGCGGATCGCCGAGTTGCTCAAGGAGCAGAATGTTGGCGAGCAAACCGCTGAGTTCCAGCGCGATGTGCAAGTCAAAGACGCCGAGCGCGAGAAGCGGATCGCGATCGCCGAGGCTAACGCCACGGCCGTGGATGGCGAAAACATCGCCGAGGCGCGGATCGCGAAGTCGCAAGCGGAACTGCTCGTCCAGCGCGCCGAGGCCTACGAACGCGGCGAGTCCCGCAAGCGCGAAGCCGAGGCCGCGGTCATCGAGATCCAGAACCGCGCGATGGCCAAAGCCGCCCTCGCGGATGCCGAACGCGTCGAGGCCGAGAAGCGGGCCGAGTTCGAGGCCGTCGCGAAGGCCGAGAAGGCCCGGCTTATCGTCCAAGCGGAAGCGGAAGCCGAACGCATCCGCCTCGAGGCCCAGGCTCAAGCAGGGGCGGTTTACGCCAAGCTCGAGGCCGAGGCCCGCGGACAGTACGAGATCCTTGCCAAGAAGGGCGAAGGTCTCAAGCAAATCGTCGAGGCCTGCGGCGGCGCTCGCGAAGCGTTCCAGCTTATGATGCTCGAGCATCTGGACAATCTCGCCGAGTCTTCTGCCAAGGCGATCAGCAATATCAAGTTTGATAAGGTCGTCGTCTGGGAGAACGGCAGCGGCAAGAACGGCCGCAGCAACACGGCTGACTTCCTGCAGGGAATGACCGGCACGCTGCCGCCGATGATGCAGGTGCTGCGTGACATCGGCGGCATCGAGATGCCCGACAGCCTGGCGAAGCTCGTCGGCGTTGAGACCAAGACCGACGAGGGACGCAAACCGGCAGAAAACGGCGAAGCCGCCCCCGCCAGAAACAAGGGGTAATGGGCCGGATCAGCCCCGGTTCTCTGACCCGGGGCTGATCCTCGGAGCGTGGCCACGCCACAATCGGTAAATGCCCGCCCCGCCGATCCACCGCACGAACGTCGCCGATCGCTTAGCCACGGCTGCGGCCCAACGCCCCCAAAGCCTGGCTGTCGCGGCGGCCAACGGCCACGGCGGGTTCGACACGGTCACCTTTGCCGAACTCGACACCGACGCCACTCGGCTCGCTTGTGGTCTGGCGACGCTCGGCATCGGTCCCGGCAAGCGGATCGCTCTGCTCGTCAAGCCGGGCGTCGAGTTTGTCACGCTCGTCTTCGCCCTGCTGCGAACCGGCGCGACGATGGTTCTGGTCGATGCGGGTCTCGGCCGAGAGAATATTGTCCGTTGCCTGGCCTCAACCGAGCCCGATGGCTTTGTCGCCATTCCCCTCGGTCATGCGCTGCGCGTGCTAAAGCGGAAGCAGTTTCCCAACGCGAAACTGAACGTCACGGTTGGCAGACGCTGGTTCTGGGGCGGCGAGACGCTCAGATCGGTACGACGCCTAGGGGAGAGAGCCGACCTGCTACCAACGCATCGAGACTTCCCCGCCGCAACGCGGGCCGAAGACCCCGCCGCGATCGTTTTCACCTCTGGCAGCACCGGCCCGCCGAAGGGGGTGCTCTACACGCACCAAACGTTCGTCACCCAGTGCGATGAGATCCAGCGGCAATACGAATTGCAGCCGGGGGCGGTGGACCTCGCCTGCTTCCCGCTCTTCGGCTTGTTCAACGTTGCGTGCGGTATCACGACCGTGCTGCCGCAGATGGACTTCAGCCGGCCGGCCTCGTGCGATCCCCATAAGGTGCTCGCCGCAGCAAACCAGTGGCAGGTCACGCAGGCGTTCGCCTCACCGGCGGTGTGGGATCGTTTGAGCCGTCACTGCGAAGCAACCGGCGCTACGATTCCCACACTCAAAAATGTTTTTTCGTGCGGGGCCCCCGTCTCGGCACGGGTTCTACGCCGGACGCTCGGTTGCGTGCATCGCGATGCCCAAATGCACACCCCCTATGGGGCCACCGAGGCGCTGCCCGTAGCGACGATCGAAGCGCAAGAAATTCTTGGCGAAACCGCCGCCAAGACCGACGCGGGTGCCGGCGTGTGCGTCGGACGCAAGTTCGACACGATCGACTGGCGTATCATCCGCATCTCTGACGACCCCCTCACAACGATCGACGAGACGGACGAACTACCGCGGGGCGAGATCGGCGAACTCATCGTCCGCGGCCCCCAAGTAAGCACGCAGTACCAAAATCCCATACCGCACCCGTCTGCAAGCGACCAACAACGATCCCCCCACAACGAGTTAGCAAAAATCAAAGACGGAGACGCTATCTGGCACCGCCTGGGAGATGTCGGCTACTTCGACGCTCAGCAGCGCTTCTGGTACTGCGGGCGGAAGTCGCAACGCGTTCGCACGGCGTCGTCCGAGCACTATGCCGATCAGATCGAAGCCTACTTCAATGGCGTCGCAGGCGTGCGGCGGACGGCTTTAGTCGGGGTTCCGACCCAGGGCGAGACGGAGTCAGTACTTGTCTACGAGCCTGCCCCCGGCCACCTTGGCGACGCCTCTCTAAGTGAAAAACTCGCCGCTCGTGCGTCGCAGTGCGCCGACCGCTGGCGGATCCCTCACTTTCTTGAGCACCGATTGCTGCCCACCGATATCCGCCATAACTCCAAGATCCGTCGCGAAGCGCTTGCGATTTGGGCAGCGGAGCAGTTGCGGTAACAATCGCGACATGAACCGAAGGCCCGGATCATTGACCCGGGGCTAAATAGCATGGCGTTTCATAGTTCATCAATCACGATCCCCTTTCCGTAACGGCATTGTCTACCTACCTCGTCACCGGCGCTGGCGGCTTCCTGGGCCGCTATGTCTGCGAACAACTCATCGCCCGGGGCGATACGGTGCGGGGTCTTGCGCGCGGCGAGTACCCTGAACTATCCGCACTGGGCGTGGAGATGGTCCGCGGCGATCTGGCCGATCGCGGTGCCGTGGTCGCCGCGTGCAAAGGAATCGACTGCGTGTTCCACATCGGCGGCAAGGTCGGCATGTGGGGGCACTGGTTCGAATACTTTCAAGCCAACGTGCAGGGAACCCTAAACGTGCTGGGTGCCTGCCAGGAGTTAGGCGTCACGCGGCTTGTCTTTACTTCAAGCCCCAGCGTCACTTTTTCTGGTGAGGACCAGCGCGGCGTGGGGAGCGAAGCACCTTATCCGCTCCGCTGGCTCGCCCATTATCCGCACAGCAAAGCGCTCGCCGAACAATTCGTATTAACCCAAGACGGCACCCCCGTCGTCGGCGGAGGCATGCTGCGCACCACATCGCTGCGGCCCCATCTGGTGTGGGGACCGCGCGACCATCACCTGACCGCCCGACTGATTGCCCGCGCTCGGGCTCATAAACTCCGCCGTGTGGGCGAGGGGAAAAATCGGGTCGATATGGTCTATGTCGAGAACGCCGCCGCGTCACACCTGCTGGCCGCCGACGAGTTAGCCCGCGCAGCTCCCCGCAATGCCGGCAAGGCTTACTTCATCGCACAGTCAGAGCCGGTCATGTGCTGGGACTGGATCAACGAGATCCTCGCCCTGGCTAGCCTGCCGCCGGTGGAGAAGCAGGTCTCCGCCCGGACGGCGTATGCCGTGGGGGCCCTGCTGGAATTCAAGCACTGGCTGCTGAGGGACTTCCGCAACGAGCCCGCCATGACCCGCTTCGTCGCCCGCTCGTTGGCAACCGACCACTGGTTCGACAAACAGGCCGCCGCACGAGACTTCGGCTACGAGCCCACGATTTCAACCGCTGAGGGGATGCGACGGTTGGGCGAATGGCTGCGTAAAGAGCCACAAGGGGCTTAATTTTCGCCGCGATCCACCGGCATGCGGAGCGGTCACCTTCTCGGCACCGCCTGCCGCAAATACAATCGGCGGTTTGGTTTAGGGCCGGTGCCCGTGTGAAAGCAGGCCGCGGACCGCGCGGCGACGCCGTCGGCCCTTCCCCCGCCCAAGCAACCCGACCCTCTGCAAATCGCGAATCGACATGCTCCGCACCCACACCTGTGGCGAACTCCGCTCGACCGACGCCGGTTCTCAAGCAACCCTGTGCGGATGGGTCGATAGCTACCGCGACCACGGCGGCGGTCTGTTTGTCGACTTGCGCGATCGGTACGGCATCACCCAGGTGGTGTTCAATCCGCCCGACACGCCGCAGGCGATCATCGACGCCTCGAAGGATCTCCGCGCCGAGTACGTCATTCGGGTCACTGGCAATGTCCAGCCACGGCCGACCGGCATGGCAAACCTCAAGCACAAAACGGGCGAGATCGAGCTTCGTGTCACCCAACTCGAGTTGCTCAACAAGTCGAAGGTGCCGCCCGTCTCGCCCAGCGAGTCGGTCACCGAGACACCGAACGAGGACCTCCGCCTCAAGCATCGATTCCTGGATCTTCGTCGGCCGGCGATGCAGCGCGCCATGCTCTTGCGGGATCGCATCACCAAGGGCATGCGTGACTACTTCGCCGACCTTGACTTTATTGACGTCGAGACACCCATCCTCGGCCGCAGCACCCCCGAGGGCGCGCGTGACTATCTGGTTCCTTCGCGGGTACATCACGGCAAGTTCTACGCCCTGCCCCAGTCTCCGCAGCTGTATAAGCAGATCCTGATGATCGCGGGCTACGACCGTTACGTTCAGGTCGCCCGCTGCTTCCGCGATGAAGACCTGCGGGCCGATCGGCAGCCCGAGTTCACCCAGCTCGACCTGGAGATGGCGTTCATTGATGATGACGACATCATGACGGTCATCGATGGCCTTGTGCAGAAACTGGCCCAAGAGCTGCTCGGGATCGATCTGCCGTTGCCCCTGCCGCGCATGACCTATGACGAGGCGATGCGCCGCTTTGGCCACGACGCCCCCGACCTGCGGTTCGGACTGGAGATCGTCGATCTGACCGACCTGGCACCCCAGAGCGAGTTCGGCGTGTTCAAGAGCATCGTTGAGGCCGGCGGCCACGTCCGCGCGATCTGCGTCCCCGGCGGCAGCGAGCACTACAGCCGGCGCGGCATCGACGCCCTGACCGACTTCGTCAAAGGCCTCGGCGCAAAGGGGCTGGCCTACTTCCGCGTCGACGAGAAGGGGGTGCTCGACTCGAATATCGCCAAGTACTTCTCGGACGAACTTCGTGCCGAGATGGGCAAGCGGCTCGGTGCCAAGCCGGGCGACCTGGTGCTCTTTTCGGCCGACAAGTGGCTCGCCACTTGCAAGCTTCTGCACAATCTCCGCAAGAAGATCGGCGAAGAGATGAAGCTCTACGATCCCAAGGAGATGAACTTCTCGTGGGTCGTGCAGTTCCCCATGTTCGAGCGGACCGAGGACTCCGACAACCCGCAGGCGGTCGGTAAGTGGTCGGCAATGCACCACCCCTTCACCGCCCCGCTGGACGACAGCGTCGCCCACCTGGACGAAGACCCCGCGAAGTGCCGTGCGAAGGCGTACGACCTGATCATCAACGGTTACGAAGCGGGGGGCGGCACCATCCGGATCCACGACCCCGCCGTGCAATCCAAGGTCTTCACGCTGCTGGGGATCGACGAAGAAACCGCCGCGGACCGCTTTGGCTTCTTGCTCGAAGCGCTCGCCTACGGTGCCCCGCCGCACGGCGGCATCGCGCTAGGCCTGGATCGGTTTGTGATGCTGTTCGGCGGCTTCGACAACATCCGCGACGTGATCGCGTTCCCCAAAACGCAAAAGGCCACCGACCTGATGACCGAAGCTCCCGGCACGGTCGATACAAAGCAGCTCAAAGAGCTGGCCATAAAGATCGACGCTTAGGCAACGCTCATTTTCCGGCAGCGCGACGCTGCCGATCTTGCAGCGCTGCACCGATGCCTTCGCTGGGTGCCCGCTGCACAAGGATCAGCGTCGCAGCTTGGCGATCCGCCTCGCGCAAGAATTCGTAGAAGCCGGCGGCGTACGCTTCGAGCGACGGAAAGACTTTCTCTAGCGCTGCATCGATCCGCCCTGGCAGCGGCTCAAGCCCACAATACGCAAGACGCTCGTCCGTCGGCAACGCTAACTCGGCAGCGGTCGTGAAAAGCCTCACCGAGGCGCGCGGCTGATAGTGCGGATGACGCAGCCCTGGCGATGCGACGGGCACGTCACCGCGCGCGGCAAACGTCGCCTGCACGTGAGCCTCGGGCTCGATCGTGCGGATCTGCTCGATCGTGATTGCGCCGAGACGCAGGACAATCGGCACCGGGCCACAGCAATCCACCACGGTCGATTCGATGCCAATCGGGACACCGTCTTCGCAGTAGACCGCGTCCACAAGTCCGTCGAGATCCTCCAGCACCGCTCTCCAGGTCGTGCCGCTGGGGCGTCCTGAGCGATTGGCCGACGGGGCCGCGATCGGAGCGCCAGCGAGCCGGAGAATCTCCGCGGCAACCGGATGATGGGGAACTCGTACGCCAACGGTCGTGAGCCCGGCGGTGACGCGTGGGCTGACCTCGGGCCGTTTGGGGAGCACCACGGTCAACGGCCCCGGCGCAAACGCCGCCAGCAGGGCTTTGGCCGAGGGGGTCAATTCGCTGGCCGCGAGCGACCAGTGCTGGACCGTCGGCACGTGAACGATCAACGGGTTATCGCCCGGGCGCCCCTTGGCCTCAAAAAGCCGCTCGACGGCCGCCGGGTTCGTGGCGTCGGCACCCAAGCCGAACACGGTCTCGGTCGGGAACGCCACGAGCCCGCCGCTGCGCAGGATCTCAGCGGCTGCCTGCGGCGAGGTGATGCGCTGGGTCGTCGGCACGGCAAGTTGGTTCCAATTGGCTCGCGGGTCGGGCGTGCCTCCCCGGGCGGAACCTCTAAAAGAGGACCCAAAGCCCCTCAAGAGGACCCAAAGCAAGGTGCCGCAAAGAGTTGCGGCAAAGAAAACCGCCACCAGCATGGCGCGGGCCGCCACAGGGGGCAGCGGCAAGTACACCCCAGAGGATTCGAACCTCTAACCTTCGGATTCGTAGTCCGATGCTCTATCCAGTTGAGCTAGGGGTGCTCAAAGCCGCTCACCGTCCCCGAACCGAAGGGCTCGGGGGCGGCGAACGGTCACGTAGTATTACGCCCCCCGGACGCCCCTGCAAGGTCGGGGAGCCCTCAGGGCAAATAACCGCCTAAACTCCTCTGGAGGGTCACGGCAGGTCGAAGAGCATAACCTCAGCACCGGCACTGAGGGCCGTTATGCGGAGCTTGGCGACCTCTTCGGCAGTCACGCCATCGCCCTCTGTGGCGGTAAGCTCCTCGTGGTCGGCACCCTCGCCCGCCTCTATGCGGATGTCGCCGCGCAGCACCTGTAGCCAAGCGCCTCGACCTCGGCCAAGCGAGGCTTCTGCCGTTTGCGATGGCTCAAGCCGGGCGAGCCAGACGTGGGCGTCTTGCTCGAGGGGGAGCGACCCCTCGGCACCGTCGGGGGAAGCCACCAGCGCAAAACCTCCTCCAAGATTCCGTCGGGCGTCCGCCAACAGATTCGAGTCGAGTTCGGCGTACCGCGGCGTCAGCCCCTTTGCGCGCGGTTTGATCCAGATCTGATAGAAGTGGACCGGTTCAGTCGGCGAGGGATTGAACTCGCTATGCGTCACGCCAGCGCCGGCGCTAATGTGCTGCCACTGGCCGGGACCAATCACCGCACCGTTGCCAAGGCTATCGCGGTGTTCGAGCTGTCCTTCGAGCACATAGGAGAGAATCTCCATGTCGCGATGCGGATGCGACCCGAAGCCTTGCCCCGGCGCAACGCGGTCATCGTTGATCACTCGCAGCGCGCGATAACCAAGCTGCTCTGGATCGTAGTAGTCGGCAAACGAAAACGTGTGATGACTATCGAGCCAACCGTGGTTGGCGTGGCCGCGATCCGCGGCGGCGCGCAGGGACAGCATGACGGAGCCTTGAGCCAAGCAGGAGGGGCAAGAGGGGGCGAGGCGCTGAGGTGCTGAGGTGCCTCGCGGCGGGCAGGATCTTATACGCTGCGGCGGGGGAAGAGTTCGTTCCGCGTACGCTGCGTCGCGCTTCAAGCACCGATGGCGTGCACAGCGCGGAGGGCCGCCTCGTGCAGCACGCCGTTCGTGGCGAGCACGCCCCGATTGGCGGCAAGCGTGCGGCCCTGTGAAAAGTCGAGCGGCTTGCCGTCTAGGTCCGTGATGCGGCCACCGGCTTCTTCCACGACGATCGCGCCGGCAGCCTGGTCCCACACCTTCTCGCGGTAGTCGGGACGATCGGTCGAGAGCAGCCGAACAAGCATTTCTCCGCCCCCCGCGGCAAGAACCGCGTACTTGGCTTGGCTATCCATTCCCACCGGTGCCGCGGTGATGCCCAGCGCCGTCGCCAGGTGATCGATGGCCCCCAGGTTGGTGTGCCCCTTCTCGACCGAGCGCAGCACGCGCATTGCCGCCGGATCGGCTAAGGAAGAAACGGTGAGTCGCTGCCACGCGGCGGTCGCTTCGTTCAGTGGTTGAACAAACACTCCCCGATCACGCACGGCAACGAGGAGCGAGCCCGGCCCGCCACGTTCGGGCCTTTGCGCCGCGACAAGTTCGGGGCAGCCCAAGACGCCGATCTCGACGCGGCCGTTAACAACCAGGGCCAGCGCAACGGCGTACTGATCGCCGCGCAGAAAGCCCTTGGTGCCGTCGATCGGATCGAGCGTCCAATAGGCTTCGGCCGGTTCGGCGGTGCCGCGGTCGATGGCGGCGCAGACCGACTCAGGCGTGGCTGTGGTCCAGCACGAGCGAACGAAGTGCACAACCTGTTGAAGCGTCTGTTCGCCGGAAGGCTCACGCAGGCCGGCAGCCGACTCTTCGCCGACGAGCACCGGGCAGAAATCGCCCTCGGCGGCGGCGGCTTGCAACCGCTGAGCAACGAGCGCCTGAGCGGCGAAGTCGCCCACGGTGACGGGCGACTTGTCTCCCTTGGTGAGCGCGTCGGTCACCATCTGGCTTTGGACGCGGCGGGTGAGCAGCGCAGCCTCGCGGACGGTGTCCAGGGCGAAACGAACGGCGGGGGTGTCGAACACGGGGGCGTCGAACGGAGTCGAGGTATGGAGGCAAAAGCTCTCGAAGCGAACCCGCCCGGAAAGCAAATTAGCCCGGGGTCATTGACCCCGGGCTAAGAATTCATGACCCCGGGCCAAAACTCAATGACCACGGACCAAGAGAAGCAACCCCGCCAGGACTCGAACCTGGAATAAGGGAATCAAAATCCCTGGTGTTACCGATTACACTACGGGGTTATCTAACTCACCGACGACAGCAAAATTACTGACTGCCGGCAGCGGCTTGCAGCACTAGGCACTCGGAAACGGTAAGTATCGACCGGTCCGAAGCCGTGCCGCTCGTTCTTCTTGAGAAATATACCGTCTGCCCGGCTGAGGGGTAACGGGGGCGAGCGGGGCGGGGGTAGGAAGCTAGCCGCCCGCGTCCCAAGCGGACTCGGCCGGGCCGATTTCGGGCCGTTCTGATGCGGCTGGCGGTTCTTCGCTGTCCGGTTGCTCCGAGGGGGGGCCGGCAACCGCCTCTGGCGACTCGGCCAGAACCCGGGCCACCGAGTAGGTGAGTTGCTCCATCTCGGTCGCCAGATCGACCCCCACGAGACTTACCCCCGCAGGCAGGCTCAGCGTCACCGGCGCGAAGTTGAGGATGCCGGCAACGCCTGCGGCGACGAGCCGATCGGCAATCTCTTGGGCCGCATCAGCGGGGCTGGCTATCAGACCAAGCGTGACTCCCTTTTCGCGGACAACCGCTTCGAGCCGGTCCAGTGGGTGAACGATAACACCGGCCAAGCTCTGTCCGACCTTGGCCATATCGGCGTCGAAGGCCGCGACAATCTGAAAGCCCTGCGATTGAAAGCCGCGATACCCGAGCAGCGCGCGCCCGAGGTTGCCGACCCCCACCAGGGCGACGGTCCACTGCCGATCGGTGCCCAAGATGCTCTTGATGGCGGCAACCAACTCGACGCACCGATACCCAACGCCCGGATGGCCGAAAGGGCCGAAATAGGCCAGGTCTTTGCGGACCTGAGCGTCGGTGAAACCCAGCAGTTGGCCCAGCTGATTCGAGCTGACGGTCTCTTGCTCGTCACGCACCAGTCGCTGCAACTCGCGCAGGTACAGGCTGAGCCGATTGACAACGGCCTTGGGGGCTTCGCGGCCGTCGGGCTTAGAGACCTCGGTCTTCGCCCCTTCGGACTTCGCGCTGTCGTCGTTAGGAGTGCCGGTCGCCAATGCCAAGCCAAGAGTTGAAGGCTGCCGTGTTTCCGGGCGTTGTGCTCCCGAGTCGGGGGAACTCTACGCCAACGACCGGAACGCCGCAATTTGGACCCCACAAGAGTCTGGCTTTGGGGGTGGTCCGGAAAGGCCGCACGCCGCGTTGATCGGCACAATCTCGACACGTGGATTGATCGGTCCGCGAGGCAGCGTCGGCACATCCTGCGCGGCCGGCACAAGCCGACGGGATTCTGCATTCGTGTGAGTCGCCCCATTTCCCGTAAACCATCATCAAGAAACGACTTGCGACTCGAACGATTGGAAAATATCAGCTGCTTCGGAAGACTTCGTTGATAGCGGATTTTAGGCAGAACAGCTAAGGGAGGAGGGCGGCGTCTCCCGAACTTAGTACGGACGGATTCACTCTGTCTTGACCAAACCCCCTATCCCCACACGTTTGTCTTTCTGGAGGCGATTACCGCAATGAAGTGTTTCATTGGCGCGCCGATCATGGCTGCTGTGGCGTTGGCGCTTGCAACTTCGCAAGCCGGCGCTGCATGCGACTGTGCGGCCAACTACAGCAACGGCGAAGCCGCGGCCACGTCCGGCGCTTCGCGCACTCTCTACCGCACTGAGAAGCGGATGATTACGGAAGAGCGTTGCGAAACGCGCTACCGTACCGTCTACGATCGCGTGCCGGTTGAGCGTGTTGTCAACTACACCAAGCACGTTACCGAGCAGCGTCAGAAGCAAGTCAACTACACGGTGATGGTGCCGTCGTACGAGACCAAGACCCGTACCTACACGGTCAACAAGCCCGTGTGGGAGACTCGCACCCGCGAGATCAACTACACCGTTATGAAGCCGGTCTACGAGACCAAGACCCGTACCTACACGGTCAACAAGCCCGTGTGGGAGACTCGCACTCGCGAGATCAACTACACCGTTATGAAGCCGGTCTACGAGACCAAGACCCGTACCTACACGGTCAACAAGCCCGTGTGGGAGACTCGCACCCGCGAGGTTGCTTACTCGGTCCGCGTCGCGGTGCCCTACACCAAGACGATCAATGTGAATACCGGCAGCTGGGAGACTCAGCAGTACACGATCCCCGGCCGCACCTACCACAAGACCGTCCGCACCCCGGGCAAGTGGGTTTACAACGCCGCTACTTGCTCGTGCTGCTACTGCCCGGGTTCGTGCTGCAAGATTGAGTGCACGACCGAGCCGAAGGTTTGCTGCAAGAAGGTTTGGGTCCCGCGTTGCGAGACCAAGGAGATCTGCTGCACGAAGTACGTCTGCGAGCCCCGGACCCGTACGGTCTGCTACAAGGTTTGCACGATGGTCCCCGAGTGCAAGAGCTGCACCTACCAGGTCTGCCGCATGGTCCCCGAGTGCCGCACCAAGACTTGCTGCTACAAGGTTTGCAAGATGGTCCCCGAGTGCAAGACTTGCACCTACCAGGTCTGCCGCATGGTCCCCGAGTGCCGCACCAAGACTTGCTGCTACAAGGTTTGCACGATGGTCCCCGAGTGCAAGACTTGCACCTACCAGGTCTGCCGTATGGTCCCCGAGTGCCGCACCAAGACTTGCTGCTACAAGGTTTGCAAGATGGTCCCCGAGTGCAAGACTTGCACCTACCAGGTCTGCAAGATGATCCCTGAGTGCCGCACCAAGACGGTTTGCTACAACGTCTGCGTGGCCCAGCAGTGCTCGAAGACCGTGACCTGCACCAAGTGCGTGCCGCGTCAGGTGGCCTACACGGTCAAGGTCTGCGTCCCCCGCTGTGTGGAGATTCAGGTTCCTTGCCGGATCGTCACGGACTGCTGCGACCCCGCCCCGGCCTGCGATGAGTGCGGTGCCCCGGCTGGTGACTGCGGTTGCAAAGGCTGAACGTCAGTCTGAGTACTGAGCGATAACACCCGCTTCCGACAAGCTTGTGATCACGCCCGTTGTAAGGGCGACCACGGCGGGAAGACGGATGGTCAAGACGGAAGTTTCGAGCGGCCCGGTTCCCCGTGGGGGAGCCGGGCCGCTTTTCATTTGGCCCGTGACTTTGCCGGGGATTTGGTAGGGTAGAAACCAGCCCGCTCTCCCGCTCGGGAGATCGCTCATTTCCCTTTGCCCTGGCCCAATACACCACTCCGGCGCTCGATGGCCAAGTCACCGAATTTCCCCGGTTTCCCCCTGGGACTGTCGCACTTTCTGGAAGAACTCTCACGCAACAACAACAAGCGGTGGTTCGATACGAACAAGGATCGCTACGAGCGTGACCTTCGCATCCCCGCACTCGGGTTCATCGCGGCCATGGCGAAACCACTGGCAGCGATCTCGCCCCACTTTCGGGCTGAGGCTAAGAAGGTCGGCGGCTCGCTCATGCGGATTCACCGGGACGTCCGCTTCGGCAACGACAAGACGCCCTACAAGACCAACGTGGGAATCCACTTCCGCCACGAATCGGCCAAGGACGTTCATGCCCCGGGTTTCTACTTTCACATCGATCTGAACGAGGTGTTTCTCGGGGCGGGGGTCTGGCATCCCGAGAGCACGCCGCTCGCGGCGATCCGCACAGCGATTGCCGAGGAGCCAAAGCGGTGGAAACGGGTGCGCGACGGTAAACGGTTTCGCACCGCCTGGGACCTAGGCGGCGACACGCTCAAGCGGCCTCCGCGAGGCTACGAGGCCGATGACCCGATGATCGAAGACCTAAAGCGGAAAGATCACATCGCCGTGACGAACCTGTCGCATGACGACTTATTCGCTGACGATGTCGTCGACCGGGTCTCAACAGCCTTCCGCAGCGCGAAGCCCTATGTCGGGTTCCTGTGCGAGGCCCTCAAGGTGCCGTTCTAACCCCCCTCAGCTCGAGATCCACCAAGCGTCCTGGGAGCCATGTGGATACGGGTGGATTGCCCCCCGCACTGGTCGATCTGAGATTCGCAGGGGCTTTAGGGCTTGCCCGTCTCGGTGCCGGTCCAAGGGCTTGGCACAGGGGGGGTTCCTTGACGAAACGCGGGGCGGACCGTTACCTTGCCGGGCTAATTTGAACGTTCCGAAGCTGAGGGGGGCGAAGGGCGGTGAGCCCTTCCCCAAGCCCACCAGCCGAGTTGTTCGCCCCGCGTCGGGGAAGAACAAACCGTCGGGGGAGAGCAGATCTTCCTAGTTGGCGCTGGCTCCCCCCTTTGTTTGTGTCCCCCTGTTTATCGCAGCTTACCTCCTCACGCTCACGCGACAGGATCTCCCTCGATGGCCAAGAAAAACGCCGCCGCCGGCAAGATGGTTTACTACTTCGGCAAGACCAAGACCGATGGCGATGCCTCGATGAAAATGCTCATCGGTGGCAAGGGGGCCAACCTCGCCGACATGACCTCGATCGGCCTGCCCGTGCCCGCGGGCTTCACCATCACCACCGAATGCTGCGGCGCCTACAACAAAGCGGGCGGCAAGTTCCCCAAGGGGATGATGGACGAGGTCCACGCTGCGGTGAAGACGCTTGAGAAGGAGAGCGGCAAGAAATTTGGTGACTCGCAGGACCCGCTCCTCGTGTCGGTTCGCTCGGGCGCGGCGGTCAGCATGCCCGGCATGATGAACACGATCCTCAACCTGGGTTTGAACGACGAGTCTGTCGCCGGCCTCGCCAACGCCACCGGCAATGAGCGTTTTGCTTACGACGCCTACCGTCGATTGATCAACATGTACGGCGACGTCGTCATGGAGGTCCACCACGAGTACTTCGAGGAGGCCTTCAACAAGATTAAGGCGAAGTACGGTGCCAAGGACGATAACGACGTTCCGACCAAGGGCCTCATTGAACTCGTCGCGGCCTACAAGCAGGTTTACAAGAAGTACACGAAGAACGATTTCCCCCAGGACCCGATCGAACAGCTCGCGCTGGCCATCGAAGCGGTGTTCAAGAGCTGGAACGCCGACAAGGCGATCAGCTACCGCCGCATTGAGGGCATCACGGGCCTAGCCGGCACCGCGGTGAATGTGCAGTCGATGGTCTTCGGCAACATGGGCGATGACTCCGGCACGGGCGTGGCGTTCACACGCAACCCGTCGAACGGCGACAACAAGTTCTACGGCGAGTTCCTCGTCAATGCTCAAGGCGAAGACGTGGTGGCTGGCATCCGCACGCCGCAACCGGTCGCCGAAATGCCCAAGTGGACTTGCGAAGCCGATAAAACGATCGGCAAGAAGGTCCATGACGAGCTGATGAAGATTAAGGACAAGCTCGAGAAGCACTACAAGGACGTCCAGGACATCGAGTTTACGATCGAGCGCGGCAAGCTCTACATGCTGCAAACCCGTACCGGCAAACGAACGGGCATGGCGGCGGTCAAGATCGCGTGCGACATGGTCAAAGAGAAGCTGATCGACGAGAAGAAGGCCGTCATGCGCATCCCGGCGGGCGACCTCACCCAGCTGTTGCTTCCTTCCTTTGACCCGGCCGCCAAGAAGAAGGCCAGCCCGCTTACGATCGGTCTACCCGCCTCGCCCGGAGCGGCGTTCGGCAAGTTGGCCTTCACTGCTGAAGAAGCGGTCGAACGGGCCCACAACGGCGAGCAAGTGCTGCTCGTTCGCAAGGAGACGAGCCCTGAGGACGTTGATGGCATGCACTCGGCGGCTGGCATCCTGACCAGCACTGGCGGCATGACCAGCCACGCGGCGGTCGTCGCCCGTGGCTGGGGTAAGTGCTGTGTTGCCGGTGCCGGTGCTATCCAGATCGACGAGAAGGCCAAGAAGATCACCGTCGGCGGCAAGTCTTACGGCGTGAAAGACGTCCTCTCGATCGACGGCACGACCGGAGAAGTCTTTGCCGGCGAAATGCCGACGGTCTCGCCCAAGCTTTCAGGAGACTTCTCAACTGTCATGGGTTGGGCCGACAAGCACCGCAAGCTGGGTGTCCGCACCAACGCCGATTCTCCCGCCGACGCCAAGCGCGCCCGCGAGTTCGGTGCCGAGGGCATCGGCCTGTGCCGCACCGAGCACATGTTCTTCGAGGGGGATCGTATCCTCGCGATGCGTGAGATGATCCTCGCCGAGACCAAGAGCGCACGGGAAGCGGCTCTCAAGAAGCTTCTGCCGTATCAGCGGAAGGACTTCGAGGGGATCTTCAAGGCGATGGCCGGTCTGCCGGTGACCGTCCGTTTGCTCGACCCGCCGCTGCACGAGTTTGTGCCGCACGACGCGAAGAGCCAACAAGACCTTTCTAAGGCGATTGGTGTCCCCGCCAAAGATATCGCGGCCCGCGTCGCACAATTGCACGAAGCAAACCCGATGCTCGGTCACCGGGGCTGCCGGTTGTCGATCACCTATCCGGAGATCCTCGTCATGCAGGTGACGGCCATCACCGAGGCGGCGATTCTCTGCAAGAGCAAGAAGATCGACGCCAAGGCTGAGATCATGATCCCGCTGGTCGGCACGGTGAAGGAGCTCTCCATTCTTCGCCGTCTGACCGAGGAGACCATCGCCAGCGTCATCGCCGCCAAGAAGTACACGGGCAAGCTCGATATCCTGATCGGTACGATGATCGAGATCCCCCGGGCGGCGCTGACCGCCGACGAGATCGCTGCCGAGGCCGACTTCTTCAGCTTCGGCACAAACGACCTCACCCAGATGACGTTCGGCTACAGCCGCGACGATGTGAACACGTTCCTCCCGGATTACTTGTACCACGAGATCCTGCCCAAGGATCCGTTCCAGTCGATCGACGCCTCGGGCGTGGGTCAGCTGGTCGAGATGGCGGTTGCCAAAGGCAAGACCGTCAACAAGGGCATCAAGCTGGGCATCTGCGGCGAGCACGGCGGCGATCCCGCCTCGATCAAGTTCTGCCACGCCGTCGGTTTGAACTATGTGAGCTGCAGCCCGTTCCGTGTGCCGATCGCGCGGCTTGCCGCTGCCCAAGCCGCGCTGATGGCGAAGTAGCCCCGCCGGTTGAACGCAGCCTGAATCGATTCGCACGGGGTCGGCCGAGACAGCGGCCGGCCCCGTAGTTTTTACTTGCTTCCTCAAGCCAGATCGCGTTTCACCGGGAAAATATGCGAACTCGACCCCCAACCGGTGAGAGATCCTACTAAACGGGCATGGAATCGCCTCCTGCGGATGAACCCCGCCCTGGTTTTGTGGGTACAACATAGCGTTCGGAAAACGCGTCCGAAGGGCTTCGCTGCCGTTTGGCACACCGGGGTGCCTCTTGAATCACTGCTTCGCGGTTCGATATCGCCTTTTCCCCTGAATCCCCCCCTTACTCGGTTACCGAGCCACTCCATGCCAGCGCTGACTCATGCGTCCGGTTGCACGATCCTTGCCTCTGCCTTTGTGCTTACGAGCATGGTGCTATCGTCGGCTCAAGCGGCCGATCCCAATCCACTACAGCTGCTGACCGAGTCCGCCACGACCATCGGCGCGGCACCCGCCGCCCAGGCACGGGTTACCGCCCAGGTACGGATCGTCATGGGAGACGAGGTCGCCGATGAAAACACGGCGCTCACCTACCGGCGAGCCACGGTCAAAGGAAAACAAGCCTTCGCTCTGACCCCTGAAGAAGGCGTCGAGGCCCCCGATGTGCGGGGAGTCGGATCGGTTTACACGGTCCATATCGCTTCGCTCGGCAAGTACACGATTGCCGAGTCGGAGTCGCCGCTTGCCGATTACAGCGCTTCGCCAATCGCTGCGGGACTTGCCAACGGCTTAGGCGGATTGGCCGTAGATCTGCTCGACCCCGTCGCAACCCAGCGGCTCGCCGAGAAGATCTCCGAATCAGAGTATCTGGGCGTCGAAGAGACCGATGCGGGCACCTTGCATCACTGCCGGTACGTGATCGAAGACAACTTGGCGATCCATGTCTGGTTCGCAACCACGGGGCCCGCCGTTGTGCGCTTGATGTCGCCCGACTTGACCGAGATGGCCGCCACGAGCCCGCTCGCCGAACAGTACGACAACTTTGAGTACACCATCGATTTCCGCTACGACGAATGGGACCTCGAAACAGCGGCGGACGCTGAAGCCTTCACCCTCACCGAACCGGCAGGGGCGGAGTTGGTCGAGTCGTTCATGCGCCGGCGCGAACAGGGCCCGCACCCGCTGCTCGGCGAAGACGCGCCACGATTCGTGCTGCAAGACCTTAAGGGCGAATCGATCGATCTCGAATCGCTTGTCGGCAACAAGGTAGTGCTGCTCGACTTTTGGGCCACCTGGTGCCCCCCCTGTGTCGCGGCTTTGCCGAAGATCGATCGGGTCGCAGACGCCTACAAAGAGAAGGGGCTCGCCTTCTACGCGGTCAATCAGGACGAAACCGCCGAGGAGGTCACCAAGTTTCTCGAAGCCCGCGAGCTGACTCCCCCCGTGCTGCTCGACAAGGGCGGTGTTACGGCTCGTTCGTTCCGAGTGAGAGGCCTGCCTACCTCGGTCCTCATCGGTAAGGACGGACGTGTGCAAGTCGTGCACGTGGGACTCGGTGCCAACCTTGAGCAACAACTCTCCGCCGAGATCGAATCGCTCATCGCCGGCGAAGATCTTGCGGCCGACGCAATCGCTCAGCGCGAAGCCCAAAAGGCACGCACGGCGGCCCGGCTTGCTAAGCTCCGCTCGTTGCTCGACCGTTCTTAGCTGCCCTGGACTGCTTGGGGATTCCGCCTGATCAGCCGGGCTGCTCTGTCTAACTGCTTAGCCCGCTTTACGCATCGGCAGGGGCTCGATGGAACCTGTGGGTTCGTCGGCGAGTACGCGAATCGTTGCTCCTGGCGGGGTGCGCCGTTCGCGGACAAAACCGCGTCCGCCGCCGCTGAGGAACTCCGCCAACTCATCGGCGAGTCCCTCGTCAAAGCGGCCCGTCAACGCTTCAAGCCGCTGCACGAGCGACAATCCGCTTCGGTAGATGATTTGGTAGGCCTGCTTGAGCTCGGCCATCGCGTTGCGATCGAAGCCCGCCCGCCGGAGACCCACCCGATTCAGGCCCACCACGTGGCCCGATCCGCCATCTACCGTGACAAACGGCAAGACGTCTTGGACGACGCGTGCCATGCCGCCGACCATGGCGAGCCGGCCGATACGACAGAACTGATGCACCGCGGCTCCTCCGCCAACGTACGCACGATCGCCGACCGTGACGTGTCCGGCGAGCATCACATTGTTGGTCAGCACAACGCGATCACCGATCGTAACGTCGTGGGCTACATGCGCTCCCACCATCAGCAGGCAATCATTGCCGATGCGGGTCGCCTGATCGGCGTGCATCGCCCGATGAACGGTCACGTTTTCGCGGAGCACGTTCCGTTCACCGATGACGACACCACCGGCGTTTTCGGGCGGCGTGAGGTGTTGAGCGAGACCACCAACCACGGCCCCCTCGCCAACAAAGCTGTCACACCCGATCGCCACGCCCGTCTTGATGGTTGACCGGGCGGCAAGACAGACCCCGTCGCCGAGCCGCACACCGGCTTCCACCGTGCAGAAAGGGCCAATCTGGACGTTCTTGCCGAGCTGGGCACCGGCGCTGATGACGGCCGTTGGATGAATAGTCACAGCTAGCACACCTGCGAGTTTGACGGGGGCGGGCGAGCTACCGCGGTGGTGGCGCCGCCAACGGGTGATATCGGTCGTGTCGATCGTGCGGGCTTAGCAGGACAAAGCGGATTGCGCAGAGTGACCGGGTGACCCCTGTTTTCGCTAGGCGAGCCCTCTAAACTCAGCTGCTTGCCTGACTGTTCTCCCTATCTGCTATCGCCAAACCATTGATCTGCGCTATGCCCGAACTGAGCAAACTTTACGATGAAGCCGATCGCCTCAAGAGCAACGGCGACCTTGACGGAGCCGCCGTGAAGCTCGAAGAGGCCCTGGCAATCGACGAAGCCTACGCCCTTGCCCACGCGGCGTTGGCCGTCGTCCAGCAGAAGCGGGGACTCCACGACGAAGCGATCCAACACGCCGAACGGGTCTGCCAGCTCGAACCCCGCGACGCGTTCAGCTACACCGCGCTAAGCGTCACCTATCAACGAGCCTATGCCGGCACGGGCGACACCAAGTACATCGCGATGGCAGAAGACGCCATGGATAAGAGCCGTCGGGTCGAGCAAGGGCTCTAAAGAACGGCTTTAGCAAGCGGCACTGCTGCCCCGCAGCCGCCGGCTCAATCGCGACAGCGTTCCCAGGCGTCCAGCAGGGCGGCAGCGGCCCGTTCGACTTCGTCGGCTGTTGTCTGCCAACCAAGTGACAAACGGATCGCTCCCGAGGCGACCCGCGGGTCGGCGTTAATCGCCTGGAGCGTGGGTGATAGCACCACCGTCTCGGGACCGCCGGTCGCGCACGGGGTCGCCGCGATCTCGGGAGTGGCCGACAGCAAGTCGCTGGCCGTCACGCCCGGCAAGGCGATACACAGTGTGTTGACCAAGCGCGGCCCTTCGATCTGCCCATAGACTTGCCCCCCTCCCGCGCCGCTGAGGAGCAGCTTGGCGAGCCGATCACGCAGCGCGGCCAATTGCTGACGGCTGTGCTGTGCCGCGTCGGCCGCCACCGGGGCAGCGGCCCCAAAGCCGACGATGCCCGCGATGTTGGGCATCCCCGCGGGCTCATCGGCCGCCTCAAAGCCCGCGAGCAGGCAAGGCTCAACCGGTGCCCCCCGCCGCGCATAGAGCACGCCGACCCCTTTCGGACCGTACGCTTTATGGGCTGACACGCTGAGCAGATCGACGCCCAGCGAACGCACATCGATCGGTAACTTGCCGAAGGCCTGGGTTGCGTCGGTGTGGACAAGAACGCCCTCGTCGTGACAGAGCTCGGCAATGGCGGCCAGCGGTTGCACCGTGCCAATCTCTTCGTTGGCAAGTCCGATGCTCACCAGCCGCGTTTCAGGACGCAGCGCCGCCATGACATCAGACGGATCGACTCTGCCCTCGGCATCAACCCGGACTACGGTCAAACCCGCGCCAAGCGTTTGCAGAAATCTGGCGGTGCCCAGCACGGCCGCATGATCGATCGCTGAGACCACCAGATGAGGCGTCGATCCGGCGCGCAAAGCCGGTTCGATTGTCTCGCGCAGGGCGCGTGAGCAGCTCTCCGTGCCGCTCGAAGTCCAGGCGACTTCGTCCGCGAACGCGCCGAGCGCCGTCGCGACACGCGTACGGGCGTCGTCGATCGCTTCGGCAACGATCCGGCCCGGGGCGTGTTCGGCCCGTGGATCGGCATAGCGGTCGGCCAAGTAAGGCAGCATTGCCTCCTGCGCCGCTGGTGCCAGGGGTGTCGTCGCGTTGTAGTCCAGATAGATCCAGCGCACGCCGTCAGCTCATCGTCAAACCACAAAAAAGACGACCGCCGGTGAGTTCCGGCGGTCGCCTAAAGTGTAGGTCGCGGTAAAGGGCGGTAAGGGGCAGCAAGGCACCGCGGACCGCATCCCTACGGCCCGTAGGATCGATGCAATCGGATCCTATTCGCTCACGAGAGCGTGCCCGAGCAATCAGCCGTTGGACTTGGCGATGACGCGCTTCTGGACGTCGGTCTCAAGCACGCCGAAAGCCTGCTCGTGCCGCTGAACGGACATGTGCAACGCCTGCAGCATGCGCTTGGCCGTGAAGTAGTTAGTAACGATCCGTTGACGCACCTGGACGGGCTCGGTCGGAACGCCATAGGGCTGCGAATTCAGGCCGAAATCGAGGATCAGTTCCTCGGGAGTTCCGGTTACGCGGCAGAAATTGGCGTAGGTGCAGAAGGCATCTTTGTCTTCTACTTCGACACGCGTCCGCTGCTGTTCGGCGGCTTCCGGAGCAGCGGGAGCGGGTGGAGCCGTTTTCTTCTCAGTCGCGTCGGCCACGGTCAGTTCCTCGGTCGTTGCAGTGGGGTAGGTAAAGGGGCATATCTCACCCGGTCGCAGCCCCGGGCCACGACACCTCCGTAAGATACTGTTTAAGCGCAAATCTGCCTATCGCTCGGTACGGCGGCTTAGCGGCGACGCGTTGGAAAACGCGCGGCCGAGGGGGGCGGACCCGACGGCTTGCTGGAAGGAGTCAGAGACAGCACGGTGCTGATCGCGGTCGAGCGTGGCGTGGGATACTCGGCAAGCTTACGAAGATCGAAACCTTTGGCGTAACCGCGGTGCCGTGCTTCGCCCCGCTCCTCGACCCAACCCGGGCCCTTAATGAGCACCAGCCGCTCATAGCGCGCCGCGTGCGGTCGTAACCAAAACATGAACTTCCACAGCGGCGCAACCGCGCGGGCAATCAGCGTATCGAAACGCTCGGTTTCGAGCACCGTCTCCAGCCGCGCGGCATAGACGGGGATCTTTAAACCCGACTCCGCGAGGATCGCTTGAAGTGCGTTCGCCTTCTTCGTGACCGACTCGCACAAGATGATTTTTAGATCGCTGCGGAGGATCGCCAGCGGCACACCCGGCACGCCACCACCAGCCCCCACATCCAGCACGCGCTGCCCTGCGGGGATCTGTTCGGATAGGGCCAGCGTATCGACCAGATCGCGGGTGACAAACTTCTCGAGAGTCGTATGCCGGGTCAGATTGAGTTTTTCATTCCAAGCCCACAGCGCGGCCCGGTAAGCATCAAGCCGCTCGATCGCCGCGGTGTCGATCTGGAGCCCGACCGCCGCGATCGCCTCGGCGAGGGTGCCCGCATTGATCGCGTCAGATTCGAGCGTCTCGGATTCGAGCGTGTCGGCTGCTTGCGGGGATTCACCACCGGATTCACCACCGGACTCCGCGCGAGGCCGCTCGTCGGAGGGCTGCGACGACGTGGAATCGGAGATCGACAAAATAAAAGCCTCTTAGCCAAACCAACGGTAATAAGTCGTGCCTCTCGGGGTCCGCTTCGACGATCCCCACAAAGATGAGTATGCTACGCGGCAGACGCGGCGTATACCGTACGCCCCTTCGGTTCCGATACCCCGCCAACAGCCTCCGCATGAGCACCGACCCTTCCTTCGCGGCCGCGATGGCGGTTGACGACTACCTCACCGACACGCTCCAAGCGGAAGACGGTGTCTTGGCCGCAGCCCGTCACGGCAGCGCCGCAGCGGGTCTGCCTGACATCAGCGTTTCGGCCTGCCAGGCGCAGATGCTCGGTGTGCTGGCCCGCGCGGTCGGGGCCAAGCGGATTCTGGAGATCGGTGTACTTGGCGGGTACAGCACCATCGGGTTGGCCCGTGCGGTGGGAGAGGGGGGCCAGGTTGTCACGCTCGAAGTCGATCCGCATCACGCGGAGGTCGCCCGCAAAAACCTGCGCCACGCCGGCCTCGATGAGCTGGTGACCATCTTGCTGGGTCCGGCGCTCGAAACGCTGCCCGCGGTCGCCGAAACAGAAACTCCGCCGTTCGATTTCGTGTTTATCGATGCCGACAAACCGAACATCCCCGCCTACTTTGAATGGGCCCTGCGGCTGACCCGACCGGGATCATTGATCGTGGTCGATAACGTCGTTCGTCGGGGAGAGCTCGCGAACCCCGCTTCGGATGACCCGGCGGTTCTCGCTTGTCGAGAGCTTGCCGAGCGTCTGGCCCATGAGCCGCGTATCGCGGCGACAATTGTGCAAACCGTGGGGGCCAAAGGGCACGACGGCTTTGTGCTTGCGACGGTTCTGAACACCTCCTCGTCAGCAAATCGGTGAGGGCGTGCCGTTGATTCCGCCTGCGCCTTACGGCTTGCTCATTCTGCACAAGCCGGCCGGGCTCACCTCACGCGATGCCGTGAACCGTGTGCAACGGGTTCTGAAGCAGATCGCGCGTGAGACGGGAGCAAAAGCTGCCAAGGTCGGCCACGCCGGCACGCTCGACCCAATCGCCACCGGCGTGCTGGTGGTCTGTGTCGGAACCGCCACGCGGCTGATCGAGCACGTGCAGCGGCAGCCGAAGCGTTATCGCGGCACCTTTTTGCTGGGCCGACGAAGCGCTAGCGATGATATCGAGCTCACCCCCGAGCTGCTGCCCAACGCTCCGCAACCAACCCACGCACAGATCGAGGCAGCCCTGCCCCCGTTCTTGGGTTCGATCCAGCAGACGCCTCCCACGTACTCGGCGATCAAGGTGGGGGGCAAAAAATCCTACGACCTCGCGCGGGCCGGCAAGGCACCCGACCTAGCACCGCGGACCGTAACGATTCACGAGCTGAGCGTTGTTCGCTACGAGTACCCGGAGTTGGTGCTTGATCTCCGGTGCGGATCGGGCACCTACGTCCGCGCGCTGGGACGCGATCTGGCCGCGCGCCTCGGCACCGCAGCGGTGATGTCGGCGCTGGTGCGCACCGCGATCGGTCCGTTCACGATCGAAAACTCGATCGATCCCGAAGGGCTCGACGCCGAGCGGTTTGCGCAGTCCTTGCTGCCGGCCGCGCTGGCGGTCGCCGATCTACCGCGCATCGACGTGGAGGAAGAAGAGGCCGCTGAACTGCGGCACGGTCGATTCCTCGAGCGTGGTGACCGACCACAAGCGGAAGAGATCGCCGCCTTCGACGCGCAGGGGCGACTCCTTGCGCTCGTGACAACGCGCGGCACGAATCAGTACCAGCCGATCAGAAACTTTTCGTGAGCAAAGCTCCGCTCCGCGTTGGCACACGCGGGGCGGGGCCGGTTAGAATGAGAGCCGGCTAACCCTCCCCTAGCAGCTCCGCAACGAACATTGCCCCCGCTCCCTGAAGCGGAAGCGGGAGACGGTTGTTGCTCGCCACGCCAACTCATAACCGATATCGCATGATGCCGTTGTGCTCTCCAAATCCTCGTGCGTGCCGCCTGCGCTGGAAGGCGTCTTTCGCACTGCTTGTTAGCGGGCTGCTGCTGACGCAGCTCGGTAGCGCGGGCGCACAGCTTCCGACCGCGACCGGTCGGCAACTCGCACTGCAGCAGTCGGCGTGGCGATTGTTCATCCCCACGGGGGTCACCCCGCGTGCCGATGGCACGGTCGATCTGCTCGTTCACTTCCACGGCGAATCACAAACCGTTTGGAACAACGCCGCTTACGCCAAGCTCAACGCGGCAATTGTCACCGTCAACTACAACGGGCTGTCGAGCGCGTACAGCACGCCGTTCGCGCAGGCGTCGCTGTTCCAGACGCTGCTCAACAGCGCGGCCTCAACCCTGGCGGCTCAGCCCGACTTTGGCGTGGGGACGAGTTGGGGGCAGCTTGCTGTCTCTTCGTTCAGCGCCGGTTACGGCGCCGTGCGGCAGATCCTGGCGAGCCCCACCTACCGCAATCAGATCGATAGCCTGCTGGCGGCCGATTCGCTGTACGCCACGACCGCGTCGGATGGCACGGCGCTCGACTCGCAGATGGCGGGCTACAAGGCCTTCGCCGACCTCGCCGCCACGGGGCAGAAGCGGTTCGTCTTCTCGCACTCGCAAGTGCCGACCTACACCTACGAGAGCACCGCCGAAACGGGGGACGAGCTGCTCGCACACCTGGGCCTCGCCACGGCTCCGACCAGCCAAACGGGGCTGGGCGATCTGCGCTTCTATCGGACCACCAGTCGGCAGGGCTTTTCGCTGTGGGGGGCGCTGGGCACCAGTGGCGACAGCCACTTGAGCCACCTCCGCTACATGGGCGAGTGGCTCGATGAACTGGGCCTCAGCACGCTCCGCAAACCGGGCGACTTCAACGATGATGGCTGGGTGGACGTGGCCGACTACACCGTCTGGCGTGACGGTCTTGGTGCCGCGTACCCGCTCCAGGGCTACACCGAGTGGTCTGAGAACTACGACGGAGGCCCCCGTCGCTGGACAGCGGTGCCCGAGCCGTCGGCAGTGGGGCTGACGGCGCTGCTGTGTTTGATGGCAACGAGCCTCTGCCATCTTGCGAATCGAAGTCCGCGGTAAGCTCGGCCGGTGCTAGTAAGCCACCTCGACCGCCACTCCCGACTCGGTCGGAGTCGCGTAGGGGATCAGCCGCATCTGGTCAAAGCCCGTCTCGGTTGCATCAACCGCGTCGGCGGCCAGATAGGCGATGAACCAGCCAAGCATCACCTGCGAAGGATAGTGGGCCCCGTCGTTGATCCGCGAGAGCGGGGCGATCGCCGATCCGGCGTAGAACAGGGCCTTGGTGCGGGGCCGCTCGCTCATCTTTGCGGCCGCTAGGAACGGCAACGAGCCCATGAAGCTGTGACCGCTCACACCGTTGTTGTCGTCAAAAGGGGTCCACCCCGAATCGTTCACCGTCTCGCCGGGTCGGCTGCCGCCGAGCACCGCCTGCAAGGCGACGGTCATAGGTGCGCCGACAAGAAAGCTGCGGGTCGTCCGCTGGCCCCAGTCGCCCAGAACGCCAGCGGTCTCGGATTCGGGCAGCAACTCGCCGAGCACCCAGCAGCCGCCGTACACCGGTAACGTATAAAGGCCGTTGCCCAGTTCTTTGCCGGCATGGAGCGACTCAAACCAATCGTCTGCCGTCGCGCCGCGCACGCTGGCCTGAAAGTGCCGATCGATATCGCGATCGAGCTGGCTATTGGCGGAAAAGCCCGCCACCGCGACGGCCCCCCCCAGCACCAAAAGCGAGTCGACCTTATAGAACTCCCGCTGGTCGTTGACCAACCTCACCAGCAACCCCGGTTGAGCGGCGCGCGGGCCATCGCTTTCGAAAGTGACCTCTTCGGAAAGGGGCTCCTGATCGAAGCGGAGAGCGGTGTGCTCGGCAAGCGTTGGGGGTCCAAACAGCGGAGGTTTCGTCGCCGCTTGCGGAGCGTTCTCAGAGCGGCCAAGCGCTTGGGCCTGTTCGGAAGCCCGATCAACTTGGCTGTTGGTGGGCGGGGCCGTGTTTTCGGTCCGACGAGAGGTTCGCAGGGGAAGGGCACATCCGGAAGCCCCAGCCAACAGGACGATCAGCCCAGCCACCCTGATCCGAATGAATGTGGGCATCGACGGCAATGGTTCCAAGAAAGCCGCCGTCAGCAGAGTACACGGCCACGGCAGTGATCGAGGGCCGATTTGCGTCGAACGATTATCGTTTGAATTCGCGATCGGTATCGCCCCGATGGGTTCCGGGTATTAACAGGTCGTACGCACCGGGGTTAGGCCGAAAGGGTGCTACCGGCTGAAGGGTCGCAACGATTGGCCGGGCGTTCCGCTTCGCAGGGGTGCTAGCGGCGCCGGCGGCGGGACTCTCGGTGCGACCGCTCAGCAGCCGATGCTGCGCGATGGCGGTCGGTGTGCGCGTCGAATTGACATGCCTTCTCCGGCCGTTTGTTGCGTCCCCGGCCTCCAGCCCGCCTCGGCCCGCCCCCTTGCCCGATCGAAGCCCCAAGATCGATGTCGCCGCCCTCCTGCTGGGTGTCGTCACGCTGCTGGCCGGCGTCTCGCTGGCCAGCTATGACCGCTTCGACCCGCCAAGTCGGCTCGCCTGGCCCCCTGTAGAAGGGGTACGTAACGCTTGCGGGGCCGTCGGGGCCCAGACGGCCCATACGCTGCTGCAAACCCTCGGTGTGGGGGCTTACTACGCCCTCGCCTCGGCCGGCGGCCTTACGTGGCTGCTGCTGAAGCGTCGAGAGATCGATCAGCCGATCCTGCGCGTGGCCGGGTGGGGGCTGTCGCTGGTGGGGTTCTCGACCCTGGCGACGCTGCTGCTGCCGAGCTGGACCCCCGGCCCCCTGGTGGGTGCCGGGGGAGAGATCGGTGCCCTCGGGCGCACCTGGCTGGAGGCCAACTTCGCCTCGGCCGGAGCCGTGCTGGTGGGGGTGGCAGCCGTGCTGGCAGGGCTCTTGCTCTCGACCGACTACTTCCTGTTCCGCGCGGCGGCCAAGACGGCGGCGGTGTCAGCCACCACGGTGGTTGCCGCCGGCCGGGTCGGCCAAGCGGCGGTGACACGGCTCGCGCGGGTCCATCGCCGGACCGATCTGGACCTTGTCGAAGCGACCGGCCTCGCCGATGGCAAAACGAAAGAAGGTGCGGTACTCGACAGCGAAAAAGAGGACGCAGAAGAGAACGACGAGGCAGAGGATGACGCCGATCAATGGGAGTACGAAGACGCCGACGAAGAGGACGAAGCCTCGGATGACGAGGAGTGGGAGTACGAAGACGAGGAGGAGGAAGAGCTCGTTGAAGCCGACGAGGCGGCTCCGACCGGTGCAATAGCCGGCGCTGCGGCGGCGGTGGGCGGCATTGGCAAACGGTTGGCGACCGCGCTGCGTGTGAAGACGCCCGACACGCCAACGACAAATAACCCGCCTCCCACCGACGCCCCGCAGTCGGAGGCCGAAGATGGCATCGGTGTTCGTAAACCGAAAGCCAAGAGCGAGCGTGAGCAGATCATCGAGTCGCTCGAAGCGGCCGATCATGACGCCGACTTCGACAGCGACTACGAGCTGCCGCCGATCGATCTACTGCTGGCCGCCGAGGAAATCTCTTACGACCAGCACGAGAAAGAGGTTCGTCGGAAGGCAAAGATCCTCGAGCAAACGTTCGCCAACTTCGGCTTCAACGTGAAGGTCGTCGAGGTCGAGACGGGCCCCGTGATCGCGCAGTACGAGGTGGAGCTCGAGCCCGGGCTGCGGCTCTCGAAGATCACCGGCCTGGCGGACGATCTGGCCATCGCGCTGCGCGCGCCGAGCGTACGGATCGTGGCACCGATCCCCGGCAAGAACACGGTCGGCATCGAGGCCCCCAACGACACGCGACAGGTGGTCCGACTGCGCGAGGTGATCGAAGAAACCGACGGGCAGGCCCGCCGGATGAAGATCCCTATCTACTTGGGCAAAGACGTCGCCGGCAATCCGATGGTGGTCGACCTGGCCGCCCTGCCCCACCTGCTCATCGCGGGCCGCACGGGCACGGGCAAGAGCGTGTGCCTCAACTCGATCATCGTTTCGATCCTCATGAGCCGTGGGCCCGATGAGGTCCGCATGCTGATGATCGACCCCAAGATGGTCGAGCTGTCGGGCTACCGGAAGCTGCCGCACCTGATGCACCCGGTGGTGACCGACATGAAGAAGGCCGAGGCGATTCTTGCCTGGGCCGTGGACAAAATGGAGGAACGCTACACGCTGCTCGCCCGCGCCGGTGTGCGCCACGTGAGCGTGTACAACCAGCTCTCTGAGGCCGAGTTGCGTGATCGTCTGCAATCGTCCGACGGCGAACCGATGGACGACGCCTCGTTCAGCCTGATCCCCAAGCAGCTGCCATTCATCGTGATCGTCGCCGACGAGATGGCCGACCTGATGATGACCGCCGGAAAAGATGTGGAACAGCACATCATTCGCCTAGCGCAGAAGAGTCGGGCGGTCGGTATCCACCTGATCCTCGCCACGCAGAAGCCCACCGTCGACGTCATCACGGGCCTGATCAAGTCGAACCTGCCGGCGCGGATCGCCTTCCAGGTGGCCAGCCGCACCGACAGCCGGGTGGTGCTCGACGAGATGGGTGCCGACAAGTTGCTGGGCAACGGCGACATGCTGTTCCTCTCGCCCGGCACGAGCATGCTGCTTCGCGGACAGGGAACCTATCTCTCTGACGACGAAATCAGCCGCGTTGTGGACTACGTCGGCACCGACGATCAGCAGTTTGCCGTCGAGCTGATGCAGCTGAAAACCAAAGAAGAGGAAGAGGCCGCCACGGGTCCCGGACCGCTCAAGAATCGTGACGAGCTGTACCAAGCCGCGGTCGATGTCGTCGTACGCGAGCGGCGCGGGAGCGTTTCGCTGCTGCAGCGCTGCTTGGGCATCGGCTACGGCCGTGCAGCGCGGCTGATCGACTTCATGGCCGAAGACGGCATTGTCGGCGAGTACAACGGCTCGCAAGCGCGTGAGATCCTCATCACCGTCGAGGAGTGGGAGGCAATGACCGCTGAGGGGGGCACCGCGACGGCGTCGCCCGCGGTGCCGGTGACGGTCTCCCCCGCGGCCGCTAAGCCCACGGCTCCCTGGGAAGAAGAACAGGACTCCGCCACAGAAGACGAAGCGGAAGCTTTCGACGAGGAGGACGAGCAGGACGACGCCGAGGAAGACCCCGAGGAGGATGCTGAAGAAGAAGACGAAGAGGACGACGCCGAGGAGGACGACGCCGAATCAGAAGACGACGAGACCGCCGAGGAAGAGGACGAGGAAGAATGGGAATATGAAGAAGAGGATGAGTCCGAAGAGGGTGAGGAAGGCGACGAGGAGTGGGAGTATGTATATGAAGATGAAGACGCCGAGTCCGAGGAGGACCAGGAGGAAGATCCTGAAGAAGACGAGGAGGCCGCCTGAGCTTTAGCCGCCTGTTGATATAAGCCGTCGTGGCGTTTTTCAATCTCGCCAAGCTCAGAGCAAGCTCTTCACGGCTCGCAAAACCCCGGCTTTTCGGGCCGTGGTTTTGGATTCGCTTCCTGCGGATCGCAGCCCGACGAGTAAATCTACGGGCTGTTAGGCGTCGCCCCCCTTGCCGCCTCCGACGGCCGCTGTGTGGCGGTTCGCCTCCTCAGGGCCGGGCTGCTAGAATGGCTGATTCGCCCGTTTTGGCGAAGACCGTGGTTAGCACCTCCTCGCCGGCCCCGCTCTTCGCCCCTCCGACCGAACCTCGATCCGCAGCGAGCGGTCAGGCTGACTCAGGCCCCCCGCGGGGGGCTCCCGTGCGTCACGTAACCGCCATGACGAAGATCCAGCTCTACGACACCACGCTCCGCGACGGCGCCCAGGGCGAGGGCGTGAATTTCTCGCTTGAGGACAAGGTCCTCATCGCCCGGCGACTAGACGAGATGGGCTTCGACTTCATCGAAGGGGGCTACCCGCTCTCGAACCCCAAAGACACCGAGTTCTTTCAGCGGCTGGCGAAAGAACCGCTCAAACGGAGCCGGCTGTGCGCCTTCGGCATGACTCGTCGTCGGGGAGTGAAAGCCGCCGACGATCCCGGCATGAAGGCGCTGGCTGACAGCCAAGCCCCCGTGATCACGATCGTCGGCAAAACGAGCGACTTCCATGTCGCCGAGGTCCTCCGCGTCAGCGAGCAAGAGAACCTTGATATGATCGCCGAAACGATCGCGCACTTCATCGGGCTCGATCGGCAAGTAATCTACGACGCCGAGCACTTCTTCGATGGCTGGAAGCGCAACCCCGAGTATGCCGCCCAAACCATCAAAGCAGCCGCCGACGCCGGCGCGATGCTGATCGCGATGTGCGACACCAACGGCGGTTCGCTGCCCGAAGAGGTCGCCCGGATCACCAAGGAAGCCGCCGCGGCGGTTTCGATTCCGCTGGGTATCCACACGCACAACGACGCCGAGCTGGCGAACGCCAATTCGCTGGCGAGCATCGACGCCGGTGCCGTCCAGGTGCAGGGGACTATCAACGGCCTCGGCGAGCGGTGTGGCAACGCCGACCTGATCTCGGTCGCGGCCAATCTCATGCTCAAAAAGAGCGGCTACGAGGTGCTCGACCCCAAGCAGATCGAACGGCTCACGGAGCTAAGCGGCTTTGTCTACGAAGTGGGCAACCTGCTCCGCCGCAACAACCAGCCGTTCGTCGGACCGAGCGCCTTCGCCCACAAGGGGGGCATGCACGTCCACGCCGTCAACCGTGTTGCCGAGAGCTACGAGCACATCCCGCCCGAGTCGGTCGGCAACCGTCGCCGCGTGCTGGTGAGCGAGCTTTCGGGCCGCTCGAACATCATTGCCACCACCACGAAGCTGGGCTTGGCGGAAGATCCCGCGCTGATGAACGCGGTGCTGGAAGAGGTCGTCCGCCGCGAGAATGAGGGCTATCAGTACGAGGCGGCCGAAGCTTCTTTCGCGCTGCTGGTGAAGCGCCTCGCGGATCAGTTCACGCCCCACTTCGAGCTCGTTAAGTACCACGTCGCAACCGAAAGCCGGGGCGGTGCCGCGCTGACCGAGGCGACCGTCAAGCTGCTCATCCACGGTGCCGACGGCCAGGATCAGGTCGAGCACCGCGTGGCCGAAGGAGACGGCCCCGTGAACGCGCTCGACGGCGCGCTGCGTAAGGCGCTCAGCGGACGCTTCCCCCAGCTGCGCGAGATGTCGCTCGTGGACTACAAGGTGCGTGTCATCAACAGCGAGGCGGCCACCGCGGCGAGCGTCCGCGTGGTGATCGAGTCGCGCGACGCCGATGGCGAAACCTGGGGCACGGTCGGCGTCCACGAGAACGTTATCCAAGCCAGCTGGGAAGCGCTTGTCGATTCGATCGAATACAAGCTGTGTAAAGACGCTGCCGGCAGTTAATCTGCGCGATCGGCTCTCACGCCAACTTTTCATCATCTTCCGTGAAATGTTCAACGCACCCTCTTTGCCTACGTCTCTGCGGCTTACGACACGGGCTGGTGCGGTATTAGTCATTGCCTCCATAGGTGCCTGGACCCTTGTCGCCAACGCCTACGCGGCTGATGAACATCGATCGGCCGCCTCCTCGGTAGTGCTAGCCAACGGATTCAAGATCGGCGAAGCCAGAGAAGATACGGCAATCGTCTGGACACGTACCACAAACGATCGGGCTGAGGGACTACCCGGCGAAGTGCGGATCGTTTGGTGGCACGAGCAGGAAGAAGCCAACCTGCAAGAAACCGCTTGGCTAGCCACCGATCGCGAGCACGACTACACAATCCAGCACAGGTTAACGAGCCTCCGAGCGGGATCATCGTACGGCTTACGGGTATTGAGCCGCCCAATACCCGTCGCCGGAGCTGCTTCACCCCAGGAATCCTGCCAGATCGAGGGCATGTTCCGAACCCCGCCGCCGACGGACGTGCCCGCTGGGGCCACTATGGTTGTATCGACCTGCCAGGACTATCCGCGCCGCGACGATCCGCTACGTGGGCATCTAATCTACGAGTCTATGCTTTCCGCAGGCCGTAACGGTGGCAAGCCCGACTTCTTTGTTCACGCAGGTGATATTCTCTACTACGACCGTCCGAGCCCCTTTGCTCACAATGTAGCTACGGCGCGCTTCAAGTGGAATCGAATGTACGCGCTGCCCTTGCAACGCAGCTTTCATGAACAGGTCACTAGCTACTTCATGAAAGATGATCACGATCTGCTGAAGGACGACTGCTGGCCAGGTCAGACCTACCAAGACCTAACCTGGGATGAGGGCTTAGCGGTCTACCGCGAGCAGGTCCCTGCCGCAACGCCGCCTTATCGGACCGTTAGATGGGGTGCCGATCTGGAAGTCTGGCTGCTTGAAGGACGTGAGTTCCGCTCCCCCAACACGATGCCGGATGGGCCACAGAAAACGATTCTGGGTGCCGAACAACTCACTTGGCTTGAAAAGACAACAGCTGCATCGAACGCAACTTTCAAGATCGTACTCAGCGCGACCCCTATCATTGGTCCCGATCGCCTTGATAAGAACGACAACCACGCTAACGCCGGCTTCTCTCACGAAGGAAAACACCTCCGCACTCTCCTCGCCGCTCGCAAGAATTTGTTCATAGTCTGTGGAGATCGCCACTGGCAGTATACGAGCATTGATCCGGCCACCGGCCTGAGAGAGTATGCTTGTGGGCCTGCAAGCGACAGTCATGCTGGAGGGTTCAGCGCGGACCAACGAGATCCCGACAAACACCGCTTCCTGCGGATTGCCGGAGGCTTCTTATCGGTAAGCGTTGATCGGCCTAACAACGATCCCTTGCTTCGCTTCACGCATCATGCGGTCGATGGCACGCCCGTCTCGACGGAAAAATGGGGATTTCGTCCGTAGCTAGCAGATTTCTCCATCTCATTGCGTACGCATAATCGCGATTTTCTTGTGTAGCTTATGCGGGTCTACGCCAAACTTCCCGATCGGCTCGTGCTGCGCGGCAAGCCGGGCGGGTTCGCCGCGCTGCTCGCCATGGCCGCCATCGGTGGCACCATCACCCTGTGCGCTGGGGTATTTCTCGGGCTGCTGGCGAGCGAAGCCCGGGGCATCCCTTGGGGGATCGTGCCGGTGGGGATCGGGCTGCTGATCGGCGTGGCGCTGCTCGTCGCGGCGGTGATCACGCTGGCGATCGGCCGCGTCTCGTTAACGCTCGACCGCCCGACCCAGACCGGCGTGTACGAGGTCGTCTCGCCAATCATCTGGGCAGGTCGGCCGTTTGAGCTGCGTTTCGATCAGATCGCCGCTCTGGAGATCGAAACGCACCAGGAGCATCACCCCACCGGGGATCGTGGTACCGACGCCACGGTCCAGGTCCACCGCCTGCGGCTGCTCTTGGAGCACCCCCGCCGGGTGATCTTGCTGGACGAAACCCAAAACGGCCACGTCGAGCGGCTCCAGCGGCTGGGGGCCGTCATGGCCGATTGGTTGGGGATTGCCGCTCCGCGTGCCAGCGATCCCCCGCCGCGACGTTAGCGGCGTAGCCCCCCACCACGTACCCGGCTCGCGGCCGGGTGGTCTAACGGGCTCGAATCGGCGATCCTATCGCGATTGCCGACCTTCCTCCCCCGCCCTCCAGCCGGGCCCCCGCGCCGACGATGCCTACCACCTCCAAGACCGACCTGGCCACGCTCCCCTCGGCCTACGACCACCACGCCGCCCAAGCCAAGTGGTACCCGTTTTGGGAAGAGAAGGGCTACTTCCACGCCGATCCCGCGCCGGTGCTCAAGGGCGACAAGAAGCCTTATTCGGTCGTCATCCCCCCGCCGAACGTGACGGGTGCCCTGCACCTGGGGCACGCGCTGAACAACACGCTGCAAGACATTCTCTGCCGACGCAAGCGGATGGAGGGGTACGAGGTTCTGTGGATGCCGGGCACGGACCATGCGGGCATCGCGACGCAAGCCGTGGTTGAACGGCGGCTGCTGCAGGAAGAAAAGCTCAGCCGCCACGACCTGGGACGCGAAGGGCTCATCGATCGCATCTGGCAATGGAAAGAACAGTACGAGAAGCGCATCACCGGCCAGCTCAAACAACTGGGCTGTAGCTGCGACTGGCAGCGGCAACGGTTCACGCTCGACGACCAATGCGCCCGCGCCGTGCGCGAGACCTTCTTCAAGCTGTTTAGCGACGGCAAGGTGTACCGCGGCAAGCGCCTTGTGAACTGGGACACATTCCTCCAGACCGCCGTCAGCGACGACGAGGTGTTCCACGAAGAGGTAAAGGGGCATTTTTGGAGCTTCCACTACCCTGTAGTGGACCCGAAGGCGGGCGAGCCGACGCACGTCACCATCGCCACCACGCGGCCCGAGACCATGCTCGGCGACACCGCCGTGGCGGTCCATCCTGACCCGGCCGGTCAGCTCGACAAGGTCGAAGCCGAACTCAAAGAAAAACTCGCCGCCGCGCCGGCAAAGGAACGCCCGCCAATCGTCGCGCAGATTGAAGCGCTCGCCGAGCGCCGTAAGACACACCTGCCGAAGCTCTTACAGCTCCGCGATATGGCGAAGCGCGGCGTGCAGTTAACGCTGCCCCTCGCGGAGCGAACCCTCCCGCTCATCGCCGACGAGTGGGCCAAACCCGAACTCGGCTCGGGCTGCGTGAAGATCACCCCCGCGCACGACGCGAACGACTACGAGGTGTATCAGCGGAATGAGTCGATCGGCACCATCAACATCATGCAGCCCGACGGCAAGCTGAATGACAGCGTGCCGGAGAAGTACCGCGGCCTCACGATGCCGCAAGCCCGCAAGGCGGTCATCGCGGATCTCACCGAGGCGGGTTTCCACGATCCCGAGAGCGACGTTGAAGATCGCCTGATCGACCTGGCCCACAGCGATCGCAGCAAAACGCCCATCGAGCCGTATCTGGCGGACCAGTGGTTCGTGAAGATGGACGTGCTGGCGCAGTCAGCCATGGACGCCGTCACTTCGGGCGACGTCAGCATCGTCCCCGAGCGCTACGGCAAGAGCTATCTCGACTGGCTCGGCGAGAAGCGTGACTGGCCGGTGGGCCGACAGTTGTGGTGGGGACACCGGATTCCGGTTTGGCGAAAAGACGGCGCGAAGAGTGTCTGTCTTCTCGACGATAGCGAAGCGCAAAAAGTAGAGAAGGACGGATTTACTCATGACGAGGAAGTCCTCGACACCTGGTTCAGCTCCGCGCTGTGGCCGTTTAGCACCATGGGCTGGCCGGACCAGACCGACCTGCTGAAAGCGTTCTACCCGACCAGCGTGCTCGTCACGTCACGCGACATCATCACGCTGTGGGTCGCGCGGATGGTGCTCATGGGCAAGTACCTGCTCGACGAAATCCCCTTCCCCGAAGTCTACATCCATCCGAAGATCCTCGACGGCTTCGGCGAGACGATGTCGAAGTCGAAGGGCAACGGCGTCGACCCGCTCGACGTCATCGACCAGTTCGGTGCCGATGCGCTGAGGTTCGGCATCGCCTACCTGACGACCGAGACGCAAGACGTCCGCCTGCCGGTCGAGTTCGTCTGCCCCCACTGCCAAGGGACGATCAACCAAACCAAGCAGAACCGCGTACAGCCGCGCATCGTCTGTTCGCACTGCGACAAGCCGTTCAGCACCCAATGGGCCGAGAAGGACGAGGACCTCGCCCTGCCACGCGGGCCGGTCACGAGCGAACGCTTTGAGCTGGGCCGCAACTTCTGCAACAAGCTGTGGAACGCCAGCCGGTTTGCCTTGGGCAATTTGCAAGACTACAAGCCGCGCGCGATCGGTCCCGACGAGCTGCGGATCGAAGACCGCTGGCTGCTCAGCCGGCTGGCGACGGTTACTGGCGAAGTTTCCACTTCGCTGGACGAATACCGCTTCGCCGACGCAGCCCGGGCGCTGTACGACTTTGCGTGGAATGAGTTCTGCAGCTTCTATCTGGAAATGACCAAAGCCCGCTTCGCCCAAGCCGGACCCGATAAACAGGTTGCCCAAGCGGTGCTCGCCGACGCGCTCGATACGTTGCTGCGGCTCTTGCATCCGATGGCCCCCTTCCTGACCGAAGAGGTTTGGCAGCTGCTGGCCGAGGTCGCGCCGCTGCGCGGCCTGACCGCAGCCGTGGAAGGCACCGAGTCGATCTGCGTGGCTCCCTGGCCCGTGAGCGACGCCGCCGCAATCGATCCCACCATCGAAGAGCAGTTCGCCAAGTTCCAGGCGGTGCTCGGCGCGGTGCGTGAAGTGCGACAGGGGCTTGGTATCCCAAGTAAAGAAAGCCTGAACTTCGCAGTCGATTGCGACGAAGAAACGGAAAATCTCATCAAACCGATGCAACCTTATTTCACACAAATGGCCAAGGCCAACGCTGTGGAATTAGGGCCTGATTCTGCTCTAAGCGAGTTTTCTTCGATCAAGTCCATCTCGGGATTTAACACCCCCATAACAGTACATGTTGGTGTGAAGGCGTTTATCAAGATTGAAGCGGAGAAGGCCCGCCTCGCTAAGGAACAAGCAAACCTCACCAAGTTTACCGGCGCGCTACGCGGCAAGCTGGGCAACGAGAAGTTCGTCGCGAACGCCCCGGCAGAGGTGGTCGAGGGCGAGAAGGCCAAGCTGGCCGAGGCCGAAACGCAGCTCGCGGCGGTCGCGGCGGCCCTGGCCAAGCTCGGCTGATCTCTCCCCCAAGCGCGGCTGATCCGCCACCGCAGAGCGCCCCCCGTAGCGCGATGCTTCCGTGACAACCGTCTCGCGCGTGTCGCACCGACGTGTCGCGTCAGGCGGCGCTGAAGGATTACGACCTGTATCGCAAACCAGACGCTACGGCCCTTTGAATCGCGATCTGGGGGCTTTCGGAGGACTTTAACGCTCCTGCACGGGCTTCTCCGCTGAGCGCAAGAGCACCCCGCTGGGGTTTGTGACAGAGTTCACAAAGTCGCCGCGGCGGCCGGGCGATTCGCTTGTGAATCGATTCACAAGCTCGGCCGAAAAGGGGCTCGAATCGCCGCGCATAATTCGGAGCCTCGCAGCCCGCTCGCTATACTCGGACCCGGTTGCTCGCTTTTCGGTTGCGAAGCTTCACACGCTTCAGCTGCTGGAATGCCGATGGCTTTTCGCTCATCGGCGGAGCGGTATGGCGCGCCCTGAGCCACTTTCCCGGCGAAGGACGCGTCGCCTCTTTTCTCTTTCTTGTGCCTTTCTGGAGAACCGCCCATGCACACGGTCCTGGCCCGCGACTTCATGGTGACGAAGCTCGTCACGCTCCGTCCCGAGATGGACGTTCATCAGGCGATCGAGCTGCTGCTCCGCCGCCGTATCTCCGGGGCACCGGTCGTCGATCCGGACTACAAGTATCTGGGAATCTTCTCGGAAAGGTGCAGCATGCAGGTCATGCTCGACTCGGCGTACGAGCAGCTGCCGTCTAGCGATGTGGGCGCTTTCATGGACCGCGAAGCCCTCACAATCACGCCCGAGACACAACTACTCTCGATCGCGCAAGCCTTCCTGCTGACGAGCTACCGGCGTTTGCCCGTAATTGATGACGAGGGCCTGCTGCTCGGTCAGATCAGCCGTCGCGATGTCATCCGTGCCGCCATGAAAGAGATGCAAACGCCCCCCACGCGTCAGCGTTCCTTATTGTATCTCAGCGCTTTGATGGCGCGTGAAGACGCACCGATCTCCTAGCGCACACGGAGCCCGCTCGAGCGTTCCGTTGGCGACTCCAACCTCACTGGCCAGCTTGGGCGGCACTCGCATATTGCGGGTACCGGCCGGGCTGGCCGTGATCGTTTATCATGCCGGACAGAACCGCTTTCGGGCATCTCTTGCCGTGGCAGGCCGCCTGAAAGGGAGAACCCGTCCCGCGAACAGGTTAGTCCGTTCAGCAAACAACTCTTTAGATTGCCGGGCCAACACGCACACGGGTGACACAGCCGCGCCCGTCTCTACGGGGCTGAGATTAAGCGACTCTGCATAGCGACTCTGCCTAAAACAGGCCGCAGAAAGAGCAAGAGCCGCACGCCTCTTCCAAGGCGTACGGCTCTTTGCGGGTCCAAACGAAGCTTAGTCTTGTGCTCTTTGGAGTAAACTCTGTGGAGCAAAATCTGTCGCAGCTTGCGACTCAGCGGCTTAGCGGCGGCGTCCGAGTGCCAGGGGGGCAGCCAGAGCGGCCAGCAAAGCCGTTGCCGGCTCAGGAACGACAGCGCCTTCGATCTCACCGGTGCCCGAGGCACGGAAGGTCAACAGGTCTACACCGTTGTTGGTTTGCGAGGCCAAGATCGCCGAGAAAGAGAAGCTGATGGGATCGCCCATCATCAAGCCACCGGGAAGGGACTGTCCGGTGACATTCGCCACGGCACCGCCGAAGGCAAAGCGAGCGAAGCCGGCGTTCAGGTAGGTGATGGTCGCCGAATCCAGCGCGACGGTTAGGAAGTTACCGGCCGGAAGGTTGACCGTGACGGAACCACCGGGGGCGCTCATGACCGTGTCGCCACCGACCGCGATGTTGAAGACACCGGGGATGAGTAGTTCAGCAGAAACCGCCGTAGAAAAAGGCGATCCGGCAACCGGTGATCCGTCCACATCGACGGTGACCACTCCGAGAGGGTCGGCACCAGCATTATTGGCATCGGTGATGTTCGTGCCATCGTAAAGAACGTCGAGCCCGGTGAACTGGAGCTCGATCGTAGCGGCCTGTGCTAACGAGGCCGACAAAAGACATACCGCTGCTACACCTGAGAGCGTAGCGATGAACGACTTCATTGGAACTTTCCTCCTCGCGATGACGCGAACTAACTCAGTAGTGGACAGGACAAGATGTATCAGCGCGAATCATGCGCGTTCCGATCGCAAGCCTTCCTCTGGCTGCGAGCAGTAACTGTTTATTCCATCCAGTAGTACAGTCGCAACCCGACAGGGTGTCAACAGAATTCCGCAGAAAGCTGACAGAATAACCCCTGGTTGCGGCAGACCGCCTGTTTTAACTCTTGCGGCGGCGGGCAAGGGCTAGCGGAACAGCGAGCCCGCCTTGGGAAGCTGCTGTCCCAGCTTCTCGAATGACAGGCTGCCACGCCCCGAACCGGCCGCGAGCACGGCCGAGCTGAGCGACTTCAGGTCGCCACCCGAGCCCTCAACGGCACCCGAAACGGCCTCTTGCAAAGGCCTCAAGGCCGCATCAAAGCGGGCAAGTCGCTCGGCCAGATCTTCGCTGGAAGCGGCCAGCAGTCGCTCGCGCTCTTGGGAAATCACCCCTTCTGCGGCTCCCCGCAACGACTCGGCGAGGCCGGTTCCCAGGCTGGACCAAACGGTCACCTTGGGGGTGTTCAGCGTGCCTGCCAGATCCACACGCGTGGCGGCCCGATTCAATCGACCCAGCCGGCCCGCCGCGGCTTCAGCAAGCCTTGCTGAGAAGGCACTGGCGTTCGGGCCCAGGGCGGGCTCGATCTGCAACTGTTCTTGCACGAGCTGCATCTGGCCCGACAAGGCCTCGCCTTCGGTTTGCAGGCTCACCGTCAGGTTGCCGACCGAAGGATCGGTCCGCAGGGCCAGACCGGCCGCGGGACCCAGTTCGAGCCGCGGGACCGTGAAATTGGGGCAGTCGATGTGGATCGTCTCGCTGGGGACCGGTGTCGAGCGGTCGATCGTGGCACGCACTTCGAGCTTGGCACCGCCGGTCGTGCTCAGCACCAGCCGCATCGGCTCGCCGTGCAGGCTGGGCTCGGTGGTCAGACCCGTTAGCACGCCGGTCATCTCGACGGGGCGGCCAGCAAGCGTCGCCGAACCTTCGATGTCCAAGGCGCGGATCAGCAGATTGGGGCGCTGTTGGAGACCAAGAAACTGCACGTCGACGCCGCGGCTGGCGGGCGTGACGTTTCCAGTGGCTTTCGTGGAAGGGGTCATCCGCCGCACCCATCGCAACCACGAGATCGCCTCGGCGATCGGCTGCGTGACGGTGTCGCCCAAAAGCTGAGTCGTGAGCGAATTAGCATCCAATTGATCGGCCGCGAGCGACGCGCGGAGCCGGCTTTCATCGGCGCGGCGGGCCACGGCGATTTGCTGGCGGTCGGCCTCAATCTCTCGCGGCAAGGACGCCACGTCGGTCTGGAGCTGCTTCAAGCGGGCAGTCAGGGCCCGCAGCCGGCTGGGAGCCGCGGCGAGTTGATCGACGTACCGCAGCGGATTCTCGCGGGCCACGCGCAGCTCATCGCGGAAGCGGCGAGCCTCGTCGCGTAGGGCGTCGGCCTCGTCGCGAAGCGCTTGGTAACGCGCCGGCCAGCGCTCGGCAAGCTCGTCGGCCAAGCGCGGTGACTCGAACTCATCGATGGTGCTCTGCAAGCGCCCCTCGATGTCACCACCGAGCTTCTCCGCCCAAGCCGTGGCGGCGTTTTTGGCACCTTCGGTGATCCACGGCGCGAACGACGCGGTATCGGTCGTTTTGTCGCTGGGGTCGAGTGCTCCGCTGGTTTCTCGCGGCACACCGAACCGTGCGCCGCGAAGAACGGCGTGATCGACGATCGCCTTGCGACGCAGCAAGGAATTGCCATCGAAGTCCAGCTCCAGCCGATCGGCCTCCAGCAGGTTCTCCATCGGCCGACTTGGATTCGCCAGCTGCAGGCCCTCGATCGTGGCGCGGGCGTGGCGCAGCGATACCGCCACCTCACGCACTTCGACGCGGGCACCCACCGCGGCTTGGCCCCCCTGGATGATCGATTGACGCAGGGCGATTCCCGCCCCCACTTCAATCAGGATGTACAGCAGGAGCGCTCCAACCAACCGCGGAGCGACATAACCGATGCGGATGTAACGGTTCATATTCTCAGAGAGCTCCCCAACGGGAGGCAACGTCGGCACCCAGCAGGACGCGCGCGACGCGATATTTCATGACCCAACTAACCAGGCGCGGACGCACGCGGTCCAGCAACGAGCGGACCGCCAGGTAGAGCGGATAGGCGATATACAGGCCCACAAGCAAGGAGCCCATGGCGACTGAGTTGTGGAATCCCATCCACGGGCCCAGCGGCAGGTCGTAGAGCCAGGCGAACGAGGATTGCAGGCTGGGGGCGGCCAAGACCCGGAAACCGACCGCATGCAACAACGGATCGAGCCACGGCGTGAGCATCGCGAAGAATCCGGCCGAGGCCAGGCCAGCGGCTCGGTTGACGCGGAATGCCGCTAACGCGAAAGCAAAGATAGCGGCCAGCAACGTCGCCTTGGGCAATAGCCCCAGAATGGCACCCAGAACCACGCCGACAGCGATCTGGCGCGTCGAGTCGTGAGCCACCAGGGCCGCAACCGTTGCTCGCAACGGGGCAAAGTACCAGTCCGACATGGGGGGGCCTGCTCGTCCGGGAGTGTGGGCGAAGGCTCGCCGCTACGCGACAATCGCGTGCGCAGGGCGGCGCTTCTCGGAGAGCATCGGCCAGTGGGGCCGGTTAACTTGATTATTCCGTCCGCAACGATTTTTCGGGCGCCAGCGGTGACAGCATCGACAGGTCGCTAGCGGAGTGCACGCCTAGATCGACTCCGCAACCAACCAGGCCTCGTCGGCTGGGGTGAGCGTGACGCGATCCGTCGAAACGGCATCGAACGAAAAGCGGTCGAGAAAATCTTCGCGGCTCAGCGGTTGGGGCGGGCCGAAACCACACCAGGCTGCCAACAGGCCGAGCACTCGTTCGGGCCGTATACCCTGTTTTCGATAGTGGTCGATCCGGGTGTCGCCGTGGCGCTTTGCCAGTCGACGGCCGTCTTCACCAACCACGATCGGCAGGTGGGTGTAGGTGGGCGGCGTTCCGAGGCCCAACCGCTGGTAGAGAATCATTTGGCGCGCTGTGCTGGCAAGGAGATCGGCACCGCGGACGACTTGGGTCACCCCCTGGCAGGCGTCATCGACGACAACGGCAAGCTGATAACTGGGTTGCCCCCCTTTGGTCGCAATCAAGAAGTCTCCCACCTCACGTTGCGGGTTGAATGCTTGCGAGCCCAAGAACTGATCCGCGAAGGTGATCGTCGTGTCGGGCGTACGTAGCCGCCACGCGAGTGACGGGTCGTCGAGTTGCGCGGCGTCGGCTTGCTGCCCTGCGGGCGGGCGACAGGTACCGGGGTAGCGTAATTCGTGATCGCCGGCGTGGGGTGCCGAGAGGCTTGCGGCGAGGATCTGTGACCGCGTGCAGCGACACGGGTAAGCATGGCCCGCCTCGATCAGCGCAACCAACGCGTCGCGATAGGGCTGCGGGTGGGCGGACTGAAAACGGGGGCCCTCGTCCCAATCCAGTCCGAGCCAGCGGAGCAAGTCGATTGCCTCCTCGGCGGCACCGGGCTTGATTCGGGGCCCATCGAGGTCGTCGATCCGCAGCAGCACCCGCCACCCCCGTTGCCGCGCCAGGGCCCAGTTGACGAGAAACGTGCGGGCGTTTCCCAGGTGCAGGGCTCCGGTCGGCGAAGGGGCAAGGCGGGTGCGCATTACGCGAACTTAACGCCCTAAGGCCTCCGAGACGAAGCGGCACCCTTACGACGCGGGAGCAGGCGTTTGACGATCCGCCCTTGAATAGCCGATACTCGTCAGCCGCGGCGGCGGACGAGGGGCCCCTGCGACGGCGGCCTCGCGAACCTGGTCAGGGTGGAAACGCAGCAGCCATAAGCATGTGTCTCCGGGTGTGGGGGCCTCTCGTCCGCCGCCGCCCGATGTCCGCCTCTCGCGGCGGGATGTGTTTTTGCCGCGGCGGCCGAGCCCTCCCCCAGCTTGCCATGTCCGACGCACCGCAGGCTGATCCTCCGGTCAGGCCTCACGAGCCCGCGCCCCCGAAGCCCCCCGAGGCAAAAGGGGAGTACGTGGTGGTGGCGCGGCGTTATCGCCCGCAACTCTTCTCGGAGCTGATTGGCCAAGAGCACGTGGCCCGCGCGCTCGAGCAAGCAATCCGCTCGGGCCGCATCGGCCACGCCTACCTGTTCACCGGTGCCCGCGGCGTGGGGAAGACCTCGGCCGCGCGCATCCTTTCGAAAGCGCTCAACTGCGAGTCGGGCCCCACGCCCACCCCCTGCAACGCGTGCGACTCGTGCCAGCGCGTGGCCTCAGGCGACGACGTCGATGTCTTGGAAATCGACGGTGCCAGCAATCGGGGCATCGATGAGATCCGCCTGCTACGGCAGAACGCGGGCATCCGCCCAAGCCGCAGCCGGTTCAAGGTCTACATCATCGACGAAGTCCATATGCTCACCAAAGAAGCGTTCAATGCGCTTCTGAAGACGCTCGAGGAGCCTCCCGAGCACGTGAAGTTTGTCTTCGCCACGACCGAGCCTAACAAGATTCCGATCACGATCCTCTCGCGGTGTCAGCGATTCGACTTCGCCGGAGTCGAAGCTCCTGCGATCGGACAACGGCTGGCGCAGATAGCCCAGGCCGAGGGGGTGGCGATCGACGCTGAGGCGTTGCAGATCCTGTCGATCCGGGCCGCCGGTTCGATGCGTGACAGCCAGTCGCTATTGGAACAGCTACTGGCGGTAGCCGATCACCAGATTACCGCCGAGAATGTGTATGCGCTACTAGGAATCGCCCCCGCGGCACGGATTGCCGAGCTCGCCGAACGCCTCGCCGAGCGTGACGCCGCGTCCGGCTTAGCGGCGATCGATGCCGCGATCCACAACGGAGCCGACCCCGGCCAGCTTCTTGATCAGCTCGTTGGCTACTACCGCGACGCGATGGCCGCCGCGGTCGGATGTCCTGCGGAGCGCATGCTGCACGCCCTGCCCGCACAGTTCGAGCAGACGCAGTCGCTTGGCAAGCGGCTGGGTGTCAACACGCTGCTGGCGATTCTTCAGGTCTTGGATCACACGGCCGCACGGATGCGGGTAAGCGTTTACGAGCGAACGCTGCTGGACATGGCCGTTGTGCGGATCGCTGCAATGGATGACCTGGACGAACTCGCCCAAGCGGTCGCCGATCTAAAAGCGAACCCGGCCGCAGCGGTAGTCAGCGCGCCACCCGCCGCAAGCCGCGTCGCCCCTCCGGCAACCAATCCGCGTGCGAGCGGTTCCGGCGACATTGCAGCCCAGCCAACTCCCCAGCCGTCTCCTGCATCTTCGTCTCCAGCAGCGCCGCTGCCATCGCCGCCCCCATCAGCCTCCCCCCCAACGGCTGCGCCCGCCAGCGCTGGGTCGCGACCCGGCGCGAACGAACCGGAGAGCGCTGAAACCCAAGGTACGGCCACGGTCCCACCGACCGACGGCCTGGTGGCCCAGCTCGCCGCACAACTCGAACACGGGGCGGCCAAGCCTCAGGCCGTATCGCCGCGTCGCCCAAACCGACGGCAGCAACAAGCCGAGATCGCCGACCGGCCGTTTGTTCGTCGTGCGCTGGAGCTGTTCGACATCGAACCCGACAAGCTTAAGTACTTCCCACCCAAGGAGGGGGGGCCGTAGGCTTGTCGCTTGCACGGCAGGGTGTGCATGATGGGGAGCGTGCCAGGGCGATCGCTCCGCCCGCGCTCCGAGGCATTGGTTCCGTCAGTTCTCTTTTTACAACAGAAGACCATGCTCAAAGGACTCGGCAATCTGGCTAACCTCGGACAGATGATGCAGCAGGCGCAACAAGTGGGTGCCCGGATGAAGGAGCTGCAAGAACGGATGAAAGCCGAACGCGTCACTGGCACGGCCGGAGGCGGGATGGTGGAAGTCACCATGAGCGGATCGCAAGAGGTTCTCGCCGTGCGGCTGGATCCGGGACTCGTCGAACGGGGCGAGCGCGAGATGCTCGAGGATCTGCTCCCGGCGGCGATCAACGACGCCGCCCAAAAGGCGCGACAACGCCACGCCGAAGCCCTCCAAGAGATCACCGGCGGAATCGATCTGCCGGGACTAGGGGATATGATGGAGAAATTCACCGGCGGTACCGGCGCGTAGCGCGACCACCTGCTGGAAAAGGCTTTGGCCGCCGTCTGCCGCCGCCCAAACGGGCTTCTAGCGGCACCGGAACCCCCTAAGTGAGCTAGACTTACGGGGGCCGGTTGTTTGACCTTATCGATCGCCCAGCGGTATGTTACAGCGTGCTGCCCAGCGCTCTGCGTGAGCACCGGAAGCCACCACCAAGGCGTCGGACCGACGTCACCTTCCAACCAGTGATCGATCATGCGATTGTCCTTCGGACAGCAGATGCAGATGGCGCAAAAGCAAGTGCTTGCGCCGCGCATGATCCAATCGATGGAAATCTTGCAGCTGCCGATTCTCGCGCTGCAAGAACGAATCGAACAAGAGATGCAAGACAACCCGTGCCTTGAGCTCGTCGAGCCCGAGGGCGAGGAAGGCGCTCCGATTGAGTCGAACGACTCGTCGGACGACAGCGAGCGCGAGCTGATCGTTGAAGACGGTGACAACGCCAACTACGAAGACGACTTTGAGCGTCTCGTGAACATGGCGGAGAATCTGCCCGACGATTACGAGGAGCGGAGTCGGCCCTCGCAGGGGCAGATGGAGGCCGACGCCGATCGGGCCCACGATCAGATGGCCAACATGCTGGCTCGCCCCGAGTCGCTTGCGGACTATCTGCATCATCAGCTCAGTTGGTTTGACTTGAGCGACGAGCTGCGCCGGATGGCGGAGCGGATCATCTTTAGCCTCGACTCGAATGGCTACCTGAAGTCGCCGCTAGAAGAGCTGATCCCCCCTTCGCCGGTCGAACTCAACGGCGACGCCGCGAGCTATCGGCGTCAGCAGCTCGAGCTGGCCGAAGAGGCGTTGCAGATCGTGCAGCACCTCGACCCGCCCGGTGTCGGCGCTCGGTCGCTCAAAGAGTGCTTGTTGCTGCAACTGCGTGTAGGCAACCCGTTTGCAGATGAGATGCGTGTGCTGATCGAGGGGCACTTGCCCGACCTGGAGAATAATCGGCTGCCGCTGATCTCGAAGAAGACGGGCATGTCAATCGAAGACATCAACGAGCTGTGGGAAGAGATTCGGCTGCTCAAGCCGAAGCCCGGGGCCGACTTCGCCGCGTCGAGCGTGCCCACGGTTACCCCCGACGTTTATCTCGAGAAAGACGAAAACGACCGCTATGTGGTCCGTCTGGAAGACGGCGACACGCCGTCGCTGTACGTTTCGCCGTACTACCGCAACCTGCTGAAGCAAGCCGCCGGTGCCGACGAATCGACCCGCGACTACATCAAGCGCAAGGTCAACTCGGCCCAATGGTTGATCGAGGCGATCGAACAACGCCGCAGCACGCTGACGCGGGTCTCGCAGGCGATCGTCGATCACCAGACGCGGTTCCTCGATGACGGCCCCGAAGCGATCGAGCCGCTCAAGATGCAGCAGATCGCGGACAAGGTGGGCGTTCACGTCACCACGGTCAGCCGCGCGGTAGACGATAAGTGGGTGCAAACGCCGCGGGGCATCTTCCCGCTCAAACGGTTCTTTGTCGGTGGCACCACCAACTCCGAGGGAGAGGACGTCGCCTGGGACGTGGTGCGGATCAAGCTACAAGAGATCGTCGACAAAGAAGACAAGGCCAAGCCGCTCTCGGACGACGCGCTGGTAAAGGAGCTCGCCAAATCCGGCATCGATGTGGCCCGCCGCACGGTTACCAAGTACCGCAAAGCGATGGACATCCCCTCCAGCCGGCAACGCCGTGACTGGGCGGCCGACAAGGCTCCTTCTTAACGCGCCGGCGTGACGGCTTCTTCAGGCGACTGCGTGACGGGCGGCGGCTCAGGCCGACTTGTCGTCAGAACTCACGCTTTATCTAGTTTCTTGATGCGTGCGGTTAGCTCGGCGCGCCAAGCCTCGGCGAGCAGTGTGATCGCGGCGAGTTCCGCGGCGGCCGTGCGATCGGAGCGGCGATGATGCATCACCTCGTTCGCACGGGTTAGCGGCCACTCGGGTAAGGGTCGCTCCGCAAGCAAGATTGCCTCGCCGGGGTGCAGTGGCCCCTCGACCAGCACACGCACATACCAGCCCGTGTAGCCATTCTGTTGCACGCGGGCGGTCAGTTCTTTCTGGCACCAACGCCGAGCAATCTTCCAGCAGGGCTGGCGCGGCTGCGATACCTGCAGACGTACGCCGTCAATCTGCCAGACATCACCGAGGCACACATCGGCTTCGGTGAGGCCGGCGATGGTGAGATTCTCGCCGAAAGCGCCCGGACCAAACTCCTCGCCAAAGCCCAACTCTTCACGCCAGTACGGAAAATGATCGGCCGTGTAGACGCACATCGCCTTGTCGGGGCCCCCGTGGTATTTGGGGTCGGCGACGCTGTCTCCCTCAAGACCCAGCCGCCCAGCGTGAATCGGTCCGTTGACGGGCTGTTTATAGAAGGCGGTTGTCCAGGGTTGTTGGCTGGTGTCGCCCGCAACGGCGGTGAACTCGCGGGGTGTACCGACTTGGATCGATTCGAGCGTGGCCATGGCCCCCAGAGTATCCGACCAAGGTCGCGTTGGCTTGGCGGCTGCGCACAAAAAAACCGCACCGGGCACAAGGCCCGGTGCGGTGAGAGAGATCCGTCTATCCGCTAAGCGTTTAGCGACGACGCAGGCCAAGCGGGGCCAGCGCAACCAGAGCCAGCAGCGCGGTGGCGGGCTCGGGAACCTGTGTAACCGACAGGTCGTCCAAGTAAACCTGCTGATTCACCGGACCGCCAAAGCTTTGGATGGCGTAAACCGCGCGGGCGAAAACGGCCCCAGCGGGGGGCGTAGCGGTGTACGAAAACGGTGTGTAGGTCGTGCCCAGCACGGGGACGAGGTTCGGTGTACCGCCCAGCGCAGTTTCGGTAGCATCAAACCACTCGAAGCGAACTTCGCTGCCACCGCTTTCCAGCAAGCTGGCTCCGAAGCCCGAGAAAGTCACGTCTAAGCTGGGGTTTATCGCAACCTGTTGGAAGACGCCAGCAAAGCTGCTCGCAACTCCGTTGATGACCATCTCCAGATGCTGGGCACCGGAGAGCGGAAGGGTGTTCGTGTTACCGGCACCCGAGCCGGCACCGGCGCTGAAGGCTTCCCAGAAGCCGACGAACGGAGGGCCATCGTAGGTCACGGGGTCTTCAAAGCCAGGATTAACAAGCAGATTGTTCGCTGAGGCCATGCCGACTTGCAGAGTCACGGCAAAGGCCAACATCAGAACGGGGAGAGATCGTTTCATTGGGCGCCTACCATCAAAGAAGAATGGGGGGGAACAAGACTTCGCAGATCGACCACAGACGTCGCCGCAACACCACGAAGCAGAAAAGCTGTTTCAGAATAAACTTGAAGCAGGCGTCCGTCACCTTGTTTCTCTGTGAACTTGCCGATTTTTCAACTGAAACAGTTACCCCCAGCAGATGTTCTCTAAATAAAACTAGGCGTTAGCGCCTAGTAACGCCTTGGTGGCCATCGCGATATCCGCCTGCCCCATCAGCGACTCGCCGACGAGCATCGCGTCGATCCCCGCGGCTTGCAGGCGCTCGGCGTCAGCCCGCGTGCGGATGCCGCTCTCGGCCACAAACACCACCTCAGCGGGCAACTCGCGATGCATCTGTTCGCAGTGCCCCAGGTCGATCTGGAACGTGTGGAGGTTGCGATTATTCACCCCCACAAGCCGCGCGCCACAGGCAAGCACCGCGGCAAGATTGGTCGGCTCATAGAACTCCACTAAAGCGTCCATCCCCAGTTCCTTCGCCAAGCCATGCAGATCGGCAAGCTGTGTCGGGGATAAACACTCGGCGATCAACAGCACCGCGTCGGCCCCGGCTACGCGTGCCTCGATCACCTGGTGCTCGTCGATCAGAAAGTCCTTGCGCAGCACCGGCAGGTCAACGGCAGAGTGAATTGCCCGCAGATAGTCGAGGCTGCCCTGAAAGTGGGGCGCGTCGGTCAGCACACTCAGGCACGTGGCCCCCGCCGCGGCGTAGGCCCGGGCGATCGCCACAGGATCAAAGTCCGCGCGGATCACCCCCGCCGAGGGGCTCGCTTTTTTAACCTCGGCGATCAGTTTGATCGGTCCCCCGTCGCGGGGGCGCTGGGCGGCAAGCCCCTTGAAGAAACCGCGGGCCGGGGGAGCGTCTGCCACCTGTCGGCGGAGCTCGGCAAGTGGCACCGCGGCGCGTGCCACAGCAACCTCTTCCCGCTTCACAGCAACGATCTTGTCCAGGATGGTGGCCATAGGCTCCACGGCGCCAGCAAACTGCGAGGGCGACCTGCCGATCGCCATTCCGGGGGAATTCGTGTCGGCGTATCATCCGTGCTGCATCGCAGGGCCGCTAGCGCCCGGCTCATGGCGTTGTGCTCTGACAGCACCTCTGTACCACTCCACTACTTCCGACTCGCACTCGACTCGCACCACCTGATAGCAATGACAGCACCTGCAACCCGAACCGAACGCGACACCATGGGCGAGATGCAGGTGCCTGCCACGGCCCTGTACGGTGCCTCGACAGCCCGGGCAGTCGAAAACTTTCCGATCGCCAACCGGCCCCTAGCGCCTGCGGTGATCCACGCCTTTGGCCACCTCAAGGCGGCCTGTGCCCAAGCGAACCTCAACCTGGGCAAGCTGGATAATCGACTCGCCACCGCGATCCTCGCTGCCGCGGACGAAGTCGCCCAGGGCCAACACGACTCGCACTTTCCGGTCGACGTTTACCAAACGGGCTCCGGTACCAGCACCAACATGAACGCCAACGAGGTGATCGCCTCCTTAGCGAATGAAAAACTGGGCCTCGGGGCGACGACCAAGGCTGAGGGGGGCGTTCACCCGAACGATCACGTCAACATGGGGCAGTCGTCGAACGACACGTTCCCCACCGCCATGTGCATCGCCGCGGCTTGCGAGACCGCACGGCTGCAGGCGGCGCTCGATCGGCTTGAGGATGCGCTCGCCGCTAAAGCGCAGCAGTGGGACGGCATCGTCAAGATCGGCCGTACCCATTTGATGGACGCCACGCCGATCCGAGTCGGTCAGGTCTTCGCGGGCTACGCCTCGCAGATCGCCGGTGCGGGCCAGCACGCCGCGATGATTCGGATGGTGGTCAGCTCCAATCTGCCGATTGGCGGGACAGCGGTCGGCACCGGCATCAACGCGCATCCTGAGTTTGCAACGATTGTTGCCGATACGCTTACCGAGCGACTCGCCGGCATCGCGGTGAGCGACGATGACGACCAGGGCGGCTTTCTTGAAGCCGCCGAGCATACCGAGGCCCAAGCCGCAAAGGACGACTTTGTCGAATCACACGGTCTGCTCAAGACGATCGCGGTGTCGCTGTCGAAGATCGCGAACGATATCCGCCACCTGGGTAGCGGACCCCGCTGCGGCCTCGGCGAGCTAAATCTGCCGGCCATTCAGCCGGGCAGCTCGATCATGCCCGGAAAGGTCAATCCGGTCATCTGCGAGAGCGTCATGCAGGTGGCCTGTCGGGTCATCGGCAACGATGCGACGGTCACCATGGCCGGCATGGGGGGCGTCGGCAGCCTGTTTGAACTCAACGTCGCGATGCCGGTGATGATCGAGGCCTTTCTCGAATCGGTATCGCTGCTAACAAACGTTAGCCAGGTGTTCGTCGACAAACTGCTCGCTGGCCTGGAAGTCAACGAAGAACGCTGCGCGGAGCTGCTCGATGCTTCGCTGATGACCATCACGGCGTTGGCACCAGAAATCGGATACGAGAAGTGTGCCGCTCTGGCCAAGCAGGCTCACAAAGAAAACAAGACCATCAAGCAGCTCGTTGGCGAACTCGGCTTGATGGCTCCTGAACGGCTGGCAGAGCTGATGAACTACGACCGCATGACGCGGCCCGATGCGGTTGATTGAACCGCCCCCGCCCGCGCGGATCACGCCTTGCGGCGCACTCACGACTTCCCCTCTTTCTTAGCGAGCCACGGATGGACGCGACACGATGGATCGCCACGGCGGTGCTACTGATCGGCAGCGCTGTGCATGCCCAGCCCGAACCCACGCTGGCTCCGCCCGAACCCGAGCCCCGGGCAGACGACATCGCCGATCGGCTGGGGGGAGCGCTCCCCGCCGCGTTGCCCGCGTGGACGGTCCAACCGGCTCGGCGGTCTGAGACGCCAGCCCCCTTTACCCTGCGTGAACCCGCGCCGCTCACGGTGGCCGACACCGCGACGCCGCTCACCTTGCCGGAAGATGACATCGCAGCCCTGCTCGCAGGTCCGCGCGAGGTAACGCTAGCCGCTCACGACAGCGCCACCGCACCGCTCTCCGGGGAAACCCTCGCGACGGAGACCGATCATCAGCCGCTTACAATTGAACAACTCGAACGGGCCGCGAGCGGCGAGCCAACGCCCTATCGGCTCAATCGGCTGCTCACGCTGGCCGACCAAGCCGAGAACGGCATGCACGACGCCGATGAGCGACGACGGCTCGACCGGCTGCGGGCATGGGCCCGCCACTCACGCGGCCAGCTGCTCGCCAAGCAAGGGGATGCCCCGGGGGCCCTTGCCGACTTCCGCGCTGCGCTGTCGCTCGATCCCGCCGCGACCGAGGTCCGCCACAGCCTCGCGGTATCGCTCGCCGAGGCGCAGCGCTTGACTGAAGCGCTAGCCGAGTTCAACCAAGTTCTTACCAGCCAGCCCGAGTGGATCGAAGCCCGCCGCAATCGCGCCGCCGCTTACGTGCGGAACGGCAATCTGGCGGCCGCACTGGCCGACTGCAACGCCGCGGTTGCCGCAGGCCCGCCGCTCGGTGATGCACGCGATTTTCAAACGGTCGGGGCGTTGCGACTGCGGGCGGAAGTCTATCAGCGTCTGGACCGACCCGAGGATGCCCTAGCCGACCTGAACGACCTCCTCGGCGCACGTCCGGACGACGCCGAGGCGCTCGATCGACGTGCCGCACTTTACGCCGAGCGCGGCGAGTATCGGCTTGCTACACGAGACTACTTCGCGGCGCTGGAAGCCGATCCCCAACGAGCGGATGCCTATCGTGGGCTAGCGTGGCTGCTGGCTTGCCACCCGGATCGCACTCACCGCAATCCGCGCATGGCCTCTGAGTCGGCTCAGAGAGCCCGTCAGCTTCTTGGCGATACCGTCGAGACCCTTGAGGCGGCTGCGGTCGCCGCGGCAGCGGAGCAGCGCTATACGGACGCGACGCGCCTGCAGGTGCTAGCGATCAATACGGCAGCCCGATCTCGAACCGCCACAAGCCCCGGTGCCTCAGAGCGGCTCGCGGCCTTCCAACGCGGCTCGAACTGGCAGCTGCCGCGGGGGGTCTCGGTGCTGATGGATCGGCAGGTCACGCCCGCCGGCTACGAAGTAGAGAAGTAACCGTCTGGTCCCTAACGGGTGGGACCGTACAAAGGCACAAAAGCCGTCATAGCCTTCGCTGAGAAGGGCTGATCGAGCAAGGTCTTACGCCGGAAATCGCACTCCCAATCCGAGTAGCTCCCGCAGGCTGCCATTTTGGGAGTATTTCGTGGGACCGCCCACATTCGTGCAATTCTGCACGCTAAGGCCCCCAGGAGGGTCACTTATTCGTACTTAGCGACGACCAAACCAGCCGCGTAGAAGCGATAGCCGGCAGACGGTTTCGCGCAGCGGCAAATCCGCTGAGGTGACGGGCGCCGACGCGAGTTCAGCCAGGCTCGAACCCGCTGCGGCTGAGGCAACCTTGGCGATTTGCGAGCGGGGATTCTGACGCCTGTGACCAATCGGCTTCTGATATAGTGGGGTCCTCGCAGCGGGTGCTCGAGTGGGCGACCACCGGATTCGCGCGCACCCCCGAATATTGTGTGCCGCCATGAAACGCCGCTGGTTCCTGCCGACGTTGCTACTGGTGTCTCTGGCCGTTCCTTTCGTCGGCTCCGTGTCAGCCCAGCCGCTCGATCCGTTCGACTTCGCGTCGCTCGGCACGCTCAATCTATCGGTGGGCGACTACACGATCGACACCGACACGCTGACGATCTTCGACAACACGGCGCCCGGCGTGCCGCTCTTCACCGGTGTCGTCGATAACCAGAACGGGCAGGCCGACACGTTCGGCGGTGCCTGGGACCAGGTCGCCAACCCGGGCCAGCTCGGCATCCCCGAGATCGCCGTATTTGCGTTTGACGACATCGCCCTCCAGCCGACGGCCAACATCACGATCACCGGGACGCGGGCGATTGCTCTCCTGTCGCGCGGCGACGCAACCATCGGAACCGCACTTTCGGTCGATGGTTCCGACGGCGATCAGCTCAACACGATCGGACTCGGCGGGGCAGGCGGGGCAGGCGGCTTCGCCGGGGGCGGGCTCGTCGAGCCCGCGCCCTCTATCTTCGAAGGCCTCGCCGGCCACGGACCGGGAGGCGGAGCGGGCACGGGAGCGATTGCGGGAAGTTTCGAGTTCACCGGGCCGCCCGGCGCGGGCGCCTTCGGGGGCCACGGGTCCGCCGGGTCCGGCGGAGCGCCGGGGGGATCGGCGTACGGCGACCTGACCGACGTACTGCAAGGCGGAAGCGGAGGCGGCGGAGCCGGGAATGTCGGATTCGGGCGCACCGGTAGCGGGGGCGGGGGCGCCATCGAACTCTCCGCGAGCGGTATCCTCGACATCGACGCCGACATCACGGCCCGCGGCGGCGAGTTGTTTGGACCCGGTTCCGGGGGCGGTATCCGGCTCTCGGCCAGCCGCATTCGACTCGACGCATCGCTGCTGGCTCACGCCGGCTCGACTTCCAGCGGAGCGGGGACCGCCGGTGGAGGCCGGGTCTACCTCGCCGGACAGGTGGCCAACGACTTCATCTATACCGTCGGCCAACCCTCGGACGCGCTCGGACTGGCCGACTTCTCGACTATCAACGTGGCGTCGAGCAGCGGCAGTTCAGCGGAAACTGGTCCCGAGTTCTTCGGCGTGATCACGCTCAGCCCCGCCCTGACCATCGTCCCCAGCGCGCAGACCCTCGACCTGTCCAAGCCGATCGACGCAAGCAACCCCGCTGAATCGCTTAACTTGTTCCTCGTGCCCCTCAACGTGCAGGTCCAACGCAGCGGCACGATCGACATCGCCGAAGGCGTGGAGATCGCGCCGGCCCAAGAGATCACCCTCGCCGCCGCCGACGCGCGTGTTCTCAGCTCCACCATCGCAACCGCCATCCTATCCAACGATGGCTCGATCTCGGGCACGGGCCGCGTCGAAACCCTCTTCAACAACCGCGACGGCGGCGCCGTTAATGCCGTCAATGACACGCTCACGTTCACTCGCCACGCGTCAGCCGCCGGTGGGTCGGAGATCAACGCGATCAACTCGACGCTTGCTTTCGAGCAGGGCCTCAACCTCGCCGGCGATCTCAACCTCATCAACACCACCTTCGAGGGAGACCTCGTCAACAACGGCAGTGTCTCCCTCGCCGGCGTGAACACCTTCACGGGCGCCGTGTCGGGCACGGGTACGTTCACCGGCACCGGGACCGGCGCGTTCGCGGGCACGCTCGCTCCGGGTAACAGCCCCGGCCTCGTATCCTTTGAGGGCGATTTCGACCTCGGGCCAACCGGGACCCTCGAGATCGAGATCGCCGGCACGACGCCCGGCGCCGAGCACGATCGGGTCGAAGTCGGCGGTTTCGCGACGCTGGAAGGCGCGCTCGACGTGACGTTGCTCGACGGCTTCGTCCCCCAGCTCGGCGACAGCTTTGCGTTATTGTTCGCCAGTGGTGCGTTCGACGCGAGCTTCGCCGCGATCAACCTGCCCGACCTGTCGGCCTCGGGCCTCGCCTGGGAACTCAACCCGGGCGGGTCGACGCTCTTTCTCGAAGCCGTTCCGGCGCTCAACGGCGACTTCAACCTCGACGGCACGGTCGACGCAGCCGATTACACCGTCTGGCGTGACGGCCTCGGCACGATGTTCACGCCCGGCGAATACGACGTATGGTCAGCCAACTTTGGGGCGACCGCCCCGGCATCGTCGATATCGGTACCGGAACCGACCGCTGGCTTTCTGCTGATAATCGCTGTCACCGCAGGACAACAACGGCGACGGAACTGAAGGCGGTTGGACCAACACGTGCGAGTTGGAGCCTCGCAAAAGTCGCCGAGGTCTGATGGCAGCGAGGACACCGCTGTGAGTTTGCGGAGACGGCATCCGCCTCGGTGGTGATGTAACCAACGCGGCCATCAAGCGTCCGTAGCCGCCGCCGACCAGTTATACTGAGCCGGTCTACAGCGGCCCTCACTTACACCTGAGTGACTAGCCGAGCCCCTGAATCCCAAGTCTCGCCATGCAACGCCGCTTTTATGATCGGTACCTGTTACAGACAATCGCCTACCTTGCTGGCCTCCTCTTTAGCAGCCCCGCGTTCGCCCAACCGCTGGACCCGCTCGACTTTGCTTCGCTCGGCACACTCAATCTGCCGGCAGGCGACTACACGATCGATACCGACACACTGAAGATCTTCGATAACACCGCGCCCGGCGTGCCGCTGTTTACCGGGGTGGCTGATGACCAGAACGGACAGGCTGACTACTTCGACGGGGTCTGGGACCCGGTCGCCAATCCGGGCCAACTTGGGATCCCGGAGATTGCTGTGTTCACCTTCGACGGCATCGACCTTCAGCCATCGGCAAACATCAAAATCACCGGTCGGCGAGCGATCGCCCTGTTGTCGCATGGCGACGCGACGATCGCTACGCCGCTCTCGGTCGATGGAGACGATATCCCCGGCTTCGCCCCGACGACGCCAACTCCCGGCGGACGCGGTGGGCCGGGGGGCTTCGATGGTGGAGCATCGCTTGCTGCTCCCTCGCCTCCACCTCATCTGCCCGGAGAAGGACCTGGCGGTGGCTTAGAATATCCCGCGCCTACTGCCAACTTCGCGGACGATGGCGGAGCTGGCAGCTTTGGAGGGCGCGGCTCCGGCAGCAATCAACTTCAAATTGACCTCAGTGGGGCGACCTATGGCGACCTGACCACGGTGCTGCAGGGGGGCAGCGGCGGTGCGAACCTCACCACTTTTTTTGGTAATCAAGAAGGTGCCGGCGGTGGCGGAGCGATTGAAATCAACGCTCTTGGCGGATTGACGATCAACGCAGCCATCTCGGCACGCGGTGGGACTGGGGCTGGCAGTGCCGCTGCAAGCGGATCGGGCAGCGGCGGCGGCATCCGCTTAATTGGGAAAGAGGTCGCATTGAATGCCGACGTCAACGCCATCGGTGGAGGCTTTTCTAGTGCGTCAAACGGAGGGGGCGGACGGGTCTACGTTGAAGGCTTAATCGATCTCATGGGGCTAACGATCGGTGATCTGGGTGTCGCCGCGACCGCAGACATCGACGTAAAGAGCAACCACGCAAACCCTGATGGCACGCCGCTGGGCGGCAGGAGCCTTGCTAATTACGGCGTGATTACCCTCAGCCCGGAGACGACTCTTGTAAGCTACGGCGAAAGCGTCACCTTTGGGCAAATCGTTACCGCCGCTATCGCAACGGAAAACTACGAGATCGCGGTACGAGATACTCGCTTCCGATCAGGAGCAGTCGGCACGATCGAGGCGGCGGGGCACATCAACGGGGACAAGATCGAGTTGGCCGGCGAAACCGCGACGCTCACCGGCGTCGGCACGCTCACCAACAAGAGCCAAATCACCGGCACCGGACGCGTCGAAGTCCCCACGATCAACGCCACCGGCGGGACGATTAACACGACCGCCGACACGCTCACCTTCACGCAGTTGGTGACTAACACGGCGGGTGCCGAGATCAACGCGATCGGCAGTACGCTCTCGTTCGACGGCGGTCTCGACAGCCACGGCGAGATCAATCTCATCAACAGCACGGTGAACGGCGATATCGTGAACGATGGTGTCGCTTCACTTGCGGGGACGAACAACTTCACCGGCACCGTGTCAGGCAACGGCAGCTTCACCGGTACGGGCCTCGCGTCGTTCGCGGGGGCGCTGGCACCGGGCAACAGCCTTAGCACCATGAGCTTTGATGGCGATCTGGTTCTCGAACCGACCGCGACGCTCGAAATCGAGATCGCTAGCCCCAGCTCGCACGACCGGGTCGAAATCGGTGGCGTCGCGACGCTCGAAGGCGATCTGGAAGTCACGCTGATCGATGGCTTCACGCCGTCGGTCGGCGACATCTTCGACTTCCTCTTCGCCAGCGGAGGGGCCAATGGCGAGTTCGGCGGCGTGAGCCTCCCCAACCTGTTGGCGCAGGGCCTCGATTGGCAGCTCAACCCGGGCGGGGCGACCCTCTTCCTCGAAGTGGTCCCCGCCCTCGACGGTGACTTCAACGCTGACGGAATGGTCGATGCGGCAGATTACACGGTGTGGCGGGACGGCCTCGACACCACGTTCACGCCAAACGACTACGACGTGTGGGCGGGCAACTATGGAGCGACTGCGGCCACGTTTTCGAACGCGGTCCCCGAACCAACTGCGAGTCTCCTTTCGTTCGTCGCGATTAACACCGGCTGGCTATCGCGTCGCCGGGTTCCGATTCGCTAACGGCCGGATCTGCAAACCCACGAGTCGATCGGACTTGGTTGGCAAGCGGTGTGCTCGCGAGCCGATTCCGAAACTGCTGAGGGTGGACCAACACCGGCAACTTGGCGAACCACCGAATCCGCGTCGGTCAGCTCAACCTCAGCGACTTCTGACCGGCTCGGCCGGCCCGTTCGAGGGCCACTTGCGGGCAACCCTGCCGCATCGCCTAGGTGCAAAAGAGGCGTTTTCCTGGGTCAGTCGGCGGCCTCGCTCCATATCGCGAAATCGACCGTTTTTGGCGATAAGAATCCCTCGATGGAAGGCATGGACTAAGCCGTAAGGATGCTTATCCAAAAAGTCGGCTGAGCGGGTTTTTGTCGAACCCGGCCCAGAATCCTCTGACGGATTTTGTACCCTTGTACGGTTTCAGCCCCTAACCGCGGCAATCAGTGCAAGTGATGGTCCGCGCCCGCACCCGTTGACAGCACTGATAGCGGCACCAGCCGTGGAGACTTGGGGTGACTTTGCTGGTTGTATCGGTTTCTTCGACATTTAGGGTTACGCGGGCCGTGCCGACGTTCCGATATCGCTGTTGATGCTCTCCGTAAGGTGCGGCCTAGCCGTCCCTTTTTGGTAGATCGCCGGCCCGAAAACGCCTCGGGCTGTCACGAACAGTGAGACGGGATCCTCAAGCCATGCTCCAACGCTTGTCGTTACGCCTGCCCCTGATGCTGGCCTTTGCTTACGCCGCTTCGCTGACAGCGCACGCCGCTGCCCAGCACATCATCTACGCCGAGGACCTTCCTCGGGGGGTTCAAACGCAAGGAGCCGCGGCGGGCTACCCAGGCCATCAAGGCCAGGCCTACGCTCAGCCGTACCATCAGCCACAGGCGATGGCACCAGGCCGACAAATCAGCCAGCAGCCACTGCAGCAACGCCCCTCGGTGTTCTCGTCGCTTGGCGGAATCAAGCGGCTATGGAGCGATGGCGAGCCCCAGCCCACACCTAAAGCGGTTCAACCGACCAGCGAAGCGAGTCAGTTCGGCTCGCGTCGGGGTTCGCCGCGCGGTGCCCGGAGTGTGCCTCAGTTTGCCCATCAGCCGAGCCCGACTCCTTCGGCCAAATCGGCCCCCAGCTCGCCGGGGCTGCTGAACCGACTCAGCCAATCTCTGTTTGCGAGCGATCCGGCGGCGTCGGCACCTCCCCAACGAAGCGTGCCCCCCCAGGATCTCGCTCTGGCCGCCTACAACGAACGGGCTCCGCGTTCAGGATCCGTCTCGGTACCTGCTCAGCGTCCGATGCGCGGCGGCATTCTCGCCACACCACGCCAAGCGCCTCAGGGCCTGCTCTCGGACTTGGGCTGGGGAGGAAGCGAGTCCGAGGAGCCCGCTCGCCAAGAAGTCGCCGCGTCGCGCGGTCGTCAGAGTGCTTCGGCCATTCCCACCACCTCGCAGCCTGGTCTGTCGCGTGTGGTCGCCGCAGCACCGCTGAACACGGCACCGAGCCATGTGATCGAACGGGTAACGGCACCAAGCCGCCCGCAGGGCATCGCTGCTGAACGACACGACCCGCTGTCTCAGATGATGCTCCCCTCTGAGCCGGCCCCCCTCTCCGCGTCGCCTGCACGCCTGGCACCGCAGGGTCCCGACGACATTGCCGGGATGATCGTAGTTTCAGACACAGCGGCTGCCCCCACTGCGGTAAGCAGCAGCAAGAAGAAGGGCCCGCGCGAGATCGCTAATCCCCATGTGATGGCAACCCCGGAACGCACGCCGGTGGCTGCCTCAAAGGCACCAGCCGCGGTCTCTCCCAAGCAGCCGGCCGCCGCTCAGCAAGCCACATCACAAGCCAAGCTTCCCGTTGTGGCCACAAAGCCACGACCAACTGGAGTGGCTGCTTCATCGGAACCGTCGCAGGGGTCAATGCCCTCGGCGCAAGCTCCGACGGCGTTGCCGTCGCGTGACACTTTGCCAACGCTTGCTGAAAAGTCTGCTGCGAAACTTCCCGCGACCAAGCCCCAAGCGACCCTGCCCCAAGCGACCCCGCCGCAGGTAAGCCGTCCCTCTCAAGACGAAACCCTACCGGTAGTTGTCGAAAGCCTGCACCTGCCGCCCGAGCCGAAGCTCGCCGTGACGCCTGAAAACGATTTCGATTCGCAGCCGCTTGCGACGCCGACCCAACGTGTCGCCAAGCCCCAAGACCCTGCTCAAGTGGCGGCGGCTCCGCTGATGATCTCTCGGCCCGCTTACGAAAAAACTGATCTTCAAGCCACCGCCGCGCCCTTCCCTTCAGAAACGGTAGAAGACCGCGTTGAAGACTGGGCAATCGTCGCCGACACGCCGCGTGTCGCTCCCCGTCATCTGACGGAGATCGAAGAGCAGCCCGCGATGGTCGAACCCTCGCCGCGTGCTCGCGACCTGCTGACCGAGGCGCGTGATCTGGGTGCCGAAGCCACAACACCCGATGATTTCCAAGCCGTTGTGCAACGCTGCCGCTACGTGCTGGCCATCGATGAGTCTCCTGAAGCGATCGGCTACGCCAACAAGCTGGCCGCATGGGCGTTGACCAAGCGGGGCGAGCTGCTGATGGATGCGGAGCAACCCGTCGAAGCCGGCATCGACTTCGAAGAAGCGCTGCGGTGCGAGGCCGATTGCTGGCGGGCCCTGCACAACCTTGGCATCCTGGCTGCGCAACGTGGTGACAACGCGAAGGCACGTGATCTGTTTCGTAAGACGCTTGACCTGAATCCCGAGTACGCCAAGGCGCACTCGAATTTGGCGGCACTTTCGGTGATCGACGGCGAGTTCGAGGACGCGCTGAGCGAGTATCGAACCGCCATTCTGATCGATCCGGACCTGGGCGTCGCCCATGCCGGACGCGGACGCGTGTGCCATATGCTTGGCAAACTCGACGCGGCTCTGCGTCACCTCGACGCGGCGTTCCTGCTGAACCCCAACGACAGCTCGATCGCGTCCGCCCGCGGCGACCTGCTCGTGGACCTCGGTCGCTACGGATTGGCCAAAGAAGCCTATGCCCGAGCGATCGATCAGTCGCCGAACGATCCGACGGCCCATCGCAACCTGGCTTGGCTCCTGGCAACCTGCCCGGTCGAAGCTTACCGCAACGGCCAAGAAGCGCTCGCACACGCCGCCCAGGCCGAGCGTTTGCTAGAAACGCCCGACGATATCCTGCTGGATACCACCGCGGCCGCCCTGGCCGCCGCCGGTCGCTTTGAAGAAGCGAGCCAGGTGGCTCGCGACGCGATCGCGATCGCTCCCGAGCCCGATGCTACCGAGTATCGCCAACGACTGGCGCTCTACGAGCAGGGAGAAGCGTTCCTGACTCAGCCGGCGGTGCGTCAGGCTTCGCAGAGCAACCCTTTGCTCCGCTAACCATAATAGAACAAGCCCGGAATCGTGGACGTCTTCCGTGCCGATTCCCTGTTCGGCAACGAGGACGGGGCTACCGATCGAAGCGCCAACCTTATGTGTTGGCATGATGGGGGGGGATGCGAAGGCTCGGCCGATTTAGGCCGAGCCTTTCATTTTTTTACCGGCTGGTAACTCCTGAGTGGCACTCCGGCGAACGCCATTCAGGCGCTTGCAGGGCTCACCGCTCAATGGGCAATTCGATCCTCTGGGTGACGTGCTTCAAGGTCGCCACGAGCGCTTGCTCGCCCATCGGCGTAACCGCGTCAGACGCAATGTTGCTGAGCACCACAACTCCGGCATAGCGCTCAGGCTTTGGCAGAACCGTGACTGCCAGATAGGCGGTGTAGCCGCCCGTCATACCCGCATGCACCCACGAGACCCCATCGCGCGCGCCATGCCATCCCAACCCGACGCGGGGCGTTTCCTCGGCCGGGCTATGAAGGGTCGTTGCTAAAGCCAGCGCACGGATTACCGGTTCGGCGGGCAGTTTCGGATCGGCCCTGCGGGCGGAGATCACCGCGTCGATGAGCTTGATCAGGTCGTCGGCAGTCGAGCGAATCCCGCCGGCCGCCACCAAGGCATCAAAAGTCCAGGCTCGGCCGGCTGCCTTGTTGCTGAAGTGAGCTGGGGCAAAGCGCTGCTGCTGCTCTGCGCTCAACTCGATCGTGGTATCGCTCATTCCGAGCGGGTCGGTTATTCGTTCGCGCAGCAACACCTCATAGGGCGTGTGAGCCGCTCTTTCGACAACCATGCCCAACAGTCCCATGCCGTAGTTGGAGTACTCGTAGCTGCCCGGTGCGCGGGGGGGTTGGTAACCCGCCAAGGCCTTCCAAGCCATCTCGTCCGTGTAGCTCCGGTACGGATCCGTGGGGTCCATAAACCAGATGAGCATGTTCGGCGGCAGTCGTGGCAGACCCGACCGGTGCGTCGCGAGGTGCCGTAGTGTGATCGGAGCCTCCTGTGGCTTGAGCTCGATCCCCTCCGGGAGGTAGGAGGCCAGCTGATCGTCAATCGTCAGCTCGCCACGCAGGTTCGCATCGGCCAGCAGCGTGCCCGTGAAGACTTTGGAAACCGAACCGATCTCGTAAAGCGTTTTTCCATCCGGCGCGGGTCCGGCGGGCTGCACGGAGCCATAGGATAAAACCAGCCGTTCGGTCGGTGTTACCACACCCACCACGCAGCCGATCAGTTTGTCGTCAACAACCGGCTGCACGATCGCGTCCAGCGTGGCCCTGAGCGGTGCCTCTCCGGCGGGGGGTTGCGCTCGCAGGGGTAGTGACGCCAAGAGCAGCCACAAGAATTGCAGCAGAAAGTTTGCGAAGAAGAGCTTCCGCTGCATGCTGCGCTCGGAGTTCGTGCGAAAGGACGTGCCGGGTCGGCGGCCTCGTGCGACGCTAGGCGCGCTCCCCCATAGGGCGAAAGCCCGCCTAAATGGTCCCTTAGCACAGGGGCTTAAGGTCGAGCCGCTTGAAGCAAAAGGGCCTAATACAACTGCATTTCGTCGCTACGACGGCTTTCTTGCCGGTAGCCTCCGGAGCTGATTTGTGGCGGCTGCAATCAGAGCCGCGCAGCGATAGACTAGTTGCCATACCCTAGCCCCGCTACGCCGCCCTCGGAAAGGACTCGCGCCCGTTATGCCCAAGCACATCTTCGTTACCGGCGGTGTCGTCAGCTCGCTCGGCAAAGGGCTCACCAGCGCGTCGATCGGCATGCTGCTCGAAAAACGCGGCCTGTCGGTGCGGATGCAGAAGCTCGATCCGTATCTGAACGTCGATCCGGGCACCATGAGCCCCTATCAGCACGGCGAGGTCTACGTGCTGGACGACGGCTCGGAAACCGACCTCGATCTGGGCCACTACGAGCGCTTCACCAGCGGTCCCCTCACGCGGCATTCCAACTACACCACCGGGCAGATCTACCAATCGGTCATCGATAAAGAACGCCGCGGTGAGTTCCTCGGCAAGACCGTCCAGGTCATCCCGCACGTAACCGATGAGATCAAACAGTGCATCGCCAAAGCCGCCAAGGCGACCGACACCGAGGCGGCACCGGATGTCGTGATCACCGAGATCGGCGGCACGGTCGGCGACATCGAGAGTCAGCCATTCATGGAAGCCATTCGGCAGTTTGCCTTTGACGCCGGCAAAGACGAACGGGGCAAAAACAATTGCCTTTTCATCCACCTCACCCTCGTGCCCTATCTGAAGGCGGCCCGCGAGCTCAAGACCAAGCCCACGCAGCACTCGGTCGGACTGCTCAGGCAGATCGGTATCCAGCCCGACGTTCTTGTGTGCCGCAGCGAGCAGCCAATCGGCCGCGACGATCGTGAGAAGATCGCCCTCTTCTGCAATGTGCCCGTCGATGCGGTGATCGAAGAACGCGACAAGGACTTCTCGATCTACGAGGTCCCCTTCAGCCTGCACGACAACCGGCTCGACGGCATCGTCTGCGATCGGCTCGGCCTCGAAACCCATGAACCCAATCTGGACGACTGGCGCGACCTGCTCAATCGCTTGCGCCGGCCCGACCATGAGATCAGCATCGCGGTGGTGGGCAAGTACGCCGAGCACCGCGACGCATATAAATCGATCTACGAGTCGATCGATCACGCCGGGATCGCCCATAAGGCACAGATCCGCATCGGCCGCATCCGCAGCGAAGATGTCGAAGCCGAGGGGCCCGAGCGGCTGCTCTCCGGCTACGACGGTCTGCTGGTTCCCGGAGGCTTCGGCGAGCGCGGCATCGAGGGCAAAGTCCAGGCGATCCGCTGGGCTCGCGAACGCGGCGTCCCCTTCTTTGGTATCTGCCTGGGCATGCAGTGCGCGGTGGTGGAATTCGGGCGGCACGTGGTCGGACTCGAAGGCGCCCACAGCACCGAATTCGACAAGGACACGCCGCACCCGGTGATCTGCCTGCTCGACGAGCAACGGGCGATCACCAACAAGGGGGGCACCATGCGCCTCGGCGCGCAGCCGGCGGTGCTGGCCCCGGGCTCGCTGGCGGCCGCATGCTACGGCATCGACCAAGTCTCCGAGCGGCACCGCCACCGGTACGAGTTCAATAATCAGCAGTTTCGACAGCAGTACGAGGCGCACGGCTTCCGCTTCAGCGGCACGAGCCCCGACGGCAAACTGGTCGAGGTGATCGAGCTCCCTCCGGCAACCGAAGAAAACGGCCACCCGTGGTTCCTCGCTGTGCAGTATCACCCTGAGTTCAAGAGCAAGCCGATCGCCGCGCAGCCGCTGTTTGCCGGTTTTGTCGGGGCCGCGGTCGAGCACCGCAAGCGCAAGGGCGAGCGCCCCACGCAATCACCCGCGTCATCAGCAGGTGATCCAAGCAAGCAAAAAGTCCAGGGCAGCGAATCAAGATGAGCGAAGAAAAAAAGATCATCATCGACGAAGACTGGAAGTCGCAGGTCGCCGCTGAAAAGGAAGCGGCCCAGCAGCAAACAACCACCTCCGAACCGCAAACCCCGGCGACCGGTCAAGCGTCTGCGTCTGGCACCCCCGCCGATCCGCCGCTGCCGCCGGCCTCGTTCGGCATGCTCCTGTCATCGCTGGCGACCGAAGCGATGATGGCGATGGGGCACTTCCCGCACCCGCTGACGGGAGAAACGACCCCGCATCGCGAGCAAGCGAAGTACCTGATCGACACGATCGACATGCTTCGCATGAAGACCAAGGGCAACCTCTCGGCAGACGAGTCCGCCGCCGTGGAAGACGTGCTGCACCAGCTGCGCATGGCGTTCGTCACCAACCCCGCGCCGCCGCAGACGCCGGCTGGTAAGTTCAGCGCCGAGTCTTAAGCCCTCGGTGTCGTTGTTGTTCGGAGTCGTTGCTGTTCGGTAAAGAAAAGGCCAAGCCAGGGGAAGGTGCCAAGATGCTGCTCGATAAAACGGTTCGATTCTCCCTCGCGGGTTGTCTCCTGGCTCAGATGCTGGTGTCAATCAGCCTGGGCTCGGATTGGCCACAATGGCGCGGGCCGACCCGTGATGGCGTGGCACAGGGGACGGCCTGGCCTGAGTCGTTGGGCGAGGATGTGCTCAAGCTGAGCTGGCGCGTTGAGTTAGGGCCGAGTTACTCGGGACCGATTGTTGTCGGTGACCGTGTCTTCACGACCGAAACCCGCGACGAACAAACCGAGGTTGCCTCTGCCTACGACCGTCGAACAGGCAAGCGGCTGTGGGAAGCGGAGTGGCCCGGCTCGCTAACGGTGCCCTTCTTCGCGGCGTCTAACGGCAGCTGGATCCGCGCCACGCCCGTCGCCAATACCGATACGCTGTTTGTGGCGGGGATCCGAGACGTACTCGTTGCCCTCGATACGCAGACCGGGGCACAGCGCTGGCGGCTCGACTTTCCCGCTGAGTTGGGCTCAGAGGCCCCCAAGTTTGGCTGTGCATCTTCGCCGCTCTTGGATAGCGACTACCTTTACGCACAAATGGGCGGCGGCTTTGTAAAGGTCCACCAGCAGACAGGCAAGGTTGCTTGGCGCGTGGCTCCCGATGGCGGCGGCATGTCGGGAGGCGCTTTCAGCTCTCCTTACTTGACCAATGATAACGGTCAACGGCTGGCTGTTGTTCAAACACGGGAAGCCCTTAAAGGCATCGACGCCGAGACCGGTGACGAGCTCTGGACACAAACGATCGAAGCCTTTCGAGGCATGAACATCCTCACTCCCGTGCTCTACGACGGCAAACTCTTCACGAGCGCACACACCGGGCGTTCGCAGTTATGGCGTCGCGACGGCGACGACCCCGGCCGTCTTCAGCAGGTCTGGTCAAACAAGTCCCAAGCCTACATGTCTTCACCCGTCGTGGTTGGCGATCACCTTTACCTGCACTTACGCAACCAACGTATCCAATGTCTTGATCTGAAAACTGGCGAAGAGGCCTGGCGCACCCAGCCCTACGGCAAGTACCAAAGCATGGCCGTGCTCGGGGATCGCATCCTAGCGCTCGATGAACGGGGTGAGCTCCTTCTGTTCCGTGCTAATCCGGAAACATTTGAGGAGATCGACCGCCGACCGATCAGCGAGGCCGAAACCTGGGCCCACATCGCGGTGTGCGGCGGGCAGCTCTTTGTCCGTGAGCTACACGCCCTGGCGGTATACGACTGGGTCCAGGAATAACCCAAGCCTCCAGCGTCAGGAGCGTGTTGCGATACGCTTTGCTGAGCAGCTGTCCCGCGTGGTGCGCACTTGGAAGAACCAACACGGGCCCTGCGCGGGAATCTCGCCAGGGACGCAGCAACCCTAGCGTTTTTCAACCAACAAGGGCGGATAAAGATAAAGGAGATTACTAGCGAGGTGGTCGCCGTGCGCGAAGCGTAGACTCAACCTACGGCGCACCTCACACGTCGGGCCTGCCCTCAAAAACTCTAACACGCGCGATTGGAAAAGAGTCAACATGATCGGAGTCCTGTCGCTGTTAGTTGCGCTAACGCTTTCGCTGCTGATCACCCGCGTCGCGGCCATGGCTTTGATGTTCACGGGCTTATCACGCGAAGCGGCCAAGTTCCAAGCAAGATCGGCGTTCACTGGCGTTGGCTACACGACGCAAGAGTCAGAGCGAACCGTCAATCATCCGGTCCGCCGCCGGATCATTATGGCCTTGATGCTGATGGGTAACATCTGAGTCGCCACCGTTGCGGCGACCATCATGATGTCGTTCATGAGCACCACGGGCGCTTCGGTAACGCAGCGGACTATCACCCTCGCGCTTCTGGCTGCTGGACTTCTGCTTCTCTGGCTGATCTTCAACAGCCGATGGATCGAGCGGCACATGAATCGCGTCATCGCCTGGACACTGAAGAAATTTACCGACCTGGATGTTCGCGACTACGTCGCTCTCTTAGAGCTCTCCAATGGGTACGCCGTCTCCGAAATGCTGGTTGAATCAACCGATTGGCTTGCTGGCAAGTGCTTAGCGGATCTTTGGCTCTCTGACGAAGGAATCCTGGTCCTGGGTATCAGGTCCAGCGCGGGGGCTTTTCATGGCTCGCCACGCGGCGGCGATATTGTCAGCGCAAGCGACACGCTGATTCTGTATGGCGATCTTGAGAATATCGAAGAGCTTGATCGTCGCCGTGCCGGCCGCGCGGGTGACAAAGAGCACTCCCATGCGGTCGAAGAACAGGGCGAGCTGGAAGAAACGCTATAACGAGATCGGGAACCTCAGCCCTAGGACATGGCAGCTGCTATCCGCCACAGGATCGGGAGCCCCTCCAAGGCGATGCCGCTGGGGGCGAGGCGATGCCAGCCCGGCAAGATTATCGATTCAGGGGTCACAAGATTCGCCCCGGCGATCGGCCGACACAGCGGGCCGATGAACCCGCCGTGGTAGACACCCCCTAGCTGGTTTCCCGCCCCGATTAATCGCCGCGGGTGAGGCAACATCGGCAACAAAGCAATCTGCAGAACTTGCTGAGGTCGTGTTCGCGGAGAGCGATTTGGGTCTCATCCAACCGTCTCTCTAGAACGGTTTGACAATCGTTCCTAAGTCGTCACGCTCGCAGGTCTTCGGGCACGTCAGCTAACGCAGCGTCGCCGAGGACGTAGCTTCTGCCGACCAGTTCGGCATCGTGGTTCACGAGGTCGGGGAAACGCACACCCGGCAAGACTTCGACGGCGAAGATCTCCTGCACGCCTTCCTCGAAGCGGCAGAAGCCGAGGGTCTCGCCCGTCTCGATGTTGAGCACCCAGACGCCGCAGGTGCGTTCATCGGCTTTTTTCAATCGCTCGACCAACGGGATGCCGCTGAAGATGGCCGATTCGCGGACTTGTGAGAGGCCAAGAAAAGCCAGCGGGCCGAGGAAGCTCAGGCCTCGGGTGAACCCGGGGAACTGGGCGATCGGTTCGTACTTGCCGGTCGCTGGGTCGACCTTACCAATCGTGCCGTCGCCACTCTCCAAGAGCCAGAGCTGGCCGTTGTACCAGCGGGGGGAGTGCGGCATCGACAGGCCGCGGGCGATGATCTCGTGCGAGTCGATATCAATCAGCAGGCCGCCGTCGCGTTTGTTCTCACGCCAGCCGCCAGGCTCGTTGGTAGTTCCCAACGCCGTCACGTACTTCACCCGGCCGTCGCGTGTCGCCAGGCCGTTGAGGTGGCAGTTGTCGCCCGGCGCCATCTGCTTGATAAACTTGGGCCGCCAGATAGGTTCGAAACTGTTCTCTTCGCTCCGCTTCGTCAGGCAGCTGAACGCCGTGTTGACGAAGACCAGCTCGCCCGGCTCCTCGGGGCCGCCAACGAACGCCATCTCGTGGATCTGGATATCGCCCGTGCAGTGGCTGCGGCGCGGCAGGAAGCAGGCGTCGTGCTTGGCTTGGGTGCTCGGGTAGTCTTCGGACTCGTCGAGCTTCTTGCAGACCGCTGGGACGTTATGGAACTCCCAGATGTCGATGCTACAACCGACGGCCAGCTTCCCGCCGTCGAGCGCTAGCCCCATCGGCTTGTTGAGGTTGCGGAAGTGTGTGTTGAGCACGCCCGCATCCTCGCGCAACACGACCAGCTTGCCCGCTTGGTACGTCGTGACGAGGATCGACGCGCCGAGTTGCTTGAGCAACACCGGAAAACTGGTGGTGTGGACGCTGCGTAGTGGTTCGCTAGCCACGTCGCCTACGGGCTGCGAGACATTATCCGTCATTCAAAGCCGCCCAGCGCCAGGGTGAGGATTGCGTCTTCCTCCGACTCGTCGTCTGCCGTGGCAAACGCCTCGTCGAGAATCGTTTCCGCCTCACTGTATGACCGACCGCCAGCTAGCAACAACAGCAGTGGGTCGTCGCTGCTGATATTCGCCAGTGGCGAGGCGTCTCGGTCGGAGACTGTATAGCTTCCCTTGGGAAGTGTTTCAGCGAAGAAGTAAGCGGGAACGATGTCCTTGGAGGCAGGCGGGGTCGTGGCCTCGATCGGGGTCACCGGTCCAGACGAAGCCCCAACCGCCCGACGGAAAGTGGCTGTGGGTGTCCAGATGCAGCTGCGAGGCGAACCCCAACTGCCGTAGGTTGTTTTGGCACGCCACCCTCCGGGCCGCCTCGCGAGCCGCCTGGATAGCGGGCAAGAGCATTGCGATGAGGATGCCGATGATGGCGATCACCACCAGCAGTTCAATAAGCGTTAACGCACTACGGGGGCAGAACAAAGCAGCGATTCCAGGGCTAGACGGCGAGCTGAGTATCGTAGCAGCCCATCAATCTTAGGGCTCGTATGGTGTCAAAAATCGGCCGAGGCTTATCGGCTTGTTTTCAGGGTTTGCCGTAGAGTGGGTCCAGCATTATCGGCCGAGATTTTGTGAGCCGTGCCCAAAAGTCCGGACGAGAGTGCACGGGTGACCCATTGTGGGCATTTTCGCGGTTTCCCAATCGGCTGAGACGCAGGTGTCGAAACGATTAGCCTCACGGCCGAACTGACAGCGGTTGGGCCAAACTCAGCGGCTAAGGACCGACACAAGCTGCAAGGGGTGCTGCTGACTCCGGGCGGTTTGCTGGCCTCTCTAACCTGTCCGGCGCGCGGCACGCTTCCCCCTCAAGCAACTCCAACCGATCCCGCACCGGTACCTCAGAGCGGGCAGGCGGTCGGCATCGCGGGGGGCACCATGACCTTCACCCAACGCCGGGCATTACTCGCCGTGCACCATGCGGATCAGGTCCGCGACCGTGCGGTGCGACTCGACCGGGTGGCGCAAGGGCCGGTTGTGGTGAACCTCGTAGCGATTGCGGCGACCGTCGCGCTCGCGACTCAAGACGCCGGCGGCTTCCAATTCGGAAACGATCTTCTGCACGGCCCGCTCTGTGATGCGGACCCGCTCGGCAATGTCGCGCAACCGCAACTCCGGATCGGCGGCGAGCACCATCAACACGTGCGCGTGGTTGCTCAAGAAGGTCCAGACGGTGGCCCCCTCGGCCGTTGTTGGCTTACCTGAGTCGCTGGGCGAGCACGGCGCATCCACGGAAGACCCCGTGGCGGTTGCTTGTATGCCCCGTGGGCTTCGAGCGGCCGGCTGCACTGCGGTCCTCTCCGGCAACCCGCCACCCGTCGCGGCGGGTTGGGATGCGGCCAAAGCAGCCGTGCGAGATAATTCTGGAGAAGTCATGGGGTTGACGGGGGAGGTCGTACGATACGATAAAGTACGTATATTATTTCCTGTTTTAGTGTTCGTGATTTGATTATCGCCTTACGGGGGTCGTTCCGCCAGCCGGTCGGCTCTCGTTTCGCGCAGAATTCGCGATAAAGCAGGACCAGCATGTCCATTATCACCCGCGACGCATCCAACATGAGTCAGCCCTCGTCCGCCGCCAGCAGCCCCTCGGCTTCGCCAGCCACGCGCACCGCCATCACCGTCGCCCGGGGCGATGGGATCGGCCCGGAGATCATGCAAGCCGCGCTGCGCGTGCTGGACGCCTGTGGGGCGGACCTCGACTACGAATTTGTCGAGATCGGCGAGAAGGTTTATGCCAAGGGGGTCAGCGCCGGCATCGAAGAGGCGACCTGGAAGTCGCTCCGCCGGACCGGCGTCTTCCTGAAGGCACCGATCACCACTCCGCAGGGAGGCGGCTTCAAGTCGCTCAACGTAACCATCCGCAAGACCCTCGGCTTGTATGCCAACGTGCGGCCCTGTGTGGCCTACCACCCGTTCGTGCAGTCACGCTTCCCGGCGATGGATGTCGTCATTGTTCGCGAGAACGAAGAGGACACCTACGCGGGCATCGAGCACCGGCAAACGAATGAGGTCGTGCAGTGCCTGAAGCTCATCAGCCGACCGGGTTGCGAGAAGATCGTGCGGCACGCGTTTGAGTATGCCCGCGCGAGCGGACGAAAGAAGGTCACCTGCTTTACGAAAGACAACATCATGAAAGCCACCGACGGATTGTTCCGTCAGGTGTTCAACGAGATCGCCGTTGAGTATCCGGAGATCGAGAACGATCACTGGATCATCGACATCGGCGCGGCGAAGCTAGCAGACTCGCCAGAAGAGTTCGATGTGATCGTGACTCTCAACTTGTATGGCGACATCATCAGCGATATCGCGGCGCAGATCACGGGCAGCGTGGGCCTGGGCGGCAGCGCCAACATCGGCGAGCGGTGCGCCATGTTCGAGGCGATCCACGGCAGCGCGCCGATGATCGCGGGCCAGGGTGTGGCCAACCCTTCCGGGTTGCTGCTCGCCGCCGTGCAAATGCTGTTGCACGTGGGCAAGCCCGCCCCCGCCACGAAGCTCCACAACGCCTGGCTGCGGACCCTCGAAGACGGCGTCCACACGGCCGACATCTACGACTCGCAGCACAGCCACGAGAAGGTGGGCACCCAGGCGTTTGCCGAGGCGGTGATCGCCCGCGTTGGTCAACAGCCGCAGAAACTGCAAGCAGTCTCGTACGAAGCGGCTTCTGCAGCGGGAGCCAACTCCGCTTCCGCCAAGAAGCCCGCCACACCGGCTGCGAAGCCGGTGAAACTGCTCGTGGGGGTGGATGTTTTCCTCGATTGGGACCAGCCCGGTCGCAACGCCGACGAGCTTGCGAAGCAGCTGGCAGCGGCGGCAGACAACACCGGCCTCAAGCTCAAGATGATCACCAACCGGGGCGTTAAGGTCTGGCCGGGCGGTTTCCCCGAGACGTTCTGCACCGACCACTGGCGGTGCCGGTTTATCAGCGCCGGCGAAGCGGGCGGCACGGTCAGCCACGGTGCGATCCTCGCGCTGTTGACCAAGGTGGCAAGCGCGGGGCTCGACTTCATCAAGACCGAGCACCTGTGCACGTTTGATGGCAAGCTGGGCTACTCGCTGGGTCAGGGCGAGTGATCGCGATGCAAAAGAGAGCGGGGCCGCGGAACGAGTTCCGTTGGCCCCGCTCCATCGCGGGTCCTGAATTGTGCCCGCGGGCTTTGCCGCGGCAGCGATAGAACCAAGCAGCGCCACGCCCACGTTACGGACAACGATTGGCATCCGTTGCCGAACACCGCTCCATCGTTGGACTTGCACCCCGCCGCTGACAACGGTCGTGGTTAACGAAAAAAACATGTCCGACGTCGGGCGTGGCGACCGCTTGGTTCGATCCTTAATGTTTTGGGCATCGGCCCGTGGCTGCTGCGACGGGAGGGGGCCGATCGTGGCGGGGTTTCGGAGTGTTTCGGGAGGGGGGGCGGGACTTTCTCAGATGCTAGCTAACAAGGTCTTCGTAGAGATCGCGGTACCCCGGCAAGGCTTCGGCCAAGTGGTCGGCCCAGGCCTCGGGGTGCCACAGCTCGACACACACCGCGGCACCAACAACGTTGACACTGCCGCCCGGCTCGACCGCTAGCAACTCGCGAAATCCTTCAGGGATAACCAGCCTGCCCCTGCCGGCAATCGCTGTCACACGTTGCCGGGTCGACAGCAGTCGACCGAGCCGCTGAACATCGGCAAGACGGCGTTCGAGTCGGCCGCTTGCCAGCTTGCCTTTTAGGATTTCTGCCGCTTGGCGTTGGTGCTCCTCCCAGTGCTCGCGGTTCCACAGGCTGAGGCATCCGCGGCGTTCTTTGGCGATCAGGCACTCGCTTGAGCCGGCCACCAAGCGCTCGGCCATGTCTTCCGGCAACGAAAGCCGAAAGCGTTGGTCGAGCGTACGGGTCGCCTCGCCTAAAAACACCGCTTTGTTCTGCTCTGTGGCCAGCGTGCTGGAAGGAAACCGTGCGAAGGTGGCCCTTCCCTGGCCACAGCAAGCCTCTCTTGTGGGTTCTTTGCCCACCAGATTGGCTAAACGGCAAGATTACGGGAGTTTCCACCCAAATCAACCCTTCTTCTGCCAGGAATCCGCAAACCCCACCGCCAGCGGGCCGGTTCGGGTTGAAGAAGGTCCGCTTAGCTGCGCTGTTGCTAGCACCAACTGAACTGGCAGGAGGAGAGCCGATTTTCTATTTCTCCCCTTGGCCGATGGCTGGCCACTAGAACGCACGTTTTATTCGCGATTGGGCCGAACGCTGTGATCCTTTCGTTCCAAACCGATCAACGGGTTGTCGTTACCGGCATTGGGCTGGTGACGTCGGTGGGTGCCGATCGCGAAACTTCGTGGGCCGCCTTGCAGCGTGGCGAGTCCGGCGCTCGTCGGCTGCCGCCGCACCCCGACCTGCCCGCCGGCACACTTGCGGCGACGGTCGAAAATCTGCCGCTCGACTTCCCCGGACAGACCAAGCATCTGCCGATGCTGCGCAGCGCTGCCCGCGAGGCGCTCAGCGACGCCGGCCTCGAAGAACCCCTCCAGCGGCGCGAGGCGGGGCTAGAACCGCACCGCATCGGCTGCTTGATCTCGACCCACATGGGTGACCTGCGTCACACCGCGCTGCGCTTGGGACTCAGCGATCGCTTGCCAGCCCCCGAGTGGCCCTGGTGGACCCAGTGGTCTCCGAACTCGGCGGCGACCTACCTGACGCACGAGTTCGAAATCCACGGCATCTGCCAGACCTTAGCTGCTGCTTGCGCTTCGAGTTTGCTCGCGATCAACCAAGCGGCGCGTGAACTGCGTGAGGGCCGCTGCGACGCGATCCTGGCGGGCGGATCGGAAGCCGTTGAGCCGCTCATGGCGGCCGGATTCACCCGCATGGGCGTGCTCGCAACCGCGGACACGCCCGCCCAAGCCTGCCGCCCGTTCCATCGCGATCGCAACGGATTCGTGATGGGCGAAGGGGCCGCGATCCTGATGCTCGAACGCATGGACCACGCGGTCCGGCGGGGTGCCGATATCTACGCCGAGATCCTCGGCGGGGCAGCGATGACGGACACGCACCACATCACGAGCCTAACGACCGAGGGGTCGGCCTTGCCCCACTTGCTCCGCCACACGCTGCGTAAAAGCGGTCTCGCGCCCAGCGACGTGCAACTGGTCAGCGCTCACGGCACGGGGACCCAGCAGAACGATGTGCTCGAAACGCTCGCCTTGCGCAAGGCGCTCGGTGCCGACGCGGACAAGGCAAGCGTGACCGCCACCAAGTCAGCGCTGGGGCATCTAGTGAACGCCGCGGGCGGCGCGGAGTTGGCGATCGCCTTGCTGGCCCTGCGCGATGGATTCGCCCCGCCGACGCTGAACCTCGACAACCCGGACCCACAGTGCGACCTCGATTGCACTCCTCAGATCGGTTGTCAGCGGCCGCTCGAGCACGCACTAAAAACGTCGATCGCGTTCGGGGGCCATCTGGTCGCGACGGCGGTGCGTCGCTGGAGCGGCCGACACGCACGCGCCGCGCAACCGCTCCAAACCTCTTTCTATCGACGCGCCGCCTGATCAGCCGCGGTGGAACTCAGTCGTCGCTGCTCGGCGGCCACCAGCGCATGAGCCACTGATCTTCTGCCTCGCGGAAAAAGAGCAACTCTCCCGCGAGGGGGGAGTTCTCCAGCCGAACCCGGCACGTGTCGGCTGTGGCGGGCGTAATCCACAGCAGATCTCCCCGCGCCCAGCGTTCGACCGTCCCGCGATCGCGGGACGCGTCTGCCGCGCTTGGCACATCGGCGCTTGGCACATCGTCTGCCGGCACCGAATCGTTCGGGGTCGCACCGTCGCGCGGGCCTGGGGCGGCCCCCACTGGCCCCTCGTAGTCGAGGTAAACGGCCCGGTGATCGGCAAGCCGTAGCGCCACGAGAGGGTCGTTATCGGCCGGTGCCTGACGCGCAAGGCGCACGATCCACTCGCGCGGCAATTTCATCAGCGACCAGGTGATCAGCCGATGCTCGCTCGTAGGTTGATGATCGCCAGCCGTTGCGGCTCGTTCGAGCATCAGGTCCCAGTGCGATCCTCGTTCGTGCGATGACGGGCACTCGTGACGCAGCAAGACAAATCGGAGCATGGTGCTACGGTTCAACCCGGATCGGTGTGTCGCGGGTGAGCACGTTCGACTCGCCCACAGCACGCACCTGCAAGAAGATGTCTCCGGTGCCCTGTTGGGCCGCATCGCAAGGAATCGTGAGTCGCACCGGTTGATTGGGCAGTAGCTGCGCAATCGGACCAAAGACCAGCGCTCCGCCTTCGGCCCGGAAGGGCACCGGCGACTGGGCCGGTTGCAACCGAGCGAGCAATTGGGACGGGAGCGTCACGCGAAACTCAACTCCGCTCAGCGGCGTGGTCCCCACATTGGCCACCGCCACGTCGAGCGTCAACGGCTGACCCACGCGCGCCGGATTACTCGACAGGCTCAACGCCCCGTCGAGCGCGCTGGGCACGACGTTCGGCGGTGACGGAGTGGGAGTCGGAGCTGCCGGCTCGATCGCTACGGTCACCGTGCGAGTCTCTTCAGGAACGCCGTCGGCCGCCACAAAGAGCGTTAGCTCGGCGGCAGGGTTCGGACGGTCACAACGGAACTTAACGTGGAACGGTGCCGACGAGTTCGCTTCCAGACGGCCTACCTCCCAGATAAAACCTCCGGGGATCCGTCGGTTGCCCTGTTCGGCGGCCTCGGGCGAGAGCTCCGTACCATAACGCAGTTCAACGCGCAGGTTTTCGGCGGGGGTTCCGCTGGTGTTGTAAACCCGGGGCCGCAGCTCATAAGACTGTCCTACCGTACGGCGTAGCTCTGCCTCGATACGAATGTCGAGCGTCGGCGACGCGGCTTGTGGCAGTGCTTCGATCGCAAAGCACTGCTCCGTAACCGCAGCGTCGGTACCGTCCATCGTGACACGCACGTAGTGGCAGTGACGGCCTGGCGCAACCGCCCGGAATTCCAAGCGGACCACATCGGACTCGCCCGGACCCAGGTCAGGGAATCGTCCCTCGTACTTGATTTGTGATTCTCCCGGCGGTGCCTGATCGTTCGCCAGACCCGACTCGAACCGATCAAAGATCACGAGGTTACGGGCCGGGGCGTCGCCCCGGTTCTCGACCGTTATGGTTACGGGAATGGCGTCGTTGACGCGGATTGCCCGTTGATTGTCTCGTTGAACGTAGACCTCTAGCAGCGGTGCCCCGCGATCAGCAGGCCCGATCGGCGGGACGTTGTCTGACGGCGGCGGCTCGAACGGCGTGGGGGGAACGCTGCCCCCCTGGCTGGGCGTGAAGGGGCCAATCACCCCGCCACCTGCACCAGCGGAAGGGGTCCACATCACCACCGACTCACCCGAACCGAGCTCGAGCCTCGGCGAGGGCATCGGCGCAGACTGGGCGGGGCGGGCGATTGTCACACGCACCACCGCCGTGCCGGGAAGGTCATCGGTGGGGGTCACCTGCATGGTGGCGCGTCCTTGGGCGTCGGTCGTCGCGATGCTCGCTTCTCCCGAGGCGTATCCCAACCGCGCGGACGAGCCCTGCACAACCTCGTAGCGCACCTCCCAACCTTGAACCGGCGCGCCGTCGGTCTTGCGCAGGACGGTGGTCGTGAGCTGTGCCGTTTGGCCCGGTTGAACTGAGAGGCTCGGCGGGATCTGCCATTCGGCATCAACCCAATAAATGGTCGCGCGGGCGCGGCGCGCGTCCCAATCGCGGCTCTCGGGGGCGTGCGCGGTGATGTAGCTCGCTCCTTCGCTGGCGCTCGTGACGGTAATCCACGCATCACCCGGACGCACCTGGACATCGTCCGTCGGATCGGCCGTGCCCCGATTAAGGCACGTGTGAAACGGGGAGGTATAGCCAACCGCGAAGGTATTGTCTTGTTTGTTGGGGCGCTGCCACGGATAGCGGAGGATGTCCATCTCACCCTGCTCTCCGACCGTGACAAACTGTCCGGTGCCTTCGGTGCCAAGCATCCACTCGATGCGGCGATTGGTCCGCAAGTAATCCTGCGGACCACAAACACCGGCGCGCAGGATTACTTCGCTACCAACGGGCGCAAGGACGCGTTCGGGGGTGATCGAAAGCCGTTCATCGGCGCGCGGCGGTGCCTGCCCCGGCGCTCCGGATACGGGCGTCAGCACCCCGCCTCCGGTGAGCGGAAGACCCGTCGTCCCGCCCGATCCGGGCGCGTAAACGGGGGCCGCATTGACGTTGCCAAGCGGATTTCCCAGCGTGGGATCGATTCCCGTGACCGGTGCGGGGGGCTCAGGCCAAATCAAAAAGCGGCGCCCCGAAGGATCGATCCGTGGCAGCCCCGAGCATCCGGCCGTCACCAGTGCCAGCGCAATCATCGCCAACACCCGGAGGGGCTGCTGCAGGCGGCGATGGCGGGGCGAGCGGGTCACGGCAAACAGGCCGTCCGAGCGAGGAACCGGGGTGGGGGCGTAAGGGAGTGGCCTCGCAGAGCGACCCGGCGGCGCGCGTGCCTCCGTGACGGTCCGAAAAGGGCCGCGTAACCGTACCTCGTGGGCTCGGGCGCGGATGCCAAAGGGCAACGATCGCGTTGACTTTTCGCGACGACAGGCTCCGATCATCGGGGCTATGCCGGTTGTCGGGCCGGGAGAGGTTCCGGAACCCTCAAGAGGGAACAGAACCCCCTCCATTTCTTGCCTTGCCTATCTTGCCCGACTAGGATCAGAGCTTCCGTACCGCTCGACCACCGAGCGTCGCGGCGCACCGCTCAGGGTGCAATTTTCCCGCTCCGCAGCTCCCCGCGTACGTTTCGGGACCGCCAGAGGCCAGCCATGCGAATCTCCGCCCTCACCAACCGTGCTTTCCTGTTTGTCGCGCTGTACGCGGCGTTGGGATTCTCTCATGCCGACGCCCAGTTTGGCGGCGGAGGCGGCGGAGGAGGACTTGGCGGTGGTGGTGGAGCGGGCGGTGGTGGCTTTAGCGCAGGCGGGGTGGTCGTCGATGCGGATGGCGTTCTGTCACGCGAGATGGTGCAGCAGGTCGATCCGCGTCTCGCCGAGCAACGCAAGGCCGAGGCGGTCTCGCGTTTGAACGGTGATCTGGCCAAGCCGAGCAAGCTCCGCAAGATTTCGCTGACGCGCCTTGAAGACGCCGTGGAAGCAAGCCTGGCAGAAGGCGGGTCGCCAGACGAAGCGATGCGCTATCTCGCGGGGCTAACGAGGATCGACTACGTCTTCTGCTATCCGCCCGAAGCGGGTCAGTCTGAGGGCGAGATCATTCTGGCGGGTCCCGCCGAACCGTGGGTCACATCGCCTTCCGGTCGGGTGCTGGGCGTCAGCACCGAGAGCCCGGTGCTCGAACTGCAAGACTTGCTCGCCGCGCTGCGGGCGTTCCCTGCCAATGAATCGGGCCAAGGCCCGTTGATCTACTGCTCGATCGATCCGACCGCCGAAGGCCTGGCGCGGATGCAGCAGTTCCTCGCCAGCTTTGGTCGCCAAGCCACTCCGGCTCAGACGCAGTACATTGTCAAAAGTCTGCAAGAAGCCCTCGGACCGCAAGTAGTGACGGTTGGCGGCATGCCCGCCGACACGCACTTTGCCCAGGTGCTGGTCGAAGCCGATTACCAGATGAAGCTAATCGGGATCGGACTGGAATCGGCCCCCGTCAAGCTCAAGAGCTACGTCGCCCGGGCGAACGCCGCGATGGTCAGCCGCAACGCTCTGCAGCGTTGGTACTTCGTCCCCGATTATGAGCGGCTCATGATGAGCGAAGACGGCCTCGCCGCTCAGATTGTGGGGGATGGTGTCAAGCTCATCGGCGAGGACGAAATGGTCTCGCGCGACGGTCGCCGTCGGCAGGTGGGTGCCACCAACCGAGCCAGCAACGGCTTTGTTTCCGACTTCACGAAGTCCTACGATCGGATCGCCCAGCGGAGCCCCGTTTATGCCCAGCTACGCAACTGCATCGATCTGGCGGTCACCGCGGCGCTGATCCGCACCAAGGGCTACTACCAAACCGCCGCCTGGACCCCCGGAGCCTTTGCTTCGGAAGAGACCTATCCGATCCAGACTTTCAACGCCCCTGAGCGGGTAGCCACGGCGGTCAACAGCCTCTGGAAGGGGAGCATGTTGATGACCCCGGTCGGCGGCGGCGTGCAGATCGGTGCCGCCGAAGCTCTGAACAAGGAAAACGTTCGCTACGATGAGGACGGAGCGCTTAGCACCACTCGTGAAGCCGTCCTAGCCACATCGCCTCGCGATCGTTGGTGGTGGGACTGAGAGGGCGTCTGCCGGGCAAGCCGGGGCTATAAGCCTCCGGTCGTGATGACCCGCAGATCACAAACGTTGGTGTGCGTCGGGCCGGTCACCAAGAGCCCTTCAGCGCGCTCGAAGAAGGTGTAGGCATCGTTGCGGCGTAAGGCGTCGTCCAGTGCCGCACGATCGTCGCCCACGCGCTGGGCCAATGCCTCGTCGATCATCGCGCCCGCGGCGGGCGTCGGCCCGTCTTCGCCGTCAGTGCCGCCCGAGACGATCGCTACGCCCCGGCAATCCCCCAGCACGCGCAGCGCAGCGAGCGCCAGCTGTTGATTGCGGCCCCCCCGTCCGCGCACCTCCGGCGGTGCCAGTTCAACGGTCGGCTCGCCGCCGGCGATCAGGCAATTGGGCGACACGCCATCGGCATGATCACGCATCTCGATCGCCAGCGTCGCCAATCGCTCCCCCACCGCCTCAGCGAGCCCCTCGGGCTCCGTGGCGGAAGTCATCGCGTGGCGATAGCCGAGCCTCTCGGCCTCGATTCCCGCGGCGTCTACTGCGGCGGCGTTGTTAGCGAGCATCACCGTTTCGGTTTGGGCGCTAATGCTCGTCGGTGGCGGTGCTTGACGGAGCACCTCCACAACAGCCCGCAGTTCGGGGTCCTGGAGAAGATCCAGGTCGTGCAGCACCTGGAGCGCGTCCTCCGGAGTCTGGCGCGCAGCGATTGTCGGGCCGCTTGCGATCAGATCGAGCGGATCGCCTGGCACATCGGAGATCACCAGGGTCAGAATCCGCCGCGCACGACAAGCCCGCGCGAGGCCCCCCCCCTTCACGTCGCTCAGGTGTTGCCGCACCGTGTTGAGCTGATGGATCGTGGCACCACGGGCCGACATCCGCTGGGCGAGCACGGCTTTGTCATGAACCGTTAAGGGGGCGCGGGGGGCGGTTAGCAATGCTGAACCACCTCCCGAGAGCAAACAGATCACGAGATCGTCGGGGGCTGCGGAACGCACGATGCGGAGCATCTCCGCCGTTGCGGCGGCGGCGGCCGGACGGGGTTCGTTCACGCCGGGTGGTCGGCCGCCCACCAACCGCACGCAACGGGTCGGTCCGACACAGTCCTCGGGCGTGGAGACCACTCCATGCACGCGGTGTGTGGCAAGAAGCGCATCCCCCAGGGCCGACTCAAGCCCGCGCACCATCGCGGCACCGGCCTTGCCGCCGCCGACCACATGAATCTGCCCCAACCGCGCCATGGGGACTGCGGCCGCTAAATCGCCGCGGCAATCCTGGAAGAGAATCTCACCGTCGGCGACACGAATCGCGGCGGGGATCAGCTTCTCGGGACGAACCGCGTCGAGGCCCGCATGCCAGATGCTCAGCGCGTCTTGAAGCAGTGGTCTGGCAGTCATCCGATGCGGCTCCTCGGTTGGACGAGCCTACTCCCCAGTCGGTGCTCCAGGCGGCGTAAAGCCGCAACCTCGGCAAGCCCCTCGAACCATCAACCGTCTTTGGTTTCGTTCTCGATGTCACGGATTTTTTCGAGCCGGCGGGCGTGACGTCCCCCTTCAAACTCGGTGCCGATCCAGACACTCACCATCCGCTCGACTACGCGGGGGCTGAGCAAGTCGGCCGACAGGCACAGAACGTTGAGGTCGTTGTGGCGGCGGCTGATCTCGGCCGTGACTTCGTCCGTGCAAGGGGCGGCCCGGACCCCTGGAAACTTGTTCGCGGCGATCGCCATACCGATGCCGGTACCACAGATCAGCACCCCGCGATCGGCTTCACCGTGACTAACCCGACGGCCGACGACCGACGCAAAGTCGGGGTAGTCAACACTGTCATTGGTGTTTGCCCCGTCGTCTACGACCTTATGGCCAAGCGACTCGAGGACCGAGATCACCTTGCGTTTCAGGTCGACACCGCGGTGGTCGCTAGCGACAGCAATCTTCATCAGAAAAGCGATCCAGACGGGGAGAGAGGGTTCGTAAGCGAATTGAGGCGTGCCTAGGCACCGGCGATACCCAGTTCTTTGATTAGTGAATCCGCGTGGTGGCGGATGCCATTCTCGATTTGCGCCAGACACTGGCGATAAACCTCGATGCCGCCGCCAATCGGGTCCGCTATGTCGCGGCCAACAGGGTCTAGGAGTTTGACACGCGGCCCGATATCCGGCCAGACCTCGACCAGGGCCGCCTCATGCCCCGAGGTCATGGGGATGATCAGATCGGCGTGGCGGACGAGGTGTTCGGTGACTTGTTGAGCGGCGTGATCGTCGATCGCAGCACCGCGCTCTCGCATGAGTTCGGCGGTCTGCGGGCTGGCTTTGGCCCCCGGCGACGCGGCGAGCCCCGCGGACGCCACTTGCACCCCCCTCGAACCCAGCTCATCGACCGGCACGCCAAGCCGCTCGGCCAACAGGGTCCGCATGACGGCTTCGGCCATCGGGCTTCGACACGTATTGCCCGTGCAAACGAACACCACCAGCAGCCGGGTCATCCGGTCGATCGTTTGCTGGCCAACAACCCCTTCCCGCAGCAGCTCAATCTCGTTGCCTTGGACACGCACCACCGTCGAGGGCTGGCCGTACCGTGAGGGACCGTCGTCTAGCACCAGCGCGAGCTTGTCGCCGAGCGACTCGACGCATTCCTCGGCGGTAACCGCCTCACGACCGTCGTTGAGCTTGGCACTGGTCAGCGCGACCGGTCCTGCCAGCATGCGGAGCACATCCTGGGTCACCTGATTCGCGGGTGCCCGCAGCCCCAGCGTGCCTTGCGGGCACAGATAGGGAATCGCCTCAGCGGGCAATTGGCGGATGAGCCCTTCTTCAAGATCTGCCTCCACCACGAGCGTCACCGGTCCGGGCCAACAGCGGCGCGCGAGGCGGCGCGCGATCGGTCCCCAACGGGGAGAATAATCTTCGGCTTCGTCGGCGCTTTTGATCGCTAGCGCGAAGGGATCCGCTTGAGGAGGCCCTTTCGCAGCGGCCATCCGCTCCAGGGCAACGGGGTCCGCGGCGTTGCACGCGATGCCGTAAACGGTCTCAGTCGGCAGGGCGACGAGCTGCCCCTCGGCGAGGGCCTGTACCGCGCGATGCACGACGTCTCGGACGTCATCGGCGTGCGCGACGTTGATGACAACAGGGGGCATCAGTGCGGAATCGCCGTTAAGAACGCAGTTAAGAACGCAGGGGGAGCAGGACGGGGAGAGCGTCTTTCGGAGACAGAACGCCGGGGGCGAAACCGCCATTGAACTGTCTTCTGCCCGTTCTTCAGACCTGCACTGTAGTGTTGTCCACCCGAGCAGAAAACCCGGCGATCTGCCCCCACGGCGTTGCAGCGAGGGCGACGCCACGTGAGACTGCAGAGGGCCCCTCTCAGGATTTGCCTCCCGATCGGTTGCCCCGCCTGCTTGCTGGCCGCTGCCGCTGCAAGGGCCGGAACGGAATCAGCCCCTTTTTTAGCGGCCCGCACCTCTAAGGCGAGCATTCTCCCCTCACTTGCCCAGATCGATGACGCCCCCAGACCGTCCTCCGCTCGACCGCCGCAGGTTTTGCCAAGCGGCTTCCGCTGCCGCGGGGCTCGGGGGCTGGAGTTTGCTTGGCGGTGCTGGCTTGTTTGGCGGTGCTGGCTTAGCGCTGAGCGGTTGCGGACCCGCCGCTGCGGAGAAGGGCTTCGGTCGATTAGAAGCGGTTTGGGGCCGGCGGGGCATCGTCGAAGGACGAATGAGCAAGCCCCGCGCGATCGCGATTGATCCGCAGGACCAGCTCTATATCGTTGATTTCACTGCCCGGATCCTGGTCTTTGACGACCAAGGAAATTTTCTCCGAAGCTGGCAGACACCCGAGAGCACCAACGGGCGTCCGACAGGACTCACCTTCGACGCATCGCGCAACGAGTTGCTGGTCGCCGATACGCACTATTACCGTGTGCTGTTCTACACGCCCGCCGGAGAGCTTCTCACCGACCGAACGGTGGGGGGTGTCAATGGCAAGGGGCCCGGTGAGTTCGGCTTTGTAACGGACGCCGTCCGCGACAGCACCGGCTGCCTGTATGTCTCCGAGTATGGCGATAACGACCGCGTGCAGAAGTTCTCACCCGACGGCGAGTACCTGTTGGGCTGGGGCTCTCACGGTTCCGAGCCGGGACAGTTCCGGCGGCCGCAGAACCTGGTAATCGATCCGCAGGACCGCATCTGGGTGTGCGATGCTTGTAATCACCGCTTGCAGCTCTTTGATCCGCAGGGCGAGCTGATCGGCTTGTGGGGAACCGAGGGCTCGGACGAGGGTCAGCTCTACTATCCGTACGACATGGCGCTCGACCCCGATGGTAATTTTTACGTCTGTGAGTACGGCAATCATCGACTGCAGAAGTTCTCGCCCGCGGGGGTGCCGCTCGGCGTTTGGGGCGGACAGGGACGCGAACCGGGCCAACTTTGGGACCCCTGGGCCCTGGTGCGTGACAGCCGGGGCAGGCTGCACGTGCTGGATACGGGCAACCACCGCGTACAACGGATTGCGGTCTGAATGCGGCGGGCACCCCCCACGCGGCGTCCTCAAGTCGGTATCCTTAGCATGGCCATTCGCTTCAGCGCCGCCCTCATACGCGACGACCGAACGATCCCGTTGGTTCCCTGATGCTCGACTCAAGCCTTGCCTTCGATAGCCGCTGGTGGCTCGCCGCGTTGCTGCTGCTACCGGTGTTGTGGGGGTTGAGCTTTGGTGGCTTATCGGGTTTGGGACGGGGCCGCCGACTGGCGGCACTCGTGTTGCGTTCCTTGGTGTTCACCGCCATTGTCCTCGCGCTGGCCGAAGCGCAGTACACGCGGACAAGCGACCGTCTGACGGTCATTTACCTGCTTGACCAGTCCGCCAGCATTCCCGAGGCACAGCGTGAGGCGATGAAGTCGTTCGTTAACGCGTCGGTGCGCTCCCATCGACGCAGCGAAGCGGGCGATCGGGCCGGGGTGATTGTCTTTGGTCGCGACGCCACGGTCGAACTCCCACCAGTGGACTTCACCTATGAAATGCCACGCATCGAGGCGGCGATTGATCGCCAGCAGACCAATCTGGCCGCGGCGATGCAGCAGGCGATGTCGCTGTTCCCGCCCGACTCGGCCAAACGGATCGTCATTGTCAGCGACGGCAATGAAAACGTGGGGGATGGCCTGCGCGAGGCACGCGTCGCGACCGCCAGCGGCGTGAGCATCGACGTGGTGCCTATTCCCTTACCACCGCGGGCCGACACGGTGGTGGACAAGATAGCGATCCCCGCCGGCGTCCGCCGGGGGCAGCCCTTCGAGGCGCGCGTCGTGATCGATCATCGCACCGCGGCGGGCGATGATACCGACGGGCGCGGCGTCTTGCGGATCATCCGTAAACGGGGCGACCTGCAAGAGATCATCTCCGAGAGCTCGGTCTCGCTCCGTCCCGGCAAGAATGCCTTCGGCGTGCGCGAAACGATCGATCAAGCCGACTTCTACACCTACGAAGCCCGCTTCACACCCGAGAACCCCGACACCGACGCTTCGAACCAAAACAACGCGGCGACCGCTTACACCCATGTTCGCGGCAAGGGCCATGCGCTGGTGATCGAAGATTGGGAACACCCAGACGAATTCACACGACTCGTCGAAACCCTCAAGGACGAGGGGCTCGACGTCACGCTGCGGGGGAGCGATCGCTTGTTCGGTTCGCTCGCCGACCTGCAGCGTTACGACACCGTCATCCTTGCCAACACGCCCCGCGCCAGTGGCTTCGGCGACACACCGGGAGGCGTTGTCAGCACCGACTCGATCAGCGGTTTCTCGGACGAGCAGATCGCCATGCTGGTCCGCAACACCGAGGAGCTTGGGTGCGGCCTGATCATGATCGGCGGAGATCGCAGCTTCGGAGCCGGAGGCTGGGACGAGACCGCGCTTGAGAAGGCGTTGCCCGTCGATCTGGAAATCAAGGCGGCGAAGGTCACTCCCGTGGGGGCTCTGGGCATGATCATGCACGCCAGCGAGATCGCGCGGGGCAACTATTGGCAAAAACGGATCGCGATCGAAGCGATCGACGCCCTCGGGCCACGCGACTACGCCGGCCTGCTCACCTGGAACGGCAGCGACCAGTGGCTGTGGGGGCAATCGCAGGGAGGAATGATCACGGTCGGACCGTCTCGCAATCAGATGAAAGCGCGGCTGGATCGGCTTACCGTCGGTGATATGCCACAGTTTGACCCGGCCATGAATCTCGCTGCCCAATCGTTTGCGGGGCTCAATAACCCCACGCCGGCCACAAAGCACTTGATCATCATCTCCGATGGCGACCCCTCCCCCCCCTCCGCCCGGACCATGAAGTCCTTCATTAGCCAGGGAGTGAAGATCACCACGGTGGCGGTCGGGGCCCACGGTCCCCCGGGGCACGCCACCATGCAACAGATCGCCAACCAAACGGGGGGCAAGTACTACGTGGTGCGCAACGCCAACGCGCTGCCGCGGATCTATCAGCGCGAGGCTCGGCGTGTCTCACGGCCGCTCGTCAAAGAGCTGCGTCCGCCGATCCCTCCGCAGATGATGCTCCAGCACGAGATCATGCAGGGGATCGACCCCAACCTGCCCGCCATCAGCGGCTTCGTCCAGACGACGGTCAAAGACAGCTCGCTCGTGGAGGTAATCCTCCGCTCGCCCGAGCCCCCCAACCCTGAGAGCTCAACGATCCTGGCCACTTGGAATTACGGCCTGGGCAAAGTCGCCGCTTTCACTACCGACGCCGGGGCCCGATGGGCCAACGACTGGACCGGCTGGGACGGCTACGCCCCGTTCTTTAGCCAGATGGTGCGCTGGTCCATGCGGCCCACGGGCGACACGGGCAATTTCACGCTGGCCACCGAAGTCGAAGACGGTCGGGCCCGCGTCATCTTGGACGCGCTGGACAAGAACGAAGAGTTCCTCGAACTGCCCGCGATCAGCGGGGTCGCCGTACAGGCCGACGGCGATCGCCCGCTGTCGTTCTCGCAAGTCGCACCGGGGCGGTACGTCGCTGAGTTCGAAGCCGATCAGGCGGGCAGCTACATTTTGATGGTCAACCCCGGACCCGGTCAGCCGATGATCCGCTCCGGGCTATCGGTTGGCTACTCGGACGAGTTTCGTGATCGCGAAACGAATCGTCCGCTCCTCGAATCGATCGCCAGTCTCCCGGCCGGCAACGGCGAACCTGGCAAGGTGCTGAGCGACGAAGCAGGCGTCGAGTTCGACAGCGCGGCAGCGGCCGAACAGGTCGCTGCCGTTGACTCGTATCGTCGCGACTTGCCGCCGGCGGTCTCGCGTCAGCCGATCTGGCCGCTGCTGGTGCTGGGCGCAAGCGTTCTGTTCCTGGCAGACGTCTTCGTGCGGCGGGTGCAGATCGGATTTGACTGGGTCGCTCGCTTGTGGCAGGCAATCCGGCAACGGCTGGGGGGGGGAGAACGCCCGGCTGCCGAACCGGTTACGATGCAGAGGCTCCGCAGCCGCAAGGCGGCGCTACGCGACGAGCAAACCGGGCGGCAAGGTGCCACCCGTTTCGAGACGCCCGACGAACCACTCCCCGCCAGCGAATCGCCGCTGGCCGCGGCGACCGCAACCCCCGGCGCTCCCCGCCCCAAGCCCCGTCAGAGCGATGACCTCTCAGGGGTCGAAAAGCCGATTGAAGAGGCCTACACCTCGCGACTGCTCAAAGCCAAACGCAAGGCGTCTCAGGACCGCAACGAACCGCCCGCCTGATACCACGCCACCGCTTCCGCCCACTTCATCACTCTCAACGCTTGAAGGCTTGCGTCTATGTCTCTCGGCGATTCGATCGAACAACGGGCCGCCCAGTTCGCTGAGCGCTATAAGGCCGTCTACAACGAGCTAGGCAAGGTCATCGTCGGCCACGGCGAGATCTTGCACGGCGTGCTGACGTGCCTGTTCTGCGGAGGTCACGCCCTGCTGGAGGGGGCCCCAGGCTTAGGGAAAACGCTGCTCATCAAGACCCTGAGCGAAGTGCTCGACCTCAAGTTCAGCCGCATTCAGTTCACTCCCGACCTGATGCCGGCCGACATCCTGGGCACCAACTTGATTGTCGAAGATCAAGATGGTCGGCGGAGTTTCGAGTTCCAGCGCGGACCTGTCTTTACCCAGATCTGCCTGGCGGACGAGATCAACCGCGCAACGCCCAAGACACAGTCGGCGATGCTCGAAGCCATGCAAGAGAAACGCGTCACCGCCGGCGGGCAAACGTTCGATCTGGAACGGCCGTTCTTCGTCATGGCAACGCAAAACCCGATCGAGCAAGAGGGAACCTATCCGCTCCCCGAGGCGCAGCTCGACCGCTTCTTCTTCAAGCTGCTTGTGGATTACTCCGGCCGCAAGGACCTGAACGAGGTGCTCGCCCGGACGACCAAAGGCATCACCGTGACCCCCGCCAAGATCATGGACGGCACCGAGATCCGCGCTCATCAGCAACTCGTGCGTGAGGTGATCCTCGCTCCGCATGTGCAGGACTACGTGGCCCGCCTCGTGCTCGCGACGCACCCCGGCGGCGACCTGGCAGCCCCTGCCGCAAATCAGCACCTGCGATGGGGTGCCAGCCCCCGCGGTGCGCAAACGATCGCCCTGGCGGCGAAGGTGCGGGCGCTGCTCGCGGGACGCTACAACGTCAGCTTCGACGACGCTCGCCGTGTCGCCCTGCCGGCGCTGCGGCACCGGGTGATTCTCAACTTCGAGGCCGAGGCCGAGAGCATCCAGCCGGACGATGTCTTGCGCGAGATTATCAAGCACGTGCCCGAGACACTGGCCGAAGAGAAAGTCGCGTGAGCGCGTCCCGCAACGAACGCCGAGGTATCGACCGAACCATCAAGATCGTTGGCGGTCTGCTACTAACCGTCGGGCTGACCGCGTTGCTGCTGAGCTTGGTCGAAGTTCAAGCTAGCGGTAGCGCGACGTTGCCCAGCGGAGCCAATCTGCAGATCACAGCAACCGGGCTATTCTCAGGCTTCGGGATTGACAGCTCCGGGCCCACTGTCGTTGTTGATATCGGCCGCCATACGTTGGAATTCACCAACACGCATGTGATCGTCGATGGCTTGAAGATGCGCCCGTCGTAACGCATATGCGTTATGAATTGAGACTCCTTCCGAAACATGCACGCCTGGACAAACGCCTCGCGGCACGCCTCGCTGTCTTCAGACGTGCACCACTCCCACGGCTTTTGACCGACATACTCAGGCACGCGCGGGTGCAGCACACAGGTGCCATCGGCGGAAACGATCAGAACGTAACTCTCGGCAAGGCTGGCTTGCGAGCTTGAGTCGAGCGGCATCAGAGTTTCTGTCGTGGTCAGGTCGAAAGGTTTCCCACAAATAGCACACGCCTGTCGACTTGCTGTCGATAGCGGGTGCTACCACTGCCACACGATAATAATCCACGCTCGATCTACTTACTCAAAGGCGACCCCCGATGTACGCCCGCGTAGCCCCTCTGCCGACCAATGGCCTTCTGCTGCTGCACGACGTGCGAGGGCCTGCTGAACGCCTGCTGCAAGAGGCCGCTCGGCAGTTGGGGATCGCTTCGCTTCTCACTTCACGCATCGAGGAATGCGCCGTGCATGCCGAGGGAGCGCGGCCGGTTGGCATCATCGCGCCAACAAAACCAACCGTGAACGCACGGTTTGCGGATCTCGCCGACGCCAGCTTTCGCCGCGCCGTATTCATCGGCCTGATTGAGTCCGAGGCCGAACGTCCCGTCTGGCAACGTCTCGCATGGGGCGTCATCAGCCTCAGTGATCCTCCCGAGCGAATCGCCAAGCTGCTCCAAGACGCCATCCTGATCGCTGATCAGCGCCGGAATGAATGGGATCTCGTTCAGGCTTACCATCGGCGTCGCGAGTCGCTGACCCAGGCCGAAGAAGAGCTCCTCGTCGCGGTTTGCGATGGCAAGCTCAACAAGCAAATCGCCAATGAGTTGGGGGTCAGCATCCGGACGGTCGAACAACGGCGCCGACGGGTGTTCGCCAAGATGAAAGTCGCGTCAGCGATCCCGCTGGCCGATCGTGTGGCGACCGTGCGGACACTCGAAGGCCGCTTCCTGCGGTGCGATTTACAAGAGTCGCGCGGAAACGCGGCACCAAGAATCAGCCCGAATGAATGACGGCGCTTAGCATTCGCAGGCCCGGATGTCCGACCTATCTCTATCGAATGACTGAGGTAACGAGACCCCTTGGTCTTCCCCCCTGAAACAGAGCCACTCTGAGTGAGAGAATCTCGTGCCGGGCGGTCCCCGGTTTTTGGAGGATTCTTTCGATGAAGCGGACAAGGCACACGACGGAGCAGATCATCGANACATGGAGATCTTGAAGGAAGCCGCCAAGGGAAACTGGTGAGCCCCGAGTGTAAGCGGCGGACCGTCGATTCGGTCCGCCGCCTCTTGGGGCCCAAGAAGGCGTCGCAGAGGAGGGTCTGCCGCGTGCTGGGCCAGCCGCGTGCGACGCAGCGTTACCAGTCGAAGCGTCAGACGCTCGACGCGGAGTTGCTCACGGAGATGCGGAGCATCGCGGAGAAACGTCCTTGCTGGGGCAGCCCTCAGGTTTACGAGGCGCTGCGTCGGCAGGGACGCGAGGTGAACCACAAGCGGGTCGAACGCCTGTGGCGAGAGCACGGGATGCAGGTGCCCAAGAAACGCCACAAACGGCTGCGTTTATCGCTAAGCGGGAGCGAGAACAGCTGCGTGCGGGCCTGCACAGGCTCGAGAGCCGGCGCCGTGACGCTTAAACCACGCCAGAGGCACGCAACGCCGGCGAAGAGTAGGAAGATCGAGAGGGCTGGTCGCATGATGGGGATCCTAACGCAAGTAGACAGCGGGGTGGGGTGGTGTTCACCGCTTAGCTCGTAGCTCGTAGCTCGTAGGATGGGTGCTCGCACCCATCTCAAGGCGTCGCGAGGTGATGGGTGAACCTGTCGGTGGCAAGCCCACCAAGGAAAACAGCATCACGCCGACAGAACCACCCATCCTACGGGCTCGCTTGCTATGCTCCGACGCATCGCCGACGCCCTCCATCGGGAACTGATTGTGCAGTTCGTGCCGACCAAGCATGCGGGGTAACTACCTCGTTACCTCCAACACTCACTCCCCCACTGAACTGGGGGAGGGGTTTATCCGCGCGGTGATGAGAAGGCCCGGTCAATGGGGTATGTAAGGCCCTATCGGCAGAGAGCGTGCTGTGATTCTGGTGGGGTGATGGGGCGGTGAGGTGGTCAGACTTGTGACGACCGATGCAGATTGAAGATGTCAATCTGGCGATCCGCAAACAACTCTTCTAACTTCTCCGGTCCGTTTGCCTCTGCGAACGCTCTTTCGTCCTCTGAGATTGGCACAGCCAAGAGCCAGGCCACTTTTCTACCATCGAGGTCGAGCGTATTGAGGTGGTCTTCCCACAAGAATGGCGGAACAAATAAGAAGTGCCGCATGGTCGGCGAGCAATCATACATCGCCAACACGTCGGGGAATATCACACCGGGACAACAGAACCACTTAGAGTTGATTACGCAAAACGCTGCCGTCGATAGTGCATTATCGAACCCCTTAAAGGCACTACCACAGGCTCCCACAATTTCCAGGCGAGCCCCGTACTCTTTCTCTCCCTTGAACAACGGCCAGCCGGACAAGCCGACTGTCGAGTACGAGATAACGCCTTCCTGCGGTCGGTCTTCGCACGTCAGGATGTCCACCGAACTCGCGTGGTTATCATCCCAAAACCGTGCAACTCGCGGGCGCCCACCGAACGCTTGTGCGGCAGCTTTGGCTATTGCTTTGTCGGCATCGGAAATAGATGGCATTGTCTCAACTCCGTCACGGCCCAAAGTAGTCGTCCGTCAAATCTTCGCTTAAGTGGCTTCGGTTTGAACCGGGAAGTTCTGGGCGGTAGTGCGACGGGTCGTTGTGCTCATCTAAGAATTGCTTCCTATCAATCCCCCGTTCAGCCGCACTCTGCTGGTGCTTCCTGAACTCGTGGCCGGGAGGATGACCCATATCCCACGGTTGATCCCGACCCATGAAGCGGCCGGTCACGGGGTCACGAACACGCCCCGTCGATTCTTCAATCGCGTCGTCCCAAACTTCGTCTCGCACACCCTTCTTGAAACCAGAGGGGCGAGAGTAGGTGCTGCTGTCTGGTGCGTCTAGCCTTGCGGCGCTCTCCAACACGCCATCGCTCTTGCGTCCCAGGGTAAAGACTATCCCCAGCCCCGACAATCCCGTGCCCGCGAGCTTGCCGCCGGGGATAACGCCGACGCCTGCGATGACCCGCTCGGTGGTGCTGAGCGGCTCGCCGTAGCTCGTAGGATGGGTGAACCTGTCGGTGGCAAGCCCACCAGGGAAAACAGCATCACGCCGACAGAACCACCCATCCTACGGGCTACGGGCTACCGGTTAAGCAGCCGCTTGCCGCACCATGTGATCGGCGAGGACAAACTCTGTAGAGCTTGTCGTTTGCTGCTCAATGGCAACCGCGCATTGACATCGTCTGATGGCGAGCGGTTCATCTCCGCGCTCGAACGCCTTTATCGCTCGGTAGAACTCGAAGCGACAACGTTCATCTGGCTGGCTAATAGGGTGTTCTCTTGCGATCTCTTGCGCCAGCTCGGCGTCGTCCGCTTGGTCCAATAGGTAGCGTCCAAGGGGAGCCGGCCAGTTCTTTGCCCAACCTGTATTGAGCCTCTGCTCGATCGCCTCAATGGCTTCTTGTCGTAACGCTTCGTCGCTGAGTGCAACTGCGGGATAGTAGAGCAACAATGCGGGGCTAAGGTTGCCGGCCCCGTCTCCGTACTTGCATCGCAGCCCCTCACGCCAGTCGCGAATCGCTGCTTCTCGGTCTTCCATCAACCAGTAGCAAGCCCCGCGCTCATTGTAGTCGCCCGCGCCCGGTAGCGGGTTGCTTTCAACCAAGGATGTTAACAGTGCAGCCGCCGCACGCGCATTCCCAAGGCGTAATTCGACCCGCGCAAGCGCCCTGCGATACAGTTCGAGGCGCTTCTCTTCTCCGCAGCGGTCTGTATTACCCTCCGCCAATAGCCGTATACGTATATCCGTAAAACGTCGTGCACGTAACGCTTCCTGAATCTCTCCACCCGTCATTCAAAGACCCCGCCAAACTCAATATCACCTGTCGCAGGGTCATACCCAAATAACCCTGCTCTTCGTTCAGGATACTGCCCAATTTGATTCTCAAATGCCCTGAAACCTGAGTCTGTCTTCGGCTTCAGTTCCGCTATATCGAAGCCTGGATCAACTCCGTCTACCCACCTTGCGTCGGGACCACTCTGCCCCGGGCCGACAAATGTCTCAAACACGCTGTCAGGATACTGTTCTTTCAGGTGCTGTGGCAAATCCTGATGCACCGCTGTGCCGAAATCACGCCGCGCCTTCACGTTCGGCGTGAACTCCTTGTTCAAGATCGGCAGCTCTCGTGACGCCCTCTCTAACACGTCATCGCTATTGCGTCCAAGCGTAAAGACTATCCCCAGCCCCGACAATGCCGTGCCCGCGAGCTTGCCGCCGGGGATAACGCCGATGCCTGCGATGACCCGCTCGGTGGTGCTGAGCGGCTCGCCGTAGATGTTCGTGCCGGCGACCGCCTCCTTGATCGCCGCGCCGGTGCCGACGTACGGCGTCTCGCCGACGGCGATCTCCGCCCCGTCCTTCGCGATGCTGCCAAAGAACGCCTTCGTCGCCGCCCACCAGACCGAGTCGTCCGACTGCGAGGTTGTAGACCGGCTCGGGGGGGCCGCGGGGGGAGAGGCTCGCCACGCGGAGCAGCTACAACCATCACGCCATGCGCGTTACGCCGAACTACTTCCGCGCGCGTTTGCGCGAAGTCTTCGTCTCTGCATCGCTGGGTTGCGCTTCGTCGCGAAACGCCTTGCTCGCGGTGCGGGAGATTGGCTTTTTCGTCTCGGGGGCGGGGGCCGGCGCGGGGATCGATTCGCCCGTCGTGCGGCCCTCGGCAATGTCGCACAGCTCTTGCTGGCTGCGGTGCAGCGGCTCGTTGCCGTTGGGCCGAGCGCGGGTGTAATTGCCGTTGGCGGTCAGCAGGCGGGCACGCAGATTGTCTCGCAGATAAGCGGGCACGATCTCTTCGACAATCCGAGTTTTGAGCGGGTCGGCTTCGATGGGGAACATCACCTCAACGCGGCGTTCGAAGTTGCGGGGCATCCAGTCTGCGCTGCTGAGGTACACCGACTGCTTGGCACCCGTGCCGAAGACCATGATCCGGCTGTGTTCAAGAAAGCGATCGACAACACTCCTGACCCGGATGTTCTCGCTCAAACCGGGCAGCCCTGGCTTCAAGCAACACATGCCACGCACGACCAAATCAACCGGCGTGCCGGCACGGCTCGCATCGTACAGGGCGGCGATCGTCGCCCGATCGACCAGTGAGTTGAGCTTCGCGAAGATCCACGACTTCTTGCCCCGTCGAGAGCGCTCGGCCTGTTCGTCGATCAGTTCGATCGTTCGTTCGCGGAGGTCTTGCGGGGCAACAATCAGCTTGCGCCAATCGTGATTTTGTGAGTAACCGGTCAAGAAGTTGAAGAGGTTGGCAACCTCCTCGGTCATGACGGGGTCGGCCGTAAAGAGCCCCAAATCGGTGTACAGTCGCGCGGTGCTGGGGTTGTAGTTGCCCGTGCCCAGGTGGGCATAGCGACGCACGCTCTCGCCCTCCTGCCGTACCACCAGTGCCAGCTTGCAGTGGGTTTTCAGGTCCATAAAGCCAAACACAACGTGTACGCCCGACCGTTCCAGACGGCGAGCCCACGAGATGTTGTTGGCCTCGTCGAACCGTGCTTTGAGCTCGACCAGGGCGGTCACATGCTTGCCCGCCTCGGCCGCGGCGATCAGGGCATCGACGATCGGGCTATCGCCGCTTGTGCGGTACAGCGTCTGCTTGATCGCGAGCACGTCGGGGTCTCGCGCCGCGTTCTCGATGAAGTTCACGACCGGACGAAACGCATCGAACGGATGATGCAGCAACAGGTCGCTGCGGGCAATCTGAACGAACGGATTTTTCTCTTCCGACAGGCGGCTGGAGGGCTTGGGGCGAAACGTCGGGTGCAGCAAGTCGGGCCGCTCGACCTGATCGATCAGCTCGGTCAACCGCGACAGATCGAGGGGGCCATCGACCGGATAAACCTCGCCGTAGCCGGTTGGTTCGTTCGAGTTGGGGTCGGTGCTGGCAACACGGAGTTCCTCCTCCCGTACTAGAGTGTCGAGCAGCTCATCGGACATGCCGGAACCCGCCTCGATGCGGACGGCCTCGCTCCGCTGTCGGGCTCGCAGACGGCGCTCGATCGCCCGCAGCATGTCGTCACCCTCCTCGTCGAGCAGGTCGGTGTCCATGTCGCGGGTCACACGGAACGACCCACACGAGAGAATCTCGTAGCCCCCGAAAACCTCGGTCAGCCGCGCGGCGACGATCTCGTCCAGCAACAGAAAGTCGCGTGACTGCCCGGGTTGGGAGGGAACAAAGCGGGGCGACATCTGCGGGAGCTGCACGACGGCGTCCATCGCCGCCGGACCGATCCCCATGCGCCGCTTCAACCGCGCGGCGAGGTACACGCCGCGGTTGTTGAACCGCGGGCTCGGATGGCTCGGATCGATCGCCATCGGGGTCAGGATCGGCAGCACGCGCTGACGGAAGTAGTCATCCACGGTCCGACGCTGATCCACCGACAGATCATGTTCGCTCAGCACGCGCACACCGGCCCGCGCGAGCGAAGGCCGTACCGATTCGTTCCAGCACGTGTACTGTTCGCGCACCAGTCGGCGTACCCGATCCGCGATCAGATTCAGCTGCACAATTGCTGACACACCGTCGACTGGCGGGTCTTGCGGTGCCATCGCCCCGAACGCCTGCTCGCGGAGCCCCGCGACACGCACCATGAAGAACTCGTCCAAGTTGGACGAGAAGATCGACAAGAACTTGACCCGCTCCAACAAGGGATTCGAGTCGTCTTGCGCCTCTTCCAGCACACGTTTGTTGAACTCGAGCCAACTCAGCTCGCGGTTCAAGAAGTGCTCGGCTTGATATTCGCTGGGGGGCATCCGTACGGCGCGGGATCGGGGGGAGCGGGGGCGTGCCGTATGGATTGTAGGATATTTACAGAAGCAGGGCAGACTGTGCCGCCCGGGTGAGAGTTTTCCCCGCGGAAGCGAACCCCTCCGTAGGGGGGATCTGGGCCGTCTCTGATCGGGAGGGCGTGTCCGGGCGTAACAAACGCCCAAATGACAAATCGCCCCCCGGTCCGAGGGAACCCGCAAAGCACCCCCTTCAAAAGATCACTCGCCCCGTAGAATTGACTAGATCGGCGACTTGCCGGGGACGACGTAGGTGGGCTTGGTCGGAGCCAAGGGAGAGTTCTCCAGGCTGACCGGCGGGCCGAGGATTTCGACCAGCTCGGTATCGTCCAATTCTTCTTTCTCTAGCAGCGCGTTTGCAACAGCCTCGAGCTTGTCGCGTTGCTGCAGCAGAACCTCATCGGCGAGCCGCTCGGCCTCGTGCAGGGTGCGCGAGATCTCTTCGTCGATCATCTGGGCCGTGTGCTCGCTGTAGGCTCGATGCTCTTGAACAATCTCGCGGCCGAGAAAGGGATCGTTGTGGCCGCTGTTGTAGGCAACCGGCCCGATCCGCTCGCTCATGCCCCAATGGGCAACCATCCGTCGTGCGAGGTCGGTCGCCCGCTTCAGATCGTTCTCGGCACCCGCTGACAACTCGTTGAACGCGAGCTGCTCCGCCGCTCTCCCCGCGAGCGCCATGGCGAGCTGCGCCTGGAGTTCGCTCAGTGAGATGTTGTGGCGATCTTCTTCGGGCACGTACTGCGTGACACCGAGCGCGCGGCCGCGGGGGATGATCGTTACTTTATGAACCAGATTGCCGCTGGGAACGAACCAGCCGAGCAGCGCGTGCCCCGCCTCATGGTACGCGGTGACCTGTTTCTCTTTTTCGCTGAGCACGTCTTCGCGGGCGTCGCCCATCAAGACTTTGTCGCGGGCGTACTCGAAGTCCTCGGGCGTGACGAACGAGCGATCGTTGCGTGTGGCCCAGAGGGCGGCCTCGTTGACGAGGTTCATGATGTCGGCACCAGTCATGCCAACCGTCGCACGGGCCAGCTTGGCGAAGTCAACGCTCTCAGAGATAGGAACCTTGCGCGAGTGCACCTCGAAGAGCTGCTCACGCCCCTCGATCGTGGGACGATCCACGGTCACGTGACGATCGAAGCGGCCCGGACGCAGCAGCGCGGGATCGAGAACGTCAGGCCGATTGGTGGCCGCCATAACGATGACGGTTTCACTGGGGTCGAACCCATCCATTTCGCTGAGGATCTGGTTGAGGGTTTGCTCGCGTTCGTCGTGCCCGCCGCCCAGGCCGGCACCGCGTTGGCGGCCGACGGCGTCGATTTCGTCGATAAACAGGATGGCGGGGGCCTGCTTCTTAGCCGTGGCGAACATGTCGCGTACACGACTGGCTCCCACGCCGACAAAGAGCTGGATAAACTCGGAGCCGTTAATCGAGAAGAACGGCACGCCCGCCTCGCCGGCAACGGCTTTGGCGAGTAGTGTCTTGCCGGTTCCCGGCGGACCGTTTAGCAGAACTCCCTTGGGGACCCGGGCACCCAAGCGGGCGAACTTCTCGGGTTCTTTGAGAAAATCGACGATCTCCTTCAGGTCTGACTTCACGCCCCGCAGGCCCGCGACGTCGTCGAAGGTCTTCCGATTTTCGTCGTCCAGTTTGTACTGTCGCGCGGGGCTCTTGGTGACCCCGCCCAGCATGCCCCCGCCGACCACCTGATCGCGTGCCCGGCGGGCGAAGTTCCACATCATGACGCCCATGGCAACTAACAGGCCCAGCCAGAGCACGGTCAGCAGGGCGTTGTAGTCAAAGGGAGCTTCGTTCAAAACCATGGCCCCACTGGCCAGGAGCTTTGACTCCAAGGACTCGCGGAGGCCCGTATCGCCCAGTTGGACGATAAACTGCTGCGGTAAAACCTCGCGCGGTGCGGTCGAGGCTGCTTCGCCAGGCAGCGGATCAAGGCGCGGTGCCAGCGGAGGATCAATAAACTCGCCATAGAGCAACGGGCCGCGGACGACCACGCGGCGCACATTTTCCTTCTCCACCGCCTCGGCGAAGGTTGAGTAAGTCACTTCACGGGCAGCGTCCATCAGCTGCTGAATAAGCAGCATCCCCAGGCCAACTCCGATCGCGATAATGAGCAGGGTCGAGGCCGGAGGGCGCCAGCCTCGCCCTTCCTCCCCTTCACGGGAGGCGGGGGGCTTGCTCGACGAGTGGCGCGGTTTGTCGACCATGCGATCGGGGCTGGGGAAACAAAGGTTGGATCTAGCGGGACGCTCCGGGGCAGGCGTTGTCTCACAACACCGTGCAAGCGAGTCCGGCTAACCCTAGGAAGATGACCCGCTCACGCCAACCGCCGGCGTTTGCGAGGTATCGGGGAGCATAAGGGTAGCGGGTACCCGCCGGTTACTCGGGCTTGCTCTGATCGACGAGTTTCCCCTCATCGTAGAGTCGCTCGATGACCTTTCCGTCTGGCTGCCACTGGGTGGTCTTGCCGTGACGTTTGCCGTCTTTGAACTCGGCGACAGCGCGTTGCTCACCGAGCTTTCCCCATTCCTTCGCTACGCCGTTGAGTGAGCCGTCTTTAAAGGTGGTGACCTGACGCATCTGGCCGTTGGTATACCAAGACTTCCACTCACCGTCGGCCTTGCCGCTGGTGTACCGTTCCTCACGGAGCGGCTGCTCACCGGTCTCGTCGAAATAGGTCCAAACCGAATCGCGTTTGCCGTTGGCGTATTGCCGCGTTGCAAGACGCTTACCGTCTTCGCGGAGCAGATCCACCTTTCCGTCAGGCCGCCCGCTTACGAAAGTAACGCGTTTGGCGATCTGGCCGTTCTTGTGGTAATAGGTCCATTCACCGGTGGGCTGCCCTTTCGAGTACTGCCCTTCAACAAAGAGCTGACCGTTGGAGAAGTACTCTTTGATGATCCCGTCGCTCTTGACCGACTCGTCGGAGTAGCGGATCAGGCCGCGTTCAAAACGGGGGATGTCGGTCCCCTCGTAGTTTTGCTTGAGCGTTTGCGTCTCGACTGCGCTGGGCGGCGGGGGCTGCTCGGTTTGGGGCAGGTAGATCGGCGGGCCGGTGTAGGGCTCCACTTCGAGCGTGCCGGGGGCCGCTTTCTTGGCCGACTGGGCCGCTGTGTCGCTAGCAATCGCTAGGCAAGCCACCATCACTAGCATGAGCCGTAGGACCGCCCGCGCGACAGCGCTCGGATTGTGCCGGCAGACCGCCACGGGCGGAGAGCAAGGAACAGGACGGCGCGTCAGGGTATGGAGCGTCAGGGAATCGTGGGCAGCCGCCATAACAAACGATGTGGGGGTGAAAGCGACGATCGCCGGGGCCGTGCGGATCGCTCCGCATGGCTTTGTCGGGCGACATGACCAATAACAATCCCTAAGTCTACCGCCCAGGGCGCGAGCGTCTACGACCCGGCCCGCATCCGAGACCGCAAATCTCTAGGGGCAAAGCCGCCAGCCCGTGGGCAGAACGGCCTTCTTGGGGACCACCACCACGCCGTCGCGCACTACCACGCCCTGCGAAGCGTCTACTTCGCTCTGCCCCGAATCATTGACAATCCGGACCCCCGAACTGATCCGGCAGTTCTTGTCGATGATCGCCCCTTCGACCACGGAACCGGCTCCGATACCGATACGCGGCAAGCCGGCGGCGTCGTTGGCGGCGACCCGTGAGGTGTCCTCATAGTAATCGCCGCCCATTAGCACGCTGTCCCTGATGTGGACATCGCGGCCGATCCGGCAGCGGAGCCCCACCACGCTGTTCTCGATCACGGCACCCGGCTCGATCACACAGCCATCGGCGATCAGGCTGCCCGAGATGGTTGCCCCGTCGATGCGAGTGGGGGGAAGAAACCGCGGTCGGGTGTAAATGGGCGAACTGGCAGACGATAAGGAGAAGGGGGGGCTGGGGGCCGCCATCTGGAGATTGGCTTCGTAGAAGCTGCGGATCGTACCGATGTCTTCCCAGTAGCCGTCGAACAAGTGCAACTGGACACGTCGCGACGCGATCGCCTGGGGGAAAATCTCCTTGCCGAAATCAGAGTGATCCTGATTGTCCAGCAGCTCGATCAGCGCCTGACGGTTGAACAGGTAAATCCCCATCGAAGCAAGACAGTCGCGCCCGTTGCTCGCGACTCCACGGGCGTCGATCCAGGCCGGATCGACCGCGACCGACTTCAGTTGCTCGTCCGTCGTTGGCTTCTCGACGAAGCCATTGATTCGGCCCGAGTCATCGGCGCGCATGATGCCCAGCCCGCTGGCTTCCTGCCGAGCCACCGGCTTGGCAGCGATCGTTACGTCGGCGTTCGATCGTTGGTGATCTTCCAGCATCCGCCGGAAGTCCATCCGATACAGCTGATCGCCGGAGAGAATCAGCACGTAGTCAAAACCCGGACGCATAAAGTAAGACAGGTTCTTGCGAACCGCATCGGCGGTTCCCTGATACCAATCCTTGTGGGCGTCGTCCTCCATCGTCTGCTGTGCGGCGAGAATCTCAACAAATCCGCCACTGAAAGCGTCGAACCGATAGGTCCCGCGGATGTGCTGGTGCAGACTCACCGAGAGGAACTGTGTGAGCACATAGGCATGATTGACCCCCGAGTTGATGCAGTTAGACAGGGGGATATCAATCAACCGATACTTGCCCGCCAACGGCACCGCGGGCTTCGATCGATAGCCGGTGAGCGGCATCAATCGCGTGCCACGACCACCGCCCAATACCACCGCGACGACGTTCTTCATGATCTGTGAGCCAGGAGAGATGAGCTATCGGTCTAAGGACGGGAGCAAGGCAACCGTGTCCGGATTGCTCGCCACACGGAAAAGGTTTAGCCCGGCGGGGCGTATTGGTCACGCGGCACCGCCAGCGTGTTGAAGACACACCGCTCGAGCGGCCTGCGCTCGAGCGGGGTAACCTCGGGGTTCAACAAGACGTAGTCAGCGTCCGTCAGCAGCTTGGTCACCTCGTCTGCATTCTCTTTGCCAACCTCGATATAAACTACCGGCCGGGCTTCTGAGAGGACGCGGTTGGCACCCCGTAGCACCAAGACCTCGGCCCCTTCGACATCGATCTTGATGATCCGCGGACCGGGGGCCACCTCGAGCAATGCGTCCATGGGCAGGGTCGGCACGAGCTGCGTCTCGCGGACTCCGCCGGTGGTGGCCCGGGTGCTGACTTCGGCCAGCGCGTTCGAAGCCCGGCCACGCTCGGCGATCGCAAACCGGGCCGCCCCGGCCTCGGTCGAGATGGCCGCCGGCAGAACCTCGATCGCCAGGTCGCGATTGTCGGGCAACGAACACGTTCGGCGGATCACCGAGGCAAGCCAGCCATCGGCTTCGACCGCGAGCACGCGGCCCTTGGAGCCCGCACAGTGCCCCGCCGCAACCGCGAACACGCCGAGGTTCGAGCCGATATCCCAAGCCGTATCCCCCGGCCGCACCCACTCAGCGGCCACGTCGAGCAGGGCCGACTCAAAGGCGTAGCCCGTCGGCGAGAGGTAACGCAAAGCCGCATCGGGCGAAACAATAATCGGACGGCGCCCGAACTCCGCAGAAAGTCGACGCTGAAACGTGCGTCCTCGTGACACCCGCTCCAGAAAGTGCCTCATAAGGCCCATGCGTTTTTCCTGCGTCTCACGGGGAATTGATGCGGGGGGTCCGCTGTGGATCGGTATACGGGGAGGCTTATCGCGGTTGCCCGGACGCGGTGCTAATCTCAACAGCGCTTGAATCTCAACCCCGAGGAACGAGATTCACGAGCCGCCCGGGCACAACGATCTCCTTCACCAGCTGCTTACCCGCGATTAATTCGGCGATCTTCGGCTCGGCTTTCGCTGCGGCTAAGATCGTCGCTTGGTCGGCGTCGGCCGGGACCGTTACTTTACCACGAACCTTGCCAGCGATCTGCACGACAATATCGACCGTCTCCCGCCGCAGATGCGCCTCATCGAAGTCGGGCCAGTCGGCGTAGGCGAGCGTCTGAGGATGCCCCAGCAGCTGCCAAAGCTCTTCCCCCAGGTGCGGCGCGAACGGGGACAGGAGCTTGATGAACGGCTCCAGGCAGGCCCGGGGGCGGGTCGCCTCTTTGTTGAAAAAGTTGACGAACTCCATCATCCGAGCGATGGCGGTGTTGAACGACAGCTTGTCGATATCTTCCGTGACCGCCTTGATCGTAGCGTGGAGCATTCGCAGCTGATCGGCCGTCGGCGGGGTATCGCTTACCAGCTCGTGCAGTTTCAGCTCGTCGGCACGCTCATCGACAATCAGCCGCCAAACGCGCCCCAAGAAGTTCGCTACACCGCTCACCCCCTCCATGCTCCACGGCTTGGAGTCGGGCAACGGGCCCATGAACATCTCATACAGCCTTAAGGAATCAGCACCGTACTCGCTGACAACCTCGTCCGGGTTGACGACGTTGCCGCGGCTCTTGCTCATCTTCTCGCCGTTTTCGCCGAGGATCATCCCTTGGTTGACGAGCTTGTGGAACGGCTCCGGTGTGCTCACCACACCGCGGTCGTACAGCACTTTGTGCCAGAACCTCGCGTACAACAGGTGCAACACCGCGTGCTCGGCACCGCCGATGTACAGATCCACCGGCATCCACGCCCGCTCCACCTCCGGATCGATCGGCGCGGCGTCGTTCTTGGGGTCCAAGAACCGCAGGTAGTACCAGCAACTGCCGGCCCATTGCGGCATGGTGTTCGTTTCGCGCTTGCAGCGCACACCGTCGATCGTCGGGTACAGCCACTCCTCGGGGGCCTTGTCCAGCGGCGGCTCGGGGCGGCCGTGCGGTTTGAAGTCTTCCAGATGCGGCAGGTCGACCGGCAGATCGGTCTCGGGAACCGTGCGGAGGAAGCCGGTTGGCTTGCCCGCGGCGTCCAATTCGTGCGCAAGCGGAAACGGCTCGCCCCAGAAGCGTTGCCGACTGAAAAGCCAGTCGCGCAGCTTGTAGTTGACCGCCTCACCCCCCACGCCCCGCTCGGCAAGCCAAGCGGTGATCTTCTGCTTGAACTCCGCGGTGGGCGTGCCGTCGAACGCGCCCGAGTTGACCGCCACACCCGCCTCGGGCGAGACACGCTTACCCGCGAGCACAGCGTCACGCTCTGCGGCGGAGAGCTTTTCCCCCGGATCGACCACCGCCTTGATGGCGATGCCGAACTTCTGTGCAAACTCAAAGTCGCGTTCGTCGTGCGCCGGCACGGCCATAATCGCTCCGGTGCCGTAGCTAATCAGCACGTAGTCGGCGATCCAGATGGGTATCTTCTCGCCGTTGACCGGGTTGATGGCGTACGAGCCGGTAAAGACGCCCGTCTTGTCCTTCGCCAACTCCGTGCGGTCGAGGTCGCTCTTGAACGAAGCGGCTTTTACATACGTGGCAACCGGCTCGGTCTGCGCGGCAGTCGTTAAACGATCGACATACGGATGCTCCGGAGCGATCACCATATAGGTAGCCCCGAACAGCGTGTCGGGCCGCGTGGTGTAAACACGCAGCACGCCGTCGGCGGGCTTCTCGGGGAATTTACCCGCGACGGCTTCACCGTTGGTGCCTGCCGCTAAGCGGAAGTCCACCTCGGCACCGGTACTCCGGCCGATCCAGTTGCGCTGCAGCGCTTTGACACTTTCGGGCCAGTCGAGCGGTTCGAGCTCTTTCTCCAGCCGGTCACCATACGCGGTGATGCGCAGCATCCACTGTCGAAGCGGGCGGCGTTCGACGGGGTGGTCGCCCCGTTCGCTCTTGCCGTCGATCACCTCTTCGTTGGCGAGCACCGTGCCGAGCGCCGGGCACCAGTTGACCGGGGCCGAACTCTGGTACGCCAGCCGCTGCTCATCGACCCACCGGCGGGCCGCATCCGTGCCCAGGGCCCCGATGTCGGCGGGGATCTCCAACTCGGCGATCGGCCGGCCCTTCTGCTGGGCTTTATCGAACCAGGTGTCGTACAGCTGCAGAAAGATCCACTGGGTCCAGCGGACGTAGTCAACGTCGGTCGTGGCGATCTCGCGGTCCCAGTCGTAGCTGAAGCCGAGCATCTTCAGCTGACGGCGGAACGTCGTGATGTTCTTCTCGGTCTGCACGCGGGGGTGCTCGCCAGTCTTGATGGCGTGCTCTTCGGCCGGCAGGCCGAAGGCGTCGAACCCCATCGGATGGATCACCGAGTAGCCCTGCATCCGCCGCGCACGGCAGACGATGTCGGTTGCCGTGTAGCCCTCGGGATGCCCCACGTGCAGCCCGTCGCCCGACGGATAGGGGAACATATCCAGTGCGTAGAGCTTCTTGGCGGCCTTTCCCTTAGCAGCCGGGCTCGGCAACCGCGGCGCGGCGAACGTCTTGTGCTCGTCCCAATAGGCTTGCCACTTGGGTTCGATCGTCGCGGGGTTGTAGCGGGGCATATTTAATCTTGGCGGCAAAAAAGACTAGGAAGACCGGCACTCGGGAAGCGGCTTACCCCGCAAGACGCCGCCGATAGGAGTCGGGTTCGTTGGTGCCTGAAAGGTAACGAGCGTGATTGCACGTCTTGGGCCTGCGGCCTTTCGGCAAGAGGCTGGTGGGCGGATTCTAACTCGCGGCTGCTCGAGCGCAAACCACGCCCACCGTTGACCTTCCGCCGCGCCGCTGGCTACGCTCGGCCCTCTTGGCGAGCGGTTTCTTGATTACAGGCCATCGGGCGAGGCACGGGCTGTGGGCACTTTACGCGTTGGAATGGTCGGCCTGGGCGTCGTCGGCGGCGGCGTGGCCAAGATTCTGCAAGAATCGGCCGCTGAGCTCGCCCGCCGGTCCGGACGAAGGCTCGAACTGACCCGCGTGGCGGTCCGCGACCCCGCCAAGTCGCGCGACATCGCCCTGCCCGCCGGCATCGTCACGGACGATCTCGCCAAAGTGGTTGAGGGCGACGCCTGCGATGTCGTTATCGAGTTGATGGGAGGAACCACCACGGCCCGCGATGTGGTGCTGCGTGCCCTCGCCAATGGCAAGAGCGTCGTCACGGCCAACAAGGCGCTGCTGGCAACCCACGGGGCCGAGCTCTTCGCCGCCGCGCGCCAGGCCGGGCAGACCATCGCCTTTGAGGCCGCTGTCGCGGGCGGCGTGCCGATCATCGCCAATCTCTCGCAGTGCCTTACCGCCAACCGAATCGAGTCGCTCACCGCGATCCTCAACGGCACATGCAACTTCATCTTGTCAAAGATGCACGCCGAGGGGGTCCCCTACAGCGACGTGATCGCCGAGGCCCAGCGGCTCGGCTATGCCGAGGCCGACCCCGCGATGGATGTCGATGGCACGGACACCGTCCAGAAGCTGACGATCCTCGCCCAGCTAGCCTTTGGTGCCGTTGCCGATTGGGCCACCGTGCCGCGCGGCGGGATCGACACGCTGGATCTCGCCGATGTGCGGTTCGCTCAGCAGCGCGGTTATACGATCAAGCTGCTGGGCGTTGCTCAATCCACGCCGACGGGGGTTCAGTTGCGTGTGGGTCCAACCCTGGTGAAGAACGAGCGGCAGCTCGCTCAGGTAGGCGGAGCGTTCAACGCGGTGCGTGTCACCGCGGACGCGGTCGGCGAACTGCTCTACTACGGCCCCGGTGCCGGACGGATGCCGACCGCTTCGGCGGTCGTGGCCGATCTGGTCGATACGGCGGTCGGCCGCGCGCGGCTGACGTTCGATACGCTCGGTCTGTGGGACGCCTCAGCGCCCGGTCCGGCGATCGCCAGCCCAGCCGACGCCATCGGGCGTTACTATTTGCGGGTCATCGGCGACGACCAACCCGGCGTGCTCGCCCAGATTGCCGGTTGTCTTGCGGCGCAGGGGATCTCGATCGCCAGTTTCTTGCAACACGAGCCGCTCACCGACGGCAAACTTGTTCCGCTGATCATCACCACCCACGACACCACCGAGGGTGCCGCTGCCCGGGCGTGCGACAAGATCGCTGCACTCGAATCGGTCCAGGGCAAGCCCGTACGCCTCCGCATCGCGGATTAAAAAAGCCTCGCCATGAAATACGTCATCGTCATCCCCGACGGCGCTGCCGACGAGCCGCAAGAGTCGCTCGGGGGCAAGACCCCCCTGGAAGCCGCCGCGACGCCACACATGGATGCGCTCGCCAAGCAGGGGGTGGTAGCCCGCGCGTGTCACACGCCCAAGGCATTACCCGCCGGCAGCGAGATCGGCAATCTGAGCCTGCTGGGCTACAACCCGTTCGAGCACTTCACCGGGCGTGCTCCGATGGAAGCCGCCGCCCAGGGGATTGAGTTGGCTCCGGCCGACTGGGCCGTCCGCTGCAACCTGGTCACGATCGATCACCAAGCCGATGGGCCGGTGATGGTCGATTTCACCGCAGGTCACATCAGCACCGAAGAATCGACGGCTCTGCTTGCAGAGGTGCAGCGCGCGATCGCCAGCGACGCCCGTTGGCGCGGCGCACTGGAGTTCACCCCCGGCGTGAGCTACCGCAATCTGCTCATCTGGCGCGGCGCGAAACTGCCGGCCCCGTTCACGCTCGATACCCGCACGCAGGCACCGCACGACTGGACCGATCTGGTGATCGAAGACGCTCACCCCAAGGGTCCGGGGGGCGATGTGCTGGTGGAACTCATGGAAGCTACGGCCCGGCTGTTTGCCGACCATCCGGTCAATCGGGCCCGCGTCGCGGCCGGGAAGCGGCCCGCCACGAGCGTTTGGCTGTGGGGTCAGGGTGGCGCGCCGAGCCTCGCCCCCTTCGCCGAAAAGTACGGCCCGCAGGGGGCGATGATCACGGCGGTTGATCTGCTCCGGGGCATCGCAGCCCTCGTGGGCTGGGACCGCATCGAGGTGCCCGGTGCCACGGGTTATCTGGACACCGACTACGCCGCTAAGGGGCGTTACGCAATCGAGGCGCTCGACCGCTACGACCTAGTGTGTGTCCACGTCGAGGCACCCGACGAGGCTTCGCACGAAGGCCGCGTTGAGGAAAAAGTTAAAGCGATCGAGGCGATCGATCGCGAGATCGTCGGCCCGTTGGTTGAAGCGCTCGAGCGGTGCGGCAAATGGCGGATCATGGTCAGCCCTGACCATCCGACCTTCTTGAGTACCAAGAAGCACACGCACGGCAATGTGCCCGTGTGCCTCGCCGGCACGGGGATCGCTGCCGACGGCTTCGACGCTTACCACGATCGCAACGCGGCGGCCTCTTCCACGGCCTTCGATGAGGGGTGGGACGCGATGCGATGGTTCATCGATGCACGCTAGGCTTTGGCCCCCTCGGCGCATGGCGCTGGCCACCCAACTGAGGATTTCCGCGACACGGTGCGGGCCGAATCGATCTATGCCCCGTTGAGGCACCGCGGCGCGCAAATCGCGCCTTTGTTGCTGATAAACTCGCAGAGCGCTTGGTTGGATCAAGTCTCCATCGCGCGCGGCGCGCACATCCTGAGTGCGCGCACTGCCAGCGCCCCGAAAATATAAATTCGTCTTTCTGCCGGATATTTCTTGCACGGTGGCGATCGTCGGATAGGAACGGGGCTACTTGAAGAGCGGGTCGTCGGAACCCCCGTTCTTCACTCGTCTTACCGCCACCTGGGAGGAACAGAGAATGGCCCCATGGAACCGCCGCGCGCCCGCGCGCCGTCGTCGCGTCGCTAATCGTGTTGCAAGTCTCGAAACACTTGAAACTCGCGCCCTGCTGACCACCATCTCATCGACCCTGCTAGATGCGGGGATCGACGAAGTCTTATCGATCGACGCCCCGCTCAGTTTCTCGGGACCAACCGCTGACCATGTGGAAATCAACCACAGCGCAGCGCTCGAACTCACCGAGGGAACTTTTGCCGTTGCGTTCTCGGTCGCCCGAGACGACGACAAGCTGACTCTCTTTAGCAAGGACCATGTTGGCCTTGAACAGGGCGGACACCTGCTGTTGTGGGTCGTTGGTGATCAGGTGGAGGCGCGTCTCGAATCCGACACGCAGAGCGTACGCGTCCACTCGGCCAAAGGAGCCATCAAGCCCGGTGTGCAGCATCAGGTGGCGGTCAGCTTTGGCGATCAAGGCTTCCGGCTCTACGTCGATGGGCTGATCGCCGACGCGAAGGTCGACTACGACCAGGGCATTGAGCTGAACGACAACTCGCTGGTGCTCGGTGCCAGCACCATCGCACGTACCGATGAGAGACCAAACCTATCGGACGGCTTCTGGGGCACGATCACCGACTTTGCCGTCTACGACGATCAGCTGGGCCTCGAAGCCGCTGCTGCTATGGCAGGGGTGACGCCCACGCCACTTGTTCGCCCTGAGGAAATCGAGGGCGTCACGACAGGAACCGACAACGGAGAAATGCTCTTCGGCTCGATCGTCGACGGCGGCTATGGCAACGATCTGGTCTACGGAACGCAAGGTGACGACCGGCTCGACGGTGGTCATGGCGAGGACATCCTCAACGGCGGCGATGGCGATGACCTGCTCATCAGCCGCAGCGATGGACGCGAGCCTGTCATCGCGCAGATCTACGATAACACCGATGATCCGTACGGCGAAGTTGATCCCACAACCCGCACGCTGTACGCCGATCAACCGATCGCCGCCGATGATCACCTGACCGGCGGCGATGGTGCCGACACGTTCCGCTTTGAGATCCTGATCAACGCCAAGGAGCGCATTCTCTTCAAGCACACCCGCAACGATGGCACGATCGATTGGCGTGGTGTTACCGGCGAGAACCGACTCGTGCACGACCACTGGGTCGATCGCATCGGTGACGATGTCATCGCCGACTTCAACCGCGCCGAAGGAGACAAGATCGAGTTCGTCGGCCACACGGTTGACGTGTACCTGGTGGAATGGATCGACAGCGATGGTGATGGTGTGCTGGACGCCTCGGTCATCTATGTGCAGTCCAACCAGGGTAGCGCCGGGGCCCATAACAAAGATCAGCTCGGCACGGTCACGGTCTACGGCGACCTGATACGCGAAGGGGATTACACCGTTCACGCCCACGCCAATTACGGCATCGTCGAAACGATCGGCGAGTTGGGCGAAGCGCTCGCACCGAAGTACAGCACGCCGATCGTTACGGAAGGCGTTTCCCGCTGGGCGCATCCCGAGGTGAACGAAGCGACGCCTCTCCCCAGCGGCGCGGTGTTTGCGATTGGCGAGCCGGTCTCGTTCAACGGAACCAACGATGACGCGCTTCAGGTGGCTCCTAACTCGGCGTTCGAAGCGGAGAATGGCACGTTCACTCTGCGGTTTACGGTTGATGATTCTGCCCCGCAGCAAGGTCTCTTCAGCAAAGACCACACGGGCTACCAAGAGGGCGGGCACCTAACCGCCTGGGTACATGACAACCGGGTTAAGGTACGCCTGCAGAGCGACACCGAGTCGATCACCTTGCAGTCGTCGCGGTACTCGGTTGTTGCTGGTCAGGAGCACCACATGGCGATCAGCTTCGGCGACACGGGGATGCGTCTCTATCTGGATGGCGAGCTGGTCGATCTTGAGATCGACTTCACGGCAGGGATCGCGGCGAACGAAAACCCGCTCACGCTCGGCGCTAGTGCGGTCGCTCGCGACGGTGCCCGGGCAAACTTGCGTGACCCGCTCAGTGGATCGCTGCATGAGCTGGCGTTCTACGACCGGGCGCTCAGCCGCCGCGAGATCGCCCGGCTGGCCGGCCCCCCCAACACCGGACCGCAAGTGACCGCGGGCACGACCGGCACGGGGCTGGACGCGGTCGTTGATACGATTGTCCTCGACCCCGGCTTGCGCGCCAGCATCTCTCCCGAAGAGATCGCCGACGGAGCCCGCGCAGCGGACGGCATGAACGCCCTAATCCTCGAAGCGATCCGTGCGACCGACGTCGCCTTCGACGGTCACTTCGATCGCTGGGATCTGTACGACGTCAACCATTATCTCCGTCGCGAGCATCTGGCCGAGTGGACTGACCTGCACGGCGATGACGAAGCGGGGGTCGAGACGGGCTTCCACTTGGTCCAAGGGGATGGAGCACTGACACGGTGGTTTGGCGATGACAATGCGGTGAACACCGTGGCCGACGGGCTCTATCACCTGGGCTTCGAGATCCGTGGTGAGCGGCTTGTGAACGAAGATGGCAACGCCAACGCCAGCCTGGACGACGTCGCCTTCTGGCTAAATGAGCTGCTGGCCGACGACCTCCTCGCGGGGACCCTGGCGGAGCCCGACGCGGTCGATGCGGCCTTCGCGGGGCAGATCTAGGCGGCCCGGGGAAGAACCGGTGAGGGGGGGGCGTCAGCGGACGGGGGACCAAGCATAATGCACGGCTCGACAAGCCCTGCTGGCGGTCCCCCCCTTACGCTTCGCCCCCCCTTTAGCCCTCTACCGCGTTCATGCCTCTGATTGTCCAAAAGTTTGGCGGCACCAGCGTCGCCGACGCCGAAAAGATTCGCGCTGCGGCCCGCCGCGCGCTCCGCGCCCAGCAGCAGGGAGCGCGGGTCGTGATGGTCGTCTCCGCCATGGGCAAGAACACCGACGCGTTGGTCGACCTCGCCGGGCAAGTGTGCGATCGCCCCGCCGCTCGCGAGATGGACATGCTTCTTTCCACCGGCGAGCAGGTGTCGGTCGCCCTTATGGCGATGGCCATCCACGACCTAGGGGGCAAGGCGGTCAGTCTCACCGGCGGGCAGATAGGCATCCGTACCGACAGCTCGCACGGCAAAGCGCGGATCCAGTCGATCGGTGCCGAACGGATGACCCGTCACTTGGACGAGGGCTGCATCGTGATCGCCGCCGGGTTCCAAGGGACCGACGACCAGGGCAATATCACCACCCTCGGCCGGGGCGGAAGCGACACCACGGCGGTTGCGCTGGCGGCGGTGCTGGGTGCCGATGTCTGCGAGATCTACACCGACGTTGACGGCGTGTTCACCACCGACCCCCGGATCGAACCGCTGGCGCGCAAGATGACCTGCGTCTCGCACGACGAAATGCTTGAGCTGGCAAGCCTCGGTGCCGGCGTCATGCACAGCCGTTCGATCGAGTTCGGCAAGAAGTTCAATGTGCCGATCCATGTGCGCAACTCGGGTGTCTTTACCGACGAGCCGGGCACGGTCATCGGCCCCCTGGCCGAGAGCGACGATCGCCCCGTGAGTGGCGTGGCTCTCACTAAGAACGAGTCGCGGCTGACCGTGCTCGGGGTTCCCGACCGTCCGGGTGCCAGCTCAACGCTGCTGGGCCGGCTCGCTGAAGCGAACATTGCGGTGGACATGATCGTGCAGAATCGCGGCCGCGAGGGGCGCGCCGACATCTCGTTCACGGTGCTCAACAGCGACCTCGACGCGGCGCGGACCGCCGCTGAAACCGCCGCGACCGAGCTGAATGCCGCCGGCGTCGCCGCCGACTCTTCGGTCTCCAAGGTGTCGGTGGTCGGCCTGGGTATGGTGACCCAACCGGGCGTGGCAAACCGCCTTTTCAAAGCGCTCGCGGCCGCGGGGATCAACATCCAGGCGATCACGACCAGTCCGATCAAGGTTTCCTGCCTCGTCGAACAATCGCGGGGGCTCGAGGCCCTGCGGGCCGCGCACCGCGAGTTCGATCTGAGCCGCCCCCCCGCGTCGGCCACCACGTTCGAGCAGACACTGGCAGCCGCCAAGCAGGCCAATCACACCGACGCGGACGCCGTCATCCGCCGCCTGCAAGCGATGGAAGACCTAACGATCGAACAGTGCGGACTAGACGAGTCGCAGGCGCTCGTCACGCTACGCGAAACGCCCGATACGCCGGGCATCGCGGCCCGGATCTTCGATGCGGTCGCCGCTGCCGGGGTGGTCGTGGACCTCATCGTGCAGAGCGTCGGCCAGAACGGACGCACCACCGTTGCGTTGACGGTCCCGCGTGAAGATCACGAAAAAACGGTCGCGGCGCTCAAGGCGCTCGCCAACGAAATCGGTGGCCAGATCGTCTCGGACCCGGCAGTAGACATCCTCTCGATCGCTGGCGTTGGCATGCGTAGCCACACGGGTGTCGGCCGCCGGATGTTCCGTGCGCTCGCTGACGCGGGGGTCAACGTCGAACTCATCGGCACGAGCGAGACCGACATCAGCGTGGTGGTGGCTGCCGATCAGGGTGCCGCGGGGCTGACGGCCTTGAACCGGGCATTTGCCGACGTGGTCCGCTGAGAGACGCGCCGCTCACGCACAGCGACCCGCACTCAAACCGCAAAACCGGCAAGATCGTTCTAATGCCCCGCGGCGCGGGTTAGCGAACCGCCTTGGTGCGCGTTGGGCTGAAACGTCGCGGAGCGGGGAAAGCTATCTTTCCCCGTGTCTAAGTCGTCGCTTTCACCGCGTTTTCTCGTGCTGATCCGCCCCCGCGGAACGGACGTCGCGTGTGCTGCGCGGCGGGCTTTTACGCTGATCGAGCTGGTGATCGTGGTGATGCTGCTCGGCATGTTCGCCGGAGTGGCGGCACCGCGTTACACGAAAGCGCTTAGCGGTGCGCAGCTCGAAACGGCCTCGAAACGGCTGGCCGCCGATCTGCGTCGCGCGCGGGCGGTCGCTACGCAAACCGCCTCGCCGTGCACGATCCAATTCCGGCCCGCGTTGAAGGCGTACGGATCAACCGATCTGCCCGACCCCGCCCAGGCCGGCGCTCCGCTGGACGTGCGGCTCACACAAGACGGGTTCAATCTGTCGATGTCCGTAACCGACTTCGACGGGCTGAACATGGTCACCTTCGATTGGCGCGGCGACCCGGTGAACACGGGATCGGTCACGCTCGGCCACGGCGGCGCTACGCGTATCATCTCGGTGCTCGCGACGGGCGAAGTGGAGGTGGCCCGATGAGACCCCGTCCCGCTTACACCTTGATCGAGTTGCTTGTTGCAACAGCGTCGGCCAGCGTGCTGGTTGTCGGCCTCTCGGCGGCGTTGTTCGTCTCGGCAAAGGCACTGAACGTGGACGAAGGCGCTTCCATCGCGCGGTCGAATGGCGATGCCCAGCTGAACCGCTTGCTGACCGATGTGGGCAGCGCCTTACGCTTCACCGAGCGCTCGCCCACCGCGTTGGCTTTCAGCGTGCCCGACTTTACCGGCGATGACCAGCCGGAAACGCTGCGCTACGCCTGGAGCGGAACGCCGGGGGATCCGCTCACGCGGAGCATCAACGGCAGTGCCGCCCTGCCGCTGGTGCGCGATGTGCGATCGCTATCGTTTGCAGGGCTCGAGCAAGTCGTCGCCGCGACCGACGTCACGGTCGCGCCCGATCCGCCCTGGCCGATTGTCGAGTCATTTGCTTCTCAAGCGCTGAGTTCCGCGGGTGTGCAAGTCACGATCGCCGCGCCGCTCGGGATTGTTGCCGACGAATTGCTGCTGGCCACCGTTGTGGTGCGCAACGACCGCGTGGCAAGCCTCGTCGCCCCGATCGGTTGGAGTCTGCTGCAGCTTGAACAGGAAGATGGCAAGGTCACGCTGGGCGTCTGGTGGAAGCGCGCCACGGCGAGCGAGCCGGCGACCTATCAGTGGACCTGGGCGGGCAACGAGCACGCGCTGGGCTGGATCCTGCGGATCAGCAACCAGTACGCCGGTAATCCCATCACGGCTTTCGCGGCCGCGAATGGCAAAAGCAAAGATCCGGTGGGCCCCGCGACGAGTTCCACGCTCGATAACTCGCTCGTGGTCCGCGTCGGTGGTTTCCATGACGACGATATCACGGTCGGTGCCCCCGGTCTGGCAGGCCACACGCCAGTGCTCATGCAAGCGTCGTCGAACAAATGCTCCGGGGGCTGCGGCTATCGACCGTTAAAGGTGGCTGGTCTTTCTGGAGAGTCTCTGTTCGCGCTTACCGCCGCTCAAGAGTACCGCACCCTCACCGTGATCGTGGCTCCCAAGCAATGACGCACCGTTCCTCTCGATCCTTAGGGCGACACCAGGGCGTGACACTCGTCGAGGTGGCCGTTTCGACCACGCTCGTCGGCGTGGTGCTGGTGGCGGCGCTCGAAACCGTTGGCAGCGCGGTCCGCGCGGCACGCGGCAGCAGCGAAGCCGTGGATGGTTACACACTGGCCGAGGACTTGTTGGCGGAGATCCTCGCCCAGCCTTATGAAGATCCGGAAGGGGACACAACGGGCATCGGCGTCGAAGCGAGCGAACCGGTTGCGGCCCTCAATCGTCTGGCGCTGGATGATGCGGACGACTACCATTTGTGGAATGCGACCCCCCCCGTGCTGCGCGACGGAACGCCGATCCCGGGATACGACGGCTGGACTCGCGAGGCGCGTGTTTACTATGCGGACGCCGACCCCGCGACGGGGACCCCCGCCAACCGCGCAACCGACGAGGGCCTCAAGCGGATCCGTGTCGAGGTGGTGAGCCCCACCGGCACCGTCACCCGGTTGCATGCGTTTCGCTCGCGCCACGGTGCCCTGGAAGGCTTAACTCCGTTCGACACGACCCTCGTGAGGGGCGTCACGGTGGACCTCTCGACGGGCGGTGCCGCTGTTCACAAAGGGGTCGCGTTGGTGAATGATCCGGAGGCACCGTGAGATGAGCCACAACCCGCGAACATCTTGTCGTCGGTGCGCTCGCCGCGGCGGATCGCTGTACATCGTGGTGATGGGGGTCGGCATGATCGTAGGCGTGATCGCGCTCACGTCGAGCGCCATCGGCCGCCTCGAGCTGCGCTCGGCTGCCGCGAATAGCGACGCCTCACGCGCCGCCCTCGCCGCGCGGAGCGGGCTGGAGTTCGCGCTGAACTGGCTCAACCGCACACCTGACTGGCGCGCTCAGCTAATCAGCGGGGATAACTCCGACGCGATCCACCTGTTAGGTGGCGCGTACTTCCGCTGGCTCGTTACCGACGCCGATGGCGACCTGGACGACGACCCGCGCGACCACGCCATGCTGCGCTCGGTCGGCTACTTTAACGAAGCGGTCGCGGCGATGGAGGTCGGTATCGAACCCAGCGGACGGGGGCTCACGTGTCTCGAAGCCGCGGCGCACGCGCAGCTTCTGTTCGAAGCCAAGAGCGGTAGCACCATCACCGGCGCAGGCTTTGTGAGCTCGAACGATGACGTCATGGCAACCACAGCGACCTTTGGCCTCGACGCCGAAGCCTACGATAAAGTCCTCGGTGGAACCTATTCGGGCACGAAGACCGAAGGCGTACGCCCCCGCGAGATGCCGGGCGACCACGTGCTGGATTACTACCTGGCGCGCGGCACGGAGATTCCGCTCTCGAGCGTGCCGAGTTCGTTTGGCATGCGGCACCTCAACTTCAAGCTGATGAGCCGGTGGCTGAACGATGTGGGCGAAGTGAACCCCTATGGGATTTACTGGATCGATCTGGCCGGCGAATCGCTCGACCTGAAGTGGTCGCGGGTGCTGGGGACGCTCGTGCTGCTCAACGCCGGGCCGAACACCGCCTGCACCGACGTGGCGATCCATCAGGCTAACCCGCTGAACGCTCCGTGTTTGATCGTTCAAGGGGACCTGAAAATCGATTTGCGAAATCTATTTACCGGCACGGAGCTGCGCGAGTCGGGCATCTTCAACTACAACCCGCCGGGGATGCCCTTTAACGGCGAAGAGGATTCCGACAAGAGCGACGTCCGCAATGCGGTGATCGAAGGGGTCGTGTATGTGACCGGCATGGTGATCGTCAGGGACACGGCCACGGTGCGCGGGTGCCTGATCGCCAACAACATCTGCATAGAAGCAAACAAGACACTCACGCTGGACTACCGCCCCTACGCGATGAACTATCCGCCGCCGGGCTTCAGCGCGGGGCAGGGCGTGCGGGTGCTGCCGGGCTCGTGGCGGCGTACAAGCCAGTGAGCGCGAGCCAACAGCACAGCGGAGCGGGCGTCAGTCCTCTTCGTGCTGCTCACGCATGACGTCGTTCAGCACGTCTTCGGCCACGTAGATCGGCAGGGCCGGATCGCTGGTGACGGCCACCGCGATCGCATCGCTCGGGCGGGCATCGATCTCGATCAGCTCGCCCTCGTGCCGGACGCGGAGCTTGGCGTAATAGACGTGGTCGTGCAGCTCGGTGATGACCACGTCCTGAAGTTCTCCGCCCAGGTGCTCGGCGACCGACACGAGCAGATCGTGGGTCAGCGGCCGGGTGGCTTCCTCGCCCTTGACGCGGCGATCGATGCTCTTGGCCTCGAAGTACCCGATCAAGATGGGGAACGACCGGTCGCCGCCGACCTCCTTCAAGTAGATCACCTGCTGATCGTTGATCTCGCTGATAATGATCCGCGAGAGCTGCATTGTGACCGGCATCGCGAAGCTCCTGACGACGGCCCTCGGAAGCGAGGGCGACAAGCGAACCACCTGATAGCGCAACCTTACCGAGAGTAGCGAGGCTGACGCTATAAGTATAGCGAACGTCCGACACGCATGCGTCCACCCCCCGTGACCCCTAGCCCGGAATCTTCTGCCGATGCCTACCGAAAGACCCTGGCAAATTGGTGATTCTGCGTTGACCGACGGGGAGTCTGCCCCGCCGGAAGTGGTGGTGCTCCCCACCGGTGCCACCGAGCCGCACGGCCGGCACCTGCCCTACGCCACCGACAATTTTCAGGTGGAAGCCCTCGCCGATCAGGCGGCGGGCGAGGCCTGGCGACGCGGCGCACGGGTGGGTGTGCTGCCGGTGATCCCGTTTGGCGTGCAAACCACGCAGCAGGCCTTCCCGCTGGCGATGAACCTGCGGCCGACCACGCTGTTCCGCATGCTAGACGACTTGGCAGAAACCCTCGCCGGCAGCGGGGTCCGCAAGGCGGTGCTGCTCAACGGACACGGCGGCAACGATTTTTATCCGTGGATCAAAGACTCTTACGGCAAGCACAACGTCTTTTTCGTGCAGGTGCACTGGTTTGACGTGTGCCGCGAACTGATCGCGCAGACGTTTCCCGCCGGGGGTGACCACGCGAACGACATGGAAACGAGCCTCATGCTGTGGCTCCGGCCCGATCTAGTACGGCTCGACCAAGCGGGGCCCCAGCCGACTGCCACCCCCCGGTTGCGGGCGATGCGCGAAGGCTGGGCCAAGGCCCCACGCCCCTGGGAGCGTTACACCGTGGATTCGGGCGCAGGTGATCCGCGTGCGGCGACCGCGGATAAGGGGCGCCGACTGCTAGAGGCAACGACCGCCAAGCTGGCCGACTTCTTGGTCGAGCTGGCGCGCGCGGAGATCGACGAGGCCTTCCCGTTTGAGTCAACGGCGCGGGACCCCACTCCTTAAGGGGTTGGCGGGGGATCACCCCCCGCCAAACGACCACCATGCCGACATCGATAACAGCACAGCGCCGATGAGATTCAGCACAAACCCCTCGCGGGCCATCGCTCCCGAGTCGGCCCCTGCGCCGTAGACGGCCGCATTGGGGACGGTCGCCACGGGGAGCATAAAGGCGTAGCTGGCGCTGATCGCGGCGGGGACCATCAGCAGGCGCGGGTCGATATCGGTCGCTTGCGCGACCGTCGCGAGCAGCGGCATGAGCAGCGCCGTTGTGGCGGTGTTGCTGGTTACCTCGGTCAAGAAGGTCACCGACAAGCATAAACTGATCAGCAGCAACGGGGCGGGCAGCTGCGCCAGTTGGCTCATCCCGGCGCTGATCGCCTCGGCCAAGCCAGAGGAAGTGAACGCCTGAGCGAGCACCATGCCGCCGCTGAACAGCAGGAGCATACCCCACGGAATCGCGACCGCGGTCGGCCAGTCGAGCAGGCGGGGAGCGGGCTCGCCGGGCTTAGGGGGATCTCCGCTGGGGATGAGGAACATCGCAACCACCGCCAGCAGCGCCACGCTGGCGTCATTGGCATGAACCAACCCCAGCGCTTTGCTCCATCCGCCAAAGGGCTCGGTGCGTGTCACCCAGAGCACCGCGGTCGCCACAAACACGGCCAGGGTGCGGATCTCTGCCGAACGCCAGCGGCCGATCTCGGGCAAATTGAATTCGGTTTCGTCGCTCAGCCCCCGCGTCAGCCACAGCGCGGTGGCAATCAGCATCGGCAGCGCCGCGGGAACCGCCCAGCCGATCCACTCGCTAAACGTCACTTCGCCGACCGGCCCTTGCTCGAGCGCGTTGATGCACAGCAGATTGGGCGGCGTGCCGATCGGGGTCATCGTGCCCGCGACACTGGCCGCGTACGCTACGCCAAGCAGCAACGCGTTGCGCAAGCGCGGGCTCGCTCCGCTGCTGCCGGCGGCACCCAGCGTCGCCAGGGCGATCGGGATCAGCATCAGCGTGGTCGCCGCGTTGGAAACCCACATGCTGAGCACGGCCGCCGCCAGCATGAAGCCGATCACCAGCCGGCGGCCTGTCACGCGGCCCCCCGCCGAGACGAGCCGGATCATGGCCAGCGCAAGCCGACGATGGGCACCGCTGCGCTCCAGCGCCGTGGAAAGCATAAAGCCACCGGTCAGCAACAAGATGAGCGGGTGCCCATAGGCCTTGCCAACCTCGGGCGGGGGAATCGCTCCCACGAGCGGCAACGCCGCGATCGGTACGAGCGACGTCGCAGGAATGGGAATAGCCTCGCTTACCCACCAAACAGCGCACAGCGCGGTGATGGCGGCGGTCCACGCTGCCGGAGCCGGAAGCCCATAGGCATTGGCCAGCATGCCCGCAGCCGCGGCCACGAGCGGGCCAATGAAAAGGAAGAGTGCTTTCATTGCTGGCAGGGTATCGCCCCCCAGGGGGCAACGCCAAGGTCGGGTTCCGCTGAGTATGCCGTATCATTGTCGATTGCCGCGACGCGCAGGCTGCTGAGAAACGCCGAATCGGCGTTGTCGGAGCCCGACGGCTTCTCTAATTTTCACGCGCAATGCGCCCGTTCACGCCCTTATCGCTGTTGTTCTCGCTGCGTTTGGCAGGGCTGATGGGAGCTGTGGTGTGCCTGCTGGTAGGCTGCCAAGCGGCCGAGAAGCGGCTCGTGGCATCGAACCACCGCGACTGGTCTCCTGATCAGTCGGTTCTGGCAACCGCCCAGATCGAGGGCGATCAACTGCTCGTGCGGAACGTTCGCAACTGCAAAACCTTCGCGCCCGGCGAGTACGTGCTCGATCACGAAGACCGTCGCTACGACCTATCACGGCTGCGTGCCGTCGATTTTGTGACCATGCCGTTCGGCCCCGTGCCGGCCCTGGCGCACACGATGCTCAGCTTCGAGTTCGCCGGTGCGTCGCCCACTGATCCTCCCGAGCACCTGGCGGTGAGCGTCGAGGTCCGCAAAGAAAAGGGCGAAGAAAAGTTCAATCCTCTGCTCGGCATGGCCAAGCAGTACGAGATCATGTACGTCGTCGCCGACGAGCGCGACCTGCTGTATCGTCAGGCGGTCATCAACGATGGCCCGACCTATGTGTATCGCACGACCGCGGCACCCGAGTCGGCTCGCAAGCTGCTTGTGGACATGCTCGACCGCGCCAACACGCTCGCCGAAGAGCCCGAGTTCTACGACCTGCTAACGAACAATTGCACGACCAACATCGCCCGGCACATCAACCGCATCACGCCAAATCGGATCACCTACGACGTGAACGTGCTGCTGCCGGGGTACAGCGATCGCAAGGCGTACGCCGAGGGTCTGCTGGCGGGTGAAGGCACGCTCGACGAGCTCAAGGCCCGCGCCCTAATCAACACTCGGGCGCGAGTCGCGGTAGCCGAGAAAGCTGACTTCTCGGAAGTAATTCGACGTTAGTCGCCGATGATCTTAACCAGGGCGCGCTTACGACGGCGGCCGTCGAACTCGCCGTAGAAGATCTGCTCCCAGGGGCCGAAGTCCAGCCGGCTGGCCGTGATCGCCACGACGACTTCACGCCCCATAATCTGCCGTTTGTGGTGGGCGTCGGCATTGTCCTCTCCGGTCAGGTTGTGATGGTAGCGCTGCGGCGAGGGGTCGAAGGGGGCAATCTCTTCCAGCCATTTCTTATAGTCGCGGTGCAGACCGGGCTCGTCATCGTTGATGAACACGCTAGCGGTGATGTGCATGGCGTTGACCAGGCACAGGCCTTCTTTGACGCCGCTCGCGGCGACGCACACCTCAACCTCGGGCGTGATGTTGACAAACTCCATCCGCTCGGGAAGCTCGAACCAGATCTCTTTGCGAAACGACTTCATCGCGGGGGTGACGTTCCAAAGGCCGGGAGTAAGTTCAGCGTGCTGACAGCGTCGCTATCCGGCAACCACAAGCTGCTGCTGCTCGCCAAGACCGCTGATCCCCAGTTTGATGATATTGCCCGGCTGCAGGAAGACGGGTGGCTTTTGACCCAGCCCTACGCCCGGAGGCGTACCGGTCGAGATCACGTCGCCCGGATGGAGCGACATGAACTGGCTGACATAGCTCACCAGCATGGCGACGCCGTAAACCATCGTTCGGGTCGAACCGTTTTGGTAGCGGTGGCCATCGACTTCGAGCCACATATCGAGGTTCTGAGGATCGGTAAGCTCGTCGCGCGTGACCAGATAGGGGCCGATCGGCGCGAACGTGTCGCACCCCTTGCCCTTAACCCATTGCCCACAGCGCTCGATCTGAAAGTCACGCTCTGAGAGGTCGTTGATTACGCAGTAACCCGCGACGTAATCGAGCGCTTCCGCCTCGCTGACGTACTTGGCCTTCTCGCCGATGATGACACCGAGTTCAACCTCCCAGTCGGTCTTGTGCGAATTGCGGGGGATCTCGACGTTGTCGTAGGCCCCCACAATCGCGCTGGTGGCCTTCATGAAGAGCACCGGTTCGGAGGGAATCTCGGCACCGGTCTCTGCAGCGTGATCAGCGTAATTGAGGCCGATGCACAAGAACTTGCCCGAACCGGCAACGCAGGGTCCGTAACGCACGCCAGGCTCGACAGCGGGCAAAGAGGTCGGATCGAGCGCCGCGATTTTTGCAAGCGACGCACCCGAGAGGGCCGTCCCCGCTAAGTCGTCAATCACCCCTGCAAGCGAGCGAATCGTTCCCTGTGCGTCGAGCAGTCCCGGCTTCTCTTGCCCTGGTGCCCCGTAACGTAGCAGCTTCATTCGGACGTTTCCGTTAAAGAGGGTCGGTCGGTGAGAATGCTTCGGCTCGAACGACCCGCAAGAGTCATTCGACGTGATTGGGTCAGCGGACTCCGCCTAATCCGCTGCGGCGTGTCTCGCAGGCTAGTAAGAACGACTCAGATACACCAGCCGCCATCGATCAGGTGAATCGCCCCGGTGGTGTACGACGCCTCGTCTGAGGCAAGGTAAACCGCCAACGAAGCAACTTCTTCGGGTTTGCCGAGCCGTCCCATTGGCTGCCGCGCGACAAAGGCGGCACGCACCGCATCGTAGTCGCCCGCCTGCGCTCGCATCCGCTCCTCAAGCGACGGGGACTCAACCGTACCCGGACAGATTGCGTTGCAACGGATCCCCTGTTTAACGAAGTCGGCGGCAATCGCCTTGGTCAAACCAAGGATCGCCGCCTTACTCGCCCCGTAAGCAAAGCGATTAGGCACCCCGGTGACACTCGAGGCAACGCTGGCAATGTTCACAATGCTGCCGCCGCCCGCGTCAAGCATCGCCGGCAGCAGAGCCCGCGTGAGTCGGTACATGGCCGTCACGTTCAGATCGAACGAAAAAGCCCAATCCTGTTCTTCGCAGTCCAAGATTGTCCCGTGATGAACGTATCCCGCGGCATTCAGCAAGACGTCGAAGGCCCCCTCGGCCGAGGCCAGCGCGCTGATCGCGGCGGGATCGCGCATGTCGAGCCGCATCGTCCTTACGGCGGGCATCGCCCGAGCGAGTGATTCCAACGCGGCTTCGTTGATGTCGGTGGCTAGCACAGCGGCTCCCTCACGAGCGAAGGCTTCGGCGCACACGCGACCGATTCCCTGCCCTGCGGCGGTCACCAACACCTTCTTGTCTTTGAGCCGGTCGGCCATCAGGGTTTCGCTCCTAGGCGTTCGCGCCATATCGGCCCATCGGGATAACGATAAGCCGCGAGGGTCTCGGGATGAATCTGCGCGCTGTAGCCTGGTGCCTGCGGTAAGCGATAGGCCCCGCCAGTAACGACGCACGGATCAACGAAGTGCTCGTGCAGGTGGTCAACGAACTCGCAAACGCGGTTTTCAAGACTGGCACCAATACGAAGGTAATCGATCATGATCAGATGATTGACGTACTCGCACAGTCCCACACCCCCGGCGTGGGGGCAGACCGGCACGCCAAATTTTTTGGCGAGCAACATGACGGCTAACACTTCGTTAAGACCGCCTAGCCGACAGCTATCGATCTGACAGAACGCGATGGCGTTGAGCTGCAGAAACTGCTTGAAGATCACTCGGTTCTGACATTGCTCGCCGGTGGCAACGCCGATGGGCGCGATCGCCCTTGCGATCTCGGCGTGGCCGACGACGTCGTCGGGCGAGGTCGGTTCCTCGACCCACCACAAGTCGAACTCCGCCAGCGCGCGGACCCATTCGATCGCCTCACCAACCTCCCAGCGCTGATTGGCGTCGATCATCAGCCGCCGGTGGGGGCCGATCTCTTCGCGGATAAGGGCGGCGCGGCGGCGATCGTCTTGTTGATCCGCCCCCACCTTGAGCTTGAAAGCGTTCCAACCGTCGGCGATCGCCTCTCGACAGAGCTGTCGAATCTGGTCATCGGAATAGCCGAGCCATCCGGCCGAGGTGGTATAGGCGGGGAATCCGTCGGCTCGCAGCCGTTGCTCGCGGTCCGCTTTGTCGGGCTCATTGGCTTCGACGATTCGCAGCGCCTCGTCGCGTGTCAGCGCGTTCCCCAGGTAACGGAAGTCGATGCAGCCGATGAGCTGCTCGGGCGTGAGATCGGCAACAAGCTTCCAGACCGGCTTGCCCTCGGCTTTGGCCCACAGGTCCCAGATCGCATTAACTACCGCGGCGGTGGCAAGATGCACAACGCCCTTCTCGGGCCCCAACCAGCGGAGCTGCGATTCGCTGGTGAGCCGTCGCCAGAAGTTGGCGAAATCGCGCGTGATTTCGGCAAGCGTTAGGCCAATCGTCATCTCGCACAACCGCTCAGCCGCGGCCACACAAACATCCGTGCCGCGGCCAAGAGTAAAGGTCAACCCATGACCTTCGAGACCCGCAACATCGGTACGCAGCACCACGTACGCGGCCGAGTAATCGGGATCGGCGTGCATGGCGTCCGAGCCGTGCGCCTCGTCCGACGTCGGAAACCGCAGGTCGATCACCTCATAGCTGGTGATGGTCGGTGCCCTGTTCAAGGCGAAACTCCTTTCGTAGAAACGGCGGAAACATCGACTCGGTAGACCTGAGCGGCGGTTGCGCCGAACAGGCATGCACGCTCAGCCTCTGTAAAAGATGCCGCCCACGACTGGACCGTTTGCAGCCATCGCTCATAGGACGAGGCGAGCAAACAGACGGGCCAGTCCGAGCCAAACATCAACCGCTCGGGGCCGAAGGCGTCGAGCACGGTATCCAGGTAGGGACGCAGCCCAGCGGGCGTCCAATCGTTGCCGCCCGCTTCCGTAACCAGGCCCGAAACCTTGCATACAACATTCGGGCGACGCGCCAAGCTATACAGATTCTCTCGCCAGGGGCTCAACTCTCCTGCCGCTATTTTCGGCTTCGCGGAGTGATCCAGCACAAAACGCTGCTCGGGGTGCTTGTCAACCAACTCGATTGCTACGGGCAGATGGCGTTCAAAGATCAGAAGGTCATACACCAAATCACGAGCGGTCAGGCACGCTATGCCACGGCTAAAATCCGCTCGCAGCAAAAATTGGTCGTCGGGCTCGTCCTGAACCACATGGCGGAATCCCTTCAGCTTGGGATGGTGGATCCGCTCGAGCAGCGATTCCAACTCCGGATCAACGAGGGGGGCCCAGCCCACCACACCAACAATCGGGGCCGTTTGATCCGCTAGCTGTAAGAGCCACTCGGTTTCAGCAAGACTCTGCTCGGCTTGCACGCTGATAAAACCTTCGACGGCTCCCTCTTTTGCTGCCGCCAAAAGGTCTTGAGGGAGAAAGTCGCGGGTTAACGCAGACATTGTCAACGGATCGATCCATCCGTGACGCGTCGCGTCATAACGCCAGAAGTGGTGGTGAGAATCGATGACCATCGCGATGGTTTTACGCTGACTCGAGGATCATGTTGGCGTACTGAACCGTATCACCGGTACGCACGAGCCCGATCGCCTGGGGAACACGTCGCTTGAAAAGCTCGTGGGGCTCGTGCTCAAGCGTGAGGCCTGCGAGCGCATCGCCGAAGCGAGCGATTACCTGCTCTTCGTTCTCGCGCATAAACTCTTCTGCCATCCAGACCCGGCCCAGAACAAAGTTACCACGTATCGCTTCGAGCACCTGGAGCACTGTCGGAACGTCATCGATCAGTGCGAGATCGATCGTTTCGATCTGTGACCAAAAGGGAAAGCCTCGGTCGGCGATCACCAGCGTGTTCGTGTGGCGGACCCGCGCGAGAAGCGACGCGAGGGCCGGGTTCAGTATGCCTGTCTTGAGCATGACACTTAACGCGGAAAAAACGGGTCAAACGTACGGGTAGCCAAGGTCAATGAGACCCTCCGCTTTCAGTTCGGACCAAAACTCGGGGGGCAGGGGCGTTTCGATCGCAGCGATGTCAGCTGCAATCCGGTCGCGACGGCTGCTGTTCATCGCGATGGCATGGACACCGGGGGGTGAGATCGCAAACCGCAGACAGGCTGCCGCTGGCGCGACACCGTGCTCGGCGCACCGATCGTGAAAGCGTTCGCGCCAGGCGAATTTATCTTGGTCCGCCGGCGTGGCTGCATCGAGTCGGCGATAGTCGAAGTAGTCGCCGCCGACGAGAAAGCCGCTGTGAAAAACGGCCGAATTGATAATCGCAACGCCCTTATTCGCCAACGTCTCGATCAGATCGAGCAGCTCTGGTGGGTGGCTGTAAAGGGTCAAGCTGTTGCCAATCATGACCCAATCGAGATCCACGAGTTCGGCGACCTCGTGCAGGATCCGCCAGTCTTTGACTCCCACCCCTACGCCTTGGACTTCGCCCCGTTGCTTTAGCTCTTGCAAAGCCTGATAGGCACCGCGGAGATCTTCCCAGCGTGCCGCGCGATCGCGGGGACTCGTCGCCGCTGCCAGGTATTCGTCAGGGTCGTGTACCGAGACTAACTCAGCGCGGTAAGGTGTTCCCAGCAATCGGTTACCCTCTTCCCAGCAACCGAGGATGCCCTCGTAAGAGATCCGCTGAACCGCGTCATACTCCAACCCAACCCAGGCACCGGGCTCGAAGCATGGCACACCATTCGGCGGCAGCGGCTGGCGAACCCACGCCAACTTGTTGCTGATGACGACTTCTTTAGGATCAATGCCAAGGGTCCGGAGGTTGCGTCCCAGAACTTCGAGAGCCATTCCCGCACCGTACTTACCTGCCGTATCCACTACGACGGGTTGGTTGACCAGGTCGAACCAGGCACGCGTCACCTCGAGCTTCACCTCATCGGTGTGCGCGACGAAGAGATTGCCAAGGTTGCTGGTGCCAAAGACCACCGGGGGAATCAGCAAACCGGTATTGCCGAAACGAATGGGGTGCATTGCTCAATAACCCCGCTGGCGATTACGGTGGTCAGCCAGATAAACGGCGAAACCATAGATCGCCACTACCAGGAAGCAGCCCAGCGGAAGCACAAAGGACGCCCGCATCGCCGACAGCTCGCCGCCGCCGAGCGCCCAGGCGTTGCCGTCCATGATGGACGCCTGCAGGGGCGGCATGATGCAGCCGCCACCGATGGCGCAAATCAAACCGGCCGAGGCGAGCTTGGCATCGTCGCCGAGACCCTCCAAAGCGATGCCATAGATCGTCGGGAACATGAGCGACATGCACGCCGACACGGCGACCAAGCAGTACAGTCCCGGGTAGCCGCCCAGCGTGATTGTGCCGACCAGCAGCGTTGCGCCGACCACCGCGAGCAAGCCAAGCAGGCTGCCCGGGTCGAAAAACTTGAGCAAATACGTACAGACGCCCCGGCTGACAACAAACGTCACCATGGCGACGATGTTGTAGGTCTGGGCCTTTTCGGGCTCCAGGCCGAGCTCGGATACGCCGTACTGAATGATAAAGGTCCAGCACATGATCTGGGCCCCCACATAAAACGCCTGAGCAACCACGCCGCCCAGGTAGCGCGCGTTGACCGACAGGCGTGAAAACGTTTTGCCGATGCCCGCCTCGCCGGTGCTGAAGGACTCGCCCTCGGGAAGTCTCGCTAAAGTGAAAGCAACCAGGGCCGCGAGCACGACGAGTCCCAGAACCAGGTAGGGACCGGATATCACGGACAGGTCGCTCTGCTGCAACGCCGCGAACGCGGCGGTATCGCTCTGCGCGAGCGCCTGACGTGTGGAGGTGTCGGCGGGATCAAGCTGTTGCAGGATGAGGTTGCGGGCGACAAACATCCCCATCAGCGAACCGACCGGGTTAAACGCCTGGGCAAAATTCAGCCGCCGCGAGGCGGTTTCGGGGGACCCCATCGCCAGGATGTACGGATTGGCGGTGGTCTCCAGAAAAGCCAACCCGCTGGTCATCACAAAGTACGCCGCGAGAAACGCCCAGAACTGCACCAGCTGTCCGGCCGGCAGAAACAGCAAACAGCCCAGGGCGTAGAGCCCCAGTCCCATCAAGACGCCCGACTTGTACCCGTAGCGATGAATGAATAGCGCAGCGGGGATCGCCATCACGCAGTAACCGCCGTAGAAAGCGGCCTGCACCAACGAGCTCTCAAAGTTGCTGATCAACAGCACGTCTTTGAACGCGTTCACCATGGGGTTGGTGATGTCGTTCGCGAAGCCCCACAGGGCGAAAAGGGTTGTGACCAGGACAAAAGGGGCCACGTAAACCCCGGGAACAACCCGCGAAACATCGGCTGCAGGGGCTGTTCCGGCGGCCGTGGCGGCGCTATCGGCTTGAGTCACGAGTGCGACAGTCACGAGTGCGACCGGCCGAATGCCGGCGGTAAGGAAAAGGGAGGGCTTCGCTGGCGGAGCCTGTCGACCGCTTCAGGGTTCCAATGGAGCGTTCGCGATAACGATCCGCCATGGCTATAGTTTATCGGCCATGCCAAATATTGACCTGACTGAATTGGGGCGATCGTCCGCTGCCACGGAACCCGAATTCTTTTCGCGGAAGGTCCTCTCTGCCCGCCGATACTTTCTTGACCTCTCCCCCCCGGCTGGAACCGCTCTGGCGGTGGTCAGCGGGGGCGATGAGAAGTGCGCCCCCGATTACTTTATTCAGCGGGCCAACTTCCCCCACTACGTCATCGAATGGGTAGCCCGCGGCACGGGCGAGGTTCAGATTTCGAGCCAATCCTTCACGGTGCAAGCGGGATCGGTCTATTGCTATGGACCGGGCATTCCCCACACGATCCGCACGCATCCGGAGAAGCCGCTCCGCAAACACTTCGTAGCCTTCACCGGTACCGAGGCTGCCCGCCTCTGTGCGGAAGCCGGCTTGCCACCCGGGACCCATCGCGCGCTAGGCAACGAATCGCGCCTTGAGTGGACTTTCGACGCGCTACGGCGCGACGCGGCTGCGGACGCCCGCGTGGCGGCCCCGCTCTGCCAAGCCTTGCTGCGCTACCTGTGCGCCGTACTGGCAAACGCACCTGCTTCGCCACCCGCGGCGAGCGTCGGCGCGTATGACACCTTCATGCGCTGCGAACGGCACCTCAACAAGCACGCGCTGCGGATCACGAGCCTTGGCCAACTCGCTGAGGAATGTGGTGTCGCAGAAGCGTATCTTTGCCGACTCTATCAACGGTTTGGACAGGGGACGCCCTACCAGCGACTGTTACGACTACGCATGAACTTTGCTGCCGAGCAGCTCTCGGCCGACGATCGCAAGATCAGCGATATCGCGCGCGAGGTTGGCTACCCCGATCCGTTCCATTTCTCACGGACGTTTAAGAGCGTTTTCGGAGTCTCGCCTAGCCAGTTTCGGCGCCTCAGGTGAGCACGCCCCGGGACAGCGCTACTGAGCCGTTTGGAAAAGCAGGACCGTTGGGGCATCCTGGGTATCAAGCTCGGGCAGCGTCGCTTTGGTCTGCGCGTCCTCGACCGCGATCGTCACCTCAACATCGGACCCCAAGACCACAGCGTTCTCAGCGGCGCAGGGGACAACGAGTTGCCCGCTGGCAGGTGTCTCAAAAACGTGAGCGTACAGGCGCTCACGCTTGGCCGTAAAACGCCCCCAATCGGGCGAAGCGATCGGGCTGGCAGCGGAGCCGTAGATGGCTTCGCCATTCACGCGCATCCACCGCCCAAGGGCTGCCAAGCGCTCGACACTGGGGGCAGGGATGCGTCCTTCGGCGGTGGGACCAACGTTCAGCAGATAGTTCCCTCCCTTCGAAGACGTATCGATCAGCTGCTCGATGAGCATCTTCGAGGACTTCCAATTGTGGTCATTCTTCTTGAATCCCCACGTGTCGTTCATCGTCATGCACGACTCCCAGTCGACACCGGGAATACCCGTCTCGGGGATCTGCTGCTCGGGGGTGCCGAAATCGCCCGCGTACTCTTGATCCCCGCGATTGAGACCCTCCATTCCCTTGCGGCCCTTGCCCACACGGTTGTTGATAATGAGCGAAGGCTTGAGATCACGCAGATAGGCGTACAGATCTTTGCCGTCTGCTTCGGTCCACCACTCAACCCACTCGCCGTCGAACCACAGCACGTCGGGGTCGCAAGAGTCGAGCAACTCGCGGAGCTGCTGCTTCATGTACGCGATGTACTCTGGCTTACGCGCGGGGTCGATATGCGTGTTGTGATGCTTCTCGGAGTCGATCCGTTGACTGGGGTGGTGCCAGTCCATGATCGAATAGTAGGTACAGAAATGGATTCCTCGCGCGCGGCACGCGGCCGCCAACGGGGCGAGCAGGTCTTTGCCGTAGGGCGTTGCATCGACCACGTCCCAGTCGGTGGCGGCCGTGTCGAACAGGCAGAAGCCGTCGTGATGCTTCGAGGTGATCACGACGTATTTGATTCCCGCGTCCGCGGCGATCTGGGCCCATTCTTGGGGATCGTACCCGGTCGGGTTGAACTGCTTGGCCAGCGGCACATAGTCGGCCAGCGGGATATTGCCCTTGGCCAAGATCCATTCGCCGATTCCCGGCACCGGCTTGCCGTTCCATTCTCCAGCAGGAATGGCGTACAGCCCCCAATGGATGAACATTCCGAAGCGGGCGTCGCGCCACCAAGCCATTCGCGCGTCGTGCTCTTCGGGCGAGGCGGCTCGAACGACCAGTGGCGATAGGCACAGAGCAAGCGTTGCGGCGAACAAAATCGCGCTCGAGAAAGCCTTAGTCATCACCTGCAAGCCTCAAAAAAAGAGTCGTGAGAAGAGTCCTAGCAAGAAGACATGCGAAGCGGTCTCTGACGTCAGGTCGGAGGGCATTGCAGTAGCCGACTTGCCTCCGTTTCCAGAAAATAAGGGGTGACTATCGATCGATCCCCCGCAGAATAGCACGAACTCGGCCGATTGGTCGCGCAACCGACCGAATCTCGCTTGCACCGCCTTCGCCGGCGTGAAATCCTGAAGGTCGCCGAAATTCGATTTGCGTGACTCCTCGGTCCACGAGGACCGAGCCCCTTCAGCGGCGCTCGACCCGACGACCTGATTTTACGATGCCCAAACTATCGCTACGATTGCTTACGGTGCTATTCAGCCTCGGCCTGCTGGAGTCGGCGGCAGCCTACAACAACAACGATCGGTGGCTGTTCACCGCGACCGATGGCTTGACCGGTTCGACCGGTGAGCCGATCACCCTCACCTGGGGGATTGTCGGCGACGGAACGATGATCGCCAACGTGCAACCCGGGATCAACCAGCCGAGCAATCTGATTGCATCGCTCGATGCCTGGTACGGTGGCGGTGGCGCATCATTCAGTGAGCGCCCTTGGTTTTCATTGCTCCAGTCTTCTTTCGATCGATGGAGCGAAACGAGCGGCGTGCGCTTTGTCTACGAGCCCAACGACGACGGTGCGACGCACAGCGTTCTGCAAGGCCAGCTTGGCGTGCGCGCCGACATACGCCTGGCGGGAACGATGATCGACGCTTCCGACTTCACTCTAGGGACCGCCGCCTATGCGCTCCAACCCGACAACGGTGACATCGTCCTCGACACCATCGACGCCGGCTACTTCGGCAATCCTGCCGGTGTGTCGGTCCGGCTGCGTAACACGCTTACGCACGAGATCGGCCATGCCCTGGGTCTGGGCCACCTGAACTCAACCAGCTCGATCATCTTGATGGAGCCGCAACCCACAACCGATGTGGATGGCCCGCAGCAAGATGATATCCGTGGCGCACAGTTTCTGTACGGCGATCCGCTCGAGAAAGACGGAGGCAACGATTCGCTCGCGACCGCGACCCCGCTCGGCCTTCTGCCTTTCGATACACCAATATCTGTCGGGCAAGACGCCGATTCGAGTCAAACCGTGCTTCCCACGGAAGTTGACTTCCTCAGCATCCACAACTCGTCAGACAACGACTTCTATCGCTTCACGACGACGCGATCGTCCGAGGTGCAACTCACGTTGACCCCCGTCGGCGCGTTCTACAATCAGCGGATCGCTTCCAGCGGCCCCTTTACCGCCATCAACGCCGCCCAAGCGGGCGACTTGTCGCTCGCCCTCTACAGCGGCGACCAGCAGATAGCAGAATCTTCCGCCGGCGGTCTGGGCCAAGCCGAGGCAATCACTTTCGCGCTCCCGTCCGCCGGCGACTACACGATTCAGCTTAGCGGCGTCACGACCACCACGCAGCTCTACCGGCTTGACGTGACTTTGATCGACACCTCCGTGGAAGGCGATTTCAACAACGACGGATTCGTGGATGTCGCGGACTACACGGTGTGGCGTGACACGCTCGATAGCACGGCCGATCTTCGGGCCGATGCCGACATCGACGGGATTGTTGATCAGGACGACTACTTTCGGTGGGCTATCGCCTTTTTCTTGGCGGGGTCTTCGGTCGCCGTTCCTGAGCCGGCAAGCCTGCTAATTGCTTGCGTCAGCTTGACTTTCATGGCGGGAAAACGCAGCCGCCACGGCTGTCGGGGGCCGCATTCTTAGGCGAAAAAATTGTACGCCCGGTTTGTTGCGGAGGCGTGAGGGCGAAACTATAGTAATCACTGCCTGCAGAGGCTTTCATCAGGCGGTGAAAAGCTTCCCGAAGCCCTCCCTCCATCGCCCTAGGCGTCCCTCCCCTAAAGGACATGCCGCGGCCTACCGCCTGTCTCTGTGTTTTCAGTATGCCCCTTGGTGGGCAAGAACATCGTTCAAGGCCTGTCGCAGGCCACAGCTCCATCTTTGAGGAACCGCTCATGACCGCGAAGAAGACCGCCGCTACGCCCCAGGCGAGCAAAGCTACCGCTCAGAAAGTTGCCTACTCGATCGCCGCCGGAGCCGCCGCTGCCGCGGTCGGAGCCGAAGCCAACGCAGCGGTCGTTTACTCGGGGGTTCAAGACCTGCCGATCGCGCAATTCAGCTCGCAAGACCTTAATCTGGATGGCGACGCCTACAACGACATCTTGCTGAAGAACTACGTCTTTGGTGGTAACTATCAAGGGGCGACGGTTAACTTCTTCCCCGGCAAAGTTGTCGGCTTCAACGCCGGTCTGAGCTACGCAACCGCGCTCTCCGATGGCGACGTGATCGATGCCGCGGCCACCGCTGGCGGGCCCTTCGCCGTCTCGCTCGCTTACGGAGCCAATCCTAATTCCCAGTTCGACAACGCTGTCGGAGCGTTCCTCGGACTCGAGTTTCCCATCAACGGAATGAGTCACTTCGGTTGGATCCGTGTCACGATCGACAACGCCGGTGGAACGTTTGTGATCAACGACTGGGCCTACAACAGCACCCCTGGCGAGGGCCTGCTCGCCGGCCAGATCCCCGAGCCCGGCTCGCTGGGGCTGCTCGCCGCCGGAGCCGCGGGAGTCGCTGCTCTGCGTCGCCGCCGCAGCAGCTGAGATCACCAGTCCAACACTGCGAAATCACTTTAATTTCATGCGGGGGCACGTCTCACTCGTCCTGTGCGAGCGACGTGCCCCCGTTCTGTTCACCTCGCAACTGAGCACGTAATCCCATGTCGCGTAATCGAGCTACCGACGCCCTACCGAGGCACACCGCTTACTCCCTTGCCGCGGGTGCCGCCGCGACACTTGCCAGTTCGCAAGCCGAAGCGCAGATCATTTGGTCGGGTCCGCAAGACATCGCGATCGCCCAGTTCAACTCGCAGACACTCGATCTCGACGGCGATTACTACAACGACGTGCTGCTGAAAAACTATGTCTTTGGTGGTAAACCCTACCAAGGGGCTAACGTCCAGTATTTCCCGGGTTTGCTGGTCGCCAAGCAACTCGTGCCCAACGGTATCGCCTACGCCCGTGCCCTCAGCACGGGCGACGTGATCGACGCTGCGACCGTTACACCGGGGATCAATGTCGGCTCGATGGCTTACGGCACCACGAACCCCAACGCCGAGTTCAATAACGCGGTCGGGGCTTTCCTGGGGATGTCGTTCCCGATCAACGCGACGGCCCATTACGGTTGGGTCAGGGTCACGATCGACAACGCTGGCGGGACGTTTGTCATCAACGATTGGGCGTACAACAACACCCCTGGCGAAGGGATCCGCGCCGGACAGATCGCCAAAGGAGACTTCAACGATGACGGCCTAGTCGACGTTGCCGACTACACCGTCTGGCGAGACACGCTGGACAGCACCTCCGACCTCCGGGCGGACGGAGACGCCGACGGTGCCATTACTCCGTTGGACTATCTCGAGTGGCAAGCCGCTTATGGCTTCCCCCCTTTGAGCGTTTCGTCTAGCAGCGTTCCCGAGCCGACGACGCTCGGCCTGCTCGCTGCGGGAGCCGTAGGGCTAGCCACACTCCGCCGCGGACGGCAAGCGACACGTGAGCAGCGATTGGCAAAGCATACGGAGCCCGGACGGTGAAGACGCCCGCGAGGAGCGTCTCGCCGAATTCTCCGCGTCGCGTGCTGCTGGTTGGTTGGGACGCCGCCGACTGGCAGATGATCCATCCGCTCGTTGACCGCGGCTTGATGCCGACCCTAGAGCAGATGATGAACCGCGGCGTGTGGGGTAACCTCGCAACACTGCGGCCGATTCTTTCGCCGATGCTGTGGAATAGCATCGCGACCGGCAAGCGCGCTGAACAGCACGGAGTGCACGGGTTTACCGAGCCGGACCCCGAGGGGGCCGGCATCCGACCGGTGCAGAGCACCAGCCGTCGAGTAAAGGCGCTGTGGAACATGCTCACGCACGCGGGCCTGCGTTCGCACGTGGTGGGATGGTACGCATCGCACCCCACCGAGCCGATTCAGGGAACGATGGTCTCGAATCAGTTTGAGCAATTTCGCTTGGAAGCGGGCGTACCAACCCCGCCCCCTTCTCGCAGCGTTCATCCGGTAGAGCGAACTTCTGAACTCGCACCGCTACGGGTGGGGGCGCATGAGATCGACGCCACGGCGATTCTGCCCTTCATCCCCAACGCCCAGAAGCTCCTCGATAACGAAGGGCACCGTCTCGGCAAGCTGCAGCACCTGCTCGCACAGACAGCCACCGTGCATGCTGCTGCAACGCACCTGCTGACTCAAGACGATTGGGACTTCGCGGCGGTCTACTACGAGGGAATCGATCGCTTTGGCCACGAGTTTATGGAGTTCCATCCGCCCAAGATGGAGCAGGTTTCTGCAGAGGACTTCGAGGCCTATCAGCATTGTATGGTGGGAGCGTATCGCTTCCACGACATGATGCTCCAAACGCTGCTCGACCTCGTGGGCGACGATACCGCGGTGCTGCTCATCAGCGACCATGGCTACTACAACGATCACTTGCGTCCCGATCCGCGTGAAGGGCAGTCGGGACCTGTCGAATGGCATCGACCCTTCGGTGTGTTCGCCGCTCAAGGCCCTGGAATCCAAGAGGGGTCGAGGCTCTATGGCGCGGGCTTGCTCGATATCGCTCCGACCGTTCTGCAACTACTCGGTCTTCCCGCCGCGTACGATATGCCGGGGCGAGTGCTCGCCGAAATCCTTCAGGAAACGACCCCGCTGCCCCGCATCGAATCGTGGGAAGAGATCAGCGGAGAGTGTGGCCTGCACCCTGCCGAGATGCGGATTGATCCGGTCGAGTCACGAGCCGCGCTCGAGCAGCTGGTCGCATTAGGATATGTCGAGGCTCCCAGCGAAGATTCCGAACAAACCGTCCGCGACACGATCGCCAACAACCGTTTCAATCTGATTCAATCGCTGGTTGATTCGCAGCAATACGCCGCGGCGATCGCGCTGCTCGACGAGTTGGATCCAGCGCTGCGAGATACCACCGCGGCACAAACCCTGTTGGCTTCGTGCCTGCTGGGCGTTGGTGATCGGGGGCGTGCGCGAGTGGTGCTCGGCCAACTGGCTGAGCAAGCGACCGACTCGGCCCGCGCGCACATGATGCTCGGCACGCTGGAATTCGCCGATGGCGATACCGAGGCCGCCATGGAACATTTCCGGCAGGTCGTCGAATCGTCGCCCCGGCTACCAGGTCTGCACAACAAGCTCGGCGCGGTGCTGCTCGAAACGGGTCGCTACGCGGAAGCGATCGACGCCTTCGAAAAGGCCTTGGCGATCGACGGGGACAGCCCCTTGGCCTTCACCGGTCGTGCTCGGGCTAAGCTCGAGCTGGGCGACCCCCAAGCGGCGTTGGACGACGCCATGATCGCGGCAGAGCTGGTGCATCACCTGCCCCGGGCCCACTATTTGATCGGGCGAGCGCTCTCACAACTTGGCAAGCCAAACGACGCCGCCGAGGCCCTGGAGCTCTGCGTCAAACAGGCACCGGGGATGAAGGTGGCACACGAGGCCTTGGCGCGTGTCTATCACGATCTCGGCCACGCTGAACGTGCGCGCGACGCCGAGCTGCGTGCAAAACGAATCCTCGCCAACTGACCACGACGCACTTCCTCTCAAGTACCCTCGCGACACGCTGTCGGTAAGGAATAAAGCCATGGGCAAGAAGCTTTGCGGCATGATCACCTCGACATCCTCCGCCCGGCGAGCACACGGCTTCACGCTCGTGGAGCTCTTGGTGGTGATCGCCATTATCGGCATCCTGGTGGCGATGCTCCTGCCAGCCGTGCAAGCGGCTCGCGAAGCAGCCCGACGCAGCGCCTGCACCAACAACCTGCGTCAGCTCGGCCTGGCGGCGCTAAATTACGAGTCGGCCCGACAAGCACTCCCCCCCGGTTACCTTGGCAGCGTGGACTTCCAGCGCCCCGCTCGCCCGCAAGACCCGCCCGCTTTGGGCGGACGGATCAATCAGGGAATCGGCGTGATGGTGTACCTGCTGCCCTACGTGGAAGAGGCCACTCTCTTCGATCAGTTCACTGAAGATTATCCGCTTGGTGCCCAGTCGGGGGCCACTTGGTATTACAGCGATCTGTTCGATAACAATCGCCGTCAGCGGCTCTCTCAGACCACGGTCGCGTCCTACCTGTGCCCCTCGGCACCGGTCGAGCCGCCGCAAGCGGCTTACCTCGACAAGATGTACTTCGTCGCCGCTAGCGGTGCCCTCAGTCCCGGTTCGGGGGCCAACGATCCGGCGGTCATCACGCAGGGGCTCACCCATTATGCGGGCGTGACGGGCGTGCTGGGCTCTGCCGGCCCCGACACGTTTGTTGTCGATTCCGACGAGGTTCGTAACAAGCAGCTCGTTGGCCGTAGCATGCCCGACGAACTGATCGGCGTGTTCCACCGCCGCAGCGAGACGTCGCTGGCACGCGTTATCGACGGCACCTCGCAGACGCTCATGTTCGGCGAAGCCCCCGGCAACATCGGCACCGCCGTTGCCGACACGCTCACCTTCACGGGCGACGCGGTGAATGGTTTCGCTCAGGGATTCGCTTGGGCCGGATGGGGGTGCATCGGCACGTTCTACGGCCTGGACGTTTCGATCCAAGACGGTGCCCCCCTGCCCGAGTCACGCTACCAAACCCACTGGCGTCACTTCGGCTCGCTACACGGCGGCGGCGTTACCCAGTTCACGCTGGTCGATGGATCGGTTCACTCCCTGACGCGTGACACCGACATCGGGGTGTTCCACAACCTGTCCACCATGAAAGGGGAAGACATCGGCTCGCTGCCGTAATCCGTCCCACGCTTCGTGCCGCGGCAGCAACGGCGTTACAGGGCCGGCTGCTCGGTCGGGACCGTTTGCGGCACGACCACCCCCAAGCGATTTCGCTCGCTTAAAAGCCGCTGCGTGAGCCGCTCACGCTCGCTCTGATAGGCGGGGTCTTCATACCGATTGAGCATCTCATCGGGGTCGGTGCTGAGGTCGTAGAGCTCCCATTCGCCCAGGTCGTAAAAGCAGATGAGCTTGTGAGTCCCGTCCGTCACCCCATCGTGGCGCTCGACGGCGTGATCGCGTGTCGGCCCTTCGTGGTAGTGGTAATAGAAAATATCTCGCCCGGGAGTGCTCGGCCCATCGCCCGACGGATCCGTCAGCAGCGGCACCATGCTCTCGCCGTGCAGGGTGGGATCCGCTTCAGCGCCGGCCAGTTCCAAAAAGGTGGGCGCGAAATCAAGGTTCGAAACGATCCGCGTTTCGCTGCGGCCCGGGCTCGCCACGCCCGCGGGCCAGCGCAGCACCATCGGCGTACGAAGCGACTGCTCGTACATGAACCGCTTGTCGAACCAGCCGTGCTCTCCCAAGTAGAACCCTTGATCGCTCGTGTAAACCACTACCGTATTGTCGTTGAGATCGGCCGCGTCCAACCAATCAAGCACCCGGCCAACCCCTTCATCAACGCTCGCGATACAAGCCAGGTAGTCTTCCATGTAGTGACGCCAGATCCACCGCGTGCGGTCGGCACCCTGGAGATTGGCGGCGGCAAGCTCCTCGGCACGCCGATCGATGACACGTTCCCACGCGGCCCGATCTTCGTCCGACATGTGTTTGTAAAGCCATTCCCGATGGTTGCTGTCACGAGCCCACGCCTTTACGTCGCGATCGACGCGCATGTGGTCGGCGATCCGCATCTCGGCCGTCCGCGGCGCGGTGGTGCGGGTGGCGTAGTCGTCTAGCAGGGTTGCGGGTTCGGCGATCGTGCGGCCGGCAAAGGTTTCAAGGTGTTCGGGAGCCGGGTCCCACGGCCTATGGGGGGCCTTCTGGTTGAGAATCAACAAGAACGGCTTGTCTTCCGCCCGGCCCGGCCCGCCGGGGCCCGCGGCCCCTTCCAGCCACTCGATCGCCAGATCGGTCGTCACGTGGGTCACATAGCCATCGATCGCGCGCAGGCCCTCCGCTGTGCGGAAGTCGGGCCGATAGTACTTGCCCTGGCCCGGAAGAATGTCCCAATGATCGAAGCCCGTCGGGTCCGACTTCAGATGCCACTTGCCAATGATCGCGGTCTGATAGCCCGCCTGACGGAGCGACTTCGGAAACGTCCACTGCGCGCCGTCGAACTCGGTGAAGTTGTCGAGCACGCCGTTCGCGTGGCTGTGCTTGCCGGTGAGCAAACAAGCGCGGCTCGGCCCGCAGATCGAGTTGGCGACGTAACAGCGATCGAAGCGGATCCCCTCGCTGGCCAACCGGTCAATCTGGGGCGTCTCGTTCAGGCCGTGCCCGTAGGCGCTGACCGCCTGATAAGCGTGGTCATCGCTCATGATGAACACGAAGTTGGGCCGCGGCGCAGCGCTGGCATCTCCCATGAGTGCCAGCCCGATAAGGGCAACGAGGTGGTAGCGATTCATAACGCCCTAACAGTGATCAGGAAGGAAAGCCAGTTCAGGGCTCGGTCGGTTCGAGCCAGCCCCCGGTAAAGCCCGCGCGTTGCAGGCCACGCCGGATCGGCTCGCTGCGACGCATCACTTCCCACACCGAGCCGGTGCGGTAATTCTCTGCCATCAGCAGGATCGGGCCCTGGTCGATGCCCAGGTAGTCCGTGTTGAACCAGCCCAGGCCCTCCACCATTTTCCCGTTGCGCGGCGCGGGCCCCACGGTTTGGTCGAGGCTCGGATTAAAGCTGTCCCGAAAGCCGTACTGACCGTATAAGGCGTCGCCGTAGCGGTCGCGCATTGTTTGCAGGGCCCGGAGGGTTTCCTCGGGAGCGAAGGGGATCGAGCCGCCCGCGGCCGTGGGGGCGATCGTGCCGTCATCGTCGATGCGTGGTGCCGCCGCACCGCGGGCCCAGTAGCTAGCGAACCGGTGTTGCTTCCCCCGATAGACCCGCTCCCCCACGCCCGGACCGTCGCAAGCGGTCAGGCCCCAGATGTCGGCCCCGTAATCGCGCCAGCCCTGCGGGTTCTCGATCGCGTAAGCCCGCTGAGCGAGCGTCGCGCGGCGGCTGTTCTCAAAGTAGTCGAGTCCCCGCTCGCGCATTGCCCCATCTTTCACCCCACGCAGATCGATCCAGCACGCCGCGTACTGGTGACCGAACAGCGGCGCGAAGTTCGCGTGCTCCTGTCCATAAAACGGGGCCCAATCGTACTCGGCGGTAAAGCGGTCCCACGCCGCCGGATCGATCGGGTGCGTCGGCGATCCGAGGGCCAAGACGTACAGAAAAAGCGCCTCGTTGTAACCGCGATAGTCGGCCCCGCCGAAGGCTTGTTGCTCCGGGTGCCATGCCATCGCCACCAGCGGCGGACGTGGCTGCATCCAGCTCCACTCGACCCGCTCATACAAGAAGTCCGCCAGCCGACGGATCTCCACCTCTTCGGCGGTGTCGTCGTCAAAGTACTCGCGGGCGTACAGCACGCCGAGCATGAGCAGCGCCGTATCGATGCTCGAGAGTTCGCACTGCCGCCACCGCTCGCCCGTGTCGGCCAGTAGAAAGTGGTAATAGAAGCCGCGGTGGCCGCTCACGTGATGCGGTTCGGGCGATTGCTTGGAAGCCGCAAAGAAACGGAGTGTGGCCAGGGTCCGCGCACGCGCCTCGTCGCGCGTGATCCAGCCCCGCTCGACCCCCACGCCGTAGGAGGTCAGTCCGAAGCCCACCGCCGCGATGCTCGACGCGGTCTTAGTCGGCCAGCGATCGGGCGTCAGCCCGTTCTCCGCGGGCGTGGTCTCCCAGAAGAAACCGAAGGTGCGCTCTTGCAGGTCATCAAGAAAGGGGGCGTGCTGATTGACCGCGCTGGATGCCGGCTGGGCGGCAAGGTCGGCGGCATGCAGTGGCACGCACGCCGTCGAGACAAGCACGCCCACCCCGATCACCACAACGGCGAACCAGCGCCGTGTACCACGTTGCCGGGACTTTATCCGGGTTTCGTCGGTGGTGCTTACAGCGGGGGCGGCGTCCATCCGTGTCCTGACGAGGGTTGATCTCTAAAAAAGAGGGGAGCGAGTCGCACGCGCGTCGCTCCCCTCTTTTGTTGATTTCCGTCGATCCGCGGGTGAATAGATCGGCAGACTTCAACGCAAACCGCAGTCCGGCGTCTTAGAAGCTGTAGTCGATTGATTCGCCATCGTGACGGTGACCGAGCCGGTTAAAGTTTTCTAAATCAATGTCGTAGTTGATGAATCGCGTTGAGCCATCGGCAAAGACGGCGTTGATTCCACCGGCGTGGGATGAGCCTAGGAGCCAATCTCCGTAGTCGTCACAGATGTTGTTGGGACGTACTAGAACTTCAAGCGGAGGGGTACCGTTGGCGGTAACTCCCGGAGGTAGAGAAAGATCGGAATCGCTCCGGGGCGAGAAAATCGTAGTTCGCATGTTGTTGCAGTCCCAAGCATCGGCCCAGCCATCATCGTCGAAGGCACCCATACCGGGCTGAGGAGAAGTTCCACCGTGAAACTCTGTGGGAAGCCACTTCTCCGCTATGAACATGGTCTTGCTGCTGCCGTCGGTGATCTTTGCAAAGGTCATTTTCAAACCAAATCCCGACTCTCTCCCCTGAGGAGGACTTGCTGTTAACGCCAGCGTCCAATCGGTGCGCTGAATGATGCCTCGGAATTGAACCCAGTCAGGTTCGGGGCGACTAGTAATCAATTTCTGCACAGTGCTTGCATTCGGCAAACCTGAATCACACGCAGGAATAGGACAACCCCAAGTGGCTTGTCGGATTCGTGTGTCAGGACTTGTGGGATTGGCTAACCGACTATCCATCTCGGTATCGCCGACCTCAGAGCGGGCGGGACCCGCCATGACACCGGCGTAGTCAATCAAAGAAGGGCCTCCACCTCCGCCACCAAAAGTAACACCTCGCCTTGAGGGGCAGTTAAAGAGTCCAACAGCTTGGTTGTTAAGTTGATCCGTTTGAGTGATATCAGCGATCGCCCCTTCTTCAAGGTACGGCAGTAGCTGAAAGAAAACCCCGAGACCCTGTTTTTCAGGTCCGTTGGCGGGACCTCTCCGCAGGGCCGCATTGGGTTGAGAGAAAGTATCGGCTAGATAATTCTCGATACGGGCACCGGGGCTAGTTCCGCCCGTGGGGAACTGCTGGTACGTGTCGTAAAAATTCTGCGTCGCTAGCCCGATGTTCTTCAGGTTGTTCTTGCACTGTGTGCGTCGCGCCGCTTCGCGCGCGGCTTGCACCGCCGGCAGCAACAGCGCCACCAAGATGCCGATGATCGCGATCACCACCAGCAACTCCACCAGCGTGAAGCCCCGGGGCTGCGGCGATCGCTCGGTAAAGAAGGGCTTGTTCGCTGGCATCGATCTGCTCCTGATGAATTCTCGCCGCCACCGAACGATCGGCGACGGGGCCTAAGCTTCCCTTGCTAAGCGGGGTGGCTGTTTGCTCGTGTGGAGGGGAGGAGAAGGCGAGGCGTACCTGCGCGGAACGCCTCGCCCTTCCCCTCACGCTTTCCCCTCACACGACTTCTTTTCTTTTGCTTCTTTCTTTGCTTCTTCTTCGCGGCGGCGCGAGAAGCCTGGCGAGCAGTGGCTTCCGCCCTGCGCGCCAGCACTTCTTCACGCCGACGTGAAACTCTCTCGCGGGGGGGCCGCTCTCTTCCCTACGCACGCCGGACGGCGTTGGTTGGGTGCACCCCCCCCTCGCGTCACGTTCAGCGACGGCGACGTACCGACACCAAGCCGGCGGCGGCCATCAGCAACAGCGAAGCGGGCTCGGGGACCGCCACACCAACGCCGAAGCCCCAGTTGCCCAGCAGGGCGTTGAGCTCGGCGTTGTCGACCGGCGCCGCGAAGCCGTTGATCCACGCCCCGGGGACCGTGTTGGCACCCCAGTTGCCGAGCAACAGGTTCAGGTCGCCGTTGTCGACCTTGCCGTCGCCGTTGAAGTCGCCCGGGTTGAGCGCCACGGCGGTGGTCATCAGCGAGAAGTCGTCGAAGAACGCCGACAACCCGCCACCCGTGCCGACCTGCAAGCCGGTCACGATGCCCGAGACGCGGACGCTAACGGCACCGGCCGGGGCGGTGCCCAGCAGCTCGTGGTTGCGCCACTCGCCATCGTTCATCTGCACGGTGCGCAGGTCGAGCGTCACGGGCGAACCGAGAACGCTGTCGCTCGAATCGAGGAACGCGAGCTCGAGCATGGTCTCGGTGCCGGTCTCCGGCAGGCCACCCGTGTAGTTGGCTTCCCAGCGGGTCGAGGCCTTGAACGAGTACTCGGCACCGGGCGTCGCGGGGACGCTGGTCTTGACCGTGCCATCGCCCGCAACGAAGCCGCGGATCCAGACGCCCTGGGCACCGCCCGTGGCGGGGTCGTTAGCAAAGCCCGCCAGCGCGAGGGTGTCGGTCCCCGAGGGGGCTTCGACAAACTCAAAGCCAACCACCGACTGCGTGATCGGTGTGTTCAGGTTGCCGTTGGTGAGCAGCTCGGAGGTGGGGTTCGATGCGGCCTTCAGCGAGAAGTTGTCGTAGAACGCCGACTGGCCCGGATCGATGTTGATCGCCATGCCGGTTTCTTCGGCAACCACGCGCGCCGAAACCGTGCCGGCCGGAGCGACAGCAACGATCGGCGTGACCGCCGAGTAGCCGAAGCCGTTGAAGACGTCATCGGCCACATTTTGCGACGCACTGCCGAGAACCGCTCCACCGGCACCGAGGAACTCGAGGCGGAAGGTCGCTTGCGTGGGCGAGGCGACTTCGCCGAACGGTGAGAGCAGGTCCAAGAACGGGACGCCCGCGGCGTGGTTCTGCTCGAACGAGGCTTCGCCCGAGAAGGTGTAGGTCTCTCCCGCCGCGGCGGCCACCGTTTGCGTGAGCACCGCGTCGGCCAGACCGTCGGTCGGGTTGCCGACGAACGAACGCAGCCACAGGCCGAACTCGCCCGCCGTGCCGCCCGGGTTGTTGGCGAAGCCGACAATCGCCGCCGAGTTAACCGCGATATTGGGATCGGCGGTGCGATACTCCGCCAGATTCCAGCCGTCGATCGTCTCGACGAGCGCGGCCTCAAAGTTACCGTTGGTGAGCAGTTCAACCGCCGCGGCGCGCTGGGCGACGCAGGCGCTCGCTACTAAGGCAAGCATCAATCCGAATCGTTTCATGGGTGTCTCCTTCAATCGAAGCGTGGTGGGGAGTGACAGGGAAGAGCGGGGAGCGAAAAGAGCCGACACAAGGTGCGTCGATTGCCGCGGTGCCGCGCTCGCGTGGTGGCTCGACCAAGCGTTCTGCGGACAGCGGCAGCCGACCCACCGACTACAACGAACCGATCTTGCGACCGGCGATCTAATGACAAGAACAGAGCAAACCGACGGCGCAGTGCCGACCGACCGCTCAGATGAGTAACTGTTATTCTAAATTATCGAGCGGCGAGATCCTTTGCAAGCGTTTTCATTGCTGTTTTCCTCGAAGATTACCCCGACTGAAAAAAACCGAGCCTAACGCCCTCCGCACGACTCACGGACCACGAGCTCGGTCTGCAGCGTGATTCGGGTCGAGGGCCGACCGGGCTCTTTCAGCCGTGCACAGAGCAGCTCTACCGCCGCGGCCCCCATCTCCGACTTCGGCACCCGCACGGTGGTCAGGCGGGGGCGTGTGAGCTGGGCGATCCGGGTGTCGTCGAAGCCGACCACCTTCAGCTCGTCGGGCACACTGAGAGTCGCGGCGATTGCGGCATCGACCACGCCGGCGGCCATCTCGTCGTTGGCGGCGAAGATCGTTGTGGGCTGCTCGGCCCACGCTAGCACGTGCTGGCTGGCGTAGTCGAAAGCGGTCTCGTACGAGTAGTCCAAATGGACGATATCCTGCCGCCCCGGTTGAAGCCCGTGCTCGGCGAGGACCTTTCGATACGCGGTTAACCGATCGATCGTGTCGAGGTTGGTGTCATGCCCGCCGATGAAGAGCACACGATTGCCCGGCGAGGAATCGAGCAGGTGGCGAACCATTTCCGCCGCACCGCGTTGCTGGTCGATGACCACCGAATCGTGCTTAACGCCGGGCACGTCGCCGTCCAGCAGCACCATGGGCAGGTCTGCCTGGGACAACGAGGTGCGGATCCGGGAGCTCATCTCCGTCACCATCACGACGATGCCATCAACCAACCCCTGCGTGCCAACGGCAGAGAGAACATCGTGGCCGTCGTCGTCGGCGGTGACCGACGAGACCAGCATGTGGTAGCCCAGTTCACGGGTCTTTTGGTTGGCTCCGCGGATAATCTCGGAGTAAAACTCGCCGTGCAAGTCCGGCAACACCAAACCCAGGATGTTGCTCTTGCGGAGCATTAGCCCCCGGGCGAAGACGTTCGGTCGATAGCCGAGCGCGTCGATCGCCTCCTCGACCCGTTTGCGCGTCTCGGAATTGACGATGTTCCGCCGATTCAGCACGCGTGAAACGGTGCTGATCGAAACGTTGGCCCGTTTCGCGACGTCTTCGATCGATGCGGCCAAGACAACTCCGCAGGAAACAGCATGAGAAGAGAAGCGGATCGAGAATCGGCCAGTTCTACTTAGGAAGACTCCGGTCGCTGGCAACCGTGGCTTCGCGCAGCTGGAACGACGCCGACAGCGGCACGGTCGAGTCGCCGCCGACTCCGACCCGGAACTCGCCCGCCTCGAGCCGTAGCTGCGCCTCATTGTCAAAGAAGGCCAGCTCGTCGGTCGAGAGCGCGAACTCGAGAATCGTGGACTCGTTGGGGTCGAGGTGAACGCGGCGGAATGCCTTGAGCTCGCGAACCGGACGGACCAAGCTCGCATAGGTGTCTTGGACATAAAGCTGGGCGACCTCGTCCGCCGCAACCGAGCCGACATTGGTCAGCCGCACTCGCACCGCGAGCGTCTGGCCGGGCTCGATCGCCGGGCGCGAGAGTTCCAGATCGCTGTACTCAAACTGGGTGTAAGACAGGCCGTATCCGAAGGGGTACAGCGGGAAGGGGTCTTCATCCAGATAGTGGGAACGGTACTTCTGTTCTTCGGGGAAGTCCGAGAGCCCCGAACCGATGAGCGCCCGGGTGCCGGCCAAAGCGGGGCGCCCGGTGTTGGGACAGTTGTAGTAGAGCGGTGATTGGCCCACATGTTTGGGGAACGTTACCGGCAGCTTTCCCGAAGGAGACTCGCGCCCCATCAGCACGTTCACCAGCGCCGGCCCGCCCATCGTGCCGGGGTGCCAAGCGTAGAGCACCGCCGCGCAACGTTCGGCTTCGTCACCGATGGTGAGCGGGCGGCCTGCCATGACGACAAGGATCGTGGGCGTGCCGGTTTCGGTAACCGCCCGGACCAGCTCCGATTGGTTGCCCGGAAGATTCAGATCCACTCGGCAGCGTGCCTCCCCGCTTAGTTGCCACCCCTCGCCAACGCAGAGGATCGCAACGTCGGACTGTTTGGCAGCCGCCACGGCGTCGGCAATCCCCGCCGCGCTCTGGTCGATCGTCGATTCAAGTCCCGCTGCCACCGTCAGCTGGCCACGCTCACCGATAGCTTCACGCAGCGCGGCTGCCAGCGTGACGGCCTCTTCGGCCTTGCCATCGAGCATCCAGCACCCGAGCTGATCACGCGCCGCATCGGCCAGCGGACCAATCAACGCGATCTTCCCCGGCTTGTTCGGATCCAGCGGCAAGCGTTCGGAATCGTTCTTGAGCAGCACGACGCTTTGAGTGGCGAGCGCAAGAGCACACGCGCGACGCTCCTCGAGGGTCGAGCTGAGCTGTTTGCGCTGGTCGTCCATCGCGTACTGGAATTTCACCCGCAGCACACGGCGGACGGCATCGTCGATGAGGTCGGTCTCGAGGGCTCCCGCTTCGATCAACGAGAGCAGATTTTCTTGATAGGTCGTGGAGGCCATCTCCATATCGACCCCCGCCGTGACGGCCAAGCGAGCCGCCTCAGAGCGATTCTGGGCGTACCCGTGTTCGATCATCTCGATGACCGAGCCCCAGTCACTCACGACGAGCCCCTCAAAACCGCACCGCTCTTTTAGGTGCTTGCGTACCAATTCGGTATCGCCCGACGGCGGCACGCCGTTGATGCTGCTAAAGCCCGTCATAACCGTTGCGCACCCGGCCCGCACCGCCTCTTCGAAGGGTCGCAGGAAAACGCTGTGCAGCTCGCTGATTGCGACTTGGGCCCGGTTGTAGTCACGCCCGCCCTCAGTCAGTCCATAAGCGACATAGTGCTTCGCACAGGCGGCGATGCCACGCTGCTCGTCGTCCCCCTGATAGCCCCGGACCATGGCCGCAGCAAGCTCGGCGGCAAGCACGGGGTCTTCGCCCAACGACTCGGCGATGCGCCCCCAGCGGGCGTCACGGCTGACGTCCATCATGGGAGCAAAGGTCCAGTTGATGCCCTGTTCAAGTGATTCGACCGCCGCGGCTTGGCAAGCCGCTTCAACCAGCTCAGGGTTCCAGCTTGCGCTCTGGCCGAGCGGAATGGGAAAAACGGTACGGAAGCCGTGAATGACATCGCGCGGCGTCAAGAGCGGCAATCCTAAACGCGATTCCTCTTGGGCGATCCGCTGGGCTTCGCGCGTTTGTGCCGCGTTGCCCGTGTAGAAAAGTGACCCGATGCGTCCGGCGCGCAGATCGGCCTTGATGGCGTCCCCTAGTTCGTCGCCGAACTGCGCAACTTGGCACATCTGTCCGATCTTCTCTTCGATCGTCATGACCGACAGAACGCGCTCGATGCGTTCCTCAATCGTGCCCGTCACCAGGTCGAGATCGACCGGCGGAGCCGCAGCAACAGGGTCGCTTAATTTAAGTGGCCGGTGCTGCGGCAGCGTTGGATTGAAGGTGTTCGCTGTGGCCTGCCCCGCCGTTTCATCGGTGGTATCTGCCCATGCCGCCGTGATCCAAACCGCCGGCAAGAAAAGGCATGTTGTCACCGCCAGCCACCAGGGCATGGCGCTGGCGTGATTTTGATTCGTTCGCATCAGAGAAAAGCCAAAATGGGCGAGATCGATTGCTTGATTGCACAGATGAGGGGTCCGTAGCTATATAGAACTCCAAAGCGACCGTAAATGCAATCGCTTTCACCGCTTCTCGGCCGGTTCTCTCCGTGGGGCACCTTCGCTTGCCGCCTTGTGCGGAGTAGCTCTCGGGCCCCCTCGCCATGTCGCTCGCGCTGATCCTCGCCCCCGTCTTCGTGCTGATTCTCCTCGGGGCAACCCTCAACCGCTGGGGGTTTCCGGGGGCCGGTTTCTGGGGCCCCGCAGAACAACTCACCTACTACGTGCTGTTTCCGGCTCTGATACTGACAACCCTTTCTGAAGCCGATCTCAGCCAGCTCGCCTGGAAACCGTTGGCGGTCGGCTTGGCGGCAGCGATCACCGCCATCACGGCCGTAACGCTTGTGACCGGCACGCTGACCGGCTGCCAAGGACCAAAAATATCAAGCTTGGTGCAGGGAGCGATCCGCATGAACACCTACGTGGGGCTCGCTGTTGCGAGCTGGGGGTTTGGTGCGGCCGGACTGGCTTACGCCGCCGTATCGATCGCGATCATCGTCCCGCTGGTCAACACGCTCTGCGTCGCGGTGCTGGCCATTTATGCCGAGCCGACGGTCGGCGGCTCATCGTCCGGATTAGTACGTGGCTTGTGCTCGAACCCCCTGATCCTGGCTTGCATTGCTGGTATCACGCTAAACGCTTCGGGGTATGCGATCCCGCCGATCGCTGACGAAGTAACGCGGGTGCTTGGACGTGCAGCGTTGCCGCTCGGGCTGTTGGCGGTTGGTGCAGCCCTACGCGCCGAAGCCTTCCGTCGGCTCGGCTGGCCCGAGGCCCTGGCGAGTGCCGCAAAACTCCTCGTGTTGCCTGCCCTCGCGAGTGCTCTGTTGCTGCTACTGGGTGTTGAAGGCCAGGCCTTCGGCATTGGCATCGTCTTCACGGCATTACCTACCGCCCCGAGCTCCTACTTGCTCGCCAAGCAGATGGGAGGCGATGCCGAGTCGATGGCGGCGATGGTGACCTGCCAAACGCTCGCGGCAGCAATCACCCTGCCAGGGTGGCTCACGTGGATCAATAGCTTCTAGCAGCAGCTCAACGAGTCAGCGGATCGGCTCGGACCCACAATCCCCCCCAAAAAGCAATCCCCGACTATAGTAAACTTGTGATAACGGGGATGCCCCTAAGTAAGTGCCCCCCCGCTCTCGCCGGCAAACACCGGCCGTCTCCACCATACTGAACGCGATGCGCACGCTTCTAAAATTGCTGACCTGCTTGGTTGCAACCCTGCATTTTTGCGGGGCCGTGCCGGTAACTGCTCAGACCATCGCTTCAATGCGCGCCGACCAGCTAGCGCGTTTGCAGACCTATGTGCTCGACGCGATTCAGCCCTCGGGGTTGGTCCGCGATTCGCTTGTCCTGAGCCCGAGCGGCACGAACTTTCACCCGGCGACGCCCGATGCTGCGGGGTTCGCCCTGCTTTCGCTCGCGGCGTTCGACCAACTAGGAACCCTCCCCAACGCCGATCAGCGGGTTGTCCAGATCCTCAACGCCCACGTGGGCAACACGCCCGGCGTGAACCCGGTACGATCGCCCGATGGGCATTTCCTGCACTTCATCGATATCGTGAACGGGTCCGATCCGCCGGGATGGGACGACAGCTATAGCCCTATTAGTTCTGCGCTGGTGGTTGCTGGAGCGCAGTTCGCGAGCAATCACTTTGCCGGCACTTCGTCGCCGCTGGCGGGTCAGATCGCGGCGCTCGCCGATCAGCTAACCGCCTCCGTCGATTTCGACGCCGCGATCCATCCGAGTCTCGATGGCCGGGTGTACCTCGACATGACCGCTGCCGGCGGTGGAGCCGGTGGAACGCTACGCCCATGGAACGAGTATCAATTGGTCGTAAGCCTCGCTCTCAGGCAACAAAACAACGACCGGGCCGTCGCAGTGCGGCGGCAGTGGTTCAACACCGACCTGCTTCCTCGCCGCGGACTCGGGCCGTACCAGACTCTCACAGATAACCCGAACGCCTACGCGTCGGCCTTCTGGACGCAACAGGCGCAGTTTTTCAACGGCGACTTCCGCCACGACGATGACTTTCAAACGTTCCTTGAGAACCACAAGCTGGGCGATGAGCTGTACAGCAGCGCCGTTCTCAATCAGGCGTACCGGTACGGATTGACCGCTGGTGTGAATCCGAGCGGCTATCACGCGGATCGCCCGTTCAATCATCCGGACACGGTGTTCTCGCCTTCGGCGGTGGCAGCCTGGGGCGATCTCGACACGCTGCTGCAGTTCTATCTCGATCAGCTCCCCGCGACGAACCCACGCTATCGTTACGGCTTGGCTCGTGTCTCGGATGAGCAGCCCACTTGGATCCCCAACGACGCGGGCCTTGTCGATCACTTGTTCTTATTGTTCGGCCTCGTCGAGAGTCTGCATCCCGACTTCTTTGCCGATCGAGTTTTCGCCCCCTTAGTCGCCGGCGACTACAACTTTGATGGCGAAGTCGATCTGGCCGACTACACGGTCTGGCGCGACACTCTGGGCGGCGCTGATCTGTCGGCCGACGGTGACCTCGATGGCGACGTCGATCAACAAGACTATGCCGTGTGGGCAGCGGCGCTTTCCGCAGCGAGCGCCTCAGCGCTAGCGATCCCCGAACCGGCTTCCTTGGCGCTTCTTCTGCCTGCTTGGCTCTTGTTCAGCGCGCGCCGGCAACGGTGTCGCTAGCGCGGGCGGAAGTGACCGATTGTGCAGCGCAAGTCGCGGAGACATCACGCGTTGTTGTCCCGGTAACGCGGCGTGTTGCTGTGCCGGAGTGCGTTATTTTTTTACGTGAAAGCGCTTGCATGCACACTTGCATGTCGATTAGGGTGCGAGAAGTGGTCGCTTAGCGATCGTCTCTTCTTAAACAATTCTGCTTTTCGGCTTTTGCCTCACTTTCTGTTCTGGAGTGTCTCATGAAGACTTTGATTGTCACCTGCTGCGCGCTGCTTGTTGCTGGCTCCGCTTCTGCCACCACACTGCTGTTCGATTTCGGCCGCACCGACACGCAGTCGCCGTTCACACCGGGTGTAATCGGTTGGAATAATGTGGTTCCCGCCACGACAAGCCTGTTCGCGATCTTTGAAGAAGGGGGAACGGTTGTTCCTGGCGTCACATTTGAGATCACCGATGACTTTTTCCAAGTCGGTGAGCCGACAGCGAATATCGGCTCGATCGCGCCGACCGGCGACGCCGGAGCCTATCCGGTTAGCGCCACATCGGACCCTTTCTTCGGTCACAACGGTGCCTTTGCGGGTCAGCCTGCCAACCCCTATGCGGAAATCACCCTGAGCGGTCTTAGCGCGGCTAACACCTATAGCTTCACCTTCTTTGCATCGCGTCAGCCGGTCGGCGACAACCGTGAGACTGAGTACCTAGTAGACGGTGCCAACAGCGGAACGGCGTTGCTCAACCCGTCGAACAACAACTCTGAAGTTGCACGCATTATGGGGATCGTTCCCGATGCGAATGGCGATATCACCGTCGGTTTCCGATCGGGACCGAATAGCAACTCCGCTTTCTACTACGTCAACGTGATGCAGGTTGATATTTCTGCCATTCCCGAGCCGACAACGAGCGCTCTGCTGCTGAGCCTTGTTGCCGCCGCTACGCCGCTTCGTCGCCGGGTCTGATCGACGCGCGATCTCGGCACCTCTGTTTGGCACTTCATTCGTTCCGGCCACGCGCTGCGTGGCCGGAACGCTAAGAATATCACCTCATCCCCTGGTGGGTCTTATGAATCGGTTCTGCTTTGTCGCAATCGCTGCGCTCGCGCTGTCTCATCCGGGGATCGCGGCCGGCCAGGCTAAAAACGTCCTCTTCTACGGCAACAGTTTCACACTCGGATTCGGCAGCACGCGGAGCGTGAATGCCCTGTTCAAAGATATCGCCATTGCCGCGGGCCATCCCGCCCCGCTCGTGCAAAGCGCGGCGGCAAGCGGACAAGAAATTGGCTGGCACGTTGCGAATAACACGGCCGCCATTTTCACCCTCATCCCGCCCGCTCAGGATTGGGATGCGATCGTCATGCAGGAGCATTCCACCAAACTGACCCGAGCCTATCCGGGCCCCCCCGCGTTCCCCGCCAGTGTCGCCGACTCACAATCCGATATTGTGGCACTCTACAATGTCGCGAAGCTGCGCAGCCCCGACGTTACGCCCGTGCTGTATGAAACATGGGCACGGGGACCGGGGCATGCCTTCTACAGCGGTGTTACGCCACTCTTTGCGGATCCCGCCGAAATGCAGGCCGAGATTCGCACCGGATACGACGCCCTGCAGAGTGCGCTCAATACGGCTACCGGCGATGAGCGGGCGCTGATCGCTCCGGTCGGTGACGCCTGGGAAGCCGCGGGCTACGACCGCTTGCACGCCAACGACCTTTGGCACGCTCAGAATCGCGGCACAATGCTCGCAGCGCTGGTGATCTATGGCACCGTCTACGGCGATGTCACCACCAGCGACATCGATCTCACCTCGGTGCTCTCCTCGGTGGGTCTGTCGGCTGCCGATGGAATGCAACTCACCGCGGCTGCCGACGTAACGCTCAACCCGATCCCCGAGCCCTGCTCAGTGATCTTGATAGTTGGCGGAGCGGGGGCCGTGATGTTCATGCGGCGTCGCTGATTCGCTGAGTCGCTCAGCGTCTCTCGCCAGAGGAAGCGGCTCTCTTAAGTTCAACGCCAGCGGGGTACGACGGAAACCGTCGCACCCCGCTGTTTTTTGTTGTCCTTCATAGCGGTGGCATCTTAACAACGCTCAGCGACGACGGCTGCCGATACCAAGCACCCCGCCCAGCAAGCCGAGCGACACCAAGCTCGCCGGCTCGGGGATCTCCGTCCCAACAAGGATGTTGAAGAACCGCCGATTCGTGCCCGTCTCGGGCGAGAAGTAAAAGTGCTGGCTGCTGAGGCCCATTAGTTCGACAAACCCGAGGCCCGTGGGCAACAGGCCCGGTAACTCCAGCACGCCTGTAAATCCAACGCGGTTCGGATCGCTGTAGATGAGCGTGCGGTTATCGTTAAACGAGAAAAACTGGTTCGTATCGATCGCCACGCCGTCAAGCAACACCTGCGCGGGAACGTTCAACAGGTCGAGCTGATTCACCGCGTAGCGAAACGAGAAGATCGATCCGCCGGGTGCCGCATTCGCGTCGAGCTTTATCGAGCCGGTGGTCGGATCGTACTGCCAAGTCGCTAGCTCGGGTTGGAGGTTGTCAAAAAACCAGTCGTAGTTCTCGCCGGTGGGGTCGTCGTAAATCGGCTGCCAGATGCCGTGCCCCCCCTGCACCTCGGAGTACAACGGCATGCCGCCGATGTCGCGAATGGCCTGAATTGTCTCGCGTGTGGGACCAACCGGAACGACCGTATCCCCGCCGCCGTGGTGTGCCCAGATGCGTGTCTCTGCGTAAGACTCGGCCAGTGCCGGAAGACCACCGGCAGAGAGCGGCATCGCCGCCGCGAAATGGCCCGGTAGCCGACCGATCAGATCCCACGTTCCGAACGCTCCTAGCGACAAGCCCGTGATCAAACGCCGCGACGTATCGACCGGATAGAGCTGCTCGATCTGATTCAGCACATCAACCGTGAGACGCATCGGCAAGGAAAACTCGGACGAGCCGTAATTGTCCCACCGCGTGTTGGGCATAGCCTGCGGCACCACCAGGATCGCCGGATGCTCGCTCTGCGTGGTGTTGATGAGTCCGTTGATGTAGGCCAGCTGCGACGTGTTGTTGGTGCCCCGCTCGCCAGCACCGTGCAGATGGACCACCAGCGGGAAGCTGGCACCAGGATCGTTGATTCCCGGCGGCAGGAAGAGTCGGTAGGGCAACACGTTGCCGTTACCGTCGTCGTAGGTGAGGGCCATTCCGCCCTGGGCCGAAGCATGAGCCGCAAAACTCATCGCAACCGTCAGCGTCGCGACGGCTTTCCTATACGAACTGGAGCTACGCGTGAGAAGCATCAAGAGACTCGTGGTTGAAAAGAGGGGCGTGCTTGCCGGGTCGGGAAAACCCTCGACCAAGCAAGCGAAAAACCGCGGGTGGTGAATGCCACCCGACTGCTCTCCCTGTTGCTGGTCCGCAGAAAAAATCATCGGGGGGAGTAGGGCATCACCTCGGTGCTGGTGCGTTGGTCGCCGAATGGCTACCCCCGATCAGCGTGACGAGAATGATGTTCACCACCATCATTTGAGCAATCGCGGTCAAATGCAAGCGCTTTCAGGGGCCAATCGAAGGATTCCGCCGCATCCCTCCGACGTTCATCGGAGCCATTAACCTCGGGGGCAACGCTTGGCGATGGGTCCCTTAGTCGGCAGCTTGCAAGCTGCCTGCGACCTTTGGCGCTGCTCTCGCAAAAAGGCTTTCGCCTTTGATAACCACAGGGGTTGCTAGTGTGGTGTCCTGCGTGTCGAACCAACAACCAACCAGCAAACGATGGTTGCGAGAACGCCGGGCTCGGGGATTGAGGCGGTCGAGGCACTCCCCCCAGCGGCAAGGGTATCGCCGAAGCGAGCAACCCATACCGCGTAATCTTCGATCGGGTATTCCGCTCCAAGTCCATCACGCCATGTGGTGTAGTCCGCTACGTCAACCAACCCGTCACCATTGAAGTCGCCCGCCAATTGCGGTGCCGAAACAAAAGAGGACAGCCACTGGCCGAGGGGCAGATTGTTGGGCTGATTCGCAGGGTTCGTCGCGTTAATGTTCCATAAGCTGCCATTGGAGCCCGGCATGCCCCACTGCCAGATATGCGCTGCCTGAAGCTGATCGGAACGCCCGTCGAGCGCGCGCATCAAACCCTTGAAGGCCATCACCTGCTCGCTCGTGTCGAGCGGTCCGCTGCTGTCTTGCGGATTGACGGCGGTGCGGTTGTAAGGCAGATAACCGACCTCGGTCAGGACAACGGGCAACCCGGCTCCACCGCCTTGAGCCGCAGCAAAATTGAGGATTTCGTTATCGAGGCGATTCGTCCAGCCGACTTCGACCTGCGCGATGAAAGCCTCGTTCGGATCAACTCCCGAGGCATCCGCCTGCGCGTTGGTGGTGGTATTGCGGAAGTAGGCATCGATCCCCAGATAATCGATTGCCGGATGGTTCCAGATGGTGGCGGCAACATTGCTATTCGTGAAGTTGTCCCAGTTGGCGGCGTAGCCGATCTGACCGCTAAAGGTTAGATCCACCGCCGAGATCGCGGTCGTCCACTTCGCGTTGTTGCCCGGGTTGCGCGTGATTGCGCGGAGCTCCGTGCCAACGTTCATCGCGTCAGCACCGTTGGCCTGAGCTACCTGCGCTACCGCTATGAGGTAGGCGGTGTAGTCGTTCCAGAAGTTGTTCCACTCTGCCCCGCCGGGCGTGGGATCGTACTGCCCGCGCCAGTAGGAGAAGTTCTGCAACTCGACGAACGGATTGACGGTGACGCGCATGCCGAGCGACTTGGCACGCTGGATGCCGGCCGCGATGTGTGCAAGCTCGGGCCCCTGCGACGAAGTCGCGGCGATCGCTCCGGTGGTGTCGTTGACAAACCGCACGGGGCTGAGCGACACCTCGCGGAAGCCGGCGTCATAAACGCTCTGCACAGCATTCTGCCAGACCGAAGACCCCGACCCACCAAAGTTCCACCACGATACCAGATTGAATCCCACGCCCGGATCGACGTTCGGCTCGTAAATGTTGGTATCGGCCGAACTTACCTTCGCTGCGCCAATCGCGATTACTGCGACAAGCGCCGACCGCAGCAGAGCGGCTCTAAGTCGACTGCAATTCATTGCTGCTGGGCTTTAGGGGCGGGCCGGTACGGCCGTAGTAAAAAGTCGCTAGGGCTTTGGCACGCGGATCTGCAGCTTTCGTTGCTGAGCAACGTCGATCTCTAGCGGCGTGGTTTCGCCCGCGCAATAGGCTTCCGCGACGATCGGTTTGTCATCGGGGCAGTCCCCGATCAAGAGGTAAACACGATGCTTGCCGCGGATCAGCCCGTCATTGTACTTGTGCGTGGTGACCGACTCGATACGTCCGTCGGCACCAACCACGGCGTTGGCCACGCGGGGAAAGTTTTTCCCGTCGGGCGACTCCATGAGCGGCACAAACTTCAGCCGAAACTCACCGAGCGGCAAGGGCGTTCCGTCTTCATAAGCGACATCGCCCGAGACGCTGACGATATCTAAAGGCCCTCCGCAGCCGGTGCAGAGAAGCGTTGCCAAACTTAGGGCTATCGTGACGGCCTGGGAGCGTGCCCAACACCGATTATGTGCCCACGGGCGTAACCTCGATTTGCTCAGCTTCATCCTAAGCAGCTCTCAGAAATCGGAGACGGAGTATTCGTCACGGGCAACATTGAGTCGCTGCCAGGTCAAGAAACGGTCGGGCTGGGTCTGGCTGAGCTGCACTTTGCCACCGAGTTCGTTGGCACCCTCGAAGTCGCCCGTTTCGACGAAGTCGACAACGTACCGCACGCTGCCGTCGGCCATCGCGACGTTGAGCCCCCCCGGGTGCATGCTCCGCATGACCGATTGACCGCTCACGTTTTGGGTAAAGACGCTCATACACTGGGCCTTGAGCGCCCCCTGGTCAGCGCCGAATTCGGCGATCAGATCGCTGGCACCAAACAGATCGTCGCGACCCGGATTGCAGTCGTTGGGCGGCGATCCGAGGTGGCGCACATGAAAGCTTGAGCCCGCCATGGCCATGGCCCACACGCCGCGGCGATCCTTCTCATTCACACCCGTCCGCATCTCGCCGAGCATGATCGTCTTGGACGTGCCATCGGTGATCTGTGCCATGGAGAGCGCTTGATTGACCGTCCCGTCGCTGAAGCCCGAGAAGCCAATCTGAAAAGCGAGGTCGGCCTCGTTGCCGCTCGTGTCTCCCACAACGCGCCAGTACTCGTTGGGCCAGTAGTGCACGGCGTTCAGGCCGTAGTTGCCCCGGGCCCACGAGCCGCCGCTGCCAACAAACAGCGTTGAGTTGTTCGCATCGCTCGGACACAGCATCACCGTTACCGGGGTCGCACGGGCGATCGCGTTGCGATCACCATTGGGATCGTCACGCACACGACGCGTGGGGGTGATATCGAACTGATCGGAAAGGGCCGTCTCTTCCAGGAAGGGGAGCAACCGGATCGCCCAGTTATGGAAGAGTGCTTGATCTTTTGTCGGGTTGTAAAGCCTGCCGTCCGGAAACTCCGCCGCGGCCGGGAAGCGGCCGTAGGTGTCGTGGTAGTTGTGCATCGCCAACGCAAGGTTCTTGACGTTGTTCACACACGACGAACGTCGCGCCGCCTCGCGTGCCGCTTGGACTGCTGGCAACAGCATCGCGACCAAGATCCCGATGATGGCAATCACCACCAGGAGCTCAACCAGGGTAAACGCCCTGCGGCGGGAGGCTGAGGTAGACGGCATGGCAACGATCACTCCGTGACGAGGGGGGCGACGCCCAAACAACTATCAAACTACCCGAAGACTTAGCGCTTTCGCGAGAGCGACGCTAAGCCGGCACCCAAGAGCAGCCAAGCGGTGGCGGGCTCGGGAATCGCGACGGCGGTTCCGAAGCCCCAGTTGCCCAGCAAGGCGTTCAACTCCGCGTTGTCCACCGGAGCCGCGAATCCGTTCACCCACGCCGCGGGAACCGTTGACTGGCCCCACGAGCCGAGGAGCAGGTTCAGGTCGCCGTTATCGACCTTGCCGTCGCCGTTGAAGTCACCCGATACGGGCTCGTTCGACTCGAGCGACAGCAGGCGGAAGTTGTCGATAATAAACGAGTTGGTGTCATCGGAATTGGTCGCGAGAGCAAAACGGAAGAAAGTCCCCGCTTGCAAGCCGGCATCGGCGAGGCTCACCCCCCCCAGAGGTAATCTCCGACAGCGGGATCTCGATCGTCTGCGTCTGCCCGGCCCCACTCACCGGATTGCCCGCCTGCTTGGCGGGCGACTGATAGAAGGTGCCCGAGGCGTCGCTCACGTTGAGAAACAAACTCAGGTAGGACGGAATGCCCGGGAACTGATCGTCGGTAAAGGTGACGTCGAAAGCGATCCGATCGGCACCGTTGACCCGCGTGATCAGGTCATCGATCTGCGGCTGATTGGCGGGATTACCCGTCTCACCTGCGTCGAGGACAAACTGACTGGCCCAGGCGAAGCCCGCTTGCGGCGACTCGATAAGCAAGCCCGATGCCCCGTCGGTCGCCCCCTGAGAAGTAATCGACCGGGTGTGGAAGTAGGGCTGACCGGCAAAGCCGTCGGCCCAACCCTCCAGCTGCTCGTTGACGGGCGTGCCCCCGTTGTCCGGAGTCTCCCACGAGAAGAGTAGGTCTTCGATATAAGTCGGGGCCTGGGTGAAACGGACGTTGTCGATGTAATAGAGGACCCCTTCGCCACCAGCCCCGGCAACGTGGTTGCTGTTGGTGCCGAAACCGAGCTGATAGAACCCCGATCCAGGAGTTAGTGAGAGCTGAGAAGCCGGCATGCTGGCGGCAACAAAGCTCGCCGAACCCGGCGTGCCGTTCACTACGCCGAACGATTCCTCAAAACCTTGAACGCTGTCGCTGTTCGAGAAAACGTTGATCTGAAAGAACCCGCCCGGATCCGAGACACGGTCCCAACCGGCCTGGGTAAAGGTGACATCGAAGTCGAGCGTGTATTGAGACGGATCGGCTGAGACCGTATTGAAAAGATCGTACAGCGGGCCTCCGGCGGTACTGGTCTCGTTCACCACCACGTCGCGGCCGAAGCCGGTACCCGTTTCGATCGCCAGTGCCATTGTTCCGTTGGTGGCACCGATCGTTGACTGGGTGTGCCCGATGTAATCCGAATCGGCCCCCCCCTGAGGTACAAAACCGTTGAGCCCCGTTTCAAAGGAATAAAGCAGCTGTGCGTTCGCTGGGGACCCGAGCACTGCGCTCAGGATCAGAGCCATGACGGGGCAGGCAAACGGCCCTAATGCCGACAGAAATTGCTTATTGAGCATGGTTGATTGCGTCCAGCAGAAGAGAAGACGTTCTAGTTGAAGCGAAGAGCGTGTAGCTAGCGGCGAGTTGATCTACCACCGCCTCCTAGAAAAAGCCGAAGGCGCGAGCTGTGGGGATAAGAGCACGGCGGGCCGAGCTGCACTCGGCCCGCCGTGCTCACTCCACGCTTCCTGTTCATTTTAGCTATCAGCGGCGGCGGAACCCTAGTCCAGCGGCAGCAATCGCCGCTGCAAGGGCGATCGACGCGGGCTCGGGGATCTCGACGAGTCGAACGTTGTCTAGGAACAGCGTGATGGGCCCATCAATGTTCTGTGAAGGTCCACCATACAGCTGGATGGTAAAGGCACGCGTCGCGCTCATCGAGCTGGTCGGGATTGAATAAGACTGCCAGACACCGGTGTTTGGCGCGAGGTTTGTGCCCAGCACGCTGTTGAAGCCGTAGCCATCGCCTTCACGGGAAACAAACTGGAAGAAGCCGTGATTGCCAAAGGCATCCAGGGCGGCTCCGGGAGCAATCTTTAGGTCAAAATCGAGCGAGGCGTACCCCGTGAGATCGGTCACGGCAGGGAAAGCGTCGTTCGTAAAGGCAAAGCGGTTGTTGCCACCCTGGCTCGACACGAAGGTCATATCCAACCTCATCGCGCCCATCGGATTCCCGGGCGAGCCCTCAGTCGGAACGACCGAGATGCTGGGCAGGATCGGGCTGCCGAAATCGAACCGCCAGGCTTCGCCGGCCGAGTCAAAGTCGTTCACGATCAAGTCCGCCGACGCTAGATTCGGAGCCAGACCGAAACCAAGAAGGGCAAAACCAACTGCTGCACGGAACATCGGCGTCATGAGTCAACCTCAAGGTGCGGAGAAAAGAGGGGGAGAAGCTGTCGCGAGAAGAGGCAGAATGCTGAAGCGCCTCCAGGCAGATGCCTTTCTACGCTTTTCTACTGCATGAATGGCCTGCTAAAGTACTTGAGCAGCGTCGTCAACTGTTTCCCTTCTAATTTTCTTCTCCACCCGCTCACATTGATCAACCGGGCTATGGCAATCGCCAGCGACCCGTAAGTCATCTTCTGGCGGGGCCCGTCGATTCGCGCAGAATGAGGTCGGCATCGATCTTTGCGCACCCCAGCGGCTCACCTGCCAGGGGACCATTCAGACGGTCCAGGACCATCGAAGCAGCGTGAGCACCAATCTCGAGTGGGCGTTGACGCACGGTCGATAGCGGCGGTGCCATCGAGACGGCAAAGTCGAGATCCGCGAATCCGACCACCGAGAGGTCCGCCGGGATTGAGAGCCCCAAACTCGCCGCCGCCTCGTAGACACAGGCGGCTTCGTGGTCAGTCACGGCAAAAACGGCCGAGGGGCGTAGCTCGCTGCCAAGCAACTCACGCGCAACCTCCACGCCATTGCTGCCAATCGGATTCAGACGCCAGCTCATGCACTGGGCGTCGGGCTGCTGGTGGACCGCGTTCTCGAACGCATCCCGCCGTTCCAACGCCCAGGTTTGCGATTTGCTTTCACGGGTTGAAATACACGCGATCCGACGATGCCCAAGGTCTAGCAAGTGCTTCGCTACGGCCTTGGTCGCCTGCGTTTCGTTGGTCGTCACCGCATCGCAGAAGGGGTTGTCGCTGCTGTGATCGATCACCACTACCGGCACGTTCTTCTCGTGGAGATCGGCCAGGTGATCTTCATAAGCCAGCCCGAAAGAGGGCCACATAATCAGTCCATCGACGCGCCGATCCAGCAGCCGATTGATCTGCCTCACTCCTTCTTGCTCATCCGCCTCGAAGTGCGGCATGTGGTCAAGATCGCCCTGCCAGACCGTGATCGGCAGATAATCGGCCTCAGCCAGCCGGCGATGGATCCCCGACAGCACGTTGACCCAGAAAGAGTCGTAAGGGGGGATCATCACCCCTACGGTCTGTGTGCGGCCGGTCTGTATGCCGCTGACCAGCAGGTTGCGACGCCAGCCGAGCCGCTTGGCCGCCTCAGCCACGCGCCGGCAGGTGTCTTCGCCGAAGCGGCTTTGATCGCCCCGCAGAATCTTTGATGCGGCGCTGACCGACACATTGGCGGCGGCGGCGACGTCCTTCAGCCGTGGTACACGAGGCGGTTCCATGTCCGACGTTATAACGCACGAGGATCACTAGGGTCGTGCGTTGGGTTTTGTCGGATCGCCCCTGCTTCCGCGAGGCAGCCTTGCTAAACTACTTGAACAGACCGTTCGAGCAGGATACGCTGTCGATAGAGGTGATCTCCACCGAACTGGTTCTGGCTCCTCTCGAACCCTTTTCAATCGGCGTCTGCCGAGCACCGACGTCCCCTAACGACGATCCCGATGACGCCCTCTGAATCGGCCACCCAGCCCGAGATCGCAAACGAGAACGGCGTGAATCTGAGCCCTCTCGAAACCGATGCTTCTGGCCCCGCCACGTTCCCTTGGTCGGACCGACCGTCTGGTTCGCGCGAGATCGTTTGGCGGCATCCGGGCAACCCCATCCTGGGTCGCAAGCCGGCTCCAGGCTTGCAAGGGGTCTACAACAGCGCGGTGGCGGTTTACGGCAATAGCTATGTTGGAGTGTTCCGCACGGAAGATCACACGCGCTTCCCGCATCTCCATGTGGGCTGGAGCGAGGATGCCCTGGATTGGCAGATCGATCCCGAACCCCTCGTGTTTGGCAATCACCAGCACGACCCCGCGGACTACGCCTACGATCCGCGGGTTGTGAAGATCGACGATTGGTACTACATCACCTGGTGCGGTGGTCACAACGGACCGACGATCAGCGTGGCGCGTACCAAGGCTTTCCGGCACTTTGAACGGATGGAGAACGCCTTCCTGCCGTTCAACCGGAATGGCGTGTTGTTCCCGCGCCGGATCCAAGGCAAGTACCTGCTGCTAAGTCGCCCCAGTGACGATGGCCACACAGCGTTCGGCGATATCTACGTCAGCCAGAGCCCCGACATGGTGCACTGGGGTCGTCATCGGCTCGTGATGCGCAGCGGTGGCGAGGCGACGGGGCAGTGGTGGCAGCGGACCAAGATCGGAGCCGGCCCCATCCCCATCGAGACGCCTGAAGGCTGGTTGATGCTCTATCACGGCGTGATGGATACCTGCAACGGCTTCGTCTACAGCATGGGTGCTGCCCTGCTCGATCTCGATGAGCCGTGGCGTGTGCTCTATCGCACCAACCAGCATCTGCTCACTCCGGACGCCGACTACGAAGTTTCGGGGCATGTCCCCAACGTGGTCTTTCCGTGCGCCGCCTTGCACGATGAATCGAACGGTCGGTTGGCAATCTACTACGGGGCTGCTGACACATGCACGTGCGTAGCCTACGCTCATCTCAGCGAACTGATCGAGTTCACCAAAGCGAACTCGACCGTTTTCTGATCCGATGAGCGTCCGGAGCCGGCCCCGCGAGGGTGGTCACGGGCGCGCTTCCCTTGCCACCTCGTTAGGACAGCGCCGGCATCCTTCCGGCCGCTTTGTCATGGAAAGCCTGCACTACATCGATGCCGCGATCGTGCTGGCCTACATCGCCGCAACGATCGGCATCGGATTGGCCGTCTCGCGGCGGGCTTCAAAGAACCTGGAGGCCTACTTCCTCGGCGGCAACAAAATCCCCTGGTACCTGCTCGGATTATCGAACGCCTCGGGCATGTTCGACATCAGCGGCACCATGTGGCTGGTTTATCTGCTGTTTGTCTACGGGCTCAAGAGCGCCTGGATCCCCTGGTTGTGGCCTGTCTTCAATCAGATCTTCATGATGGTTTATCTGTCGGTCTGGCTCCGCCGATCGGGCGTGATGACCGGTGCCGAGTGGATACGCTTCCGCTTTGGCGAGGGGCGCGGTGCGCAGATGTCGCACCTTGTGGTAGTTGCGTTCGCGCTGATCAACGTGGTCGGCTTCTTGGCTTATGGTTTTGTTGGCATCGGCAAGTTCGCCGCTGAGTTCGTCCCGCCCGCGCTAGCGCTCTCTGCCGACCCCACCCTCAACGCCAATCTGTACGGACTGATCGTGACCATCCTGACCACGCTCTATGTGGTGAAGGGGGGCATGATGAGTGTCGTTTTCACCGAGGTGCTGCAGTTTGCCATTATGCTGATCGCCTGCGTGTGGGTCGGCTTGATCGCCATGGAAAGGGTCACCACCCAGACGCTTGCGGAGCGCACCCCTGCCGGCTGGAACGAGCTTTGGTTCGGCTGGCGGCTCGATCTGGATTGGTCCAGTCTGCTCGCAGCCGCCAACACAAAGATCGCTAGCGACGGCTGGGGACTCTTCGGCGTGTTCTTCACCATGATGCTCTTCAAGGGCAGCCTGCAGAGCATGGCCGGGCCGGCCCCCAACTACGACATGCAACGCGTCCTCTCGACACGCACGCCGCGCGAAGCGGCGCTCATGAGCGGCCTGGTGAGCCTCGTGCTGCTCGTGCCACGCTACATGCTCATCACCGGCCTCACGGTGCTCGCGCTGGCGTACTTTTCTGACGACCTGAACGCCATGGGGGATGCCGTCGATTTCGAACGCATTTTGCCCATGGCGCTGCGTGATCTGATCCCCGTCGGGCTGTTCGGTATGCTGATCGCGGCGCTGCTCGCGGCCTTCATGTCCACCTACGCCGCCACCGTCAACGCGGCGCCGGCCTATGTGGTGAACGACATCTACAAGCGCTACATCAACCCCAACGGCGACGACCGCACCTATGTGCGGATGAGCTACGCTGTCTCGATCGCGGTGGTCATCATCGGCACCATCTTCGGCTTCTTTGTTGAGAACCTCAAAGACATCGTCAACTGGATCGTCGCGGCGCTGTTCGGCGGCTACACCGCCGCCAACCTGCTGAAGTGGCACTGGTGGCGCTTCAACGGCTGGGGCTACTTCTTTGGAATGGCGGCAGGGATTGTCGCTGCCCTCGTGTTTGCGGTGCTCTTTGGCACCGTCTACCGCGACGTGCCCACGCTGTTCGGGCTGGAAAAGAACCTGGCCGTGTTTCCGATCGTGCTGGGCAGCTCGCTGATCGGCTGCTTCGCCGGAACGCTGCTCACACCGCCCGACAGCCCCAAAGTGCTCGATGAATTCTATCTGCGGGTCCGTCCGTGGGGATTTTGGGGCCCGGTCCAACGCCGTGTCGCCCTCCAGCACCCTGCCGCCACACCCAATACCGATGCAGCACGCGATCTAACCAACGTCGCGGTCGGGATCGCTTGGCAAACCGCCCTGACGCTGGTTGGCATGTACCTGGTGCTGAAGGATTATGGCAACCTGACGATCGCGCTGGTCACGGTGGTCGTGTGTACCGTATGGCTGAAATTCCGCTGGTACGATCGCCTGCAAGACTACCCGCCGGGCTATCGCCCCACACTGCTCCGCACGACTCCGGACGAAGCATAAACGCCCTACGCGGTACGCCTCGAAGACGAAGCCACGCCATGCCCCTCACCGCGCTTCGATTGGTTTATTGCTTGCCCTTGCTGCTCATTGGAGCGGGACTGGCACCAGCGACGGAGTGCGCGCATTTTCTCACGCAGCGCGACGGCAAACTCTACGACGGCCCGAACGAGTTTCGCTTCGTCTCGTGGAACATCCCCAATCTGCACTGTGTGGAAGACGCTTTTACGTTCTTCGGGCGCTCCCCCTGGCGCTGGCCCGATGAGTTCGAGATCGACGACGCGCTCGAATCCGTCCGGCAGATGGGCGGCACGGTCGCACGCACCTATGTGCTCAGTGTGCGACGTACTGACGGCGACATGGGCGAGGGTGTTCACGTGCTCGCCCCGGGACGCTTCAACGAAGAGGCCTTCCGCGCGCTCGACCTCGTCATGAAAGTGGCGAACGAAAAAGGGGTCCGCATCCTCATCCCGCTGGTCGATAACTGGCGTTGGTGGGGCGGCACCGAGCAGTACGAGGCGTTCCGCGGCAAGCCGCGCGGCACGTTCTGGACCGACCCCCAAATCATCACCGATTTCGAGGAAACCGTCCGCTTCATCGTCACACGAAAGAACACGCTCACGGGCGTGCGCTATTGCGATGACAAAGCGCTCTTCGGCTGGGAAACCGGCAACGAGCTCGACGCCCCTCCCGCGTGGACCCGCCGTATCGCGGCGTTGCTCAAACAGCTCGATCCGAATCACCTCGTCGTCGACGGCCGATCGCTGCACGGGCCGCCGCTCGAGTCGCTCGAAGATCCCAACATCGACGTGATCACCACCCATCATTACCCCAACACGGGCAACAACAACGCCGCGAGCGTGCTCGAGGCGATCCGTATTATCGACGGCAAGAAAGCCTATTTCGTTGGCGAGTTTGGCTTTCTCCCCCTGCCCGAGGCCCAGCACATCCTCGACACGGTAATCGACCAGGGAGTCTCGGGCGCGCTGTACTGGAGCCTGCGTTTTCACCGCCGCGAAGGGGGGTTCTACTGGCATCATGAACCCTCGGGAGAGGACCTCTTCAAGGCCTATCACTGGCCGGGGTTCGCGGCGGGGGACCCTTATCGAGAGCGGCCAACGATCGCCATGGTGCGCGACGCGGCATTCCGGATCCGGGGGCTCGCCACCCCCGCGCTGTCTGCCCCAACCGCCCCCCGATTGCTCGAATCACCCGAGGCGGGGGTGCTGAGCTGGCAAGGATCCGCCGGCGCTAGCCGCTACCAGATCGAGCGTGCCAGTCAGCCGACCGGCCCCTGGCAAACGATCGCGCACGACGTGAGCGACGCCGCCGTCCAGTACCGCCCGCTGTTCGTCGATGAATCGCTCCACGCGGGCCAGCCCGCTTGCTATCGGGTGGTTGCTGCGAACAGCGCGGGCGTCTCACTCGCTTCGAATGTGATCGGCCCCAACGTCGCGGATCACCGGCTACTTGTCGATGAACTCCGCGATCTCTCCCGCCTTAGCACCAAGCGCGGGGTGGTGCTGCTCCGCTCGGGCGACTCGCGCAAGACGCAAGAAGACGCGCATCGGCTCGCGCTAACCGCGGGCGGACAGGTTGAATATGTGGTGCCCGCACAAATACATAGCGTCCGGGTGCTGATGTTCGCGGCAGAGAGGCAGGCGCCGCTGTCCGTATCGTTCGCTGACTCGCCAGAGGGAGACCTGCACTCTGCAGAAGCCACGCGCACAGGAACCGACCGAGCGTCGAGCGACTACGGCTACCTGTGCCCGATCCAAGTCGACGTGGTGCCTCGAGAAAGAGCGAAGCGGGTTGTGATCGGCATGCCCGATGGCGCGGTCGGCGAGGTGCAGCTTTCACGAATTGAGATCCGCTACGGCGCTTCAAAGTAAATCATCGGGGCAAATCGTCAGGGAGCACGAGCTGTGCGTGACATCGCGCTGGTCGTTGTGCGGTAGGTTGTGTCTCTCCGGGAGCACGGTCGGCATGGACCGCACCGCCAGTTTGAACAAACCGTCTCCGCTGGTTTGATCACCCGCTGCCCTAGAGCCCCAATTTCATTGGCTGGTTGAACAGCAGCCTTTCAAAGCGTGCTATTCGGCCGCTTAGCGACGGGCTGTTGGTGCGGCAAAGACAAGATCAAGCCTTTCGATCGATCCGGTATGACCCGCGGTGGGCGAAGCCCCGGCGACAGCGAACAAGCCGCCCCGTCCATCGGGAACAAGTTGGTGAAAGAAGCGTTTGGTCTGGAACTCGTCCACCTTTTCCCACTCGGACCGATCCTCGGCAAGACGGTACAGGACCCCCTCCATGCCGCCGGCGTACAGTTTCCCGTCGAGATTCCAGGCCGAGAGCCCAAACCCCCCGAAGGCGCTCCCCGGGAAGTCAGGACCTTCCGACCACGACCGCGATGCGGGATTGTAAAAAAAGACTTGCTTGGATAGCTGGGCCTCTTCAGTCATGCCACACAGCACGGCGAGTTGCCCGTCAACATGACTGACCGCCAGCGCTCTGCGTTTGAACGGCGGCTCTGGCAAGGTGATCCAGGCGGCATCGGTCGAGCAGAGGTCGTACGCGATCGCCCCCGCTTGCCACTCACCGTCACTATCCCCAGCAAGAGCCCATCCGCCAACAACGTAGAGTATCCCGTTTAAGACGGCGGCGTTGTGAGAAGACCGTGGACCGGGCAGCGGCTGCAGGTCGGTCCACCGCCCCGTGCCAGGATCAAAGCGTGCGAATTGATCCACTGAGTGCAGATCTTCTTCCTCTCCCGAGGCGTTCCGTGCATCCAGCCCCCCCACGCGATACAGTTGGCCCTCATGGGCAACCAAAGGAAGGCCTTGCAGCGGCGGTCCGGCGGGGAGCGACTCCCACCCGCCGCCATCAAGTGAGATGCGGCCGAAGTAGCCCGAGAGGTTCTCGCGCGAGTGATCATGGGCTTGGCCGATGTGACCACCATACACGTACAGTTGCCCCTCGCTTACCGCCGCACCGAAGCTGGCGACGGCCTGCGGCAGTGGTTGGAGGGCCGACACCTTGGCCGCCTCGCGCGATCGATAATTGAACGTGGCCGTTAGGATGCGTGTTGTGGAGGCATAGCCCTTGCCGGAAATCTCGCCTGTGGCCCGCTTGTCAACGTGCATCACCATCAGACCATTGAGGCCATCGATCATCGCCGCCCTGCTGAATCGCGTGCTGCCGTTGTCATCGGTAGCGGCCGATAGGCCCGGCCCTCCCTCGGCGTTGCTGAGCGTTACCTTGGCCCCGGTCAGCGGCTTGGCTCCGCTGTGCAGGATGACGACCACCAGTTGGTCACCTTCAACACGGAGCGTTGCCGAAAGCCCTTCGGGGGCCAAGACCGGTTCGGGCCAGGCCTCAGGATTCTCAGCCGGGAAGTGCTGAGCGTCGTAGATCAACCGCGAACCGTGGTAGTTGCCATAGTCGATCGTGGTGCGCAAGAACCCCCGCGGCTCGATTTGCTGACTAGCAGCGAGGCCAAGAAAGCCCTCTTCTTCGAGCGGCTCCATCTCCAGCCGCAGAGCGGGGGCATCGATCGCCTCCTGCCAGACTTCGGCACCTGCCACCGCGTCGGGAAGGTGGTACTCGCGGTGATCGAGGCCCTCACCAAAGAAGAGCCGCGGCTCTGAGTCGTCGGCAACATATAGCCAGGGAAAGTGAGCGGCGGTCGTTGTTGCGACGGCGAGTGAAGCCACAAAAACTACTAGGCGAAACATGAAGATAATTCGTCGGGGGTGGATTGATTAGAAATAGTCGGCCGCCGAGGCGACCTCTTGACCAGCACGGGTCACCAGCGCGCGGCGGACTCCGGGTTCCGCCGCGCTTGGCAAGTAGCGCACCGAACCGTCGAGCAGCACGAAGTTCACACCGTCCGAGTGGTCGCTCCGAAACGTGCGGCGGCTGGAAGGGTCGAGGTAGTCTTCTTCCGATTGGTTGTTGTAAAGGCGATAGAGGGCCTCACGTTCTGCCGGAAAAAAACTGTCGTCGTCTTGAGCGGGGGTGCTCATATGGCCCCAAGCACGCAGCCAGTATCCCTGCGCCCAGGCAAAGCCACCGGCAGCTTGATCCTCTGTGGTGGGGACAGGGTCGATTGCCTCAAAGGCATAGTTGATCTCTCCGGCAAGGAGGGTCTTCGAGGTGCCGTCGGTAATGTCTTCAAGCCCGAGCGCGTAAGGTTTGCCGGCCACCATGTAATCGAACGCCCCGTTCGGCTCGTACATGGCTTGATAGTGGGTGCGGGTCGAAATCAAGTAGCTTCCCGGCCCGAAGGCTTGACCTGCACCTTGGGGGCCAAGCGTTGGCAGTCGCATCGACGGACACAGATAAGTGGCGATCAGCGCGGTCGTTATCGGCGTGTTGACCGGGTCCGTGATCGGGGCCTCAAAGTCATAGCCGCTGTATAAGGCGGCCTCTTCCAAATAGGGCAGCAGAACAACAAGCGTTCCTCCGCGGTCCGAAGTCGCCGCGGCGTCGCCGGCTTTCGGCGGCGGCAGGTGGCGGTGAGTGTCGTGGTAGTTGAGCGTGGCGAGACCCAACTGCCGCAGGTTGCTCCGACAGCTGCACCGCCGAGCGGTCTCTCGGGCTGCCTGAACCGCCGGCAGCAAGAGCGCAATCAGGATGCCGACGATCGCGATAACCACCAGCAGCTCGACCAGCGTGAATCCACTTCTTTTAGGGCACTTCATCGTCGCGGTCTCCGTGGCCTTGAGAGCGTCGGGGTTCCCGCAAAAAAGGCGATGGTGGCAACCCCGGCAAGAACCATCCCTCCGGTGGCAGGTTCGGGAATCGCCGCCGCCGTAACCGCTACGGCGTAGGCATCACGCCACACGGTGTAGTCGGCAAGATCGATCAGCCCGTCGGCGTTCCCGTCGGCCCCAGTGCCGACGGCTACCGAGGTGCCGAAAGCCCTCGACCAGGTGGCATAGTCAGCGCTGTTGACCGTCCCATCGGCGTTGTAGTCGCCGGTGACGGGGAGAATCTCGTAGTCGATTGCAAGCGTCGGAAACGCCAGGCCCGACGCTCCCTCGCGCGTGCGCCAGTCAGGGTAGGCCGGACCACCAAAACCCTCCTGCGCGGCGGCGTGCATCGACGAGAGCATGAAGCCCACCACTCCTTCGGCTAGCGAACGCTGAACGTACGCCACGACTCCGGCTTGGCTGAGATCAATCTCAAAGGTGAACGTGTTGATGCCGGTTATCGCTTCCCCCGGCGCAGCATTCGTTGTGCCGATCGACCAAGGCACTGCGGTGAACGGGTCGGTCTCGCCGTCGGGTGCGGTCGCGCTGTAGCCGCCCGAGTAGCTGTTCGAAACATCGGCGTAGCCGCCCAGGCCATCGCCAACGATCGGATACACGCCGTAGTGCCCACCCGGATAGGGATTCGAGGCTTCGTCGTAACGATTGCCGTGCGTGACGACACCAAGATCAAAGCCCGCATAACTGTCCTGCAGGAACCCTACGCCAAACAACTCCATCGGCTGCGCAGAAGAGACTCCACCGCCGAGCGCCTCTGCCAAGAGATCGGCGGCCGACTTGGGTTGGTGGTGATAAACAAGCGGGCTTGATGACGGCCCCGCCTTGTTTGCCCACACGGTCAAGGTGACCGACTCGATCGCGTAACGCACGGGCGCAAGCCCCGGGGTGACTTGATCGATGGTCTCGAAGCCATACAGCCCCATGCCGAGGCGCGACGACTGTCCTGTGCCGGAGCGAAAGAACCGCTCCGTGTTCGGATCAACGAAGACTCCCCCGAATGTCGGGGCACGGCTCCGGGTACCGGCATTGCCCGTCGAGCTGCTGTAGATCCACGCATCCACCTCGGGGCCTTCGTTCCAAAACGCTGTCGCTGCCTTCAGTTCGCTCACGGTGGCGGTTGCCACGGTAAGTAAAAGGCCGCGGGCGAAGCGTCGAAGGGATCGCTTGTTCATCGTTAACCTCTCTGGATCACCGCCGCAGGGATGGGGACGACCAACGACGCGGCCGAACGGCAAAGCCGACAATCGCGATCAGTGCTGCTATCGTGGATGCCGGCTCGGGAGTCGCGACGGCGGTATCCGTGGCATAGCCTGTCGGCGACCAGAGGGTGTCGATGACGAGCTGGTCAAACGAGGTAGGGCTTCCGAAGCCCGAAGTCGTGATCGCAAACTCCGGTGTCGTGATCGGTCCGGCGATTTCGTACTTGACGAAAAGCGAGCCCCCCGTCGTACCAAAGCTCGTCCGCTGGTTGTCGGACTGAAGCACAAGGATCGGAGCCACGCCGTCGATCGTGCCAAACTGCACCACATCGCCCCAGCCGCCAAAAAGCGTCATCGCCTGGACGATCACCGTGGTGAAGCCATCCACACCGGCATGGGTCGCAAAAGTGACGGTCTCAGCGACCGGCGTTCCTCCGCTGTAGTAGTTGCCAGAGCCAGAGAGATGGTCTTCGCCAGAGGTCGTCACGAACGAACCTGGATCGGTGCCCAGGTCGGGGGTGGTGTCGTTGATGACCTCCGATAGCGTCCCGCCGTCGTCGAACGTATCCCAGCCGACCCACGTCGTATGGGCGTTGCCACGAAAGGTGGGGACGAATAGATCGGTGGCGCTCGCAAGGTCGAAGACCGCCGCGGAAAGGACGCCACAGGGAAGTACTAAAGCACAACCCATAGCCAATAGCAGACGCATCCGATTGTGTTCCTCGGCCATCGTGGATGGCGGTAAAGGAGGTTGGGTCAGCCCACCGCGACCGGGGGCGTGCACGCAGAGGCCGGGTCTTTCCGGCAAGCCGCTGCCGCCCCAGTAGGGCGGTAAAGATCGGTCAGCCTCATCGCGAGTCTCGCTAACAGAAAACGGGTTACGCCCGGCCCAAGGTCACGAGGACCCCGGCAAGTGCGACAACTCCCGTTGGCTGGCGATGACTCCGAACGATCACTCCCCACGAGAAGGGGAGGGAAGGGATCGAGGGGCCTAGCTGGCGGCGGGACGTGATCCGCAGGCGAATCACGTGAATTACTTATTGCGACTAAGTCGCATCAGCAGTAACTTAGCGAACCGACGAATTAACGCAAGAGCTGCTTTCTAAAAAAATGCTGCCCTGCAGCCCGAGTCCGATGACCGAGCCCTCTCAACCGACAAACGAACCTTCCGAAGCGGTCCCGGTGCAGGTCGGTCGCTGCCCCACCGCCGCCGTACTGACTCGCACGGTCAAGTCCTCCGACCTCTTCGGCAGCGCGCGAACCGTGCTCATCGCTCACGCGGACGAGCACTACCGGCTGATCATGACCAAGAACGGCAAGCTGCTGCTGCAGAAGTGAGAGCCGCAGCGGGAGGCGGCTAGGGAACGCTTGCCAAGGGGGTGCAAAAGGGCAGCGACCTGCCCCCTACAAACGATTCTTGGGGCCGATCGAAGATCTGGCCGTTAGGCCACCACCTAAAGGGCACCGGTCACCCGCGTGCACGATCGGCCAAGCGGGCGTCGGAAGAGAAGAAAACGGTGTTGAAAAACCGTAATGGCTTTCGCCGGCTGCCAGCAGATCGACGTAAGTCGTTGCTGACCTGATGCTTAAAAAGTCGGGCCGACAGGATTCGAACCTGCGACCTTTTGACCCCCAGTCAAACGCGCTACCAGCCTGCGCCACGGCCCGACAAGTCCCGTGAAGCTAGCCGCAGACGCAGCGCCCCGCAACCCCCAGCCCCTCTCCGAAACCGGCGTAAAGCCACAACGCCCCGCTAACAGCGATGATGGCCGCCCGACCCATCCGCGGCGTATCGGCGCAGCGATTCGGGCGAGCTATTTGCTCGGTGCTTGCGGGGTCGGCTGGTGCTTACGCGGCGAATCCCCCCGGTCGCTGGCGCTGGTTCCGCGTGAATTCCGCGGATCGTCGGTCGCTCTGAAGGGTGTTGGCGGCGTGCGAGGTTCGATTGGCTCGCCGATGCCGCGACGCTAGGTTTGCCTTCCGGGGTTGAGCACGAGAACTTGCCCCTACCGCCCCGTTCAGACGCGGTACAAACCCTCGCGTGATCAACGAGCCTCGACATGAACGATAAACCGGCGACACCCGTTGCGGCCGAGCCTCTGCTGCCTAAGGCCTGGACGGTTCCGCAGAGCTTTCGAGATCGGTTGGGCAACGACATCGGTCGTCAACGGCTCATGAAGGCGGATGGCCATCTACTGCTGTTGCTACACTCACCGCCGCGGCCGGACGAAGACGCACGCGCTGGTCGTATCTACTGGCGAAGCCCCGAAGGACTCTGGAAGCCGAATTCGCTTAAGCACAGCGAACCGCCGGTCGGCGATCTGATCGGAGAGTACGAAGCGCTCGCGAACCAGATCGATCGTCAACAAGACGACACCGACACCGCCCGCGAGGGGCTCGCACTGCTCTCGGCGCTCAATCCGTTGGTGCGGGCCGCTCATCACTTGCACGGCGTGCTACAAGCGGCGCGCGAGGCCGCGCCAAACGACCGCCAGCTGATTCTAATCCGCGATCGTGCCTACACCCTCACCCGGCGGCTGGAGCTGTTGCAACAAGACGCCAAGAACACGCTTGATTACATCATTGCCCGGCGGGCCGAACAGCAGGCAGCTTCGTCGGATCGGCAGGCAAAGTCGGCGCATCGCTTGAACGTTCTGGCCGCGTTCTTTTTTCCGCTGGCGACCCTCACAGCCGTCTTCGGCATGGAGCTAAAGCACGGTCTTGAGGAATACGACGCCGCCTCGGCCCCCGTGCCGATGCTCATCATTCTGGGCGTCGGCCTCTTGCTCGGCGTGATCTTCGCCGGCTTCATCACCCGAAAGTAACAAGCCTTTAGCGACGGCGCAGACGCGACACCAGCCGTGAGGCAAAGGGCGTATCGCTAGAACGTTCGGCGTGGTCGGCGAACGCTTCGTCATAGGCTTGCGCCCCATCTGCCGAGGCACCCGTCGGCCCAACCGCCGCCGAAGGCTTGTTCAACAGCATGAGGTTGGCAGCCCGGGCGTTTGTTCTGAACCGGTAGGCAAAGACCCGCTGGCGTTCGGTGCGGTCTGCTACCCCTTCCAAGGCCGAGACCTCTAACGCTGCCGAGGGAAGACGCTCGCTGCTAGTCGCAACCGTCTCGTCGTGTGCTGATTCCGGGGGGCTGTGAATTGCTTCAAGAATGAGCGTTTCGGGCTCCTTCACGATCCGCAACACGCTGGCGGTCGCGGGGGCTACCTCGGGAACGTCGGTATAGGCAACCGCCGCGCTCATCGAATTAGCTGCCAGGGGTGTCGCCAACAAATCGGCCAATGTTGGATAGATCGTCCCGAGTGCGTCTTGCCAGATCAGTAGATCAGCCGCATCGACGTAGCCGTTGCGGCTTCCGTCGGCACCCGTACCGGGGATCACTTGAGGGCCGCGGTTGTCGCGCCAGATAGTGTAGTCGGCGAGGTCGACTATGCCGTCTTCATTGAAGTCAGCCGAGAGGGTTTGCTCTTCTCCGCCGTATCCCACCACCCATAAGGCGTAGTCGGTCTGATCAACGGTGCCGCTCCGATCGACATCGGCCGGATCATTCGGATAGGTTGCTCCGAAGTTATCACTCCAGAAGGTGTAGTCCGCCAGATCGACGACACCGTCGTTATTGCCGTCCATGGCAAGCTGCGGTCCCGTCTGTCCGTACTCTGAGGCCCACAGAGCGTAATCGTCGAAATCAACCACCCCATCGCGGTTACCATCGCCCGGACGAGGAGGCAACGGTTTGCCCATCGCATCGCGGATCACGGTGTAGTCGGCGACATCCACCACTTTGTCACAGTTCGCGTCGGCGTGCATCATCGCTACCTGACCGTATTGCTCACGCCACAGGTCGCCATCCACTTGATCCACGAAGCCATCGTCGTTGGCGTCGCCGGGTCCGCCGGGGTTGGGCACAAAGAGGGTTGCCTCCCACACAGCGCGATCCGCCGCGTTGACCACACCGTCTGAGTTAAAGTCGCCCGGGGCTGGCTTCGCCCGGAAGACCGACTTCTCGTTCAGCGAACCGCGAAGCCATTCCCGCTGCTGGTCGGCGGTCCAGGCCTCGTCGGCATCGACCACCAAGAGGGCCGCCTCGAGTGCTGTGACCGTCGCGCCATCACGCGAAGCCCAGACAAAGCTGTTGAGCTGCAGATCGATTTCTCCCGCCACACTCACGCTCGTCGGAGTGCGACCGGCAACCGAAGCCGAGAGCACGCTGCCCAACTCGCCGGAGCTAACCACCAGCTCCACCCAATCGCCGCGCAGCAGAATCGGCTGCTCAACCTGGATCGTCTTGACGAGGGCTCCGGAATGGTAGAAGTCGGCACGCAGCAGCCCACGCTCTCCGCGACCATAGAGAACACTCAGTTCAACGACGTCGCCGGTGGGGCCCAGAAGGCTGCCGATTGGCATCCGGTCCGAGCCCCCCATCGGAGCGTTCTCTGGCCAGCGAAAGACAACTCCCGCGGACCAATCCTTGCCGGTTGAAAATCCGGACGCCAACTCGAGTTCGTTTGAGCCGGTCGCCTGCGGTGCCAACGGATAGGGGGGCGTATCGAGTTCGCCGAAGTAGGGGATCGCCAGCAGAAACTGTGCTCCGGGATTGATTGTGAGCGTCGAAAGATCCAACAACACTCGGCCACTGCTGTTCGTTCCCGTCTTGCCGTTGACGCCAATCGGCGTCCAATCGACGTTGTCCGCAACCTCGTGACCGGACTGCCCCAAGAAACCACCAACCCCCGCGTTCAAGATGCCCAGATTCATCGAGACGGTCGCTGACTGGCTACCGAGATTCGCAACCCAAGCGTCAATCAGCTGTGATTCGCTCAGCGACTGCTGCTGGCCGCTGGGTTGCAAGTACCACGTGCCGAGGTCCATCGTGGAGCCGACTACTACTTCATAAACCGGGGCCTCGGAGAGAAAAGGGGGCGGATCGGTCTGATGGACGAGCGGTACGTTTGTGTCCGCATAGCGCCATAAACCGTCTTGAAACCAAACCTGTCGGAAGGTTGCGCCCGCACCGATCGGATTCTGCGCCTCGAGTGTTGGTGCGACACGATTCGTACCGCCCGGCGACAAGCGCAGCGGCGAGACCTCATCAATCTGTGGCAAGGGGGCCGTCACGAACTCGCGTCCGTTGAGAACCACCATCCGATCACCGAACAACCACAGCCGTCCCTTAAGGCTGTCCGGTAGCTGGACGGCCGCCCACCGCTCTCCGTCAGGCGAAAAATGGTACATCGGATCGACCCACGACCCCGAAGCATAGCCGACTCCTTGCAGCCACTGAAGATGCAGGATCTCCATGCCAGAGAAGCGATTGCCCGAGCGATTGCGATAAGGCTGATAGACCTGCGTATCGATCTCCAGGGCGTCGCTAGTGGTAGTGAGCGCACCGAACTCCAGAATCTGGTCGGGCGTGTTATCGCCCGAGGCGAAATGGCCGCCCGGTGTCGGTGCCGGTGCCGCCGAAACGGGTTGAGGAGCCGTGCGATTGATCGCGGTGTCGGACGTGTAACCGCCAAAGACGGTCGTGGTCACGACCGGAGCCGTCTCGTAGTTTTCCAGGTCGATCTGATGAAAGTCGGTCTTATTGCGATAACCAACATCGCCCCAGTGCGAGAGTACCCCCCCCGTAGTGATCGCGGCGGTATGCACGTGGAACCCGCCTGCATCCGCGGCAACCCAGTCGGTCACGAGGACGCGATTCGGACGCACAATCCATTCGCCTGTCAGCGCGTCACGGTCGGCCCGAAACAGGCCAACCTGTCCGCCTTGAGGATCGAAACGCTTGTCGATGTAATCCGCCCAGGGGAACCAAGCGGCGTTCGTGTCTTCGATGCCTTGCACCGGAAACGGATTCATGAAGGACCAGGTGCGTAACTGCGTCGAACCATCGGCGACGCCATCGGGATACGACGGGGTCACCGGGCTGCCGTCTGCCTGCGGCACAAGCGAGAGCGTCTGCCCGAGGTCTTGCGTCGTGAAAAAATCGATGCCAACTTCTTTGTCGCCGCTGGCCGTGTTCTCGTATCGCTGCGCGCCGATAACAATCAAGCCGTGATAGACGATCGCCGCACGCGGAACGTAGCGTCGTCCGGGCAGTTCGCCTTCCAGCAGATCGCCTCCGGCATACGAAAGGCGCGCCACCTCGGTAAAATCATTGCCTCGATAAATAATCAAAGCCTGTGCCGAAACACCCTGCACCACCATGAGGGGCGTAACGCCGTCGTGATCCCAACCCGAGGCGAGCACCTCAAAGACCCCGGTGCTGCCTAGCTGTACTCCGGTGTTGGTCCACTCGAGGTCGGCTACCAACGGCAACGCCTCGCCAAAGCGACGCTCGTCGGCGGCGAGCGGGGCTCCGTTGCGATCAATCGTCGCGACGTCGCGCGAGAACGATGGAGACAGGGTCCCGAAGACGCCATCGTCGTAGCGCAGGAATTGCGCATCGCCCACCACTACCCCCGCCGCGTCGAGCACGATCCGCGGTTCGAGAGACTCGAGGTGTAACGGGTGGTCTGGACGTCGCGTACCGATAGCGCGGTACATCACGTGAATTTGCCTCGGTGAATTGGTCTCGTGTTCCGTCGCCTTCGATCAGGAGCGTGTTGAACGCTCTGATCTTGCCCCCGCGCCTTACCAGCGTGAGCCAAAAGCTCCCTTCAGCGTAACTAATCGGGGCTCAAACCCCGCGCATCCGTCACAGTTTTTCGCCCGAATGGATGAATCTTTCCCGGAGGCAGCAGGGCAGAAGAGGTCCGTCTGGGGGGGTCACGCGGGCGGACGCCGCTTTCCCGAGGGGTGAAAACACGAAAGCAACGCCGGCAGAGCGATTAAATCCCCCACCACGGCCGCCGCGATCGTCGAGCACGCCATTGCCGCAAACGTGCGGTGCCCGGGCAGATCGCTAAGCAACATCGTCCCAAAACCACAGCACAAGATGACCGTCGTCATGACCAGCGCTGCCCCCACCCCCACAAAGGCACGGCGGATGGCTGCGTGGACATCGCCATCGATCGCCAACTCCTGACGAAACCTAGAGAGAAAATGGATGGTGTCATCCACCGCGATGCCCAAACAAACGACAAACGCGCAGACACTCGACATGTCGAGCGATTCACCCGTGAAGTAAAGCAACGCGCCGGTTGCCGCGAGCGGAAAGACGTTTGGCACCACCGAAAGCAAACCAACCCGTACCGATCGATAGACCACGCCGAGGACCAAGAGAATGACCAGCGATGCGGCTCCCAAGCTCGCTCGCAGGTCGGTCACGATCTGAAAAAGATCCTTCGCGATCTTGACCGGCTGGCCATCCAACCGCAGCTCGAACCCAGGATTCGCGGCGGCGATCTCGGCAAGCCCTTGCTCAAGCCGCGTGAACACGGGGGCGTATTTGGCGATACCCCGATCTTGCATGCGTATGGTCACCACCGCCCAGCGACGTGTTTCGTTATAGAAAAAATTCTTCAGCTCGCGCGGCATGAGCGAGAGGAAAGTCGCTTGCGTAGCCAGATCATCCGCATCACCTGGAAACGAAGAGAGCATCGTCCGTACTGATAACGGTCGGCTCAGCAGGGGCTCGTCGCCCACCAAACGCTCTGCCTCGCGAATAACCCCGAGTATTGAGGGGTCATCGGAGGCGATCGCCTCCGGCCAAGCGATCTCAACGCGAAAAAACTCGATCCCGCCGAAATGATCGTCGCAGTACTCGAGCGCTTGATAAGACTGGCTCGAAGCGGGCAGCGCTGACTTCATGCGGTTGTCGGGAGTCAGCCTCAGCGAAAACGCCGCGAGTGCTACCGTAATCAGTACCGAGACGATACTCACACTCCAGCGCCGGGCGAGCATGGCATTGATCAGTCCGCGTAGCTGCTCAACCCCCTTGCCGATCAAGTCGCGTTCCTGGCCCCGCTCGATGTATCTTCCGACCCAAGTGCTCGCGACCCAGGGGATGAACGAGACAACCGCCACGAAAGCGATGAACACGCCCAGGCAGCACACGCGGCCAAAGTCTTGCACATAGTCCGACCGCGCCAGCAACAACGACGCGAAGCCAATCGCGGTGGTGAGCGACGTGAGCCAACACGCGAGCCCCACCTTCTCGATCGCCGAACGCGCAGCCTCGAGCGGCTCATCTCCCGCGACACGCCGCCGGCGGATATGCACCAGCAGGTGCACGCCGTCCGTCAAGCCGACCATCGCGACCATGACCGGCATCACAATCTCGGCGAGCGGATTGGCAGGCACGCCAAAGAGTTTTACCAACCCCAGTGTCCAGAAGACGCCCAGGCACGGAGCCGCCGCGACAACCAGCACCGCCGCCAAGCCCCGGAACATGATCGATGCCAACACCAACGCGAGCGAGTAGCCGATCACTTGAAAGACGATCTGGTTACGGCTAAATGCGCTGTGCTGGTCGATAAACAGCGGTGCCCGACCGGTAAGCCTTACACGCAGATCGGTTTGGGTCGTGTTGATCGCGTTCCGAGCAGCAGACAGAACCTGTTCGGTCGTCTGATAGGCGTCATCAATCCGCAGCCAGTCGTAGACGATCGGCAACAGCAGTGCGCGGCCGTCATCCGAGATCAGCTGTCCTGCCAGCGCGTGGTTGCGCAGCCGCTCGCCCGCCTGGGCGAAGGCCTCGGGCGAGGCGTCGTCCGGCGGAATCAGTGGATCGGCGAAGCCGAAGACGTTGAGCACCGGGACCCGGTCGGCCCAGAACACGCTGTCCACAAAATCGAGAGCTTCGACCGACGCCACCAGCTTACGGACAGCTGAGATCGATTGCGGGGTGAACAGCTGGTCTGACTCGATCACCATAAAGGCGTCGCTGCCAGCCAGATTGAAGCGGCTCTGAACCACTTCCGACTGGGTCGGAGGCTCGTCCTCGAGCGGTGATTCGTAACGCTCCAGCGGATGCTGGTTCTTCAGCGGAAGCAGATAGCCGAGCGCAGCAACCGCGGTCACGATCAGCAGCATCCACCCGACAAGCGGACGGAAGCGGACAAACAGATTGGCGACGCTTTCCATAGAGTTGAAACCGTAGACGGCTTTCGATCAGAACCGCCGGGTTTCGTTCGCCAGCGCCGCCTCGAACACTTCGTCGGGCGTTAGGTCGCGGCTGTTGTCGAAGTCAAAGCGCTTGAAAGCAAAGATCGCGAAGGCCAGAGGCAGCTCGTTCCGCTTTAGCACGCCATCTTTGTCAGCGTCGTGCTGCTCGAACAGATTGTCGGCAAGACGCCGGGCCGTCTCCCGATCTTCTTGACTCGCCTCGCTGCGACGGGCCCGCAGCTGTTCGAGCGAACCACGCGGCACGGCGATTTCAAAGAAACCGACCGCCATCTCCTCAAAGCTTTGATCTCCCCACCGGACCGCCGCGGTGGGGTCCGGATTGGCAAGATTGGCTGCCGAATTGTCAAAGGACGCCTGGCTCTCGATCCGGAAGCCTGCGGGCAACTCCAGCGGTTCTGCCAACCGATAGTTGGTCTGCCAATTAAAGTCGTAACGCGGCACGTCCAGCAGCACGTCGGTCCGGCCATCAGGCCAGACGCCGGTCATCCGAAACGATTTGCCACGGTAATGCATGTGCGGTGCCAGGCCGATCAGCTTGGCACCCGGCGGAAACCAGTCCTGGCTGGTCTCGACTCGATAGTCGGCGGCACCCGGCGGAATCTCAAACTTCGGATTCGCCGACACTAGCGAGAGCACCTCTTGTGTGACCGACTCCGGATCGGCAAAGACGAGCCCCAGTTGGGTCAGATCGGACTTTTCCATGCCGCTGGGCGTGTAGTGCATCTGAAAGATGAACTTCGATCCGGCCGGCACAAGGCGGGCGTGTCCCTCCGGAAGCACCATCGAGCTCTGACCCGGCACAAAGGCGGTCAGCATGCCCATCCCCCTTTGCGGACGGTCGGCGGGGGGCGTGATGAACACGATCACATGATGCACCACCGAGCGATCTCCCGGCACCACGTCAGCCGCCTGGATCCAGCGATCCTCTTCAAAACCCGGATCCACCGCGAAGTACTGGTACTCGATGACGCCTTGCGGAGCGACTACAAACGGCTCTCCCCGCATCGGGATCACCTTGTCGGGATCACGCGGCAGACGCCAGCCGGTCACAAACTTCCGCTCCGCCGGCAGATCGGCAACGGCACCTTCGGGGGCTCCCGCGGCGGCCCAATCGTAGAGGACCTGTTTCTCGGCGTCGGTCATCAGCCTGGTGTTGAGGAACTCACCGTGGGCGGGATCGGCGTGCCACGGGGGCATCCGCTGATCGCGAACGACTTCGGCAATCGTGTCGGCCCAGCCCGCAACCTCGTCATAGCCGCGCAGCGCGAACGGGGCGATCTCGCCCTCGCGGTGGCACTCAACACAGTGACGCTCAAGAACGCGGGCCACCTGATTCGTGTAGGTCACTCCGCGTGTTGGGTCCGGAACCTTGCGGGCACCGATCAGGCAGCCAACCGACTCGGTCGAGGCGATCGGCGGATCGTTCCCGCTCAGCAGCGCGTCAATCGCGTCACGCAGGTAGTGCTGCTCGGGAGCATCGCGCAAAACTCCCACCGCGTACTGGTCGTCGATCCGACCGCGGTAGCGCACCAACCCCCTTCGATCCAGGACAAATACTTCGGGGGTGCGTGTGGCACCCAACTGATCGATCAGCCAGCCCTGATTGTCTTTAAGCAGGGGAAACGTCACTCCGTGACGCCGGGCATACGCACCAATCTCGGCCAGCGTGTCTTGGCGATTGGCGTTCACACCGATGATGCGCACGCCCTGAGCGGCGTATTGCTCGGCCAGTTCTTGCAGCCGCGGGGCGTAGAGCTTCGCGAGGGGGCACTCCACGCCGAGGACAGCAACCACCAGCACCGGGCCGTCACGAAACTCGGCGAGCAAACGCTCGTTGCCATAGCTATCGGGCAGCGACCGATCGGCAAGGTTGGGAAGCTCGGCGGTAACGGGAGTAGTTTCCGCAACAGTTGCTGGCACCGGGTTGAGGTCCCCCGCGATCGCCCCTGCCGCTGCAAACAGCATCGCAAGCGCAGCCAAACCGGCTGCTGGACGCGGTGACCGGCACCACGGGCTAAGCTGCGGTTGTCTCCCGAGAAGCCGCGGTCGAAAGGCGTGTCGAAAAGATCGCAAGGTATTGCTCGGCCGGTGTTTCGGTTGCGTAAACCCTCGTGATGCTAACCGTAGAACGATTCGCGAGCTTCACGCCAGCCCCGCAGAGGACCCTAAACCATCAACGCTTCAAGATATTGGGCCCCCACAGCATGCTGCGGCCGATTCCCTGCGCCGAGCCGATCCTGACAGCAACGTTACTCTTGTCGGGCCAGAAGATTTGGCAAGCCGGCTTCGGCGGGGCTATCAGCGCCGTCCCCCAGCATCCTGCAGCCCTGCAGCCCAGCAGCTAGCACCGAAAGCGCCTCACCAGCGGCTCTGGCCGGTAACCGCCTCGACCGCGGTCCACAGCTCGCTGTCTTCGGCAAGGCGCCGCGGCACGCCGATCGAAGCGGCCAAGGGCACGTGTACAATCCGACCATTCCAGGACCCGACAAACAGATCCGTCTTGCCCGCCAGCGCGGCGTTTGCCGCGTGCCGGGCAAACCTTTCGGTCAGCACGCTGTCGCCAGCGTTGGCTTGGACGCTGCGGATGTAGTAGCTCGGATCGAAGTACTTCATGCTGATCGGATGCCCGAGCTGATTGAAGTGCTCGGAGATGCGCTCTTTGAGATACAGCCCGATGTCGCCCAGCTTGCGGTTGCCGGAGGCGTCTTTGGCGGCGTTGCTGGCGAGCAAGTCTTGCCCCACCCCTTCCGCCACAACCACAACCGCATGCCCACGGGCATCGAGCCGGTGCCCGAGTCGGGCGAAGAATCCCTTATCTCCCTCGAACGGGACGGGATGCTCGGGCACGAGCGCGAAATTGACTTCGCCGCTAGCGACCGTCGCCGCGGCGGCGATAAAGCCGGCCTCGCGACCCATCAGCTTCACTAGCCCGACGCCGCGCTCGACGCTCTTGGCTTCGACGTGAGCCCGGTCGATCACGCGCTCCGCTTCGCCCACCGCCGAAGCAAAGCCAAACGTTTGAAAACAGAAGCGGATGTCGTTGTCGATCGTCTTGGGGATGCCTACCACCGCAATCTCTTGCCCGCGCTTTCTTGCCGCTTGCGCCAACGCATGGGCACCGCGCTGGGTTCCATCGCCGCCGATCGGAAAAAGCAGATTGACGCCCCACTCACCTAGCGTGTCGAGCATCACCTCCGGGTCTTGCGGGCCGCGCGACGTGCCAAGCATCGTTCCGCCCTGATGGTGGATCGGCTCCACCAAATCGGCCGTCAGCTCCAGCGGCGGAGCACCAAGTGCCTGATTCAGCCCCTGATAGCCGTGGCGCACCCCCAGCACACGCGGCACGCCATAGCCCGCATGCAGCGCGTAGTAGAGGTGGCGGATCACGTTGTTCAGACCCGGGCAAAGTCCGCCGCACGTGACGATCGCCGCGGCCGATTGCGAGGGATCGAAGTAGATCTGCTCGCGGGCTCCCGCTTTCTCGAAACCCACCGCCGAGGGGAGCGACCCCTCGGCGTAATCGATATCGAGCAACACGCGCGTGTTGTCCGGTGTAAACCGCTCACGGGTAAGCGGCGAAGCAAAGCGCGACTCGCCCAGAGTCGCCACGCGGAGGTCGTCTTGCGAAGTCGGCATGGCGGCTAGTCTACCCGATGGCCTGCGTGCCGGAGGACGCGTCGAAGCAAATGGCTCGTCCTGCCTCGAGCCATTTGCTTCGTTGAACTCCGCGGGGGTGGCGGTTGGGGCCCCACCCAATCGCTCCCGCTTAACGGCTTGCCAAACCGCGCTGTACCGCCGAGCCTGAAAGCGATGCCGCCGAGCCTAAAAGCCGTGCCACAGAGCCTTAAAAGCTGTGCCGCCGAGCTTATAAACCGTAGCGCCAGATCGCTCAGGCAGACGCCTTGAGCGGCGTCTCAGGCGCAGCGGCAGCGACACCGGGGGCCCAAGCCTCAAGCTCATCGCGCAACACCAGGATGTTGTCCGGGGCTTCGATGCCCACGCGGACCTTATCGCCCGAGATCTTGACGATCGTCACGACGATCGAATCCCCAACGCGGATTCGTTGCGTCTCTTTCCTTGAGAGCACCAGCATTGTGTTCTTATCACCTCCGTGTGAGACACCGTGAAGCTAACCAGTGTCGTTATGTATACTAATCCACTGAACAGCCGTCAACCATTTCCTCGGCTGACTGACTGCTGGCGATGCTAGCAACCGACGTCGCTGGGGCCTACCGCAGTTCTTGGCGGACGAATCGCGTCACGCGCCAAACCGCAACCGTCCGACAACGGGATCGACCTCGATCGAACCGTCCGTGTCGGGGCCCGCAAAACGCCGTGCCACTCGGCAAAAAATGGTGGCAACCCTCGTGGTCGCGACCCTCTTTCAACGAGTGGCAGACTGATGCCAGCACAAAAGGTATCGGACAAGTAAAGCGGGAGGCTTTGGCAGACTTGTGAAGATAAGCGGTTTGCGCGCGACTTTGCCGTGGCAGGCTTAATCGGAGCCGAGCCGACTCGGCCATCAGAAGGGGGGGGCGAGTAACCGGAGGGGCGGCCGTCAACCGCGGCTCGGAGAAGCCTAGAACCTCATGGGTTGGTCCAACTGCGGCGACATCCCCAACTCCGTCTTTGTTGTACCCACGGGGCTGACATGAGTTCGCAGCCCACTTATTCCACCTCGACGACCACCTGCCTGATCTCTCCTGTGAAACGGAAGGGCGGCTGGTAGGCGTTGGTCACGGGCTGGCCCGAGTCCTCTCCCACGCCGAAGGTATCGACGCCAAAGCGTCCGCCAACCGTGGCTTGCATCTTCCCATTGGCAACTGCCTCACCGTTCACCTTCAGCGATATATTAGCCCCCTTACCGGCCCCGCCGCCGGCGTAATCGAAGGCGACTGCGATTGTGCTGTCACCCGGTGGAAGCGGCTCATCGCCGCGGACGACGGTGTGGTCGTCGAAGTAGTTGTAGTCGAAGACCGGCGTTCCCTTGTCGAGGTAGAGGACCAGACCGGCAGCCACACCGCCGAACCCAACGACGACGCCCTCGGTCTCGGTGCCCTGGGTCGTCACGTCCGCGGTCAGTGTCCACGAACGGTTCTTCATCGGGGGCGCCGCGGGTTCGGCAATGCGTGTCGCCCCGGCGTAGTAGGTGTAGGTCGTTGAGTTGGGGTCCGAGCCGGGAACAGGCGGCTTGGGCACCGCGATCCGTGCCGAGCCTCGGTCGTCGAGCGGGTAAATCTCGTTGCGTTCCGCTGCCTCTTTCCAAACTGATTTCAGCGCCGCGAGTTTTTCGGGATGTTCCTCGGCGAGATCCTTCGCTTCTGAGAAGTCCTCGGCGAGGTTGTAGAGCTCCCAGCGATCTTTATCCCAGTTCCCCGGAGCCAGGTCCTGACGCCAGGGACGCGTGTGCTGCGCATTCGCTTTCCAGCCGTCCTGGTACATCGACCGGTTGCTGAGTACCTCGAAGTACTGGGAGTCGCGCCCCGCGTAGCCGGGGTCAGTGAAGCTTGCCAGAAATGACTTCCCGACGAGCGGCTTCTGCTTGATGCCGTTCACCGTGCCTGGCATCGGGACCTTGGCAGCCTCAAGGATCGTCGGCACGACGTCCACGAGGTGCAGGAAGGCGTCACGCGGCTTGTCGTCGGGTTGAATCCTCGCCGGCCACGAGACGACCATCGGGTTCCGGGTGCCCCCCAAGTGCGAGGCAACCTGCTTCACCCACTGGAACGGCGTGTTGCCCGCCCAGGCCCAGCCGACCGGGTAGTGTGGTTCGGACTCGGGTCCGCCCAGCTTGTCGAGGTTTTCAACCACGTCGCTGAGGACGGTAGGGAGCCCGTTCAGATTCATGATCTCGTTGAGCGTGCCGTCGGGCCCACCCTCGGAGGAAGCGCCGTTATCGCCGACGATGTAGATCACCAGCGTGTTGTCGGCGTCCGGCAAGCCGTTTACGGCGTCGAGAAGCCGGCCGATCTCGTGATCGGTGAAGGCGAAGAAGCCCGCAAAGTTCTCGAACAGGGCCGTGTAGACCTCCTTCTGTTCGTCGCTCAGGCCATCCCAAGCCGGTACCCAATCGGGGCGAGGCGTGAGCTCGGTCCCCTTTGGGACGATCCCCATTTCGAGCTGGTTCTGGAAAACAATCTCGCGGTACTTCTCCCACCCCATATCGAACTGGCCGTCAAACTTATCTCGCCACTCGGCCGTCACGTGATGCGGCGCGTGCATCGCGCCGGGGGCGAAGTACATGAAGAACGGCTTCTTAGGTGCCACCGACTTGGCAAACTTCATCCGCGAGATCGCTCGGTCGGTCATGTCGGTCATGAAGTGATAGCCCTCTTCGGGCGACTTGTTTGGCTCGACCGGCGTCGTGTTCTCAAAGATCACCGGGTAGTACTGGTGGGTCTCCCCGGCGTTGAAGCCGAAGAAGTACTCGAAGCCCATCCCGCTCGGCCAGCGGTCAAACGGCCCGGCGACCGTCGTCTCCCAGTCGGGCGTGTTGTGGTTCTTGCCGTACCACCACGTGTTGTACCCGTTGTCTTTGAGCACCTCAGCAATCGTCGCGGTGCTCTTGGGTAGCATCGTGGAGTAGTTGGGGAAACCGGTCGCCCACTCCATCAAGAAGCCGTTGCCGCACTGGTGGTGGTTGCGGCCGGTCAGCAGCGCGGCGCGCGACGGGCCACAGATGGCCGTCGTGTGGAAGCGGTTGTACTTCAGCCCACGGCTGGCAAGCTTTTCAAGGTTCGGCGTAGGGATCAGTCCGCCGAACGTGGAGGTCTGGCCGAAGCCGACATCGTCCAGCAGAATCACCACGACGTTTGGAGCCCCCTCCGGCGCAGCGACCGATCCCTGCCAGTCCGATTCCGATTCCTTGTAGGTCTCGCCGATCTTCCCCTCGAAGTGCGTCAGCTCCATCGGCAGCTTAGAGCGGTCAGGCTCGATGCCATGGGTGCGACTCTCAGCCGCGATCGCAAACCATGCCACAACGAATAGCAGATAAGATAGATGGCTCATGGGTTGTTCGTGAAAGTGCAAGATCAGTAGTGGGTCCCAACGTCCGTCAACTGCGGCCGCAAAACCGATAGTAAGGCAGGCCATAGCCGCAACGTGAGGGTGACTCTAAAAACGTATCATGCCCCCAATGACTTGCCAGTGCTCTCTTAGCAGTGCCCTAAACTCTCGCCGGGATTCTCGACAGTGACTGCCAGAAGGCGATTCTCAGGAGTGCTCGGATTCGCCGAGGTCGCCTCAACTTCGCGGAGTTCCGCCCGCGGCTAAGTCGCCGAGGTTGCCTCAACCTCAGCAGCTAAACACCGGTCGGATTTCACTGGGTCGGCTCGACCGTCCGCAGGGCGACGAAACGGGGGGCGGTACCTGAAACGCAGAACGAAGCGGACTCGCCTGAGCCGCGTTCGTGACGCATGCTGACCCAAGCGCGTGCATGTCGCGCTGGCAGGCTGGCGGGTTGTCTGGTTGCCCGTCGTCGCTAGACGACACGGCTCACGGCGCTCCGCCCTTGCCGACAACGCAAGAGCACGCAACACCCGTGCAACTATGACCGTACAAAAACACGCGGCAGCTAAGCCGCGGGCTTAGAAGATGCCCGTTCCAAAGCCGTCGGCCGGAAAATCACGCCGGTCAACCCGCTGATCCGCGGCATCGAAACGGGAGGCGGGACTGCTATCCGGAGCACGCTGATTCATGGGCGTGTGCGGCGGCGAGAGGGGGACGCGCGTCGTTGCCGGATCGCCCTGCGGCGGATGGTGCGGCCGGTTTTGACGCGTCTCGCTGTGCGGCTCGTCGAAGCGCCGCGTGGTAAGGGCGTCTTCTTCGCTGAAGTCGCCCCCGTCGTAATCATCGTAGCGCGAGACGTAGTCCGGCAGCTTGGCGCGCTCGAGTTCCGATTGGTACTCGGCGATGACGCGCTCTTGGATCATCTCCCGACAGCGGGAATTGATCGGATGCGCGATATCGGCATAGAGCTTCGTGCGCCCGTCGAGGTCCTTGATCAGCCGCGCCTCTTCGAGCTTGGCTCCGCACTGGTTACAGAACGCGGCGCGCAGATGGTTCTTCATGCCACACTTGCCGCAGTGCGCGGTGAGCTTGCGGCTAGGCATTGCGACAAAGAAGCCGCTCGTGCCCTCGATGACTTTTAGGTCGCGAATAACAAAGCAATCGTCGAAAGTGATCGAGCAGAACGCCTTAAGGCGTTCGCCCGATTCATCCATCAGCTTGATCCTGACTTCGGTGATGTTCATGGCGGTCGCTCCTGGCGTGACGGTGAGTGCCCCTCACGGTTGGCTATGTTCTACGCACGAATTGGCTTAAAGGGTGCTCGTAATTGTGACACGCCCCAGATTGGCACCGCGAACCGCGGCCCCCACACGACGGGCCGTTGCCCAATTCTGACATAAAGCGAAGTAGGCCGATCCGCTCCCGGAAAGCTGGTGAGCGATAACCGGCAAGCGGCTAAACAGGACGGCGAGCTTCTCTAACCAGGGGGCAACCCGCAACGCAGCAGGCTGCAGCGTGTTGGTCAAAAGGTTTGCGGCGTGACGCCATTCGCCCGTGCGTAACGCCGCCAATGTCGCCTCAGACGATCCGCGCTCGCCGTGCTCCTCGGCGTTGCTCATCGCGTAAACCTCGGCGGTGGAGAGCCCCCGCACCGGTTTGACGACGACGCACGGGATCGCGCCGGCAACGGGAGTCGGGCGGATCGCTTCACCGCGGCCTTCGCACAAGGCGGCCCGACAGCGCCCGCCGCCGAGCAGAACTTGTACGAAAAAGGGGACGTCGCTCCCGAGTTGGGCGGCCAAAGCAGTCAGTTTTTCGGGGCTGAGGTCGAATCGCCAAGCCCGATTGGCCGCGACCAACGCGGCGGCGGCGTCGCTCGATCCGCCCCCCAAGCCCGCTTGACTCGGCAAACGCTTGATGAGGGTCACTGCCGCGTGAAGCGGGTTTCCCGTCGCCCGAGCGAGCAGCACGAGCGCCCGGACGACCAGGTTGGAGGCATCTGCGGGAATGTCAGCGGCTGGATCGCAGGCTTGTTGCAGCACAAAGCGTCCGGTGACCCCTTCCGCCTGCAAATCGGTGCCGCGGGGGTTGGGCTCTGACGGCTGATTGGGGGCGAGTCGCTCGACTTGGAGCGAGTCGTACCACCGCAAAGGCGCCATAACGGTCCGCAATTCGTGAAACCCGTCCGCACGCCGACCAAGAATCTCTAGGGAGAGATTAATCTTGGCCGGAGCCAAGGCGGTGCAGCCGTTGGGTGTCACTCGGAGGAGCATCCGACGCGGCTCTCTAGCGCTGAGTGGGAGAAGTGGGCCCCTCGGATTCGCAAGCTCCTAGCTGGCGTCTCGGAGTGAGCAGAAAGTCATGATCGCCGCAGTCTCTCGGTTGTGAAAGTTCTTTCGCAAAATTAGGTAGACCAACGAACTATTGTCTTTGCTAAGATAACTCGCCTTAGTAATAGCGCTTGGCTATCAATGACGGCGCTGCTTGTTGAGAACAATAGAGAATGCGCGATTGCCGAGTCAATTCGCGTTTTTTCTGGGCAAGATTCCCCAACTCTTCCCTTGAGGGCCGAGCTGACGCTTAATAGCGGCCCAGCTTCCCCCGCCGTTCGTCCCCGTGCGACTGATGCCCCCTACGCAACAAGATCCGGCCCTGCCCGAAAAAACGCCCGCAAAAACACCAGCAGAGACGAACGGTCCGCTGTCCTATCGCATCGCGCTGTGTGGGCTGGCGATGGGTGCCGCGGACATCGTTCCGGGAGTTTCCGGGGGCACGGTCGCCTTGATCCTGGGGGTTTATACCCGACTGCTCGACGCGCTGACGCATGTGGACCGCCGGTTCATCGGGAACGTGCTGAGCGGTCAGCTCGGCGCCGCGGCCCGACGGATCGACCTCGGCTTTCTGCTGCTGCTAGGCGGCGGGATTGCCACGAGCGTTGTGGGGTTCGCGGGGCTCATGAGCTACCTGCTGCAAACGCATCGCGATGTGACCTATGCGGCCTTCTTCGGACTCATCGCCGCTTCGGGCGTCCTGGTTGGTCGGATGACTGGTCGCGCGGGCAAAGGAGGCTATGCGGCTCTGATTATCCTGGGCCTTGCAGCGGCAGCGTTCGCCGCATGGCTCGCTGGGCTCACCCAGCTCGCGCCGCGTCCCGGCTTGCTGTACACGTTCTTCAGCGGCGTTGTGGCCATCTGCGCGATGATCCTTCCGGGCATCAGTGGTGCGTACTTACTGCTGCTGCTTGGCAAGTATGAAGAGATCACCGGCATCCTCCACCGGATCGCTAAACTCGCGATCACCCCCGCTGAAGTGGCGACGCTCGCGGTGTTTGCGGCAGGCTGCTTGATCGGGCTGCTGGCGTTCAGCCGATTGCTGCGCTGGCTGCTCGCGCGGCACTGGTCACCAACCATGGCGGCCCTGTGCGGATTGATGATCGGATCGCTCCGCAGGGTGTGGCCCTTCCAGCGCGACATCACGCCCGAGATCGCCAAGTTCAAACTAAAGGTCTTCGAACCCTACCTGCCCCACGCCGCGGATGAGAATGTGATTCGCTGTATCGCGGCCGCCGTGATCGGCTTTGTGCTGGTGCTGGTGATCGACGCCCTTGCTCGCCGACGTGTGGCTAAGTCGGCGGCGAAACTCAAGACTTCGTCAGACGCAGCTTAGCTGGCGGCCAGTTCCGCATGGCGCGAAACGGCAGCGTCACGCACCAGCGCTTCGACCTCGTCAACGCTTCCCGCCGCATCGATCATCACGATCCGCGAGTCACGGCGTGCCTCGGCAATAAAACCTTGGCGCACCCGTTCACGATAGGAGTCGCCGCGCGCCTCCATCCGATCGTCGGGGCCCTGCCGTCGGGCGGTCGCCATGGCAGGATCTAAATCGAGCACGAAAACCGTATCGGGCAACAGGCCGTGCGTCGCTACGGTGCCAACAGCACCAACGGCGTCGCGATCGAGTCCGCCGGCGTGGGACTGATAGACCAGATTGGCCAACAAGAAGCGGTCGGAAACGACCGTGGCACCGCGTTCGAGCGCCGGACGGATACACTCTTCAACCAGCTGGCTGCGAGCCGCCATGTAGAGCAACATTTCGGCCGTTGGTCCAATCAGCAACTCGGGGCCGCTGTGCAGCAGCACGCCGCGGAGCTTCTCACCCAGCGGCGTCGATCCCGGGTCGCGGCACGTTACGACCTCGCGTCCGGTCGCCCGCAGCCATCCGACAAAACGCTCGATCTGCGTTGTCTTGCCAACCCCATCGATCCCGTCGAAAGAAAAGAACATGCGATGACGGCGGAGACGACACGGGGGAAAGTTAGAGGGTCTTGGGCGTGTTCGCCCCCCGGCCAACCTTGGCAGGGGCAATCACACATCGTGATAGCGCCCGGCGGCGCGGCGGGTGCGCTCGGCCACCATCTTGCGTAAGCGCATCGGTGCCAGCACTTCGACCTGGTCGCCGTAGCCCAGCACCCACCAAACGATCTCGCTGAGCCCCGCCACGGTTGCGCGGAAATCGAGCGTGCCGTCTGGTGCAAAATCGCACTGCTGCGTTGCGTGCCAGAGCACCTCGCTAACATTCTTAGCCACAAGCGGCTCGAACCGAAGGTGCACCGCAAACTCGGGGCCGGGCATGATCCGCCAAGCGTTGCCCAAATACGAAGCAACACTGAACGTACGCGGTATGCGGAACTCGGTCTTGAGCATCTCGGCTGAGACGATCCGGCCAACGTTAAACGTGCGCACTTCCTTGTGGTGCGACGACATCCCGATGACGTACCAGCTCCGCCGATGGAACAGCAGGTGGTAAGGATCAAGCGTGGTTGCGTACTGCTCGTACTCGGTCTGGCAGTCGTACCGAACCTCGACTCGCCGTCGCACCTCGTTGGCCCGCAGCAACAGGCGGTAGACCTCGTCCTTGCCTGTCAGCGGATTGGTCGCTTCGGGCTTGAGCGTCACGCCCGCCCGGATCTCGGCGAGGCGTTCGCGCATCGATTCGGGAAGACTGGCCTCGATCTTTGCGGCGGCGTCGCCCGCCGCGCGACGGAGCGGATCGCTCCCCAAGTGCTCTGAGTCGGCTGCCAACAGCAGCACCGCAAGCGCCTCGTTCACCGTCAGGTTCGTTGGCGGTAGAAAATGATCCGAATCGATCCGATACCGACGACCATCGGTGTCAAACGCCACGGGCACGCCCGCACGCTTGAGCGATTCGAGGTCGCGGAACACGGTCCGGCGGCTCACGCCGCAGGCGTCGGCGAGGTGCTCAGCGTCCTGACCGGTTCCCGACTGGAGCGTTTGCAACAGCTGGAGCAATCGAGTGACGCGGCTGATGTTCATCGGCTTGCGGCGAGGTGGCGATGGCTTGCTGCACGGGGAAGCTGTCAGATTGGCTGCCCGCGGCTCGGTTTGCAACTACCGATCCGGTCAGGACCACCCCTGAATGCCGCGTCATCATGGTAGGGTGACCGGTAATCGCCGCCGGGGTTTCATCGGCATCATCGTAGCCCACGGGCACGACATCGCCGACAACCGCCATCGCCCCCGGGGCTGAAAAGAGCGGCTGACGAAGCGCCCCGAGCGGCTCTCCGGCCGGAATGGGCTGGAGCAATTCGCCGGCACCTTCCATCAGAGTTGGCTCTCCCGCGGGGGTGGGAACCCCCTCGTAGTAAAGCTCGCCGGCAGGCGTTGGCGAAACCTCAGCACCGGTGTAATCCATCTGCTGCGCGTGTGCGCCGCGGCTCATCACCCCCGGACGCGTGTAGCCGTAATCGAGGAACAGGCTCGCATCGCGCTGACGGGCTCGCCGCAACGCATCAAAGTGAGCCTTGCCGGGCCACGGGCCTTCCGCCAGGTACACGCCGTTGTAATCCAGCAGAGAGCCCTTGCGGTAATGCACGCGACTGATCGCCACGTTGTAGTTCACCAAGGAACGGTAGTAGGCGGTCTCCGCGTCCGACCGACGCCGCTGCGCGTCGAGCAGCAGGTCAAGCGTCACGCGGTTTGCATCGTACTGAGCCTGGACGGCTTCGACCTCTCGCTCCGCGGCCGTGCGACGATTGAAGTTGGTCTCACTTGTGGTGTAGCTCGAATCGAGGAAGCGGATCGATTCTCCTAATTGATGCGATACCTCGAGCTCGAGATCCTGCAGGATCGCCCGGTCTCGGGCCAGCAGCAGCTGGTGATGCCGCACGGTCGAGAGCTCGCGGCGGAAGCCGATCGGCAGGCTGAACCGGAAGCCCATCTCCCACTCTTCGAAGTCGCCCTCGGTGAGCGAATCGAAAGCGCCCGTGCCGTCGCGGAACAGGCCGCCCGCCGGAGCAACCGGGTTCTGCTGGAAGAGCCGGTCACCTGCGCCAAGCCACCGGTAAGTGCCAAAGGCGTCCAGCCGGGGCAGCAGGTGGTTGCGTGCCGCGATGAGCTCAAGCTCACGCCGCTTGACTTCCCACTTCTGCTTGCGGATCTCGACTCTGCGGACCAGCGCCTCGGGATGCACGGAGGACCAATCGAACGACACCAGCGCGGAGGTCGGCTCGTCGGCCGGACGGATCAAGCGCCCGTCAGAGACGCTGAGGCCCATCATGTAACGAAGCCGGTTCTCACGTGCGAACAGCGTCGTCAGGCCCTCTTCCACCTGCGCTTTGAACTGGAAGTACTGTGCCCGGCTCTGAGCTTCGCGGTCGGCTGAACCGCCGCGGGCACCTTCCCGGTACAGCGCGGCAACCTTCTTCCAGGTTTCGAGCGCCGAATCGCGCCCGAGCTTGCGAGCGTCGAGGTCCCGATAAGCGAAGTAAAGCTCCCAGTAGGCTTCCTCGACGTCGCGCATCAGGTTGCGGACGCCTCCCTCGAAGTCGGCGAGGGTTTGGTCCGTGCGGATCCGGGCCAGCATCACGCCATCGAACGGGTTGGTGCCGCCCTGGGCGTATTGATCAAAGCCAAACGGACCGGCGATACGGTTGTATTGGGCACCCCGACCTTGCAGCAGCGGCTGGCTGATGAAGGCTTCGAAGTTGGTGTTCCAAGAGCTCGGTGCCTCGCGGATGCCCGCGTTGTTGTAGTCGTAGGCGGTGTTGTTGCGGAACGCGTACTGACCACCGGTGGCCGAGGTCTTAGAAACGCCCAGGTTGAAGGCCCCCAGGTCTTGCGCGAACAACGACGGCTGGAAACCCTCAATCGTCGGGTCGCCGACCCGCACGTTCTGCGGACGGTCGTTGCGGTTCCAAGTGACCGCCGAATCGAGCTGCGCGTCGAACTCCGAGAGCGCCGCCTCGACACCTGTGCCGCTGAACTGCGAACCGACCGCGGTGCCGGTCGAGGTCTCGACCAACGCCGGGTCATAGGTTGTCGTAACCGCCACGTTGTTGATTTGGTTGCGCGAGAGGGTCTCGGGCGCGTTGTCGAGCACGGCCCCGCCGAGCTGCCGCATCACCTGGCTGTTGGTGAGCGTGATGCGCGTCGCCTCTTCGAGCGTGAGGTCCCAAACCTCGTAGTCTTCGGCGTTGCGAAGCGTCAGCGGACGCATGGCCCCCGAGACTTCGTCGAGCTGTGGCTCTTCGACGTCGGGGTACTCGATCTGTGTCGCGACGTCCACATAGTGGGACAGGTCGCCGTCTTCCATGAAGTAGAAGGGCTGCGTCGGCGCGCATCCTGTCGCCACCATAACGAGGGCGAGCAGAAGGGAGACCGATGAGCGCGTTTGCCGATCCATGGCGTGCGTCCGGGGCAAGGTTTTTCCAACACGCCCGACTGAAAGCCGGTCTCCGTGTTGGCTGATCGCTGCGGCGGAGCGCGTTCGCTCCACCAGCTGGGTATCCCCCCCCAAGCACTGACAATTCCCGTTCCTGCTCGTTGGGCGCGGTCCGTTCCCCCGGCCGCGCCCGCAAAATCGGGATATTCAGCACAGGCAGTATCGACCACCTAACCCGCACACCTTGACAAAAGTGCGGAGAACGATCGCCCTGATTGCTAGCAACGCCTGCGCCGGAGAGAACGGCTGGATGCCGCCCCTTAATAGGTCCCGGCGAAGGGAAGCTGTCAGAACGCTCCCCATGAGGCCTCAAGCCAACCCGCATCAATGGCGATCTGCTCAACCTGCAGCGCGCGCACCGCGCCGAATGGGTTGTCGAGCAAGATTGCATCCAAGGGGACGCGGCGGGGCAAACGCCCTTCGGCATCGTTGAGCGCTGCTTGCAGATTACGACGCAGCGCACCCTTTTGGCTCGGAAGACGCTTGCCCGATTCGGGGTCGAACCCGGTGGGCAGCACCTCGACCTCACCCTCACGCTCCAGAGCCCAACCCTCGCCCGCCCGGACGGGCTGGTAAGTCGAGATCAGATCCCAGTCCTGGTAGTTCTTCTCGCCCGCGGTGATTTCCGCCGCGTGGAGCGCTAGCACCACCTTGCCGTCCTGAAAGCCAATCGAGACCGGTCGTGCAGCACGGAAGCGCAGCGTCCACGGCTTGAACTCGGCGAGCGTCGGCCGCGACTCGTCCTTTAACTCGTCAAGCCATTCGGGCTTCACCCCGCCGGTGAAGGTCGTGGGGCCATCGGCCTCCGCCCGACCGAGCGTGACGCCGCTCAGGTAGCCTCCCAGCAGGTTGCTGGCGGCCGACTCATGAACGCTGGTGAGCAATTCCCCTGCCAGCTTTGCCGGCGGATCCTGCCTGGCAGCAAGCTGCGTTTCGCTCGCTTGCACCGACTGCACGAGCAGCGCGTGCGATGTGGTTGAGAACAGCAGCGGACGCGGGGCAACACCACGCCGCCGGAGCGGGTGGATCAGCTTCTTGTCAAAGTTCTGGCGGGCCTCGATGAGACGCTCGTTGAGCCGCTCGTCGAATCCTTGGGCAACGCGTCCCGCGGCGCGGCTCCCCGCGATCGAATCCGCGCGCGGACGCTGCTCGGCAACACGCCCCTGGGCGATCCGCTCAACAAGACGGCTACCGATGCCACCGCCGATCTTGCTGATGCTCTGCGTCCGCGAGTTGGTGGTCGCTGAGGCATTGGCACCAAGCATCCGGAAAGCCGTTTCGGTCAGTTCGACCGTCTTCGCTGCTTGGAAACGCGTGTCGCCCAGGCTGCGGATAGCGACCGGCCCGTTGACGCCCCGTGTCTGCGAACGGGTGTTGCCGCTGAGCGTGAAACCGAGCCGCGCACGATCGTACGATGGCAGCGTAGCCACGCGCAGCGAAGCCGTCGTCAGACCGGTGCCCCGGATGCGTGTGCCCAAGATGCAATCATCAACGTTCACGCACTCCGCCCCGGGGCTCGCGAGCATACGCTGCAGGAGCGTCGTGCTGATCTGGGCCCGAAGGTTCGGACGGGCGAAACGCTGGCGGACCGCACGAGCCGCTTCGGCACCGTCCGCGGTTGAGAGCAACAGGTTGAGCCGTTGTTCGAGCGCGTAGACGTCTAGCCGCGGATCGAGTGACGCCTTTTCGGCAAGCCGTTCGATCGCTTTCGCCTGACGAGCAATGAACTGGCCCCGATCTTGCGCGCGAGCCACGGTTGCCAGCGCCATATACCGCTGCAAAGCGTCCGCCACGGCACGGGGTTCTGACAACTCCAAGCCGGCTGCTCCTGAGTTCAAGCGGTGAAAAGTCAGGCTGGCCGCCGCAGGATCGGTATCGGATCCAGGGGCAAGCTGCTTCTGAACCCCGTCCCATTCCAAGTACTCAAGCCAACCGGCACCGAACGACGTCGCGGGGTTCAGCCGTTGTTCGAGCCGAACCGCGGCAGCGGCCAACTCGCGCCGGCTCGCCTCAAGCTCGTCGGGAATGCGATCGATAGCGGCAAATGGGGCAGGGGCGGGGGCGGGCTCAGGAACGATCGTCGGCGGGATCACGGCGGGGCTGCCTACCGGCGCCTCGATCACGGCTGGCTCGACGATCGCCGAATCGACCGTAGCCGGCTCCTCCGTCGACGGTGACTGAGACGGGGCCAGAGAGGGGGCCAGCAGTGGCGTGGGCGGCTGGGCTCCGGCAACCCAAACCAGGGCGGTCCCCATGACCAGGGCAACCGCCGTGAGTCGCTTCGTTGAACGATCGGAAACCTGCATGGAGAACCTCGGACAGACCGGGTAACGAACCGGGAAGGGGGCAGCGGACTGACCGCCGAGAAACAGAAGCAGGGCCGGGGCTATCGAGAAGAGCCCGAAACCACCCACTCCCCCCAGGGGCCGCAAGTGTTAAGGACTCACAATCCTAGGGCCCGCCCGCATCAGCGTCTACGCGCTGGCCCCGCAAAGTCCGCTCAGCAAGGCTCACCCCCGGCCGGTGGCCGGCAGCCGTGGCTAACGGAAAACCGCCGGTCCGCGAGCGTCTCTGCGTCAGAGCTTTTCGCGGATTTTTCGGAAGTACTCTTCGGCGTGCTCCCGACGAGAGCGGGGCAGACGCTCGCTGGTGAGGGGATCCGCCGGCTCGACGGCGTTCGTATCGAGTTCCGTCTTGATGCTCTCGACAACCTCGCCCTTGATGCTGGGCCCGTCGATGAGCCCGCCGAAAGTGCTTGCGCCGCGGCCGATGTTCTGTTTGACACGTGTGTCGCGAAAGTTGGTGGCGTTGCGTTCGTCGGGGGCCATCCCCCCGCCCTGCCCTTCGCCGCCCGAGCCGTTGCCCGGTTGGTTGTTCATCCCCTGGCCGAACTGGCCAAGATTCTGCCCGCGTCCGAACTGGTCGCCGGGCGAGCCGGCCATCTCCATGCCCATCTTGGCCATCTCGATGTCGGTCATAGCGCCATCGAGCATCTCCATGGAAGCGGCGTCCTGCTGCATCTGGGAAAGCTGCTCGGCCATCTGCCCCATCGCGGCAGCCGCCTGCTGGCGATCACCCTGCTGAAGCGACTGCTGAGCCTTTGCCAGCTGGTCGGCCATCTGGGCCATCTTTTGCATCTGGGGTGCCTGCTGCTGCAATTGATCGAGCTTCTGGGCTAGCTCGCCCGCGCGGGCAACGTCGCCCTTGCGCTGCGCCTCGGCCATCTGCTTTTCTACCGACGCGATCTGCTCGCGGTTCTTCTGGGCCGTCGCGGCGAGCTGTTCTTGCATCTTGCCTAGCTGTGCGGCTAGCTGTTCGGTTTGCTCTTGCGTGATCTCCCCCTTGCTGACGGCTTGCTGCATCTTCGCCATCTCGGCCAGGGCTTTGCTCCAGTCACCCTGCTTCATCGCTTCCGCCGCCTTATCGGCCGGACCTTTACCGAGGTCGCCCATGCGGTTCATCTGTTCGCGAAGCTTCTCGGCGCTGCCTAACTGTTGACGCCTGTCTTGGAGTTGCTTGATGCGATCGTTGAGCTCGACCAAGGCCCGCGTTTTGTCGATGCCATCCGCCTTGGCGAGGTCCTCGACCCCCTTCTGAACTTCTTCAAGCAAGCCGCTCGCATCGGTAAGGCCTTTCTCTTGGGCGTCTTGCTTACGCTTGGTGAGCTCTTTTCTGGCTTGCTTGATCGCTTCATCAACCTGCTTGTTTTCCGCAGCGATATCGTCTGCCGAGGCCGGCGTGCCGCTCTGCGCGGTGCGGTTGGGCAGTAGCGTGGCGATGACCAGCGCCGCCATAAGCGGTGCCAGAGGAAGCAACGCCCCGCGGTCGAGCCCCAAGCGAAAGCGCTCGGCAACATCAACTTGGTGGATCGCCTTGCGTGCATCCTGAGCCAGCGCGGCACCCGCTTGGCTGCTCAACGCTTCTTCGCTCAGCGCCAAGGTGCTCGCGATCCGCTCACGTAACTCGAAGCGGCGATCGATCTCGACCGCGGCGTCGAGCGTCGATTTTCTCCTCAGGGCCGTCCAGAGGCTCGCTCCCAAGAGGCCCACTACCAGCGCGCCGACAAGCCATCCGAGATTCCACACTGCCGGCAGGTTCGGCAGGGCGAAGAGCTTGGGAGTAGCAAGCGCCGCGACCGCGATCGAAAAGGTAATGGCCCAGCAGAACGCCAAGCGGGCCGCCCATTGCCTCAGCACAAGTCGGCGATGCGCCCGCTGTACGCGGTTGCGGATCTCATCCATTGCGTGACCCCATCGCCCCTTGATGCACGGACGGCCGTATGTATCGCCAGTATAGACCGATAACGTCGAGAATCCGAAGCAGAATCCTGCCCTGCCAGCAGCGAGCTACCAGAACGACCCGCGCTGGTTTGTCGAGTTGACCCCCTCTGCCGAGTGCGGTTGGATCGGTAGCCAAGCGGCATCAACCAGTCGTCGATCCCGCTAGTCGTCGATCCTGCATGGCGACTGGTCCCGTTCCGTACGCCGCTCACGCGGTGACCTTATTACCGCTGATCCCCGCGCATGCCCGCCTCCCCCCCTGCTCTCCCGCCCCCCGACACCGACGTTGTGCTATACGACGGTGAGTGCGCCTTCTGCAGGGCCCGTATGGAGCAGCTCCGCTGGTTCGACCGACCGCTCTTGGGGTTGCGGGGCCATCGGCTGGCCTATCTTTCGCTGCACGCGGTCGAGGTTGCTACGCTCTATCCGCAAGTGCCTCACCAACGACTCCTGGAAGAAATGGTCGTTGTTGATCCCCAGGGCCGAATACACGGGGGAGCGGATGCCGTGCGACACCTTTCGCGGCGGTTGCCACGACTGTGGTGGCTCGCACCGATCCTGCACCTACCGGGATCGAAGGGGGTGTGGCGGGCGCTCTATCGATGCCTAGCACGCAACCGCTACCGCCTTGGCGGCCGCGTTGCCGATTGCCATGAAGGCGTCTGTGCCATCCGCCGCTGAGCGACCTGACGACCGCCGATTCCGAGGGCGTGCAAGGCTTGGTGGGTGAGGGCCTGCTCAGCGCAGCGATACCTTGATCGAGCGGCCGTGGGTCTCGAAATGGAGCTTGCCTTCCCGCGCCAGCCAACCGAGCGCCATGAGCGCTGTCTCGCCGGAGGCACCGGGCAACTTCTTCAGAGTGGCAAGCGTCTGCGGCCCGCCCGTGTGAAGGGCCTTCCAAACCACGCCCGCGGCGTGGCCGATTGCCTGTTCAGTCGGCGCGGCAGCACCCACCGCAGCGGGAGTAGCGGCCTTGTTGGCGCTTGGCTTGTCAGCCGATTTTGCCACTGGGGCCGATTTTTTTACGGGCTTCTTCGCGGCCTTCTGCACCGGCTTGTTGCCGAGGGGCTTCTTTGCGGTCTTCTTCGCCATGGCGGGCATCCCGGGGGAGAACGGCGTAGGAGGGGGCGGGGCGGGGAAGCTGACGGCCGGCATCGCAACGCCTGCCGCCAAGTTACGGCGACCCTAACCAATGCGGATCACCGCCTTGCTCAGGACCGAGCGTAGCGATTGCAGGGGCCTTGCGCCAAACGGCACCCGAGTTAAACCGCAGCGAGTTCGCTCGGTTACGATCGGGGTACCCATCGATCCAGCCCGGCTGGCGGGCTCGCTCCCATCGCCCTAAAGTAAGGTCGTTCTGCAAAAACCTCCCCGCACGGGGTCTGCCCCTTTCGGTAACGCGTGATGATTGCTCCCAATCAGGATTTTGCTCGCCCTAAAACCTTCGACGTGCGGGTGCTGCGGCAAGACGCCCCCGGCAAGCCGGAGCGGTGGGAACGTTTTCGGATTCCCTACGAGCCGAACCTGAACGTCATTAGCGTGTTGCAAAAAATCGCGCGGATGGCGAAGACCGCCGCCGGCGAGAAGACTAGCCCCGTCGCCTGGGACTGCAACTGCCTGGAAGAGGTTTGTGGCTCGTGCACGATCGTCATCAACGGCCGCACGCGGCAAAGCTGTTCGGCCCTTGTGGATCGCCTGTTGGAAGAACGCCCGGGCGAAATCGAGCTGCGGCCGATGACCAAATTCCCCGTGATCCGCGACTTGGTCGTCGATCGGGACCGCATGTTCCGCGCTCTGGAACGGGTGCAGGCTTGGGTACCGGTTGATGATTATCTGGACCGCGGTGCCGGCCCACGCGAGTCGCAAGCAGCGCAGGAGTCTCGCTACCCGCTTTCGGAGTGCATGACCTGCGGCTGCTGCCTGGAAGCCTGCCCGCAGTACACGAAGGTTGAGTTGAAGCCGAACCCGGGCGAGAGCGATGCAGCCTTCCAAGAGCGGAAGAACGCGGCGCACGACACCTCCTTTCTTGGTGCTCAGGCCATCAGCCAGGCGATGCTGTTCAACGATCACGCCACCGGCAAGATGCAGGCCGGCGAGCGGTTGGAAGCCCTCATGGGCCCCGGTGGAATCGCCGCTTGCGGTAACTCACAGAACTGCGTCGCGGTCTGCCCGAAGGAGATCCCGCTCACCACTTCGATCGCCCGGGCGGGGCGCCAGGTCACTGTGTACTCGATCAAGAAGTTCTTTGATCGCTAATCTGGCGAAACTTAGCTTGCTGTCGACGCAGCTACCCGCATCGCCGCACTAAAAATAGCGGCGCAAAAAAACGAGCGGCGGTCCGGAGAGTCCGGGCCGCCGCTGTTTTACTTGGAGTTTGCAGCCTTCGCTGCATTGGGTAGCGCCGAGCGTGATGGGGTCAGAACCCGATCACTACTCCAACGCCACGGCCGCCGTAAAAGCTCTGCCGAGGAACGAAACCGTGTCCATGGCCGTGCCCCACGTGGTAACCACTTTGGTAAACCACCCGCGGGGCATAAAAGCCACCGTAGCCACCGCCGTAACCGCCGCCGTAGCCACCGCGGTAATAGCTGCCGTAGCCGCCACCGTATCCGCCGTATCCACCATATCCACCGTAGCCACCGTGGCCACAGTGCCGGGCTTCGGCTTGGCCCGTGGTGCCCAAGGTCGCAAAACCAAAGGCTCCGACCAAGGCGGATGCCATCAACAGACGCTTAGCGAGAGATTGCTTGTTCATTGTTTGTGCTCCTTCGACGCGGTTGTCGCGTCTGCGCGGGGAGAAGTTGGGCCGATCGAGCGGGTCCCCTGGTCGTTCCAGAAGATCCGTCGGCCGAAAGCCCTAAGAAAGCAGAGGGCATGCCAAACCACGCTTCCGACACAAAACCGCATATTTCCCGGGAAAATGTGGCCGTGGACCACGGAGTGGGCAGGGCACCCACGCCAAAAAGATGTCGCAATGAGTACACAACGGTGTCATTTTGACTCCTTCTGACACGCCTGTCTGATAACATCCCCCTTTTTGGCACGCTGCGTGCATCTACTGCTTCTGTCAGTTGGCCACGACCAAGCATGAGCCACGCTCACCGGGGTCGGAACAGAAGAGGCGCTGGGGCCGGCAGACAGAGAGGCAGACGCAACGGTGTAACGCATACCCTAAGGCAGAGAAGGGGTTACGATCGCGGAGACAGAAGCCGTACCTGGCTCCGCTTGATTAAAACGCGCTCACCACATGGCGAGTCGGGGCCTTTGGAACAGGCGGCCCCGACTCGCCTGTTGCGTTTCGATGCGTTCAATAATGCAACACTTGTGGCATTATTGAACTCCTCCTCACGCGTTTCAGTGCGTTCGTTTCCCTGGGCCCAACTTTTTCCTGCGACTTCTTTCGCAACAATAAACCCTTTAGCCTGTTCGCTGTGTTCAATAGAACAAGGGCGTCCGGCTTGGGCTGCCTAAGATCACTTGGAACACCACCAAGATCACCAACCCCGGCGCATGGCCCCGGGGCCATCGACTCCTCGAAACCGAAGGGCGTCGCTTGCAACCGCTAGGCCCCTCAAGGCAGCAGGCCCTCAGCATGCTGCTCAGTAGCGTCCTGAGCGTCGCACTGTTGCTTAGCAGCGCGGCGGTCAGTGGTGCCCCCACGCTCGCCGACGATAACGCCACGTCCGAGCAAATTGACGCGCTGCTCAAGGCAAGTTGGAAACTGGCGGGGGTCAGCCCCTCGCCCCGCGCTCCCGATGGTGCCTGGGCCCGACGGCTGTATCTCGACCTGATCGGCCGCATTCCGACCGTCGATGAGTTGCAGGCCTTCGCTGCCGAAAAGCCCGCTGAGCGCCGTACGCGACTCATCGACCGACTGCTTAGCGACGAGTACCGCGACGAGCGCGTCGCCTGGCAAGCGACCGAGGCCGCCATTCTGCTGGTCGGTCGAACGGGCGGCACGACGGGCAATTCGCCCGTCCATCGGCCGGGACTCGTCCAGTACCTGCGCGAGGCGTTTGCCGAGAACCGCCCGCACGATCAGTTGATGCGGCAGCTGGTGACGGCGACGGGCAGCGTGCGCCCTGAAGACGAAGATTTCAACGGGGCGGCCAACTTTTTGGCCGACAAACTCGCAGACGATGGCGTTCAGGCAACCGCCCGCACCGCACAGCTCTTTCTGGGTGTGAGCGTGCAGTGTACTCAGTGCCATGAGCACCCCTTCAACGAACAAAAGCAAAGCCAATTCTGGGAGCTCAACGCCTTCTTTCGACAAGCCCGTGTCGAACGCATCCGCGACGAAGACAGCAACCGGCGTTACGGCCGGATCGTCGATCGCGACTTCCTGGGTCAGGGCGTGCTGCGTCAGGCTTCGCTCGATGGTTCGGAGCGCGCGCAGATCTTCTACGAGCTACGCAACGGTCGCCTGAAGGTGGCTTACCCCACCTTTATCGATGGCACCCCGCTGGCCGACGTGATGGCCGAGCGCGGGTTGACGGATGGCGACACCGGACGGCTCGCGCGCGTGAACCGGCGTGCGGAGCTAGCCGATCTGATCGCCGCATCGCCCGAGTTCGCCCGGGTGAGCGTGAATCGCGAATGGGCTCGGCTCATGGGCTACGGCATGGTGCGACCGCCCGAAGACATGGGCCCGCACAACCCTGCGTCGCACCCCGAGTTGCTCGAAACCCTGGCCGAAGCGTTTCGGCAAAGCGGTTTTGATCGCTTGCAGCTCACGCGGTGGATCGTCTCGACCGACGCTTACGGGCTGGACAGCCGAGCCGGCGTTTCCAACCGCGACGATGATCCGTCGCTCGGGGTTCCGCCGCTCTACAGTCGCTTCTATCTGCGGCAGCTTTCGGCCGAACAGATCTACGACTCGCTGATCACCGCGACCCGGGCCGATGAAGGCTTGGAAGAAACGGAACGCGCAGCCGCGAGGCGTCGTTGGCTGCGTCAGTTCACCACCGCTCAGGAAAACGATGAGAACGGCGAGGCGACGAGCTTCAACGGATCGATCTCGCAGACGCTCGCGATGATGAACAGCGACGTCATGCGGCGTGCGACCGAGCTGGACACCAGCCGTTGGCGGCCCGCGCCGGCAGCGGGTTCGGCGAGCCTCGCCGACGCGAAGCCGCAAGGGTTTTTGTCGTCCATCGCAGCGGATCCCACCCAGACCGATGCCCAGCGGATCGAGCGGCTGTACCTGGCTGCACTCGCACGCATGCCGGAACGGGGCGAGCGCCGGATGGCCGAAGCGCTGCTGGCTACCCGTGCAGGGGACGTTGGCCAAACCTTGCGCGATGTTTGGTGGGCCCTGCTCAACAGCAACGAGTTCATTCTCAACCACTAACGCTAAGCGCCTTAAACAACCGACCGGTGGCAGCCCCCGCTACGCCCCTCGCCCTAAAGAACTCGCATGAGCCACTCACGACACCAGACACCGCGTGGCATGACGCGGCGGCACTTCTTGGATCATCTCGCCGGGGCGGCGACGCTGGGCACCACGGCACTGGCGTTCGGCAGGACGGTCGAAGCGGCTGCCGCCACGCTCCGACGCCAGCACAAGTCGACCGTGCTGCTGTGGATGAACGGCGGACCGCCGACCATCGACATGTGGGATCTCAAGCCCAACACGCCCACTGGCGGGCCGCTTAAGCCGATTGCCACCACCGGCGAAGCGCTCATTAGCGAGCGGTTGCCGTTGCTCGCCAAGCAGATGCACCACCTCTCGGTCGTGCGGTCGATGAGCACCCGCGAGGCGGATCACACGCGCGGCCGGTACTACCTTCACACCGGGTTTGTGCCGAACCCTAATGTCGTGCACCCGAGCTACGGATCCGTGATTGCGCAGCAAACGGAATCGTTGGTCTCGGGGTTAGAGATCCCGCCCTTCGTTTCGATCGGCGGATCTAGCGAAGGCCCCGGGTTCTTGGGGATGGCGTACGCACCGTTCCAAGTGGACGAAAGCGGCCGCGTGCGCGACGCTCAGCCGCTAGTTGAAGCCGAGCGGCTGAACGAGCGACTCGCACTGCTCGCCGAGATCGAGGGACGCTTTGCCAAACAGCGGCGGGGAGCTGCCGCTGGCGAGCACGCCAAAGTGTTGGGCAAGACCGTGTCGCTCATGCGGAGCGACCAGATGGTGGCGTTCGATGTGGACCAGGAACCCTCGGCCGCTAAGGAGCGGTACGGCGATTCGGGATTCGGCCGCGGCTGCTTGCTCGCGCGGCGGTTGGTCGAAGCGGGCGTACCGTTTGTTGAAGTCGATTTCGGCGGTTGGGACCTCCACGCCGGCTGTTTCGATCAGCTCGACCAGAAACTACCCCAGCTGGATCAGGGCATGAGCGCACTGGTCGAGGACCTCCAAGAACGGGGCCTGCTGCAAGACACCGTAATCCTCTGCATGGGAGAGTTCGGCCGGACACCGCGCATCAACGGCGACGCTGGCCGCGATCATTACGCCCGCGCGTGGAGTGCGGTTGTCGGCGGCGGGGGGTTGCAGGGCGGCTTAGCCATTGGCCAAACGAGCGCCGACGGAACCGCTGTTGAAGGGGAATCGCATTCGTCAGAAGACCTCATGGCGACGGTCTGCCAAGCGATGGGTCTCTCGCTGGATACGAAGTTCACGTCGCTCAACGGCCGTCCGATGAAGATCGCCGGCGGCGGCACCCCGATCCGCCAGCTGCTGGGCTGAGCGCTGCAAAGCATGCGCCCCAGCACTTTTCGGCCAAGTCACCGAATCCGTCTTTGCCAACGCGCGTTGTGGTGGGCAGCCGGATGAAACCCCTCGGCTGCGTTGCTAGCGCGTGCGTTGCCTAGCGATTGCGTTGTCTGGCGAGTCCCCCTTTGGGGATGCCGCTTTGGGGCGCCGCTTTTGGGAAACACCTCCTGCATCGGGACGCCCCTTAAAGCGTAGGTACCTGCAGTGTGTCTCGCTTCACCTCAGGTGATGAGTTGTTCAAGGAGATTCGCGGCCTTGCCCTCGTCAGAAGCCTTGCGAGGCGCTGAGGTTAGGGCGAGGGAAAGCCCCAACCCCCCTCGTCATCCCGGGCTAGGAGGTCGTCGGAATGCGCATTGTAACTGTTACCATGCTCTGCTTGACGGGCGTCCGCCAGCGCACCGCTTTGGCCACCACTGGAGGATTGGTATCAAAAAATGGCGGTCTTGTCGGAAAAATTACGCCGTAAATGGTTGATTTCTCTTGGCTAATTGGTCACACTGCGGACAGTCAACTGTCATTTTTGTTTCTCGCTTTGTTTCTCGTCTTGTTACCCGAACCACTGCGCGGCGCTGCAAACGGTGGTTATCAAGGCGAGACGCAAACCAACTTTCTTCTCGTTCGCGGCACTGGAGATCCTCTTGGCGGCCTAAGCCGCTGAGTGCCTATCTCAAACGCCTTCTGATTGCTTCGCTCGCTACTCAGCTTCAATCATTCCACCCGATCAATCGGGTTGGCTGACTTTCCCTAACTGCTGCGTGATCTGGCTGACGGGTGCCGCTGCGAGAAGACGTTCTCGCTCTGGCAGCTTGATCAGCTCTCGTTCTGCGACCTCTTGTTTGTCTCTTTTTTGTTTCGGGTTCTTCTCGCAAGTGGTGTGTTACCGCTGAAGAAAAGCAACCTGAAAACCCTCCTTGGAGTTGTGACTAATGAATCTCCTGAGATCGACTTTTCTTGCCGGCCTGAGCGTGGCAGTTGCCGCCTGCTTCTGCAGCGACGCCAACGCCCTGGCCATCGAGCTGACCACCAACGGTGGTTTTGAAACCGGCGACTACACCGGCTGGCAGAACTTCGGCACCAGCGGCAGCCCGACTGCCCCCGGCATCCCCGGCCCGAGTGACCAGCAGACCATCACGAGCGTCAATCCCAGCGGCGGCACTTTTGCTGGCAGCATCGACAACAACCTGCCGTTCGGCAACTCGCTGATCAAGCAAGCCAATCTTGCTCCTGGTGGCCAGATCTCGCCCGGCCAGCAGATCGACATCCAGTTCGATGCACGCGGAACCTATGCCGCTCCCGGCGGCGTTGCGTTCGCTGAATTCTTCACCGAGCTCGCAGGTGGCGGCACCTCGTCGGCCGGAATCCTGGGCGGTGCCCCGCTCGGCATCAATCCGGATCCGAACGTCTGGACGACCTTCAACTTCACGGTCTTTGCCGGCCCGGACACCTCAGGTGGCGTGACCCTGCAGCTCGGAGCCACGACCGGCCCCGCCGGCGGCACGGTCATGTTCTATGACAACGTGTCGGTCTCGGTAGACTCGCTGAACAACGTTGTTCCCGAGCCGACTTCGGCCGCGCTCATCGGGTTGGCCGGACTCGGCCTCGCGGTGCGTCGCCGTCGCTGAACCCCAGCGGGTCAGTAATACGCGAAGCGTTCCGAACGCGGCAGGACCACCGGTCCTGCCGCGTTCTTTTTTTCTACCGCGCTGCTGGCATGCTGGATCACCGACCGGAATCGAGCGTGCTTCGCACCGACGTGTCGTGTCTGCGGTGATCTAAAATACGATTCGTTTGTGCGATAGCGAGGCAAAGGCTAATCGGAACCGCGCTCTAACGGCCCGTTCTCTGTTAGGACCGCGCGATGAGCACCGGCTTTCTCGACGAGAGCGCCTCGATCCGGTTGAGCAGTTCTTCACCCGTTGCAGGGATCGCTAGATCGCACACCTTAGCGTCAGAACCTGACCCGAGTGCGTTCTTCGCTGCCAGCCAAACGGCCAAGCCGAGCATCAGCGGCGGTTCGCCGACCGCCTTGCTCTGGCGAAGATTTTTTTGGTGCTTGGGGTTGTCCTTAAACGCCACGTTAAAGACGCGCGGCGTATCGGTGATGTTGGGAATCTTGTAGGTCGTGGGGCCCGTCGAGAGGAGACGACCCGCCGAGTCGTAGCAAAGGTCCTCGTTGGTGACCCACCCCACTCCTTGAATGTAGCCGCCGATCACCTGTCCCCGATCGACGCCCGGGTTGATCGAGCGGCCGATGTCCATCAGCAAGTCAGCCCGGTCACACACCAACTCTCCCGTGAAGCGGTCGATGGTCACCTCGGCCACGGCGGCACCGGTGGTGAAATAGAAGAACGGATTGCCGCGTCCTGTGTCGCGGTTGTAATCGACCCCGGGCGTGGCGAAGAAGCCGCGCGCCCCCAGGTCAACCCGCTCCCGCCGCGCCATTGCGCAGAAGAGGCCAAACTCGATGCGGTTGTTCGGATCGGGGTCGCGATCGTCGTAGACCCAACCGTCGTCGATCACGATGTGCTCTGCCGCCGCAACAAGCCCGCGCTCGGTGTTTTCCAGCAGCCGGGCGGCATACGACTGCATGCGGGCTTTGATCTGAGCACAGGCTTCCAGGGCAGCGGCACCGTTCAGGTCGGTGCCCGCGCTGGCGGCGGTGGGCGAGGTGTTGTGGTTCTTTTCGGTTGTGGTGGGCATGACCCGGACCCGTTCGGGCGCGAGACCAAACTCATCGGCCACAAGCTGACGGATCTTCGTGTTGAGCCCCTGGCCCATCTCGGTGCCGCCGGTCGAAACCTGAACGGTCCCGTCCGTGTAGAGATTCACCAGGGCGTTTGCCTGGTTGAGAAACTTGGTGGTGAACGAGATGCCGAACTTGATCGTTGAAAGAGCGAGGCCTTTGCAGTGAGTTTGGCTCGTGGCGTTGAAGCGGTCGATCGCTTCGCGGCGGCGGCGATAGTCGGACGAGGCCTCGAGCTCGGCCACGATCTCAGCAAGAACGTGATCGCGGACAATCTGACCGTACTGCGTGACGCTGCGCTGGGGATCGCCATCGCGGTAGAGGTTTGTGCGGCGGACATCGATCGGGTCACGGCCGACAACCCGGGCGATGTCTTCCAGACAGTTCTCGATGACCGCCACGCCCTGCGGCCCGCCGAAGCCCCGAAACGCGGTGTTGGGCGGCAGATTCGTGCGGCACACCTGCCCCGTCACACGCATCAGCGGCACATAATAGGCGTTGTCGGCGTGGAGCATCGTGCGCTCCATGACCGATGTGGACAGGTCCGCGAAGGCACCGCCGTTGCTATAGAAAGCCATCTGGGCGGCAAGCAACCGCCCCGACTCGTCAAACGCGACACGATAGTCGGTTTGATAGGCGTGCCGTTTGCCGGTGACGAGCATGTCATCGTGCCGATCGAGAACGACGCGGGCCGGGCGTCCCGTGTGACGGGCAACCATGGCGGCCATCACCGCAGGAATGGCCGATTGGGTCTCTTTGCCGCCGAAGCCGCCCCCCATGCGATGGCACTCGCAGACCACTTCATGCATGCCGAGGCCCAGCGCCTCGGCAACGACCGCCTGGGTTTCGGTAGGGTTCTGAGTTGAAGAGATCACGCGCACGTCGCCGGCTTCGCCCGGCAAGGCGAGCGCTGCCTGCGTCTCGAAGTAGAACTGTTCCTGTCCCTTGGAAAAAAACCGCCCGCTGAGGGTATGGGGGGCCGTCGCAAAGGCGGCCTCGAAGCGGGCGTCGTCTTCAGCTCCGGGGCTCGTCATACGCCGCTTGGGGCCGATGAACGAGCCGGCGGATAAGGCTTCGTCGATCGTCAGAATCGGCTCAAGCGGCTCGCACTCGATCCGCACAAGCTGCCGCGCCGCGTGCAGGGCATCAAGCGTTGTCGCACCGATCACAACGACCGGCTGAGTGAGATACGCGAGCGCTTCCTCGGCGAGGAAGGGCTCGTCGCTGATGATCGGGCCAAAGTGATTGGGGCCGCCCAGGTCTTGATGCGTGAGCAGACAGACAACTCCAGGAACCTCGCGTGCTTCCGAGAGATCGAGCGAGCGGATCTTTCCCGAGGCAACCGGCGAGCCGACAAATCCGACCCACAACTCTCCCGCCTGACGCGGCAAGTCGTCGATATAGCGCGCACCGCCCGTCACGTGGCCGTGCGCGGAATCGTGCGGCAGCGATTTTCCTGACGACGGCATCGGGCTACGCCTTGGAGCTAAGCATGGCTAATTGAGGGCGAAATAGGGGCTGACTAAGCGCGAACGGCGGCCGTGCCGGCCAACTCGTGCCAGCACTTAGCGAACAGGTTCTCAACCAATTGGAGGCGGTACGCGGCCGCACCGCGGACGTCGGTCAAAGGGGTGATCTCTTCTCGCGCGAGGCGGCCCGCTGCGCGCATTGCCTCCAGAGTGAATTCGCCGTCCCGCAGCGCCGCCTCGGCACGCGGCAAGCGAACCACCGTCGGCCCGACGCCGCCTGCAGCCAAACGCACTGAGTCGATCCGATCCTTTTTACGTTCGATCCAGAACGCCATCGTGACCGTGCTGATATCCATGTCGCGGCGTTTGGAAATCTTGTACAGCCGCAACGCAACGTCTTGCGTAGGAAGCGGGGTGGCGAGATTGGTGATGACTTCGTCGGGTGCCAGGTCGAGTTGCTTGTAGCCCTGGTAAAAATCCGCGATCGGCACGCTCCGCACGCCACGAACGCTCGCCAGTTCAAGCGTTGAGCAAGCGACGTAATGAAAGGGGATCGAGTCCGCGATGGGCGAGGCATTGGCCAAGTTCCCCACCAGCGAGCCAGCGTTGCGCACCTGGGGGCTACCAAAGCGGGTGAGGATCGCGTGGTACGCGGGCAAGAGCTCGCGTGTGAAGGCTTCTAGCCGTGACCACGACACCGCGGCACCAACGTGCAGCACGCCGTCTTGCACCTCCAACCGATCCAGCTCGGGCACGCGCGTCGTCAGGATCACGTCATGAATGGTGATCTTGCGATGGTTGCGTTGAACCCCCAAGTCAGTCGCACCGCTCACGAGCCGGGCAGAGGGGTAGGCGGCCCGATGGGTGAGCAGTTCATCGAGGGTTGCGGGGAGAAAGATACCCCCGCTGGTGGCTGCCGCATCGTGTGCCGGTCCCTTCGTAAGAACCTTTATCGAACCGTTGGGGGCACCGTTTGGGGGAGCGTTGCTGCCACCAAGTCGAACACTGGTCTCTCCGAGCTGGGCAAAATCCGCGCAGATCGCGGCGGCGTCGTAACGCTGGTCCAACGGACCAACCGTTTGCGCGGCGAGCGATCGGCCCGCTTCGAGAATCTGCTCGTAGCCCGTGCAACGGCACAGATTACCCGAGAGCCCCAGTCTCAACTCGTCTTCGCTGTAGCCTTTCGGCGGAACGTCTTGGCTCGCCGCTTCGGCAAGGCCGTGCAACGCCATGACAAAGCCCGGCGTGCAGTAGCCGCACTGGCTGCCGTGGCAAATCACCATCGCCTGTTGGGGGGGAGTTAGCCTGGTTGCGGGCGTGGTTTCCGGCTTTCCCCCAACGCCTTCCACCGTTACCACATGGCGGCGATCCATCTGAAACACAAAGGCGATACACGCATCAAGGGTTTCATAGACGAGGCGATCCTCCCCGGGCACGGGCTTGCCGACCAAGACGGTGCAAGCCCCGCAATCGCCTTCGGCACAGGCGATCTTCGTGCCGCACAGGCGTCCCGCCGATCCGTGCCCGTCGCGGAGGTACTCGCTGAGCGTGAGCGTCGCCTCGCTGGCACCAGCCGTATGACGCTGTCCGTTCAGGTAGAAGACCAGATGATCTCGCATGGCGGGGCCCGAGACACCGCCCGGGCTGGTAGAGTGTGAGGTCGGCAAGGTCTGATAATTGACCGTGCAGAGGATGACCAAGCCGACAGGAGAGCCACCTTGGCACCCCTGCCTCCGCCTAACCGCACCTTAGATCAGTCTTCCACAGGGGTCAATTCCGCCGATCGTGTCCCACTCGCCCCCCCCGCTCACCGATACCGCTTCGGCCACAGCATCCCCGGCCAGTTCGCAGGCCCAACGGCTGGCCGCAGAGGTCATGCAGCGCTGTTATACGCTCGCGCAACTCACCGAAGAGCCGGGCCGTATCACGCGGCGTTATCTGACCGCCCCCCTGGCTGAGGTTCATCAGCGTCTGGCCGCCTGGAGCGAGGCGATCGGCCTCGAACCGCGTGTTGATGACGCCGGCAATCTGATCGCCCGCCGCCAAGCCACCTCCGCGGACGCGCCGATCCTGCTGATGGGCTCGCACCTGGATTCCGTCCCGGGCGGCGGGGCCTACGACGGGGTGCTTGGTGTGCTGATCGCCCACGCCTTGTGCCAGGCTCTCGGACAGACACCGCTCCCGTTCCATCTGGATGTTGTCGGGTTCAGCGAAGAGGAAGGTGTGCGCTACAACAAGCCTTATCTCGGCAGCGCCGCGATCGCAGGAATGTTTCAGACCGAGTGGCTCGAGCGGATCGACGGGCAAGGCATCGCGATGCGCGACGCCATCGCGGGGTTCGGTCTGGATCCGACACGCATCGCCTCCGCGGCCTACGATCCCGATCAGGTGATCGGCTATATCGAACCGCATCTGGAACAGGGGCCCGTTCTGGAAGGCACCGACGCACCGCTCGGAATCGTCACGTGCATTGTTGGTCAGTCTCGGCTGCGGATCGAATTTGTTGGCGAAGCGGGACACGCCGGCACAACGCCGATGAAAGGGCGCCGCGATGCTCTGGTGAGTGCCTCGCGATTGATCCGTCGCGTTCGTGCGATTGGCCGCTCAGCCGACGACCTGCGCGCGACCATCGGCCGCGTTGAGATCACGCCCAACGCACCGAACGTCATCCCCGAACGGGTTACGCTGTCGCTCGATGTGCGTCACGCCGAAGACGCGGTGCGCGAAGAAGCCGTCGCCGCTGCATTGGCCGAAGGAAAACGCATCGCCGATTCAGACGGACTCCAGTTCCACGTATTAGAAAACAGCGCTCAAAAAGCAGTGTGCATGGACCCGCAGCTTAGTGAGCTGCTAGCGCGCTCGGCAGCCGAGGCACAGATTACGACCCGGCATTTGCCGAGCGGCGCGGGGCACGACGCGGTCCCGCTATCCGCACGGTTTCCGGTGGCGATGCTGTTTCTGCGCCATCCGGGCGGGATAAGCCACCACCCTGACGAACGCGTTGAAGCGGGAGACGTGGCCATCGCCATCGATGTCCTCACCCGATTTGTTCATCTTCTAGCGGCCCAACAATCATCTGCCACACAAGGGGGAACTTCCCGTTGACCACCAATCCGATTCCAACCTCGCGCCTCCCGGGCCTGCCGCTCGGCATCTCGCGGACACGGGTGGCGCGCGACCACGCCTTGATCGCACCAGACGGTCACGTCCCCTCTCCAATCGTTGGCTGGAGCAACGCCGAAGGCGTGGTGCTCATCAGCCCCGCGATGCGAGGGGGGCCGGGCGGGCCACGTTTCGTTCAGTATCTGGTGCGCGGTGCCGACGGATGTCGCACCGGCGGTGCCAGTCCGGGCGTGCAGCGGGTGATCTATGTGCTGCGGGGAGAGGCAAGACTCAACGGCCAGCGGCTGGCCACTGAGGGGTTTGCCCATCTGCCCGCCGATAGCGCCTACGAGCTGATGGTTCCGACGGGGACGGAGCTGCTCGTGTTCGAGAAGCGCTACGAGCCGTTGGCGGGCGTTGCGGCTCCAGCGCTTACCGTTGGCGAGCTGTCCCAAGCTCCGTGCGAGCCTTTTCTGGGAGACGATCACGCGCTGCTCGCAACGCTGCTGCCGATCTCACCGGCGTACGACATGGCGGTGAACGTGTTTACCTTTCAGCCCGGCACGCCGCTTCCCTTTGTCGAGACCCATGTTATGGAACATGGTCTGTACATGAAGCAGGGCCAGGGCGTGTATCGGTTGGGCGACGCCTGGTATCCGGTCCAAGCGGGCGACACGATTTGGATGGCGTCCTACTGCCCGCAATGGTTTGTCGCGATGGGCCGGACACCGGCCGCCTACATTTACTACAAAGATATCCACCGGGATCCGCTCACGCCGGACGCCACGACGCCGCGTTAGCCTTCGCCGTGCCGCCAAGAGCAGCGCCTGCCTGGAGAAACACCATGAGCGTTCGTCCCCCGATCGCGACCGAACAGCTGGTCGGCGAGCTGCACGCGCTGGCGGCGATCAGCGACTGCCCCGAGCCCCCGCCGGCCGTTACCAGAATTGTTTTCACTGAGACCGATCGCCGCGCTCGGGAGTATTTCATCTCCCTCTGCAACGCGGCCGGCCTCGTGGTGCGGTGCGACGCCATCGGCAACACGTTCGCCCGCTGGGAGGGAACCGACCCGACGCTGCCGGCCGTCGCCACCGGATCGCACACGGACGCCATCCCCCACGCGGGCATGTACGACGGCACGACGGGCGTGCTCGGCGGACTCGAAGCGATCCGCGCCCTGCAGCGCCAAGGAGTCACTCCCCGCCGGGCGATCGAGCTGATCCTCTTCACGAGCGAAGAGCCCACCCGCTTTGGCGTTGGCTGCACCGGCAGCCGCACCATGGCCGGCGCTCTGAGCCCGGACGATCTTCGGCAGCTTACCGACGAAGCGGGCCACGACTACGACACGGTCAGGCAGCAAGCCGGCTATAAAGGTTCGTTATCCTCGGTCGCGCTTCAGCCGGGTGCCTATCACGCATTTGTCGAGCTGCACATCGAGCAGGGTCCGCTGCTCGAGGCGGCAGAGCTGCCGATCGGGATCGTTACGGCGATCGCCGCGCCCGCGACCATGGAGTTCGTCATCACGGGCGAAGGGGGACACGCGGGAGGCGTGTTGATGCCGGTCCGCCGCGACGCCTTAGTCGCGGCCGCCACCATGATCACCCGCATCGAGGAACTGGCCTTCCAGAGCGGCAGCCCCGATCTTGTGGCAACCGTCGGCGCGCTCGACGTTCATCCGGGTGCCGTGAACTCGATCCCCAGCCGGGTGCGCTTCACGCTCGATCTGCGCGACATCGATGGCAAGAACCGCGACGCAACCCTGGGCGCGATCGACCGGGCGACACGCCAGATCGCCGACCAACGGAGCGTCACGCTGGCGGCGCGCACGCTTAACGCCGACCCGCCGGCGATCGCCGATCCGCTTGTGGTATCGGCGGCGCGGGAAGCCGCCGAGCAACTTGCTTTGCCCTATCAAGAGATGGTCAGCCGAGCGTACCACGACTCGCTCTTCATGGCCCGTATCGCGCCAACGGGGATGATCTTCATCCCGTGCCGGGGTGGGGTCTCGCACCGTCCCGACGAGTACGCCTCCCCCGAAGCGTTGCAGGCAGGCGTCGAAACACTGGCCCTGACGCTAGCCCGTTTGGCCGAATGAGCGCTGCACGGTTAGCGGCCTCTAGCGGGCAACCGTCCCGGTGATGTAGCCGAAGGGCTCGTCGGTGACGACGAAGACTTCGTTCGCATTCTCGCGCTGGAAGGGTGCTAGATTGGCAAGCAGGTGATGCTTGTTGGGCATGGTGAGCGTGATCTCCTGCATGTCAGCGCAAGCCTCGAGTGCCGCTTGGCCCATCAGGTAAAGCGTCTCTTGCACGCTGCGGCTGTAGTGGTCAAGGAATCGACCCAGGAGAGCGTTGACGATGGCTTCACGCGCCGCGGCGAAATCAGCGACTTCGCCGGCGTAGGTCCAGGTCGCTGAGAGTTGCGTCGCCAGGATACGATCGTCCGTATCCGGCAGCGTCCGCAGGTCGTCCCGATGAAAATCGACAAAGCCGCTCTCGGTGGTCTTGGCGATCAGCACCTTCTCAACGCCCGAGTTGACCACAGGCTGCCCGCCCCGGGCCAGCTCGACCCGGGCCGTGGGAGTTGCCCGATCGCGCGCAACGAACCCATGCGGTGAGTCGTTCAATCGGTCCCAAACCGTCTCGGTGAGCCGCGCTACGCAGCGGCTCACGTGCTCGTAACGCCCCATGAAATGCTCAACGATCGCCACGCCAAACGATTCGGGCGTGTCCAGTGGATGGTCCTTTGCGAGCACATAAATGGTATTCTTGCACGTGTCGGTGGCGATCACGGGTCGGTTATCGCCGGCCGTGAAAGCGACATCAAAAGCGCCCTCCAGCTCAACATCGACCGCGTACTCAACAAACTCGTGACGTTCCTGGTTGGCGGGTGCTCGGCGCGGACGGCGGATCTTGCTAACACGAACCTGGTGCTTACCGTAGCGGTTCGCGGTGAGACGTCCTGACATGAGAGACTTCCTCGATTGGGGCAAGTGATCCGCCTTCATTTTCTAGTAATTCAGAACCAGTCTAACGGTCCTCTCGCCGCGTGCCAGCCGCTCCCTCTAACGATGCCCCCCCCGTCGGCCTCCGCAGCCGGCGTGTGATCGTGGCGGGGCGAGAGCAAGCCGCCACGCTCCAGATACACGACGGCCGCATCGCTACGATCGAGGCCTACGATGGCCCCACTGCCGCCAGCGCGATCGACCTGGGGGACCTTGCCATTCTGCCGGGCTTGGTCGATCCCCACGTGCACCTGAACGAACCGGGCCGCGCTGACTGGGAAGGGTTTGAGACGGGCACCGCCGCCGCTGCCGCGGGGGGTGTCACCACCCTGGTAGATATGCCCCTGAACAGTTCACCGGTGACCACATCGGTTGCTGCCCTACGAACCAAGCGCGCCGCGGCGGCCGACAAGCTGAGTGTTGATGTCGCGTTTCACGGCGGGCTTGTGCCGGGCTCGGTAGCCGAATTACCCGCGCTGCTCGATGCCGGCATCGTGGGCCTGAAAGCGTTCCTGTGCCACAGCGGCATCGACGACTTTCCCGCCGCCACCGAAACCGACCTGCGTGCCGCGATGCCCCTCTTAGCAGCGCGGGGCGTACCGCTGCTTGCGCACGCCGAAATCGCCACGCCCGTGACTCCGCTAGCCAATCCGCGTTCGTACGCGGACTATCTGGCCAGCAGGCCGCCCTCGTTTGAGCGCGAGGCTATCGGCTTGCTGATCCGCCTGTGCCGCGAAACCCGCTGTCGCACGCACATTGTCCATCTGGCCGATGCGGGCTGCCTGCCGATTATCGCCGCCGCGCGGGCCGAAGGGCTCCCGCTGACGGTCGAAACGTGCCCCCACTATCTAACCTTCGCGGCGGAAGAGATCGCCGACGGAGCGACCGCGTTCAAGTGCGCTCCCCCCCTGCGTGACGCCGCCAACCGTGAGGGCCTGTGGCAAGGTTTGGCCGCGGGGATCATCGACTTTATCGCAACCGATCATTCCCCGTGCCCGCCCGAGTTGAAGCAACTCGACACCGGGCGTTTCGATCTGGCGTGGGGAGGCATTAGCTCACTGCAGCTCGCCTTGCCGATCGTGTGGACCGAGGCCTCGCGCCGCGGCCACACGCTGAGTGAGGTTGTCGGTTGGCTCAGCGATCGCCCGGCAGAGTTGGTGGGGATGGAAGCAGGCATCCGCGCGAGTGCCCCCGCCAATCTGATCGTCTTCGATCCCGCAGAGTCGTTCACGGTTGTGGGCCGCGAATTGTGCCATCGTCACCCGATAACGCCTTACGAGGGACGAACGCTCCGCGGCGTGGTCCGAGCGACCTACCTCCACGGACACTTGGCTGCACGAGGCTTGGGACGCGCCCTATGAATCGCAAATCTATCGAACCCGCAACGCTCGCCGCGATCAACGCGCTTTCACACGACGAAGCACGGGCGACGCTGCGGCGTTGTTGCGGTTCGACCTGGTGGTGCGAACGGGTTGCGGCACAACTGCCGCTCGACTCGGGCGAGGCCTTTCAGTCGGCGGTCGATGCCGCATTCAACGCGATGCCGCGCGAGGCGTGGCTCGAGGCCTTCGCCAGCCATCCGCGGATCGGCGATTTTGATTCGCTCAAGATGCGGTTCGCGGGCAACCGCGAGTGGTCGGCGGGCGAGCAAGCGGGGGCTGCCACGGCACAGGACGATACCCTGCACCAACTCGCCCGCGGTAATAAGGCCTATGAGGACCGTTTTGGTTACTTATTTATCGTGTGCGCTACCGGCAAGTCAGCCCCGCAGATGCTGACACTGCTGGAAAGCCGGTTAGGTAACCCCCCCGATGAAGAGCTGCCAATCGCTGCCGCCCAGCAACGGGAGATAACGCAGCTCCGGCTTGCTAAACTAGAGGTCCCCCTTCCTCGGGATACCGCATGAGCCCTATCACAACGCACGTTCTAGACACCAGCCTCGGCCAGCCCGCCGAAGGAGTGGTGGTGTCTCTCGCGCGGCTCGACGAGCACAACCAAGCCACCCCCCTGGGCCACGGCGTGACCAATGCCGACGGGCGGGTAACGACGCTGCTGCCCCCCCAGGAGATCGCGGGCGGCGTTTATCAGATCACCTTCGAAACGACGGCCTACTTTGCCAGCACGCATCGTGAGTCGTTCTATCCGCGGGTCGTCATCGCGTTTCATGTGGCAGGCGACGGCGCTCACTATCACGTGCCTTTGCTGCTCTCGCCGTACGGCTACTCCACCTATCGCGGCAGCTAAGCAGAACGAAAGCATTCGATCGAATTTGATTGCTCGCCGCCGACTGTCTTCCTCACCCCTCGAACCTCGAAAGTTTTTGCATGCTTCAGATCCCCCATCGATTGTTGCACGGCCCCGGACCTTCGCCCGTCGCCCCGTCGGTACTCGAAGCGCTCGGTAAGCCCTGCATCGGGCATATGGATCCGGCATTCATGCGGATCATGAACGAGGTCCGCGAGATGCTTCAGCTGGTGTTCCGCACCGAGAACGCGATGACGCTGGCTTGCTCGGGGACGGGCTCGGCCGGTGCCGAGATGCTGATGGACAACCTCGTTGAGCCCGGCGACGTCTGCCTGATCGGAATCAATGGGGTTTTCGGCGGTCGGCTTACCGACAAAGCAAAGCGAGCTGGCGGCGTGGTGCACAACCTGCACGCCGAGTGGGGGCAAGTGTTCGACACGGACGAGATCCTCGCCAAGATCGAGGAACTCAAGCCGGCGCTGGTCGCGTTCGTGCACGCCGAAACCTCTACCGGAGCTTGCCAACCGTTCGACCGATTGGCCGAGGCGACGCACAAGCACGGCGGGCTGCTGGTGATGGACTGTGTCACTTCGCTCACCGGTCTGCCTGTTGAGATCGACGCGTGGGGCGTGGACGCCGCTTACAGCGGCACACAAAAATGCCTGTCGTGCCCGCCGGGGCTATCGCCCGTGACGCTCTCCGAGCGCGCTATGCACAAGGCCAACAACCGTAAGACACCGGCAAATTCGTGGTACCTGGACCTGAACCTCGTCGGCAACTATTGGGGCGGCAGCCGGGCGTATCACCACACTGCACCGGTCAACATGAACTATGGCTTGCACGAGGCCTTGCGGCTTGCACTCGAGGAGGGTCTCGAAAACCGCTGGGCGCGTCACCAACGTGTCCATGAGCTGCTCAAGGCGGGGCTCGTCGAGCGGGGCTTTGAGTACGCCTCCGACCCCGAGCATTCTTTGCCCATGCTGAATCTGGTCCGGGTACCCGACACAATCGCCGACGAAGCAGCGGCGCGGCGGCAACTGCTGGAGGAACATCAACTCGAGATCGGCGGGGGGCTGGGTAAACTCGCTGGCGAATGCTGGCGGATCGGCATCATGGGGCACGGAGCCCGCGAAGAAAACGTCTCGGCGATTCTCTCCGCGCTGGACGCGGTGGTCGCCCAGCCCGTCTAAACCTCCGTGACGATTGTTTCCTCGAAACGTCTGCCCGGCCAACCCTTTCTCCCTCGGGATCCTCTCATGCCAATCCGGCTCTCCCTTTGCCTCTTCGCGACGCTGCTTGCGGCAACCTCGCATGCCGACGAACTTTCTCCCGGCAAACCGCTGCCGCGTACGGGAGACGAGATCGTGGTTTGCGGTCAGCTGTTCCACACCACCGCGCCGGTGGTCACGTGGATGGATCCGGGCGGGTACGACGCTTACCGCGTTGAGCGGCGCTTCAGCCCCTGGGAGCGAGCCGAGTGGGACGAATCGAAAGAGGACGCCAGCCTCGATTCGCCCAACCGCTACAGTCTGCGGAAGGAGACGCTCACGCCCGAGGCGATCGAACGCCTGCGGGGCGGCGGATGGTCGCTCGATGAGTTGCAGGGGGTCGTCGACCAGTTCGTGCTGCACTACGACGTGTGCGGTGTGAGCCGGCGGTGCTTCCAGGTGCTGCACGATGCACGCTGCCTGAGTGTCCACTTTATGGTGGACATCGACGGCACGATCTACCAAACGCTCGACCTCAAGGAGCGGGCTTGGCATGCCACAACCAGCAACGGGCGCTCGGTCGGTGTTGAAATCGCGCACATCGGTGCTTACACCGCCAAGACTCGTCAAACGCTCGACCGCTGGTACACGACCGATCCCGACGGACGGGTGCGACTCACGGTGCCCGAACGGATCGGCAACGGCATCGGCGGGTTAGGCGTTCGGTCGCCCGACTTTGTCGGCCGACCGGCGCGCAACGAGCTAGTGGTGGGTGAAATCCAGGGGACGCAACTCTATCAGTACGATTTCACCGCCGAACAGTACGACTCGCTCACCAAGCTGACCGCCACGCTCTGCCGGGTTTTTCCGAATCTGAAGTGCACCTACCCCCAAGACAGTTCGGGCGAGGTCTTTCCGCGCAAGCTGGACGATCCCGAGCTGCGTGCCTACCAAGGCGTTCTGGGCCACTACCACATTCAAGATAACAAGACCGATCCAGGCCCGGCACTCAACTGGCGGCGGATCGTGGGCGGAGCCCAGCAGTTGCTCAACAACGCCGAGGGGGGTTGATCGTTTTCGTATCCCCGTGCTCGATCTCTTTTCCTAGGTATCGGAAATTTTCCATGACGCGATCGATAAGCTTAGCGCTCTCCGTGGCGCTCTTGGTTAGCGGTTTCTCTACCGCCTCGGCAAACGATTGGGTCTCGTTGTTTAACGGGAAAGACCTAACGGGCTGGCGCGCTTCGGAGCACCCCGAGACCTTCCGGGTGGAAGAGGGCTTAATTGTCGCGAATGGCGAGCGATCGCATCTCTACTACGTCGGGCCCGTATGCAAGGCCGATTTCCGTAACTTTGAGTGGCGGTGCGAGGTGATGCTCGAGCCCGGCTCGAACTCGGGCATGTACTTCCACACGGAGTATCAAGATGTCGGTTGGCCCGAACGCGGCTATGAGGCGCAGCTCAACAACACGCAGTCCGACCGCAAGAAAACGGGCGGGCTCTACGACATTGCCGACGTGATGGATGTCTCGCCCGTCCGCGACAACGAGTGGTTCACTCAGCACGTGATCGTCCGTGGCAAACGGATCATTGTGAAAGTGAACGACCAAGTCGTGACGGACTATACCGAGCCCGATGATGCGGACAGCCAGCCGAATCGACGGGGCGGGCGCCTGTTGTCGCACGGCACGATCGCACTGCAGGGGCACGACCCGGGCAGCACCGCGCGCTTCCGTAAGATCGAGGTCAAGCCGTTCGACTGAGCGACGCACAGCGAGGGACGGCACGCCTCGGAACGGATCACGGCGTGATCACGAGCTTGCCGATCGACCGGCCCGCCCCCACATAGCTTATGGCTTCGGCGGTTTGGTCGAGCGTGTAGCGGCGATCGATAACGGGTGTCACTTCGCCGCGGAGCGCCAGGTCGGCGAGTTGAACCAGGTCGGGCACGTTGTGGCGGAGCGCGAACACACGCACTCGCTTGCCACGGCACAACCGCGAAACACCACCCAGCAACAGCGTCTTGAGCAAATAGCCGATTGATCCGCCCACGGTCAGATAGACGCCGCCCGCACGCAGGGACCGCCTCCAGCGACGCAGTGAGCCAACACCGACGATGTCGAGAATCAGGTCGTAGCGATCGTCCGGCAGATTAAAGTCGGCGTGCATGAAGTCCAAAACGTGGTCGGCACCCAGCGCGCGCAGGCGATCAAATTTCGCGGTGTGATCCACCGCCGTCACTTCGGTTCCCCTGATCTTTGCCAGCTGAATCGCCAAGGTCCCCGTGCCGCCGCCGGCACCGTTGATCAGCACCCGTTGCCCTGGTTGGAGATCGACATGGTCTCGCAGGGCCTGCAGCGCGATCAAGCCGGATTCAGGAAGGCAGGCGGCCGCTTCGGGCGAAAGCCCGGGCGGGCGGGTGGTGATCGCGGCGTCTTGCGGAACGCACAACCACTCGGCGAACGCGCCCAAGCCGTGCAGGAGCGTGTCGCCAAAAATCTCGTCGCCCAAATTGAATCGCGAAACCTCGGGTCCGACCCCTTCGACACGTCCGGCGAAGTTGTAACCAAGAATCTTCGCTTTCGGACGGAACAGCCCAAACCCCGACAGCTTGACCCACACGGGCTTGCCTCGGAGGATCTCCCAGTCTGCTTTCGCAACCGACGCGGCGTGGACTTTCACCAGCAGCTCGCCCGGTCCGGGGCAGGGCTTCGGGACTTCGGCGATACGCAACACGTCGGGGTTGCCATACACTTCGCGGACCAGCGCCCTCATCATTTCTCCAGGATTCATCTGCTTTTGCAACACCAGGGGATCTCAAGGAGGGGCGGACAAGTTAACCCTTCGATGCCGCAAACTATTGCCCCGCTATCGCCCCGCTAACGGCCACCGCGGATTGGTCGATGGGCGAGATTCTGCTTTATCTAGCGGGACGCTGGCGCACGATCGGCGACGTGCAAGGGCCTTCCACGAGTCCTATTCGCCGACCGCCGCAAAATAGACCCTGCGTCCCGAAACCCGCTCGAACAGATCGACCTTGCGGCGCGCCGCCCACAGATCCATCTCGGCGTCGCCACTGGTTCGGACCGTGATCTCCACGCGATTCTCGGTTACGCCAACCCGTAAGTCTTGTACCTGCTGCTGATGCGTCCGATCCAGCGCGAGCGCCACCCGGAGGATCGCCGCCAACTTCGCCACGCGGTCTTGGTCTTCGTCCGAGAGCGCGGCAAAGGGCTTGTGCTTTTGCTTGGGACGGGCACCCCGGTGGTAGCGGGCAATGTTCGCCACCAACCGCAGCTCATCACGCTCGAAACCGGGCAGATCGCTGTTGCGAATCAACTGGTAGCTGTGTTTGTGGTGCTGATCAAAATTGATCAGATAGCCCACGTTCGCCAGGATCGCTGCGGCGCTGATGAGCGGCGTATCCGTTTCGTTCAGACCGAGAGGGACAGCCAGCTGGGCCAGCAAGCGGCGTGCGATCCACGCAACCTGCTTAGCGTGCGGCAGATCGACGCCGCATCGTTCGGCAAAACGTTCGACCGCGGCCTCGCGCTCATCAGGGGCGATTGGCCGACCACCGGCACTGGCAGCCTCGATCATCGTGAGCAGCAATCCATCGCGCACCCCGCCGGTGTGCACTTGCACCACATTCACTTTCAGGTGGCGCATGATCCGATCGATCACGAGCAGACCCGCGACGATAATATCCGCCCGGCGGGGATTGAGACCCGCCACCTTGCCGCGTTCTTCGAGCGTGAGCTTTGCCAGGTCCGCCGTGAGGTGCCGGACATCGGCACGGTTAGCGCGGTAGCCGCGAACCGACGCCTCTTCTCCCGACTTCTCTCGAGCGGCAAGCATCGAAGCCATCGCCGTAAAGGTTCCGCCGGCTCCGTACAGCATCGCGGGAACCAGCGGGGGCTTCTTAGCACCGCGTCGCAGCTCCTGATCGATAAACGTCTCAGCCGCTTCGAGCCGTGGACCGTCGCACATGCCCGCCAGACCACAGCGCTCCGCGACGCGAACGGCCCCCAAGCGCGTTGTGAGCACGGCCTCGACGATCCCCTCGGTCGCCAGCACAATCTCGGTGCTGCCCCCGCCGATATCGGCGACGGCGACCGGCTTGTCCGAGACGTCGAACGCGCGCGCGACGCTCAGAAAGCTGAGCCGCCCTTCCTGGTGAGCCGAGATCACCACCACTTCGATGCCCACTTCCTCACTAACTCGTCGGCAAAAATCGGGGCCGTTGCTGGCGTCGCGGACTGCGCTCGTGGCGATCGCCCGCACCTCGCGGACCGCGTAGCCCCGGGCGATCGTGACGAAGCTCTTGAGGGCGGTGATCGAGGACTCGACCGCTTCTTGACTCAGCGCGCCGGTTTCCGCCAGCGAAGAGGCAAGGCGTGTGTTCTCGCGCTCTTCGTCTAGCACGCGATAGCCGCCGGCCTCAGCCTGGGCGATGACGATCCGAACGCTGTTCGAGCCGATATCGATCGCGGCGAAGCGATCGGCTGCAACCTCCGGTGTTTCGGACGCCGAAGACGCAGCGAGCGCGTCGGTTGAGAGGGAACCATCGCTCGCCACGTCGTGCTTCTCCAGAAGGGTCGGGCCGCTCGGAACGGGTGCCCCGAGCAAAATGATCTTCACGGCCTGCACGGCTTCTGTAAAGCGATCGCTCCGCGGCGATCATCTCTTGCGGGGGGCGGAGAGGGCCGAGCAGAGGGGCACCGGCCCCTCCCGGTGTGGGGGTAGGATTGTAGGGCCCCTGGCGGTTAACGGGGCTCTCGCGCTTGACGTGCCTATAACCGTATCAACTTGTCGATCAGATGGACGGTTGGTAGGCCCGGTCGACACGCGGAAGTGCGGAGCGTGTGGGAGTAGAGCGCTAGGCGCGCGGGCCCCTCGTTCAGCCGCACGAGAAACGGAGTTTCTTTATGAAGGTGGCATGGATCGCCGCGATCGTCATTGCTCTTGGAAGCGATTGCGTCGCGTGGGCTAACGATAACGCCGGGTGGAACGCGCGGGTCGATGCCCTGCTGCTGGCTCCCAAGGTGAATGGCCCCGGCTTCGGCAACATCTTTAGGGGTGTGCCCGACAACGTCGATTTCATCGGGCAGTATGACGGCGGGCTCCAAGGGGGCGTGCGGTTTGTACTTGGCAAGGAAAATTGCGACGGCTTCGGCGTCCGCTTCCAATACTTCCACTTCGACAACGACGTGGACTATCGCGGTAATTGGGAGAACGGCATCAGCGAAATCTTCGACGGTCGGTCCCGTGTGGATGTTCACGCCATCGATATCGAGGCAACTCAGCGCGCAACCTTCCGCTCGTGGGACCTTGTTGTTGGTGGCGGCCTCCGCCAGGGTAGCGTCGCCCTGAGCCAGGGGGGCGGCCTGTTCGCCGGTATCGGCTCGTTCTATGGCCTGCCCTCGGGCGTCGATTTCGATGGCGTTGGCCCCACCTTCTCGATCTCTGCCGAGCGTCCGCTTGGTTGCACCAATGTCTCTCTGGTCGGTCGCGCACGCACATCGCTGCTGTTCGGCGACATCGATATCCTGCCGACCTTCGGCGGCGGATCGCAGGCGCTGCTGACGATCAACGATGAGTTTGTCCAGGTGACCGAGTTCCAGTTCGGCCTGAACTATGATCGCGCTCTGAGCCACGCGAAGACCTTGACCGTCGGCGTGTTCTGGGAAGCCCAACGCTGGGACAGCGACACCAACTTCCTCGGCGACCTCGCCCTACACGGTCTGTCGATACAGAGCGGTCTGAGCTTCTGATAATAAATCGGCCCCTCGGTCCGCAACCGCGGTGGGGGCTGCTATTCCAAACGACGCGGCCGCGGCGTACCCTCCCAGCCGGGAACGCCGCGGCCGCTTGTAGTTACTGGCAACGAGAAATGACTCAGCGTTCGGCATACTTAGCCGGGTTCGCGAGGAAAGCTTGCCGCAGCGGCTCGCTGGGGAAGAGGTACCGCTTGCCTTGGTAGTAGGTGGCGAACGCTTCGCGGCCGGGGTTGTCGTGCCGGCTATCGATCTTGCAGACCGCGCAATTGCCGTCGTAGGCCAGATCGGCCTGCGCGTACTTGTCGGGATTCGCGAGAAAGATGTCCTTCTCTTTTTGACTGGGGAAGAGGAACAGACGGTCCGCCTGTAGCGCGGCAAACTCCACCTTACCCGGCTTCCGAGCGCCCATCTCGACCTGGCAAACCACACAGTCACCGCCGGCGGCCGGTGTGTACTTTTCGGGATTGGCGTCGAACATTGCCTTCTGCTTGGCACCGGGGAAATAGTAGGTCGTGCCGTCGTAGTCGGTCTGGAACCGGGCATCTCCCTTCTCCCATTGCTTCATCTCGATAATGCAGACAGGGCAGTAACCGTCGAGGCCCACCTTAGCGGCAGGCGCTTGAGCAAAGAGCGCGGCCGAGCTTGTCGTGACCACGACTATCCCGAGAAAAGCTCGGCTGAAAAACGACACGGAAGACTCCATAACAATATCTCGCTTTATGTGTGCGAACGAAAGATAACGGGGACGCGACTCGGCCCGCTCTCCCGTACGCACCCTATCTGCTTCGGATCGCGTGAACGACATTGCGCGGCCAGCAACTAATCCCGCGGTGTGAGGGCGCTTACGTATCCGCCCCGGCGCTGTAAGACAGATCACCAAACCGGCTCGCGAAATGATTCGCCGAGCAGGGTGAAACTTGTCGTGAGCGAATCGCGTCGTGCAGATACGTGCCCCTCCGCAATGCACTCCGCGGCCGTGCGGTTCGGCCCGAAATCATAAAAAGGTGGTCGATCATGCTTTCACTCGCTAACGCCCGCCGCGGAGAGCGATCCCTGATTTTCGCCGCTTTGCTACTGGCGTTCGGAGGGGCGCTGGGCGGGACCGAGCCACGCCCTCGGGCCGAAAACCCTCCGATCGACTTTTCGATTAAGCCGATCGTCACGAGGCCCGATTCGCCGGGCGAGCCGCGACTGTGGCCGGTCTGCTACTCGTCTTCTGGCGGGAATGAGATCCGCAATTGCTTTGCTTGGCGCCACGGTTGGCCCGCTTTTGCTGAATCGCAGGGGCTGCCGCTGGTGCGGCGGCACGGAGCGTTGTGGATCCACAACCCTGGCGGCGTCGTCACGGGTCAACCGATGCGGTTCCAACAATTAACCCGCTGCCGGCAACAGGCTGAGCTGTCAGGCAATGAGACGCTGGCGCTCGTCTCGCGTTGGGACGAGTTCACGGAGCAGATGTGCCGCATTGCTGCGGAGGGGCACTTGTTGATTTACCTGGGCTGCCCCGCGACGCTCAAGCCGCTCGCCGACGAGACGGACGAGGCGTGGCTGGCTCGCGCGGTCGAAGAGATCGGCCCCGTGCTGGCGATCGAACCTCGACCGATCCTGGCGTTCGACGCCACGTACGGTCATCCGGCGGATAAGGATCGGCAGACCTGGGCCCGCGCCGGGGGCCCCGACGGGTTAGTAGCGCTGCTCCTCAAGGAATTAGACTCTCGCGGCTACGAAATCTTGGTCGAGCCCGCGATCCTCGTCGAGGCTGACTGGCTGCGTCAGCGGGCCGGCGTCGTCGCCAATGAGTTCTGGTGGGACAAGATTCTTCGCCGCGGCGGCGACTTCCGTCCCCCCCATCAATTCCCCGCATGGGGGAAATTCTGCAAGCCGAGCGAGATCACCGGGCGTCAGGTGCGGCTGCTAACCCAACTCCACCGCAAACCTTGGGAAGAACAGCTTCCTTATGTGCGGGCGACGCTCGCCGCAGGGTACGACGTTGCGGTCTTTGGCGGGCATCTGAATCGCCTGCTGGATGACACTCCACCCAAGTAAGCACGAACGCCGTGACGCAGACTATGCGGCTTGCACCCGCGCTTGCCGTCGCACAAACGCGGCGTAGTCGGCGGGCGTATCGATCCCCGCTGCCGCGTGCGTAGTCACGCCCACCCGGATGATTTGCCCCGCCTCTAGCACGCGCAGTTGTTCGAGCTTCTCGGTCTGCTCGAGCGGCGAGGGAGGGAGCTGGGCCATCTGCAACAAGAAGTCACGTCGGTACGCGTAGATGCCCAGATGATGGAAGAACCGGGGCGAATCGATGGAGAGCGCTGCGCTCAGTGCTTCGGGGTCTCGCACGAACGGGATCGGGCTGCGGCTGAAGTAGAGCGCACGGCCCGAAGCATCGAACACCACCTTTACGTTGCTCTGGTCCTGGAGCCGTTCCTGATCGAGCAGGGGCGTGGCAAGGGTCGCCATGGGCGTCGAGGTGTCTTGCGTTAAGACCGCGACCACTTGGTCGAGGCAGGCGGGCTCGATCTCGGGTTCGTCCCCTTGCAGGTTGACGAATACCTCGTATTGCGGCAGCTGCCGGGCGACTTCGGCGACACGGTCGGCACCGCTCGGGTGGTCCGGACTGGTGAGGATCACACGACCACCGAAGCGAGTGACCTCAGCGGCGATTGCCTCATGATCGGTCGCAACGATCACCGCATCGGCCCGCTCTGAGCGCATCGCGGCCTCGTGGGTGTGCTGGATCAACGACTTCCCCGTCTCGCGGAGCAGCATCTTGCCCGCAAGCCGGGTCGAGTGCATGCGGGCGGGAATGACAATAGCTACCCGCGGCAAAGGAAGCCGTGAAACTAACGAACCGTGCAAAGCGTCCATGCGATAGCGGTCGCCAGCTGAGCGACGGAAGGGGAGGGTAGTGCTAGCGGGCGTCAAAGAGATAGCCCGATCTAGTTAGTACGCGATCCTTTTGAGCGGGCCTAGATCGGATCCGAGACAGACGGGGGCCCGTTCGCCGCTCCAGGTGCGAACGCTAGCGATTCAACCTTCCGGCGAGCGGACCCTGCTGCCTAGAATCCGGGCCGCTGCTGCCCCGTAACTTCTGCTTTCCCCTGCTGAGAACCTGCCCATGTGCGGCATCGTTGGCTATGTCGGTCCGAACCGTGCTGCGGACTATCTGCTGGAGGGGCTCCGTCGGCTGGAATACCGAGGCTATGACAGCTCGGGAGTCGTGACAGCCGAAGAAGGGGGAGCGCTGGCGATCACGAAGACGACGGGGCGGATCGAGCGGCTCGCCGCGGCGCTGGCAGCGACCCCCCATGAAGGGGAGATTGGGTTGGGGCACACACGCTGGGCAACCCACGGCCCCGCGACCGATGCCAATGCCCACCCCCACATCGGTGGAGACCGAGTGCTGGCGCTGGTTCACAACGGTGTGATCGAGAACTACGCCGCGCTGCGCGATCGTTTGAAAGCGAAGGGCTATCGGTTCGATAGCGACACCGATTCCGAGGTGGTTGCCCACCTGATCGCCGACGAGCTCAAGAAGGCCCGCGGTAAAGGGCCCGTTGCCGACGAACTCGACCCTCACGCTCTGATCGTCGAGGCGGTCCGTCTCGCAACCAGCAAACTCCGGGGCACCTATGGCCTGGGCGTCATCTTCCGCGAATGGCCCGGCGTGTTGATCGCCGCACGGCTCGGAAGCCCCTTGGTGATCGGCGTGGGCGACGGCGAACACTTCCTGGCTAGCGACGGCTCGCCACTGGTCGGTCACACCGATCGGATCGTTTACCTAGCAGATCACGAGCTGGCGGTGGTAACGGCCGGATCGATCCGCATCATGGGGCGTGACTCGGCAACGGTTGCCCACAGCGTTGAGCAGCTGGACATTGATAGCTCACAGGTCGAGCTCGGCGGTTATCCCCACTACATGCTCAAGGAGATCTTTGAGCAGCCCGAGTCGATCCGGGCCGCGATGCGGGGCCGACTCGATCGCGATCAGGCGACCGCGGTCTTCGGCGGGCTCAACCTCGACGCCCGACGGCTGCGTGGCATTGACCGCATGATTCTTACTGCCTGCGGCACGAGCTGGCACAGCGGGCTGGTGGGCGAGTACATGATCGAAGAGTTCGCACGCCTACCGGTGGAGGTGGAGTACGCCAGCGAGCTGCGGTATCGCAACCCGCCCCTGTCGTCCGACACCCTTCTTTTAGCGATCACCCAGAGCGGCGAGACCATCGACACGCTGGCAGCAATGCGCGAGATGAAACGCAAGGGACACCCGGTGCTCGCGATCTGCAATGTGGTGGGGAGCTCGATCGCCCGTGAATCGGACGGCGGAGTGTACCTGCACGCGGGACCCGAGATCGGCGTGGCCTCAACCAAAGCGTACACGTCGCAGTGTGTTGTGCTGGCGCTGCTGGCGCTGCACCTGGGCCGGTTGCGTCACCTCAGCTACGAGGCGGGCCTGCGTATCATCGACGAGCTAGAGGCGTTGCCCGAGGCGGTTGAACGCGCGTTGGAATCGAACGACGTGGCCCGTCGAATCGCGGGCCTCTACGCCTCTTGCGAAAACTTCCTGTACCTAGGGCGGCAGTACAATTTTCCCACCGCGCTCGAAGGCGCGCTGAAGCTCAAGGAGATCAGCTATATCCACGCCGAAGGGTACCCGGCCGCAGAGATGAAACACGGGCCGATCGCGCTGGTGGACGAGGCAACCCCCAGCGTTTTCATCGTTCCTCAGGGGGGGGTGTATGACAAGGTGATCGCCAACATGGAAGAAATTCGGGCCCGGGGCGGCCCGGTAATCGCCATCGTTGACGAGCAGGATGAGCGTGCTAGCGCTATCGCGACGGAGGTGATCCGTGTGCCGGCGGTGGCCGATTTTTTGCAGCCAATCGTGACCGCCATCCCGCTCCAGCTGCTGGCTTACCACATCGCGGTGCTACGCGGATGCGATGTCGATAAGCCCCGAAATCTCGCCAAGAGTGTGACGGTTGAATAATCGGGGGCGATTCCCGCCCGAGATTCGGTGCCGTTGATTTGCTGACGCCTCGGCCCTGCGATACGATACAGAGGCGGAGACCGGCCAAGGGATCCCACAGCCTCGCCGCACTGGTGTTGACGGGCAGGATGACCGTGATCCCCTCGGGTCAGCAACATTGGCCCGCGATGCCGGAAGCTCCTTGCCAGACCGTTGCTGGGCAGCCTCATTTTAGCGGTGCGTCGGCCTCCCCCCGGTAGGACGCCGCTTTGACTTAGTTCTTAGTTTCGCGGTGCCGATCGTATGGTCAGCAAACCCGTAGTACCCTCCACGATGGCACGCGACCCGGGCGACAGCCTGTTGCGTTGGAGCCTCCCCGTGGGCCACGGCATTTGGTTGCACGCGACCCTGCTGGGACCGCTGTTGGTCGGGTTAGGAATCGCCGCGCAGGTTGACTCTCCACTCAGCGGGCTCCTGCTGGTGAGCGTATGGTTGCTTTCGCTGCTCGCGCACGAGGCTTCTCACGTGCTAGCGGCGGCGCGTGTCGGTGGCGATTATCGCACGATGGTGCTGGGTCCCCTGGGAGGCCTCAGCACCCCGCGGCTTCCCAACGATCCCGAGGCGACCGTGTTTGTCGCAATGGCCGGGCCGATAGCGAATCTCTCGCTGGTGGTACTCGCCGCCTTTGGCTTGGCGATGTACGACGAGACGGGCCTGGCCGCAATGTTTTTACCCATGTCGAACAACCTGACACTCTCGGGCATCACGGATTCGAACACCGTACTCCTGACGCTGGCTAAGCTGCTGGTATGCGTCAACTGGCCCTTGTTTGTTCTCAACCTGCTGCCCGCTTGGCCCTTTGATGGCGGTGCAGCGCTGCGCGGTCTGCTGTGGCCACTGACGGGCCGCTACTCTGCCGCGGCGGTTGTCGGAAGGTTGGCGATCCTGATCGGTTTCGCACTGGTCATTACGGCTTGGTTCGCCGAAGGCAGCCTGTTCACGGTACCGGCCTCGATCTGGATCATCTCGCTAGGAACCCTCGTGCTATTCGGCGGGAAAGCCGATCTGCCGGCGGGTGATGGCTGGGTCGCACTCGCGTCCGGCCCGAGCCGCCCCGAAAGCCTTCTGCGTGACGCCCGCAATACTCCCCACTCCCTCGAAGCGGACGACTCCGACGACGACCTGCTCGTGTTGGTGGAATTCACGGGTGGTGCCGAATCGATTCGTCCGCGTGCCGATGAGGGAGGGCCCCCCGACCGTCGCGGCCCACACCGCTCGACCAAAGACGAAGACGAGGCTTTGCTCGATCGCGTTCTTGCCAAGCTGCACGCTCTGGGAAGCGGGTCGCTAACCTCAGACGAGCAACAGGTGCTGCAGCAGGCTAGTCAACGCTTGCGTAGCCGACAGCGCCCTTAGCACTGCCCGCAGCGGAGCTGACGTAGCCGGCAGCGGCCCTAAAGGGCGTCTCTTCTTTACTGCCGTTTGGCTCCGCTCAAAACGGGGAGCCGATCTTCTCTTCGCGGTCGCTACAACCCGCACATCCCGCCTCGTTGGGCTATTAACGACGCGGAAGTCCGTATCGGCAGCCCAAGACGTGGAAGGCACAGTGCTCTGAGTTGTAGCCTTACGCACCCCATGTTTTTTTGTGCCGTTACGCATAGATAGAATTATCAAGCACGTTGACCGCTGTTCAGCCAATAACTGAAGTCTCTCCTCCGAGCGGGGCCGCACGAGCGGCATCGCAAGAGAGTCTGCTTGCGCGCTTAGACGAGGCCTTCGGCCAAACTTTCGCCGTGATCGATCCGGTTTCGAGCGTGCTCGAACGGGTTTCACCTGATTGGCCCCGCATCGACCTGTTCCGATGGGTCAGCTTGTGCGAACACGTGGCGCGCAGCGGTCGGGTCGAAGTAATTGAAGAGCACGCCCCGCTGACACTCATCGCGGTGCCGCTGCCCAGTGATGATCCGCTAGGTCCGCCGAGTCGGACGGCTGTCACGGTGCTGCTAACCGAGCCGATCAAATCGATCGCGCAGCTAGAGTCGGCGGCAAAAGTGTTCGGTATCGACCCGGGACAGGCTTTGCAGTGGGCCACCGGGCGAAGCACCATCGGCACGCACGCCGCTTTGCGGCTTACGGTGGCGATTGTCGAGGCCGAGTCGGCAGCCCGGGTGACGCAGGTCGCACGGGCCCAACTTTCTGAGACCAGTGGCCAGCTCTTGGCTACCTTCGAAGAGTTGAACCTGCTGCATCGACTCATCGAACGCTTGTCGCTCGACCACAGCCATCGGCAACTCTGCGAGAATGCCGCATCGTGGCTGGCCGAGGTTGTGCCCGCCGACGCGATTATCGGTCGCCTGCTGAGCCCCCTGAATGATCGACTGGGCGAGCCTTCAGGAGACGCTTCTCACGGCGATCCGTACACGATTTTTCTTGGCCCCACGGCCCTCATTGAAGGTGATCTCGATCGGTTCTTTGATCGGCTTGGCAGCGAAGCGCGGGGTCGCACGGTCGTGCTCAACCGCGATCGGACCGCTTCACCCACCTGGTGCTACGCGGGAGTCCGCGAGGTTGTTTCGGCTCCGATTCTCGCCAACGGCGAGTTGATCGGCTGGCTAGCGATCCTCAACCGAAGCCGCAAAGGCCCCGCAACCATCGCCGGGGGTTTCGGCGCGGTCGAGTCGAGCCTGCTCTCAAGTGTCGCCGCGATTCTCGGTGTTCATGCGACCAATCACTTACAACTACGCCAACATACCGAGCTCTTCTCCGGCGCAGTCAAAGCACTCAGCTCGGCGATCGATGCCAAAGACCCTTACACCCGAGGCCATAGCGATCGCGTCGCGCGGATCGCGGTGCGGTTGGCCCAGCAAATGGGGTCCGACGACACCGCGCTGCGTGACCTCTACCTCGGCGGGCTGCTGCATGATGTCGGCAAGATCGGCATCGATGACAACGTGCTGCGAAAGCCCGACAGACTGACCGAAGAAGAATTCGCCCACATCAAGAAGCATCCTGAGTTGGGTGTGCAGATACTCAAAGGGGTGAAGCAGTTAGATTCCGTCTTGCCCCTCGTGTGCCACCATCACGAAGCGTGGGACGGCACCGGCTATCCCGCGGGGCTGACCGGTCCCCAAACTCCGCCCAACGCGCGGATCATGGCGGTTGCCGACGCGATCGACGCCATGGGCAGCGACCGCCCGTATCGAAAAGGCATGCCGCGCGAGAAAATGGAGGCCATCCTCCGCGATGGCGCTGGATCGCAGTGGGACCCTGTGGTGATCGACGCCTACTTTACCGTCGCCGATGAGATCGCACAGATCGCAAGTGTTGAGCGTACGCCTGTTGATCTGGGCGCGGTTGAATAGCTACGTCGAACAGCTACGTCGAATAGCTATCCCGTGCTATCGATCTTTTCGAGCGCGCTTCCGATAGCCACGGACGCTACTCATCCGTGCGACACGCCCTAAGGAGAAGCTTCCCGCACGATCATCGGCAAGCTTTCGACGATGGCCGCCACGCCGTTGACCCTCACACGCAATCCGACGGTTGCGTGCTCGCGTCGCAAGTACGCTAGCGCAATCGCACCCGACGCTGTCGCTGCTGAAGAAGTGATCCGCCCGACGCTCTTTTCATCGGCTTGAGCGGTTATCTGTGCTTCCCTCAAGGCGGTGCCGGAAGCCGGTGCCGGCCCCTCGATGCGAACGCCCCTCAGCAACCAGTTGACGCGGCCCAACGCGTCGATCCGAGCGACCGGCTCTTGCCCCAGATAGCACCCTTTTTTAAACGAGATCGCGTGCTCGTTGCGATCTACCTCTTGCGGCAGGTTGCGCGCATCGACATCCACGCCGTCGCGCGGGATACCCCACGCGATGCGCTGCCGCTCCAGAGCCTCGGCGTCGAGTGGTTTCGCGACTTGCTCTAGCTGATGCACAACACCGGTGACAGCGGTGGCGGGGACTATTGCGAAACGGACTCCCGCGGGCCAGCCGGCAGCCACAACCGTGACGACCGACGCGGTGATCTTGGGATCGACCGTGCAGCCGAGCAGTAAAAGCTGCTGATCGCTCAAGGTTTGGAGCGTGACCTGCTCGCGGATCAGATACCTGTCGAGGTGAGCGCACAAAGCATCGGCTCCCGCGGACGAGAGCACCACCACCAACGTCTCCGCAAGCCGGGCAACCACACCGTAAGCCAAGACGTGCGCTTTCACGTCGGTGAAGAACGCTTCGCAAGAATCACCTACGGCCAGCGCGGCAACGTCATTGGTGCAGAAACTCTGCACGAACCGCACCGCGTCGGGTCCCGCAACGCTCAGGGCTGACCAGCCGTCGAGCACCGCATAAACGTTGCCGCTCGGGTCAGCCGAATGAGAGGCGTGCATCGGCGGAAAGACCTCGCTCACGACGAAGCCTCCGCATCTTCGTCCAAGACAAGGCACACGTGCTGGGGCTGTTCAAGCAACAGGCACGTGCCGTATCGCTCTGCCAGGCGAACAAGCTCTTCTTCACTCGCGATGGGCGTGGCACCGAGATCCTCGACCAGCGTGCCGGCGAGTCGGCTCCGCCAGAAGACGGGGCCGCGATCGATGGCCTGGGCCAGCCGCCAAGCGAAGAGCGCCTCGTCGCCCACCTGTTCGCTCAGATCGGCGGTAACGCGCTCGTAGCCGTCTGCTTCCAGCAAACGTCCGAGCCCCGGGCCAATCGGCTCATCGAAGTCGGTCCACAGCACGATCGCCCCGTCTGACGCAACGAGCTGCTCGGCCAGCGCTAGCGCGCGCGACAGGTCTCCCCAGGTCGGCGGAGTGGCATCGTCCTCGAAACGGGCAATCACCAAGGGGGCGGGGGCGGGCATGGACGACCGCCAAACCGATTGGGCCAACCGGCGTGCTTCGCTCCAAACGGCATTCGCCTCGCCGAACACGATCCGTTCGGCAGCCCCCCCGCGGCCCGGCACCACACGCACGAGCACCGCCGCGCCGAGCATCCGCCCGGCGTCGTCGCTCTCTTGCCGCCGGGCCTGCGCATGATCGCCTCCGCGTGCCTCGGCACCGGTGACGGCCCGCACGCGGGCGACCCGATCGATCGTGTCGTGATCAAAGAAACGCGGAAAAAGTCCGTCAAACGGTCCGGTCGTCGCGCGATCGCCGGGGTGCTCGGTACTGATCGGCAGCACCAAGTCCGCTTCAAAGAGCGTGCGATTCACCCGCAAGGTGCGCTCCGAACGCGTGAGACCCGCAAAGCAAAGCTGCTCTTCGTCGGTGGGGTCGTGGGTTTCGACCACCAGGCTGAGACGCTCTTCGAGCGGTCGCAATCGATCGGCCAGATGCCGATCGTCGGTAACAATTACGATATTCGCTCCCGCAACGCCGAGCGCTATCAACTGCTCGGCGAGCGTCTCCGCGATCGGCTCGGCACCGGGCGTTGCCCCCTCAAGGGCGATCGCGACTTGGTCGTCTGGCGTTAGTGCGTAACGCAGCTCAGGGAACTCGACCGGTTCGGCCAAAGCGTCTCGCATCGCTTGCCTAATGGCTGCGGGCGCGGCGGGAGGGGCCACTTTTAGAGCCGCCGCTGAGAGCGGCTGGGCAACGGGCGAAGCGGCGGTCAGGCGAAGCACGGTGGGGGACATTCACTCGATCGTATCGAGGGCTAAAATCTCCGGTCAACGGCCGGGCACGCCCCGGGCAACCAAGGCTGCTGGTTGGCTGCGGCGTGGTGTGATACCGTGCTGGGCGCAGGATAGAGGGCCAAGAGCCCTCGGCGGGGCATTCGTCACGCCACCCCCCCGTACCGAGAACGCAAGCGAGAAAGAGCACCCCTTCCATGGCCGTTAGCGACGCTTCCCTACAAACTTGGTGCGAAACCCTCCTCCGCGGCCGGGCGGCATCGCCCGACATGTCGCTAAACGACTATTTGGGCGCGATCCCGCGGCTCGAGAGCCTCGCCGACCTGCCCGCGGGGACACCGGTCCTTGTCCGAGGCGATGTTGACGCCAAGCCAGGTGCCACCATCGGCGAAGGCGACATCCGCCTCCGCTCAATGGTCGAATCGCTCAAGTACGGCATCGGCAAAGGCTGGAAGCAGATTGTTTTTGGGCACATTGGCCGCGAGCCCGAGAAGTCGCTCGACAAGGTCGCTAAACGCCTCGGTGAGCTGTTGGGCTGCGACGTCCCGCTTGTGGACAACTGGTACGACGACGCGACCGGTGAAGTGTCCGATTCGCTCACAGGGCAGATCGCCACCGCCGCCCCCGGATCAGTGATCGTACTCCAGAACACCCGCAAGTACGAAATCGAGCGTGTGCTGTGGAAGGCCAAAGAGACGGATCTGCCGCAACTTGCACCGCGGCTAGCGAAGTTCGCGAACCAGCTGGCCGAGAAGATCGCCAAGGTCTATGTCAACGAAGCGTTTAGCGCCGGCTCGCTAGATGCTTCCAGCGTTGTTGCTCCGGCTTCAATGGAGCGGGTGGCCCTGGGTCGGTACGCCGCCGGCGAGTTCGACGGGCCGATGCAGCGTTGCCTGAAAGCCGACCTGGCCGTGTTCAGCGGCATCAAGATCGACAAGCTCGATGACATGGAGGCGATGATCGCCCGCGGCACGATCAAGCAGATCTTCGCCTCAGGTTCGCTTGCCATGGCGATCCGTAAGGCGATCGGCCAGCTGGATGGCGCGCCGATCTCGCTAGGTGCCGCCGAGGACCCCGCCAACAGTGGCGCGCCGTGGTACATCCCGCCGGCCCGCGTCGAGCAGGCCAAAGCGATCGTCGCCGACGGCCGCGAGAAGGGGATCACCTTCACCGTGCCGTGCGACTCGGTCATTGAAGACGGCTCCACCAAGGACGAACTGTCGCCCCGCGACCAGCAACTCGACATCGGCCCGAAGTCGATCAAGCACTTCAGCGAAGCGGTCGGCACGTTCATCGAGAACGCCGGCAAGGGCGCTGTGGCGTTCCACAACGGCGTGTTCGGCGTCTTTGAGGACCCGCGCTTCGAGGCGGGCACCAAGGCGTGGATCCCCGAGCTCAAGCGGATGAAGCAGGGCGGCGTCGAGGTCTACGTCGGCGGCGGCGAAGGGGGCAAAGCCCTGGAGAAGTACGGCGAGCCTGACTGGGTCACCCACTGCTTTACCGCCGGCGGAACCGTGCTGAACGCGCTGGGCTCGGAGCCGGTGCCGTACCTAGTGGCACTCCACGCGGCGGCGCGCACCTAGAAGCTTCGAGCCGCAGCGCACGGTTGGCGGCGTCCCGATGCTTGAGTTGCCCCGTTTTTTGCAACGGCCCCCCGCAAGCGGCAAAATGACGAACGCCGACGCGACCCAACGGCACGCCGCTGGCCGAGGTACCCAACCCTGGCGGTGGGGGATTGCGCTCGGGCTGTATTGGGCGTTGCTGTTCACCGCGACCCATATCCCCACGCCCGTCATGGCGCAGGGAGTGCTCCAGCTAAACGGCGATAAGCTCATCCACGCCGGTGCGTACTTTGTGCTGGCAACGCTCGCGCTGGGACTGATCCGCTCGCTCGGCTGGCAAACGATCGGGGGCCTGCCGGCCCGCGTCGTCGTTGTCGTGGCGATCATCGCCTACGGCGTCTTCGACGAAATTACCCAGCCGCTCGTTAATCGCATTTGCGACCCGCTAGACGGCTTAGCCGACACGGTGGGCGTGATCACCGCAGCGGCAATCGATCGCTGGCGACAGGGGCAAGCGCCATCGTCCGCCCCGCCTGCTAACGACGAACGCACCTAACGGCTCGCGACCCGTAAGATCGCCCACTCAGTAGTTGGGCGTGGGTGCCCGGAAGTCGTCGAGGTTTACCGTGTTGAACCACGCGATCGTCTTTTGGAGGCCTTCCTCGAGCGCGATCTTCGGCTCCCAACCGAGCTTGCTCTTGGCGAGCGTGATGTCGGGCTGACGCTGCGTCGGATCGTCAGCGGGCAGATCGCGGTGGACGATCTTGCTCTTGCTGCCGGTGATGCCGATCACCTTTTCGGCCAGCTCAAGAATCGTGAACTCGCCCGGGTTGCCGATATTCACGGGCCCCACGAAGTCGTCGGGGCCGTTCATCATGCGGATCATGCCCTCAATGAGATCGTCGCGGTAACAGAAGGAGCGGGTCTGGTTTCCTTCGCCAAAGACCGTGATGTCTTCGCCGTGCAGCGCCTGGCGGATGAAGTTGCTCACCACGCGACCATCGAACGGGTGCATCCGCGGGCCGTAGGTGTTGAAGATCCGCACGACCCGCACGTTGACGCGGTTGTGGCGGTGGTAATCCATAAAGAGGGTTTCGGCGGCGCGTTTGCCCTCGTCGTAGCAGGCACGCAGGCCAATCGGGTTGACGCTGCCCCGATAGCTTTCGGGCTGCGGATGGATCTCGGGGTCGCCGTAGACCTCGCTGGTGCTCGCCTGCAGGATCTTCGCGCGGCAACGCTTGGCCATCCCCAACAGATTGATGGCCCCCATGACCGAGGTCTTCATGGTCTTGATGGGGTTGTACTGATAGTGCCCTGGAGCGGCGGGGCAGGCCAGATTGTAGACCTCGTCCACTTCCAGCCAGAGCGGGTGCGTGATGTCGTGCCGAACCAACTCGAAGTTTGACCGATCAAGCAGGTGCGTGACGTTCGACTTCTGCGAAGTGAAAAAATTGTCGACGCAGATGACATCGTGCCCGTCATCGACCAGCCGTTCGCAAAGGTGCGAGCCGAGAAAGCCGGCACCGCCGGTGACGAGGATCCGCTTGATCTTGGACATAAACTTTCAGCAGTCGGTAGAACCTGTTATCGGGGGCCCACAGCGGGCCTGGGGGCCAAGCCTTATTGGACCTGGAGGGCACCTTGTTGGGCCTGGGGAGCAAGCCCCGCAGTTTGATCGAGATCGCCGAGGTTGGCAAATGACGTTCCGACAATCCCTCCGCAAGGGCCGTCCGCAAGGGGCCAGATTGTGTGCTTCCCGACCACTCAAAGTCCGTGGAAATCAACCTTTCTGGAAGGCCTGGTCCCGACAACCGCTCGTTTGGCACGACTCGGGGCGTTGTGCTGGTGGTCGGAACCTGTTTACTAGGGGTCGGCTTCGGCCGGGCTGTTCAGCCCTACGCTTATCGCTAATCCCCTCTCCGCCGGTTCTTTCTGGCCCAGCAGGCCGAGGATCGCTCTCGTGGCCTCTGATACGCATCCCGTCGTCTTGTCTGACAAGATCGCCCTGCCGCCAAGGGGCTGGGGGTTGCTGCTGGCGATTGGCCCCTCGATCGTCTGGTGCGCTGAGTACATCGGCTCAGGAGAGGTGATCCTCGCCACCCGCACCGGGGCGGTGCTGGGCGTCGGCGTGCTGTGGGCCGTCGTGGCGGGGGTGTTCTTGAAGTATGTCATCGGCCTGGCCGGCGGCTGGTACACCGTTGCGACGGGCGAGAGCATGATCGACCTCATGGGCCGACTGCCCGGTCCGAAGAACGCGGTCGTGTGGCTGGTGATGGTGTTGCAACTGGCAGCCTCGGTGGGTGCGATCGCCTCGATTGCGGCGTCGGCCGGCGTGTTTCTCGCGGCGCTCACCCCCTTGCCGCCGCTGGTGTGCGGCTGGCTGGTCACGCTGCTAGCCGTGGCGATCGCCTGGGTCGGAGAGTTCAAGCCGCTGAAGATTGTGATGGCCCTCCTCGTCACGCTGACCCTGATTGGGGTGGCAGTGATCGCGTTGCGGGTGCTCCCCCCCACCAGCGAAATCCTCGCCGGGCTGGTGCCGCGCGTTCCTCCGGTGCCCGAGTGGGCGCGGCACGCGGGCCTTTCGCAGAACGCCTGGGCCGAGATGCTTCCGCTGCTCGGTTGGGGCGCGGGCGGGTTCGCCAGCCAAGTCTGGTACACCTACTGGATCATGGGTGCCGGTTACGGGGCAGCCGCGGGCAGGCGTCAGGGAAAGCCGGCTGACGAGGCCCTGCTCCGCGCGCTTTCCGCAGAAGATGCCAACCGCCTGCTCGGCTGGCGACGCGCGATCACCGTCGACGCGACGGTCGCCATGCTGCTGGGGGTTGGCGTAACGAGCGGTTTCTTGATCGCGGGAGCGGGCGTGTTGGGTACGCAGCAGCTTGCGCCTTCGGGCCCGGAGGTCGCAACGACCCTCGCCCATGTCTTCGGCACCCAAGGCGGAACGGGTGGCGCGACGCTCTTCTTGATCGGCGGTGCCGCGGCGCTGGTCTCCACCCAACTGGCTCAGGTCGCGGGCTGGCCGTTCTTGCTGGACGACTGCGTGCGGCTGTGCTTGCCGCAGTTGGCGAGGCGCTGGAGCCCCCTCACTCGACGCCGCTGCTGGCTGGGTTTTTACCTGCTCATGAGCATGACGGTCGTCTACTCGTTGGGGCAGGAGCCCGTCTCGCTGGTGCGCTACGCTGCCGTGATGGAGGGGCTGCTGCTCACACCGCTGCAAGCTGCCGCGATGTTCGTCGGCCTGTACTGGGTGCTGCCGCGGCAGTTCCGACCCGAGATCGCCGCTCGGCTGCGTCCGGGCCCGATGATCGGAATCGGCCTTGTTATCAGCTTCCTGGTGTTCGCGTACTTTTGTATCGCTCAACTACCCAAGGTCTTGCTGACCGGTTAAAGGCCATCAGTCGGTGCGGTTCGTCACAACTTCAACCTCGACCGACCCAGAGCGCTTGAGCTTGGCGATCGATCCGTCGGGAGAGAACACCAGCGGCTCGCTCCAGTGCTGCAGATCGTGTCCCTTCACGCCGTCGGCGCGCGAGCCCCACAGGTCGCCCATCCACAGGTACTGATCCCCCTTGGATCCCGGCAGTCGGGCGATGTGGGTCTGCTGGGCAGGGATTGTCACCCTTCCCGTTTCGTCCCGATTGATATCGCCGATCTCTTGATACGGTCCCAAAGGATTGTTGGCCACAAACACCCGCGCGCCCGAGCCCTCGGGACAGAAGCAACAGTTCGGACCAAAGAGTGCGTAGTAGCGATCGCCCCGTTTGAACATCGAGGCCGCTTCGCATCCCGAAGCGAACACGCCGCTGTTCTCCTCGGTTGAGGAGAGCCAATCGGGCGTGAGCTTCTCGATCGAGATCGAGTGCCCGAGTTCGATCGAGGTGTAGATCAGATAGGCCGTCCCGTCGTCGTCGGCAAAGAGACCGTGGTCGCCCGGCCGAGGCTGCGCCATCCGCACGTTGTCGTTGTGGATCTTAAACGGACCTTGGGGCGTGTCGGAGGTCGCCACACCGTACTGGCCTTCCCACAGCACGGGATACCAATTGTACCAGAGCACGTATTTTCCAGTCGTCGGGTTGTGCTTCACATAGGGTCGGTAGTAGACCCCCTCGGGAGTGTCGGCGAGCAGATCGCCGTGCAACTCCCAACGCTCCAGATCGGGTGAGCTGTACACCACGTATCGATTCGCCGGCGTGAAGCCATCGGTCTCGCCGTAGCGCGTGCCGTACAGGTAGTAACGCCCCGCGAAGTACTCGAGGCAACCGTCGTGGCAATCGATCGGCTTGCCGTGAACATCCAGCCTCACCTCGGCGTGGGAGACGGTAACGGGGCGGAAGGACCGTTCCTCGCGGGCATTGGCTACGGCTGCAACCAGCAGCAACGGAAAAAGACACCAGCTAACCCGAAGCGAATTCAGCACAGCGGTACTCCAACAAGCGGCCACGCAAGGCCGACGGACAAGAGGGGGCGTTTAAGTAGACGTCCCCAGACGCCTAGAACTGACGCGCAAAGCGGAGAAAGAGCGGGGAGCGATCGAAATGCGAAGAAATTACGGGGCCAGAGCTAAACTATGCCCCCCAGCGATCGCCCATGTGCAGCCTGAGCGCGTTTCTTCTCCCAGCTGCGTAGGCGCTGAGAAAAACTCAAACCCGCGTGGGCTCACGCTTGCCGCGGCCGCCCCGGCGTTCGGGGGCCTTCGCCGGCGGCGCACCGCCTGTCAAATGAAAGCACCCGGGTCCGAGCAGTTCGTCGACGCGGCGGCGCAACTCGGGGTGCAGATCGACACCGCGGATCCCCTCCAGATGCACGCTGCCCCCCTCCGCAAGGTCGAGACGCAGCTTGACCCCCTTGTGGCCCGGATAGCCACCGAGAATCTCGCGAAGACTCTTCAGGCGCTGCTCGCCGTGTTCCTGTTCACGAACGCAGATGGTTACTCCGCTGGTGTAACGACCCGATAGCTCGTCGATCGGCATCAGCTCGTTCACGATGAGGTTAACCTCTTCAGCACCGGGGCGGCGGTCGATGGCTCCGCGTACCCCGACCACCGCGTCACCGACCACGAAGCTGCCGAATTGGGCAAACTGTTCGGGCCAGAGGATGCACCGCATGATGCCGTCCATGTCTTCGAGATCCCACATGGCGTACTTGCTGGGGGCTCCTGGCTTGGGGTTCTTGGTGTGCGAAATCTTGATCGCCGCGAGCATCCCCCCCATCACCACTTCGGTGCGGTGCTCGAGTTCTCCGCACGTGGTGCTGGTGTGCGAACAGAAAGTCCGCAACGTCTTCTCATGCTCGGCGAGCGGGTGACTGGTCAGATAAAAACCGAGCACTTCTTTCTCAAGAATCAGCAGCTCCTTCTCCTCGATCTCGGGGACGTCGGGCAGCGGTGCGGGCGCGGAGCCGGCCGCGTCGTCTTCGTCGCCGAAGAGACCTTTTTGTCCGCTACGTCGATCGGCTAGGACCGCCGCACCGGACTGCATCGCTTTGTCGATGCCCGCCATCAGAGACGCGCGATTGGCACCAAAGCCGTCCATCGCTCCCGCTTTGATCAGCGTCTCGATCGTCGCACGGTTGCAGACCGAGGGGTCCACTCGTTCGCAAAAATCATAGAGATCCTTGAAAGGACCGTCTTGTCGACGGGCCGCGGCGATCGCTTCGGCCGCGCCGCCGCCGCAAGCCTTGATCGCCGACAGGCCGAAGAGGATCTTGCGATCGTATTTTTTCTGTGCCGTGCCTTCAGCCACGGTGTCATCGGCTACGGAATCATCGGCGATCACCGCGAAGGCGACGTCGCTGTGATTAACATTCGGCGGCTCGACTCGCACGCCCATCCGCTTGCAATCTTCCAGATGCTCGACCAGCGCGTCTTTACTTTTGAAGTTGCGGCCGGGGATATCGCCCGTTAACAACGCGGCCATGAACTCAACCGGGAAATGGGCCTTCAGATAGGCCGTCATGTACGCGATTAGCGCGTAGGCGGTCGAGTGACTCTTATTGAAGCCGTATCCGGCGAACTTCTTGATCATCTCGAAGAGCTCTTCGGCCCGTTTCTTGTCGAGGCCTTGCTCTTGCGCTCCGGTGAGGAACTCCTCGTGGAACTTAGCGATCATCGGCAGCTTCTTCTTGCTGATCGCCTTGATGCAGGTGTACGCGCTCGAGAGCGGAATGCCCCCCAGCCGGTTGAGGATCCGCATCACCTGCTCTTGGTACACCATCACTCCGTGGGTTTCTTCGAGCACCTCCTTCATAACCGGATGGGGATACTCCGCCTCACGACGACCGTGCTTGACCTCGATGTACTGATCGACCATCCCTCCCTCGAGCGGTCCCGGCCGATACAGAGCGGCGGTGGCGATGATGTCGAGGAAGTTGTCGGGCTTCATCCGCTGGAGCAGATCACGGATGCCCCCCGACTCGAGCTGGAAGATACCCTTGGTCTCGCCCCGACAGAGCAACGCGTAAGACTCCTTGTCATCCAGCGGGAACGCGTAAGGATCCACCCGCTCGCCGGTGGACTGCTCGATGAGCTCGACACTTTTCGCGAGGATCGTCAAGTTTCGCAGGCCCAGAAAATCCATCTTCAGCAAGCCCGCGGCCTCAACGTCGTTCATCGCCCACTGGGTGATCACCTCCGTCTTGCCTTTAACGCGCTGGAGCGGCACGTACTCATCGACCGGTTTTTCTGAGATCACCACCGCGGCGGCGTGCGTGCCGACATTACGGGCAAGTCCCTCGATCTTCTGCGCCAGGTCCAGCAGCTCGCGCACCTCGGGGTCTGACTCGTAGGTCCGCGCAAGCTCCTCGCTCGTTTCGAGCGCTTTGGCGAGCGTGATCCCGAGCTGCTCAGGCACCATCGCGGTGATCTGATCGACCCGAAAGATCGGCATCGACATCGTGCGGCCGACATCCTTGATCGCGGCCCGCGCGGCGAGCGTGCCGAACGTGCCGATCTGCGCGACGTTGTCTTCGCCGTACTTGTCCTTGACGTACTGAATGACCTCGCCGCGGCGCTCCTTGCAGAAGTCGATATCGATATCGGGCGCTTCGAGGCGGCTCTCGTCGAGGAAGCGTTCAAACAGCAAGTCGTAACGCAGCGGACAAACGTGACTCAGACGCAGGGCATAACAGACCAGCGATCCCACGCCCGAACCACGCGCCGTTGAAGGGATTCCCCGCTCCACCGCGAAGCGCACAAAGTCCCAGACGATCAAAAAGTAATCGGGGAAACCCAGCTTGTTGATCACGCCGAGCTCGCGGTCAAGCCGCTGGAGGACCTCGTCCGCTAGTGTGTTGCTCGTGGCGTCGCCCCCTTGCCAGCGATCGGGCTGCTGAGCGTAGCGGTCCTTGAGCCCTATCAAGCAAAGCTCACGCAGGTACGCCTCCGAGGCGCGCAGATCGGGCTGAGGGTTGTTCGGGGTGGTGAAGGTCGGAAAGTAGCGCTTGCCCAGCTCGAGATCGAGGTCCACCGAGTCGGCGATGGTTTGGCTCCGCGCGACGGCGTCCGCCACGTCGGGCATGGCGGCGTACATATCCTCAGCGCTGCGCAGGTAGAACTGATCTCCTTCCATGCGCATGCGGTTTGTATCTGTCCGGAAGCGGCCCGTATTGATGCACAGCAACACATCCTGTGCTTCGGCGTCTTCGCGGTTGACATAGTGAGCGTCGCTCGTGGCAACCAGCGGCAACCCCTGCCGATTCGCCAGTTCAATTGTCAGCTCTTTGGCGGCCCGCTGGATCTCGACGCCGTTGTCCTGGATCTCGAGGAAGTAGCGATCGCCAAAGACCCGGCTGAACCAGCCCGTGATCTCGGCACCACGCTGCAGGGCTTCGTCGGCCGACGCGCCGGACAGAAGCGTCTTAGAGAGCTCTCCCGAGACGCAGCCGCTGAGGCAGATGATGCCTTCGCTGTGTGCTTCGAGCAGCTCTTTGTCGATCCGCGGCTTGTGATAGAAACCTTCCAAATAGGCACGGCTCGCCATCTTCACGAGATTGCGAAAGCCCGCCTTGTTTTTGGCGAGCAGCGTGAGGTGATAGGCCGCCTCTTTGCTGCGCGTGGCTCCGCTCTTGTCGTGACGGCTACCGGGAGCGATGTACGCCTCGTACCCGACAATCGGGTTGATCTCTTCCGCCCGGCATGCCTTGTAAAATTCTAGCGCGCCGTAAAGGTTGCCGTGGTCCGTCAGCGACAACGCGTTCATGCCCAGCTCTTTCGCCCGGCCAACGAGCTTCTTGATCGGGCTCGCCCCGTCGAGAAGCGAGTAATGGCTGTGGCAGTGCAGGTGAACGAACGGCTTGGCGGCGTCCATGGCAGTATCATCAAGCAGGGATAGCGAAGCGAGCCCGCCGTCCACGGCGCGCCCTCGGCCCCCTCATGATACGGCGCCCCCCAGCCCTCCGGCCAAGGGGCTAGGCCTGCAAGGTTGGGAAGAGGACGATGAACGCTCTGAGATCGTCAACTCCTCACGACACCATCGGGGGCCATGTCTACCGCCGCTTACGTACTGGCCTGGGAGCCCCGTAGTGGAAAGTCGCTCGTAGTGCTCGGTTTGATGGAGCTGCTCTCGCGTCGCGTGGAGCGACTCGCGTACTTCCGCCCGTTGGTGGCCGGCGATCCCGAGGCAGACCCCCATCTGCGTCTGGTCCGGGATCGCTACCGTATCGAAACCCCTCTCGAGCAAATGGTCGGGGTCTCGCTCGATCGGGCCGAGCAGCTGGTGGCAGAGGGGCACGAAGACGAGCTGTTCAAAGAAGTGCTCGCCCGCTTCCGCACACTTGCCCGCCACTCCGACTTCGTCGTTTGCGAAGGAACCGACTACACCGGCGCGCAAGCCGCGATGGAGTTCGAGTTCAACATGCGGCTCGCCGTTCACCTGGGCTGTCCGGCGGTTGTGGTCGGCAGCGGCCGCGGCAAGTCGGCCCGCGAGATCGTCCGTAGCGCGCGGGCGGGCTTGGCCTCGTTCGCGGAGCATGGTGACGCCGTCGCCGCGACGTTCCTGAATCGCGTACCGATCGACCAGGTCGATTCGCTACGAACGGAACTCGAGCGTGCCTCGCTAGCGGACGGCCCGGTCGTACTGATTCCCGAGGAGCCGAGCCTCGCGCGACCAACGCTGGACCAAGTGGCGCGCGGCATCGGGGCCCGCTGGCTGCACGATCCGGGCGACGCCGCGCAGCGTGATGTCGCAACGTGCCTCGTCGCAGCGATGACCCTCCCGAATTTTCTCCCGCGGATGGGGGATCATTCGCTCGTGATTACCCCGGGCGACCGTGCCGACATCTTGCTGGGTGCCACGGCTTCGCATGTGGCGGCAGGCCTGCCGAGTGTGGCGGGTGTGCTGCTTACCGGTGGAATCGAGCTTCCGCCTTCGATCCAGCAGCTGGTCGAAGGCCTTCGCCAGCACCTGCCGCCGTTGCTGATGGTCGACTGCGACACCTACAACGCCGCCACCGCCGTCGAGGCCGTCAAGCCGGTCCTCGAAGCCGAGAACTCCGCCAAGATCGCCGCAGCGCTCGGAGCTTTCGAACGCCATGTCGACTCCGAGCAGCTTGCCCGACGCATCGCCGTAACACGCAGCGAGCGGGTGACGCCACTCATGTTCGAGTACGATCTGATCGAGCGTGCGCGACGCGATCAGCGCAGGATTGTCTTGCCGGAAGGGGACGATGATCGGATCCTGCGCGCCGCAGCCGTGCTCCTCCGCCGCCAGGTGGCTGCGCTAACGCTGCTGGGCAATCCCGAGACGATCCTCGCGCGCGCCGCGGCCTTAGGCTTGGACTTATCCAAAGCCCAGCTAATCGATCCGTCGACAGCGGCCCAACGCGATGAGTTTGCCGAAGAGTTGCACCGACTCCGCCGACACAAAGGGCTAACCATCGAGGCCGCCCACGATCTCGCTGGAGAAGCCAACTACTTCGGCACCATGATGGTGCAACAGGGGGACGCCGACGGCATGGTCTCCGGAGCCGCACACACGACAGCCCACACCATTCGACCGGCCCTGGAGGTGATCCGCACGCGTGAAGGGTGCTCGATCGTTTCCAGCGTCTTCCTGATGTGCCTTGCAGACCGCGTATTGGTCTATGGCGATTGCGCGGTCAATCCCGATCCCAATCCCGAGCAGCTGGCAGACATCGCGATCAGCTCTGCCGAAACAGCCCGACGCTTCGGTGTCGAGCCACGCGTTGCGATGCTCTCGTACTCGACCGGTGAATCCGGACACGGGGCAATGGTTGACAAAGTACGCGAAGCAACGCGGTTGGTGCGACAGCGGGCACCCGAGCTCTCGATCGAGGGACCAATCCAGTACGACGCGGCGATCGACACCTCAGTTGCCCGTGCGAAGCTGCCCGGCAGCACGGTCGCGGGGCAGGCCACGGTTTTCGTGTTCCCGGACCTGGACTCGGGTAACAACACCTACAAGGCGGTGCAACGTTCGGCGAACGCCGTCGCGATTGGTCCTGTGCTGCAAGGCCTTCGCAAACCGGTCAACGATCTGAGCCGAGGCTGCACGGTGGTGGACATCGTCAACACGGTCGCGATCACCGCCATCCAGGCACAACCGACCGACGACCTCAACCAAGACGGAGACATCGCCCGATGAAGGTGCTTGTTCTCAACTGCGGCAGCTCCTCGATCAAGCTCCGCCTGTTCGAGCATCCGGGCGATCACCAGCTCGGTCGCGGGGCAGTGGAACGGATCGGCGAGGCAGACGACGGTTTGGTAACCTTTGCTACCGCAAACGGAGCGTCTCACACTCAGCGCATGCCGATCGCCGACCATCGGATCGGCATGGAACGGCTCGCTCAACAATTAACCGAGCAGGGCGTGCTGGGGGACGGGCCTGAGGTGGTTGCCCACCGCGTGGTCCACGGCGGCGGGCGGTTTCAAACCGCAACGCGGATCACTGACGAGGTGCTCGCGCAGCTCGATCGGCTTACGCCGCTCGCTCCGCTGCACAATCCGGCGAATGTGTTGGGAATCCAGATCCTGCGCGAACGCTACCCGAGCGCTGAGCACATCGCGGTGTTCGACACGGCGTTTCACCAAACGATCCCCGCTTACGCGGCCTGCTATGCCCTGCCGAGCGAGTTGGCTGCTGAGCACGGCGTAAAGCGCTACGGTTTTCACGGCCTATCAAACCGCTGGGCTTCGTTGTGCGCTGCCGAACTGCTGGGTAAACCGCTCGCGTCGCTCAAGATGGTCGTCTTGCACCTGGGGGCCGGTGCGAGCGCCACGGCGATCGACGCTGGTCGCTCGATTGATACCACCATGGGGCTCACGCCGCTCGAAGGGCTCGTGATGGCCACACGCTCGGGCGATCTCGACCCCGGCGTGCTGCTGTATCTGCAGCGTCAGTGCGGTTACTCGGCCGAGCGTCTCGATCAGCTACTCAACCGCGAGAGCGGCCTAAAAGGCCTGTGCGGTACGGGAGACCTCCGCGATGTGTTGCAGCTTGCGCAGGCCGGAGTAGGTTCCGCTCAGCTCGCGCTGGACGTTTACTGCTATCGGATTGCGAAGTACGTCGGGGCGTTCTATGTCGCTTTGAACGGGCTCGACGCGCTGGTTTTCACTGCGGGCGTCGGTGAGCACAGCGCGGCGGTTCGCCGACAAGTCGTTGAACGCCTCGCAGTGCTCGGCCTAGTTCTGGACGAGGCTGCTAACGAGAAGCTCGTTGGCAGCGAAGGACCACTTCACGCGGCCGATAGCCGGGGGGCTATCTTGGTCGTCCCGGCCAATGAAGAGCTGCAGATAGCGCGCGAAGCCGCTGCGCTCGTGTCAGGCGGCTGAACCGCTACTCGCCCGGCTGACTGAGAAGGCTCTGATGCCGTTTGGGGGACTCTCCCCACGCGCTGGCGGTGTGCTGGCACGACCCTCATCGCTAGCAGGGGGCTAATAAGCCGGCTTGTCTGACTCAAGTTCTTGGCTGCGGTTAGACGAAGGTCTAAGAAGCCGCGCCGCAAAGTCGGCCCAACCGTTACAAACCCTTCCGGCCCTGGCCCGGCCTTTAGACGCCGAAAACCGTCTATGAGTGATCCTATCGCGACCATCGGCTTTGTTCCGCGGGAGGTGTTTAGCACCACGCAGCGCTCGCTGGAGGCGCTCTACGAACGGACCGCCGAGCCCTTCAACTTGGTTTGCATCGACGGCGCTTCGCCGCCAGAAGTCGCTAACTACCTGCGCGCAGCGGCCACGGAGAAAGGCTTCACACTGCTGCGCACGGATCGGTATGTCACGCCCAACGAAGCCCGCAATCTGGCGGCACGGTGGGCCCTCGAAAACACGCCCGACAAGCCGATCGTGTTTGTCGATAACGACGTGCTGGTCTCGCCAGGTTGGCTCGGGGCGATGGTTGATTGCGCGAATGAAACGGAAGCCTGGTTGGTGGGACCGGCCTACTACGAGCACCTGCCCGAGGAGCACAAACTCCACATGTATGGCGGCGTCTGTCGGATCGAAGTCGATGCCGACGGTCGACGCCGCTATCTGGAAAAGCACTCGCTCCAACACCAGACAGCCGACCAAATCGACGAGCCACTCAAGCGCCAGAAGACCGAGCTGATCGAGTACCACACGGTGCTGGTATCTCTCGAGGTGTTCCGCCAGACAGGCCTGCTGGACGAAGGGCTGCTGTGCCACGCCGAACACGGCGACCTGTGCCTGACCGTCCGCGAGGCGGGGGGCGAGGTCTGGCTCGAACCGGAGGCGCGCATCACCTATGCCCCGCCGCGCCGGCTTTCCGAAGCCGATGCCGAGTTCTTTTTTCTGCGCTGGAGCGAAGCCTGGATGCGAGCTAACCAGCAGCATATGGCCGAAAAATGGCGACTCGACACCACCGACCAAGATCGCGGACGGGGGCTGCAGTGGGTCGCCGAGCACCGCCGACTGGGCCTCAATTCGCTGCGCACGCTGCGCAAGGCAATCGGTAAGAAGCTGTCGCGTTCGGTGGAGAAGCGGGTTGTCGCCCCGCTCGAACGGATCTCCAACCGTCGCCGCTATCCCTACAAGAAGTACGCCAATCTGCCGCCGGTGAGCGTTGAGCTGGTCCACCAGCCGGGCACCGCAAGATTGGTCGCCTAGAAGGACATCGCGTTTGATATGGGACCCAACGTGCTTGCTCAAACTAACTTGCAGCTCTACGCGCAGCGGCTCCAGAGCGGAGCCAGCGCGGAAGAAATGGCACGCCTTCGTGCGACTTACGACTTAGCGCGCCAGCTCTTCGTCGGGGCCTATCGTCCCAGCCACAAACCTTTCCTCTGCCATCTGGTTGGCACGGCTTCCGCCTTGTCCTCATGGGGCGAGTCACCCGCGCTGATCGCTGCAGGGCTGCTGCATTCGGCGTACTTGTATGGTGATTTTGGCGATGGTGCACGGGGAGCCACCGACGAACGTCGGCGATTGCTGATCGCTGAGGCAGGTGCCGAAGCAGAGGCGATCGTGCTTCGCTATACCCAGTCGCGACACGCAACCAAAGAGCTGGCCGACGAAGATCGTGAGTACGCCGTCCTGCGCCTTGCCGACAGCCGAGACGAGCTTGCCGACGCGGGGCCACGCTACGCGCTCGGCAAACCCACCGACGTTGGCTCTGACCAAGTGGCCGAGCGAGAACGGATTCTGGCCGCGGCGGATCGTTTAGTTGGTCCGGCCGCTGTGAGTGACTTCGTTGATGCGTACCGGTGCCTCGACACACTCCTTGTTCCAGTCTGCCTGGAGACGAACGACCGTTCGTTCCACAAAGTTCCGCCGAGCACCAGCCCGATCGCTCGTCATCCGCTCCATCGCCAGTTCCTCAGGCTTACCCGCAAGTTCCCCCTAAGACGCGCCGGATGACCTTTCCGATGAATACCAATTGCCTGGATCCTAGGGATACGACTCCGTCCGTCGAGACGATTGGCGTGGTAATCCCCGTTTACAATCGACGCAGCGTCTTGCTGGATACCCTCCCGCATGTCGTGGCGCAGACACGTCTGCCCGACCGGGTGGTTGTTGTCGATGACGGCTCAACCGATGGTTCGGCAGAAGCCGCCGAAGAATGGCTGACAGCGCTGTCGCCCCCGTTCGCTTGGCAAGTGCTGCGGCACCCGCACAAGACGGCTGCCGCCGCCCGTGTAGCCGGTTACGCCGCTCTGGGCAGTCCGGATTACACCACCTTCCTGGACTCGGACGACCATTGGCCGGCTGATTTCCTAGAGCGGACACTCGCGGCGCTGCGAGCTCACCCCGATGCCGTCGTGGCCTGTGTGGATCGGCGCTACACCGATCTGCAGGGCATCATTCACGGGGGAGATGATTGCCGGACGCTCGTCGCGAACCCGCTGCCGTGGTTCTTCCGCAAGGGAGCCGGCGTGGCTTCTTGCACGCTGATTCGCAGCGTCGCTTATGAGGCCGTTGGCGGGTGGAAGCCCGAACTCGAAACGGCCGAGGACTCGGAACTGTTCTCGATGCTTGCGCTGGCCGGTAGATGGGTTCACGCGGCCGGTGAGCCGGTGGACTTCTACCTGGGTAACGCAGACCTCCTCGGAGAAGAAAACAACCTCAGCCGTCGGTACGTCGATTGCCAATACCGCTGGGCAAAGGCGTACGAGCTGATCTTTGCCAAGATCTGCGAGAAGCGGCCCGAGTTAGCCGGCGACTGGGCGCTCCGCTCGCTGCTCGCACGGCGGTGGTGCAACGCGGGAAAAGACATGCAGAAGCTCGGCCGCGAACGCGCCGCCCGTGCGTTCTACGCGCAGTCACTAAAAATCCATCCGGTGCAGCTCCGCGGATGGAAACGCTTGGCAGGCACCAACGTCAGCCGTTCGGCCGCTTGAGCGCTGAATGGCGCTCAGCCTTCGGTTGGAAAAGACATGCCGAAGCGGGTGATCTTGCCAACGCTCTTAAGCCATTCGACACAACCGATCAGCGAGGCGACCCCCTCATGGGGAATCACCACTTGCAACAGCAGCAGACCGGCCTCAAGGCGGTCAAAGGTTGTTAAGCCTGCCCCTGCTTCAGCGATATCGCAGAGTGTCAGACTGAGCGGCAAACCTGTGGGCTTTCCCTGTCCATCAATCGGGACGCCGTTAATCGAAATGCTCAGAGGGTAACGCGTTTGCGAACGCCGCTCTCTGTCGCAGCGGGTCGATTCGCGCGGAAATCGTGCGAGCTCAACCAACCGCTTCATTGCCAGCCGATTGGTTCCACACAGGCCGCGCGATCGACAAAGCTCGCTCGCCGCACGACGGCAAGCGGCTCGCTCGGCCTGCGTAAGAGTCGGAGTTGACGAGGGGAGTTGTGCATCGACGCTGAGCAGCAGCGCCAGCTCTTCGTCAGACAAACAAGGAGGTGCGGGGGGCATTTTTAAGCTAGCGCGGAGCAAGAGGTCGATCTCGGGAGGGGCACTCTAGTCTGCCTCTCGACCGAATGTCGAGCTCAAAGTGATTACGCAGCAAATTGAACGCCCGCACATCCCTCACCAGCCGGTTGTGCCCACTAAACGACACACGCAGATTGCAAGCGCTCCATCTGGTTCTGCACGAAGTGCGGCTAGCCGTGATCGATCGTTGCGGCGTGGTCGCGGCTGACGGTCGTCCCGCCGAGCTTTCGGCGTGGGGAATCTCCGCGCTCATGCTGGTTCCACCACAACTCGGCCGCCTCGACTCCCCAGTCATCAACGGATGGCACTCTTTGTAGGCGGATCACCACGTCGCGCGCGGTCTGCGGACGCTTCGCACGAGACTTGTCCAAGCAGGCCAAGATGATGTCGTCCAGCTCCTCAGGCAGCGCGCTGCCGAGGCGCTTGCTTGGAGGAACCGGGGCTTCTTGCATGTGCTTGCGGCAGAGTTCGCTCAGGCTCGCCGCTTCGAACACCGGCTTGCCCGTCAGCAAGAAGTAGCCGACCGCTCCAACGGCATAGAGGTCGCTACGGGCATCGACGGTGTCGGGCGACTGAATCGACTCGGGCGACATGTAGAGCGGCGTGCCGGCCATGCCCTTCTGCTTGTTGTCGTCGTCGCTGGATTTAACCAAGCCGAAGTCGAGCACCTTGATCACGTCGGGCTCAGCCGCGCGACGACCGACCATCAGGTTTGCGGGTTTGATATCTCGATGCACCAAGCCCAGCGTGTGGGCCTCGTACAGCGAACCGCAGACCTGCGTGAGCAGGCTCACCACACGCCCCACCGGTTGCGGGCCGTACTGTTCGACAAGCTGCTGGAGATCGATCCCGTCGAGGTACTCCATGGCGTAGTAGAAAAGTCCCTCGGGCGTCCGACCGTAATCAAAGATCGCCACCGTGTTGGGGTGGCACAGCTGGCTGGTGATCTGCACCTCGCGCTCAAAAGCCTGCACGGCCTCGTCGGTCACCTTCTCGGGCTCGAGCATCTTGACCGCCGTAGGCCGCCGCAGCATGGCGTGTCGGGCTTTGTAAACGACACCCATCGCGCCCGCACCCAGCTTCTGTTCTAAGCGGTACTGTCCAAGTTCTTGGGCCTCGATCGCGGCCCGTTGCGCCTCACGGCGTAAACGCGAAACCTGCAGCGTGAACAGGAAGATCGCCACCGAGCTGAGCGCCAGCAGAGCAAAGAGTCCCCAGAATGTTCGCTTGAGGATCGTCAGGGGCCGATAAGCCTCAGCCGCATCGATCTCGGTCGCCACGCCAAAGCAGTAGTCTTCCAGCCAGTGCCACGCGCCAACCACCTGAACACCTCGGTAGTCCGGATAGCCTTCGACGTCGGAAGCCGACTCGCCGGCTGCGGCCGAGGCGACCATCCGCGTGAGAGGCATCTCCCGGCGGCGGAGTAGCGGACGGAAACCGGCCGTCAGGTCGCCGCCCGGGTCTCTAACAAGTACACGGAGTATCGAGCGAACACCGTCTTCGTCGGGAAGTATGCCCAGCAAAACGAGGTCTTCTTCAAACCGACTGCTCGAAAGCATCATCCCCTGCGCATCAAAGGCGTAAGTTTCTCCGGACTCTCCGGTTTGGCCTCGCTGCAGGATCTTCGTGAACTCTCGATCCGGGGCAACACGGAATGCCAGCGCCGCGATCACCCGCAAATTTTCATCCCGGACCGGTGCCGCGGCGTACATGACCGGCGTGCCCGTCCTCCGCCGACCCTGATGATCTCGCACGGGCAATACGCTGGGCAGCGGTCGAGACACGGTTGATGCACCGGCGAGCACACGAGCGGCAAACTCCGCATGCTCGGGGTGCTCTTCAAGCTCGATGGGTGCCAGACTCTTGTTCGCCGATGAGGCAGAACCGACCGTGTCCAAGTCGCAGGCCGCCCGGACACGCATCTGGCGATCCACCAAAACGTAGCCATCGTAAGCGTGCTGCGCTAACTCGGGTGCCAGCAATCGGGTCAGCTCCGCCGAGAGCGTGGCGGGATCGGTATTAGCCGCCGCCTCTCCCCCCGAGCCGGCCGGCTTAGGATCGAACTTCTCAGTTGGGACTGCTGCCGGGCTCGCAGCGAGGGGGTCGCCCACGATCTCGCCGATCAATTGCCGTGTCGTCAGCTGGTTGGCTACCGACTCCGCATAGCCCCGCTGGTCGTCCAGCCAAGTGCGGAGCGACGCCACCTCCACATCGCGAAGCGTCTCGAGCTCCGAAGTAAGCGACTCCTTCATGGTGCGCTCAATCGCGCTGCGTAAGAACCAGCCGACGCTTGCTAGCAGCACCACCGCCACGATCGGCCAAACCCAGACTTCTCGTTTAAGTAGCGACGCCACGCCGCTAAGCGACTGCACCATGGTCCGCCCCGCCCGACTGCTGGCGTAGGTCATGTGGGCTTGGTGCTGACTGGCGTTGGGTGTCGGCGAAGAAGGCATAGTCACAAGCTAGGCAGAGACGGCATAACACTGCGATCGAGGCGGTCGGTGGAAGCGCTTTACCACTATAAGCAGCCGATCTGGCTCGCGAGTGATCTGCCTGATGGCCCGAAACCCCCAAGCCGGGGTGGCACCTGGAGCGGCCGTGGAGGGGTAACAAAGCCGTTTCTTGCGGCCCCGGGTGGACCCCAAGAAACGGCTTTTGACGGCTCCGGGGGCAACTGAAAGCGGCCTAATCAAGAAAAGTCGGCGAAAACGGCCCAATCGGGGCGGCCGTTTCAGTTGACGCAGCCCCGAATCGTGACCGATACTTCCGGGTCTGGCCTGCGCTAGGCCTGCCCCGACGTCGTCGTGTCCTCTTTTTGGACGCCGCCCCCCCACCCCCTGTAGGAAAGAACTTGTCTCGCTTCCGTACCTTCGAACGCAACGCTGATAAGAAAAACACCCAGCGAATCAACGAAGCGATCCGGATCACGCCCGTGCGCGTGGTCTCAGCCGAGGGCGAACAGCTCGGCGTGATCCCAACCGAAGAGGCCTTGCTCAAGGCTCGCGAAGCCGGGCTGGATCTGGTGGAGGTGGCACCCACTGAGCGGCCCCCTGTCTGCCGGATCATGGATTACGGCAAATTCAAGTACCAGCAAAAGAAGCGGCATAGCAAAGGGCACACCCACCAGAGCCAGAACAAAGAGGTTCGGCTCAGGCCCAAGATCGGTGACCATGACCTGATGACCAAGGTCAACCGGGCGAAAGGCTTCCTGGCCAAGCACGACAAAGTCGTGTTTTCTGTGATCTTCCGTGGCCGCGAGAACGCGCACGTCGATGAGGGCTTTAAGCTCGTCGAACGCGTCACCAAGGAACTGGAAGAGGTCGCGAAGGTCGAGCAGGGCCCCGGTATGCAGGGCCGGCGGATCATCGTTACCTACGCCCCCAAATAGGTTTCGGGCCAGAATTGCCCCAAAGCTCAGGTCCCCGGAGGGAAACCTCCTGAGGGTCTCAAAGTGCTTTGTGGGCCCGCCGAGCCGGCTGCTGGCCTGTGAAGCAGGCTGCTGGAAGGTAAAGAGCGGTCAGGGGCGGGTCGGAACCCGTCGGAAGCACGCTCAAGTTGTCCAGATAGCCGTACCGATAGGGGTTTCTCTCCCCGCTCGTGGTCGGTAAACTGCGGGGCTTCGACCATGTCCCCTGCAGATACCGGTGGTGCGTCATGCCCAAGATGAAGACCCATAAAGGCACCAAGAAGCGGTTCCGATTGACCGCTTCTGGCAAGGCGAAGCATCGCCAAGCCGGAACAAGCCACTTGGCCGGCCGGATGAGCCAGAAACGCAAGCGTAACCTGCGTGGCTGCGTGACTACGACCGACACCAACAGCAAGATCATCCGCGCCGCACTCGCGGGCAACAGCTACTGACGATTGTTCGAGATCGAGCAATCGCCCCCCCGTCACCAAGCAAGCCGGGCGTTACAACAGCGGTGTTTCGTTTGCCGACGATACAGCTTTCTTTGGCAACGAAGACCCCGCGGCCTGGGCTGAGCACAACCCGGAATCTTTCCGATGCGGACCACAACTGGCGTCGCACGCCACAAGCGCAACAAGCGACTTTTTAAGCAGGCCAAAGGCAACCGCGGTGGCCGCGGCAATCTGCTGCGGAGTGTCAAAGAGACGCTCGTCCGCAGTGGTGCCTACTCGTTCCGCGACCGTAAAGTCCGCGCCCGCGAGTTCCGCAAGCTGTGGATCATCCGCATTAACGCCGCCTCGCGTGAGCGCGGTCTGCGGTACAGCGAATTGATCGCGGGCCTGAAGAAGGCCGGCATCGAGCTGGACCGTAAGACGCTCTCCGAAATGGCCATCCACGACGCGCTGGCGTTCGATGCGGTGGTGGAGAAGGCCAAGAGCGCCTTGGCCGCCTGAGAAGGCACTTCGCCGTGGCGCTAGCCGACTTTCTCGCCGAGCTCAATTCGCTCGCCTCCGACGCACAAGCTGCGTTCGAGAAGGCGACCGATAACGATGCGCTCGAAGCGCTGCGTGTCGAGTTTCTCGGCGCTAAGGCGGGCCGTCTGAAGGCGATCCAGAAGGGCATGGGGTCCGTTGATAAAACGGACAAGCCCGCGGCTGGACAGCGTTTTAACGCCGTCAAGGAGCTGGTTGAACAAACGCTGGAAGCGGCGCTCACGCGGCTCGCTTCAGCAACCACGACCTCCAGCGCCGAAGCGTTCGACGCAACGCGCCCCGGCAAGCCTTACCACCGCAGCGAGTGGCGAGTCGGCCGTCTTCATCCGATCACGCAAACGATCGAGCGGATGAAGGAGATTATGGGGCGGCTCGGTTTCACCGCGGTCGAAGGCCCCGAGGTCGAGGACGACCACCACAACTTCGTGGCGCTCAATATCCCCGAGAGTCACCCGGCCCGCGATCCGCTGGACAACTTTTATCTGGCCACGGCCGTGGCGGGACAAAACGGCACTGCCGAGCGTCTGGCGGCCGCGGGGCCCGACGGCAAGCCGCTGCTGCTCCGCAGCCAGACCTCGACCGTCCAGATCCGTGTCTTGGAAGAGACGCCCCCTCCGGTGCGGATCGTCTCGCTGGGTCGCGTCTATCGGCCCGATACGGCCGATGCGACGCACTACCCTATGTTCCATCAGATCGAAGGTCTGTGTGTCGCGCCGGGTGTGACCATGGCCGACCTCAAAGGCGTGCTGCAGATGTTCTGGCAGTCGTACTTCGGCATGGAATCCAACGAACCGATCGAGGTCCGTTTCCGGCCAAGCTTTTTCCCCTTCACCGAACCCTCGGTGGAGTGCGACATCTGGCACGATGGCAAATGGATGGAGATCGGCGGAGCCGGCATGGTGGATCCGAACGTGCTGCGCGCCGTCGGCTACGATCCTGAAGAGGTGACCGGCTTCGCCTTCGGTCTTGGTATCGAGCGGATCTGCATGCGACAGCACGGCATCACCGACATCCGCGACCTCTACACCAACGACGTGCGATTCCTCGCCCAGTTCTGACCGATTCATGATCGTCTCTACCGAATGGCTTGCCGAGTACGTCGATCTTCCCGCAAGCGTTGAGGAGCTGACCGAGCGTCTTACGCTCAGCGGTCTGAACCTAGAAGAGGTCCAGCGCGTCGGTGACGACAACGCGATCGATCTGGAAGTGACCAGCAATCGGTCCGACTGCTTGGGGCATCTGGGCGTAGCACGCGAGATCGCGGTCCTCTGGGACCGACCGCTCAAGCGGCCCGAACCACAACCCCAAGACAGCGGAGAACCGATCGCTCGTGCGACCTCCGTCACCAACAACTGCCCCGAGCTGTGCGCCCGCTATACGGCGCGCGTCATCAAGGGGGTCAAGATCGGGCCGAGCCCCGCGTGGCTACAGAAGCGTCTCCAAACGCTGGGCATCGCGACGGTCAACAACGTGGTCGACATCACGAACTATGTGATGATGGAGATCGGCCAGCCGCTGCACGCTTTTGACCATGCCAAGCTCGCCGGGGGACAAATCGTTGTGCGCCGCGCTACCGTGGGTGAGAAGTTCACGGCAATCGACCATAAAACGTACGACCTCAGCGGAGACGAGGTCGTCATCGCCGACGCCCGGCGGCCCGTTGCGCTGGGCGGGGTGATGGGCGGTGCCGAGACCGAGATCTCTGACGAAACCGTGGATGTCCTGATCGAGGCGGCTGACTTCGACCCGCTAACCGTGCGCGGTGCCGCCCGCCGCCACGTTTTGTTCAGCCCCTCGAGCTACCGTTTTGAACGGGGCGTCGATCCGGAAGGAATCGACTGGGCGAGTCGGCGCTGCTGCGAGCTGATTCTTGAACTTGCCGGCGGCGTTCTGTGTGAAGGGGTCGTTGACGTTGGCGGCCCGCGCCCGCGTCAGCTCGAAAACAACCGCGACCACATCAAGCTTCGCTACCCCCAGATCGAGCGGGTGCTCGGTGTCGTCATCCCCAGCGAAACGGTCCGCAAGGTGCTCGTCGATCTGGGCTGTGTTGAGACACACAATTGCGATCACTGCGTGAAAGTTGTTCCGCCATCATGGCGCGCCGACCTCACGCGTGAAGTGGATCTGATCGAAGAGGTGGCTCGGATTTATGGTTATGACAAGGTTCCGACCGCTTCGCAGCTGCCGATCGTTCCCTCAGCCCTGCGGCGCGAGGACGTGGTTCTCGATCGGATCCGCCGGGTGCTCACGGCCGCGGGCTTCGATGAAGCTTACACCCTGAGCGCGGTCGAGCCCGAACTGATCGATGCCTTTCGCCCGTGGACCGAGAAGCCCGCTTTATCAACGAGCACCTCGGTACTGCGGGGTGCCACGTGCTTGCGGCAAACGCTTGTGCCCAGCCTGTTGGTGTGCCGTAAGACCAATGAAGCGTTGTCCAATCCGGTCATCGAACAATTCGAGATCGCCAAGGTCTATCTGCCCCGCGACGGGGGGGCCCCTGAAGAGCGGCGGATGCTGGCGATCGCCAGCGGTGGTGGTTTGCTCGAACTCAAAGGGGTCATCGAGGCTCTCCTGCGCGAGGTAGCCCCCCGAGCAAAGTACACCCACGTAGCGACTTCCGGTGGAGTTCTCGATGCCCAGCGAAGCGTTGGCTTGGTGCTGAACGGCCAGCCGCTGTGCTTGCTGGGAGAACTCTCCGCCGCGGGACGCAAACGGTTCGGACTACGCGGCCCCGCGAGCGTCGCCGAGCTGAGCCTCGGCGTGCTGATGGAGTCCGTAGAGTTGGTGCCAACGACTGTGGCGCTCTCGCCGTATCCCCCGGTGTCGCGCGACGTGAACCTGATTGTCGATGAATCGATCGCATGGGCGCAGATCGAGGCTGTGGCCTGCGCGACAGGCGGGTCTCTGGTCGAGCGGGTGGTGTTCCAAGACGACTCGTTCCGCGACGCCACTCAGATCGGTACCGGTAAAAAAAGTGTTGTCTTCCGCCTTCAACTCCGTTCGCCCGACGCCACCCTCACGAGTGACCAGGCCGACGGTGTCGTGAGTCGGGTGCTCACCGCCCTCGAAGCCGATCTGGGCGGCAAGTTGCGGGCCTGATAGGCGGATCTGCTTTGAGCCCTCCGACGATCCATGACCTGTTCCTGGCAACCGCTGAGCGCCATGCGGACAAACCGGCGTTGGCGCGGGTCACCGACGGAAGGATTGAGCGCTGGCTTTCATGGCGGGACCTGCTTAAAGCCGTCGCGCACGAGCAATCCGGTCTCAAAGACTTTGCCGGCAAAGAAAAGCACGGGGCGCTAACGCCTGCACGCCACTATTGCGACATCGCTTGGGTCACGCATACGCTCGCCGTCCACGCCAGCGGTCGGGTGCTTGCCCCGGTGGATTACCCTGCCGAGGACTTGCGATATAGCGCTAACTTGGCGGCCCTGGTGAATACGGCGGGCACGGGCACGGCTGCCAAGACCGTGATGCTGTCGCACGACAACCTCGCCTCGAACGCGCTTGCGCTGAGCCAGGCGAGCGGCGGAGACGGCGACGAACTGCGCCTATCGTTCTTACCCTTCGAGCATCTTTACGCACGCACAGGGGACCTCTTCACTTGGCTCGTTCGTGGTTCGCGGCTGGTGATCGCCGAAAACCCTAAGACCGTCTTTCGCGATGCGCGGCTTGTGAAACCCACGGTCATCAACGGCGTTCCCTACTTCTTCCAAAAAGCGATCGATCGGGCTCAAGCGGAGCGGGTCTCGCTGAAGCAATTGCTCGGCTGCGAGATCAAACGGCTCTATTGCGGCGGGGCATCGCTCGCACCCGCCATCGAAGCGCGCTTCGCCGACGAAGGCATCCCGATCTACTGCGGGTACGGTCTCACCGAAGCATCGCCTGTGGTGAGCGTCAACACGCCCGAGGCCTACAAGCGGGGGACGGTCGGCAGACCGCTGCCGGGCGTTGAAGTACGCATCGCCGAAGATGGCGAGGTGTTGGTTCGGGGCCCCAACGTGATGCTCGGCTACTGGAACAATCCGGCCGCCACCGCCGAAACGTTGCGCGAGGGCTGGCTGCACACGGGCGACCTGGGACAACTCGACAGCGAGGGGTTTCTTACGATCGTCGGCCGAAAAAAAGAGCTGTTGGTTCTCTCGACGGGCAAGAAGGTGGCCCCCGCTTCGGTCGAGGCCCGGCTGGGGGCGTCCCCCTGGATCGAGCAAGCATGCGTCTTCGGGGAAGGGCACACGGGTCTCACCGCGCTGATCGTCCCCAATGCGGATCGTCTGCGGGCTGAGATTAAGTCCCGACGGCTGTGGGTGTGGTCGAAGCGGCAGGCGCTGGGGCATGCGGTGATTCGTACGCTCTATCGCCGCGAAATCGACATCTGCTTGGCAAACGCGCCGGCCGAAGAACGGGTTCACGCTTTTCGGCTCGTCGGACGCGGCTTCGATCCGGCTCGCGGTGAGATGACTGCCAAACTCAGCCTCCGACGCCCCGCGATCGCGAAGAGCTTTGCCCGCGAGATCGCCGCTATGATGCGGTAGGCTAGCGGCAGGGTGAATTGTCCCGCCAGCGCGTCGGATGCTGCAAACCCTTAGTCTTTACGTCTTTTCGGCAAACGCAACATGCCCCGTGCCTTCTACACCGACCATCCTTGGGCCGACGTCGAGGTCGAACGCAAGATCGTTGCCGATGCCGATTGTGTGATCGAGGTCTCGCCTAACAACCGCGAAGAAACGCTGGCCACGCTCGTGGGAGACGCCCACACAATCATCACCTGCTGGGCACCGGTCACGGCTCGGGTGATCGACGCCGCCCCTGCGTGCCGCCACATCGCCCGCACGGGCATCGGGCTCGACAATATCGACGTGCCGCACGCCACGCGGCGCGGGATTGTGGTGACCAATGTGCCTGACTATTGCCTGCAAGAAGTGGCCGAGCACGCGTTGGCGATGATCTATTCGCTAGGACGAAAGATTGCACAGGGTCACCACGATACCAAACGCGGCGTTTACAACCTCGTGCAGACGTTGCCCGTCGAACGGATCGCGGGCAAGACGCTGGGAATCGTGGGACTTGGTCGGACGGGAACGCTGCTCGCTAAGCTGGCCACCGCGGTCGGTATGCAGGTGGTGGCGACCAATCGCTCACATAAAACGCCCGCGGGCGTCGCATGGCAAAGTCTAGATAGGCTGCTTTCCCAGAGCGATTACGTCTCGTTGCACTGCCCCCTGACCGAGGCGACGCACCATTTGATCAATCCGACGACGCTTGCCCTGATGAAGCCCAGCGCGTTCTTGATCAACACCTCGCGGGGAGGACTGATCGATCACGGTGCGCTCGCCGCGGCGCTCGACGCGGGACAGCTGGCAGGAGCAGCACTCGACGTGCAAGACACCGAGCCACCCGATCTGGAAACCGCCCCCTACAACGATCCGCGTGTCATCATCACCCCCCACACCGCGTTCTGCTCGACCGAAGCGATCCTCGAATTACGCCGGCGCGTTGCTCATCAGGTGGTGGCGGTCCTCAACGGCGATCGGCCGGAGAACATCGTTAACGGCCTCTGACTGTAATAGGGGTAGGGGTGGTCGGCTGCGGCTGACCGCTCTCGGTGCGGCCATTGCGCGTGTTGGAATCGACATAATCGGCATAGCCCCGCGTTAGTCTGTCCCGTTTTTGCCCGACGCGTGTGGGCAAGCTACATAGGGGTGGACCATTGTTTGTGCGTCGCTCCAAACCCCTTCGCTAGTGCTCCCTTGATGGACCCGGTCGCGCCGGAAATCGCCGAGATTCGCTCACTCGCCCAGCGTTCGCAAGGGCTGCTGAGCGAGCTGCGCGCCAAGACCAGTGAGAAGGTCGAACGGCAGCGGGCAGGAGTTGAAAAGCTGGGGTCCGAGGCCTCGCGACTTATTGAAGAAGTCGCTGCGGCGATCGCTGGTGAACTTGCGGCAGAACTCACCGAGCAACACGACCAACGGTCCCAGGAAGATTCACAACGCTTTCAGGAAGAGAACGCTGCCTTCCAAGCCGAGCGGTCGGCCTGGGAAGCCGAGCGCTCTGAATGGAACGCGGTCCGCGACGAAATCGAGGCCGAGCTCGCCGGACGAGAAGAAAAACTCCGCGCGGACTCGGCTCAACAGCTTGCCGAAGCAGGCGCAGCCGCCGCTAAAGAGCGTGCCGAGATCGAGCGTCTACTCGATGAGCAACGCAACGAGGCTAACGCGCTTCGCGCTGAGGCGCTACGCCTCACCGAAGCACTCGATAAGACTTCCCGTGAGCACGCCGAGGTGGCGGGGAAGTTTGAAATGGCGCTTACCGATCTTCAATCGCACCGCGAGCGCGTGGGCGAGTTGGAGCAGATTATAGCCGAGCGTCCCGAGCCGGGCGTTTCGCAAGGAGCCGAGCTCGCGCAACTCCGGCACGAACGCGATCAGCTTATCCAGCGTGTGGAAGAGCTTGAGGCGGGTCGGTCGTCGGCAGATCCTTCGGATGCCGACTCGAACGAGATCGAGGATCTTCGCCGACGCTTCGAGATGGCCGTCGAAGACGTTCGCGCGCTCAAGAACGAGAAAGCCGAACTCGAAGATCAGCTCGCCCGCTCGACCCCCTCGAAGGGTATCGGAGCAATCGCCGAGGGCAACGATTGGGAGTCACAGAAAAGGCGGCTGCTCGCCGAGCTTGAAGGCGAGGGAGAGCCGGAAAATTCAGAGCGTACCCAGGAGCGCGCAACAATCGCCGGTACGATTCAGATCACCGACGGCGTCGTTGCCGAGAAGGATCGAGAGATTGCCCAGTTGCGCGAATCTCTCGAACAAGCCGGCTGTTCTTCTGACAATGAGGTCCGCGCGGCGCTGCTCGATGAAGACGAGATTATCCTGAAAGAACGCGAGCGGCTCAGCGCGTTAGAGGCGAGTTGGCAAGAAAAACTTCGGCAAGCGGAGCTTGAGCTCTCTCTGGAGCGTGCAAAGATCGCCCGCTCGCAGAACGCGCTCGCCGAGCAGCAGATTGAACTCGAAACGCTCCGTGCAGCCGTCGAGCGAGCCGCGAGCGAGACCGGGCCCAGCGGCGAAGCCCGTCAAAACTGGCTCAAAAAGCTCGGCCTGGGCAGCGACGGCAGCGCGTGAGACCACGCACTAGCCGCGCACACGCAGCGATCTCGCTGATTTGACGAACTCGCTTATTTGACGAGCTCGCCTTCCAGGTGATAGATCGCCAGATGAGCGCCATCGGGGCCGATCACCTCTTGAAGGCTTAGCGTCCCCTCGACGGAAATCGGGCGGACCGAAAACATGGCGAAGCGACCGGGCTGCATATCGACAAGGACGCAATCGTAGAGCGCAGCCCCCGGGCCGAAGCAGCACTCCTGATTATCGCGGACCAGCACAAACTGCTGCAGCCGCTTGCGTGCGGTGGGCAAGATATAGCCTCGCAGCCGAATCCGTTTGCCGAAGAGCGCGTTGATCGGCTCGGTGAGCATCGCGGGCTCAAACGGATCACCCGGTTCGATCTCGAACTTGAGGCTGTCGAAGGTTTTGTCCAAGAGTTGGCCGTCGTACTCAGCAGACAAGGCCGAATCGACCGCCTTAGCAGTTGCGGGTACCGCGGAGGGCACCGACGCCTCGGCCTGCGTAGCCGGAGGCGGAGCGCTGCTTGTTGAAACCTCGGTGCGAGACGGCTCTGAACCGCACCCTACTAATATGGAGGCCAGAGCGCCGACCGCCAGGATGCCAACCATCCTTTTGGCAACGAACGAAATCGCGATCCTTCGGGCTGACGTCACCGGATGTAGTCCGCATCAAGGTAGTAGAGCAGCGGCGCTGCCAGTTCTGCACTGCCGGGCCCCACTCGCAAGACGCCCCCCACGCGAAACACCTTGCGCGACAGATCGGTCGCGAGTCCCGGTGCAAGCTGGACCTTGATCTGATCGTAGAACTGCACCTTCGAAAGGTCGCCGAAGCAGCACTCGTTGCTATCACGAACGAGCAAGAAATCGGTGATGTTTTTCGAGAAGCGGGTTGAGTCGGGGCGGATATAGCCTTTGATAAAGACGGGCTTCTGTTCTTCGATCAGCATGCGGATCGGGTCCGGCACCGGACGGCTGCTGAGCAGATCGCTCTCGCTCGGCTTCATCTCGAGAAACGACGTCCGCTCGTAGCCGTCGGGAACCTCGGTCGCGTAAACGTAAGACGCGTAGCTTACTCCGGTGATCAGAAACACCGCCGAGAGCAGCGCGCCCGCTATCGCCAGCAGTCCGCCTGCGTAGACATCGGGGGCTCCGGCGATGGCCCGCCAAGCGACCATCGAGATCGCGAAGCCCACCATTGGCAAGACCGACAGCGGCAGCGTATAGCCCAGGTTCGCGCTACCCGCGGTCAACGGCACCACCGCCGAAGCCAGCGCGAGCACCAGGCCAATGATCGCTCCGGTGTGTACCGAGCGATACTCAATCGGCTGTGCGTCTTCGTATGAGTGCGTAACAGACATCCTCGATGAACCGCTTTCTTCGCAGGAAAAAAAGTCTTGTTGGCCGGGAAAAAATTCCGCTTGATGAATTTCCCGCTTGGAGGGTCCCTTTCTTACGCAGCACCGCCGCGAAGGATCACCCAAAACACGCTCATGCAGACCGCGGCCCCCAACAAGGGGAGCCCCACCAGCAGGCCGGTCGGAGGGTCTTGCGCTGTGTCGCGGGCGGCCGCTTCGGCACGGAGTGAATTGGCAAATCCCGAGCGCCGCTCTTTCTCTGCGGCAACCAAACGGGCATTGGCTTCGGCTTGTAATGCCGCAAGCTCGGCAGGCGATCGCTCGGGCTTGCTCGGCGCAGCAGGCGAGGCTTCTAACGCCGGTTCTAACGCAAGATTTTCTGGCGACGGGATCTCGGCCGGATCAGGCGGGTCCTCGGTCGCAGTCGAGGTCGATGGCGAGGGGCTACGGGCTTGCGCCAGAAAGCCGAAAGCCTGCAGGCTGCGCGCCCGTTTGGCGGCAGCCGGATCGAGCCCCTCGACCCGTTCGAGCGCCCGAACCGCGGCCTCGCCGACCGCCCCCGGTTGCTCGGCCGCAACGTCGAGATACGTGATCACGGGCTCTCGAACGTATCGGTTAGCGTCTTCTTCAAAGCTCTTCTCGAAGAGCTGAACCATCCGGTCAATCACCGACCAGTCTTCCCAGCGAGCGAGGTCGGGAATCACTTGATCCGCGAATTCGGGGTTATCCAGTAGCAGCCGAGCCGAGCGTATCACCCGTTCAAGCGGCACAAGGTCTTGTCGTTCTTCCGCGAGAAACCGAACCGCCATCAGCGCCGCGTGAACGTGCGAGTACTCGGTCTGGGGGTCACGTAAAAAGCGGTCTTCGACCTGAACCAGCGCGGCCTCAACGTTGCTGAGTCGACCGCTCAGGGTAAGGTAGCACGCGATCATCGCGTCGAGCCCCAGCTTGCGACCGCGTTCGCCAAAGCGGATTGCCTCGGGAACGACCGCAGCGCTCAGGCCGCTCACCCCCCCCGCGGTTGCCAGCGAGGCGGCGGCAGCGGCATCGGCCACGGGCCCGATCAAGCGGATGTCGGAGCGCAGAAGAGCCTCGATGCGGCGGAGATCCTCTTGCTGTCCACAAACCCCGAGCATGGTCAAAAACAGACGGCGGCGGCTCGGGCTGACACGGCTTCCTTCGATCCAAGCGATGAGCTGATCGCGATCCATTCGATCGGCCAGATCGATAATGTCTTGATACGGCGCGCGGGCGAATTCATCGTAAGCATCTTGTCCGAGCAGCGGATCCTCGTCTTCCAGATATTCCTGAAAGAACGCCACACGCTCAACGCCTGAAGGAGGCAAAGAAAACAGCTGCGTGACATACTCAACCGCACGCTCCGAGAGCGGCATGGGGATCGTCCACTCGGGGGGCTCGCCAACCCCGCGCAAATAGAACACCGTCTGGGTGTCGGGATCGCCAAAGTAGATCGCCTCGACCTGCTCAACCCCTTTGAGCAAATTTTCGCCGAGCAAGATGCGCTCGATCGTGAACTTTGCTCCGCCCGTTTCGGGGTCCACAAAGGCGTACGGTACACCGGCTTCTGCCGGGTCTTGTGCAACAGCAGAGGGGGCCGCGAGCTTGGCCAACAACACCGCCGAGCTGTCGCCGATCTCTTCGGTAAGCGTGCGACTTTCTGCGGCGCAGAAGGGGCAAGCTACTGCGCAATCGCTCCACAGAATCATCGTCAACGCCAACGTCCCCCCAAAGACCATCGCGGGGGAATGAGTCGTTAGCTTTCGCATAATGTTCAATCCGTTAATCCTGAGAGGGCCGGTGGTCTGCGCTCAGAGGGGAAGAAGGCAGCGTGGCGGGGCGAGGACCCCCACACGCTGAGCAACCCTTATTCTGCGGTCCGACGCCCTGGCCGGCAATCGCGGCAGCGGAGCAAGAGGGTCGAAGCCCGCATTTTGTAAGGCTATTGGCCGCCAGACAGACTGCGGGCAACATCGGTCCGATAGGCAGAGAAGGCCGGTAGCAGCCCCACGAGGCCCGCCAAAGCCACGAGCGCTGGCACGATCATCAATTCGAGCGGATCGAGTCGCCAAAACGCCAACCGCACTCCCGCCTCGGCTTCGAGGTAGGGTGCCGCAGCGGCGATGAACAGGTGCCCCAACACGAGCCCCCCCAACGCGCCGATCAAAGAGATCAAGACCGCCTCGGTCAAGATAATCAGCATGACGGACACCCGGCTGGCACCCAGCGCCCGCATCACCGCGATATCGTGCTTCCGCTCGCTCATCGAGTTGTAGATGCTCACCAAGATACCAATCGCCGCGACCAACACGATCAAGATCGTCAGCACGAGCAGCACGAGCTGGATAGGTCCAACGATCTTCTCGAGCAGCGAGGTTACCACTCCCGCGGGGGCGACGGCCTGCGATGATTGATTCGGATCCTTGTTGATTTTGGTGTTGAGAATCAGCGGACCCAGGTCGCTCGAGCACAGCACCAGCACGCTCGTCACCTCGCGTTTTGCCTCGGCAAGAGGCTCGATCGGCTGATCGTTTTGATCGTAGAGCACCTCGGGGGGAAGGAGGCCGCGTGGCGTGGCTGCGGGAGTTGCCCGGTTCTTTTCCAGCGCTTCCGTAGCGGCGATACGCGCCTCGCGCTCCGCTGCCATGGCATCGGAAAGGGCGTGCTTCTCGAGCAGATAGAAGCCCTCCAGGTTGATAAACACGGCCCGATCATTGGCCGTGCCGGTCGTCTCGAGCACGCCGACGATCGTGAACTCCTCGTGCTTCTCTCCCTCTCCACTGATACCGTGCGTGGGGCTGAACGTATCGCCAACCTTCAAGCCGGACTGCGCGGCAACGACCGATCCGAGCACCGCCTCGTAAGCATGATCCGTGCGAAAGTTCCGGCCCCCTGCGCGAAACGTGTACCGTATCGGCACGCCCCGCTCATCGGTGCCGTACTCGATCTTGTCGAATAGATCGGGTGTGGTAGCGACCACCCGGTAACGCCGATCGCTGGGATTCTCAGGATCAGTAGTGGGATCGAAGCTATCCCCTAGACAGTAGGGGACCGCCACCTCAACCACTCCCGAGAGGTCTCCATCTACGAGCCGGCGATACTCGCTGTAAGGGATCGGATAGAGCGGTTGGCCGAGGTGATAGACCGTGCTGAGCACGAGCTGCAGGGCTCCCCCCTTGCCACCGACGATCAGGTGATAGCCCTGGGCGTCTTGTGAGAACTGCCGGACAGCAACCGCATAAACAACGATCACGCAGCACATCGCCGCAACGCCCAGCGCCATCGACAAGGCGGTCAGCGCCGAGGCGAGCCCCCGCTGCTTGAGGTTATTCCAAGCTATTCGCCAGAAGCTCAAGGCCATTGCTCCTGCGCGGTTCGTGAAGATTCGTTCGCGGCCTCATGCAAGGCCTTCGAGGCAACACGGTTGACGGCTTCCAGCTGCTCGACGCGATCAAATTGTGACGACACCTCGGGTGAATGTGTCACCAGCAGCATCGCCACCCGTTCTGTCTCGCAAACGCTGCGAAGCAGATCGATAATCTGTTGCTGATGCCCCGGATCGATGTTGGCAGTCGGCTCGTCTGCCAAGAGCAGGACGGGTTTGTTGACCAGCGCACGCGCCACTGCCACGCGCTGCTGTTCTCCCACCGATAACGCCGAAGGCTTGTGTCGCAACCGGTGGCCGAGGCCAACCCGCTCTAAAAGGTCTTCCGCCCGTACCCGATCGCAGCGAGAACCGGTGAACGTCATGCCTAGCATGACGTTCTCGATTGCGGTAAAGCCGGGGAGCAGATTAAAGGTCTGGAAGACGTACCCGATATGTCGGGCACGAAAGCGATCGCGAGCCGCCTCGGGAAGACGAGCAATATCAACGTCGCCGATGCGGATCTGTCCCTCATCGGCGGTCGTCATGCCGGCGATTGTGTTGAGCAGCGTGGTCTTGCCGCAACCGCTCTGCCCACGGATCACAAGCTGCTCGGCGCGGTCAACTGCCAACCGGGGGACATCAAGTATCGGCAAACGTCCGCCCCCCGGCACGCGATACGACTTGCGGAGATTCTCGACAAGCAGCATGCCAATAACCGGGATGTTGATTCGTGCAACGATGCGAGCGCTGCCAGACGGGATTATAGCCAGACTAAGCGGCACGACTAATCGGATCAGCCCGGTTGCCGCGGTTCGTGATCCGCATCGAATAAGAAACGGTCGACGCACGCCAGACCGCCAAGCGCTAGGGCAAATCCGACGAAAGCACCGGCGGCCTTGGTGGCGTCTCGCAAGAGCTGAAAGTCGGCACCTGTCTGAAGCGTGCCGAACCACTGGTACATCCAGTACAGGGCGAGCCCCAGCGATGACCACGCCACAACGAGAGCTACCCATGCGGCCGCTTCAACGGTCCGCTCAAAAACCCATGCCATTGGAGTCAGCCCTTCGCGAGTGTCGCGGAAATGTGCAGCGGGCCACCAGGTCCGCGAGAAACGCCAAGTGTAACGCCTAGTGTGTCGGCTAAGCAACGCGCCTGAGGAGCGGCTCGACCGCAGCGACCAGCTGCTGGTAGAGACCAGCTGCTGGCAAGAGACAAAGATACGCAGGTCTATCGAAGAAACAATCTGTTATGAGGATTCAACCAATCAGGACCGGATCAGATATGGAAAGGGTAGTGAGATAGCCTCCAACCAGTAAGTAAAAATAAGGGGTCTGGTTGCTTTTGACGATAACGCGTCTAATACTACAAATATCTTTAGGTAGCGAACCTGAGGATTGGTGGCGGTACTACACACTCCCTGTTGAAGGATTTCACCTGTGGCTAAGAAACGTGCTGGCGGAACTAACAAGAGCGCGGCGATCCGCGAGTTCATGGCGGCCAATCCCAAGGCCGGCCCGACCGAGGTCTGCAACGAGCTCAAGAAGAAGGGCATCGAAGTCGCCCCGGCGTTGGTCAGCAACGTCAAGGCCGCCGCTGCCCGCAAAGCCGGCAAGAAGCCCCGCAAGAAGGTCGCCAAGAAGCGCGGCGTCGGCCGTCCGGCAGGCAGCGTCAGCGACAAGGTCAGCCTGTCATCGCTGATCGACGCCCGCGAATTCGCTTCGAAGGTGGGCGGTGTCGAGCAGGCTGAGAAGCTGCTGAAGGCACTCTCCAAGCTCGGCTGATAGCCACGCGGCGATCGCTAACACCTCGCGGATAAACCGAATCAACCGAGGCCAACTCTCGCACCGGGAGTTGGCCTCGTTGCTGTGGTGCAATGTGATGGCGATCGAACCGATCAGACCACCTGCTGGGGCAGGTTCAGCCCGGGTGCCGCCAGGCTGGTGTAGCCCATCAAGTACTCGTCGATTGCGCGGGCCGCGCCGCGCCCTTCATTGATCGCCCACACAACCAACGACTGGCCACGTCGGCAGTCGCCCGCGGCGAACACCCGCTCGATATTTGTGGTGAACTTGCCGTGCTCAGCGGCTATTGTGTTCCAGTTTCCGCGGGGAGCGTGCGTCTTCAGTCCCAGCATATCACCAAGTGATAATTCGGGGCCGAGGAAGCCGGTGGCGAGCAACACCAAGTCGGCCGGAAGCGTCTTCTCGCTGCCCGCTACCTCCGTGAAAGGCGCGCCCCCTTCGACCGGCTTCGACCAGTCAATCGTCACAACTTTCACGCCGGTCAGCTTGCCCGCACTTCCTACGTACTCTTTGGTGAGCGTTTGATAGTGCCGCGGGTCGTGACCGGTCTTGGCGATCATCTCGGCGTGCGAGTAGTCCACTCGATACACCTGCGGCCACTGTGGCCAAGGGTTGTTGTCGCGTCGGTGTTCAGGGGGCTGAGGCACAACCTCCAGGTTGGCAATGCTCTTCGCCCCGTGGCGCAGCGAGGTGCCAATGCAGTCGGCCCCCGTATCGCCACCGCCGATGACCACCACGTCTAAGCCTTCGGCCGATAGATAGGCTTTGTCGCCAAGATTCGTGTCGAGCAGGCTCTTGGTGTTGCGCGTGAGGAAGTCCATCGCGAAGTGGATCCCCTCCAAATCACGGCCGGGGGCCTTGGCAGTCGGATCGAAAGGACGGGTAGCACCGGTTGCCAAGAGAAGCGCGTCGTACTCATTAACGAGGTGCTGCGGATCAACAAACTTCAGCGGAACCTTGCGTTCCTGCATGATGCCCGTCATGTGCCCTGGTTCGAACTCTTCTTGCTTGCCGACGTGGACACCGGTCACAAATTTAACTCCCTCTTGCCGGAGCTGGTTGACCCGGCGATTAACCGTCTCTTTGTCGAGCTTCATGTTCGGAATGCCGTACATGCACAGACCTCCGATGCGGTCGGCGCGCTCGTAAACGGTCACGGCGTGGCCAGCGCGGCGCAGCTGCTGGGCAGCTGCCAACCCGGCGGGGCCCGATCCAACAATGGCCACGGATCGCCCCGTCTCGTTCTCGGGTTTCTGCGGCTGAACCCAATTCTCGGCCCATCCGCGATCGATGATCGCGTTCTCGATGTTCTTGATCGTGACCGGCGGGTTCGTGATGCCCAAAACGCATGCTCCCTCGCACGGTGCCGGACACGCGCGTCCGGTGAACTCGGGGAAGTTATTGGTCTTATGCAACCGGTCGAGCGCCTCACGCCACCGATTCTGATAGACCAGATCGTTCCATTCGGGAATCAGATTGTCGATCGGACAGCCGGTATCCGACTGGCAGAACGGAACGCCGCAATCCATGCAGCGGGCCCCCTGAGTACGAAGGTGCTCTACCGGCGCGTTGGTGTAAATCTCCAGATAATCATTGGCACGCTCTACCGGATCGCGGTAAGGCACGGCCTGACGATCAAACTCTTTAAAACCGGTGGGCTTTCCCATCTTCTTCTTGTCTTATCGCTGGGGGCGTCTGCTCTCCGATCGGTCGGAGAGGCGGGCCGGGAATCGGGTGTCAAGTCTCGCAACGAGCGAGAGCTAAACCGGCGCGGGTTCTTCTGGAGCGCGCGCCTTGAGCGTTTCTAGAACTCGCTTGTAGTCGGTCGGCATGACCTTCACAAACTCGCCCAAGACCTCTTCCCAACGCTCGAGCACGTCGGCGGCTACAGGGCTATCGGTCGCGGCTTGGTGGGCAGCAATCAACTCGTGAAGTTCGGCGATGTCCTCTTCGTCACGAACCTCCTCCAGATCCACCATGCCCGCGTTGTGATTCAGCTCGAAGGTCTCCCGATTAGGAGCCCAGACGTATGCAACGCCACCCGACATGCCCGCCGCAAAGTTGCGCCCGGTCGGGCCGAGGATCACCACTCGACCGCCTGTCATGTACTCGCAGCCGTGGTCGCCAACGCCCTCAACCACCGCATGGGCACCGCTGTTTCTTACGGCAAACCGTTCCGCCGCTCGGCCGCGGAAAAACGCCTCGCCCCGAGTTGCCCCGTACAAGCACACATTGCCAACCAGGATCTGATCCTCTGCCTTGAAGGTGGAAGCCTTTGGCGGATAAACGATGACCCGACCTCCCGATAAGCCTTTGCCCACGTAGTCATTGGCGTCGCCTTCCAGCTCAATCGTCACTCCGTGCGCCAAGAAGGCACCGAGGCTCTGACCCGCATGACCGGTGAATTTCAGGTGGATCGTATCGGCGGGCAGGCCGGCTTCGCCGTAGCGCTTTGCGATCTCATTCGAGAGGATCGTTCCTACCGTCCGATCGGTATTCACAATCGGCAGTTCGGCTTCGACCGCTTGGCCCGCTTCGAGCGCCGGGCGGGCAATGTCTAGCAGGCGACGCACATCAAGCGTCTTCTCCAACCCGTGATCTTGGGCCTGGGTGCAGTAAGCGTCGGCGTTGTCGTAAGGCCGCGGACCAGGGGTAAACAGACTACTGAGGTCCAAGCCATCCGACTTCCAGTGACTGACAGCTTTTGTCGCGTCAAGCACTTCGATCTTGCCGACCATCTCGGGGATCGTTCGGAAACCCAACTCTGCCATAATCGTGCGCGCTTCTTCCGCGACCATGAACAAATAGTTCACCACATGCTCGGGCTTGCCACGGAACATCTTGCGGAGTTCAGGGTCCTGCGTCGCGACCCCCACCGGGCAGGTATTCAGGTGGCACTTCCGCATCATGATGCAGCCCAGCGTGATCAGCGGTGCCGTGCTGAAACCAAACTCCTCGGCACCCAACAGTGCCGCAATCACCACATCGCGGCCGGTCTTCAGGCCTCCGTCGGTCTGGAGCACGACGCGGCTCCGCAGATCGTTAGCCATCAGCGTCTGGTGGGTCTCGGCGATGCCGATCTCCCACGGCAGACCCGCGTGCTTGATGCTGGTCAGCGGCGACGCCCCCGTGCCGCCACCGTCGCCGGCGATCAGCACATGATCGGCATGCCCTTTAACGACCCCCGCGGCGATCGTCCCTACGCCAACTTCTGAAACCAGCTTCACGCTGATTCGCGCGGCGCGATTGGCGTTCTTCAGGTCGTAGATCAGCTGTGCCAAGTCTTCGATCGAATAGATATCATGGTGCGGTGGAGGGCTGATGAGGCCCACGCCGGGTGTGCTGTAGCGGATGCGTGCGATATTGTCATCCACCTTGCGACCGGGCAGCTCGCCCCCTTCGCCTGGCTTGGCACCCTGCGAGATCTTGATCTGGATCTCATCGGCGTTCGTGAGATAACTGATCGTGACGCCAAAGCGCCCCGACGCCACCTGTTTGATGGCCGAGCGTCGCGAGTCGCCGTTCGCATCCGGAGTCCAGCGGGCCGGATCCTCGCCACCCTCACCCGTGTTGCTCTTACCGCCCAGACGATTCATCGCCACAGCGAGTGTCTCGTGGGCTTCGGCGGAGATGCTTCCGAACGACATGGCACCGGTGCAAAAGCGTTTTACGATCTCTTTCGCCGACTCCACTTCGTCCAACGGGACTGGTATGCGCGAGCCATCTTTTTTGAAATCCAACAGTCCACGCAGCTGGCAGCGGGTGCGGCTATCGTTATTGATGTGGTCTGCGAACCGTGCATAAGCGGTTTGGTCGCCCGCTCGCGCGGCCGCTTGGATATCGGCGATCGACTGTGGATCCCACATGTGCCGCTCACCTTCGGCACGCCAGTGAAACTCGCCGGGGTTAGGCAACACCGGCAGGCGTGGGGTGGGGTGATCGGGGAAACCCAGGGCGTGGCGCCGCAAGGCTTCCTCGGCGAGCACCTTGAAATCGACCCCCTGCACGCGACTTGCCGTGCCAGTGAAGCAGAGCGAGATCACCTCATCCTTGATGCCGAGGGCTTCAAAGATTTGGGCACCTTTGTAACTCTGCAGTGTCGAGATGCCCATCTTGGCCATCACCTTGAGCATGCCCTTCGCGACGCCCGTTCGATACTTACGCACCAAATCGTGATCGGCGGCGCTGATCGGGTCGAACGCCTCGCCATCGGCCCCCGCTTCGATCGCCGGATGTTCGTGCCCTTCGCCCCCTTCATCGCCAATCTGTGGTTCAACTTCGTCCATGAGACCGTCGCGCCGTGCTTGCCACAGCGACTCAAACGCCAGATACGGATTGATCGCGTCGGCACCATACCCCACCAGCAAACAGTGATGGTGGACCTCGCGGGCCTCGCCTGTCTCACAGATCAGACCCACACGGGTCCGCTTGCTGCTTTTGATTAGGTGCTGGTGGACGGCTCCCACCGCCAGCAGCATCGGAATCGCGACGCGCCCCTGACGCACTTGCCGATCCGACAGCAGCAGGATCGTCTCCCCGCCATCGACCGCCTTCTCCGCCTCGCGGCAGACCCGATCCAGAGCATCGCGCATGCCGCTGGCACCGTGGCTCCGCGCCCAGGTCGTGTCGATCGTCTTGGTGCTCCAACCCGGATCGGTCATGTGCCGGATGGCGGCAAGCTGCTCGTTGGAAAGAATCGGGTGCTTCAGGCGCAAGCGATGCGCGTGCCGCTCGGTCGGCTCGAGCAGATTCCGCTCGGGGCCGATGTAGCACTCGAGCGACATGATCACTTCCTCGCGGATCGAATCGATCGCAGGATTCGTGACCTGTGCGAAGAGCTGTTTGAAGTAGTCGTACAGCATCCGCGGCTTGTCGCTGAGGACCGCCAGACAGCTGTCGTTGCCCATCGACCCGATCGGGTCCTTCTCGACCTTGACGAGCGGCAACAGCATGAACTTCATCGTCTCGACCGTGAAGCCAAACGCTTGCATCCGCGCCAGCAGCGTGGCCGGATCAAAGTTATGCGATTCGCGTTCCGGGTGCAGTCTGTTCAGGTCGATCCGCTGCTTCGCAATCCAATCGCCGTAAGGCTGGCGGGTGGCGAAGTCTTCCTTAAGCTCTTCATCGGGGATCAAACGCCCCTGCTCGAAATCAACCAAGAACATCCGGCCGGGTTGCAATCGACCCTTCGCTTTGACGTTTGCCGGATCGACGTCAACCACTCCGACCTCACTCGCCATGATCACGCGATCATCGTGAGTCAGGTAGTAACGCGAGGGCCGCAGGCCGTTGCGGTCGAGCACCGCACCGATGTACTTGCCATCGGTGAACACGATCGAGGCGGGGCCGTCCCACGGTTCCATCAAGGCGGAGTGGTACTCGTAGAACGCCTTTTTGGTCGGGCTCATCGTGGCGTGATTCTGCCACGCCTCGGGAACCATCATCATGATGGCCTCTTGTAGCGAGCGACCCGACATCTGCAGAAACTCGAGCACGTTGTCAAACGTTCCCGAGTCGCTGCAGTCGGGCTCGACGATGGGGAACAGCTGCGGAAGCCGCTCGCCAAACAGGCTGCTCTCGAGCACCCCCTGGCGGGCGAACATCCAGTTGGCGTTGCCCTTGACCGTGTTGATCTCGCCGTTGTGGCTCATAAAGCGCAGCGGCTGCGCGCGATCCCAACTCGGAAAAGTGTTCGTCGCGAACCGCGAGTGGACCATCGCCAGATGGCTCTCAAACGTGGGGTCCTTCAGGTCGGGGTAGAATCGGTAGAGCTGCTCGGTGGTGAGCATCCCCTTGTAGATAATGGTCTTGGTGCTCAGCGAGCAGATATAGAACAGCTTGGCTTGCTTGAGCGACGGGTCGCGGCGGAGCTGGTTGCTGGACCGTTTACGAATCAGGTAGAGCGTCCGCTCAAAGGCTTCCGCCTCGCAGTCATCGGCCGCGGCGATCACAAGCTGCTCAATAACCGGCTGAGCGTTCTTGGCAGTCGGGCCCAGGTCCGCCAGCACCGGATCAACCGGCACAGGACGCCAGCCCACCAGACGCTGACCGGCATCGCTCACGAGATGCGCGACCGCCGCCTTGCAGCGGTCACGCTCCGAAGCGCTCTGCGGAAGAAAAACGTTACCAACGGCGTACCGGCCACTCGCCGGCAGTTCCACGCCCAGGTCGGTTTCGATGGCTGCCTTAAAAAAACGCTGCGGCACCGCGGTCAGAATTCCCGCTCCATCGCCCGTGTTTTCTTCGCACCCACAGGCACCGCGGTGGTCCATCCGCCGCAGCAAATCTTCCGAGTCTACCACAATCTGATGGCTCGCTACGCCCTTCACGTTCGCGATGAAGCCCACTCCGCAGGCATCGTGTTCGTGCGCGGGATCGTACAGCCCCTGCTGAGAGGGAAGATGCAGCAACGAGGCAGGATTACGCATCGCATCAATCGCTTTGGAGTTCACTTAAGTTTTATATCGCAGGACGTAGGGGCGGTGAGAAACATGAGCTTCGCAAGGCGCGAAACAATGTGCTGATGTCGCAGCACCGGTGGGCTACAGGACGGTCACTTGGGGGATTGCTCCCTCTTGCGGACTGTGTTTTCGCGCAGGAATCAACAGGTCGGGCGGATCGCCCGCGTGACGCTGGAGCAATTCGATAAATCGTTGGGCTGCCGGGCTGAGGGGCTCATCGCGCCGGACCAGCAATCCGAGGGGCCGCACAAAGGCGTCGACCGCGCCCAGCCGATCCGCCAGACCAACCTTCACGAGCGATCCCAACGCCACCTCCGAAGCAAAAGTGGCTGCCGGCAGCAGGCCGATCCCTTCCCCCACTTCGATCGCTCGCTTCACCGATTCAAGATTGTCAAACTCGAGCGCCACAACCACCGGAGCTCGCTGCGAGGCCAGCCAGCGGTCCATCTCATCGCGGACCCGCAGTCCCGACGATGGCATCACCAGCGACTGATGACTCAACCGATCAACCGACACTACGCTCTCGCTCGCCAGCGGATGGCTCGGTGCCACCGCCACCGCGAACGGCTCGTTACGCCAGGATCGCGCGTACAGTTTCTTCGTGGTCTCGGCATAGCTCACCACACCGATGTCTGCATCGCCCGACTCCACAGCGCACTGCACCTGATCGGGGTGCATGTAATCGATCCGGAGCAAGATCTCGGGCGACTCTCGACGGAACTCATCAACCATCCGTCGCATCTGCCCGAGGCCCACCGAATAGATGGCGGCGATGTTCAAGCGGACTGTCTGGTGATCGTGCAGCGAGCGGATATCTCGCTCGAGTTCATCGTAGAGCTGGACCAGTTCGAGGCAGCCCTTATGGTAGCGCTCCCCTTCAGGCGTAATAACAAACGGCCTGCGCGAGCGATCGATAAGCTGCACCCCCAGTCGATCCTCAAGGTTATGGACCATCTGGCTGACGTTCGGCTGCGAAACGCCATTCAACTCGGCGGCTTTCGAAAAGCTGCCGAGCCGCACGATATCGCAAAAGATCTTTAACGAACGCAGCTGCACTACCGACCGCGAGTGACGAAGGCTAAACCGGAAAAGGGCATCCGCGCCCTGCGGCCCCCCGATTAGCGATCGCTATAAGAGGCGGCCTTAGCATTGCTCAAAGCAAATCAAGCGTACGGTCTAAGCCCCCAAGAAGTCAACTAAGACGCCTTACTGCGCCCGCATTGATCGCATCAAGTCCATATGGCATAATCACTTACGATCAATCGACCAAACGCACCCGGAGCCGTGCGCAGGCCGGAGAGCGGCCTGCGCTCCCGCAATAGAGGCGCGACGGGAGATTGGACGGCCCGCTGTGGTTCGCCAAATCTAGCGGCCCGGAAGCTTCTCAAACGAGTAGCTGTGACCACGATCGCGAAGCACTTTTGCGGAGAGGATTTTGTCCGCTGGCGGGCTTGGGCCATTGGGATCGACGCGATTCAGATCCGCAAGCACACCAAAGCCCTCTACCACGCGACCGAAGGCGGTGTGACGCCCGTCCAGGTGCTCGGTCGGTACAAAGCACAGAAAGAATTGGCTGCCACCGGTGTTGCGTCCGGCGTGCGCCATGCTGAGCGTGCCACGGAAGTGCTTACGCGCGTCGGGGCGTGCGCATTCGCAAGCGATCGCGTAGCCGGGCCCCCCGGAGCCGGTGCCTGTCGGATCCCCACCTTGCGCCATGAAACGTGGCAGCACGCGGTGGAAGACGACCCCGTCATAGAAACCGTCTTTAGCGAGCGTGAGGAAGTTGGCGGTCGCGATGGGTGCCTGGTCCTCAAACAGCTCGATCACCACGTCCCCTTTGGAAGTGGTCAGCAGCACACGGGGCAGATTGTCTGCGGCCGCATCCTGCGCCTGAATCTTGCTTTCCGCCTCCCACCGAGCGCGGAACCGGTCGCGTTCCTTCAAATAGCGGATCGCGTTGTCAAACGTGTCTTGGGCGGCTTCGGTGGTTCCGGGCGAGGTCTGCAGCGTCTTGCGTTCTTCGACCACTGCGGCAAATTTGTCCGCCAGATCGAACTGATTGGTCACCACCGCCGCAAACGCGCCCCACAGCGGCAGCTCGGTCCGCTCATGGCCCGCATCGACCAGCGCCTCGATCACGGGCAAAGCGGCTTCGTAGTCGTCTCCCCCGCCCTCAGCACCACGTCCTACCATCTGGTGCTCGACCGCGGCCACCAGGAGCTTGGTGACCTCGGGGTCGGCCATCGGGGCCGCGCGGAAGGCTTCGAGGGCAGAACTCAGCATGGCATCGACTTTCGCTTGGGTGCTCGCGATCTGCGTCTGCAGCTCGCTGTTGATCTGGGCCTGGCGCTCGGCACTGGCCCCCTGGTGCTCGGTTCGTAGCTTCTCGATGGACCGGATCGCCTGCTTGTAATCCGCAACCGCCTGTTGGAAAGCGGCGGCCGGATCGGCAGCGCCGACAGGAGCAGCAGCGCCGCCGGAAGCCGGAGCATTCTGACCCCAAGCGGTCCCGCCCAGCGCAAGGGCGAGCGACAAACCAACGGCCATCGGGCGTACGAACATCGTGCTTTGGGGGGCGTGGGGGTCGAGAAGTCCTTGCTGTGCTGCGTACCATAACGCTTGTTGGTTCGCTCCCCAACGGGGTGCCCCCCTTAAGAACAGAAGACTTGCTAGCGTTCCGACCAGCTGATGGCGGGTAGGATTGGCCCCGTGGTGCCCCACGAACGCGGATCCAAGCCCGCCGCCAGACGCTTTGCCGATTACGCAAGCTGCTTGCTTGCTGCTTCGATCACACGCTCACCCCCCTCACTTTGCCTTCCCGCGTTTCGTCCCCTAGCGTCATCATGCCCCGCCGCCCCGCCCGCCACTCTCAGCCTGGCAACCCGATCGAGTCGGCCGACCTGCAAATCATCGGGGGCAAGTTCCGCGGCACCCGGCTGGTCTTTGAACCCCACCAGCAGTCCCAAAAAGGGCACCCTGCGATGGGCAAAGCGTCGCTCGTGACGCGACCGATGAAGCATCGGGTGCGCGAAGCGATCTTTAACCTGGTCGGCATGCAGGCCGCCGGCAAGCATGCGATGGACCTGTTCGCCGGTACCGGTGCCCTGGGCATCGAGGCGATCAGTCGCGGAGCACTCTCGGCAACGTTCATCGAACGCCATGTCCCCACCGCCCGCGTGGTGCGCGAGAATATCGAATCCGTCGGCCTCGTCGACCAGACGGAGCTGCTCATCAGCAGCGCGTTTGTGTGGGGCAAGGCAGACCTCGCCACCTGGTCGTGTGCGGCGGAGACTCCCCAAGCAACGCGGCCATGGCTGGTGTTTGTCTCGCCCCCCTACTCGTTCTTTGTCGAGCGGGCCGACGAGATGCTCGGATTAATCCACGCTGTTAAGCAGCGCCTGCCCCCCGGCAGTTTGATGCTGGTAGAAGCGGACGAACGCTTCGACTTCTCGCTGCTTGAAGGGGGTGTCCGAGCCGATCGGCACGATAGCGGCTGGGATGTTCGCACGTATTCCCCGGCGGTCGTCGGTGTGTGGCGCGAGGCAGAATCCGAAGAACATCAGGTAACGCACGCATGAAACACTTCCTGCCCGTCGTTTTGCTACTACTGCTGTGTGATACCGCGGGAGCTCGGTCCGACGCCGCGCCCCTGCTGGTGCGGCTCTGGAAAGGGGTGCCGCCCGGATCAGAGTCCTATCACAAAGCAGAACGCTACGAACCCCGCGGGACCGGCCAGCCCAACGGCTGGCTCACAGGCGTCTCGCAGCCCGTGTTGTCGGTCTATCGACCGATGGACGAACAGCAAACCGGTGCCGCAATCGTCATCTGCCCCGGTGGAGGTTATGCGGGGCAAGCCATTGATAAGGAAGGCCACGACATCGCCCGCTGGTTTGTCGAACGCGGCGTATTAGCAGCGGTGCTCCCTTATCGGTGCGGCGGCGGTCCGCACCAGCAGCCCGTTCCGCTCAACGACGCTCAAGAGGCCCTTCGCTTGGTGCGCTGCCAAGCCGCCGACTGGAAAATCGATCCGCAGCGCATCGGAATCATGGGATTCTCTGCCGGGGGGCATCTGGCGGCGACGGCGGCGACGAAATCAACGCCGGGCGATCCCACCTCGCAGAGCCTGCTCGAACGACAATCGAGTCGCCCTGACTTCGCCGTGCTCGTTTATCCGGTCATTTCGATGCGTGAGGGGGTCACACACGAGGGATCGCGCCGGAATCTGCTGGGAAACGATCCCGACGAAGCGACCCTTACCGCCTGGAGCGCTGACGAACAGGTTGATGCCCAAACGCCCCCCACATTGCTGATCCATTCGGCCGACGACAAGTCCGTTCCGCTGGAAAATGCGCTACGCTACGAGGCGGCTTGTCGACGACAGGGCGTACAAGCCGAGTTGCACATCTACCCAACCGGAGGACACGGGTTTGGCATGCGAGCCACGCAGGGAACCGTTCGCGACTGGCCCCGAGTGCTCGAATCCTGGCTTGCTGAGCAGAACGTGTTCGAGCCAATGTCGGATTCCGATCAGCAATAACGCCGATGCCCCAGCGCACGGCGAGAGTAGGCGGTAAGAAGCTCGTCCCGTCCGCGCTGCTCCGCTAGGGGCTAGTCGCAAGCACGGTGCTGGACCGTGCTCACGCCGCCTACCAGGCACCGACCGCTTCGCTCAATTCGAGCCATTCGGCTTCCAGCGCTTCGATCTCGACGCTCAGCGCGGCGAGCCGATCGTGGATTTTCTTGGCGGCCGAGGCCTCGGTCGCGTGGACCTGCTCGGCGGTGAGCGTCTTGCGTTCGTCGTCGAGCTTGGCGATTTTTCGCTCAACGCTCTTGAGCTGCTTCTGCAGGTCGCGATCAGACTTGCCGCGTGACTTGCTGCCAGACGCACCGCCAGACTGATCGGTCGCTTTGGTGGTGCTCTCACTGCGTAGGCCGACGTCGATCTCCTTCTGGGTCCGGTAGACATAGTCATCGTAGCCGCCCGGATAGCTGACGACCCGTCCTTCACGCACCTCGATCACGGCCGTAGCGACCTCGTGCATGAAGTATCGGTCGTGACTGGTGAAGATGACGGTTCCCTCGTAGCGTTTGAGGGCCGCGGCTAAGGCCTCGATGGTTTCGACATCCAGGTGGTTGCCGGGCTCGTCGAGCACGAGCACGTTGTGCTGCTCCAGCAGCAATCCCGCGAGCACCAACCGAGCGCGCTCGCCGCCGCTGAGGACCTTGATTGATTTCTCCGCGCGCTCGCCGGAAAACAAGAAGCTGCCCGCCACGTCTTTTAGCTGTTGCGTGTTCGTCCCCGGCGCGGCCTGGTAATCCAGGTACTCAAGCACCGTCAGATTCTCGCGGAGCGTTGTGTAAACGTGCTGAGCGTAAACGCCAACCTGACAACCAAAACCCCATTTCATCTGCCCGCCCTTGACCGGCAGCGACTCGCACAGGGTGCGCAAAAACGTTGTCTTGCCCTGGCCGTTGTCGCCGACGATGCCGACGCGAGACTGATGCTCGATCTCGATCTGGATGTCGCTCGCGATATCGCGATCCTCGTAGCCGATCGTCAGATCCTCGGCTCGTAGCGCGGGCCCCTGGCGCGGGATCACCTTGGGAAACGAGAAGTGGACGCGCGCCTCCTCGCCACGGACCTCGACAAACTCAAGCTTCTCCAGCTGCTTGGCCTTGCTCCGCGCCTGGCTCGCCGTGTTGGCGTTCGCACGGTTGCTGGCGATGAACTGTTCAAGCTGCTTCCGCTTGGAAGCGGTTGCCGCGTTCAACCGGCGATCGTGTTCACGACGCTCGTCAAGATTGTCGAGATACGAATCGACGTCGCCCGGGAACATGGTCAACTGACCGCGCGATAGCTCAAGCGTGTGGTTGCAGGTCTGCTTTAGGAACGAGCGATCGTGGGAAACCACGAGCACGCCAGCGCGAAAGTCGCGCAGGAAGTGTTCCAGCAGCATCTGCGTGCGCAGGTCGAGGAAGTTCGTCGGCTCGTCCAGGATCAGCAGGTTCGGGTCGTGCAGCAGCAACGCTGCCAGCTTGACCCGCGTCTGCCATCCGCCCGATAGCTCGCGCACCGGACGGTGCAGCATGTCGTCGCCCAAGGCAAACTGCCACGCGACCTGGCCACAGCGCCAGTCGGGCTGTCCGCTATCGCGGATCAGGAAGTCGCTGACCGTCTCGCCCTCGAAAAACGGATCGTGCTGCCGCAGATAGCCCAGCCGCAGCTTCTTGCCCTGGACCACCTCGCCCGCGTCGAGGTCTTCTTCCCCCAACAAGATTCGGCAGAGGGTACTCTTGCCCGCACCGTTGCGACCAATGAGCCCCACCTTCTGATCGTCGGTGAAAGAGCAGCTGGCGTCCTCCAGCAAGTGCTGGTGGCCGTAACGCTTGTAAGCGGCTTGTACCGAGAGAACGACGGGCATCGTGAACCGAGGAAGACAATCGAGGGAAACGGAGGGGAGCAGCCGCACACGTAGCGAAGCGCCCGATCATTCACGCTGACGCAGCAGCACCGCTCGTGCGCTACTTAGCAGGGTTCTTCGTCTCCACACCTTCATCGGGCTCGATCCGTTTCTCATAACGCTGCTTGGTTCGCTCGGGGCCAAAGACCCAGGATCGCGACAAGACCGCTCAGCGCCAAGCACGTCCCCGCGAACCAATCGCCGTAGCGAACATAAGGCGTCGGCAGGCCCGAACGCCGGAGCGGCACCTCCGCCACAAGCACATACTCCTGCTGGCGGGGGCTTACCTCAAGCACAACGCCTGAGGCGTCGATCACCGCCGAGAGGCCCCCGTTGGCCGCCACCACCAACGGTGTGCCCGTCTCGGCCGCACGATACTGGGCACAGGCCAAGTGCATGTCGAGTTCGCTGGCACCCCAAAACCAAGCGTCGTTCGTGATGTTTACCAACAGGTCGGGGGGGGATCCGGCCTCGGCGAGCTCCGCCACCTGCCCGCGGATAACCCGCGAAACGATCGTTTCGAAGCAGATGCTGGGGGCGATCGTTACCTCGCGGCCCGCGCTTGTTTTGACCAAAAAAGGGACGGGGCCGTCACCCGCCGCCATGCCGGCACCGACCGGCGTGAGAAAGTACAAGGCCGGCACGCCCGACATCAGCGGAATGTACTCGCCAAACGGCACGAGGTGCGTCTTGTCGTAAAACGCCTGAAGCCGACCCTCGGCGTCAATCAGCAGGGCGCTGTTGTAGACATCGGCCGTCGGCCAGTCGTCGGGCACAGCGGGATCCGGGTGCCAGTCGAATCGGTCGGCTCCGACCAGCAGCGGCGTCTGAAGCTTCGTCGCCAGCGAGCGGAACCAATCGGCCGTGTTCTGCAAGCGCCGGAGCAGATTTTCGTCACTACCGGCGGGGGGGATCATGTTGCCGGCAAACGTATCGAGCGGCGGACGAAACATCGACTCGGGCCACACGATCAGATCGAGCGTCTGGCCCTCGACTGCCGCACTTTCAACCGCTTCAAGCGACAACGCCGACTGCCGATCCATGATCTGACGGTTACGCTCGTTGAAGTCATGATCCCACGTAGCGAGGGTGTTGCCCTGGATGATCGCGACGGTGAGGCTCTCTTGCCGCATGCCTTGGGCAACCGCGGCGAGTTTAGCGGTGCTGACCGCAAGATCGTTAGGCAACGAAAGTAGCCCGCCGATCGACAGGGCAACCAGAGCGGCTCCCCCCCGTGAAAGCCGGGGCGCTGCAAGAAGCCATACGCCCTGCACCGCGGCCGCCGCGACAAGCAGCACCACGAAGGAGACACCGTAGGCACCGATCAAACGGGCCAACCCCCGTGCAAACGCTTGATCAGCAAGGGCATGGCTCGGCGCGCCCATCAAAAAGCCGCTGAATAGCCGCTCTTGCAGCAGCTCCAAACCGGTCCACACGATCGGCGCGGCAATCCCGAGCGGGGCCATCGCCCGTCGGGTCGCAACCCTTGTGAGCCACACAAACGCCGTCGGGTAAAGGCCCAGGTACAGCGACAGAAAAACCCAGCCGATCGGCGTCAGCGGGTGGGGCAGGCAGACCCACCCGATAAGCCCTGCCCAGGCCACCACGCCCGAGAGATAAACCCGCCACCAATCGCCCCGGTCCAGTGGCTCGGCGCGCTGGGCAACGATAAGCCAGCCCAGGGGACCAACCCACACCAGCGGCCACCATCCCATCGGCGGCTGGGCTAGCCACAGCACCGCGGCGCTGGCGAGTCCCCAGCGCAGGGTTGCGAAGCGGTGGACGCCGGTTTCCGCTGTCGCCGACGCGGCTGGGTTGCTCACCGCAGGTAAGCCTCCACCTCGGCGTGTAGCTGCGTGACCGCATCGAACGCTTCTTGCCGTGACTGCGCGTACTCGATCCGTCGCGCGGCATCGCGCCACAATCGGCCCGGAATCACCGCACGCTCTGCGGCGGCGGTTGTCGCTCGTGCTACCGGACCGGCCAACGCAGGGCGTTCGTCAAACAGGGCGAGCAGGGCGTTCGTCTTCAGGGCGATTTCAAAAAGCGCCGCGTGATCCGGGCCGTGTACCGCCGCGATCTGGTCGCCCAGCTTCTCGGCCGAAGAGAGCAGCTGCTGCAGCCGCGTCGTCGCGGAACTACCAACCGCCGGCGGGGCGACCGCGCTCAATTTGAGTTGCTTCAACAAACGGTTTGACTCTTCGCTCCAGAGCCGAACCTCGTCGTCCGTTGCCCCCTCGGCACCGGCCAGTTGAGCCAAGCCGAGCTTCGCGCCCAGCAGCCAGCTCAGGTGCCGCGTGTTGTAGGGCAAGACGGGCAAAGCCGGCAGCGGTTCCCGTGATGACATCCGCGCCGCGGTGGCCGGTGCCGTGACTGCCGGTTCGGCCACCGGGGGCTCTGTTACGGGAGGCTCTGTTACGGGAGGCTCCGTAACGGAGGGCTCTGTCGCGGAGGGCTCTGTCGCGGAAGGCTCTGTCGCGGAAGGCTCTGCAACGACAGACCCTGTCGCGGGTGAGTCGGCGAGCGGCGGGGCCGAGTAACGACTTGTCTCAGCCGAGGCGGCATCACTTTTCGGATCATCAAACGGATCGAATCCCGGCGCCGGCTCCGCCGTATCCCTAGCAACGGGAGCGGAAACAATTGCCGGCGGAAGCTCTTCGCGCGCCGCATCGGTCGTGGGCACCTCATCGAGATCCGGCAGCGTGAACGTTTCTTCCGGAGGAAGCTCGCCTTCGGCGAGGCCATTCGTCTCGGGCGTCGGGATCGGCTCCCACAGAAGCCGCTCAACCGGTAGCGGTTCTTCGTTCGGCCCGGCTTCCGCCACGATCGGCGGCGGAACCGCTTGGCTCGGTTCACGATCCACCGGTGCTGCGGACGATTCCACTACGGGCTCCGGCTGCGGGGCTTTTGCGTCTCGCACACCGGGGCGGCTGAGTGGTCCGATCTCTAAGCCGCTCAGATTATCCTCCAACTCCTTCGCAGCGGGAGCCGGGGGATCATCGAAAGGTGGCGGATTGCCATAGGAGGGGGGCGACTTGGCATCGACCTGGTCGCTGGTGACGGTATCCGCCTCTGAGGAAGGGGGCTCGGAGGGTGGTTCAAAAGCAAATTCGGGCTCGGGTTCCGGCTCCGGCGGTAGGGACGCGGTCTCCTCGCCGGGCGAGGCTTCGGGGGCCACGCCAAGCTCGCGTTCCATAAAATCCAACGACGCATCAAAGCCATCGTCTTCCTCAGCCGGAGTCGTGTCAGGCGCGGCAGCGTAACGGTCGCCAACAAGCGGGGCCGCTTCCGAAGTTTCGGCGGGCTCGTCCGCGTCGGCTTCCACATCGCTAAACAACTGCTGCGCTTTGGCTGAGGCCGGCCCGGCGGGCGTTTCCGATTGCCACGGAAGCGGCGGCGGATCGCGCGGCACAAGGCCCGCGGAAGACGACTCCTCGGGTGTCGGGGCGTTCACTTCTTCGGCTAAACCGCTCGTGTCGGGCGGCGTTTCAACGGGTGCCGTCCCCTCGGAAGCGCTCTCGCCCGGATCGAAGGCCGGCGCTTCGGTGGCATCGTTCGTAGCCGCGGCGGCATCGCCCGGATTCGCCCCCTCGTATTCCACCGCCGGGGAACAGCCTCCCAGCAGGGTCAAACCACCGACCATCAGCAAAGCCGCTGCGGCTGTCCGCACGAAACAAGCCGACACGCGGGCATCTGGGCCGACGATCTTGGTTACGTTGTAGTCGCGCAATGTGAGCCGCCTTACCGTCTACGCCCCATGAGCGAATTAGTGTGGTCGCCGCGGGCAGTTACCCCGACGATGATTGTCTAGCGGACACAGATATAAAAGCGAAGCCTATCCCGCCCCAGACAGACTCCCTTTGATCGGGGCCTGCGACCGCTTCAGGCCGTTAACTTTAGTCGATCAGGGCCCCCGCCGCACCGAGTTGCTGACACCACTATGGCTGCCCCGGCTAACGCCAGTGAACCCGACGTCGCAGAACCAAGCCCTCAGCGTCGATCTAGCCGCCGTAGCTTCTTGCGCAACTCGCTCCGTGCAACGGCCGCTGGTGCTGTAGGACTGGGCCTTTATAGCTGGCAGATCGAGCCCCACTGGGTCGAAATCATTCCCCAGACGATGCCTCTGGTCGGCCTGCCCGCGGCGCTCGCCGGGCGGCGGATCGTTCAGGTGAGCGACCTGCACGTCGGAGAAGCGGTCGATAACGACTACCTTCGCGCGACGCTCCGCGCTATCGCCGATTTGAAACCCGACTACTTGGCTCTGACCGGCGACTTTATGACCGCCAATCGGTTCGAGCATCTGGACCGGGTCATGACCACGCTCGCGGAAGCGCCGATCGCCGAGGTGCCGACTTTCGCCTGCCTGGGGAATCACGACTTCGGCAAGCGTTTCCGCGATCGCGAGATCGCCGACCGATTGACGGATCGGCTCGATAGCGCCGGTGTCCGGGTGCTCCGCAACGCCTCGGTCGAGATCGATGGCTTGCAGTGGGCGGGTAGCGGCGACCTGTGGGCCGGCGAGTGCGACGTGTGGAACGCGCTGGATACAATCGATACCTCGCGGGGGGCGATCCTCTTAGCCCATAACCCCGACATCGCCGACGTGCGCGGTTACCGCGACTTCCGCGGCTGGATCTTGTCGGGCCACACGCATGGCGGCCAGGTGCGTTTCCCGCTGCTGGGCTCGCCCGTCGTACCCGTCAAGAATCGCCGCTACAAGCGGGGCCACGTCCGGCTCGACGCATCACGCGATCTGTACGTTAATCGCGGGCTGGGGCACAGCCTGCAGGTGCGCCTCTTAGCCCGACCCGAAGTCACGGTCTATACACTCGCGCAGGCCTGAAATCCGCTTGGGCTGAGGTTTGCGCAAGGCAAGCAATACGATGCGGACCCGCGCACACACGGGGCCGATTGTGCCGACTAGGCTGCCTGCTTCGCCTGCAACGGTGCCTCGCGGCGGTTGTCTTGTGGGGGGATTCCCCCCTCAAGGCCGCGAGCATCGCATGCTTGAACGGCGCACTAGCGTCCGCTCCCCGCATCAAGCCCGCTGTTTCACGATGCCCGCCGGAACAACCGACTCCCTCGCCGAATCGCTCCTTCCGCCCGACCTCGTGGCGGCGATGCGCGATAGACCCACGAGCCCCACGAGCGATCGCCCCACCGACGCGCCGCTGGGGGTTGAGTGGCCCGCGGAACTGCCGGCCCCGCCGCCCGAGCCGACCACCCTTGCAGAAACAGGGCTGACCGCGGGGATGGTCGAGTCGCTGCTACTGAAGTTACTGCTGAACATGAACACCGCGACCAGCGCAGCCCTCGCGCAAGTGTCGGGGCTTTCGCGGCGCGTGGTTACAGACACACTGGCACGTTTCCGCGACGACCTGATGGTCTCGATCCGCGGCTCGGTCGGCAACGACTACGACTATCAGCTCACCGAAGCGGGCCACACACGCGCTAAGCAGCACGCGGAGCACGCCAACTACGCCGATGCCGCTCCCGTTCCGCTCGCGGTCTACGACCGGGCGATCCGCCGACAAGCGATCGGCGCAACCCGCATCGGTGCCGTCCAGCTGCAGCAAGCGCTCAGCGACCTCGAAGTCGCCGATTCGATGCTCAGCCTCGTTGCGCAGGCCGTCTCAGACGGCCGCGGCATGTTTCTCTACGGTGCCCCGGGTAACGGAAAAACGAGCATCGCCGAGCGAATCTGCAACGCCTTTGGCAAGCACCTGTGGATCCCGCGGGCGGTGTGCGACGGGGCCGATATCCTCCGCCTCTATGACGCAAGCTGCCACGATCGGATCGAGCATCCGGCGCTCGAAAGCACCCGCTACGACCGACGCTGGGTGCTGATCAAGCGGCCGACCGTGGTGGTTGGCGGCGAGCTGACGCTCGAGCAGCTCGACCCTAGCTACCACGCCGCCAGTGGTGTGAGCGAGGCTCCCGTTCAGATGAAAGCCAACGGCGGCGCGCTGGTGATCGACGACTTCGGTCGCCAACGGGTGAGCAGCACGGATCTGCTCAACCGACTCATCGTCCCGCTTGAAAAGCAGTTCGACTATCTGTCGCTGGCCTCGGGACGCCAGGCGCGGATCCCCTTCGAGTTGCTCTTTATCCTCTCGACGAACCTCGAGCCTCGTGAGCTCGTCGATGAAGCCTTTCTGCGGCGGATCCCCTACAAGATCGAGGTAGTCGATCCCACCGAGGTGCAGTTCTACAAGCTGCTAGAGGTTTACGCCGAGCGGCTGGAGATGAAGCTCGCTCCGCGCATCGGCGAGTGGCTTCTGGCTGAACACTTTCACTTGCAAAATCGCCGACCGCGCTTCTGCCACCCGCGCGATCTCTTGCGGCAGGCACGTAACTTTTGTGTTGTGCACGATCGCCCGCTGGTCGCCGATGAAGAAACGCTCGGCGTTGCGGTGCATAACTACTTCGCCGGGCTATAGGATTCGCCGAACCGCACTACGACGCGAGCCGACCGCTGCTCTCGTGTGAGAACAACGGCCGGCTCGTTTGATTAACGTTGCTCGGTACGGCCTGTGCGGCACCGTGGGTTCAGAACGTGGGCGTCGGAGCCGCGACGGGGCTGCTGGCGACGGCACCGCCATCCGCATAGAGCTGCAGTCCGCGGACCTGTCCGGTACGGCTATCGAGCACCTGCAGATTGGCCGCTCCGCTGCCCGCCACCGCCTGCTGCAAGCGTGCGACTCCCTCATCATTCGTCCGCACATCGCGGAAGCTGAGCCCGTTCGCAGAGAGCAGCACGTCACCGGGCTCAAGGCCGGCACGGGCCGCCGGTCCGCCGGGTGCCACGCTGTACACCATCGCCCCCACGCCGTACTGCGTGCTGGTGAGCTGGATGCTCAGGCCGAAGTAGTAGCCCGCCTGGGGCACGACCGAGGGGTAAGAAACAAGCTGCGTGGGGATCGTCGCGGGCGGTGCGATGGCCGTCGGCACGGGTTGCGGTAGTGGTGTCGGCAGCGGGCAAACAGTGGGCGGAGGGCACACCACGGGCGGGGGGCACACTACCGGTGGAGGGCACACCACGGGCGGGGGGCACACCACGGGCGGAGGCGGAAGGATTACGTGCGGCGGGCAGATCGGCTTGATCACGTGCACCGGCGGGCAGATGACCGGCGGATGAACGATGGGTCGGTGAACGATCCGGCCCCCCCCTCCGCAGCCACCGGCTTCAACCGGTACGGCAATTCCGCTCAGGCCCAGGGCGGCGGCGGTAACAATCTTGGTTGTGATGTTGGTGGTGGTCTTGAACATGGTGGGGTCCCCCTTTGCGAAGTTGGTTGGACGAGCGGCGTCAGGCCGATGACTCGCGTGATTGCCAAACCGTTAACGCAAGCAGGGTGCCAGCATATTCAATATCGTCGCAAGTGATTACCCATAAAACACTTACCGCCATCCTTCAATCTTCGAGCTTGGCACAAGAGGCTCGGAGTGTTGTCTTTTTGATCTTACGACGGATGCTCATTTGACTTCATCTCGCTGCCTGGCCCGTCTCCACCAGGTGACAACCGCCACCGCTGCCAAGGTAACCAGCGCGCCACCCCCCACCTGGGCCCACGCCCCGATCAGCACGATCTTGTGCACCAATCAGCTGTGCTGGGCGGTCGTATGAGGAAGCTGACCCGTGTACTTCGCCACATGATGAAGGAGACCGGCCGCTAGGTCTTCGGTCGGCAAGGCTTGATGGCAGGCGAGGCAGGTTCCCTCGCGGCTGATGCGGCCCCGCTCCTCATTGTTGAGTGGCCGACTCCGTTGAAAGTGGTGCCCGACGGTCTGGAGCTGATTGCCTTGCTCATCGACAACACGCGACCAGTCGTCGGCTAATCCCTCTATAGGCTCCATCTGGGGCTGGGTCTGCTGGGGCAAGATCGTGCCATCGAATGTTTCCAGATCGACCGTGGTGCGTTGATCCCAACCGCGGGCTCGCTAAGGAGTTGCCATCTGAGCCGCAAACTTATCTACCTCGGCAAGAATCTCCTTCTTCACCTCGTTCCACTGGCGATCGATCAGCGCTTCGTGCCCGCAACGATCGAGTGAAACCAGTCGCTTCTGTTCGATCGGGAGCTTGGAAAAATACTCGCGTGCGGCAGGCGTACTAACAACCGCGTCCGTTTCGCTGAGGATAAACGTTAGCGGGGTTTGTAAATCAGCGAACCTAGCAACGTTTTCATCCATCAGGCGAAACAGCTCATCAACAACGGCCGTCGGAGTGAACGGTGACTGCCCAGGGATCTCCCCTTCGCACGCCTGACAGTCGCTGGCGAATGGTGTCCACAGCGTTTTCGAGAAAACCAGTACACGCTGCGACAGCTCGTGCCAGGCACGCGTTGACATCAGCGGGCTGCGGGCATCGGAAACCGCGATCGCAGGGGTCACTAGCACCGCAAAGTCGGCCGCGGCCGGATTATCGCGTAGCGCGGCGAGCGTAGCCGCGGCTCCCAGCGAATGCGCAACCACCCCGACCCGCTCGTGCCGCCCGCGTAGCGTACGGAGTTGATCGCCGATTTCGGCTCGCCATTGATCGGCGGTCGATCTCCGGTAGCGATCGAGCGGTTCACAAAAAGCGGGGAGTCGCATCGCGACACATTCGACCCCTTCCTTCGCCAGGGCGGGCCCGATGAGGTCGTAATGCCGTGGCGAGGCATTGATGCCGTGTACCAGCAGCAGCCCCACCGGGCGACCCTCTCGCTGTGGCGGATACGTGCGCGCCTGACAATCGAGGAGCACCCCCGCGGCATCACGCGTGACGCTTGCTTCCCAGCGGGCCGCTGCGACGCCGACCACCAGTGCATAGATACCATCGGCAAGCAGCTGCATCGCCACTAACGTCAGCAGCAATCTGCCCGCAAGACGCCATCGCTTCGACCAGCTCTTCTGCCGCTCCACGATCAGACTCCGGACTTGGCGGACGAGTTCTCCAGATGCAGGCGTACGAAGGCCTCGAGATCGCCCCGCGCGACATCGTCGTTGTCCACAAAACGGAGTCGCACGGTATCGCGGTCATCGCGTCGGGTATCGAGTTCGCGGTCCGCGGCCAGGTCGGCGAACTGCCCCAGCTGGAACTCTCCCTTGGGCCCGTTCAGCGCCAGCTCGATATTCTCAGATCGTTTGGTGACGAGGGTCGCCCAGGGGGTCGACTGACCGGGAATCATCCGGTGAACGAGCACCTTGTTGTTCCACAGGTACTCGCCACCGGGCGAGAGCTCGTCGATCAGCTCGAGCAGCTCTTCCAGCAGGTCGGGCTCCCAGCCGATACGCTTGCCCGGCGTGAACCCTTTACGGGCCAGGTGCCACTTCTGGCCGAGCACTTTCCAAGGCATGAGGTCTTCGGGCTTCTTCTCTTCGCGGCCGACGAAGCGTTCAAACCCCGCGACGGCCTTCTCCAGGAACTGGCTGAACGCGGGCGTATCGAGCTCTTTCCAGGTATGAACCGCCAACTGCACCTCTTGCCAGGGACCGCGAAGGTTCTTGCACTTCACGCGGGGTCCGGCACCGTAGGCCTCGATCTCTTCCAGATCATTGAGCGGCTTGAGATCAAGGGCGACGGCCAGATCGTCGCGGTTGAACGTTCGCTTGGCGGTCCGGAACTTGAGCTTCACGAGCCAGCGCTCGCCGGTGATCGCGTGAAGAAACCAGCCGTCGGCTTTCTTGTGGCCGGTAATCTCGACCACCGATCGATGTTTCCAGTTCGTGGGCGCAAAGTCGCCCAGCTGCTGAATGCGCCGCTCGACTTGATCGAGCACCTTGCCCTCCCACTTAGGCGTCGCCCCGTCGCGGCAGATCCGCTCGGCGCAGTGCCAGCGGCGGCCATCGGCCTCCCAGGGCATCGCGACATCTTCTCCAACGCGGTCGAGATCGATGTCGTCTGCTTGGGTGTCGTCATCCGGACGATAGACCTTGCGCTTTTTGTGGGGACCCTCCGCAAGAATGCTCTGCAACGATCGGGCCGTGTGTGAACGTGTGGCCGCGTCGTCGGGCAAACTTGCCAGACGGGCAAGATGCTCGGGCGGCCCCGCACCGACGACCGTGCCGCCGTGCTTGCCGGCCTCGGGGCCGATATCGATGACCCAGTCAGCCTGTTTGACAACATCCAGATTGTGCTCGATCACTAACACCGTGTTACCAAGATCGACGAGCCGATGCAGCACCTCGAGCAGTTTCACGAGGTCTTCAAAGTGGAGACCGGTCGTGGGCTCATCCAGCAGATAGAGGGTCTGCCCTGTGTCGGGTCTTGAGAGTTCAGCGGCGAGCTTGACGCGCTGTGCCTCGCCGCCGGAAAGCGTCGGTGCCGGTTGGCCGAGGGCCACATAATCGAGGCCCACATCGCACAAGGTCTGAAGAACCCGCCGGATCTTCGGGATATTCTCGAACAAGGCCAGCGCCTCGCCGGCCGACATAGTCAGCACGTCGGCGATCGACTTGTCGCGGTAACGAACCGCTAGCGTCTCGGGGTTGTAACGCAGCCCCCGGCAGGTTTCGCACTCCACCCACACGTCGGGCAAGAAGTGCATCTCGACACAGCGCTGACCCATCCCCTCGCAGTCGTCACACCGACCGCCCGCCACGTTGAAACTGAATCGACGCGGTTGATAGCCCCGGAGCTTGGCCTCGGGCAGCTGCGAGAAGAGCTGCCGAATCAAATCGAAAGCGCCCGTATAGGTGGCCGGATTGCTCGCGGGCGAGTTGCCGAGCGCCGACTGATCAACGCGGATCACCTTGTTGATATGCTGAACGCCCTCAATGCGGTCGTGCGCACCGGCGGTCAGACTGGCACGATGCAATGTCCGCGCAAGCTGGTTGTACAGCACCTCGTTGATCAGCGAGCTTTTGCCGCTCCCCGAGACCCCGGTCACGGCGATCAGCGATCCCAAAGGGATCTCGACGTCAATGTTCTTTAAGTTGTTGTGGCGGGCACCAACGACGCGCAACTTGGCAACGCCCCGCTCCAACGGGAAGACGGCCGAAGCGGGAGGGGTTGCGGTTGCTGGCTCGCTTTTAGGAGCCACGAGGCGACGATTCGTGGGGACGGGGATCGCCTTCTTGCCGCTCAGGTACGGGCCCGTCACGCTCGATCGCTTCTTGGCGACCGCCGCAGGCGTTCCCTCGGCGACGATCAGCCCCCCGAGCTTGCCCGCGGCCGGGCCAAAGTCGACCAACCGATCGGCCGCGGCGACCACTTCTTTGTCGTGTTCCACCACGAGCAGCGTGTTGCCCAGGTCGCGCAGCTTCATTAGCGCCGCGATCAGCCGCGTATTGTCACGCGGATGCAGGCCGATTGTCGGTTCATCGAGAACGTAGAGCACGCCCGTCAGGCCGCTGCCGACCTGGCTCGCCAAGCGGATCCGCTGGCTCTCCCCGCCCGACAGGCTGGGTGCCTTACGCCCGAGAGTCAGATACTCCAGCCCGACATCCACGAGGAAGGTCAAACGGTTTTCGATCTCGCGGACGATCTCTCCGGCAATCTTGGTCTCGCGCTTGTCGAGGTTCCAACCACGAACCGTTTCCACCAACTCACCCAGCGGCAAACGTACGATTTGTTCAATCGTCAAACCGCGGAACCGCACGGCCGAAGCGTCTTCGCGAACGCGGCTGCCACCGCACTCGCTGCACTCGATCTCGTCGACCAGGTGCTCTAGCTGCGTGCGTAAGCTGGGCGAGAGTTTGGATGCCTCTTCCAGCGCGGGGTAAAGCCCTTTGAACTGAAATCGGAGTCGCGCCTGCGGCTTGCTCTTGGTGGACTCTCCGTAGGGGGCCTCGATCCACGTGTCTTTGGTTCCATACAGCAGCGTGCGACGTTGCCGCGCGGTGAGCTTGCGATACGCGGTGTCGAGCGGGATATCTGTGTGCGCGGCGAGCGCTTCGAGCAAGCACCGTGCAAGCTCGCCCGAAAGGGCTGGCCACAGCAGCAACGCCCCGTCGGCCAGGGTCAAATCGTCGTCACGCAGCAGCGCCGCCGGATTCGCGCCGGTCTGCGTGCCGAGCCCCTCGCACGCTCCACACCAGCCGAGCGTGCTATTGAACGAGAAATTGTGCGGCGTGAGCGGTTCAAAGCTCCGCCCACACGACTCGCACGAAAGATGCTGACTGTAAACGCGCACGGGCCAGCGGTCTTCGGGCACCTCGTCACGGGGGGCGATCACCTGCATCACCCCGCGTCCTAAGCCGAGAGCCGCCTCGACCGCCTCAGCGATACGCCCGCGCGACTTCGCTTGCACCGTGATCCGGTCGATCACCACAGCAACCTCGTGCCGACGGCGGCGATCGATGGCGGGCGGACTCTCGAGATCGTGCGTCACGCCATCGACCCGCACACGTCGATAACCGGCAGCACGCAGCTCGTCGAACAGCTCTTGATAAGCCCCCCCGACGCCGAGCTCGACCGGTGCCATCAGCTGCAGCTTGGTTCCCTCGGGGGCCGACATCACTTTGTCGGTCACCTGATCCGCGGTCTGCGTGCCGATGGGGACTTCGCAGTCCGGGCAGTGCGGTTGGCCGATCCGGGCCATCAGCACGCGCAGGTAATCATAGATCTCGGTGACCGTCCCGACGGTCGAGCGCGGCGTGTGGCCCACGGTGCGTTGCTCGATGGCGATCGCCGGCGAGAGCCCCTCGATGTGCTCGACGGAGGGCTTCTGGATCTGTCCAACAAACTGGCGGGCATAGCTGCCGAGTGATTCGACGTAGCGGCGTTGGCCTTCGGCGTAGATCGTGTCCATCGCCAGCGACGATTTGCCCGAACCGCTCGGCCCGCAGAAGACGGTGAACTGATCGCGCGGGATGATCGTGTCAACGCCCCGCAGGTTGTGCTGCCGAGCACCACGGACCTCGATCGCCTTGGCGTGCTTGGCAACCGTCTTGGTCTTGCGGGCGGCTGACACCGCTCCAGTGGCTTCGCCGCCCAACAGCGGCGCAAGGGCTTCGGCGGTATGCGAACGCAGCGCCGGCTCTGCGTTCGTGTCGGCGGGCTTCTTCGCACGCGATTTGGTTTGGCTCGCAAGCTGTTCGGCGAGCATCTCGGGCGTTCCGGTGGCCACCACGCGGCCGCCGCCAGCTCCCCCCTCCGGGCCGATATCGATAATCCAGTCGGCCGTCTTGATGACGTCCAGGTTGTGCTCCACCACCAGCACCGTGTTGCCTTGATCGACGAAATCGTGCAGCACCTTCAGCAGCATCTCGATGTCGGCAAAGTGGAGCCCCGTGGTCGGCTCGTCGAGCACATAAAGCGTCTTGCCCGTCGATTTCTTGACCAGTTCCTTGGCAAGCTTGATCCGCTGCGCCTCGCCACCTGAAAGTGTGGGCGAGGGCTGACCGAGCTTCAGATAGTCCAGACCAACCGCGTGCAGTGTCTCGAGCTTGTGGCGGATGTTGGGGATCGCCTCGAAGTGTGCCAGCGCCTCGACGATGTCCATCTCAAGCGCGTTGGCGATCGAGACGCCCTTGTACTCAACCTGCAGTGTCTCGCGGTTGAAGCGTTTGCCGGCGCACACCTGGCAGGTGACCCACACGTCGGCCAGAAAATCCATCTCAAGCTTGTTGGCACCGTTGCCGTCGCAAGCCTCACAACGCCCCCCCGCGACGTTGAAGCTGAAGCGTCCCGGCTTGTAGCCCCGCCGCTTCGACTCCGGGAGCTGCGCGTAGAGCGCACGAATATCGTCGAAGACCTTGATATAAGTGCCCGGGTTCGAACGCGGCGTTCTGCCGATCGGCGACTGATCGATCGAGATCACCTTGTCGAGATGCTCGACCCCTTCAATCCGATCGTGATCGCCCGGTTCTCCCTTGCCTTTCATCACGTCGCGGCGTAGCGACTCCATGAGGATGTCGTTGACAATCGACGACTTCCCCGAGCCCGAAACGCCCGTGAAACAAACGAAGGCACCCAGCGGGATCTCAACCGTGACGTCTTTCAGGTTGTTATGGCGGGCCCCAACCACACGCAGCACAGGACGCGGCTTGCTACTCGCTGCGGCATCCGTCGCGGCGGTGGAAGGGTCTTCCGCGGCAAGCCGGCGCTGCGCCGGCACCGCGATGGCACGACGGCCGCCTAAGAACGCCCCGGTTTGGCTCCGCTGCGACTTGGCAATCTCCGCGGCGGTGCCCACCGCAACCACCTCACCCCCCTTAACGCCCGGGCCGGGACCGAAATCGATCAGCAGGTCGGCCGCCCGCATCGTGTCTTCATCGTGCTCGACGACAACCACCGTGTTGCCAAGGTCACGCAACCGGCAGAGCGTGTCGATCAGCTGCTGATTGTCGCGGGCATGCAGCCCGATCGACGGCTCGTCCAAGACGTAGGTCACCCCCACGAGCCCGCAGCCGACTTGTCCGGCCAAGCGGATCCGCTGTGACTCGCCGCCGGAGAGGGTCGGGGCCGTTCGATCGAGCGACAAGTACCCCAGGCCGACGCCTTCCAAAAAGCCGAGCCGGCCGCGGACCTCTTTGAGAACTTCCTCGGCGATGTACTGCTGGGCCCCGGTCAGTTCGAGGCCCGCAAAATATTGAGTCGCCTCATCGACAGGCAGATGGCAGATATCGGGCAACGATTTGGTAGCCGTTCCTGCATTGCTGAAACGGTCGTGCGTGGTGGTGAGGCGAACGTTACAGGCCTGGCGATTAAGACGCTGCCCGTCGCAATCGGGGCAGTCCATCACGCGCATGAACTTCTCGAGCTGACGGAGCTGCGCGGGGCTCTGGCTGGTGCGATACTTTTCGAGCAGCTCGGGGATTACGCCATCAAAGTGGCCGCCGTACTTCTGCGTCGCGCGGCCGGTCTTCCAGGTAAAGGTGATGTGCTCTTCGCCGGTTCCCCACAGCCAGATGTTCTGCCACTCATCGACCATCTCTTCCCAGACGGTCTCGAGGAGAGTCCCCTCGTCGAGGCCGAGCTTGCGCTCCATCGTGTCAGCGACCCCTTTGTAGATATGGCGCTTCCACTTGCCGAGGTCGCGCCAGCGATCAACCAACGCGAGCGCACCACCGGCAAAGCTCTTGCCGGGATCTTCCACGAGCAACTCGGGGTCAAACGTGTAAAGCTCGCCCAAGCCGTCGCAGGTTTGGCACATCCCCTGCGGACTATTGAAGCTGAACAGCTGCGGGCTCGGCGGATCAAACGAGAGCCCGCACGGAGCACACGCAAAGTCTGCCGACAGCGCGATATCGTCTGGCAGCAGATCGGGGCGCGTCTTCGCTTTGCGTTTGCTGCGTCGGGCTTTGGGAAGAGTCTCGGCCTCGTCGGCGTCGAGGAGCTCGATGGGGCGAGTCTCCGCCGCTTCCGCATCGGGCTCGGGAGCGATCACCAGCGCCCCTTCGCCCAGCGACAGAGCGATCTCAACCGCCTCAGCCAAACGTCCGCGGGTAGACGGATCCGCCTTGAGCCGGTCCACCACCACTTGGATGTCGTGCCGCATCTGGCGATCGAGCGACGGGACGTTAGCAAGCTCATAAACCTCGCCGTCGATCCGCGCTCGGACAAACCCCTTCTTGAGCAAGTCCTCAAACAAATCGCGGTGCTCGCCCTTCTGCTGCCGAGCGACCGGGGCCAGGACCGAGAAGCGGGTTCCCTTGGGCAGCGCGAGGATGCGGCCGAGAATCTGCTCGCGCGACTGCGCTGTGATCGGCGCGCCGCACTGGGGGCAGTATCCCTGACCCACCCGCGCGAAGAGCACTCGCAGGAAATCGTAAATCTCCGTGATCGTGCCGACCGTCGAGCGCGGGTTGTTGCCCGACTGCTTCTGCGCGATGCTGATCGAAGGGCTCAGCCCCGAGATATGGTCCACGTCCGGCTTGGGCATCTGCCCAAGAAACTGCCGAGCGAACGTCGAGAGGCTCTCGATGTAGCGCCGCTGTCCTTCGGCAAACAGCGTATCGAACGCCAGCGAACTCTTGCCGCTGCCGGAGACACCGGTCAGGCAGATGAGCTGATTGCGCGGCAGGGTGACGTCCACATCACGCAGATTGTGCTCGCGGGCGCCGCGAATGACGATGTCGGAGGCGGGCATGGGCGGGGGCACCAACGGCTTCGTGCCGCGGGCGGGTTCGGTGGAGGAAAGATCGGCGGACCCCGCAGTCTACGGCGGATCCGCCACACCGAGAAGCGACGAGCCCCGCGTGCGGGCCGCTAGCTCTCGTTTTTCAGCGGGATTAACCCTGCCCCCACCGCCGCCGGTTGTACGCTTCTGACTCTCCGCGGGGGATCGTCAGCGTCTGCCAGCTCTCACCGGCCACGACCCGAGCACTCTGAACAGTCTGGCCGATGTGGTACGCGCAGTGGGCCAACGAGCGGGCCGTCGCCTGCGGCACGCAAATTTCCTGCCCACGGATCAACACCCTTCGCTGCGAGTCAGAAGGCGTCAGGCAGCGGAGTTCTGCTCGAGATCGAGAGAACGCCGCAACTGCGCTTCCGAAAGCGGTCTGATCGCCGCGTCTTCACTCGCCAGACCTTGTCCCCTGCGTCGTCAAGTTTATCTGCTGTTTACAACAAAGGCTCCCAGCGCTGCTGCGACCAGGGCCAAGACGAGCCACAGGACCCAGAACCTCGCTTTGGCTCGCTCTCCGGGCACCACTTGCAAGGCATCAAGCCGCGTGAGCTGCTTCGATTTCTCGACACCGAAAGCGTCGATGAGCTGTTGCAACAGCACCCCCTCGACCGAACGGGCGTTGAAGGGGCGGTCGTACGCCCGCTTGGCCAGCAGCTTTTGGACCAGCTCATCGAGCCATTCGGGACAAGTGATCCGCACGCCCGCCTCACGCTGAGCAACGCGCACGCTGGGCGGGTCCCGGTGCAGATGCTGCTCCCACACTTGGGCAAAATTGGCTCCCTGAAAAGGGGGCTGGCCGGTGAGCATCTCGTACAGCACGCAACCCAGCGAGTAGAGGTCTGCCTTGCCATCAATCTGATGGTCGGCGGTGATCTGCTCGGGCGACATGTACAGAAACGTGCCAACCGTCATCCCCTGCTGCGTGATGTCGGCCTGGGCGTGCATGTCGCGGGCGATACCGAAATCCCCCAAAACGAGATTCCCCAGACCGTCAAAGAACAAATTACTGGGCTTCAGATCGCGGTGGACGATGCCGTGATTATGAGCGTGCTGCAACGCAGAGGCGATTTGCACACCGTAAGCGGCGGCTTGCGGCCACTCCAGCGGGCCGCGTTTCAAACGGTCCTTGAGCGAACCGTGTTCGAGCAGCTGCATGGCATAGAAGAGCTGCCCGTCCATTTGCCCGCCACCATAGTTGCGGACAATGTGCGGATGACTCAGCCGCTCCATGACAACGATCTCGCGCTCGAAACGATCGGTGATCGTCTCGTCTCCCGAGACCGCGGGGTTGAGTAGCTTGACCGCAACGGGCTTGGCGATTTCCGGACTGGTCGCCCGATAGACGACGCCCACCGTGCCCGAACCCAGGCGTTCGCCGAGTTTGAAGGTTGCCTTGGTCGGCAAAAAGCGGAGCTTGCGAGAATTCATGCAACGCTCCGCGAAAAAAGAGATAAGGCGACCGAGCCAACGGTCTACTTAGTGTCGCTTGCCGAACGCTAGTAGGCAACGGCGTTGCCGGGTGCCAAGCCCGCGCAGGGTGCCAAATGCCGCAGAGTACCCCTGAAAAATAAGTAAAAAAAGCGGCGGCTCTCACCAGGAGAGCCGCCGCGGTTGGAGCGTGTCGAAAAATGTGGTGTCCGAGGACTCCAGGGTTACTTGATGAACAGCATCTCTTGGTACGTCGGCAAGGGCCACAGATCATCGGCAACGATAGCCTCAAGCTTGTCGGAGGCCTCGCGAACGCGGAGCATCGCTGGTAGCACGACCTCGCAGCACTTGACCATCTCCTCGCAGCCGTCGGCGCTCGCCTCGGCCAAGTCGGTGATGCTGTCCTGCAATTCCTTGACGAGGCCGGTCACCTTGTCGAGCGTCTTCGTGTCGAACTCGTATCCCAGCGCCTGCAGGTTGGTGCAAGTCGCCGCGAGCTCACGTTGGTAACGGATCGCCGCGGGGAAGATCATCGTCCGGGCGATCTTCTTCGTGAGATTCGCTTCAACCCGCACGGTCATGCAGTACTGCTCGACGTACGTCTCGTAGCGGCTTTCGAGCTCACGCTCGCTGAGCACCTGGTACTTGCTAAACAACTCCTTGACCTCGGGGGCCATCAGCGCGGGGAGCGCCTCTGGCGTGGTCTTGTTGTTCAGCAACCCGCGCGTGGCCGCCTCGGCGTGCCACTCTTCGGAGTAGCCGTTGCCGTTGAAGATGATCGATCCGCACTCGTTGATGATCTCGGTGAGCAGCTTCTGCACCGAGCCATGAAGCTTGCTGGCGTCTCCGGCGACAGCGGCTTCCAGCTTGGTGGCGCAGTAGTCAAGCGACTCGGCGACGATCGTGTTCATCGCCACGAGCGGACCCGCGATCGAGAAGTTCGATCCGACCGCCCGGAACTCAAACCGGTTGCCGGTAAAGGCGAACGGACTGGTCCGGTTGCGGTCGCCGGCGTCTTTGGCCAACGGCGGCAGCGTATCAACGCCCACTTCCAGCGTCCCACGGGGCATCGACGAGCTGGCACCACCGGTCTTGATCTGCTCGAACACGTCTGCGAGCTGCGAGCCGAGGAACACCGAGAGGATCGCCGGCGGGGCCTCGTTGGCACCGAGCCGATGGTCGTTGCCCGCCGACGCAACCACCGCCCGCAGCAGGCCCTGATGCTTATAGACGGCGCGGATGACCGCGGCGCAAAAGACCAGGAACTGAGCGTTCTCGTGGGGCGTATCGCCCGGATCCAGCAGGTTGCCCAGCTCGCTTGAACCGAGCGACCAGTTCACGTGCTTGCCGCTGCCGTTGAGGCCCGCAAACGGCTTCTCGTGCGTGAGGCACTCCATGCCGTACTTCTTGGCGACCTTTTTAAGAACCAGCATGATCAGCTGCTGGTGGTCGGTCGCGACGTTGGCGGTCTCGAAGATCGGGGCGACTTCGTACTGACCGGGGGCCACCTCGTTGTGGCGGGTCTTGATGGGCACGCCCAGGCGGAAGAGCTCGCGCTCGACCTCGAACATGAACGACAAGACGCGGTCGGGAATCGCACCGAAGTAGTGGTCGTCAAACTCTTGCCCCTTGGGAGCGGCGGCTCCGAACAGGGTCCGACCCGCCGTTAGCAAGTCGGGGCGGGCGTAGTAGAAATTCTTATCGACCAGGAAGTACTCCTGCTCGGGACCCGCGGTCGAGGCGACAAACGCCTTGGTGTCGTGTCCGAAGAGCTTCGTGATCCGGTGCGCTTGGGCGTCGAGCGCCTTCATGCTCCGCAGCACGGGGGTCTTTTTGTCGAGTGCCTCGCCGGTCCACGAGACGAACGCCGTGGGGATGCACAGCGTCGTGCCGTTGGGGTTCTCGAGGATGTACGAGGGGCTGGTGACGTCCCAAATGGTGTAGCCACGCGCCTCGTGCGTCTGGCGGATACCGCCCGTGGGAAAGCTCGAACCGTCCGGTTCGCCCTGGCAGAGCTCCTTACCGCTGAATTCGGCCAGGGTGCCACCGTCGCCCGTGGGTGCCATGAAGCTGTCATGCTTCTCAGCGGTGCCGCCGGTCAACGGGTAGAAAACGTGGGTGTAGTGGGTCGCGCCTTTTTCAATGGCCCAATCCTTCATGGCCGAGGCCACGACATCGGCGACGGTCGGGTCGAGCTTTTCGCCCGCTTCGATCGTCTGCATCAGCGACTTGTAGATCGCCTTGGGCAGCCGCTTCTTCATCACGGACTTGCTGAAGGTGTTCTCGCCAAAGACGGTTTCAGGCGTCTTGGTCATGAACTCGATCGGGGGTGCCGACTGGTTGAATCCCAGGGCCGCCGCGATGGCCGATTGACGGGGCGACGAGGTGCCGCCGGTGTAAGACGAGGAGCTATTGGCTCCACTCTTGGTTGAATTCACGGTGCTCACGCGAGTCTTACGCCCCGGCTGTCGGGGCTTCCTGTCATTGGGTCCGCAGGATCGGGGGTCGGGCTGGCCAGAAGGAGGGAAGGAAACCAGCCGAACGCTTTGCCCTGAGGACTATTGAAAGACGGACTTGAAGGAGACCCGACACGACTTCGGGGTACACCGGTAGCGCGAGTCTCGTACGACGTAAATTAAGCTCAGCAAACTGCGCGCCAAAACGGCAGGAGCGGTGCTAGCAGCCATTTCCGCCCCGGCAGCCTTGGCTCGCTGCCTAGAGACTGTGCCACCCCGCGCGCTACTCAGGCAAGGGGCAAGCCCCGTGATTCACTCATTTTTCTCGGGTCTACCCCCTCTGGGCCCCCCCGGGTAACGTGCAACAGGTGTGTGTGGCCGCCCATTGGGTCGCCTCTCTGTGGTCCGTCCGGTCGCCCGCAAGCGGGCCCACTTGTCAGATTTACCCCCGTCTCCACCCTTCCGGCTTCGATCCCATGACTCCGCAAGAAGTCCTCGCCACGATCCGCGAGAAAGACATCAAGGCTGTCGATTTCCGCTTCATGGACTTCCCCGGCGTTTGGCAGCACTTCACCATCCCCGCCGGCAAGCTCGATGAAGACGTTTTTGAAGACGGCCTGGGCTTCGATGGATCCAGCATCCGCGGTTGGCAGGCGATCAACGAGAGCGACATGCTCTTGATGCCACAGCCCGAAACGGCCTTCATCGATCCGTTTACCGAGCTGCCGACGCTCTGCATGATCTGCAACGTGCAAGACCCCATCACACGCGAGGACTACTCGCGTGACCCGCGCAACGTCGCCCGCAAAAGCGTCAACTACCTCAAGAGCACGGGCATCGCCGATACGGTGGTCATCGGCCCCGAGGCCGAGTTCTTCATCTTTGACGATGTCCGCTTCGATCAGACCCCCTCCGAGGGGTTCTATTCGATCGACTCGGTCGAGGCGGAATGGAACCGCGGTGCCGACGAGGGCCCCAACCTGGGCCACAAGCTCCGCTACAAGGAGGGTTACTTTCCGTGCCCGCCCGCGGATCAGCTCATGGACCTGCGCAACGAGATGATGCAGACCATGATCGAGTGCGGGCTCGACGTGGAATGCCAGCACCACGAAGTCGCGACCGCCGGGCAGAGCGAGATCGATCTGCGATTTGATGAACTGGTGCGCATGGGCGATCACATGTGCCTGTTCAAGTACATCGTGAAGAACGTCGCGCGCCGGCACGGCCGTACCGTGACGTTTATGCCCAAGCCGATCTTCGGCGACAACGGATCGGGCATGCATACGCACATCTCGTTCTGGAAGGGCGGCACCCCGCTGTTTGCCGGCGGCGGCTACGCAGGCCTGTCCGACGAGGCGCTGTTTGCGATTGGCGGCATCCTCAAGCACGCCCCGGCCCTCTTAGCGTTTACCAATCCGACGACCAACAGCTACAAGCGCCTCGTGCCGGGTTACGAAGCACCGGTCAACCTGGCCTACAGCCAGCGAAACCGCTCCGCGGCTTGTCGAATCCCCATGTACAGCCCGAGCCCCAAGGCCAAGCGGATCGAGTTCCGCTGCCCCGACCCCAGCAGCAACCCCTATCTGGCGTTCGCCGCGCTAACGATGGCGGCGATCGATGGCATCCAGAACAAGATCCATCCGGGCGAACCGCTCGACAAGAACATCTACGACCTCGAGCCCGAGGAACTCGCAACGGTCCCCAAGACGCCCGGTTCACTGGCTGAGGCGCTGGACGCCCTGCAGAAAGACCACGAGTTCTTGCTACGCGGAGACGTCTTTACGCCGGACGTGATCAACACGTGGATCGCCTACAAGCGTGCCAACGAAGTGGACGCCATCAATCTGCGTCCGCACCCCTACGAGTTCTGTTTGTACTACGACCTGTGATCTCAACGCGGGGGGCGTGCCGACGGGTCGGGGGTTAGGCCTAAAGGCTGGGCTCACGCTGTCGCGTTGCCAGCTTGTCGGGCCTGTTCGGCGAGGAGTTTCTTTTGGTAGCGGCTCTGCACCACGTCGATCAGCACCAGAATCGCAATCACAAAGTAGAACGTGCTCTTGGCCATCGGCTCGACGATGTAGCCAAACAGGTGCAGGTGGGCCAGATGTCCCCCCTCGCTCACCAGCATCACACCAACAATAAAGAGCACAAACAGCCCGAGCACTTCGTACATGCGGTTCTTCTTGAGAAAGTTCGACACGCCGTCGGCCAAGAAGATCATCATGGCTCCGCTCACAACGATCGCCGCCGCCATCACCCAGAAGTTGTCGGTGAGCGCCATCGCGGACAGGATCGAGTCGAACGAGAACACCAGGTTCATCGCCACGATGGTCGCGATCACCGCGGTGACCGACTTCGGCTGACGGTCGGCGTCATGCGAGAGATCGTGCACCGCCAGCATGTGCATGATCTCTTTCAGCGCGGTGTAGAGGATAAAGACGCCACCGGCGAGCACGATCACCGCATGCAGCGTCAATTCGCCCGACAGGACGCGGCCGAGCGGCCCCTCCTCGGGGATTTTGAAGAACGGCTCTTGGAAGTACTTGATCGCGCTGAGCACAACGAACAACAGAACGATCCGCAAAACGACCGCGATGCCGATCCCCCAGCGACGCACCCGCGGTTGATCGGCCTCGGGGGCGCGTTTCGATTCGAGGGAGATGTACAGCAGGTTGTCGAAACCCAGCACGGCCTGCAGCAAGATCAGCATGCCCAGGGTGGCGAGGTCGGCGATTGAAGGAGCCATCTGCGCGACGGGGTTGGGTGCGGGGGGACGAGTGAACGCGGGCCGAGGCTCCCGTTCTAAGCCGTCCGCACTACACACGCCAAGACCGGCACCTCTGGCTTGGTGGTGCCTCTGCCCGGATACGCACTATTCCACAAGAGCGCGGAGCGGTTTCTTCTCGTCGCTGCCATGATCCCAGAGCAGCGGCTCACGCGGCTCACCGACTGGGGGCGAAAGCTCGCGGACCCAGATGTTGCGAAACCGCACCGGGTTGCCGTGGTCTTGCAGAGCGATCGGGCCCTTGGGGCCGATATCGACGTACTGCGGCGGACGGTGCCAGGGCGTATCGCCCCGCAACGCGAAGTGGTTCAGCAGCAGCACGCCGTTGTGGACCACCGTTACGTACGCGGGTTCAACCAACTGACTCGAGGCGTTGAACCGCGGGCACGTCCAGAAAATGTCGTAGGTGTTCCACTCGCCCGGCTTGCGCATGGCGTTCACCATGGGAGGCGTCTGCTTATAGACGCTGCCGGCCTGGCCCTCGGGGTAGGTCGGGTTTTCGTAGTTGTCGAGGATCTGAACCTCGTAGCGACCCATGAGAAACACGCCGCTGTTGCCGCGTCCCTGACCCTCTCCCTCCACTGGCACAGGAGCTGACCACTCCAGATGCAGTTGGCAGTCGCCAAAGGTTTGCTTGCTGGTCAGATAGTTTTTTCCCGAATAAGCGACACCGTCCTTAACGGGCCAGTTCTCGCCGTTCTCCCAAGCGGAAAGGTCCTTGCCGTCGAAGAGCACCACCGCGTCAGAAGGGGGCGCTTCGTAGGTCGCTCCCGGATCAACCACCGGTGGTTCCTGCCAGGCCATGCCGGGCAAAAACTCGGTCTGAGCAACGCTCGGAGAGACAAAGAGGCACAGCACGAGGCTAAGTGCTGGGACGACCAGCTTAGTGAATTTCATCATCGGGGGTCGTTTCGAGGAGCAGGAGCTTTTGAGAAACAGCAATCCGCACTCAGCGGATCGCCGTGAAATGACAATCACGGAGAAACGGTGCTACCGAACAGACCAGTATCGTTGCGCAGACAGCCGCTAGCAACTGCGACAACGGGTGCGACGCCCACCACGCCGACGGCTGACCGCGGGGGCCCCTGTTTGTCTGTCACTCTGGCTGCGGTAGAACGTAGTGCCCACCTCGGCATGCCCCCACCGTCTCGCAGTTATCAGCCCATGGTGTTTGAAGCAATCGACCACCAGAAGCGCGAACTAACCGACAAGTTCGTCATCGTGATCGGCAAGCAGCCCGAACTTGCCCGGTTTGAAGGGTTCGTCGGTCAGGTGAAGACGGTCAACATGAGCGGTCGGGCACTCGTGGAGTTCACGGGCCTGAACAACAACGTCGGTTGGTTCGATATCGATCCGCACTTTCTCAAGGTGGTCGATAAGCCGAGCGGCGACACCGGCAAAGCGGGGGCAATCAAGAAGCCCGCCTCGAAGATCCCCGGCAAAGGAGCGCCTAAATCGGCGGCAGACATCCTGGCGCTCGCCCGCAGCGGCGGAGTTAAATCCAAGCCCGACGCCGCGGGTCGTCAGCCTAAAAAGGTGAGCCCCGCTTCCGGTCGTTCGACCGCCGATATCCTCGCGGCCGCCCGCGGCAAGGGGGCGGACACGGCCCAAGACACGCCGGGTACTTCTTCGCCCGAAGGCAAAAAGGAAAGCCCGGCGCTCAAGCTCTCAACCGCCGACGTGCTCGCCGCGGTACGCGGTAAAGCGCCAGCAAAACCACCGACCGCTCGTCGCGAGGGGCTCTCAACGGCCGAGATTCTTGCCGCGGCCCGCAACAAGGGAAACACCGTACCCCCCAAGGGAGCTGCGGCTCCGGCGGCCGACAGCCACGCCCCCGCGACGAACGAACGCTCCGAGCCACGCCATCTCACTGCCGCAGACATCCTCGCGATCGCCAGCGGCAAACAATCGTTGCGGCGCATCGCGCCGGTTCATACCGAGCCTCTCGTGAACAAGCCGCTCAGCGACGCGGGGGCGGCTCGCCCGGCGGCGATCCCCGCGCCGATCGATCGTAGCAAGCTCACCGCGGAAGCCATCCGCAACCTCGGCCTGCCCCACCCTTAGCATTCGCCAACTCGCCCGCCCCCTCCCGCCTAAACAACATCGCAAGCCCCTCTGTGGAAGAAACACAACGCCTCGCCGATGCCATCCACGAGGGGAATACCGAGCAGATCGAGTCGGTGCTCGAAGGCCTCGACAGCCGGAGGATCGCGCGGGTGGTTTGCGCGCTCGCCGACGCCGACCAAACGGCCATGCTGACGGCCCTCACCCCGGAAGACGCGGCTGAGCTGCTCGAGGACATTCCCGACGTCGAGGTGATCGAGGCGGTCAGCCAGCTTTCGCCCGCAACCGCGGCCGCGATCCTCCACGAGTTGCCCAGCGACGAGCAGGCCGACCTCGTCGGCGCGCTCGACGAAGAAGACGCCGACGCGATCCTCGCCGCGATGGACCCTGCCGAGGCGGAGCGGATCGCCCAGCTGGTGGCGCACGATCCGGAAAGCGCGGGCGGATTGATGGCGACCGAAGTGGTCTCGCTCCGCCGGACCGCAACGGTTGGTCGGGTGCTCGATCGGTTTCGCAAGGACGCCGATCGGCTTCGTCGGCTCGACGTGCAGTACGCCTACGTCACCGAGAAGCCGCGCCGGCTGGTGGGCGTGCTCCGGCTACGCGACCTGCTGCTGGCCGACGCGACGACCCGGCTGGAAGACCTGATGATCGCCAACCCGCTCTCGGTCTCGGTGACCGCCGACCTCCGCGAGCTGAGTAATCTGTTCGAGGAGTACGCCTTTCTGGGCGTTCCGGTCGTCGATGCCGAGGGCGAACTCCTGGGGGTGGTCAGCCGCTCGGCAGTGGACGACGCCACGCAGGATCAAGCGGAGAGTGACTTCCGCCGTTCGCTGGGCCTCGTCGAAGAAGAGGTCCGCTCGCTGCCCACCTTGCGGCGGTCGCGGTTGCGGCTGGCGTGGCTGACCATCAATATCTTGCTGAACGTGGTCGCCGCGAGTGTGATCGCCGGCTATCAGGACACGCTCGCCCAGGTGATCGCGCTGGCGGTCTTCCTGCCGATCATTTCCGACATGAGCGGTTGCAGCGGCAACCAGGCGGTGGCGGTCAGCATGCGCGAGCTCTCGCTCGGATTGATCGAACCCTTTGAGCTGCTGCGGGTGTGGCTCAAAGAAGCGTCGGTCGGGCTCATCAACGGCGTCGCGCTAGGGGGGCTGATTGGCGTTGTCGGCTGGCTGTACACGGGCAATGCCTGGCTCGGGCTGGTGGTGGGAGGAGCGCTGGGCATCAACACCTTGGTGGCCGTGCTAATTGGCGGTGCTCTGCCGCTGGTGCTCAAGCTCCGCGGCATCGATCCGGCGCTCGCCGCGGGGCCGATCCTCACTACCGTGACCGATATGTTTGGTTTCTTCCTGGTGCTGAGCCTCGCGACCGCGGTGCTGCCCCGACTGGTGGGTTAAGCTGAGGGGCGAACCGCGGGTTACGCGGCTGCTGTCGCCTCACTCGGAAGCCGGTCCGCCATGGAATCGCTCCTGCCCGCCTGGCTCGTCTGGGCTTTGCTCGCGGCGATTTTCGCCGCGGCCACGGCGATCACCGCCAAGCTCGGACTGCGCGGCGTCGATGCCGACGTCGGCACGCTGGTCCGGACAATCGTGGTCCTCACTTTTGCCGCGACAATCGTCTTTGCGCGGGGCAAGCTGCCCGCTCTGGGCCAGCTCAGCGCCCGCCAAACGCTGCTGCTGACGCTCTCGGGGATGGCGACAGGCGCTTCGTGGCTGTGCTATTTCCGCGCGCTTCACTCGGGCGAGGCTTCGCGCGTGGCGGTAATCGACAAGCTCAGCGTGGTGCTTGTCGCGCTCTGCGCCGCGCTGTTGCTCGGAGAAAAGCTGTCCGCTACGGGCTGGTGCGGCGTAGCCCTGGTGGCCGTCGGGGCCTATCTGGTCGCCCGCTAAGACGGTCGCTCGGCAATCTCGGTTGAACAACCATCTGCTGTTGCCGAAGCCTGCCTGCTACGCAGTCGGTAGCCGCTTGCACGGAAGAAAAGCAGCAGCCCCGCCAGCGTTCCGTAGGTTAGCAGGCACCACGCCTGCCATTGGCCGTGCATGTAAATCATATGGTCACTAGCGGTCGGAGGGTTGCGTCCCCATGATGCGACTCCGGCCCTCTCGATCGCCGACCACGCAATCAGCGTTATCAATACCAGGGCCAGCAAGGCAGCCCAACAGAGTCTAAACCACCAGCGTCGGGGTTTACCCAAGCTCATCTGCAAGACCAAGAGCGCAGCGTACCCAACCAAGCCGCCCAGAAAAAACGGTCTCACAGGATCGGCCAGAAACCCTTGACCAATCGAGCCAACTAGCCAGTTATCCCAAGCGGTGTTTCGCAGCGCGAGTAGCAGAGGCGCGAGCGCTGCCGACCATACCAGCAAATGTCCCATGCCGAATTGCAAGCGCGTATCGGTAGATGGTATCTCTGCAGCGAATTGATCAGCCTGCATCAATCGCACGCCCCGTCGAGAGAGTCGCCAGACTCTGACAACTAAGATTGACAAGGCAATCAGCAGGGGAATTATCCAATAGGAGATTTCCCAACGGTTTTCTCCAGAGCTCATCAGCAGCACGATCGAGCTGAGCGCCAGCAGCCCCGCCGGCAATCGCCAGACCCAAGCCGTGTCGCCCAGCACCGCCCAGACGGCTAGCAGAGTAACTTGCGCGAAGGCCAGCCCTAGCATGGCGCCTTGAAACTCCCCGTGCATGAATCGCGCTAAGAAGCCAAAATCCAAGAGCGCAACGGCCCAAATGAAGACGGTCCAGCGCAGCCATGGCGTTTGCACATAGCGACCGACGCACCACGCCAGCGCTGCCGACTTGAGCACAAAGAATACGGTGCCCCCTACCGGCCGGACGCCGATATATCTCCACACCGTGAATTCGGATTGAGTACTGACGTAAGCGATGGTGGCAGCGTCCAGCAGCACGACCGCCGCCGGCGCCAGAATCGCCACCCACAACGAACGACGGTCCAAGCCGACGAGCCTCCCCGACCGGGGCGATGCGGCGGCTAGCGGCGCGTCAGTCATACGCGTGCTCTTCGGCGGGGAACGCCCCGCTGCGCACTTCGTCGCGGTACGTGGTGACGGCTTGGCTAATGACCGACTTCAAATCGGCGTAGGGTTTGACAAACCGCGGCACATACCCGCAGGTGATACCCAGCACGTCGTTCACCACCAAAACCTGGCCATCGCAATCGGTGCCGGCACCGATGCCGATTGTGGGGATCGCCACGCGCTCGGAGATCGCCCGCGCGATCTCGCTTGGCACGCACTCGAGCACCACGGCAAACGCCCCGGCGGCTTCGGCGGCGATGGCGTCGGCCAGCAGTTGCTGCCGATCGCGCTGCACGCGGTAGCCCCCCATCTGATGGACGCTCTGCGGCCGCAGGCCGACATGGGCCATCACGGGGATGCCCGCCGTCACCAGTGCGCGGATCGTCTCGGCCTGGTCAGCCCCCCCTTCGAGCTTGACCGCCTGGCACCGTGTCTCTTTGAGGATGCGGCCCGCGTTTTCAATCGCTTTGGCCGCCCCCAGGTGATAGCTGGGGAAGGGCATATCGACGATCACCAGCGCGTGCTCCACCGCCCTGCCAACCATTTCCGCGTGGTAGATCATCTCGTCGAGCGAGACGGGCAGGGTGTTGGTGTGCCCCTGCACGACCATCGAAAGGCTATCGCCCACGAGGATCGCTTCGATGCCGCAGGCGTCCACCAGCCGCGCCATCGTGTAATCGTAGGCGGTCAGCACAGTGAGCTTCTCGCCCGTCTTCTTTTTGGCGACGAACTGCGGGACGGTGAGTTGGGGCATGGGCGGCCGGAGGGGCTGTGAGCCAACGTTGTGAAAGTGAGCCTTGATTGTCGCTGGACGGAGGTGGCGTCGCAACGGAGCAAGGCCCAGCGAGCGTTATCGGTCGGCGACTACGATCCATCCCTGCGTCCGCAACGCGGGCAACCACCACGCATGACGCAAAGCCCCCCGATGGCCTGCCGCTAAGGGGATCCAGCGCACCGGTCGCAGGTTCGCGGCAGCAAGGTCGGCTGCCAGCTCATGGCGGCGATAAACGTGCAGAAAAAAGTTGGGCACGCCCCGGTAACTGTAGGTACGGTCGCCCGTCTCGTACCCGCCGCGGCCCCCCGCCAGGTAGCTGCCCAAGGCCCACCAGGGCCCACCAGGGTCGCGCAGGTTGAACCAAAAATTGTGGACGTGCAGAACCAGCTTTCCGCCGGGACGGATAACCCGGCCCATATTCTGCAGGGCGGCGCGGCGGTTGTCTCGGCCGGTGATCATTCCCAGCGTGCTGAACAGGCACATCCCATGATCCGCCGCGGCGTCGGCCACCCGCTCAGGCCCCAGCTCGACGAGATTCGCCTCAACGCAATCGATCGCCAGCCCCTCGGTGCTCGCCTTGGTGCGGACCACGTCGAGCATCGCCGGCGAGAGATCGATCGCCAGACCTTGCCATCCCGCCCGCACCAGCGGCGTGAGCGCTCGCCCCGAGCCGCAGCCGAAGTCGGCGATCACCCCGGGGCGCTCTCCCCGAGGCACACCGAATTCTTCCCGCAGGACGGCTTCCTCAAACGGAAACAGAGGATTCGCGGCGTGGAAGGTGTCGTAACGATTGGCGATCGGGCGCGACTGGATGTAGTCCCATGCGCCGCGCGTTACGCCCCGTGGAAGTCGCCAGTCTGGCAGAGCCATGCGGATACACCTGCTGGAGGGGGATTAGCGCTCAGCGAGCAGCCGTTGCCGCCAGGTGTGCAGCAGCTCGAAGGCTTCAAGCGGCGTCGTGCGATCCACATCGAGCTTGCGCAACTCATCGAGCAACGGATGCTCGACCGTCTCGAAGAGCGTTAGCTGAAGGCCTGCGGCACCCGGAGGGGGGGCACCCGCCCCGGACCGTGCGGCCTCTGCCTGTTCGAGCTGCGCAAGGATCGCGGCGGCACGTTCGTTCACGCTGCGAGGCACGCCGGCCAATTCGGCCACATGAATGCCATAGCTCTTGTCCGCCGGTCCCGCGATGATCTGATGCAAGAACACCACCCGACCCTCGTGCTCCCGCACCGCGACGCTGCGGTTATCGACACCGGCCAAGCGCTCTGCCAACTCGGTCAGCTCGTGATAGTGCGTCGCGAAGAGCGTGCGGCAACCGACCACATCGTGCAGGTGCTCGGTAATCGCCCACGCCAGTGACAGACCATCGTAGGTGCTCGTGCCGCGGCCGATCTCGTCCAGGATCACCAGTGAGCGACGTGTGGCGGTGTTGAGGATGCGTGCCGTCTCGGTCATCTCAACCATGAACGTGCTCTGCCCGCGCGAAACATCGTCGCTGGCACCGACGCGTGCGAACAACCGATCGGCGATGCCGATCGTGGCGGATTCAGCCGGCAGATACGATCCGATCTGCGCCATCAGCGTCAGCAGCGCGGTCTGGCGGATGTAAGTGCTCTTGCCCGCCATGTTGGGGCCCGTGATGAGCAGGAGGGTGGCCTCCTCGCTGTGCGCGCCCTCCGCCGATGTGGCGGAGCCGATCTCAACACCGTTGGGGACGAACGTGCCGCTCGGTTCGGAGAGGTCCAGCACCGGGTGGCGGCCTGCAACGATCGACAGCACGGGCTCGTCAACGATCTCGGGGCGGCAATAGTTGCGTGCCCGCGCCAACTCGGCCAGGCCCGCGAGCGTATCGAGTTCAGCCAGGGACCCGGCGGTTGAAAGCAAACGCGAAGAACATTCGGCCGCTTGCTCGAGGAGGCTCTTGAAGAGCGAGTACTCCAGCGCGTTCGCGCGATCCTCTGCCGAGAGAACCTTCTCCTCGTACTCCTTGAGCTCAGGAGTGATATAGCGTTCGGCGTTCTTAAGGGTCTGCTTGCGGATGAACTCGACGGGAACCTTTCCCGTGTGAGCATGCGTGACTTCTAGGTAGTAGCCGAAGACTTTGTTGAACCCCACCTTGATCGCGGGGATGCCCGCCTCGTGCTGCATCCGTGTCTGATAGGCGGCCATCCACTGCTTGCCACCGGCCATCAGCTCGCGGCACTCGTCCAGGTCGGCAGAGTAACCGGCGCGGATGTAGCCGCCGTCTCGGCTGGAAAGGGGGCACGCCTCTTCGAGCGCTGCGGCAAGCGCCTTGTGCAACGCGGGGCAGAGGTCGATCCGCTGTTCGAGCTGGGCGAGCCGCTCGCTGCGGCGGCCTGTCAAGCGGGCTTTGAGGGCGGGCAACGCGGCGAGGGTCTTGCCGATGCTCGCCAAGTCGCGAGGACTAGCCCTACCGGTGGTCACGCGCGCCACAAGCCGCTCCAGATCGTAGACCTCGCGCAACGTTTGCCTAACGGCTGCGGCTAACGCGGCGTCAGCAACAAGCTCGCCCACGGCGTCGAGCCGGCGCTCGATCGTGGCGACCTCGACCAGCGGCTGGCGGAGCCATTCGGCAAGCCGACGGGCCCCGGCACCGCTGACCGTGCGATCGATCACGCCCAGCAACGCCCCGTCGCGCCGGCCGTCGCGGAGAGTGCGGGTAATTTCGAGGCTGCGCCACGTAGCGGCGTCGATCTCCAGATGCGATCCGGACCCGCTGGGGGTAAGCCGCTCCAGATGCGCAAGCGACGCGCGCTGCGTCTCTTGCAGATAGCCCAGGATCGCTCCCGCGGCGGCGAGCGCGAGCACCTGGGGCGGATCGTTCGTCTCGAAACCAAGCCCTTCAAACGAGCTAACCGCAAAGTGCTTCAGCAAGCGATCGAGCGCCGGCCGCACCGCAAATGCCGACGCCGGCCGGCACGTCACCACCGCGCGATCCGCCACCTCGGACGGAAGCAGCGCCTCGTGCTCTTGCACGATCAAAATCTCAGAGGCCTCGAGCCGTGCGAGTTCGTCGGCCAATCGGCGCTGGTTGATCGCGGCGGCGTGAAAAGCGCCGGTCGAGACATCGACCCACGCGAGCCCCGCTGCGGCGGGCTCGCCGGGCGTGGGCTTCGCTCCGTCGAACACAACCGCGGCCAGGTAGTTGCTTGCAAGCGGATCGAGCAGCTCGTCGTCCGTGATCGTGCCGGCCGAGACGATGCGGGTCACCTCGCGCCGCACCAGCCCTTTGGCCTGCTTGGCGTCCTCCACTTGATCGCACACCGCAGCTCGCCGCCCCGCGCGGAGGATTTTCGCCAGGTACGCGTCCAGTTGGTGATAGGGGAAGCCGGCCATGGGGACGGCCTGGTCCCCTTTGTCCTTGTCACGCGTCGTGACGGTAACTCCGAGCAGTCGCCCCGCCTCTTGAGCGTCTTCGTAGAAGAGCTCGTAGAAGTCGCCCATGCGGAACAGCAGCAGCGCATCCCCCGCGGCCGCCTTGGCCTCGTGGTACTGCCGCATCATCGGTGACATAGGCGTCTGGCGGGGGGAGAAGCAATGTCGCGGGGGCAGCCAACCGAACGGAATCGCCAAGGCCCCACGGCCCGGCTCCGCCACCCTACCCGCGACAGTATCTCCTCGACAGGCTCACTGAACGAGGGCCTCTTCCTCGCCGTTCTTGTTCAGCTCGATCTCGCCGCTGTCTTCCAATGTGCGGACGATATCGACGATCTTCTGCTGCATCGTCTCGACGGCCGAGAGCTTGACGGCTCCCAGGTACTCCATTTCCTCGCGGAGCATATCGCCGGCGCGCTGCGACATGTTGCCGAGCACTTTCTCCTTGAGCTCGGGACTGGCACCCTTGAGGGCCATCGCCCAGTCCGCACTCTCGACGTTCTTCAAGAGCGCCTGCATCTCCTTCTGGCCGAACTTGGCGATGTCGTCAAAGACGAACATCAATCGGCGGATCTCGTCGACCAACTCGGGGTTCTCGGCCGCCAAACCGTCCAGGAGCGTCCGCTCGGTTGCACGATCGCAGACGTTGAGCATCGCCGCCACCGACTGCACGCCGCCCGCCATGCGAAAGCTCTGGCTCATGACGCTCGCCATGCGGCGTTCGAGACCTGCCTCCACCTCGCGAATGATTTCGGGGTTGGTCTGGGTCATGGTCGCCATGCGACGCACGACTGCCAGCTGTCGGTTCGCCGGCAAGCCCGACAGGATCTCCGCGCCAAACGACGACGGAAGATGCGAAACGATCAGCGCGATCGTCTGCGGGTGCTCATCGACGATATAGGTCAGAATATTCTGGCTGTCCACGTTGCGGAGGAAGCCAAACGGCAGGGCCTCGATCGATTGGCGCACGTTGTCGATCGTATCGCCCGCACCGCTGCCAAGTGCTTTCTTGACCAAGCGTTTGGCAAACTCGAGTCCGCCCGCGGCACCGCCCGCAGCGGGATTCGTGTTCGCGAACTGCTTGATAACCTCTTCTTGCTCGTCGGTCGAAACCCGTTCGAGCTTGGCGATCTCGATCGAAACCTGCTCAACCTCGGCAGGCTCCAGCCGACTGAGCAGATCGCCGGCCTGCTCTTGGGGCAGGCTCAGCAGCAAGACCGCTGCGTTATGTAGGTCCGACATCTTGGCATTCCCCCCCTCAACAACCAGGGGGCCGATGACCGCGCAACGCAGCCTGCCCCCGCTAGCCTCAAGAATCGTCCCTGCGGGTGCCAACGGCTGAGCGATTTTTCCGGCTGCGCAAATAAGAACGCCGCTAGCAGCGCTAGCGGCGTTAGCGGCGTTCTTATTGAGTGATTTTTTCTCGCTCGCTGAAGGCGGCGGCTAGACGGTCGCTAGCTCTGCCGGCTGGTTCGACGGCTCGAACCCCACCTCGAGCCGCAACGGACCCATCTCGGTCTGGAAGGCAACGGCCAGGGGCGGCGTCGCCGAGGGGAAGCGGATCTCGTGGCCTTCGCCCGTGATAACGTTCGGCAGGCCAACCGACAGGTTGTACTCGGCCAGCTCCGTCTTGGCCTGACCGGCAATGACGTTGGCGAGTTCACCGACGGCGTCGAGGACCTCGTCATCGATCTCGGTCTTTTCTTCCATCAGCATGGCTGAAGCCGCGCGGACGGCGACCTCTTTCGACAGGTTGATGACCACCATGCCCGACGCCCCGCCCGAAAGGCCAATGACCCCGCTCACGGGAAACTGGCGGATCTTCGGGTCACCCACGCTCAGTTCTCCCCGCTTGGCGTTGGTAGCCAGCATGGTTGAGAACGTGTTGGTAACCGCCCGTAAGAACGGATTGATGTGTTCGACTTTCATGCGACCGCCACGGGAGGTTTCACTGATCAGTGTGACGCGCCACAGGACTGCCTATGCCCCCACGCGTCTGCCGGAGCACATGCAAGCTTAGGTCGCTCGTCGGGAGAAGTTCGCTCGGTAAGCGGACAACCGAACCGAAGCGAGCCGAATTCGACCGAATAAACGGGCATCGCCGGGCCTCGACACCCGCGCGCCAAACGACCAGTCCCCTACGACCGTCGCCACCGCCACAGCCCCGCCTGTCCCGCACACTCTTCAACTTCCACCACCAGCGCGGTCAGTCCCGGCAGAACATCGATAAGCTGCCTGCCGATCCAGTTGGCCAGCATCTCGGCGGTGGTATTGGGGAGGGGCAGCAGACGACAGTCGGCTGCCGGGAAAACCCACCGGCGCTCCTCAAAACGAGCGATCACCTCGTCTTGCCCCGCCTCGGTAACGCGCTGCACTAAGATCCGTGGATGCTCGGTTGGCAACAGCACGCAGTGGTCCAGCTGGTGGACAAGCCGCTGGATCGCGTCGCGCGTCGCGATGAAGTCGTACACATAGGCGTTTTCATCGAGGGGGCCTTCAAGCTCCACGCGCAGCGCGTAGTTGTGCCCGTGCAGGGGCTCGCAGACATCGCCGTCGTAGGTGATGAAGTGCGCCGCTGCAAAAGTGAACGACTCTTTGCTGAGTCGCACGCCGTAGCTGGTTGTCGGCTGCTGAGGTTCGGCCATCGCCTTCACGCCCCTATCGTCGCGGGGGCCGGGGTAGCGGCCGTCGATGCCAGAAACTCTTTCATGAGTCGCAGACTTTCCTCGGGAGCGTCTTCAACAACCCAGTGTCCGACCTCTGCCAAGCGTGTCACCTCCGCGTCGGGCCAGTGCTGCAAGAAACGATCCAAGCAGGCTGGCGTGAAGCACCAGTCACGCATTCCCCAGATCAGTTTCACGGGCCGAGGGCGGATCGAAGCGAGCCCCGCTTCAATCCGCTGCAGGACGCTCCAGGTGGGGTGCCGAGCCGACCGCGGGATGTCGGCCACAAACTCGTAGACCGCCCGCCGATTCGCCCAAGTGTTGTACGGTGCCAGATAAGCCTCAGCGACGGGACGCGACAGCGGTGCCGACCGCGCGAGGGTCATCCGCACCGCTGCCCGCGAAAAGAGGTTGAGCCCCTGCAGACCCAATCGGCCCAGCACGGGCGTACGGCACACCGCGATGCGGCGGGGAACAAACCACGGGGGAAAAGCGCCCGTGTTGAACAGCACAACCCGCTCGAGCTGGTCGAGTCGGTCAAGCATAGCCCCGAGGCCAATCGCCCCGCCCCAGTCCTGCGCCACGAGCGTGACACGTCGCAGGCCAAGCGTATCGATCAAGCGGAGCAGGTGATCGATCCGATCCGCCAAGCGAAACGGTCGCGGCGGCTTATCGCTGAGCCCACACCCCAAATGGTCGACTGCGATACAGCGGTGCTCGGCGCTGAGGCCCGCAATCAACCGCCGCCAATGGAACGACCAGGTTGGATTGCCGTGAACAAACAGCAAGGTTGGGCCATCGGCAGACTGCCGATCGGCCGCTCCCGGCGGGAGCTCTTCCGCGGGTCGGGGCCCTTCATCGATGTAGTGCAACCGGCCTTCGGAGAGCGGCAACCAATGCGACGCAAACGGGTACTCAGCCCGCCACGCTTTAGCGGCGGTGAGAGCAGCGGAGTCAGGGCCACCTTTGTTGTTCATCACACCAGCGTAGCGGCCCCGAGGGCCGCGAAACACCGGGGCGACCGGCTTGATGCGGGGCCCCAAAACCAGACGAGCCGCGACAGGCCCGAGGGCCCGCCGCGGCTCGACATGGTTCAAACTTCCGGCCGATTGCGACCGAGTGGAGTCACTCGAAGACAGACGCGAACCGGACAGCGCTGCGCGCAGCCATGGATCGGCTCGGGCCAATCGGATTTTCAGGTTCCCCCGGCGGAATGTGGGCCGGAAGCTTGATCGGTTGCCGCGGTCGAAAGTTCGGGCCGCGGTGATTTTTTAGGGGGCGAACCGCATCGGCTGGTTGCTGCTGTGGCCGCTTTTGTTCTCGCTGTCTCTAAGTATCGGACACCAGCGTGGTGGCACGCCAGCCTCGCCCGACGGGTCGCGGAGCGTACCGATTTAGCATAGCTCGCGAAAGGGCTCCTGGCTGCGATTCTGGCAGGCAAGAACCCGGTCCGGAGGGCTGCAATCGGCGCGCCAATGCGAAGTATACGGGGGATCCCGAGCCTGGCTGGCCTGGGTATCGGCGTGGCCTCCTGCCGTAAAACCTGCTAACTCAAGCTTCCGGCTTCGCGAGTTACCGACGCCATTGGCCTATGAGCCGTACGGATACGGGTATCCCCAGTTATGAACCGTTCTTCACGGATCGCGATCACGCTTGTTTTGCTGCTGGGCGTCTTGGCGGGGGGTTCGCTTGCCCCGGCCAAGTCGATCACGCAGCAGCCGCTTTCGCTCGGCGAGCGGCTTGTTACGGGGCTCCAGGTGCGGCGCCCCGGCGAGTTCACCTTTATCGACGCGGTGGTCGATACGGTCGAACGGGGCGAATTGCCCCGAAAACTGGTCGATGGGTTCTTCTTTTGGTCGCGGAGCAAAGCGCGCAGCAAGCCCGGACGCCGCGGAATTATCTATTTTCAGCCAGCGCTCGAGGTCCAGGCCAAGCGTCTTGGAGTAACCATCCGGCGGACATCGCCCCAGCCGAGCCCGTAGGCCTCGGCGGACGATGGTGGTATATTCCTCGGTTTGCCTGAAATCCCACGCCGACGCCTGCACCAAGGCCCGGCGGTCTGCCACCGAGTGAGTCGTCATGGCGCGTAAAGTCGTCAGCCGTAGGGACCTAAGAGCCGAAGCCGAAGCTGCCGAGAAGCTCGAGGCAGCCGAAGGCGGCAAGAAAAAGGTCGCCAAGAAAAAAGCCGCCAAACGGAAGTCGCGGGCGAAAGCCGCCGCGGAAGTCCGCCTGAAGGCATTCTGGGGGGTTTTCAACCAATCCCTGAAGCGGGTCGCCCTGTACGACTACAGCCAGCGCAAAGAGGCCCTCAAGAAGGCCGAAGAGCTGACCGCCAAAGGCAAATCCCCGCACTTCGTGCAGCCGGTCAAAGAGATCATCGACGAGGCATAGACGGCAGCGATTGGTTTACCGCAGGCCGCTGCTGCCGCTTGCCAGCGCTAGCTGGCGGCAGGCTTGGCGGCGCGACCTCCTCTCTTCGCAATCGCTCAACCACCGTCGGCCAGCGGGCTGTTGACGGCCAACGGGCTATTCCCGTCTGACTGCGCTTATCGCAGCAAAGCCAAACGCAGTTGTGAGTGGCCCTCGTCGTCAATCTAAAATCAGCGGGGGCAACTGATGAGGTTGGTCCAGCTTCGGCGGCTTTGGCGACGTCGAAATCTGCCGAGGTGACGGGCACCGACGCGCGTTAGTCTATGCAGAAACTCGCCGCGGTTGAGGCATCCTCGGCGGGTTCCCCAAGAGCAGCGAGTGGAAACAAGTCGGACTGATTAGATAGTAAGTTACTCCTGTAAGACTCCAAAGACGCCGCGTCATTGGCATCAAGAGAAGCATTCTGTCTTCTTCTAAACGCATCACTTCGATTGTGAGTCGAGGCTCGTTCGGACCTGAGATCGCATAAAGCGCTGTCAAATCAACAGCTAGCTCAAGGAGTGCTGACGACGCCAAATCGGTCCCAACACGATACGAAACGCACACTTCCTGGCACATTTTGGACGCGCCGGTTATTGACAGCGCACGACCAGTTGGATCATCCTGGCGTCACCCGGGCTCCACGATATCGAGTGGCATCTTTGCGACGGGAAGTATCGTCAGCTCCTTTCTATGGGAGTCTTGTTATGCGTACGCTGATTCGCACTGCGTCGTTTGTCCTCTGGACTATGGGACTATTCAATGTCGGTCCGATTGCGTTCGCGCAGACGGTGATCGACTGGACGGGCGGTGGTTTCACCGACTCGTATACCCTTGCAAGCAATTGGGCCGGCGCAAACGTGCCGAACACTGTTTCCGAGAGCGCTCGATTCAATCTTGCAAGCTCTTTCGACGTGACGCTTGGCTCCGCTAGCACGACCACCGTGAGCGATCTGAGTATCCTGGCGGGGAACATTAACTTCGCCTCGACCGGCGCTGTCTTCGCCTTCTACAATATAGCCGATGACCTGCTCGTAAGTGCCGGCCTCCTTACCCTCAGCGATTCAGGTGGGGGGGGAGATGTAATTCTCAATGTTGCCGACCGACTCACGGTCGATGGAGGTGGTGAGTTTGACATTGAAACAGGCGCGCGTGTGACGACCAATACGTTCCGCTTAGGCGACTCCGCCAATGGCATTGGCACGATCATTGTCGATGGCGTCGGATCGGAATTTAACAAGACCGGCTCGGGAATAGTGAATATCGGTCAGGATGCTTTCGGAGATTTGACCTACCGAAATGGCGCCACCGGAACGATCGCGTCGGTCTTGCAGCTTGCCAGTTTCGCGAGTGGGACAAACCGCGGGAGTCTGAATGTCGAGAGTGGGGCGAATGTCACTTTGGCCACGTTGCAAGTTGCCACGGGGGGGACCAGCAGCACCGCCAGCGGGACGGTGAACGTTGATGGACTCAATACAGTTCTCGATGTGACTTCAAGTTTGTTGATCGGCAACAGTAGCTCGGGGCCCGCCGGAACCGTTCAGCTTGCTAACGGCGGAATGCTTAACGTAGTCGGCGCGACCACGATTGAAAAATCGGGCGAGCTCCGCATTAACGGTACCAACGGTAGTTTTAACGCCGCCGGCCCAGTCACTTTGTCCAATGGCAGCACGTTTTCCCTCGATGGAGGAGCAGCAAATTTTTCCTCCGGGCTCAACAACTTAGCAGATGGCGCGCTTACGTTCCTAGATGGCACGTTGACCGTATCGGGGGGCGTGCTCGTTCCAAATTCTGGTGGGGTTTACACCTTTGATGGCCCCGAGCCAGAACTCGTCGGTACTCGCCTGCCTCACCTTGTTCTTACGGGAGGGGCCACCGCCAATCTGCCCAACGATCTTATCGTCAGCGACTCCTACCCCGCTCGATTGACGGTGTCGGGAGGCGCCACCCTTTCCAACATTGTTGCGGAGGTCGGAAAGGTGGGCTCAGCCGACGGCTTCGTGACGGTTTCAGGTACGAGTGCCGGCGGCGCCCCTTCAACATGGGCGAATCTGTCATCTATGTTGATCGGTTGGTCCGGGAAGGGAACGATCCTCGTCGATGGGGGCGCGCATGTGCATAGCGGAGCCGCCACACTCGGAATCATTTCTACCGGGGAAGGATCCGTTACGGTTTCTGGCGTCGATTCGGCAGGATTACCATCGACTTGGAGTAACAATGGCAGCATGACTATCGGGAGTCGCGGAGAAGGTCTTCTCACGATTGAAGGCGGCGGATTGGTTTCCACAGACGCAGCGAGTCTTGGCAACGCACTTCTTGGAGAAAGGGGAATCGGATTCGCCAACGTCGCCGGCGTCGATGCGGCCGGCAACCCTTCGCGATGGATCAACACGGGCGTGATGAATATCGGAGATGGAGGGGAAGGGACCTTGCAGATTAGCGGAGGGGCTGTTGTCGCCAACAGCTCGACAAGAATTGCTAGCGCTCTTAACGGTACAGGAGCAGTCTCTGTGAGCGGCGCCGATGCGGCCGGTAATCCATCGCGTCTAACCAATTCCGGCTTGTTATCTGTTGGTGTTGCTGGAAATGCGACCCTCTCAATTTCTGGAGGCGGTTACGTTAGGAGTAACGGCGCGATGGTCGCTGGAACAGGCAGCAACAGTAGCGTCTTTGTTTCCGGCGTCAACGGCAGTGGAGTTGCATCAACTTGGGACATTTCCGGATCGCTTGACACCGGACCCGCATTCGGAGGTGATGCCAACATAACGATAAGCAACGGCGGCAAGATATCCAATTCTGGCGACGTCTCCTTAGCAATCGGATTTTCAAGCAATAGCTTTGCTACAGTAACGGGCGTCGGTTCAGAGTGGACGATAGGTGATCATTTGAACCTTGGCGGTACCAGTTCTCTTGGTCTTGGCTCTGCAGTATTGACCGTTAGGGACTCAGGTCGTGTAGCGGTGGACGAAAATTTGCGCATCTGGTCGTTGTCCGAATTGAGATTGTTGCGTGGCATTCTCGACGTTGGGGGCAAGATTGAGGACGGCGGCGGGACGTTTTCCTTCATCAGCGGTAGTCTGATAGCCAGAGATCCATCACAAACGCTCATTGTTTCACCCGGGGGATTAGCGATTGGCACCCTCTCTCTCAATGCTCCGAGCATCGATGCAACCCGTACGCTCGACTTCGGGGGAAATGCGATCGTTCAATCGGGCGGCACGCTTACTGTGAATGGAGGGACGCTACAAATTGGTCGTATTTCCGTCGCCACGGGTGCAGGACTCTCGTATCAGAGCGGCACGCTCAACACGGCTGGTCGCTTTCAAGCGGCTACCGATTCGACGATCGATATCGCGGCGGGAGATCTGACGCTCGGCGATGCCACTTCCGTAGGCGGAGTATTCATTGCCGGAACGCTTCTAACACATGACAACACACTGACACTGGCCGACGCTAACGACGTCGTGTTTGATTCGTCGGCTCATGCCATTCTCGGAGCCAGCGGCAACGCGGGGGCGGTTGTGGCAGCGAACGGTCTCACGCTCGACTTTGGGGGCAACATCACGGGCCACGGCGCCGTCGAAACGACCAACGATCCAGCGACTCCGCTAATAAATAACGGCCACATTGTCGGCAATTCCCTCGTCGAGCCGATCACACTTACGGGTTACGTTAAAGGCGTGGGAACTCTGGACAACGTAACGATCACCGGCACCGATGCTCCCGGTTTCTCCCCGGCGAGCGTCAATCGTGGCAGCGTGAGCTACGGCGGCGCCCTCGAGATCGAAATCGGTGGCGACACACAAGGCAGTGAGTTCGACCATCTCAATCATATTCTCGGCGCCGGGGAGGCGAGCTTGGGTGGGCTTCTTGACATCAAACTCATCAACGGATTCGTTCCTTCCCTGGGAAGCACATACGAGATCATCACGGCCACCAGCGTGCAGGGAACGTTTGCGTCGGAAATGCTCCCCACTTTCGGTGGCGGAATGACCTTTCAAGTGACCTACACTCCTGGCAGCGTTGCGCTGGACGTGGTCTCTGCGCTGCCGGGCGACTACAACAACGATGGCAGCGTGGACGCCGCCGACTACACCGTTTGGCGTGACAACGTAGGCGCCGCTGCGGGCGCGTTGGTCAACGACATCGACGGCGGCCCGATCGGCACCGCCCAATACGCAACCTGGCGAGTAAACTTCGGCGATACGTTGACAGTCGCCAGTAGCGCCGTACCAGAGCCGAGCGCGGCGTTGCTGCTATTGATCGGCGCTTGCGCAGCCTTTCGACGGTGTTGCTACCGGCCCGTGATGAACCCAACAGTGTGGCTGGGCGGAACAAGCGGTAACTAGTTAGCAGATGCTTGTGATGGCCCGCCGCAACGGTTGTCGCGTCGGGTGGACCAACCTCGGCGGCTTAGGAGTCTCCCGAATCCGCGTCGGTCGGCTCACCCTCAGCAGCTAATCACAGTCCCCGAAGAGCAAGTCGGCTAGCCGTGCTCCCCCCCCTTCGCCGCGACGCTTAGTCATCACCCCTCTTAAAGTCGAGCAGCTGGGTACGCCCCTCGGCTGAATCGTTACCGCCGAAAGGTGCGGCCACAAGGCGGCCGGTGGCCGTCGTGCTTGCGCACCGGGGCTGTTTCTGGCCTTTTTCTGGCCCACCTATTGACTAATCGTCAGCTTTTGACGAATAGTTAACAGCACCACCATGAGTACCACTCTCTCCTCCGCCGACTCCCGTAAGCAGCGCGAAATCCGCGAGCGCGAGGGCCGCATCTTGGAAGTTGCCCGGCAGCAGCTGCTCTGCTCCGGTTACCTGGGGCTGAACATGGACCGCATCGCCGCGGAGATCGAGTACTCCAAGGGGACGATCTACCAGCACTTCCGCAACAAGGAGGAGATCCTCGTCGCGCTCGCGACGCAGGCGCTCGAGACCCGCCTGCTGATGTTTCGCAAGGCCGCCGCTTTCGAGGGTCCCTCACGCGTGAGGATGGCAACGGTCGGTGCCGCCGCGGAAGCCTTCGTTGAGCATTTCGCTCATCACTTTTTGGTCGAGCAAGTCGTGCGAGTCTCGTCCATCTGGGAGAAGACCTCACCTGATCGCCGCGAGCTGATGGAATCTTGCGAGCGCGATTGCATGGCGACGACCGTCGCGATTGTTCACGACGCCGTTGCCGACGGTTCGCTGGTGCTTCCCGCGGGACATGTTCCCGAGGAGCTCATCTTTGGCATGTGGGCCCTGTACCAGGGTGCCCAGACGATCGCTCACACCAGCCATACGCTCGCTGAGATCGGTATCGCAGATCCGATCGCCTCGTTGCGTTTCAACCAGAACCGCGTACTCGACGGCTACGGCTGGCGTCCGCTCTCCGCGGATTTTGATTACTACCAACACATGAACAGCATTAAGCAGGAGCTGTTTCGCCATGATCAGTTTGCGTGAGAGCCAACCGCGCGTCGTGCATTTTTTTGCTCGCTGCCTGACGCTTCGTCAAACTCTGACGTTGCGCATAAACCGTGCACCGGCGGTTCTGGCTTTTGCGGGCGCGGTGCTCCTGCTCAGGACCAACACTGCTGAATCCACACCGCCGCCCAACGTGCTCCCGGTGCAGGTCGCGCCAGCGGAAGAAGTCGATACGCTGCTGCGGAAGCGTGTCTACACGGGAACGCTCGTCGCGGCCCGGCGCAGCGCGCTCTCGTTCGAAACGGCCGGCAAGATCGTGGAGCTTGTGGCCGACGAAGGGGATCGTGTCGAGGCCGGACAGATCCTGGGCCGTCTCGACACACGCCGGCTTGAAGCGCTGCGGGCCCAGTCTCAGGCGGAGCTGGTTGAGTCGGCGGCACGCCTTCGCGAGTTTATCGCCGGCCCGCGGACCCAGACGATCGCCGCGGCCGAGGCCGAGGTGCGCAACCTTGCCGCTCAGCGCGACGTAGCGCAGCGCAACCTCGAACGACGGGCGCAACTGGTCGCTTCACGGGCGATCAGTCGCGAAGAGTATGACGAGATGCTGTTCGAGTTTCGTGCCGCTGAGGCGCGGGTCGATGTCGCCCAGAAGACGCTGGACGAGCTCATCGCAGGGACGCGCCAAGAACAGATCGATGCCCAACAGGCTCGCACGCAGGCGCTCGAGGCGGTCGTGGCCGACACGCGGCACCGACTGGAGGATGCCGTGCTTCGCGCCCCCTTTGCCGGACAGATCGTCAAGCGCAACCTCGACGAAGGGACCGTGGTGGCCCTCGGCGAGCCGGTCTTTGAGCTGATCGAAGCGGCAGCGCTCGAGGCCTGGATCGGTGCCCCCCCGCGCGCTGTTGCGACGCTGACGCCCGGCGCAGCCATGCGCGTCGAGATCGACAACGAAGAATACGAGGCGGTCGTGCAATCGATCCGTCCCGAGCTCGATCCCCAAACCCGCACGCAAAATGTCGTGCTGCGGATCCCGCGTGATCCACGACTGGTGGCGGGCCAAGTGGTGCGGGCGGCGATCGTGCAGCCGATTGCGATGCGCGGATTTTGGACCCCCACGGCGTCGCTCACCCCGCGCCGTCGCGGCCTGTGGGCCGTCTACGTGGTTGCCGCGGGCCGAGTCGAGCCGCGAGACGTGGAAGTGATCGAGACCGATGGCGACCGCTCGTTCATTCGCGGCACGCTCGCGCCGGGCGAGCCGGTCATCGCCGAGGGGGCTCACCGCATCGTTGCCGGTCAGGCGGTCACGATCGCTTCGGAAAGGCCCGCGGTCACCGCCACAACCAAGCCACGCTGAATACGGCTCCGCTGGGTCCCCGCGCAAGCCAACACGCCTCGCTGAGAATCGCTCGCAGCCACCCTGCGAGGAAGCCGTCCGTTTAGCACCAGTTGTTCCGCATGTCTCGCCTGCTCTACGACAACCGCCGGATGCTAACGCTCGCGATTGTGCTGATCGTGGTTGCGGGGCTTTCGTCGTTGTATGTCTTGCCGCGGATGGAAGACCCGATTCTCACGCAGCGGACAGGGATCGTGAACACGCTGTATCCCGGTGCCACCCCCGAGCGTGTCGAAGCGCTTGTGACCGAGCCGATCGAGGAAGAGCTGGAAGCGATCCCCGAGATCAAAGAGCTGCGTTCGACCAGCCGATCGGGCGTCTCGACGATCACGATCGAGCTGCGGGACGACATCTATGAGGTCGATGCTGTCTGGTCACGGGTGCGTGACAAGCTGGACGATGCCCGCCCGCTGCTGCCCGCCGAGGCCGCAACGCCCGACTTCGACGAGTTGGAAGTAACCGCCTACGCGATGATCGTCGGGCTCGTGTGGGATCTTCCCCGCGAGCCCAACTACGCAATCCTCAGGCGTCTCACGGAAGAACTCGAGCAACGTTTGCGGTCCGTGGCGGGGACACGTGAGATCGACACCTTCGGCGACCCTCCCGAAGAGATCACCATTGCGATCGACCGCGCACAGCTCGCATCGCTCGGGCTAACGGCGCTCGATGTTGCGCGGCAAGTGGAATCGAGCGACGCAAAGACGGCTGCCGGGCAAGCGCGTACCGACCAGGGAACCCTGCTCATTGAGGTCGATTCCGAGCTGGATACGGTCCAGCGGATTGCTTCGACACCGATCCGCTACGGGGCGGATGGCGCGAACGACGCCGGCCGCTTCGTAACGCTCGGAGCCGTCGCCGATGTCCACAAAGGAATTATCGATCCGTCGCCCCGCTTGGCACTGGTCGAAGGCAAGCCGGCTATCGCCCTCGGGATTTTGGTACGCGGCGACCAACGCGTGGACACCTGGGCCGCGCGGGCAAGGGAAGTCGTTGCCGAGTACGCGACCGAATTGCCCCCTGCGGTGCGTCTCAAACCGCTCTTCGATCAGAGCGGCTATGTCGAGACCCGGCTCGAGACGCTGCTGATGAACCTGCTGATGGGGGCCGCCGCGGTCATGCTCGTCATCTGGTTAATGATGGGCTGGCGGAGCGCGGCGGTCGTGGGCACGGCCCTACCGCTGACTTCGCTCATGGTGCTCGCCGGCATGCGGTGGATGGAGATCCCCATCCATCAGATGTCGGTCACCGGATTGATCGTCGCGTTGGGGCTGCTGATCGACAACGCTATTGTGATTGTGGATGAGGTCAACGACCGCCTCCGCGACGGCGAAAGCGGGGGCGACGCCGTGGCGCACGCCGTGCGACATCTGGGCGTTCCGCTGGGGGGATCGACGCTCACAACCGCATTATCCTTCGCGCCGATTGCGTTGATGCCCGGTCCGGCCGGCGAATTTGTCGGCGCGATTGCGCTGTCGGTCATCATGGCGGTTGCCGCTTCGTTTCTGCTGGCGATGACGATCACCCCGTCGCTCGCGGCGATCTTCGCTCCGAGCCGTCCGCCGCGTGTCCGCCGATGGTGGACCGCGGGCGTCTCGCTTCCGTGGCTAACCGCGGGATATCGCCGCGTGTTAGGAGCGTTGCTGCGCTGTCCGGCAATCGGGGTTGGCCTGGCGGTGGTCCCCCCGCTGGTTGGCTTCTACCTGGCGGGCGGGCTTACCGAGCAGTTCTTCCCACCCGCCGAGCGCGATCAGTTTCAGGTGCAGGTGGATCTGCCGGCTGGCTCGTCGATCGGCTCCACGCAGCGTCTGGTGACGAAGGCCTCTGCGATTCTCGCCGAACACCCGCGGGTGATCAGCAGCGATTGGTTCCTCGGCGAGAGCGCACCGAGCTTCTACTACAACATGATGGCGAATCGCCGGGGGACGCCCCAGTACGCTCAAGCCATGGTTACGATCGACAGCAGCGAGAATTACTTTGAAGTGCTCCGCGAGTTGCAGAGTGAGCTCGACGCGGGGGCACCCGAGGCGCGCTTCTTGGTGAAGCAACTCGAGCAGGGGCCGCCGTTCGAGGCACCGATCGAGGTGCGGCTCTTCGGGCCCAACCTGGACACACTCCAAGAGCTGGGTGGACAGGTCCGGAAACTGCTGTCCGCGACGCCCGGCGTGGTTCACACCGTATCGGATCTTTCAGAGACCCTTCCTAAGGTCTCGCTCCAGGTCGATGAGGCCGAAGCGCGCCTCGCGGGGCTCGATCACTTACAGATCGCTCAGCAATTGAACGCCTCGCTCGAGGGTGCCGTCGGCGGATCGATTCTCGAAGCGACCGAGAACCTGCCGGTGCGCGTTCGTGTGGGCGGAGAAGACCGCGGCAATCTGGGGCGAATCGCCTCGACCGATCTGGTCGGCCGAACCGAGCTCGGCGTGTCGACGCAGCTGCCCCTGGCGGCCCTCGCACAGGTGCGACTCACGCCCGAGCGCTCCGCGATCCCGCGGCTGAACGCCAAGCGGATGAACGAGGTGAAGGCTTACCTTGCGGCAGGGCTGCTGCCGGCAGCGGTCCAGGGCCGCTTTCAAGAATTGCTTGCCGACTCTGACTTCCAGCTGCCCCCCGGATATCGGCTGGTGTACGGCGGCGAAGGCGACAAACGCGACCAGGCGGTGGGCAACCTGCTCTCCAACGTCGTGGTGCTAGGGGTCCTGATGGCAGCGACACTCGTCCTGTCTTTCGGCAGCTTCCGCATGGCGGGCATCATCGGCATCGTGGCGGTGCTCTCGATCGGCTTGGCGATCGGCTCGCTGGCGATCGCGGGCTATCCGTTCGGCTTCACCGCGATCATTGGTACGATGGGCTTAGTGGGCGTTGCCATCAACGACTCGATCGTAGTGCTCGCCGCGATCCGCGAGCACCCGCTGGCTCGGACGGGCGACCCGGTAGCGATCCAGCAGGTGGTGGTGAAATCCACCCGACACGTGCTCGCGACGACGTTGACCACCATCGCCGGCTTCATGCCTCTGATCCTCGGCGGGGGCGGCTTCTGGCCGCCGATGGCGGTCACCATCGCCGGCGGTGTTGGCGGGGCCACGCTCTTAGCGCTGGTGCTCGTGCCGTGTGGTTACGTGCTGGTAATGTGCCGCGGGGGCCGGCAGAGAGTCAACTTGGTTGATGAGGCCGCTGAGCAGAACGCGCAACGGCCGGTCCCCATCGCTGCTGAGCCACTGACCGTGGTAAGCTAGGGCTTAGAGCCAATGGCTTCCGATCTCGCGGGGCCGGTACAGCGAGCAGGGAGAAGCATGAAGAAACGAATTGGTTTCTCGGTTACTACGGGTCTGCTGCTGCTCGGACTGAGGCTCGGCATCGCCGAAGAGGTCCGGGGCGAGGTGCCGCGTCCGCCACGATTTGTCACCGCCGAAGAATGGGGGTCGCAACCCGACCCGATCGGCGACGATCGGCGACACACGCCGCGTTATGTCACGCTGCACCACGCCGGAGTCGTGTGGACGCCGGATCGCGACCCTGTAACTTTTCTGCGGAACCTACAGGCCTGGGGTAAGCGTCGACCCGAGCTTGAGCCGCCGCCGCGTAATACCTACTGGCCCGATCTTCCGTATCACTTTCTGATCGCGTCCGACGGACAGATCTTTGCCGGACGACCTGTGATCTATGAGCCCGAATCCAACACCCAATACGAGCTCGCGGGCCACCTCGGCGTGGAGCTGATGGGCAACTTTGAGGAGCAGCGTCCGAGCCAACCCCAAGTCGAGTCGGCGGTGCGGCTCGTGGCGTGGCTGCTGGCTGAACACGGACTGCCCGTGAGCGCGATCTCGACTCATGCGAAGGTCGCGGCGGGGCAGACGAGCTGTCCGGGGCGTGATTTTGCGCGGTACCTTGAAGGCGAACCGGCACCCTTCCCCGAGTGGGTCGCGCAGGTGCTGCAAGGTCAGACGCCGCAAATCGAACTCGGTCCGCCCCTGGAGGGAGGACCCACGCAGGTAATCGGCACTAGCGCCGCTGAAAGTGCCACCGAGCAGGCGGTTATCGAGTAAGGGGGTTATCCCAGCACGGCACGTACACGCTCGAGCGTTTCGGGCTTGCCGTACTCGAGCTTACCGAAACCGCGGAGCGCGCCCGCGGCTACCGCGGCATCTTGGTGCTCTTCGTAGTTGGTGATGAGCATCACGGGCGTCGCCTTAAGGGCGTCGTCCGCCTTGATCGCCTTGAGAATTTCCACACCGTCCGAGTAGTCCTCGTCGAGCTTGCGATTGATGACCACTAGGTCGTAGGGCTGAGCGCGAAGCTTCTCGAGCGCGTCGGCGGGCAGCTTCGCGCGGTCAACGCGGGCTTCGAAATGGTTGGTGAAGAACGCCGTTACTGCGGCGTGATCGGGATCGCAGTTGCCGACGTCGAGAACAAGCTTCATTGAATTCAACTGGTTCGGGTCTAAAAACAGGGCCGAGCGATTCCTTCGCGAGGGGTGCGCTCTCACGCCGAGCGAACCCCCACGCCCTGGCAGCTCGCTTTACTCTGCCGCTGGCTCGGTTTGGATCGCGAAGAGGTGGGTGCGGTTGCTGATGTACAAAACGTTGTCGGCGATGATCGGCGTGGAGTAAACACTGTTGCCCATGTTGACTTCACCGTAATAGGGGACCCGTTCTCCCCCGTCTTCCTTCATCGCAACCGCGGGGTCGGCGGAGTGGCGGAAGATGGCGACGTCGCCGTCCTCGTCACCGATGTAGACCTTTCCTTCGACGATCAGCGGCGAGCCCCACGCCGCGGCAAACATGTCATAGGTCCAGTGGACCTTCCCGGTGGCGGCGTCCAGGCAATGGAACAGGCCGCTGAAATCCGAGATATAGAGGACGCCATCACGGATGGCGACCGTGCCACACGAGCGGTGCATGGTCTCCTCGAAGTCGATCTGGCCGTCCTGATTCAGGTCTTGCTCGCTGTAATGCCAGACAGCCCGCGAAAGCGGGTTGGGCCGGGTGAGGTCTCCCTCTTCAGGGACGACGGCCTGGATGCGCTTGTGAGCGATCGGTGTGCTGGGATCGGCAGCGTTGAAGGCCAACTCTGGCGAAACGTCGCCCGTGCCACTCGGATCGATGCACCAGAGGTGTCCGACCCCTTCGCCGTGCTCAGGGTCTTGCCCCACCGCGACATAGACGAGCCCCTCGTAGAGGACCGGGGTGGCGATGATGTTGTTACGGGTGCCACGTCCGCCGAGCACCCATTTGGACTCCTTGGGATTGGCGTCAAACTTCCAGAGGAGCTTGGCCCCCCCTTCGCCGTCGCCGTTGACGTCAAAGCTGTAGACCCAGCCATCGCCACCGCCAAAGATCGCCTGCATGACCGGTGCGCCATCGGCACCGGGCAGCTCTCCGCACGCGGGGCTCGACCACTGCCCGTGTAAGATGTTTTCACCAGGGGATTTATCGCTCCACAGCAGCTTGCCCGTCTTCTTATGCAGCGCGATAAAGCTGGGCGCATCGGGAGAGGGGAGATTGATGTGTGACTCATCGAGCCCGTTGGAGGTGTTCACGAGCAGGATGTCTCCGATCGCGGTGACGCTGCAGCTGCACATGTTGTGCTGCGAAACGCCCAGCTCGCGCATCATGTCGAAGATCCAGATGACGTCTGCTTCACGCGCAACGGTGTGCGTCTCGTCCTTGACGGGACCGTCGTTCTCGTCGTCGTAGAATCCCTCGGTGTCCAGGCAGCGGACCTCGCCTCGGCTGGTGACAAACCACAACCGATCGCCCTCGACCAGCGGGGCGCAGCAGATCCCTTGCAGCGGCCAGTCGTGCACGCGACCCGTCTTGAGTTTTTCGCTGGAATGCTGCCAAAGAAACTTGCCCGTTTCAGCGTTGAAGGCGATCAAGCAGCCGAGATCGACATCGGACGGATATCGCTTGAGCCAGCCGCCCGAGTTGTTCGTTCCGACGAACGCCTTGCCATCGGCGATCACTACGTTGCCGTAGGTCTGCGAACCCAGTCGAGCCACCCATTTGATGTTGACCGCATTGGTGGGGTCCCATTTGCCGGTTTCGAAATCGAAGTCGCCCACCTCCCATTCGGTGGGGATGCCGGTGGCGATCGGCGTGTTGTTGCGGCGGCTGTCACCGCCCCACTGTGCCCACTCCAGGGTCGGTGTCGAGGGCGTGTCGGTTGCCAGCAGCGCGGTGGTCGGTCGCGCTTCCTGAACCGAAGGGACCTCTTGCGCAACTGCCAACAAAGTGAGGCAACATGCGGCCGAGCCAAGACCAAGAAGCGTAGAAATTCGAAGCATGGAACTTCGCAGGGGGATAATGCCGACGTGTGTGCCGACATGAGGAGGGGATGAACAATCCGCTAGGCCCAAGTCGCTAATGCTATTCGTTGGGCGTTACGCGCAGGTTATCAACGTAGAACTCGGCCTCTTTCGAGTCCCCAAACAGACCGGGGCTGCCGTGGTAGTTGGGGGCCGGATCCTCAAACTGGAGTGACCAGGCGTCGGGCTCGGCATCGTCGCCGGCCCAGACCTTCGCCCGCACGAGGGCCACCCCCTTCTTGTGTTTCGGTGTAACCGAAAGCTTTAGGTGGTACCAGACGCCCGCTTCTAGCTTCATCGGAAGCGTGGCCTGGGTGCGTTTATCGTGCGTGCACCAGCTGTACAGCCGAGCCTCTTGATTGGGACCGAACAGCGTGAAGGTATAACCGCTGTTGATGAGTCCCGCGCTGGGGAGCTTTACGGCGCTAGCGATAGCGGGTGGCCCCTCGGGCCGACGACCGGACGACGCCTCGCCACCGACACCTTCCTGCAGCTGGATGTCGGCACGGACGGTGTAGTTCGACAGCTCGGCCGAGCCCATCCACATCTGGCTGCGCGTGCCCAGCTTGGTGGTTGGTGCGCCCGGCTTGGTGGGCAGCTCGGTCGGTTTTGCCAGGTAGTGAGAACCGTCTTCTCCCGTACGGGGAACATACCGAACACGCCCGCCCACCCAGGTAAGCGGCGGTTCCTCGCCATCTTCAAAATCGAAGGACCACGGCAGCGGGGGCGAGAGGCGGACGCGTGCCTCGCTCGCCATGCCCTCGACATCGCACAAGATCCGGGCGGCTTGGTGACCGACCGACTTCGGGGCGGTGTACTCCCCCTGGGCGTTGATGTTGCCTGCTCCCGCGACGCCGAAGGTGACCTTTGACGTATCGGCCACGCGCAAGAGCTGGCCAGCGGCATTATAAAGACGCACGGTGTACTGCTGCTTCGAGCCGGGGGTCAGCAGCACGTCCCAGGGGGAGAGCTGCACCTGAGCGACCCGTTGATCGGCAGGTTCGGTAATCGCAGGCGTTTCAGGAGGAGCTGCTTGGGAAGGCGTACTCGCCTTGCCGAGGCAGTACATGGCTTCGCTGGTGGTCAGGTAGACGCACCCGTCAGCGACAATCGGCGAGGCATCGGATTCCTCGCCACGCAGGACGAGGCTGTGGACCACGTCCACCCCCTTCTTGGTCGGCTTCAGCACCCACCATCGCCCCTCTTGGGAGCAGGTGTAAATCTTGCCGTCGGCATAGATCGGGCTGCTCCGCATCACCCGCCCAAGCGGCTTGCGCGTAATCTCCTTGCCGGTCTTCGCATCGAGCACAAGCAGCTTCGCGCTATCGTTGATGGCGTACACGCGGCTCTCGATGAGCAGCGGCGAACTCTTGCCAACCATCATCTGGTAGTTCTTCCAAACCTCGCGATCGGTCACGTCGGTGGGAGGGGCCTTGCCTTGCGGCAAAGCATCGACGCCATCGATCGCGATCATCGCTCCCATCGCGCTGCCTACCATGTTCTCTTCGCTGTGGCCCATGTAGACCATGCCATCGGAACCGACGACGGGCGAGACATTCAATCCGCGGCGCGAGAGCTGATACTTCCAAAGCGGTCGGCCCGTACCGGCCTGCATCGCCCAAACGGCACCGTCTCCCGAGCCGAACACCAAGACATCTTGATCGGCCAGACGTGTCAGATGGGGAGTGCTATAGGTCGTATCGTCGGGAATGAGTTGCGTTGCACTCAGCCAGCGGAGCTCGCCGTTCGCGCTGTCGAACGCCATGAAGCGGTGCGCCGGCTTCGCCATCAGATTCCACTTGGGCGTGTCGCCCCAACCGATCACCACGGCGCTAGTGATAACCGTATCACCATAGATCAGCGGAAAGTTGGTTCGTCCGCCGTACGTCGAGAGGAAGCCAAGCTCCTCGTGAAGACTCCGCTCCCAGACGAGTCGCCCTGTGGCACCATCCAGGCAACAGAAATATCCGCTGACGCTCTGCGCATAGACACGACCGCTAGCCGGGTCGGCCACAACACTCGACCAGCCCACGCGCGTGTCGGGCACGTCCGAGAGGTAGACGTTGCAGCGATGCTCCCACAGGGGCTCGCCGGTGGCGGCGTTCACGCACACCACCTTCTCACCTTCGGTTGCGGTTCCCGGCTGATCGCGCACCAGCGTGTAGAGCTTGCCAGCGAGGACCACGGGGGTCGATCGACCGGCGAGCTCGGGCCGACGCCACAGAACGTTCTCACCCGGCTTGGTGCCGTCAGCCGAGGGGGGGCTCCAAGAATCGATCAGACCGCTGGCTTCGACCGTGCTATCACCGTGGGGACCTCGCCACATCGGCCAATCCCCGGCGGCCGCTGAAGCGGTCACAAAAAACAGATTGGTTAGCAGCGGAGTTGCAAGCAACGCCGTCAACAACCAAGTCCTTGATGGGTACAAAGGCCGCAGCAGACTACGGGCGGTTATTGACATCAGAAGGATTCGTCTCGTGGGGAAGTATCGACCCCGACACCGACAACAGCCGGTAGCGGAAAATCAGCGTAGGAACCGGCTCACTGCGTCGCGTACGCACCTAACCGTTAAAAGGTTCTTACCGGGCAAACTGTAGGAGGCAGGCCGATGGACGACTTTCGCCAAGCTGCCTGCTTTCTCTATTTCCATGAAGATAGCAGCGCCGCTCGCGTCAGGCCATGACGACAGATCGCGGCTTTTTGCTGCCGCTGGCGCAGGCCTGTCGGCACAACCGGACCAGCTTCCCGGGCCCGCAAACTTCCCTTAACAGATGATCTAAACCATTTGCTGGGAAACGCTTCGGGCATCTCAAGCATGCTTTCTCTGGCCGCCGATACGAACGCTGCTGCCACTGATTTCCCCGCGAGTGTCGGTGGTGGCGCGTCGGGCTTGCGGCCCAGATTGTCGAGCTACGGATTGCTCGACCAAGTCCGACGGTTCCCCCTAAGCAGTCCCCTTTAACCGAACGAGCGACTCGGGCCCGACGGACTCCCGGCACTTATAGGTGCCTTTCCCGGCGGACGTGCTGCTCCCGAGCTAATTACAGCGAGACGCGATACGGGATCAGTCAGTTGCCTCTTTCGGGGAACGCCACGCGCGTTGCCGGAAGTCGGCCTGGCGAGCCGAGGACGCCTCGTTTCGGTAAGGCGATTGCTTAACTATGGAGAGGTAAGTGCGATGAAGTTAGAGATGGTAGGAGCCCTGCTGCTCAGCGCCTGTCTCGCAGCCCCGGCACAAGCTGGTGGACTGCTTGACGGCCTGTTTGGCTGCGGCTGCGCAGCTTCGTGCTGCGATGAACCCAGCTGCGGCTGCGAGCCCAGCTGTGGTTGCGATAACGGGTGTGAGCCCAGCTGTTGTGCTGAACCTAGCTGCTGCGCTAACGACTGCGGTTGTGCTGCGAGCTGCTGCAAGCGTCCTTGCTTGCTCGACAAGCTCTTCAACCGTTGCGGCAAGGGCTGCGGCTCGTGCTGCGAGCCCAGCTGCTGTGCCGAGCCCAGCTGCTGCGCTAACGACTGCGGTTGCGAGCCCTCGTGCTGTGCCGCTGACCCCAGCTGCTGCGCTGACGACTGCGGTTGTGCTGCGAGCTGCTGCAAGCGTCCTTGCTTGCTCGACAAGCTCTTCAGCTGCCGTAAAGGCTGCGGCTCGTGCTGCGAGCCCAGCTGCTGTGCCGAGCCCAGCTGCTGCGCCAACGACTGCGGTTGCGAGCCCTCGTGCTGTGCCGCTGACCCCAGCTGCGGTTGCGAAGCTTCGTGCTGCGAGCCTTGCTGCAAGCGCCCTTGCTTGCTCGACAAGCTCTTCAGCTGCCGTAAAGGCTGCGGGTCGTGCTGCGAGCCCAGCTGCTGTGCCGAGCCCAGCTGCTGCGCTAACGACTGCGGTTGCGAGCCCTCGTGCTGTGCCGCTGACCCCAGCTGCGGTTGCGAAGCTTCGTGCTGCGAGCCTTGCTGCAAGCGCCCTTGCTTGCTCGATAAGCTCTTCAGCTGCCGTAAAGGCTGCGGCTCGTGCTGCGAGCCCAGCTGCTGTGCCGAGCCCAGCTGCTGCGCTGCTGACCCCTGCTGTGCCGCTCCGAGCTGTGGCGTCTCTGACTGCTGCGGCGGGATGAGCGCTCCGGCTACGATGTCGGCTCCCGCTTCGGCTCCGGCTCCGGTCGAAGCTGCAGAAGAAGCCGCTCCGATGCCGCCGGCCCCGATGGCCGACCCGAACGCTGCCGTCGGTCGTCAGCGTGACGTAGTGCGGGTGAGCTTCGCTCGCTGAGCGACGCTTCACAACTGAGAAGAATCGCCGACCCGTCTGGAGCAAGGTGCTCCAGACGGGTCGGTTTTTTTGTCGCTACTGGCTGCAACGCCGCTAAGCCGATCGCTCGTTCTTTGGCGGCAGCATCGCCCGGAAGCGTTCGCTCGGCAGGATCATGCGTCGCAACCGCACGCCAAAGCGCTCACCAACCTTGACGGCTTCGCCCTCCGCAACCGGTTGACCCGCAACACTGATCTCGATCAATGAGTCGCATGACTTATCGAAGGTGAGGATCGAACCGGGGCCGATCTCGATGATGTCTGCCACCTTGACCTTCTTGCTCGCCAAGGTGGCCCAGACCGGTGCATTGATCTGCAGCAGGCTCACCACGTTGGGGGGCAGATCGCGATAGTCGCTAGGCAGCGGTAAACCCCGTAGCACGTGAGCCGTTGCCGGCTGCTCGGCACGAGTGCCACGGGCCTCTGCAGCGGGCGTCGGCATCTCGGCTTGAGAGGGGGGTTCAGTTTGCGCGGCATCCGACTTGGCAAACAACTCGGTGCCAGCCGTCACGGGCCACAACAAGCGCAGCGTGCCGAGGTTCTCCCCCGCCGCCAGTTCGATCGGCAGCGCGATCGCGTCGGCTGCCGGCTGGGCCCGCTCGATCGCGGCCGGCAGGTCTTCCAACCAGCTGGCGCGAAAATCGTCGGCCATCAGGTCGTCGGGAACGACCAGCATGCTGAGTTCTTGAGCCAGCGTGCTGAGCTTGCTCTCGCCGGTGGGATCGGGCTTCGCCACCCAATCGGGCAACAGACCCGAATCCGCTGAGAGTGTCGCCACCAGCGACCGCTCGCCGAACGTCATCAGAACGGCTAGACCCGCTCCTGAGCAGGCAACCGCCGCTGGATCCGCGGGCGTTCCCGGCTTTGCGACCACCTCAGCGTCGAGTGCGCGACCGACGGCTTCGGCGATATCGCCCGCATTCGCACCGCAAGCGGCAGAAATCTGCGGAGCAAGGCTGGCGTCGAGGTCGCTCATGGTCTCGATCGGCGGGGCGGATTCTCGAAAGCTGGCACAGCGAACCTGGTGGGCGCAACTCCTACCTAGTAGCCATCGGCTACTTAGTCCGCAAACTTTGCCCGATCAGACTTTTCGGGCCGAGGCAGAACAGCGTGCTGGCGCCTACAATGTCACCTGTCCACCCGATGGCCAGAGAGGAACCTCGTCGCAACGCTAGCAGCGAGCGGGCTTCTCTGGTGCGTCCAATTCATTGCTTACTAACTTACCCCCTCTGCTTCCCCGGCCTCGTCCGATGACCGCCACGATCGTCGTCCAACCGCCGCTTGCAGGCGTGAAACCCTACAAGTCGCTTGCCAACGAGGAGCTCCACGCCCGCATCAGCGCGGTGCGTGCGCACTTCGGACCGCAGCTGCTGCTGCTCGGCCATCACTATCAGCAGGATGAGGTGGTGGAACTGTGCGACCTGCGGGGAGACAGCTATCAGCTCAGCCAGATGGCGGCCGATAGCAGCGCGTGCCGCCACATCGCCTTCTGCGGCGTCCACTTCATGGCGGAGACCGCCGACATCTTGGCCAACCGCCCCGAGAAGCTTTCCGAACGAGAGGGTCAACGCGTGCGGGTGATGCTGCCCGATCTTGCCGCCGGATGCTCGATGGCCGATATGGCGGGCATCGAACAGATCGAAGACGCTTGGGACCAACTCTCAGCGGTCATTGACACCGAGCGTTTGATCCCCGTGACCTACATCAACTCGGCGGCGAGCCTCAAGGCGTTCGTGGGCCGACACGGCGGCATCGTCTGCACCAGCAGCAACGCCAAAGCGGCGATCGACTGGGCCTTCTCCCATGCCAATGATGGTAAGGGGGGCGATCGCGTCATGTTCTTCCCCGACCAACATCTGGGGCGCAATACGGCCCTTGGGATGGGGATCACCAATGATCAAATGCCGGTCTGGAACCCCCACGCCGAAGAACTCGGCGGCAACACCGAGGCTCAACTCACCGACAGCAAGGTGATTCTATGGCGGGGTCATTGCAGCGTGCACCAGATGTTCAAGGCTGAGCACGTGGCGCTGTTTCGGAAGAACCACCCCGGAATCAAGATCCTTGTGCATCCCGAATGCCCCCAGGAAGTGTTCGAGTTGGCCGACGTGTCGGGCAGTACCGGGGCGATCATCAAGGCCGTGCAGGCGGCTCCCGCAGGAACCAAGTGGGCCATCGGCACCGAGCTGCACCTGGTTAACCGCCTCAAGCAAGAACACCCCGAGCAAGAGATCCACTTTCTCTCGCCCGTGATGTGCATGTGTGCGACCATGTACCGAATCGATTTGGCGCACCTCTGCTGGACGCTCGAAAATCTCGCGGCGGGCACCCCGATCAACACCATCGAGGTCGATCCCGAGACGTCCCGCTGGAGCCTCGTGGCGCTCGAACGGATGCTACAAGTCAGATAGGTGGCCAACACCTTCAGGTTAGGCAAGACGCTCGCTGGGTTTAGCGCCTTCAGGAGGAAACAAAAACCTGTGCTGCTAGCCGAACTTTCTCCCGTTGTCGAACCGCACCTCATGAGTTTGGCGCCGGGAGCGCTCGCCTTCGTGCTGGCGATCGTGACACGACGCACGATCGAACCGCTGCTAGCCGCGGTCGCGCTGGGCTTGCTGCTGATTGGTTTCGCCGCCCCCAGTGAACCGGTGCCTGGCGTCATAGGACAGCTCGAGGGCGCGCTCGACGCCTTTTGTGAAAGCCTCTTGCGGGTGCTCGCCGACGACGTGATCCGTTGGATTATCCTCGTGTGCGGGCTGTTTGGATCGCTCATTCAGGTGCAAACCATCACCGGCGGCGCGGAAGCAATCGGCAATCTGCTGGCCCGCTATGTGCGCGGCCCACGCGGCGTGCTGCTCAGCAGTTGGCTGCTGGGGGTCCTGATCTTTGTGGACGACTATCTCAACGCGCTGACGGTCGGTTCCACGATGCGCCGCCTGGCGGATCGTTACCGGGTTTCGCGCGCGATGCTAGCGTATGTGGTCGACTCGACCGCTGCGCCCATCTGTGTGCTCATCCCCGCCTCGACCTGGGCGTTGTACGTTTCTGGCCTTCTAGAGGCCGAACGGATCGCCGCGCCAGGCGAGGGCTTGTCGCTCTATATCAGCCTGCTGGGGACGTTCGTCTACGCTTGGATGGCGGCCTTGCTGGTGCTGCTGGTCGCCGCGACCGGCTGGCCGCTCTTGGGCCCCATGCGACACGAAGAACAAGCCGCCCAATCGGCAACGCCAGCAGTTCCAACCGCAGCGGGTACCGACGGCCTCACCAACGACGCTTCCTGGCGCGCGATTCTCACTTTCATCCTCCCGCTCGTGGTCGTGCTGGGGGGTGTCTTGATGCTCGACACGAGCGATGGAAACCGGGTGCTAAAGGGGGTGCTCGTTGGACTTGCGATCGCCATCCTGCTGGGGCGCGTGCTGACCGGCGTCAGCTTCGCGGACCTGGGCGATGCCGCGCTGGAAGGCTTCGCCCGCATCACCCCGGCGCTGGCGATCGTTGTGATTTCGTTTGTGCTCCGCGATGTGAATCAGTTGCTCGGTTTGACCGAGTACTTGTTGGCTACCGCCAAACCCTACCTCAACGCCGGACTGCTGCCGGCGGTGGCGTTCCTGGGGCTTTCACTCGTGACGTTCACAATCGGCTCGTTCTGGGGCATGTACGCTGTTGCGCTGCCGATCGTTATTCCGCTAGCTGAGCAGACCGGTGCCAACGTGGGCCTCTCGATTGGGGCGGTGGTCTCCGCCGGTGCGTTTGGCTCGCACGCCTGTTTTTACGGCGATGCTACGGTTCTGACTTCCACCAGTTGCGAAGTCTCGAACATGACGCACGCGCTGACCCAGTTGCCTTATGCACTCGTGGCGGCAACGATCTCGTTCTTTATCTACCTGGCCTGGGGCTTACTAACGTGAGTACGACGCGATCTGTACAAGTCGGCCTGATTCAGATGCCATGCCAGCCTGAAGTAGTCGCTAATCGCGATCGGGCCGAGCAGCTCGTGCGCGACGCCGCCAAGCGCGGTGCGCAAGTGATCTGCTTGCAAGAGCTGTTCGACGCTCGCTACTGCGGCCAAACCGTTGACGTAAAGGGATACGAGCTAGCCGAGCCGCTGCCGTCGCCAACGACCGAGCGGTTTGGACGGCTAGCCGGCGAGCTGGGGGTGGTGCTGATCGTGCCGATCTACGAAGAGGCCCGCCCCGGTGTGTACTTCAACAGCGTGGTCGTCTACGACGCCGATGGTTCGCTTGTCGGCAAGTACCGCAAAACCCACATACCGGACGGACCCCAGTACCTCGAGAAGTACTACTTCACGCCCGGCGACCTGGGCTACAAGGTATTCCCCACACGCTTCGGCGTTCTCGGTGTCGCGATCTGCTGGGACGAATGGTATCCCGAGGTGGCCCGCATTATGGCTCTCATGGGAGCCGAGATCCTCTTCTATCCCTCGGCGATCGGTTCGGAACCCGACGAACCTGAGCTCTCTACCCAAGAGGCCTGGAAGACGGTGATCCGCGCGCACGGCGTGGCGAACAACGTTTTTGTCGCGGCGGTCAACCGCGTTGGGGTTGAAGATCAAATGACTTTTTATGGCGGGAGCTTTCTCAGCGGACCGCTGGGCGAGGTGCTGTGCGAAGGGCGGGATCGCGAAGAAGTGCTGATCGCCTCAGCCGATCTCGCTCAAATCCGCAAAGCCCGTAACCTGCTCCACTTCTTGCGCGATCGCCGGATTGACACCTACGGACCGCTGCTGCAGCGGCTTGTCGAACCTAACGACAATTAACAGTCGCAGATCGCGTGACAACTCCCGGCCAGGTCCGGCCGTATGCCAGGTAGCCGTTTCGTTCGCACCGGATGACACAAGTAATGATTCGGGGGCGGGTCAGCCGACTACAGCCAGCCCCCAGATGCTGGCGTTGCTAGCGTCCATCCGGCTGAAATGTTTGCTGCTTCCGGGCGTACCGAGCGTCAGCGTTTTCAGCTTCCCACGGCAAATGGGGCTTAGATCAGTCTTCACCCGTTCCCCCGACCTCCCTACGATGCCGCCGCTCGCGTCGTGACGTGGTCCGCTTCGTTCAACAAGCCATGCCAGCGCGAGCTCCCTCCCGGCGTAATGCCACCCTGATACCCCACGCGACGCTGGCACATCGCGCAGGCTCGCTCACCGGCAGCTTAGAAATTTACCGCGGCTTTGGGTCATGCGACTAAGTTGCCTCATCAACAACTACAACTACGGTCGGTATCTAGCCGACGCGGTAGAGAGCGCGCTGAACCAAACCACGCCATTCGACGAAGTGATCGTTGTCGATGACGGCTCGGACGACCACTCGGCCGGGGTGCTGGCGGCGATGGCGAATCGCTGCGAACGGGTGCGTGTGATCCACAAGCCCAATGGCGGGCAGCTTTCCTCTTTTCACACGGGCTTCGAGAACTCGACCGGCGATGTCATCTTCTTTCTCGATGCGGACGATGTGTTCGCCGAGAACTATGTCGAGCGGATGGTCGCGGTCTATGAGTCGCGGCCCGAGGTCGATTACGCGTTCTGCGGTCGGCACCTCTTCGGACGGGTCGAGCAGATCGACCGCCCCTACGAGGTCGAGACCGATCTGGGCTATTCGACGGCGGTGGTGGCACTCGGCCGATTCTGGCTGGGGGCATCAACCTCGTGTGTCTCGCTGCGACGTAGCACACTGCAACAGATCTTGCCGGCACCCGAACTCGAACCCTCGTGGGCGATCAACGCCGACGTCTGCCTCGCCTACGGAGCGTCGCTCGCCGGAGCCAGGAAATACTGCGTTCCCGAACCCCTGGTTGGATACCGAGTCCACTCCGCAAATCGCTACTACGGGCGGGGTGAAGACGCATCGGGCAAGTACCAGCGGCGTCTCAAAACCCATGCGCTGGTCGAGTATTACGTTCGCCGTTTCGGATACGACCACGCCGAGCTCGCCCGTCTGTTGCACCTCGAGTTCGCGACGATTCCCGCGCCCAGCCGAACCCAGTACAAGCGCTACGTGAGGACCGCACTCGCGGCACCGACATCCATCTGGCGACGACTCTGGCAGACCCTGCAGATGCGGCGGCACTACCGGTCCAAGCAGACCGCGGCTGCCCGTGCCGCCAAGGAGAGCACGACCGTAAGAAAAGCGGCGATCCCGCCAACCGCGCGCGCCGCCTGAGATTCGCCCGATCGACTACCAAGAGCAGAGATACAGAGAGTCGCAGTAGCCCATGAAGTTGTTTCTTAGAGCCGTGAAAGAGGGTCTGCGGTATTGGCCCGCGCTGATCGGTGCTGTCTTGTGCTCGATCGGCGTTGCGGTGTTGTGGGGCGCTAACATCGCCGCCCTGTTCCCGCTGATCGAGACCACACTCTCTGGCCACTCGATCCAGGAGTACCATGCCGAGCGTCTGGAAGGGCTCCGTGAAACCCTCGCGTCCCGTGAGCTGGAACTGCAAGCTCTGAGCGCTGCGCCCGACGAGGCGGCCACAAAGACCGAGATCGAATCGCTCCAGATGCGCATCGGGATCGATCGGGCCTCCGTCGATTCGGGCGAGTGGATCCAGACAAAACTAGAAACTTGGCTGCCCGAGGGGCCGTTCGCCACCGTGGTACTCGTTGCGAGCCTCGTGATGGTGGGCACGATGCTCCGCGTGCTCTTCATGATGACCAACGCAACCCTGATTGCGTATGTCACCCAGAGCACGGTACGCGATATCCGGAGCCGGCTTTTTAGCAAGGCGCTCGATCTGGACCGCACTCGCTTTCACGAGTTGGGCATCAGCGGCTATCAGGCCCAGATTACGCATACAAGTGACCTCCTCGCGATGGGCATCACGAACTTCTTCAGCGGCGCGATCACCGAGCCGCTCCGCATCTTGTCCTGCTTGATCGGGGCTTTTCTGGTCTCTTGGCGACTGACGCTCGCGTCGTTGGTGCTGGCACCACTAGCGGCGTACCTGGTGATCAGCCTTAACCGCCGCGTCCGCGGGCTGTCGGTGCGGCTGCTGGACCGCTCACTGGGATTCCATCATGTGATCCTCGAAGTGCTGGGCGGACACCACACGGTTCAAGCCAACACGATGGAACCCTTCGAGCGAGAACGCTTTCACGACGCAACGGGCCAGATGAAGCAGACCGCCATGCTAGCCACCTTCTATAACTCGCTAGCACACCCAATAACCGAGCTGTTCGGGATGGGCATGCTGTGCATTGGCATGGTGGTATCGTCGTACCTGGTCTTGAACCAAGCGACGTCGATCTTTGGCATCCCCATGTGCGATGAGCCCCTCAGCTTGCCGGCAATGACCGTCTTTTTCGGCCTGCTCATCGGCGCGGCCGACCCGCTCCGTAAGTTCTCCGGGGTGGTGAATGGAATCAACAATGGGATGGCGGCCGCGGGAATCCTGTACCCGGTCCTCGATCGCCAATCGACGATCACCGACCCGGAGTTCCCCGAGTCGTTGCCAGCCCAGATCAAGCAGATTGAACTGCGAAACGTCTGCTTCGGCTATAACGAATCACATCTTGTGCTTCGCGGAGCGAATCTCAAGATCGACTATCGCGATCGCATCGCGGTGGTTGGCCCTAACGGCTGCGGAAAGAGCACCCTCGTGAATCTTCTCTGTCGGTACTACGAGCCCCAGAGCGGATTGGTCTTGATCAATGGCACACCGGTGTGCGATTACAACATTTCGGAGCTGCGCTCTCGATTTGCGCTGGTTTCGCAACAAGCCGAGCTGTTCAACGAGTCGCTGCTACACAACATCCGCTACGGACGTTGGGACGCCTGCGAAGAAGAAATCTACGCGGCGGCGCGGCTGGCCCGTGCCGACGACTTTATTCAAGCCTTACCGGATAAATACCACACCGTTGTCGGATCGAACGGCCACCGTCTGAGCGGCGGGCAGCGTCAGCGTGTCGCGCTCGCGCGGGCTTTCCTCCGTAACGCCGAGGTCTTGGTTCTTGACGAAGCAACCAGTCAGATCGACGTCGAGAGCGAACGACTCATTCACGAGGCGCTTGCTGAGTACGGCCGGGATCGGACGATTATCTTCATCACCCACCGCGAGAGCACGCTATCGCTAGCGACCCGCGTCGTACGAATCGAAGACGGACAGATCAAAGAGATCGCGTGCCCCGCTTCGCAAGCGGCTTGAAGACGCCTGACCAGTTAGCCAGCACCTGATTAGAGGCCTGACGGCACGTTTAATCTTACCAATCAAACCGCATCAGCCCACTCACGGCTCACCCCCCCTTCGCAAGGAAGCGAAAATGCCAACGACTCAGCACGCGCCGCTCCCCCTCGGTCATAAGATTTTGCGAGAGGTAGCGCGCCCCGTTCGGCAGCTCACCGGGCAGCGGAACAAGGGGGTGAAGGCCCCCACGCCCACGGCAAATGCCGCCGTGCCCCCGGCTGCGGCCCCCGCCGCGCAGGGCATCATGAGCTTCCACCCCACGGACTGCACGGTTGAGCCCGAAGGGGTCGCGTTGGTGAAAGAGTTGGTCCGCCAGTCGCAACAGTTTGACGGGCCAATCATTGAGGTCGGCACGCTGCTTGGCATCACGGCCACCCACATGGCACTCGCCAAGGCACCCGAGCAGCGGATCATTGCGGTTGACGCCTTCTGCTGGAACCCATGGGGCCTAACGCCCGACGTTCACGCCGCGCTCGCCACACAGGTGCTGCAGTATCTGATCTCGGTCGGCGAGGTGCAGCTGATCCGCGGCGACAAGAACAAGTTCTACGAAGACTACAAGGGCCCCGCCCCCGCGATGGTTTTCCTGGACGCCATGCACGATTACGAAGAGACCAAGAAGGACATCGAGTGGGCGCAGCGCATCGGTGCCAAGATCATCTCGGGGCACGACTACTGCGATAAATTCCCCGGAGTCATGCAGATCGTCGATGAGTGCGGCGGGCCGCGCCGCCTAAGTGGCTCGGTCTGGGCCCTATAACCCCGGACTAACCCCTCCACTAAACACGCTCTGTAGATGTTCTGATGGAAAATTTACCCTTCAAGTATGCCGAAACCTTCGGCCTAGTTTCGATCATCATGCCAACCCGAAACGGACGGCGCTACCTGGTCGAGGCGCTGCAGGGTATCTCGAATCAGAACTACCCGAATTGGGAACTAATCGTCGTCGAAGACGGTTCACAAGACGGTGCCGAGGAGCTGGTGCGGCAGTTTGCTGGCCAGCATCTGGACAATCGGGTCGTTTATCGCCGCAACGAAACCTCGTGCGGGGCGGCTTACACTCGCAATCTTGCTTTTCTTGAGTCCGCGGGTGAATACGTCGCGTTTCACGATTGCGATGACAAGTGGCTGCCGACTCACCTGCAAGCTTGTGTTTCCACGCTAGAGGAAACGGGCGATGATCTGGCTTACTCGACGGTCGTGATGTTTGCCGACGCCGACGGCAGCACGATGGGCGTGTGGGGGCCGACTTCTTGGGAAGTGCAGTCTTTCCCCCAGTCGATGTTCGGCCGCAGCTATGTAACACCTTCGGCCACCGTGACCCGGCGCAGTGTCATTGGCGAGATCGGCGTCTGGGACTCACAGTACCATTGCTGCGAAGACGCTGACTTCATGATGCGGGCCGCCTACGCCGGCAAGCGGTTTCGTTACGTGCCGGGTGTCCACTGCCTGTATCGCAAAGAGCACGACGGCGCAACCACCCAGAAGTTGGCGCAGACAATTGAAGAGTCTTCGCTCATCGCGAAACGCTATCTGAGCATGCCCGGCATCGATGGCCGTGCTGCGCGTCACGCGGTAGCGGCAACGATGGCGGTGGCGGCCAAACTGCATCAGACGCGGCCCCGAACGATCGACCCGTCGGCAACTCCCTCCCGGGCCGCACGCATCTACGCCCGCGCCTGGCGGCTCCATCGCTCCCGATGGCGATACCTGTTCAAAGCGGTCTACAGCGCATGCCGCTATGGCGTGAGCAAAGGTGTTCAGCCGATTTATCGACCCAACCTCCCCCCGTGGGCCAGCGCGTCCGCTCCGATCGAGAGTTACGCCCCCCCGGTCGCTGCACCTCTGGCAACGCAAGACCGACAGGCAGCGTGATTATCTGATTCCTATTCTGCGCGCTGGCTGAAGATGTCTGACGAAAGCGAAATTGTCGTTGCGACCGCTGCCGACGAAGGGTACGCCATCCCGTTGGCAGTAACGCTTCGTTCGGCCGTCAGCGCAATGCGTCCCGAGACGAAGATGCGCCTGGTGGTGCTCGACGGCGGCATCACGCCCGAAAGCCGCGGGCGGCTGATGGCAGCGGTCAAAGACCCGCGTGTCCGCGTTGACTGGTTGTTGCAAGATACGGCGGTGCTAGACGGGCTGCCCGTGTTTGGCCATGTGACGGTTGCGGCGTACCTGCGGCTGCTGCTCCCCAAGATCCTGCCGACCAGCATCGAGCGAGTGATCTATCTCGACTCGGACATGCTCGTCCGGCGCGACCTGAGCGATCTGTGGGCCGAATCGCAGGACGATGCGCCGATCTTGGCGGTGCAAGACATTGCCGCACCGTGGATGAACTCCGAAGTCGTCGCCGACAACTACGCGCAACGGTTCCCCTATCTGGCCGCGGCGAAACCGGTTGCGAACTACGAACAACTGGGGATCCGCCCCGAAGCGCCCTATTTCAATTCAGGGCTGCTGGTGATGAACCTGACTCAATGGCGCGAAGAACAGATCGCCGAGCAGGTGATGCAGTGTCTGATCGATCAGCACGAGCACGTGCTGTGGTGGGATCAGTACGCTCTCAACGTTGTGCTTGCCGATCGCTGGCGGGCGCTCGATTTCCGCTGGAATCAGGGTGCCCACGTTTATGCTTTTCCTTCCTGGCGTCAGAGCCCGGTCGGTCGGGACGCCTTCAACCAGCTCCGCTGCGACCCCTGGATTGTTCATTTCTGCTCGCCCGAGAAGCCGTGGCACGCGGCCTGTGGTCACCCCTTTCGTCGAGAATTTTTTGCAACGCTCGACACCACGCCGTGGCGCGGCTGGCGTTCGATCGCCAAGCCAGGAGACCGTGGGCTGATCGCCCGACAGCATCGGCGCAAGCTGAAAAACACGCTGCATCACTCCTTGCTGAATGCGTCGGAAAGGGTTCGCGAGCTGTGGAAGCGAGCGTCTTGAGAGCGCAGACGAGCCGAAAACCCGATGACGAGTCGGAAAGCGAATAAATCACCGGGCCGCGCAGTCCGTCCCCCAGTTAAGCGCAACCCCGCGCAATGGCAATCGACGCGGGCGTTTTCGCAGCTATTCTGAGGCACTCCCATCCCTATGTGGTCGCCTCCCCCCACCGAATCGTCGTGGGGCACTGGTTGGGGGGAGAATCGCTGCTGCGGCAGCCTTGTCGTCCGATCGGGGGGCGAAGGATTATAAATGCCGTTGACGAGAGAGATCTTGATGAGTGCAGAGTCACCGCTGGCGTCGGTCTGGGCGCGGGTGATACCGGACACCATTGTCCGCGGCGAAGGATGCTGGCTGTGGTCGGACTCGGGTCGAAAGTATCTGGACTTCACCTCGGGCATCGGCGTCACCAACACGGGTCACTGCCACCCGCGTGTTGTAGAAGCCATCCGCCATCAGGCGGGGGAGCTGCTCTTCGGGCAGATGAACTGCGTTGTGCCCGAAACTGCGTTGCGGCTCGCTGAGGCACTGACGCCGCATTTGCCCAAGGGGCTCGATCGATTCTTCTTTTCTAATAGCGGAGCCGAGGCGGTTGAGGGGGCAGTCAAGCTGGCCCGCTTCGCAACCGGCAAGCCAAACATTATCGCGCTGCAGGGAGGGTTCCACGGCCGGACGGCCATGACGATGGCACTAACCAGCAGCAAGACGGTCTATCGGGCCGGATACCAGCCGCTGCCGGCGGGCGTGTTCTTTGCGCCGTTCCCTTATCCGTTGCACTATCTTGATAGCGGGCTGTGCTTCGGCACGAACGATGGTTCTTGCCAAACCGCGGGTCACTGCGGGGGCCCCTGCGATGAAGAGCGTCTGGCCACGTTCTGCATCAGCCAGTTGAAACAGGTTCTTGCGTCGCAGTCGGCACCGAATGAAACGGCCGCGGTGCTGCTCGAACCCGTTCTGGGTGAAGGGGGGTACGTGCCGGCACCGCACACCTTCGTGCGCCAGCTGCGCGAAGTTTGCGACGAGCACGGGTTGCTGCTGATTGTCGATGAGATCCAGTCGGGCTTCGGCCGGACGGGCGAGTGGTGGCGGCACACCGGCGCGGGCGTGACGCCCGACATTCTGGTGGCGGCCAAAGGGATCGCCTCGGGGCTGCCCATGTCGGCCATCATCTCGACCAAAGAAATCATGGACCGCTGGCCCCCCGGCGCGCATGGCGGTACCTACGGCGGAGGCTCGGCAATCGCCCAGGCTGCGGCGATCGCCACGATCGAGGTGCTTCAAGAAGAAGGCCTCGTTGAGAATGCCCGCCAGCGCGGCAGGCAACTCACGGCAGCGCTCAAAGAGATTGCCCAGCAGAATCCCGAACTGCGCGAGGTGCGTGGCCCGGGACTGATGATCGGCTGCGAGTTTCAAGCCGGCGAGACCGGCAAGAAGCAAGCCTCCACTATCGCCAAACGGTGTGCGGAAGCCGGACTCTTGCTGCTCACCTGCGGTACAGCCGGCAATGTGCTGCGTTGGATCCCCCCGCTCATCGTCACCGCCGAGGAGATCGACCACGGCCTGTCGATCTTTCACCAGGCGCTCGACGAAGCGCTGGCTTGACCTATCCTATGTACTCCGTTCCCGACCCAATCTCACCTAGTGGCATCATGCGAACTGCTGCGGCACAAAGCATCCGTCTAATAACCGAAGTTCCCGGCCCCAAAAGTCGGGCCCTACTCGCACGACGTGTTGCCGCAATTCCCTCGGGACTAGGAAACTCGACCGAGGTCGGCATCTCACACGCCCACGGTGCGCTGGTGACCGATGTCGATGGCAATCAGCTGATCGACATGGCAGGCGGCATCGGCATGATCAATGTCGGCCACACGCCCGATGCGGTTGTCGAGGCGATCCGCGATCAAGCTGGCAAGCTCATCCACTGCAGCGCCCTCGTTGGCTCGTACGAGCCCTACATCGAGCTCTGCGAGATGCTCAACGCCGCAGCGCCGGGCGACATGGCGAAAAAAACCCTCCTGGTCAATACGGGCAGCGAGGCGGTTGAGAACGCCGTGAACCTCGCGCGGTCTTTTACGGGTCGACAGGGAGTGATCTGTTTCGACGGTGCCTACCACGGTCGCACCCAGCTCGCGCTGAGCCTCACCAGCAAGTACAGCCTGTTCAAGAAAGGGTTCGGCCCGTTTTGTAGCGAGATCTATCGGTTTGCGACACCCAACTTGTACCGTAAGCCCGCAACGATGAGCGACGAACAGTTCATCGATTGGATCTGCGCTGAATTCGATAACGGCTTGATTGCACGGGTGGATCCCTCGGCCGTGGCGGCGGTCATCATTGAGCCGGTCCAGGGCGAGGCGGGGTTCGTGCCGATGCCCCCTCGCTTCTTAGCGCACCTTCGCCGGCGGTGCGACGAGCACGGCATCGTCTTTATCGCAGACGAAATCCAGTCGGGGATGGGACGTACCGGCAAGCTCTTTTCGATCGAGCATACAACGGTCGTGCCCGACGTGGTTGTCACCGCAAAGTCACTCGGTGCCGGAACGCCGATTGCCGCGGTAACCGGCCGGTCGGAGATTATGGACTCTACCCATCGGGGAGGCGTGGGAGGTACCTATGGCGGCAGCCCGCTCGCTTGCCGGGCCGCGATTGAAGCGGTCAAGCAGATCCAGAGCCCCGCGTTTCAGCAGCGTGCCGAGGTGGTTGGCGATCGGATCGCCGCCCGGCTCGACACCTGGAAGGAGCGTTTCTCGCTCGTTGGCGATGTCCGCGGCCTGGGCGCGATGCGGTTGGTGGAGTTTGTCCTCGACAGGCAAGCGCGCACCCCCGCTCCGGAGCACACGCTGCGGATCATCCAACGGGCGGTCTCCGGCGGCCTGCTGCTGATCCGCGCTGGGCTGTACAGCAACTGCATCCGCTTGCTGCCGCCGATCGTCATCACCAACGAGCAACTCGACGAAGCGCTCGACGTGCTCGAAGCCGCTATCGCTGAGGTGGACGACGCGCGTTGAGGCTCACGCTGCCGGCGTTTCAACTATAGTGGGGGAGAATCTTCTCCCCCGCCCATCGCGCTGAGACCGATCATGTCTTCCACCGATCGCCGCCGCCTTGGTCCCCGGTTTGCCGCTCTGCTGATCGTGGCGTCTTGCCCCGCCGCGCTCGCGCTGAACGCCGACCAATCGCTCGGACTTACGACCGCCAACGGCTGGCGGGCCTTCGAGTTGCTCTCCCAAGGCGACTCTCTCGCTGGCATCGGCGACGCGGGCTATGGCTCGACGATGACACGCGGCCTGTTCGATGGCTTAGGGCTCTATCGCGACGGGATGGAACTTTCGGTTTGGTTGAACCACGAGACCACCTCTGCTGCCATCAGTCGGGTCGATCTTGACCTGACACAAATGCGGAGCGCGATTGATAGCGTCATCGCTGGTGGGGGGGGAGCGGGGTTCACTCCGGTACTCGGTGTTGGTTACGCCTACGACGCCATTTACGATGGCGGCTATCACGCGGTGAACCAGCCGCTGCCCATCGCCATCGGCACGACGGCAGTCGCCGCATACAGCAGCTCGAATTTCTCCCGCTTCTGCAGCGGCACGTCGCACCCGAGAGAGGCTTTTGGCCCGGGCAGGGGGTTTCTCGATTCTCTTTACCTAACGGGCGAAGAAGTCACCGGGGGGCATTTCTATGCGCTCGATGAATCCACCCGCACGCTGTGGGAAGCAACCGATCTGGGCTTAGGAAGCTGGGAGAACGCCGCGGCGGTCGATACCGGAAATGAAACACACGTGGCGCTGGTTTTGAGTTCCGATGTCGGCAGCGGAACGGGCGACTACCTGCGACTCTACGTTGGTCGCAAAGAGATCGACGCCAACGGCGATGGTGCCATTGATTTCCTGGAGCGCAACGGGCTGCGCGGGGGCGACGTCTATTATTTCGTTCCCAACAGCGGCAGCACGACCGATCTGCCCGACGGTGCCGTCAGCGGCCTGTGGAGCAACTCAACGGCCGGCGCGTTGCGCGAAACCAAATTAGAAGACATCCACACCAACCCGGCGAACGGGCGGCAACTGGTGCTCGCCGACCAAACCGATGGGATCTACCGACTGCAGGTCGACCTGGCGTTTACGCCCGCGGGGACGCTTGACGTGGCCAACTCGCCGATCGCGATCGACCAGCTTGACGATGACGACGTCGCACCGATCGGCGCGCCGGACAATGTCACTTGGTCACGCGACGGCAAACTGTACGTGCAGGAAGATGGCGACGGCGATCAGATCTTTCAGATGAACGCCGAGGGCGGGGGGATCTCGTTGTTAGCGACCGCCGCCAGCGAGCCTTCCGGCGTGATCGATGCCTCCGAATTACTGGGGTACTACCCCGGCAGCGTGCTGCTGACCTCCCTTCAAGGAGGCATCAATCCGGCGCAGTTAGGGGTGCTCGTCGCGCCGACGGCAACGCGACTCTTGCCTGGCGATTACAATCGGGACGGCGTGGTCGATACCAACGATTACTCGTCGTGGGCGGCTGACTACAGCACCGCCACCTTCTCAATGGCGGACGGCAACGAAGACGGCGTGGTCGATCTGGCCGACTACACGGTGTGGCGCGACCACGCGGGCCCAGTCATCGGTGCGCGTTCCAGGGGTGCCGTTCCCGAGCCCACGAGCGTTGTTCTCGGGATGCTGCTGATCTTCGCGGCAAAGTTGAATCTACGGCGAGACTGACGTCTTCAGACCCCTGATCCTGCTGAACGCGAGTAGCGGCAGAGGGATTCGAACCGCCGACACGCGGATTCGGCTCGAATAGCAGCCCCATCGATCAGCGACACCCCCGCTACTTCTATGCGATACGCTCGTAAGGCGGGATCTGCCAACCAGTACCAAAGACCAACCTAGATCATCGGTCGGCGGGCTGTGACGAAGCATGGGGCAGAGTTGCCCATGGTCAAGCGAGAAAACGGCAACGCTCCCTTCGGCCTAGCAGAAAGGAGCGTTGCTGAGGAACCATCCGGGCCGGCTCACCAGGAATACTGCTGGTGAGGACCCTGCTGTCCGAGTCGTTTTTGTTCACGCTCCGGTCTATAACGATTTCAAGCTCATTCGACTTGATGATTACAGACTAAAGACGTATTCAACCCCAAGCCCGATCGACTCGTTGAGCGATCCGTCTAAAAGGTCGCGTCAGTCTTGGCAGCGTTGTAGTCGTACGGCTGAGAGGCACGCACAAGCAGCCAGCAGTACCGACAGCGGCTCGGGGATAGAGACCGCACTAGAAGCTAGTCCCGTCGAGCCGAAGTTGTTTACCCATATCGTGTAGTCGGCTGCCGTGAAGAGGCCCGAAGCGTTATCACGCCAAACGGTGTAGTCGGCGACATCGACGGTGCCATCGAGGTTGTAGTCACCAGCGATACCCGCCGAGACTTCCACATTACCGGCGAAGACCGCCCCTCCCGCCGCGTCGCGATAATCGAAGGTGATGAGTTGCTCATCACCCGTAAGATCAACTACGCCGCCGAGGGGGATCGCTTCTCCGGCTGAAACGATTGAACTCGACAGAAGGAAAGACTCCGAGAGAACGTCCTCATCGGAGCCGCCCGCCTCGGTCCAGCGCTCGCCGATGCCGTCGCCGGCGGTCGAGCCCGCATCAGGCCCGTCAACCGCGTCAACGCCGCGCGTCTGGAGGCTATTCCACCGCCCCGGCAGCAGCGAACCATCTCCGCTACCTACGCGGTAGTAGTCGATATCGAATACGGTTGTCGTGTCATTGATGATTGCCGCATAGCCGCTCTTGGGGTGTACGCGAAGTGTCAGCAGATCGGGCTCGACTATGATCGGAAGCTGGTCCGCAAGGTACAAACGGTCTAGCAGGACGTTGTCTCCCGAGAGATCGTTGTTAAGCGTTAGCCGCACCGCCTCGATACCGCGCGAGGGATCAAGCACTCCCGAGCCAATCGTTGCAAAGGAGGAGCCGGCGTTGTTGGAGTAGAGCACTTCGTAGGTATCGTTATCCAGGTCGGCAGCGAGAACCGCGATGAACTTATCTGTCTGCACCAAACTGCCTCCGTTCAATACGGAGGCTGAGATGTTGCTTGCCCCGGTGCCGATTGCGATACCGTTAAGCTCAAGAACGTTGGTATCGGTACGTGTGATACGAAACTCAGCCGTCACAGCCGTGCTGCGTGGGTCGGCGTTGATGAAAGAGAGGCGAATCTCTTCATTCTCGTTAACATCCAGTGCGCTCTGGAAGTTCCAGGTGAGTTCCATTACGCCGTACACCAACCCCGTGGTGATTCCCGGGTTGATGTCAATGTAGTTAGTACCGAACTCTACATTGGCTTTCAGCGAGGCATTAAGCTGTCCCAAACCGTTGGTAACCACATCGGTAGTATCCGCGTCAACATCCCAGGTGTTGCCCGGATTGGCGGAGTTAACCAGCGCGGAAAGAGGGGTTCCGGCCGTATCGTTAAATAGGAAGTCTTCAAAGAAGACCGCTTCAGCCTGCGGCGCTACCAGCATCAGAAGAAAGGCGACAACAGACAAGACGCCGAGGCGACCGAGCTTGAAGCTATCAGCGGGACGGTTGTTGAGCTTTGCGGGAGACATGCTGCAAGTTCCATGGCGACGGCGAGTACTAACAGTGGACAACAGGACGATTGCGAGCAGAGCCCCAGACGCTGGCTCGGGAACTGCGGTCAGCAGCAGCGCAAAGGAGCCCGTCCCGTTGGCGTCTTCGTAGGCCGCCTTGAACAGTGAGAAGTCGACAACATCGTTGGTGCCGCTGCCGTTCAGGTCGCCACGTTGGTAGGCAAAGGCCTGCGACAGGCTTGAGAGATCCGTCTCGGCGTTAGCCACCAGGATACTGTAGTCGTCGGCATCAATCGTGCCGTCAAAATCGAGGTCCCCGGTTGCCCACTTAACTCCCCCGTTGTTGATAAAATTCACGTCGAGCGTGCGAACCCCGCCCCCGCTGATGCTCAGCTGGGCTCGCACATCTTCGATCGGGCTCCGCACCCAAAGCCCGGGTGCCGCAGCAGGGGAGATGTCGAGTTGCTGAGTGGCACCCGCAGTCAAGGTTCCGCTAAAACCGCTGAGTTGGGTGAGATCAATCGACTCACTCGCTGAGAAGAGGCTGACGCCGGTGATGCCGGTAACCGAGGCTCCAGAGGTGTTTCTTAGCGTCATCGCTCCGGTGACGCGATTGACATCCAGAGTGATAAGATCGGTGAGCGGGTTGGTGTCGCTCACCACAATACGATCGACGTTCACCTGCTCGGTCAGCACAAACGGGGGAAAGTTCTCGGCCCCCATGTTGTTGGTTGCCATGCGGATGGAATTGGCATTTCGCACACGTGAAACGCCTCCCATGCCGAGCGCCTGCGAGGGCTGTGTTCCGCTCTTGTAAAATATCTCGTAGCTGTTGCTGTCTTTGTCCAGAGCGAGCACAAGTGTGAACGGCTGCGACTGGATGTTCGGAACGATTACTGTTTGATCGATATTGAACGAGCCAGCGGTGCCAATCGCGTCTCCGAAGATTTCCATTGATCCGGTGTCGGGATTGCGGCGAATCTGAGCCTGCGCTGTTACAGAAGAACCACTGGTCCCCGTATCGTCATCGAGAAAAGTCAGCCGGAATTGCTCGGCGTTTGTGTTGTCGTAGGTACCAAAGTTCCAGCTTGAAAGTGTCGCGGAGTAGTAGATACGTCCGCTGCTTGTATTGGCGATGTTCAGGTAGCGTGATTCGATCCCGGGCGCGAAATCGCTATCCGTGACAATCCGATAGGCCCCCGCCTGCACGGTCGAGATATCGCCGGTGAGGTCATCGCCGGGGGTGGTCGCTTGTTCGGCGTACGACCATAGGTTGGTGGGGTTGATCGCGTTCACCGCGGTGGTGAGCGTTGTTCCGTTCGCGTCGTTGAATTCAAAACGCTCCAAATCGAGTGCTGCCGCGGGCTTAATGAGCAGCAGACCGAGCGCTAGAAATCCGAGAGCTAAGGGACTAAATCGGTTCATCGTGGGTATTCTCCGAAGGGGCGTAAAACGCAGCGCCGGTGTATCCGAAAGAAAAAAAGAAGCGGGGCCAGCATCACAGCTGTTGCCGGCTCGGGGACTCCAGCCACGAGCAAGGCGAACGCCGCCTGGCCGTTTGTGGCGATATACAAATCTTTAAACAAGATGAAGTCTTCAACATCGTTGGCGCCGTTCAGATCAAGATCACCCCGCGCGTAGGCGTCGAATGGCGTGAACGCTGACAGGTCGGTTTCAGCATTGGCTGACAGGATGAGCCAGTCTGCCCCATCAACCTGGCCATCGAAGTTGAGATCGCCCGTGGGCGTTGCCAAAGTGTCAGCCAGCGCTCTGCCGAAGTTCGTGCCTAGCGTGACAAAACGATCTTCGTTTTCGCCAGCGATAAAGCGGGTCTCGAAGGTCATCGTGAATCCGGCGTTGAGCTCGAAGAGTCCGAACTTGGCCCCGGTGTCATCGATCAGGTCGGCGTCAAACGTTTGCAGCGTCGGCTCGAGTTGCTGCAGCCGAGTCCAAAAGGGATTTAGATGGAATCCACGGTCGATATCGATAAACCCAAAATGACCGGGGCCCTTCTGAACCGTTGAGTGGAAGTCGATGAAGAAATCGACGTCGGAAGCCGTATCTGTCTTCATCGCTTCCCCGACAATGGCGATCTCGGGTTGGCCATCGTAAAGGGGGGGGTCCCAAGAGCGGTTGGGGTCGCGATTGACATCCTCGACGGTGCCGCGGTTGTATCCCGCCAAGCGGCCATCGGGGTTCGCCATCGGATAGACGTAGAAGTCAGCGCGGCGTCTGAGAATCGCTGCTCCCAGATCGTCGCTCAACAGATAATCCACCATGGCTTCCAGCGTGTGGTTGCCTAGCGTTTCGTTGGCGTGGACCCCGCCGAGTAAAACGACTTTTGCTTTCAGGCCCGTCGCAGCAGGATCGGTAATCCGGTAGCCAAAGAGGTCTTGCTGAGGAATCACCCGCCCAAGGTCGTCAACCCCCCCGGGAGATTGCCCAATCACCAGCTGACTGTTCGCCGAAGCTGTAGGCGATACCCACGGGCTTGTCGCAATAGAAGCGGTGTGGGCGACCGATCGGGCAACCGGATAGGGAAGCCCGTAAGCAACCCACACCCGATCCGAGGTGAACGCCGTATCGTTGAAGAAGGTGAACGTGTTGGCTGTGGCGTTGCGGGAATTGTTGTCGAAAAAGTTCCAGTTTTCTTGGTCGTAGCTATAGACCATCGCGTGGGTGTTCAGATTGCTTCCGCCGGTCTCGAATTCATCGTCGATCCGGAAGGTCGGCGTGGCGTTTAGAACCCCGTCTGCTGAGAAGTACGTCCACTTCCAGTTGCCCGGATTGTAATTATCCCGACCCGCCAGCTGCACCAGGTTGCCAATCACCGCGCTACCAGCCTCGTCCAGCGATCCGCTATCGAAGTCGGCATCGAGCGTGATCTGAGCCCGCAAGCTCGCCGGCAAGCTGATCGCGAGTAGAACAAGAGTAACGCGAGTGGCGATCAATTCTGAGAGACCCAAAGGACAAGGAGGCAAACGAAACGATCGAGCGATTCAATCGCCATCGGCTGAATTGGTACGGCGTGTATCCGCCACGGCAATCAGCTTGCCACCAGGTTGGTAGCCAATGGCGTTGCCACCGCCAAAGTACAGCCCATTGGCTGGCTTGCGCTCCGTGGCCCATCCCAACTGAGCAAGCTCGCGCCGCAATGTGGCGAGTTCCTCTTCGGTAGCGCCCTCTTCAAGGTCAACAAGGTTCTTGGGTTGCTTCGCCGTGATCGGCCGTCGCAAGTGGAAGCGAGGCCGTCGGAAAGCTTCTTCGAGTGGCACTCGAGCGCCGAGCGTGTCGGCCACAATCTGGAGCGTCATGGTCGGTATGCGTTGTCCGCCGGGAAGGCCCACGGCGAGCGTCGGCAGCCCATCGCGTGTAGCAATAACCGGCGACACGGTGCTGCGAGCCAACTTATTAGCACCCGCGTAGTTGGGCGATTCACGCCATCCGGTCGCGAAATTGCTCATGCTGTCGTTGAGCACGACACCGGTTCCCGGCGCGACGACTGCCGCTCCAAAGTGCAAACTGAGCGATTGCGTTAGGCTCACCATGTTCCCGGCTGCATCAGCTACTACCAGGTGCGTCGTTCCGGCGGACAGTTCACACTCGATCCCCTCGTCGGCCTCCCGATCGCGAAGCGCATTAACCGGATCGAGCGCGGTGGGATCGGGATTCAATCGGGCGGCGTCGTGCGCCACCGAACGAAGTGTTGCCTCGGAGAGAAGCTCCCACGAAACGCCTTCGGCTTCAGGGGTGTCAGCCACTTCACGTGTCACACGCGGATAAAGCACGCGCAGCAGCCTGCCGAATCGATCGATGTAGTCCGCGTTGCGCTCAATCGGCAGAGGTCCTTGCATGTGTTCCGAAGCACGCAACGCGGCCAGCACCGTAGCACCTCCGGTGAGGGGGGCGGGACTGCTGTACACGCGGTGGCCGTTAAAGTTAACCGCCAGCGGTTCGGTAAAACGTGGCTTGTAACCAGAGAAGTCGGCGCTCGTGAGCGGGGCCCCAGCGGCTTGGGCCGCATCGACAATCCGCTGCGCCGTTTCCCCCCGATAGAAGCCGTCGGCACCATGGTCGGCAAAGCGACGCAGTGTCTCGGCGAGATCGGCGTTGCGCAGCTTCGCCCCGACCGGTGGGGTCTTCTTGTTCAGCAAATAGAGCGCACAGGCTTCGGCGTCGTTTGCCAGATCATTTTGATGCGGGGCCCAGAGCTCACGCATTTCTTCGGAAACAACGATTCCTTCCTCGGCCAAACGGGCCGCGGGGGCGACCAGCTTGGCCCACGGGTACGTCCCCCACCGCTCATAAGCGGCGTGCAATCCCGCGGGCAGGCCCGGCACGCCCACCGCATGGTAACCATACTTGCGGGCAGCTCCGGGCAGCTCCGTGAAGCGTTCGACATCCATCGCCGCGGCGGACGGGCACAGGGCAAGAACGCACGAGACCTTGCCGGTCGTGGCGTCGTGGTACAGCAGTACCATCTTGCCACCCAGCCCCGATCCATACGGCTCGGCAACGCCCAGCGTCAGCGACGCGGCAATCGCGGCGTCCACCACGTTGCCGCCATCGCGCAGCACGGCCAACCCCGCCGCGGTCGCGGCAGGGTGGCCGGTTGCAATCGCCCATTTTGTTGCTTCGACCGAATCGCAAACGCCCGTGCTCGGCCAAGCTGCGGACAGCACGGCTAACGCAACTCGGCAGACGGACCTGAGCCTAAGCACGCCGGCGTCCCTGAGGCATCAGAAGGGCCGCCAGGAGCAGCGCGACCCCGGCCGGCTCGGGCACCACCGAGAGGGCGAAGCGCTCCACCAGCAACGAGTCGTTAGAAAAATCTTCGTTGAGGACAAATCGGACCGATTCGACACCGCGCGCCGGATCTAGCGCGCCCACCGTGGCTGCGAGGAACGTCGTGCCGCCGTCTGCCGAATAGAAAAGCTCCAGCGTATCGGCGTCGAGGTCGGCCTTGAGGATCGTCAGCAAGCTGCCGCTGCTGCCCAGCGTGATGACCGAGGTATCCGTGCTGCCTGTGCCGACCGCGTTGCCGACGAGCTCAACCGTGGTCGCCGAGGTGCGTGTGAAAAAGATTTCGCCGGTGACAAAGGTGCTCCGCGGGTCATTGGCAATCAACGACAGCCGGAATTCTTCGTCCTGTGCGGTGTCGTAAACCTGCTCGTCAAACGCCCAGCTAACCTCAAACAGGCCGTAAACAACTCCGGAACTGATCGTCGGCAGGTCTGAGTAGACCGAACCAAACTCGGTATTGTTCTTACCCGAACCGTCAAACTGCCCGGTGCCGTTGGTCGCTGCCGAAGCGAAGTCCGCGTCTGTGTCGAACGGAGCCGCCGGACTGGCAGAGTTCAGCGTGCTCTCGATCGGCGTGCCTAGCGCGTCGTCAAACCGAAAATCGGTCAACAACAGGCCCGCGTTGAACTCGGTCAGCGGCGTCGCCAACGCGGGCGCTGCCAGCGTGGCTGCCAGCGTCAGGGTAAACAGCGACAGGGAAAGGCGTAGCTTGCTCATCGGATCTCACTCCAGGTGGCGGTGCCCAAGAAGAAATAAAGCACAAACGGTGGATTAGTGGGGCATGGTTTGGCAGCCCTCGGCAGCTCGGTCACGGACCGAAGCGCTACCCAAAAGAGAAGCCGTACAAGCCAATCGCGCAGCAAAAAGGCGGAGCATCTCCAACACATGCCTCGGGCACGCAAGGGAAAGGAAACAACTCCGCCTGCTTCTAACGGTTCCGCTTCGTTCCTGTGGCAGCCAGCTTGGCTGCGGGCCTCTCTACCCCTACAGGAAAACGTTATGATAGGCAGCGGAGAGTGCCCGGGGGAACACCCTAGGCGGCAGATTCCCCCCCTTTTCTGCCGTCGCCTCGCCTACCTACATGCACCGGGTTCTCAGGTTTCTTGGTGAGAATCCGCTTTCCAACCGAGGCGGCAGACGTCTAAACTGCCCTCGGACAGCGAGTGCGGCAGGCGGAACTCACCTAGCGACTCATCCCCGAGCATGCCTATCGGCTTGGTTCGGATGGCTGTGGCTAACCTAGTTCTCTGATGGGGCTCATACCGATGTCGTGTTCTTACGCTGCCTGTTCGCTTGCGCACACCTCCCGACGACGGTCCGCCCGGCACCGCGGCTTCACTCTCGTCGAACTGCTGGTTGTGATCGCGATCATCGGCATTCTGGTCGCGCTGCTGCTGCCCGCGGTGCAGGCGGCACGCGAGGCGGCACGCCGCTCTTCCTGCTCGAACAACATCCGCCAGGTGGGGCTAGCGCTGCTGAATTACGAAAGCGCCCAAGGCGCTCTGCCGGAAGCGGCGCGGCAACGCACAACCGGCGGTAGCAATCCCACCCAGTTCAGCTGGATCACGCGCATCATGCGCTACGTCGAAGAGGCTTCGGCCTACGACGCCGCTGATTGGGAGATCCCCATGGCCGAACGCAACACCGCCGGCAACACGGCCCACCACATCGAGTTCGCAACTTTCCGCTGCCCTTCGAGTGAGCCGGTTGGCGTGCCTGACGGCATGAGTTGGTATGGAGCGCGGGGTAACTATGTGGCCAACGCCGGGATCGGGTGGATCTACATGGACGATCCCGACCCCAATCAGTGCAAGTACGCGAATCCTTTTGTGGGGATCCTCGCTCAAGACCCCTACGGGTCGGGGATGGTCGAGCCGCCGCCCCACCTCGATTTTTGTCCCTCGGGCCGAACCTCGATGATCCGCTTAGGAGCGTTTCAGGTAAATCGCGGGCTCAAGCTTGCGCAGGCCGCTGACGGCACGAGCAAGACCGCCGCCGTTGCCGAGATCATCACCGTACCCGGTCAAGATACCCGCGGCGTCATGCACTTCGGCGCGGGCGCACTCTACATGCACGACCAGACGCCCAACACACTGCAAGCGACCATTAACGGCACAACCGCCGCCTGGAGTGACTGGACACGCTACTGCGCTCCGGACGATCCCCGTGCCCCATGCCGCAACAACTCCAAAGAGTGGGCCGGACAATGGCAGCACAACGCCCGCAGCGAGCACCCGGGCGGGGTCCACCTAGTGCGACTCGACGGTGGCGCGACGTTTGTCAACGATGAGGTCGAACTGTCCGTGTGGCAAGCCTATTGCACGCCCAATGGTAGTGAGATTGCGGTCGGAGAGCTGTGACCCCTCTCACCCCGTTTCATGTTGCGCTGCAGGTCCGCAACCTCGCTGAAGCACGCCATTTTTACGGCGAAGTGCTCGGTTGTCCTGAAGGGCGGAGCAGCGATCGGTGGATCGATTTCAACCTGTTCGGGCACCAGTTTGTTGTGCACTTGAATCCCGAACTGGGTACCGCGGGGCGGGTTAGCCAGTACGTTAACCCCGTGGATGGTCACGGCGTTCCCGTGCCCCACTACGGGGTGGTACTCGAGAGGGAAGACTGGCAAAAACTTGCCGATCGTCTTCGGGCGCACCAGGTTGAATGGGTCATCGAGCCCTACACGCGCTTCGCCGGCCAACCGGGCGAGCAGGCGACGCTGTTCGTGCTCGACCCGAGCGGCAACGCGTTGGAGTTCAAATCGTTTGTCGACATCGCCGGCCAACTCTTTGCAACCTAGATCGCGCCGCAATCAGCGGCGGTGACCTCCACCGATACCAAGCTGCCGCCAAGAAAGAGGCCACTTCGCCTGCAGCCCCCAGCGCGTGCAAACCCAGCACTTCCAGCCCCCAGGCGATTGCCGATGGGGGAGCCTACGGCTTACGCCTGGGTGAGACTTGCAACGCGAGTAGCGGCGGAGGGATTCGAACCCCCGACACGCGGATTATGATTCCGCTGCTCTAACCGACTGAGCTACGCCGCCAATGAACCGGTGCCTGCTGCTAAGGGGGCAGGGACGGCTTGGCTAGCTCCCTAAAATATCTCCCCCCCGGGGGGTGCGTCTAGGCACGGTCCGCAGAGCCCCGACCGAAGGGGGGGTGCCGACCGACTGCGGTGCGCGGCCTACCACAGCTCCCAAGACCCCGTCTGAACGACATAGAGACCCAGCAGCAAGTTCGTCACGGCGTGCGCCGCCACACAATCCCAGTAGTTTTTGGTCCGCACCATCAAGAGCGTCACGAGCGAGAACCAGACCAGCGCCGCCAGCTTCTCGGGGTGGTACAGCATGGGGAAGGCGGTTCCCACGAGCGCCGCCTGGACCGTTACCCGGCCGAAAGGCACACGCCAGAAGTTGGGGCTCACGACGTTCCGCATCAGCCAGCCGCGGAGCAAAAGTTCTTCGAACAGGGGGACCAGCACCACCAACCCGAGGAAGCGCACCGCCAGGAATCCGTTGCGGTAGGCGGGCGAGCCCTCGAGTTGCTCGAACGGATTGAAGGCGGGTCGCTCGACGCCGAGCCCCAGCATCTGGAGGAACTTGGCGACCAGCGACTCGGGGCCCAGGGTCGCCATCAGACGGCCTTCGAGCCCCAATTTGCAGCACCCGATCCAGGCGACCACGCCCACCACGCCCACCACGATCGCCAACGGCGAAACCCGCAGACGCCACTGCCGCCACGCTGCTGCCCCCAACCACAGGGCCAGCGCCGTCAAAGCCAGCTTGGTCGTGTACAGGGCCGGATAGTCGGCATAGGTGAAGCCCCACGAGTTCGCCCGGGCGGCTTCGCCTGGAGCGGGGGCCGAGGGCTCGAGGCTGCTCAGGAGCAGGTAAACCGCCATCGGCAGCACATAGGGCCACGTGCTGTCGCTCGCCAGGGCGCGGATCCCCAGGGTGCCGGGCACGGGCTCAGCCGGGGGATCCGTTGACGGAGGGGGTGACATCGCAGGGGAAGGCAAGGACATGCAGCAGGCCGAGGCGATCGGGGAAAGGCTGACAGGGCAGAAAAGTGCTTAGCCGAACGGGGGAACAGGGGAGCGGACGAACCATCGGGAGACCGCCGGGGCCACCCAGAGGGCGGGGCAGAGCGGTCAAGATCACCCAAGTTAGAGCGCCACGCTCCGACCTCGGTAGGGCGATTGGACCGTCCGGGCGGGGAATGCCGGCCAAGAATCGGGCGATTTCCGTGCCAAAATCGGCCTATTCCGTCGCCGCAGGGTCGCTAAGATACAGGACTCGCGATGGCGTGCGAGGCGCAACGAGGGGGCACCCTCGGCTGCAGATTCGTCGGCCAACGAAGATTGGCCACGGCTTGCCGGCGGTCGCCTTCGTGTGGTGATCCCCGTAGAGGATTGGCCTCTTGCGGTAAATTCGTCCCACACCCGTCGCCCGTCCTTCCCGCTTCCCTCCCCGTTTTTCTCCGTTCTGTTTACCGCGCTGAGCGTACAGCTCAGCCAGCGGTGCCCAAGGAACCGACCATGAACCTCGCGAAAGTTCGCAACATCGGCATCTCGGCCCACATCGACTCGGGCAAGACGACCCTCAGCGAGCGGATCCTCTTCTACGCCGGCCGGATCCACAAGATCGAGGACGTCCGTGGCGGCGGCGACGGCGCGACCATGGACCACATGGAGCTCGAAAAGGAGCGGGGCATCACGATCACGTCGGCCGCCACCTCGCTCGAGTGGAATGGCAACAAGATCAACCTGATCGACACCCCGGGCCACGTTGACTTTACCGTCGAGGTGGAGCGCTCGCTCCGTGTGCTGGACGGTGCCATCCTGGTGCTGTGCAGTGTCGGCGGCGTGCAATCGCAGTCGATGACCGTCGACCGCCAGATGAAGCGCTACAACGTTCCGCGTCTGGCGTTCATCAACAAGATGGACCGCACCGGATCGAACCCCTTTAGCGTGGTCGATCAGGTCCGCAAGAAGCTGGGTGCCGACGCGGTGCTGTTCCAGCTGCCGATCGGAAAAGAAGACAACTTCAAGGGCGTTGTCGACCTCGTTGCGATGAAGGCCTACTACAACGAAGGCGACAACGGCGAAACCATCCGCGTTGAAGAGATCCCCGCCGACCTCAAAGAGCAGGCCGAAGAATACCGCCACGCCATGCTCGAAGCGTTGTCGATGTACGACGACTCGATGATGGAAAAAATGCTGGGCGAGGAAGAGATCACCGCGGAACAGATCCACAAGACAACGCGGCACGCCGTTATCAATTGCGCCTTCACCCCCGTGTTTATGGGCTCGGCGTTCAAGAACAAGTCGGTCCAGCCGCTGCTGGACGCCGTCAACCTGTACCTGCCCTCGCCCAACGAGGTGACCAACTCGGGCAACGACCCGAAGGAAGAGGGCAAGCGGATGAAGCTCCAGCCGGACCCCACCAAGCCGCTCGTGGCGATGGGCTTCAAGATCACCGACGACGAGTACGGCCAGCTCACCTACACCCGCATCTATCAGGGCAAGGTGGAAAAGGGCGGCACCTACTACAACCAGCGTTCGGGCAAAAAAGAACGCTTCAGCCGTCTGGTGCGGATGCACTCCAACAAGCGTGAAGAGATCGATGCGGCAGAGGCCGGCGATATCATCGCGGTGATGGGCATCGACTGCGCCTCGGGCGACACTTACTGCTCCGAGCCCAACTACTGCTCGCTCGAGAACATCTTCGTCGCCGATCCGGTCATCAAGATGTCGGTCCAGGCGCTCTCGCGTGACAACACCGACAAGCTCAGCAAGGCCCTGCAGCGGTTCCGCAAGGAAGACCCCACCTTCCACGTCTTTACCGACGACGAAACCAACGAGACCGTGATCGCCGGCATGGGCGAGCTGCACCTCGAGGTTTACGTCGAGCGGATCAAGCGTGAGTACGGTGTGGAGGTTGAGGTCGGCGCCCCCAAGGTCAGCTACCGCGAGAGCGGCCAGCAGCCCTTCGCCTTCGACCACAAGCGCAAGAAGCAAACGGGTGGCTCGGGTCAGTACGGCCACATTGTTGGCGAGATGCGGCCCATGACCGAAGAGGATCGCGTCAAGGCCGAGGGCTCGGAGATGTTCTTTGAGGACAAGGTCACCGGCGGACGCATCCCCAAGGAGTACATCCCCGCGGTCAAGAAGGGCTTCGAGGAGATGATGGACAAGGGCCCGGTCGCCGGTTATCCGGTGGTGGGCATGACCATCGAGCTCCGCGACGGCTCGTACCACGACGTTGACTCCAGCGACATGGCGTTCAAGCTCACCGCCCGGGAGTGCTTCCGCGAGTACTTCAGCCGCATGAAGCCGGTGCTGCTCGAGCCGATCATGAAGATGGAGATCGAGTGCCCCGAAGACTTCCAGGGCTCGGTGGTCGGTCAGGTCAGCAGCAAGCGGGGCATGATCGTCGAGACCGAGACCAACAGCGGCCTGACAAAGATCCTGGCCGAGGTCCCGCTGGCCGAAACGTTTGGCTACTCGACCGATCTGCGCAGCATGACGCAGGGACAGGGCAGCTTCACCATGGAGCTCTGCAAGTACGCCCCCGTGCCGTCGAACATTCAGGAAGAGATCGTCGCCGCCCGCAAGGCCGAGATGCAGCCCGCCTGATGCCGCAGCCCACCGGCCGCAGAAAGCAGCTGCCGAACAACCCGATTCTCTCCGGCCGAGAGCAAGCCCGCTTGCTCTCGGCCGTTTTTTGTTGGTGTTGGCCTGAGGTTTGAGCGGAGCGAACCGGCGGTCGGTTGGTCTAAACAACTGCATTCGCAGCCTGACCAAACCTTCTCAGGACGACGCCAGTTGTGCACGATAGCTGTCTCCAGAGCAGTGTCGAAGCTTCTCATCTGCAATCTCGAGCAGTACTTGAAGAGGCTTTCGTTTAGTGGCTGCTTGAAACAGTTGAAGGCTGCCTCCGCACGAGCTTCTTCTTTGCTGCAACTAGCACTCGACGTTCGGCCTCAGCTCGATGGGCAGCCCAATCGATAGCTGCGAGATGCTTAGAAGCTGTCCAATAAGCATCTTTTCATAGCCGCTTGACCATCAATTGGATCATGGCGACCTGGACGAAAGCTTCGTCGCTTTCGATGGTCGGTTCAAAGGACTTGGCGAGGCGCCGCGATCGATTGAGCCAACCGAAAGTGCGTTCGACAATCCAACGCTTCTTCTGGAGCACGAACTTGCCGCGAGGACGCGTCACGATCTCCACTACCCACAGCCACTTCACCAACGCCCAATCAACGACCGACCGGTACGCCGTGTCCGCCCAGATGACCTTCGGGAACTTGACCGACTCGCGAAACGCCGCCAGGGCCAGCTTCGCCCCGTCGCGGTCTTGCACGTCGGCCGGCGTAACCACCAGGGCCCAGACGAGGCCGAGCGTATCAACGACAACGTGCCGCTTGCGGCCGAGCACTTTTTTTTCCGGCGTCGTAGCCGCGAGGCCCGCCTTGCTCGGTCGTCTTAACGGTCTGGCTGTCGAGGACCGCCGCGGTGGGCTTGGGCGATCGTCCCACCTTCTCGCAGACCCGCTCGCGGAGCTTCGCGTGCAGCCGCTCCCACGTGCCGTCCGCCTGCCACTTGCGGAACCAGTGGAAGACGATCCGGTAGGGCGGAAAGTCATGCGGCAGGCCTCGCCAGGTGCAGCCGTTGCGCGTCACGTAGAGGATCGCGTTGACGATCTCACGCTTGCTGTACTTCGACGGGCGGCCAGTGGCCCCGTCGGCGGGGACCCAGGGCTTCATCCGTCGCCACTGGTGGTCCGTCAGGTCGGTTGGGTAGGGCGTCCTGATCATAGATGGGACGGTAACCGCTCTCGACAACGGCTCAAATAGCAGTTATTGGACAACCTCTGAAGCCTTCTGAGGATAGCCGGACGATTTGGAAGATGTTAGCCGACGGAGCTTCGAACGAGCATGCTTTAACTTATAGAGTGCGATACGAGTTTCAGGCCACGGATAGCAACGCCTAATGAATACCTCCGAACGCATCGTCGAAGCGTACTTTCGGCACTGCCTCGATTGCTTCACGATGACCGATGTGAAGGTCGCAGCGGGCAACAACCGGCAGCTCGATTTGGTGGCGCTGCGGTTCAAGACGGGTGAGTCTTATCATGTCGAGACGTCGGTGAAGATCGCGGGCTTCTGTCCCGACCTGACGAAGCTCGAAACGGCTTTCGAGCACAAGTTCTTCGGGACGCCCAAGAAGAACGAGAAACCGACCGGCGATCACGCCCTGGGTAAAGACTACCGACCCGCCGTCAATCGCGCCTACAAGCGGCTTGGCCTGACGCCGTCCAAAGTACAACGCGTTTATGTGTGTTGGGCGGTCAAAGGACCAAACGAGACCGAACTCGCGGCCTTCTGCCGCAGCTTTAGCCGGCGCTATCACTTGGGCAAGAATCCGATCCAGGTGTGGAGCTTCCGAGACCGCATCTTACCCGAGCTGACGGCCGCGGTCGGCACTTCGAATTACGACGACGACGCACTGCGGACGCTAAGCCTGCTCGGTGCCGCAGAACGCCAGAAGGGGCGAAAGTATTAGTTTAGGTTCGTCAAGACCAAGGCTCCTAGGCTTCATCGACCGATGCCTAAGCTAACTGCCCCAGGTGTGAGCCACTGGGGCAGCGAAATGTGGTCGGAAAAACCTGCTCTCGGTTGCATCGACTTCGGTGAGTTTTGGTTCGTCCTAAGTTCTGAGCATGCATTGTCCGCGCCGACCTTGGAGTTCTGCCAAACTCGCGCCGGGTGCCACAGCTGGCTTGCCCAGCGGTGCTTTAGCGGGTACGTGGCGTCCACTACCGGACAAGCCGGACTGTGGCACCCGGCGCAAGGCGAGAGGTAACGCCCGCTTCCAGCGCCCCTACAAACCGCCAAAAGCGCCGCCGCGGCGGGTGGAATGCGGGCATTTCTGCCCCTGGTAATTTTGCCCCCTGAGTATACTGAGGGGCGTGAGACCGCTCCTGATGAACCTCGTTCAGCGTGTATCCCCCCTGTGGCTCATCGCGGCGGGGCTGGCGGGGGTTGCGCTCGTGAGCGCCGGTTTCACGGTGCCCCTCTTGGCCTGCCTGCTGCTGGTGGGATTGGGGGCCGACGCCGATCTGGGCCGACGCTACCAGCGGGCGGTCGCCACCGACCCCGCCGGCACCGACCCTGCGCTGTTCGCCGCCACGCTCCGCTCGCTCCATGCGGCGCTCTACGCGGGCCTGCTCTTTACGGCCTGGGGCGCGCTGCTTGACGCCTCGAACCGGCTGCTGCCGGGAGCACCGTCGCAAACGCTGCTGGCGTTCGACTTGGTGCTGTGCATCACGCTGGTGGTGATTCGCCTGCGTCGAGGGGTCGCGCCCGCCTGAGCGGTTTTGGGGTAGAATCCGGCTTGCACCGATTCCCCTCCCGCTCCACCGGCTGAGACGCTCCCATGGCTCGTTGTACTGCGCAGCTCTTACTCGTTGGTTGTTTGTGTCTGGCGACCGATCGGCTCGTGGCCGATGACTGGCCGCAGTGGATGGGCCCCCAGCGCGATAATGTGTGGCGCGAGAGCGGCGTACGCGACGACCTGCCGGCCGAAGGCCTAACGCCCAAGTGGAGCGTGCCGGTGGATTTGGGTTACGCCGGCCCCGCGGTGGCGAACGGCAAGGTGTACGTCTTCGAGTACACGCGCTCCGAGGGAGAGATCACCAACAACCCGGGCGGTGCCGACCAACTGCTGGGAACCGAGCGGCTCCGCTGCCTTGATCAGCAATCCGGCGAAGAGCTCTGGCGGTACGAGTACGAGCGCCCCTACAGCATCTCCTATCCCAGCGGCCCACGTTGCACGCCGACCGTTGATGGCGACCGCGTTTACGCGCTCGGTGCCGAGGGGGACCTGACATGCCTCTCGACGGCCGAGGGTACCGCGCTCTGGAAGGTCAACTTTCAGGAACGGTTCGATGCCAAGACGCCGCTGTGGGGGCATTCGGCTCACCCGCTGGTGGTGGGCGATACGCTGTACTGCTTGGTCGGTGGGCCGGGCAGCTTGGTGGTCGCCCTCGACAAGCACACGGGCGAAGTCCAGTGGAAGGCGCTCGATAACGACCAGCAGGGGTACTGCCCCCCCTCGATGATCGAGCACAACGGCCAGCCGCAACTGGTTGTCTACTACCCGAAGGCGGTGGCAGGGCTCGATCCGGCAACGGGCGATGAGCTGTGGAGCGTGGCGATTGAGCCGGCTTACAGCATGTCGATCGGGGCCCCGACCAAGGTGGGCGATCGGCTCTTTGCCACCGGGCATGGCGGCGTATCGGTCTTCTTCCAGCTGCCTACCGAGTCCGGCGGCGATGCCCAGGTGCTGTGGGCCGGCACGCCCAAGACCTCCATCGGGGCCGCCAACATGACCCCCCTCGCCGATCCCGCCGGCAAAGTGATCTACGGCTGTGACTCTCGTACCAGCGAGCTGATCGCTATCGATCTGGCCGACGACGGCGCGCGGCTGTGGAAGACCCGCAAGCCCACCCTGGGCGAAGACGGTGTTGGCAAGCAGGGCCGCGTGTTTCACGGCACGGCGTTCCTCGTGCGGCAGGGCGATTCGGATCGGTACTGGATAGCGAGCGAAACGGGCGACCTGATCCTCGCCCAGCTGACACCCGAGGCGTATACCGAACTCGGACGCACGCCGCTCGTAGCGCCCACCGGCGAGACGTTTGGCCGCCCCGTCGTGTGGAGCGCGCCGGCGTTCGCAGGCGGCTGCGTGTTCGCGCGGGACGATAAGCAGCTGGTCTGCCTCGACCTCTCGGCCGACGGCGGCTGAGCGGAGAACCGCCCAGCCCGCCGCCAGGCCAGTGGGGTCACTGAGACAGGAACAGCGGCAGGTCCGAGCGTCGGATCGCTTCGATCATCGTGTCGCCCAGCACTCGGCGCGCCATCAGCGTGCGATTGCTGTTGCCCATCACGACCAGATCAGCCGACCATTCGTGAGCGACCTGCAGCACCCCCTCGCGGGGATCGGTCGGCTGGTACTCCAGCTCGACCTCGACCCCGTGATCGGCGAAGTAGCTCGCCGCGTGCTGCAGGTGTCGCTGCCGACGCTCGTGGTCGGGGCCGAACGCCGCGATGCGGATCGTCGCCTCGGGCCATAGACCGAGCTGGGCGAAACGCCGCATGGTCTTGGCCGACTCGTTCGAGCCGCTGTAGGCCACCAGCACGCGGCGTATCTTCCGATGGGTCTCGCCCGAGGCGATCATCGGTCGCACACCGCCGGTGATCAACCGCACCAGCGACGATACCGGGTCGTAGTGCGACTCTCCCTCGACACCGAACTCGAACAGCCCGCGCAGCCCCAGCACGGTCAGGTCGTGATACCGGGCGAGCGAGGTCAGGTAGTCAAACGGCTCACGTCGCTCCTCGCGGCGGACTTCGTAGGCGATTGCCGCATCGCGGCACGCCTGATGGAAGTGATCGATCGCGGCTTCAACCCGTTCGTGCATCTGCTCCACGCGGTGATGGCGGAGGTCGGCCGCGGCAGAGCCCCCGCCGATCGGCACCGGTCCAAGCCGTTGCACATGCCGCAGGTCGGCGACCGTCACGCCGGTCAGGCTAGCGCCGTGACGCAGCGCCAACTCGATCGCCATCTGCGTCGCCGACTCGGTGTAGCAAGCGTCCTGGGCTTCGAGACCGCCCAGCCCCAGCAAGATCCTGCGGATCATTGTGTCGCCCTCCGCCGCTGGTAGACGGACGTGAGCGAGTCGCCGCGGCCGATCGGCTCGCTCGCGAAGAAGAGAAATCGACAACCCGTTCGCAGCACCGCTTTTTTCGAGAGCGATGCTTTGAAATGGGCGACTGCCGACTACTAATACTATACATGAGACGGGCAGCGGAAGCGCTGACTATCCCCGCGGCGAATCGCCGCGGCTCAGCAAACTCACTCCCGTAGCGCGGACCCGCGGCCTCGCGTCACACCACGCCGCGTGCTTTCAGCAGCCGGATGATCGCGGCACCGCAGCCCTCGATCGATTGCTCGGCAGGGTTAACCACCAGATCGGGGGCCGCGGGGGGCTCGTACTCGAGCGACACCCCTGCCAGCTTCGTGATCTCGCCGGATTCCGCCTTGGCGTAAACGCCCTGCTCGTCGTGCTCACGCCGCCACGCCTCGGGCGAGTCGACATGCACACAGATAAAACGTTCGGCCCCAATCACGTCACGCGCCTTGAGACGCACCGCCTCTTGCGGGGCCACGAAGGCCGCGATGGTGATCAGCCCGGCTTCGTTGAGTGTCTTGGCAACCTCGGCGGCGCGACGCAGGTTCTCGCTCCGATCCGCGATCGAGAAGCCCAGGTCACGCGAGAGCCCGCGGCGCAGCGTCTGGCCATCGATCACGGCTACCGCGCGACCGGCGTCAAACAGCTGTCGCTCGATCGCCGCGGCGATCGGCGTCTTGCCCGCGGCGGGCAGACCAGTGAGCAACACCGTAACGGGCTTCTGCCCGTAGCGCGCGTGACGCTCTTCGGGCGTCACAGCGCTCGGGGCTTCCACGAGCCCCGCGGCCGCCTCTTTCTCCCACAGGTCTTCTTCGACCGCACTCTTACGATCGAGTATCATGCCGGCACCAACGGTCACATTGGTCAGGCGATCGATCAGAATGAACGCTCCCATGCCGCGGTTGCGGCGATAGCTGTCCAGAGCGATCTCGTCGTCCAGCCGCAGCTCGCAGCGCCCGATCTCGTTGAGGTCGAGCGTCGGGGTGGGTGCCCGGTGCAGCGTGTTGACATCGATCCGATAGCGGAGCGTCGTCACACGGCCGGGCGTAAGCCTTGTGCCGTGCTTCACCAAGTACTCGGTGCCGGGCGTAAGCGGCGTCTCGGACATCCATACGATCGAGGCGTCGAAGCGGTCGGCGACCGTCGGCACGTTATCGGGCCGGACAACCGTGTCGCCCCGGCTGATATCGACCTCATCCTCGGTAGTGATCGTCACGGCCAGCGGTGCGAACGCCTCTTCGAGCTCGCCATCAAAAGTGACGATCGACTTGATACGGGTCCGTTTTCGCGAGGGAAGGGCAAGAATCTCATCGCCCCGCGACACACGCCCCGAAGCAATCGTGCCGCAGAAGCCCCGGAAGTTCAGGTTCGGCCGATTGACGTACTGAACTGGCATACGGAAGTCGATCAGGTTGCGATCCGAGGCAATGTGGACGTTCTCCAGGTGGTGCATGAGGGTCGATCCCTCGTACCACGGAGACTTATCGCTCCGCTCTAAGAGGTTCTCGCCGTTGAGCGCGCTGATGGGGATGAAATGCTGGTCGGGCATCTCCAGACGCGTGGCGAACTCACGGTACTCTCGCTTGATCTCCTCAAAACGATCCTCGGACCAATCAACAAGGTCCATCTTGTTGATCGCGACCAGGACGTGCTTGATGCCCAGCAGCGAAACAATGAACGAGTGCCGTTTGGTCTGGGTCATCACGCCGTGCCCGGGGCGCGCGTCAACCAAAATAATGGCCAGGTTGCAGGTGCTCGCCCCGGTTGCCATGTTGCGCGTGTACTGCTCGTGGCCGGGGCAGTCCGCGATGATGAACTTTCGCTTAGCCGTGCTGAAGTAGCGGTACGCCACATCGATCGTGATGCCCTGCTCGCGTTCGGCTTTGAGGCCGTCGGTCAGCAGGGCGGGGTCGAACCCGCCACCGGTCGTGCCGAACTTTTTGGAATCGACCTCGAGCGCGGCAAGTTGGTCTTCGTAGACCATCTTCGAGTCGTAGAGCAGGCGGCCGATGAGCGTGCTCTTACCGTCGTCAACGCTGCCGCACGTGAGGAACCGCAACAGCTCCTTGTGCTCGTGCTGCTTGAGGTAGGCGTCGATATCGGTGGCGATCAGCTCGCTCTTATGACTCATAAGTAGATCAGTAATGATGCTAAGGCGTTGTGGTTCGTACGTTGCCGATGCTTAGCAGGGAAAGTTAAAAACGATGCTGCAGCAGAGAGACACGGAGGAACGCTAATCAGACGCTAATCGGTGCTCATCACTATTTGTGGATGGTCGTGTGACTCTCGTGATTTGGGTTCGACCTAGGTCCCGGCCTACTTGCATGTCCATGGCTTTGTTGTTCACGAGGCAAGAGTCCGCCTCGTGCAATTCGCCTTCCACACTCAGTAGTATCCCTTGCGCTTCTTTTCCTCCATCGAGGCGCCAGGATCTTTGTCGATCACGCGCCCCTCGCGTTCGCTGCGCGTGGCAAGGAGCATCTCTTGGATGATTTCCGGGAGGGTTTGCGCCTGGCTGCGGGTCGCACCGGAGAGCGGATAGTCGCCCAGCGTGCGGAACCGCACCCAATGGGGCTTGGCCGTCTTGCGTAGCTCTTCCGGCATGCGGTCGTCGTCTACCGCGATCAGGTTGCCCTCGAACTCGACGCAGTCGCGCTCCTCGGCAAAGTAGGCGGGAACAATCTGGATGTTCTCCAGGTGGATGTACTGCCAAACGTCGAGCTCGGTCCAGTTCGAGAGCGGGAACGCGCGGATCTGCTCCCCTTTGTGCACCAGGCCGTTGTAGAGGTTCCACAGCTCGGGACGCTGGTTCTTGGGGTCCCAGGCGTGCTTGCTGTTGCGGAACGAGTAAACGCGCTCCTTGGCCCGGGCCTTTTCCTCGTCGCGACGGCCGCCACCAAATGCGGCATCGAAGTCGTACTTGCCGAGCGCCTGACGCAAGGCACCAAGGTTCATCACTTCCGTGAACACCTTGCTGCCATGCAGGAAGGGGTTAAGCCCTTGTTCGAGCCCCTCTTGGTTGGTGTGCGAGAGGCACTCCATACCCAGCTCGCCGATGACGTGCCGATCGCGGAACTCGTACATCGAACGGAAGTTCCATGTCGTATCGATCAGCAGCAGCGGGAAGGGCGGCTTGGCCGGATAGAACGCCTTGCGTGCCAGATGGAGCATGACACACGAGTCCTTGCCCATCGAGAACAGCATTACCGGCGCGCGGAACTCGGCGACCACCTCGCGAAAGATATGGATGCTCTCGGCTTCGAGCTGCTTGAGGTGCGTGAGGTTGTAGGACAACGGAAGCGTGGCGGGGTTAGGGGGTGTGGGCGGGCCAATCGGCCGGGGGCGCAAGCTGGCTATCATCCCGAGATCGCTGCAACGCGTCCACCCGAGTCGTGCCCTGGGAGATGCCCTGCGGGCGGGTCCGCTTGCTTTCAGCTTTGCCCCGCCAGCAGATAAGCCGCCCCGCAAAGACTCAAGAGGGCTCCCCCCCACCGCAAAGCCGCCCGCCAACGCCGCGGGGCGTCCGCCGCCTCGACCAAGCGATTATCCAGGTCAGCAAACGAGACCCGGGCTGCCCGCAGGGCGTCCTGACTGGCCTTGCCCTCGGCGGGGACCAGCGACAGCCGATGCAATTCTTCTGAAGCCTGCTGGTGCGCCTGGGCATCGGCCGGCGACCACGGCACCGTCCGCAAGCGGGATTCGGGCGTGAAAGCTGAGGCGGCTAACGCCAGCAGCCCCAGCAGCAAGCTACCAAGCGCTATCCCGCGCATCCGGCTAGCAACGGGCTTGGGGGAGCTCGATTTCATGCGGAAAGCCTAGCGACCGGTCACGCAAAACCCCAGGGCGAGGTCCTTCCGAAAGGCTAATTACCCGACAGATTCGTCGGCCGTGCGTGTGACGTGCCCACGTACTCATCCTGGATGCCGATCAGCATCGACATGGCGATCGGATCGATGTCGTCGGGAAGCCAGCCGATGTGTCCGTCCAAAAACGCGGCGTTGACCCCCCCGGGGTGCGCACTGCGGGGGGCTGCTGACTGATAGCCGGCGGGGCCAGCGGGATACTTCCAACGATCGCACGGCATGTGGGCGAGTTGCGCATCCGGAAGATTCTCTTCGGGGCAACGCATCAGAATATCAACGTTGGGCCCACGGTGGTTGGGCGTTTGCGACTGGTTGGCATAAGAGGACTGAGCAAAAAACTGTGACTGCCAACTCCGGCCACTGGCGGTGTCGTGATGCATGTCCATCGACACGAGCGAGGCGGCGTTCCAAGCCAACGCCCACACGCCGCGCTCGTCTTGCTCGTGCGGCAGGGTCCGCACTTCGGTGAAAGCCACCGTGGTGCTCAGGCCGTCAACGATCCTGGCTACCGGGTTACCTCCCACGATGATCGGTCCGGGAAACAAGAGCTGGCTGTCGTTATGAAACGGAGTCGTAAACGCGGCGTAATTCCCCTTGGAGAAACGCCGGCCGGCGGTGTGCTCCTCGTCCTGGTAGAACCTCCCGCCCGCTTGATCGGACCCACAAACGAGTGACTCAACGACGGTCGTTGCGGGCGTGTTCGGTTGGTCGAACGCCGAACGCGTTAAGTCGAAAGCATCGTAGAGGGCCGTCTCTTCCAGAAACGGCAGGAGGAGTACGGCCCAGCTGTGCTTGAGCCCGCGCCGCTGATCGACCGCTTCGCACCAGGGATTAGCCGAGTCAATCGGCCAGGGGATGCGGTCAAGCAGCCCCGCCGGGGGGAGGGTTCCGCGGGCCGACTCATAATTCGCCGACGCCAGCGCGATCTGCTTCAAGTTGTTGACGCACTGGGTACGGCGGGCGGCTTCTCGGGCCGATTGAACGGCCGGCAACAATAGTGCCACGAGCACCCCGATGATCGCGATCACCACTAACAGCTCGACAAGCGTGAACCCACGCCCACGAGCCACCACGCGCAACGCAAGCTTGGATCGGCTCGAGGCCGCTAATCGGCGTGACATCGCTAGGCTATCGGCTGACATGCGCGATCCGCTCCGCTAGCTGTGCCGTCGGAGCCTCTTTATAGAGATAAGCCGTATCGGGGCGTTCTGTGCGATCCCCAATTGCACTACCAGTATAGCGACCCGTTATGCGTCAAGCAGCAATCGAACCAGCACCGGCGAGACAAAACTCGGGGGCAGTGCCGAACCAGGGCGAAGTTTGCTACGTTGAAGGGACCGCGGGCGAGGGTCCGCGGATACCCCGCTGGGTTTGTATTTCGACCTCCGCCGATCGGGCGGGCACGGAGAACAAAAGATGCGCGTTCGCAACGGTGTGGTCGCTCTGATGCTGCTTTCATATGCCGGCATCGTCGGGGCACAAGACGCACTGCCCCAGCCGGGAGTTCAACCCGAGGGCGCCCCGCCCGCCAATGCCGAACAGCAGTACCAGCAACAATTGGGCTACTGCTTAGGACTGGACTTTGGCACGCGGCTTCGCGCTGACTCGGTCGAGGCCGATTTTGCCGGCATCGTAGCCGGGATCCGCGACGCCCTGACCGGCGCCGCTCCGCAGCTCTCCGAAGAGCAGATCGCGGCGGTCATGAACCGTTTTCAACAACAGCTAGAGCAGAAAGCCGAGACACGCATGGCCGATATCGCCGCAGAGAACGAAGCCAAAGGCACCGCCTTCCTGGCCAAGAACCGCTCCGCCGAGGGCATCCAAGAAACCCCGAGCGGCCTGCAGTACCGCGTTATCGAGGCGGGCGCGGGCGAAGCCCCCGGTCCGACCGACGTGGTCCGCTGCCACTACGAGGGCACGCTGATCGACGGCAGCGTGTTCGATAGCTCTTACAAGCGGGGCCAACCCGCCGAGTTTGGGGTCAATCAAGTGATTTCCGGCTGGACCGAGGCCCTGCAGATGATGCAGCCCGGCGCCAAATGGGAGGTTTTTCTGCCCAGCTCGATCGCCTACGGGCCACGCGGTGCCGGCGGCGCAATCGGCCCGAACGAGACGCTGATCTTCACGATCGAGCTGCTCGGCATCGTCGAGTAGCCCGCTGAGGGGTTACCAAAACCGCCCCGAGCGGGCATTACAGGGCAAAATATGCCCAAAAACTGCCCTGCTTCCGCGTGATTCAGCAACCGTGGCCTAACCTTGCCGCGAGTGCCGGGGCGAAGTAGCTCCGGTCAGCTGCGGCGTTCCGCGAGTTAGGTTGGCGAAGATTTTGCAGAAATGGCTATCTGGGAGTTCTGGGTCCCAGTTGCTTGACGCATGTTCTGCGCAGGATAGAATCCCGTTTCGTCACACATACGCAACCTGCCTATGCGTAAGGCACTTAAGCGTCACCCGAACTAAGCCTCAGGTCTAGCGGGACGCCAAAGCGATTTGATTTCTCATTTTTTGGAGGACACCCCCGATGCTGCGTAGTTTGTTCACTTTGTTGCCGGCCTTGGCCCTGCTGGCAGCTCCTCTGGCGGCGCAAGCCTGCGGGGATTGCGGTTGCGGCTCGGCGGCTTCGGCCGCAGCGGATTGCGGCTGCGGTGAAGCAGCAGCCGGTTGTAGCGATGGTTGCGGCGGCTCGGCGACAGCCGGAGCCGGTTGCGGCCAGACCATGGTCACCAAGACCGTCATGGTCCCGCAGCAGGTCACCGAGATGCGTACGGTCAACACGACCGAGTACACGACCGAGACGCGCGAGCGTTCTTACACGGTCATGACGCGTGTCCCCCAGACCGAAGAAAAGACCCGCACCTACACGGTCATGGTCCCCGAGACCAAGACCAAGACGGTTGAGTACACCGTCATGACGCAGGTCCCCGAGACCAAGACGGTCGAGTACACCGTCAACGTCCCCTACACCGAGCAGGTCGAGCAGTCCTACACGGTGATGACGCAGGTTCCCGAGGAGAAGACCCAGACGTACACCGTCATGGTCCCCTCCTACGAGGACAAGGAAGTTAGCTACACCGTCATGACCCAGGTTCCCGAGGAGAAGACCTCGACCTACACCGTTCAGGTTCCCTACACCGAGCAGGTCGAGCAGACCTACACGGTGATGGTTCCGACCTACGAAGAGGTTCCCTACACCTACACGGTTAGCGTTCCTCACACCGAGACAATGACCGGCTCGCGTACGGTCACCAAGCGAGTTCCCGTCACCACCATGAAGACCGTTCAGGTCTCGGGCGGTCACTGGGAGACGCAGATGGTTGAGGTTGGTTGCGGCGGCGGTTCGGCTGCTTCGGCCGGCTCGGCCTGTGGCGGCGGTTGCGGATCGGCCTGCGGTGGCTGTGGCGACTGCGGCGGTTGCGGTTCGTGTGGAGGTTGCGGCTGTGCAACCAAGACCGTCTGCAAGAAGGTTTGGGTCCCCACTTGCGAGACCAAGGAAGTTCCCTGCACCACTTACGAGTGCGTGACCGAGGAAGTTCCTTACACCTACAACGTGACCAAGTGCACCACCGAGGAGCGCTCCGCCACACGTAAGGTCTGCAAGATGGTCCCCGAGACCAAGACTCGCAGCGTCACGGTTACCAAGTGCCGTGCTGAAGAGCGCACCAACACCTACACCGTGATGAAGTGCGTCCCCACGACCCAGACCAAGACGGTCAAGGTGTGCAAGATGGTCCCCGAGACCAAGACCCGCACCTACACGGTCATGAACTGCGTCCCCGAGACCAAGACCCGTACGGTCACGGTCAACAAGTGCCGCACCGAGACCCGCTCCAAGGAAGTCACTGTCACCAAGTGCGTCCCCACGACGCAGTCCAAGGAAGTGACCTACACCGAGTGCGTGCCGCAAGAGAAGACCGAGACCTACACGGTCACGACCTACGCTTGCGTCCCCGAGACCAAGACCAGCACCTACACCGTGCAGGTCCCCGTCACCGTTACCAAGGAAGTCCCGGTCACCGTCTGCAAGATGGTTGCCCAGGAAGTCACCGTTGCTGTTAGCAACGGCTGTGGTTCGGCCTCGGCCGGCTGCGGCGGTTCGGCATGCGGTGGTTGCAGCGCTCCGGCTTCGGACTGCGGTTGCAACTGAGTTGAGTGACCCCAAAAATTAGCCCCGGGTCGCTGACCCGGGGCTAATTCAAAACGACAGCGGGGGCCGGTTTCGCAAGAAACCGGCCCCCGTTTTTTATTGCCGCGGTTCGTGGAAACGCGGGCGACTCTGCTAACCCAAGAAGGCTTCGCACGCGGCGACGATCCGCTCGGCGGCGTGGCCGTCGCCGTAGGGGTTCTGGGCTTCCGCCATCCGGCGGTACGCCGCCTCGTCGGTGAGCAGTTCGCTCACGCCATTGACGATCGCATCCGCCACGGGACCCACCAGGCGGACCGTGCCGGCATCGACCCCTTCGGGCCGCTCGGTCGTATCACGCATCACCAGCACCGGCTTGCCGAGGCTGGGTGCCTCTTCCTGCACGCCGCCGGAGTCCGTCAGCACCACATGACTGGCCGCCAGCAAAGCGACAAACTCGCTGTACGGCTGGGGCGGCAAGAGCCTTACGTTCGCCAGCCCCCCAAGCCGCTCGTGCACTACTTCGCGCACGTTCGGGTTGAGGTGAACGGGATAAACAAAGAGTGTGGCGGGGAACCGGGCCGCGAGGCGGGCGATCGCGTCGCAGATCTGCTGAAAGCCGCCGCCAAAGTTCTCGCGCCGGTGGCCGGTGACGAGCACCATGGGCGCGGCAAACAAATCGGCCCCGCCAAGCCCACACAACCCGGTGCGAAGCGCTACGCCGATGCCGGGGTCCGATTGCCGCTGGCGTTCCATCTGTAAGGCATCGATGACGGTGTTACCTGTCACGTGAATCGTGGCAGGATCAACGCGTTCCGCCAGCAGATTATCGCGCGAGCGCTCGGTGGGGGCAAAATGCAGGGCGGCAAGCGGGGTGGTGAGCACGCGGTTGCCTTCCTCCGGGAAGGGGCTCGCGAGGTTGCCTGTTCGCAGCCCCGCCTCGACATGGCCCACGGGCACCCGCCGATAAAATGCCGCCAAAGCGCCCGATAGCACCGTGGTGGTGTCCCCTTGAACGAGCACCATCCTCGGGTCGAGCGATACAAGGGTCTCGTCTAGCGCGGTCAGCAACCGTGCTGTGAGCGACGCTAACGTCTGGTTCGGCTGCATCACCGCCAGGTCACGGTGCACATGGATGCCAAATAGCGAGATCACTTGGTCGATCAGCTCACGGTGCTGGCCCGTGTTGATGACAATCGGCTCAAGCCGATCGGAAGCCGCCAACGCTGCCACGACGGGGGCGAGCTTGATGGCTTCGGGGCGGGTCCCCATCAAGACGGCGACGCGATGGCGCATAGCGAAGGTTTCTAGCGAGAAAAGCGGGGCGGTGGGCACCAACGGGTTGGTCCGAGACCTTCCAGCATAGTTGCGGGCTTCCCCGCGGTCGCGGCCGGTTTGCGAGGCTGGCTACAAACCTAGCGATTGTGCGGAATAGGGCATGCCATTATCTGCTGCCCGCAGCGGGCGGTCTGTTGCTGTGAGGAGCAGGGCGGCGGATACTGGGAACTCGCGCCGGTCGATCGGCGTCACTAAAGCCCCGGCATCGGCCGGCCTTTGGTTATCTGACCACCCCCGCTTTCGATTATCCCGTCACGCACCTTGGCCCGAGTCGACTACTTCTCGAGCGAAGCCCTCTCGACGGGTCTCCGACAAAAGACGGTCCGGGGCGGGGCCTGGACGATCGGGGCCCAGGCTGCCTCGATCATCGTCGCGCTAGCCGCACAGCCAGCACTGGCGCGGTTGCTGGATCAGACCGACTATGGCCTGCTCGCCATGGTGGCGGTCTTCACCAATTTTGGCATGTTGTTGGTCAACGCGGGCTTGTCCATGGCGACGGTCCAGCGCGATGAGATCACACACACCCAGGTGACCAACCTGTTCTGGATTGCAACGGCGTTGGGCGTCGTGATAGCCGCTTTGGTTGCGGCCTCCGCCCCCGCGATCGCGTTTTTCTACGGGGAGCCGGAGCTGCTGGGTATCACACTCGCGTTGTCTCTCACGTTTGTTCTCAGCGGGATGACAATTCAGCATCAGGCGCTATTGCGTAGAGGGATGCAGTTCCGTGAACTGGCCGCCGTACAAATTGTTTCGGTGGTATTGGCTCAAGCGGTTGGCATCGGCTGGGCTTGGCACTATCGCGGTGAAACGAATGACTATTGGGCGCTTGTCTGGATCCCGATCGTCTCTTCGCTGACACTGATGCTTGGATACTGGCTTGTTTGCCACTGGCGTCCGGGCAAGCCGGCGCGTGGCGCTGGCACCCTTGAGCTCGTCTCGTTCGGGGCCGATGTCACCGGTTTCAACGTGGTGAACTACTTTGCCCGCAACGTTGACACACTGCTCATCGGTTGGTGGTACGGTGCCGCGCCGCTGGGCGCTTACGACCGCGCTTATCGGCTGTTCCTCACGCCGATCACGCAAACAATCGGACCGATCTCAGGCGTTGCGATTCCGGCTCTTAGTCGTGTCGTGGAGCGACCCGAGCGTTACCGCGAGGCTTATCTGAGAATCTTGCAGCCGCTGATGCTCATGCTGTGCCCCGCGGTGCTGTTCATGATGGTTTACGCCGAGGAAGTTGTTGTGCTGGTGCTGGGCGCTAAGTGGATCGATGCGGCTCCGATCTTCCGGGCTCTGCTGATCGTGGGCGTCGTCCAGCCGTTCACCAATGCGGTGAGTTGGATCATGTTTTCTCATGGCCGAAGCCGAGACGTGCTGCGACTGGGCACTCTGGGAGCGGCGATCAAGGTTGCGTCGTTTGCGATCGGACTCCCGTGGGGACCGATCGGCGTAGCGCTCAGTTATGCGATTGTCGGCGTGTTTATTCACACGCCCCTGGCTGTGTGGTACGTCACTCGAACCGGACCGATCAGTTGGAAAGATCTGGTGCGGGCGTTTGCTCTGCCGCTGGCGATCGGCATCGTCGTGGCGGCGACCGCATTGGCCGCTAAGTGGCGTATCGCCTATGAATCCTCAACGATCAACCTGCTGATCGGGTTAGCAATCTGCGGCGTGGTCTGGACGTTCACGGTGGGTAACACCAAGGCGGGCAAGTACACTATTGCAGAACTTCGCCAAACCTTGCGCTGAGGCGATCCCGCGCTCGCTTTCTTTTTTCGACCCCTGTGATGAGCCTGACACCGCTAAAAAATCTGGTTCGCGCGCTGTTGACTCGGATCGACAGCGTTGCGCTGCGCGTTTGCGAGCGATTCCCGTATCTCTCCAATCTCTACTACTGTTTCAGTCGCGATTTTGAGAAGGAACACCACGCCGTTATTGTCGGCCGAAGCCGCTATTACCAAAGCGTACGTGGTGCATCCGACCTGGGACATCGATACCGCCTGCGGCGAAACACGCACCGCCTTGAAAAGGGGCTCATCTCACGACCGCTCCGCGATGTCTTCGCGCGTGATTACGTGGGCGAGACGATCGCCTCGTTCGAGTACCTGTATTCCAATGTCAAAGAGCGCGACGACCTCTACCTGTGGAGCGAATCGGTGCTGCGTTCTTACTTCACCGCGGTGAAGCCGGATATCGATAAGGGCATCGACGAACTGCGTGGGCGCTTCGCAAAAATAGCTGTTGAGCCCTCCTGCGACGCCGAGCCACGGGCTCCCTACCTGCGGGATCAAGCTCCGCTGCGTACCACGGTCGATGACCTGTTGGAACTTGCCAAAAGACGCCGCAGCGTTCGTTGGTACGAGCCAAGGCAGGTTCCCCGCGAGGCGATTGATCAGGCCGTGGTGGTGGCAGGATACTCGCCGAGCGCCTGCAATCGTCAACCTTTCGAGTTCCGCGTGTTCGATGATCCTGCATTAATCGCTCAGTTAGCCGACGTGCCGATGGGAACCCGTGGCTTTAGCCATCAGTTCCCCGTGTTCATTGTGATCGTTGGCAAGCTCCACGCTTATCCTTTCGCTCGTGACCGGCACGTGATCTACATTGATGCTTCGCTGGCGGCCATGGCATTGGAATACGCGCTTGAGGTCCAGGGGATCGCCACTTGTTCGATCAACTGGCCCGATGTTCGCAGCCGAGAAGTCGCCATGGCGAAGCTGCTCGGCCTAAAGCCTGACGAGCGCGTTGTGATGTGCATCTCGGCCGGGTACCCGGACACCCAGGGGCTTGTTCCCTACTCACAGAAGAAGCCGCTCGACGAGCTGCGTTCCTACAACCGAATGGCAAACGGATGATTGTCGAGGTACGCGGTGCGGGCTTCTCGAACAAGGGTGCCGAACTGATGCTCCGCACAGCCGCCAAGCGGCTCCGAGAACGCGATCCTGCCGTGCAGATCGCGATCGAGCCCACTGAGGGTGCGCGCTTTGCCGAGCGGTCGCAACTCGGGCTGGCGGCCATCTACCCTAGCAGCAATCTGCTGAGCGGTCGGCTGCGCAGCGCTGCGCTGCGTTCCCGCTGGATTCGCAGCCTGGCCTTCCTGCCGATGCGCGCTTCTCTGCCACAGCAAGCCGACTCGATGCTCGGATTGATCGATCGTAAACAAAGCGATGCTTTGATCGACATTGCCGGCTACGCTTACGGTGACAAGTTCCCTCCGGTGAAGACACGCGTCGCAGCGGAAGCTGCCGCCGACTACGCTCGACGAAGCAAGCCAGTCATCTTCATGCCGCAGATGTTCGGGCCGTTTAAAAATGCCAACGGAAGAAGCTGGTTCAGTCGAGCCGCGGATCGATCTGATCTGCTTTACGCTCGAGACCAGGTTTCTTATGACATGGTACGCGAGGTGATTGGCGACGATCCGCGGTTACGTCTGTGCCCCGACATGACCATCGCCAGCCTTCCCCCGGAAGGGACCATCACTCTACCGAAGGAAGGTACAGCGCCTTACGCCTGCATCGTCCCTAACGAACGGATGGCCGAGCAAGGCCGTGCGGAATGGGGAGACAAGTACCTGAGCCGCTTGCATGATGCGTTGGTGAGGATTTCTCAAGCAGGTCTACGCCCCGTAATCGTCATCCACACTAGCGATCCGGGCGATCGCCAGATGGCTGAACACCTAAAGGCGCAACTCGCGGGTGCCGATGCAGAGATTTTTGATAACCCCGACCCTTATGCCCTTAAGCTCAAGCTGGGCGGCGCTCGCTTCCTGGTGGGGTCTCGATTCCACAGCATCGTCGCGGCTTTATCGATGGGGGTGCCCGCTGTGTCTCTCGGATGGGCGCATAAGTACGAGATGTTGGCTCGAGACTTTGGCGTTGAACGCCTCATGCATCGCGGTGCCGACGCACCCGAGCACCTTATCTCGCTAGTTGATGAGCTGATCGACCCCTCGGCTAACGAAGCGCTCCGCGAGACGATTCGCGTACGCGGCGACGCCTGTCGGAGCAAAGTCGAGGAGATGTGGGCTGCAGTGCACCAACTCTTGGAAGCCACTCGCTAGCCATCGGGAATATCACGTTTGTTCATCACTGTCCTGATCCCCGTCTTTAACGACCCACGGCTCGAGCCGTGCCTCGAGGCTCTTGCGCGACAGACGATCGGCAGCGACCGTTTCGAGGTGATTGTTATCGATAACGGCTCAGAGATCTCGCCGCGAGAGGTGGTCGAGAAATTCCCCTTTGCCCGCTACACCCAAGAGATAAAAACGGGCTCTTTTGCCGCACGGAATCACGGCCTAACGCTCACGCGTGGTCAGGTGTATGCCTTCACCGACGCCGACTGCCTGCCTGCTGAAGACTGGCTTGAACGGTCCGTTGCAGCATTGACCGAAGCAAACGAATCGATCGTAGTGGGAGGTCGCGTTGATGTTTTCCCGCGCGATCCTCATCGTCCCCGGATGGTCGAGATCTACGATATCGCTTACGGCTTCGATCAAGAACGAACCATCAAAGAAGCCGGCTACTCGGTTACCGCTAACTTGATTGCATCACGCGAATCGTTCGAGCGTGTTGGGCTCTTCAACGACAAAATGTTGTCTGGAGCCGACGGTGAGTGGTGCCAGCGCGCGGGAGCCATCGGAATTCCAACAAAGTACGTTGACGATGCCGTCGTTGCTCACCCTGCGCGAGAAACCTTGGAAGAGCTTCTCCGCAAGAGGAAACGCACCGTAGGCGGTCGATTGGTCCGCAACTCCAAGCGTTCCGTCTGGAATCGGTTTCGCGCAGCGGTAAGAAACCTAGCACCCAGCCCCTCTCAGTTAGCGTATGGGCTGCGTCGGCTTGCGGAACGTGGGTATCGCCACGCAGGCTTAAAACTGCTGGCGATCACGCTTGTGACACACTACGTCGGTGTTTTCGAATACGTGCGTCTAAAGCTCGGTGGCACCAGCGAACGACGCTAGCCGCACGCTCCTGAGACCAACGCTCTCAACCGATCCGATGTCGATGCTGAAACGAGAAGCAGCGCGTTAGGCATTGCCTCAACCGCCCCGCGAACCAGCTCACGGGCAGGACAGACGGTTGCCCCCCAACGATCTTTCGGGGCGTAGCGCAACACACCATGAAAGTTGTAGGCAACTTCTTGCCGGTAGTCGCCCATACGCTCCGCGGGCCAGCCACTCTGCCAGATCGATCCGAACGGAGACCAGCGGTCTTGGCGGGCATCGATCCCGACGCCGTAGGCACCGATTAGACCTTGTGTTACGAACTCATCAAAAATAATTTGCGTGTCTGGATTAAGATCGAGCGGGTTGGGTTCGTGAGCCAAATAGATATTGACGCGATCGCGACGCAATCGCTGTAGGCTCGCCTCCAGAGCACGTCGCACACGCTCTGGACTGAAGTCGTAGCGTGGGCGTTCCGAAGCCAGCCTTGGCGGCGGCGTATGTCGGCCACGCAGAAGCAATTTAAGGCCCCTGGTACGATCGAGCAGGGGCTTGATGGCATGCTTGATACGCATCTTAGCTTCATTATAGGGAAGCCGTGGGGGGCCAACTTTCGTCGCGATCACCACATCGTGCTGCCCTGCCAGAACCGCGCCAAGCGCCTCCTCAGCCACACCGTACGATTCGGCGACGTCGAAGTAACGAATGCCGAGGTCGAGCGCTGTCTCGATAAGTCGGCTCGCTTGGCGTAAGCCAACTCGACCGTCCAACCGCGCGCAGCCTAAACCTATTTGTGGGACGCTACCCTCCACTCCAGGAAGCTCAATCTTTCGCATCGGCCGTGTCTGTCAGGTGATCGGCTAAGCGCGTGGCTAATGCCATCGCGGTGAACGTGGTGTTGGCGTTGCTGCTGGTACGGAAGACACTCGCACCAGCGACATAAAAATTGTTCGTCCCAAAGACTCTCAGATCGCGATCAACGACTCCCTCTACGGCAGTGTTCCCCATCACACAACCTCCCGCGTGATGGTTCGTATCGTGCAAAGTGTCCAAGAAGGCTTTGTCTTTTGCCGCCAGGGCTGGCTCTATCTCCAGATCGGCCATCTGGGCTTGTTCTAGAGCGTTTCGCACACGTTCCGTAAAGTCGAGGATGGCCTCCATCTCACGCCCAGAGAGTCGCCAATCAATGACCGCTTGAGGCAGGCCGTAACGGTCGCGTCGTGTGCGATCCACCGAGATACGACTGTCGCGCAGAGGCTCCACCTCGGACTGAACGATCAAAGCGATCCGCGACCCACTCGGGATGAGAATCCGATGCTCCACAACGAATTTCCACATGAGCGGAATCATGTGGCGTGAGCAAGCCAGCAGATTGCGGAAGAAGCCGGTTATCGAACCGATTTTTCGGCTGTAGACCGCCGCTTTGACAAACTGTTTGAGGAAGACCAGGTTTTCACTGATCGAGCTCTCAAACGCGATCATTGCTTGGCAATTCAGAAGCGGTCGCTCTTGGAGCATGCCGTTGCGGAGACGCACTTTCGGTTGAAACTTTGCTCCCTGACAAACGATGGTGCAAAAGGCATCGTAAAACGCCTTGCGATTGCGAGGCTTGATATAGGCCAGTCGACCGCCCAGATGATCCTGAAAATAGCGGCCGATGTTGTCGTTGGTGCGCCACGGGCAATCACTTTGTTCAGCGCTGTGCAGCAATAGACGAGCGTTCTCGATCGTACCGGCAGCAAGCACGATCCGATCACCCGAGACGATATGTGTTTTCCCTTTGGAGTCCACCACTTTGACGCCCTTGACGGTGGTGTCATAAAACGTGAAACCTACGGTCCGAGCATCAAGAACCACTTTGATCCGATGATCGCTCTCAACCTCAGCACGATAGTGGTGGGCAAGGTTGGGCTGATTCATCCAGCGCGTGAGAAACACCTCAACTGATTGCGATAGCTCGGGAGGCGTTTTTTTCAGCTTCGCCCAGACGGAAGCGTCTTGCTGCAACTCATCAATCGATCCCAGGGCGCTATAGGTTTCTGAATAGTAAGAAGCAACCTCGTCATAGCTAACCGGCCACCGCGATCCCTCTAGCCACGACCGCCCTTCGATATCAACGGGCTGAAACTCGACGAGCTGCCCCCCCCACAGGTTGGAGGTTCCTCCGAGCGATATGCTACGGCCAATCTTTACGCCTTGATGAGAACGTCCGCTGACCCGGAAAGCCGTTTCGTCAAAATTGCTGAGCGTGCGGTCGCCCGCTTCTAGCACGACAACCGAGCACCCACGACGCACAAGCTGAACCGCCAAATGCAAACCAACCGCACCTGCTCCGACGATCACCACCCGTCTGGGATCCTCAGCGGGCGGCGGTAGCTCTGCAGCGCTTGAAACAATCATGCAACGCTTGGCGGTGGGGCCGAGGCCCCGCTTAAGGGGCTAGGCTTGGCTGGTAGGGGCAACTTAGGATTATACCTTGATCGGCCGTCTGGCGCTCTGGCTTGGTAGTTTGGCCGCTGCTGCGGATCAGACCATGAAGAACCTCCTCGATCGAGTGTGAACAATACCTCCAGACGCTCCAACCCTTTGCTCGGGTTGTCTTGAAATGGGTGAGCGGTGTGGTGCCGCTGCCCTTGAAGACTCGAAACCGCTGACGTCCCGACCCGCTTAGCCATGGCGACCACTGCCCCCTTACGCACGATCTGCGTTCAGCCAACGCTCGCCTCGTACCGGGTTCCCGTCTACCGAGAACTGGCAGCCCGACCGAGTATCGACCTGCGTCTGTGGTATGGCAATCACAGCACGCTCCGGAATGCTGAACCTGAGGGCTTTGCGGCCGAGCTGAAGCCACTTAAAGCGTGGCGTCTACGCGGCCAGGAGGCCCTCTGGCACGCGGCACAGCTTGAAGCAGCCGGATGCAACGACGTGGACGTCCTCATCCTCTCGTGGGGTGCCCGCTACCTTTCTCTTGGCCCCGCCCTGCGTCGCGCCAAGCGACGTGGGCTGCCGGTCGTGCTGTGGGGGCATGGCTACTCGAAAAACGACAGTGGTCTACGCCGATGGATGCGTGACCGCATCGCGCGGCTCGCCACCGTGCTGTTGTTTTACGATGAACGAACGGCAGCCGCCGCGATCCAAAGCGGCTGGCCCGCCGATCGCGTTTTTGTCGCTCCAAACGCGATTGATCAGACTCCGATTCTCGCCCAGCGTGACGCCTGGCTCGCCGACTCAGAGGCTCTTAGCCGATTTCGCCGCGAGCAAGATCTGATCGATCGCCGTTTGTTGCTCTATGTAAGCCGCTTCACGCCTGAGAACCGACTGGAGCTGCTTGTTGATGCGGTTGATCGACTGCGGCATCAGCAACCCGAGACGCTCGCAGTCATGATCGGGGGCGGAGAAGAACAGCAGCGAATCGTGCAGCTTGTCCAGCGGCGCAAACTGGAATCGTTCTTCCGCTTTCTGGGTCCGATCTATGACGAAGCAAAGCTCGCCCCCTGGTTTCTCTCCGCCGAAGCATTCGTTTACCCCGCAGCGATCGGTCTAAGTCTTTTACACGCGTTCGGATACGGGCTGCCCGTTGTGACGGACGACAACGTGCAAGGGCAGAACCCCGAGATAATCGCCTTCCAACCGAACACAGACGCCCCTGACCCCAACGGCCTTGCGTATCGTGCCGGCGACGCGGCCGACTTTGCAACGACGCTGGACCGCCTGCTTAATGACGCAACGCTCCAGAATCGGCTCGCCAGCGGTGCTCGTCGTACGATCGAACAGCGTTACAACGTGCCGCGGATGGTAGACGGCATGGCGGCGGCCATTGAGGCCTGCCGTCGATAGCCAGCGTTGCCCCCAATCCTCTCCGGGGCAGGAACCCGACAACCGCCGCAAGCGTCACAACCCCTGCAACTGTCTGGTCGTGCCGTGGTCGGTTGCTGCTCGATGGCCGGCACCACTCCCCGGCAAGCTACAGTTCACCAATCGCTGTTTTGAGAGTCGCCGCTCTACCCGAGCCACCGACAAAGACAGCGCACTCCCCGCTAGCACCTAGCCGCTTGTATCGTCGCGATGATCTCGAACGACTCACTCCTGATCGCCTTTAGCTACGCGTTCATCGCGGTGATGGCGACGCTGCTGATCGTTCCGATCCTTCGTCGCCGGACCGACGTGCTGACGGCGTGGAATACGTTCCTGATTGGGGCGATTATTTTCACGGGCGTATCGGGCATTCGCTGTGCGAACGCACCGCACTATCTGCCTGGCTATACCGGTTCCGATTACTCGCTGTATTACCTCGGCACCGTCATATTCTACAGCATCACGGTGCTGACCTACTACTTCTTCAAGTTCCCGCGTCGGCTGGCAGGGATCACACTGCGCAACTCTCCGCCATTGTCGGGGGGCATACTCGTCGTGATGGTCATCCTGCTGATGGGCATCGGCGTTTTCCAGCGAGTCCAGGTTCCGATCCCCGGCCTGGCACAGCTGTTGTTTCAGTTTGGCGTGATGACGCCTTTTTTTGCATTGGCGATCGCCTTCGTCGCGTGGTACCGGTCTCCGAGCAACTTGCTGTTGCTGGTGCTTCTGCTGTTTGTCGGAGCGGCAACACTGATCGGGTCGCTTTCTCTCGGCGGTTCACGTCGCTATCTGATTTCCGCGCTGGCCTGCCCCGCGATTGCTTACTATTGGATCTCACTCCGCTACCAACCAAACCGCAAGATCTTTACGCAAACCGCCATCGCGCTGGCGATCACCATGCCGATCGTGCTGGGCTACGGTCTGATCCGTCACGCTTCAGCGAATACTTCGGCTCAGGGAATGCAACGCGGCGTCGCGATTGTGAAGGCCTTGCCTTCTGCGATCCGCAGCGGCGGCACCTCCGAGGGTCTGACCGGACAGGATTCGGTCGAGTGCGCGTTGCTCGTTATCCACATGCTCAACGACGGATCGGACCGGCTTGAGGTCGATCCGCTCTATTCAATCAAGTACATCCTCGGCAATCCGATCCCGCGGGTGCTCTGGCCGGAAAAACCGGTCGCGATCGGTGCCACCCTGCCCGAGGTCGCAGGCATCAAGTACACTAACGCTAACCTTGGCATCAATGTTGCCGCGCAGTGCTACTACGACGGCGGCCTCTGGGTCCACGTGCTGTACGGCATGCTGATGGGCGCGTTCCTGAGGTACTTCGACGAACTGCTGATCCGCCAAGCCGGCAATCCGCTGCTCATCGGCGCCTTGGTGGGAATGAGTGCACAGCTAATCGGCTGGCCACGCGGCGGCATCGAGGTCATCGGCCTGCAGGTTGTCCTCGCGTTTATCGTTATGGTGCTGGTCAATCTCGGCTTCCGACTGATCTTCGGAACCGGTTTCACCTACCCGCGCACCGATCACCTGCTGCGCTACCCGGCGATGCGTTCGCCCGCCGACTGGGCCCTGTGGATGCAGAGCTTTACCGCTCCCGCAACCAGCGCCCGCCGCTATCGCGACGAGGACCCCAATGAACCGGGCATCGACGCGCCGCCGGCTTCTCAGAACGTCCGTTGAGCCTTGTCAGCCCGCCTTGCGGGTCGACTTGTAAAGGTACGGGTTAAGCGTCGGGTCGTTGTACATCTTCATCTGTCGATAAACCCGCAGACGCTTCTGGCCGGCGATAATGTCGCCAAGCAAATCGGTTAGCGATCCCGAGAGGTCCTCGGTCTGGACCGCGCACCGTGCGAGCCGCTCGCCCACCCGCTGGCGATGAGCATCGTTCGCGCCCTCGCGCTCGAACTCCTCGTGCAGATGGTAAACCCGTAACGACATGATCGAGAGCCGATCGATCGCGCTGCCGGGCGTCTCGGTGTTGAGGGGTGCCTCGGCGGGCGCTTCGACGCCCGCGGCACCGAGCATCTCGAGCAGTGTTTCGTCAATCCGTTCGATCCAATCGTTCCGCTGCTGATTGAAACCGTCGATCGCCCGCTTCACCTGGGCGATCCGCTCGTCGGTGACATCGCGGCTACGGGCGACATCCTCTTCGTGCCAGAGCTGATAGTTAAAGGCATGCTGTTGGCATACCACGCCCAAGATCCCGGTGTACGGGTTATCAATCGGCTCGTTGTGCCAGCGGGTTACTGCCTCGGCTTGGAGCTGCAGAACTTGGCGTACGAGAGACTTGCTATCGAGTGGCATCGCGGGATTCCTTTCCACACGCATCAGCGGCGCTGGTTCACTGGCAAAGATCACCGACCCTCCGGACCGGGGGCCCCGTCTGCCGGGGGCAGGAGTCTAGAGGAATCTGCTAAGCGTCAACAAGACAGATCCGCGGCCGCAATGCGGTGAGGGATCGGGCTACTCCTCGGGCGGAAGCGATGCGCCCGGCGGTGCCACACCACCGCCCAAGCGCAGGTGCTCTCCCCGGCCCTTGCAGTGCTCGTCCGCCGGGGGCAGGTCTGCCTCGGAACGAGCCCGCGCTGCCTCGAAGAGCTTGCGCAGCAGCGGCCGACACCACCCGCAGCCGGTGCCAGCACCAAAGCATTCTGCTAGCTGCGCCGGTGCCTGCGGCTTCTCCACCCGCAAGAAGTTCTCCACTTTTCGGCGGGTTACGTGGAAGCACAGACACAGCTCTTCGTCGGGTTTCATGCGACTCCTCCGCCAATCGCCAAACTCCAAGCGATCCGTCGCGCTAGCTGGAACTCGGCCACGTCCAGCTCTTCGTCCACCGTATGGATCTGCTTCTGTCCGCAGCCGATCGAGACGGTCGGTACCCGGTGGGCGGTCAACCAGTTTGCGTCCAGCCCGCCGTTAGCAATCGCCAGCTCGGCATCGTGGCCCCATTCGCGGAGCACGGCCTGCGCGGCGAGCACCGAGGGGTCGTCTGGCACCAAGCGAAACGCCTCGTAGTCAAGCCGACCCTCAAAACGCACCACGCCACGGCGTCCTTCGCTGCTCACAACACGTTTTACCGCACGACGAAAAGCGGCTTCGATCTCGCGGACAATCCGCGCGCGGAACTTGGGGTCATGCCCCCGCGCCTCGATGTGCAATCGGGCCCGTTCGGCGACAACGTTCGTGGCAACGCCCGCCTCCAGGACTCCCACGTTGGCGGTTCCTCGCTTTCCGCCTTTCTCGATCAAACCGTGCCAACCGTTTTCCACTAGATCCGCAACCGCCAGCGCAGCAATCGCGATGGCGCTAACGCCCCGCTCGGGCGCTTGCCCGGCATGGCTCGGAGAGCCGGTGATCTCGACCCACATCCGATAGCCACCGGTCGCGCCGAGGGTCAGCCGAGTCGGCGTACCGCCATCGAAGTTAAACGCGAGGGCGGGTTTGCCGAGCTTGCCCAGCGCCACATGCCGGGCACCGTTGATGCCCCCCTCTTCCTGCACGGTCCACAAAAAGGTCAGCGGGGGATGCGGCGTGCCGCTCCGCAAGAGACCGAGCGCGGTGGTTAGCAGCACTGCGGTTCCCGAACGGTCATCGGCCCCCAAGCCGGTCGTGGGGTCGGCCGATCGCACCCGCCCCCCGCGCACACGGGGCTTGCTGCCAATGCAGATCGGCACGGTATCGGTGTGGGCCATCAGCAACCGACGCGGGCCGCGCCCGGGCAGCTTCAAAATCGCGTTGCCAACGCCGCCCCCGAGCGCGCTCTTCTTGTGCGCCGAGTCAAACTGCACTGAGCCCAAGGGCAGCCCGGCCTCGGCCAGACGCTGCTCGATAAAGTCCATGACGGCCCGTTCCTCGCCGCCGCGGCCGGGGATCGCCATTAGCTGGCAAACAAGGTCCAGCGCTTCGCGATCAGCGACGGGTGGTTCTAACGGCGTGGGGGAAAGACTCATACGACTTATTGGAACGAGCCGCGTGGCTAACGCCAAAGGGGGCTTCTGAGTTTCATCTCCATGATTCAGCGAACCCGGATTACACTGGCGTGTCACCCGGAGGCACAGCCGAAACGCTGCCGACACCTCCCCCCGCCACGGTCCCCCCGCCGCGCCATGCTGCTCGTCCTCGATAACTACGATTCGTTCACCTACAACCTCGTCCAGCGGTTCGGAGAGATCGATCCCACGATCGATATCCGCGTGGTGCGTAACGATGAGCTGTCGGTCGATGAGCTCGCCGCGCTCGAGCCCGAGCGGATCGTGATCTCGCCCGGGCCGTGCTCTCCGACCGAGGCGGGCTGCTCGGTCGCGGCGGTTGAGCGGTTTTCGGGCCAGATCCCGCTCCTGGGAGTCTGCTTGGGCCACCAATCGATCGGGCAGGCCTTTGGCGGCGAGATCGTCCGGGCCGATCGCCTGATGCACGGCAAGACCGACTTGGTGCACCACCGCGATAGCCGGTTGATGGCAGGACTCGAGAACCCCTTCCAGGCAACGCGGTATCACAGCCTGGTGATCCGTCCCGGCACGCTTCCCGACGCCTTTCGGGTAACCGCCTGGTGCGAGGAGCCCGACGGGGGCCAGACCATTATGGCCGTCGAGCACCGCGACTTCCCGGTGTTTGGTCTCCAGTTCCACCCCGAGAGCTTCCTGACGCTCGAGGGGACCGATCTGCTCAAGCGGTTCTTGCAGATCTGACCGGTGCGGCAGATAATGCCCCTCACAGGCAATAGACCGGTCGCTGGCAAGCGAACCTAACCGATGGCGTGCGATTCTCAGGGGCTCTGCGCACGGCCTGAATAATCGGTATAGCCTGAATTACGCGGGCTTTATGCCCAAAATCGTTGCAGGCAGCGTTGCGCGCAACGAAACTGAACGGCCGGAACAGTAGACGCCCGCCGGGCCTCGTAAGAGGGGCCCCCGGGGCATCACTCGGACCGAGGCCCCGACTGCACCCGACACCCCTTCGCCAGAATGCGGAGGCGACGGCGTGCCGGCGGCGACCTCCACCGCCGAGCCTCCCACCCCTCCCGCACGATGCGGGAGCACGAACCCAAACTCCGCGTGGGCCAGCCCGCGACGGACAAGAAGAGCGCAACACAAGATTCACCCCGAACGATCTCTCAGGGAGCGTCGTCACCAGATGCATCTCACTAAGAACCTGCTGCTGCTCGGTCTCGTCGCCGCGCTGATGGTTGCCGTCGCTCCTCGCGCCCAGGCCGCCGCCAGGGTTTCGGGCGACACGATCCCCGCCACCACGCCCTTCGGGCCGCTCGATATCAATGGCGATGGTAACATCAACGCCCTTGATGAAATCGATGACGACGGCAATCAGGTGTTCGATAACCTGTTCGACCCCGTCTTTGGTCCAGCCACCATGGTCACGGACCCCATCATTTGGGAAGACTACGGAACGAACCAGAACATTCTTGTGGGCGAAACTAGCATCGGCACGCTGGCGATCACGGCGGGCACCGCGGTGCGCTATCAGCACCTCGTCCTGGGCGGTATCGGCGAATTTCTGCCGGGCGTTACCCTCGGATCCAATGCGGTTGTTCCGTTCGATGGGATGCGCAACTTCAATTATCTCGATCAAGCCTCGGCGATCATGGGCGGTACGCAAGTGCCGGTGAGCGGGAGAGGCATTGTCACCGTCTCCGGAACCGGTTCTGTGTTCAGCAACGATCCGCAAGCGGTTGAAGGCGAGTTCCGCCTGCCGCTGCTGGCAAATGCCTGGGACGTTGTCGCAAATGGCGGTGTCCCCGGAGAACCTCGCCCGGTTGGCGGCGGTGGGGTAGATGCCGGCTTCGACGTGGTGGTGGGCCTCGCCGGACGCGGTGAACTGACCGTCTCGGTCGGCGGCCGTGTTCAGATCCAAGACGCGCTGGCCATCGGCATCGGACCGCAAGCGAACGGCACCGTGACCGTCGAGGGCAACGGCTCAACGATCACCGCCGCAGGGCGCAGCGAAATCATGACCGGCGGCATGTCGATGGCCACCAACACGCCGTCGATCGTCGGCGGCGGCGGTTTCGGTCAGCTCTCGCTGCTGGACAACGGCACGGTCGACTTCTTCAATGGCTTGGCGATCGGATTCATCCCGTCCGCCGCTTCGGTAACGCCGACCGACACGGGCACCGGGGTTGTCACGCTGGTGGACTCGGGCACCTCGATGAGTGTGTTCGCGACTTTGACGGCGCTCGACCGTGGCGCTCCGCCGGCACCGGCACCAGGAACCCCTGCTAACCAGATCGTGCGCAACATTGCGTTGGCGGTTGGCGGGCTGGGGGGCCAAGGCCAACCGAGCGGCTCGGGTGTGCTCCGCATTGGTGAATCGGCACGGGTCGATGTTGTCTCGGCTGCCAGCTACGGCACCGACGATGAGTTTGCCAACGTCTTTGTGGGCGAAGCCGGCCGGATCGAGGTGCAAGGTGGCACGCTGACCATCGGCAACCAACTCTCGAACGCCGGCCAGATTGCCTTGGCAGGCGGCGTGATCGATACGGGCGTGCCCACCACGCCCACCTCCACGCCGGCTATCTCCGGCACGCTTTACAACGGCTCGTCGTTCACCGGGGATCAGTTTCAAGGATCTCTGAGCGGCTTTGGCACGATGCGCGTCGGACGGGTCGAGAACGCCCAAGGCTCGATCATCGACGGCGGCGTCTTTACGGCCAGCAACGGCGCGCAGATCGTCGGCGGAGCGCTGCGAATCGTCGCCTCGGGCGACGCCGCACCGATCGCCACCGAGCCCGTCTCCAACGAAACCCGCGCTGCCTTTAGCAATCGGGGCGTCGTCCGTGGGGCGATCGATTTCGAGATCGGCGGCAATTTCGAGAACGGTGCCACCGGCATTGGCTCGCTTGCCTCGACGCTGGTGAATCCCGCCAACGGTGGCGTTGTCCAGTCGAGTGGGCAGATCCTCTCCAGCCACTTCTTCAACCGCCGTTCAGGACGCGTCTCGGTGGTATCCGGCACGACGCTCAGCATTCTCTCGAACGGCGAAAACCCGCTGTTCGATGCTTCGCTGCTGCAAGACGCGGCGACCCCCGTCCGAGACGGCATCCCCGACTCGTTCGACGCCACCGGTAACTCTACGGTTACCCCCTTCACGGGCTACTACCAAGCCAACCTCGGCAGCATCGCCGTTAACGGTGGCTCCTTGGAAGCCGGTCGCTTGGGCGATACCGACACACAGCCTCTGGACCAACGCGACCTGACACTGATGTTCCGCAACGCGCGCTTCTATCAGGAATCGACCGCTACGACAATCGGCGAAGCGGTCGGCACGATTACCGGCAACAACGCCGAACTTACGTTCCGCGACGGCCTCTACAACACGGGCGTGCTCTCGTTCACCGGCGGCATCAACACGGTCCGAGGGACCGTGATCAACAGCAGCACGATCGATTACAGCGATCCCTCCAATGCCGCGACAACGTTCCGCCGTTCGGGAATTATCGACATCGGCGGTATCGATACGACCGTCACCTTCGAGGACGACGTGATCCAGTACGGCGAGCTGTACGTGGGGGCGGGCAATCAGGCTAACTTCTTGGGTAACCTCGACGCCCGTGAGGGCGAGTTGCGGCTGGCGATCGACCTGGACGACGTCTTCTCGGGCGGTGCCCCGATCGTCGTCAACGGCGACGTGATCTTCGGCGGCGAGGGCTTCACGATTGTCACCTCGAACGGCAATCCGGCGAACCTCGTCGAGGGCTTCTCGATCACGCTGCTCTCGGCCACCGGCGATATTTTCCAGAACGCGCCGCCGAGCTTTGCCAACGTGCCCGTACTACCCGCCGGTGTCCGCTGGCAGCTCATCTACGACGGCCTCGCCGACGTCGTCCGGCTGGATATCGTCTCGTCCACCACCCCCGCTCAAGGGGACTCGAACAACGACGGTATCGTCGATGTGGCAGACTTCCCGCCGATCATCGACCGGATCGGTATGGCGGTTCCGACCGTCGACGCCGCGTTCAACAACGGTCGCGACCTGGACTTCAATCGCAACGGCGTGATCGACAGCGACGACCTGCGGATCGCCCAGGTGAACTTCGGCCCGGTGATGATGGTCGGCCCCGGCGGCAGCGGTGCCGCGGTGCCCGAACCCAGCGCCGTGGTGCTGGCGCTGCTAGCCGTTGGCGGGCTCACGCGGCGTCGCGTGGGTTGAGGTTTCGCCAAAGACTGCCGATCCTGCCGATTCTTCCTGGCGTGATGGTCGGTCGGAATCCGAACTAAACACCGAAGGCTCCTCGGCCGGTCGTGCGCGATCGGTCGTACCGAGCTGAAAACGCGGCAGGGAAGCCGCGAGGAGCTCGGCCCTCGACCCCCCGCAAGGTTTGCGGGCGAGCGGCCGTGCCGGTGCCGGGAGGGATTCTTGCGATGATTCGCTGGATAACTGCGTCGTTACGTAACAGATCGGGTCTCCGCGGGGCCGCTTCGGCTGCCGTACTGGCCGCGGCGTTTGGTCCTGTCGGGCCCCTGAGTGCCGTCGATCTAATTGGCGTTGCCGAGTCGCCCGAGCTCAGCTCGGTCTTGATCACGACGCGCAAGGCAGAGCCGAGCGACGCCGTCACCCCCGAGCACACGCTCGAGCCTATCTCGCAGATATCGGACTACGAGCCCGAGCTAGCCGATCCGCTGGGGTCGCTGCCGGTCGCGCCCGATACGCCTGATGAGCCCTCAGCCGTTCTTCAAGCAACGCCTGAACCCGTCACACCCCAAGTGACTCAAACCGGCACCACGCCACGGGTCGCCCAACTCAAATCTGCGGCCCAACCCCGTGCCGCATCGCCCACCGTTGTTAGCGACGCTCCTAGCGACACCGATGCCGTACGTCAGGCAAAGTTCAACGGCGTGCTGCCCGGCACGACGACACTAGCCGAGTTGATCAAGGCGTGGGGCGAACCTTTTCGTAACACGATTGCGCAGGGAGACCTGTCCGGCAAGGTGCTCTCGTACGCGATGAAGCCCTTTAAGCTCGTAGAGGTACTCGTTTCGGAGAATGTGGTCCGCGTGGTGCGGGTGACCCTCGCCGAACCCTCGGCGATTGCCGACCTTGAGGCAAAGCTGAAGCTCGTGGCAGTGGATTCGGTGGATGTGGTCGATCCGGAGACCGCGCGGCTGCTGGGGGTTTCGTATCCAGAAAAGGGTCTCACGCTGCTGACCACCAAGAGTTCCGAACTCGCCGGTCCCGCGCGAATCGGCTCGCTGGTGCTCGAGCCGCTCGAATCAAAAGCGTTTACCCTGCGGGCAGAGAATCGCCCGTGGCGAGAGATGACAGCCCGGCTGGCGGACCTCGATCGGGCGATCACGCTCGATGCGACCGATGCCCACGCCTGGTGGCTGAAGAGCGTCGCACACCTCGATGCGGGCCAAGCTGAAGAGGCTTTACAAGCCGCCAACGAGGCGACCAGTCTGCGGGCCGGCAGCGCCGCGTATCGCCTCGCCCTGGCACAAGCGCTAGTAGCGACGGGCGATATTGATAAGGGGGTCGTCACCACCCGCGAGGTGCTCGACGATCCGTCCGCCGCGACGCTCGTCCGAGCACAGGCGCTACACACCCTCGGATCACTGGCTTCGCTCGGAGGCTCCTCGATCGCTAACAAGTCAATCGGCTTCCACACCAAAGCGATCGAGCTGGCCGACGAGCTGAGCACGTCGCCCGATCGCCTTACTCGCCAGACCGCTCGTCGAGTGCTGGTCGAAGCCCACCTGGCGATCGCGAACGAAATCGCCCGCCGAGAGTACAAGAACCGCGATGCGCTTGTGGCGGACTGGATCGGCCGTGCCTCGGGCCTCGCCGAGGCCGCGATCGATGCCGAAGATGGCGATCTAGAGCTGCGTTTGCAGGTGGCCCGCGAAGCGGTCTCGGCACTCGCCTCGATGCGTCCGTCAAAGGATCCTTCGCCGTGGGTCACCGAGGCCGAAGAAACCGCCGCGACGCTGCTCACCGGATCGGAAGACCCGCTGTTCAAGGCCCGCATCGCCTGGGAGTTGGGCGACACGTGCTACAGCGCCGTCCGTGTGGAACACATCCGGGGCGATGCTTCGCAGGCGTTGCAGTACGGGGCGAAGGCGATCGAGCAGCTGTCCGCCGGTGCCGAGCCGCGGATCACCGCGCCGCTTGCGCAGCGAACGGTCGGCGAGCTCTACTTCTACCTGGGAGCTGTCAACGCGGTGCATCGTCAGAACCACGCCGAGGCGGTTGGCTGGTACGACAAGTCTCAGCCGCTTCTCGAAGACGTTGGCGATAGCGAGCTCGTCACGCCGCGGCGGACCGGCGAGATGCTGGTCAGCATGGGGGTCTCTTACTGGCAGGAAGACCGTCACGAGTTGGCGATCAGCATCACCGAGCGCGGTGCCGAAGTGATGCAGAAGGCGATCGACGCGGGCGTGCTCGAAGAGCGTTCGCTTGAGGTCCCCTACAGCAACCTCGCCGCAATGAACAAATCGCTGGGCAAGACCGCCGAAGCGACGCGCTACACGAAGCTCGCTCAGTCGGTACGTGGCACGGGTGCCGCCAATGTCGCAGCGGAGCCCGAGGCCCCGCAGGCCGTGAAGCCGCAAGCAACTCCGGTTGCGAAGCGTCCGGCTGCTGCCAGCGCCACACAGCGTCAGGCCGCCCAACCCTCTTCGACCGAGGTGCGCCGCACCCCGCGGCAGGCGGGACGCGGCGGAGCGGTTTGGACCACGCGCTAGCCGCTGGACGACCTCAGTTGGCTCACGTTTACCGTTGAAGCCGTACGATTCTGGGTTAACGAAGCAGCTACCAAGGCTTACGCTTTAAGACGCCGGGCGACTCCGTAGGGGGGGCCGCCCGGCGTTTCTTTTTTCAAGCGGAGCCCGCTTCTCTGTCATATGGCGAACCTCTCCCCAAGCACGCCCGACGATCGCCCCGCTGACGGCGACCACGCTGACGACCGCTACGGCCCGTTGCTGAGCAAGCTAATCACGGGCGGGGGCGCACACCCCTGGCAGGCGGGCGAGCCAGTCGATGCCACCGAACTTGCGGGCCTAGACCCACTGACGGTGCTCAGCCCGGCCGCAATGGTTGATCCGCCGATGGCCGATTGCTGCTTGGCGGGTCTGTGGCTGCTGTACAACGACCTCGAACGGGCCCACGTCCTTTGCCAGGAGGTACCGACCGCCACCGGCAGCTTTTGGCACGGCGTTGTGCACCGTCGCGAAGGGGATTTCGACAACGCCCGGTACTGGTTCACCCGCGCAGCGAGCCATCCGGCGATCCGGTCGATCGCTGAAGCCGTGGCGGCTGACGCGACCGCACGCGATGCCTTTCCGAACGACTGGACGCCGGCCGCGATGGTGACGGCCTGCGAACGCTTGGCTAGCGGCGATACGGCGCTTGAAAAGGCCGTTGTGAGTGCCCAGCGAGCCGAATGGCATCAGCTGTTCAAGTGGACTTTTCATGCCGCAACGGTCGGCTAACCGTTGGTCTCCTACAGGCGGCGGTGCCGCCGGCCGCCCGGGGGGCGGGGGTTGTCATAGGCCCCGGTCCGCCCATACTTCCACAGCAATCAAAGCCCCGTCCCTCCCCCAACTCTCTGCGTAAAAATGTCCCGAACCGGTGCGATCACGTTCAAAGGCAACCCGATGACCCTGGCCGGCGCAGCGGTGTCCGTTGGCGACGCCGCCCCCGATTTCACGCTGCACTACTTTGAGGGGGGGATGCAGAAGCTGGACCTGGCCGATCTCAAGGGCAAGCCGACCATCCTGAGCGTTGTCCCCTCGTTGGACACCGGCGTCTGCGCGATCCAGACCAAGAAATTCAACGAGCATCTCTCCGGAATGGGCGATGCCGTTAACGCTGTAACCGTGAGCCTCGACCTGCCGTTTGCCATGAACCGCTTTTGCGGTGCCGAGTCGATCACCAACTTGCGCGTCGCGAGCGACTATCAAGACCGCTCCTTCGGCAACGCCTTCGGCACGCTGATCGAAGAGCTCAAGATTCTGTGCCGTGCGGTTTTCGTTCTCGATGCCAACGGCGTTGTTCAGTACGCGCAGTATGTTCCGGAAGTCACGGAAGAGCCTGACTACACGGCGGCACTTTCCGCATTGAAGGGTCTGGCCGGCTAAGGCCGCACGACCGCTGCGCACTTCCCCGTTGCTGTTATGTTGCGAGCCTCTCCGCTAGCGATCGCCGCCCTTGGCGCGGCGATCGCTGCGCAAAGCGTGATCACCAGCGCGTCGACGCCCCTCTCAATCGAATCGCCCGCTAAGGGCCTTCGGTTAGTTGGTGCAGACGTTTCGACACCGCCGCAGCGTGTGCCTCTCGGCGAAGGGGAACTGCTCCAAGGCCTGCCGGGGTCCGGATCGCTCTCGGCAGAGGAGTTGCAGAAGTGGCTCTCCAACGCTGCCAACCACGCAGCGCTGCAACCGGTTCTCCCCGTGGGCCTCGATCAGGGAGAGCTCGATCGCCAGGGCCTCAAAGCGAACCCGCTCACGCGCGCTAAAATCGAGTTGGGACGACAGCTCTTCTTCGACCCGCGGCTGTCGATCGACGGAACGATTCGCTGCGCGTCGTGCCACGATCCCGACCACGGCTTCGCCGATCCCCAACGCTTTAGCGTTGGCGTGCGGGGCCAGTTCGGAACGCGCAACACGCCGACGGCAGCCAATCGGTTGCTCTCGGCTGCCCAGTTCTGGGACGGCCGGGCCGACTCGCTCGAAGCGCAAGCGATCGGGCCGCTGGCGAATCCCACCGAAATGGGCTTCTCACACGCTGCGGTCGTCGGTCTTCTCGAGCAGGTTCTCGGTTATCGGATACAGTTCGAAACGATCTTCGCCGAGGGGGTGACGATCGAGAACGCTGCTCTGGCACTCGCCTGTTTCGAAAGGGCCTTGGTGACGGGCCCCACGCCGTGGGATCATCGCGCCCGCCGTAGCGCCTTTGAGGTTGCTAATGCGGATGACCTCGCCGCTGTTGCGGACGCGGCGCCCGAAGACTTGGACGCGGACGACGCCGAGTTGCTCGCTGATTATGGCCTGCTGATCCGGGCAACCGAGGCGATGCCGCTGTCGGCACCTGCCCTGCGCGGATCCAAGCTGTTCTTTGGCGAGCGCGGCGGGTGCTTTCAGTGTCACGCCGGGGCCAACTTTTCTGACGAGCAATACCACAACCTGGGAATCGGTTTGGCAACCATCAATACCAATCGGCGCGTCGAGCCGCTTGCTGCCAATCTCGAAACGACGATCGATTGGGGCCGCTACACCGTCACCAAGAACGAAGCGGACCGTGGAGCCTTCAAGACACCCACGCTGCGTAACGTTACGCAAACGCCGCCCTACATGCATGACGGCTCCCTGGCGACGCTGAACGAAGTAATCGAATGGTACGTCGGCGGGGGTCACCGCAACCCGTGGCAGAGCGAGAAGATCCAGCCGCTCGATCTGTCCGTAGATGAGCAATCGGATCTTGTGGCTTTTCTCGAAGCACTTACCGGCGCTTGGCCCCAGGTCGAGCGGGGCCGGTTGCCCGAGTAATCGAGTCGAACTGGTTGCGTCCTAGCGGCGCCAATAACTTCTGCTGTGCTCAGCAACGAGCGATCGGATCCCGCTCAGGGAGCCATCCGTGCCATCGTCTCGACGGTGTTCGCATACAGTTCGGCGACAAGCTCGACATCGCGAGCGTACCCGCCACCCATCATGCCGATAACCGGCAGTCCGAAATCTCGACAGGTCTGTAGCACACGCTGATCGCGCAGGCGGAGCCCCTCGCCGGTAAGCTTCATCCGGCCATACCGATCCTGCTCGTGGGGGTCAGCGCCCGCGATGTAGAACACCGCATCAGCCGCTGCGAGCTGCGGAGCAATCTGGTTGAGCGCCTGCGCGAGCTGCGCGAGGTACTCGTCGTCTTCACAGCCGTCGGGCAAAGGAACGTCCAGATCGCTCGGCTCCTTCAACCGTGGGTAGTTGCGGGCCCCGTGCAGAGAAAGGGTGAACACCGACGCGTCACCAGCAAAGATCGCCGCGGTGCCGTTGCCTTGATGGACATCGCAATCGATCACCACGACACGGGCGAGGCACGCTTCGGCTTGCAAAGCGCGGATCGCCACCGCGGCGTCGTTGAATACACAAAAACCTTGCCCCCGGTCCGGGAAGGCGTGGTGCGTGCCGCCCGCTAGGTGGACCCCCCAAGCCTGCCGTCCTGCGGCGCGATCCGCAAAAACCGCTCGCGCCGCGGCAACGGTTGCCCCGGTCGAGTGCAGCGAGCGGTCGACGAATCCTGGCGACCAAGGGAAACCGATCTCGCGTTGTTCTTGGCTGGTCAGCTCCCCTGATCGCACACGATGCACATACGCGGGCGTATGCACCCGCAGCAGATCCTCATCGTTCGCTGCGGAGGCGGCCCGCAGCACAACCCCCAGTTCGTCCGCGAAGCGCTCGACGCGTTCACGCGCCAAGCGATACTTGTTGCGCGGAAAAGCGTGCTTCTCGGGTAGCGGCAGAGCGATGTGGTCGCTGTAGTAGGCGTAGAGCACGTCGCGGCGCGGTGTCAAGAGAAGCGGTTCTCTGCAAGCCTCGGCACTGTAGGAGCCGCCCCTACCGCGGCCAGGGTACGCGAGGGCGTGGCCGCCGGCCGTTGCCTACGCGGCTTAGCGCAGACCCGCCGCTCCGGGCTGCGTGCCGGCACCGTAGATCGTCCCGCCGCGCACGTCCTCGTACTTGAACTTATCGAGCTTGGGCCAGTACAGCAGCTTGCGGCCATCAACCCGCTCGGGTTGGCGGCCGGGGGCGGCTTGGCGCCAGATGGTGGCGCTGCGGTTGACGTCGCCCTCTAGCACAAACACCTCTTTTGCTTGGCTATAGCTAGCGACCACGGCCTCGGCGGCAAAGGCCTGTGAGTTGCTCGGATCAGCACCCTCGGGTCGGCCCTCCAGGCGGACGGCTCCTGTCGCTTGGGCTTCGATTGGCCCGATCGACGTCCCTTGCGCCGAAGAGGGGGCAACGGCGTAACGGCTGGCCGGATCTTCGCTCAGCCGCAGCTCGCGGCAGGCGAGCGTGACGGCTCCCGGCGGCGGACCGGCTGAGCTCACCGGCGGGGGCTGATCGTCCCATGCCAGCACCGGTGTATACAGCGCGCTGACACGTTCATGAAAGCGAACCACGCGTGTGTTTATGTTGCCGCTTAAGCCGCGGCGGAAGTCGACCCGCAACATACGGAGCCCGCCATTTCCGCCGACTATGCCGTTGACGCCTGCCCCCGTGGTAATCTGCTGCGCGGCACCGGCAAGGTGCACACTGCGAAGCCAACCGGGCCCTTCTCCGCCGAGCTCGCCCGAGCGGAGATCCGCGCCCAGTGTCTTGAGTTGCAGCCGTTGGTGCGACGTCTGACCTTGCGGGTCAATCGTGCGATGGTCAATCGAGACGCCGCCGCCCGCGTCGAGGCGGGCGACTTCCAATCGTCCTGAAACCCCCTCGCGCAGATCGATGGGTCGCGTGAATCGAGCGGCTAACTCCGCGCAATGGAGCCACTGCTGCGGAGTCTCGGCAAAAACCTCGCCCCGCGCGACAAGCCGATCTCCGAGCAGTTCGAGTCCGTCGCGCCAACTGAGTTTTGCTTCGGGACCGAGCGAGCCAAGCAGCCCACCCGTGGCGCCCGTCTGGCTCAGTCGGATGCGGGCATCGCCGGGCCCCTCGATCCAGGCGCGGCCCGATTGCTGATCGACATGCAGATCACGTGCAAAGAGATGAACCCCCTTGGCCTGAACCTCGGCGCGTCCGCTGTCGGCTGTGTTGGCTGAATCCTCGGCAACGCTTCCCAAGACCGTCAGCCGCACACCGGGCTCTGAGATGCCCTCCACCCGCAGCGCAGCGCCGCGCACGACAAAAGGTTGCTCGGGTTCGCCGTTCGCGTCTCGCCGCGGGGCCGCAGCGAGTACCTGCCGTAGCTCAACTTCGCCGCGGCAAACGGCTTCGGTGGGTTCCGCGCGACGGCCTCTAAGAGTGACTGAAAGCTCAAGCTCTTCACCGGTCACGCGGTATCGGCTGGGAGCGCTCTGATTGAGGGTCGATGGCTGAACCCTGTCCGGAGCGACCGAGACGCCGGTGGCGGGCGTGAGCGCAAGCGTGCCACTCACCGGCTCTGAATCCGCGGTAGGGGGAGCAGGCTGAAAGTTTGCGCGAAGTCGGTCAACACGCCCTTCGAGCTCGGCACCGCGAAAATCGACCCCGCCTGCGGCGCGGATCGTGCGCACCAAGAAACCCTGCGAAGCCGCGCCGCGAGACAACGGCGTTTCAACAACGGGGCCTTCGCGGCCGTCTCCCGCGAGTTCGACCAGCGACGCTTCGAGCCGCGCCGCTTTCAACCACCCGACCTCGGCGGCGGCGATCTCCGGCTCGCCCTCGGCGATCAGCAGCGGATTACCGCCTTTGTCGCGCACCAAGCGCACCGCTTCAGAGGGACGCCCATCGCTGCTTGCTATCCCTTTCCAACGCGCCTCGACCAGTCGGGTGGGATCGCCAGCGCGAGTCGCAACGCGCATCCAACCGGGTCCCGCCATCGACAGGTTGCCCAGCGCACGCCCGGAACTCGCCGGCGGTGCTTCATAATCGATCCAGGCAGCGCGGGCTTCGTTCAGACCGTAGGCGACCATCGCCAGACGATCCCCGGGCACTCCTTCGACCCGCAACCGCGGCGTACCCAGCCACAGCTGAATCCGTCTTCCCTCGGCCCCGCCGAGAACACTGGGAGATTCAATCTTTGCGGGGGATCCGAGGGCTTCAACCCGATCGATCTTGAGGGCACCCAGTGTGGCAGTCTGGCTGCGGGCAAGATCCGGTTCGTCGATCGGGCTGATCGAGATACTGGCACCATCGGACCGCGCAAAACGCGCTCGCAGCTCATCGCACACAAGCGTGTCGGGGGGACCCTCGGGCCGAGGACGCACTATCCGCACGTCGTCTTGAAGCGACGCGGTAAAGGTGGTGAAGTCGAATCGGAACGAGCCGGCGCAGCGGGCATCAACCGGCTCGGTCGTCGGTGCCATTTGCGCCGAAGCCAACCGGATGGCGCGTTCCGCATAAACCGGGGCGATGGGTTGTCCTTGTCCGGCGGCAACAACGACGGGGCTAGCCGGCGACGACGCGGGGATTTCCACCCTTGCACGCACGTCGTGTCGCACTTCGAGCGAAGCCACTCCCGCTACCCCCAGCGCGGCAGCCACCCCATCTGGCGCAGCGTTGGGGTCTTCCAGCAGCTGGATCTCGAGCACGCGGCCCGAAGCCTCGCTGGCACCGATCCGTCCCACAACCTCGGCGTCGCTCGAGATCAGCAGCCCTTCGAGCCGAAGGTCGCGAGTACGAACGAACAGATCATCTTCAGGACCCGGATCGTTCATCGCGCTACGGATCGTTATCTCTCCCTCGAAGAGGCCGCGTTTCGGCCACCCGAAAGTTCCCTTGGTTGGATTGAAAGCCTCGTCAAATTGCAATTTGGCGACACCGGGCGCATCGATCACGATCGCGTCAGGCGGCGCGTCGTTCATGCCCCGCCGCGGTGTGGGAAAGAACACCACCGCGGTGTTGGTGATATCAACCCGACCAAAACGGTCCTTGCTCAGATCGCCGTAAACCAGCAACGCGTTGGCCGCGGTGTGCTCCAGCACCTTGGGAGACCCGGTGAGGGTCCAGTGCCCGGGCGGAAAATAATTCGCGAGCAGGCGCTGATAACGCTCCACCGCGTGCTGAACCTGATCCCACGGATCGTCCGCGTCCGCTTGCGCCGCCACCAACGGGGGCGGATCAAGTCGCGGTGCCACCGTCAGCGTGTAGGTGTGATACGCCGCCAAGAGGGCGAGCAGCGTCACAACGGCGTTACGGAGACGACGGTACACAGTGACTGGGTTGGTGAGAAAACGGACTTAGGTGGAAGCAAGCCCCTGGGCGTCGGCAAGTTGCCAGCGTCCCGACGCACGCAGCAACGTCTCGATAAGCTCACGCACCGCCCCGCGGCCCCCAGGCAGCAACGTTGTGTGGTCGGCGGCAGCCAGCAGTTCAGGACACGCGTCTCCGACCGCCACGCCAAATCCCACCGCGCTCACCACGGGGAGATCGGGCAGGTCATCGCCGATGTAGGCGACCTCGGCTAAGTCCATACCGTGGTTGGCCGCGATCTGCCGCACAATCGGCAGCTTGTCTTGAACGCCCTGATGAACGATCGATAGGCTGAGCTCTTCGGCGCGCTTGGTGACAATTGTCGAGCTGCGGCCCGTGATAATGCCAAACTCACCGGCCGAGCGGCGCCACAGCTTGATCCCCAGGCCGTCACGCACATTAAAGGTCTTCAGCTCACGGCCTTCAACGTCAAAGGTGAGCGACCCGTCGGTCATGACGCCATCCACATCCGAAAGCAGCAGGCGGACCTGCGCGGCGCGGCGCGGTAGTTCGGATTCATCCATCATAGGTAGGCTCATTTTCGACCGCGACACTCAACCCGCCGCATAGACGTCCTCGCCAGGGAAGATCCGCACCGGGGTTGAGGGTACGGGGTCGGCTTGCGCCATTGCTTCGGGGGCCTCGACAACGTCGGTCACGTCGATCATTCCGATCGGCTTGCCTGCGGGATCGGTGACAGGTAGCTCGCTGAACTTTCGATCGGCCAGCAGTTTGATCGCCTCGCTCATGCGGGCACCGCTGCCGATCGTTGTCGGGCTGGCAACCATCCGTTGCGAGACAGGCTCGTCCAACGCCGCTTCGTCGCGGGCTTCGAACAGTCGGACCAGATCGCTATCCGTAAACAGGCCCGCAAGTTTGCCCGCCGCATCAACGAGCATGACCGCACCTGTGCGACGACCGGGCTTGCCACAGCCAACAATCACTTGACGGACCGTTTGCGTCACGAGCGCGACACGACAATCCACAAGCGGACGCATCACCTCATCAACCCGCGCCAGCTTGCGCCCCAGCGATCCGCCCGGGTGGTAGCGAGCGAAGTCTTCCGCGGTGAAGCCCCGCATCGAACTGAGCACTAAAGCTAGCGCGTCGCCGAGTGCCAGCATGGCGGTGGTAGTGGTGCTCGGAGCCAGCCCCAGCGAGCACGCCTCGTCGAGTTCTCCCAGCGGCAGAACGACCCGCGCCGCGCGGCCGACGGTGCTCTGCCCGTTCGCGGTGATCGCGATGATCGGCACGCCAGCTTGATCGAGGCTTGGCAACAGTTGCAGCACCTCGCCGGTCTCTCCGCTTTGCGAGAGCATCAGCACCACGTCGCCGCAGCGGACACGCCCCAGATCGCCGTGGAAGGCTTCGGCCGGATGCATGAAGTGACTGGTGGCGCCGGTCGAGGCGAGGGTCGCGGCGATTTTTCGGCCGATGAGCCCCGCCTTACCCATACCGGTCACGATCACGGCACCGCGGCAGGCGTGGAGCAAGTTCAGCGCGTCGTTCAGCTCTTCGCCCAGCCGGTGCGAGACCTGCCAGAGCGCAATCGCCTCGCGGCGAAGCACCTCGCGTGCCGCTGCCAATTGCTGAGCCGGCGCAAGCTGACTAGGTGGCGATATCGAATCGAGGCGGAGAGCCGTGCTGGCAGCCATGGGAGCGTCGTCCGTGACGTCTTCCAAAGTGGGGGGGGAGGGGGGAGGGGTCGCGGAGTCTAATGACCCAGCGGCCTCGCCACAACGCCGAAGGGTGGGCGGCGTTACCCCACCGACCGCGCATAAAAAAAGCTCCCAGAAAAGCACACGTCCCAGGGGGGCGGAGGACGGGAAACTTTTCCGGGAGCGATTGGACGCTGCAGCAGCCCTTTGGCCGAAGGGGGGAGGGATCGGCCGAAAAGCGGCTAAGGCGTCGGGAGTGGACGCAAGCGGTGGAGCGGCTTCCTTGCCACTGCCTACCGCCCGGTGAGCGACGCCTTTGAAGGGCGTCTCTCGCCACGTGGTTCGCTGAGCTGATTTGTGAGAGAGCGGCGTCGGGGCGAGGCGTAATCAGCCGCGGCCCCCGACACGTGTGGGGCGGAAGTTACGGGGCTCGACCGAACGCAGCAAGGGCGATTTTGTTCGACGCGAAAAAAAAGCCGATGCGAGCCCTGCTAGCAACTGCCAGCGGCGCACCCTCAAGATCCATCACGGCGATGCGCTCACGAATGTGCGATCACGAATGTGCGATCACGGCTCGCTGAAGCGCTCTTGCAGACTTTGCACCTGCATCTCTTCCGTGGCCAGCGCGGCCATCGCATCGACCGCCGCGTAACACGCCTCGATGGTTGTCAGACACGGCACGCCAGCGGCGACGGCCGCGGCCCGGATCTTTCCCTCGTCGGTGCGGGCCCCCTTGCCGATCGGCGTGTTCATCACCAACGCAACGTTGTCTTCCGCGAGGTAGTCCAACAGGTTGGGGCGTCCCTCTTGCAGCTTGTTCACTGAGGTCGCCGCAACGCCCGCCTGTTTGAGCGACGTCGCGGTGCCCGAAGTCGCGAGCAACTGATAGCCCAGCTCATGGAGTCGTTTGCCGATCTCCAAACCGTACTCTTGATCTTTCGGCGCGAAAGAGAGGAAGACGTTGCCGCTCGGTGGCAACACCGTGCCGGCCGCGAGCTGCGATTTGGCAAACGCCATCGCGAAGAGCGGACTGCAACCCATTACCTCGCCCGTTGATTTCATCTCGGGGCCCAGCACGATATCCACACCGCGGAACTTGATGAACGGCAGCACCGCCTCCTTAACCGATACGTGCTTGGGGACCGGGTCTTCCGTCACGCCTTGTGCGGCAAGTGTGGTCCCCGCCATGACCTTCGCCGCCACCGCCGCGACCGGCATGCCAGTCGCTTTGGCGACAAACGGCACGGTGCGGCTTGCGCGAGGGTTGACCTCGATCACGTACAACCGCTCTTGCCCCTCTTCGGTGCGGACCGCGTACTGGACATTCATCAAGCCGATCACGCCCAAGTCTTCGGCCATCGCGACGGTCGCTTCGCGGATCTCACGCAGGATTGCGGTCGAGAGGCTAAAGGGGGGCAGCGCGCAAGCCGAGTCGCCCGAATGGACACCCGCCTCTTCGATGTGCTGCATGATGCCAGGGACAACGACCCTTTCGCCGTCGGCGATCGCATCAACGTCAACCTCGGTCGCTTCTTCCAGGAAGCTGTCGATCAGCACGGGCTGCCCCTGGGCAGCTAAAAACGCCGGGCCGATGTAGCGATCGAGCTGCGTCGCGTCGTAGCAGATCTCCATCGCCCGACCGCCCAAGACAAAGCTGGGCCGCACGAGCACCGGATAGCCGATCTTGAGGGCGATCTCGCGGGCCTCGGTCGTCGTCCGGGCGATGCCGCTGGGGGGCTGTCGTAGGCCCAGGCGATTGATCAGGGCCGCAAACTTTTCGCGATCTTCGGCCGACTCGATCGCTTCGACCGGCGTTCCGATAATCGGTAGCCCGGCGTCTTTTAGCGCGCGGGCCAGGTTGAGCGGCGTTTGACCGCCGAACTGCACGATGATGCCATCCGCGGCGACACGCTCGCAGACATTCATCACGTCTTCTACCGTGAGTGGCTCGAAGAACAGTAGATCGCTCGTGTCGTAGTCGGTGCTGACCGTCTCCGGGTTCGAGTTGATCATGACCGACTCGATGCCCATCTCGCGCATCGCGAAGCTTGCGTGGCAGCAGCAGTAGTCAAACTCGATCCCCTGGCCGATACGGTTAGGACCGCCGCCGAGGATTACGATCCGCTTCTTCTCTGACTTGCTTGGCGTCTCGTCCTCGGTGCCCGAGTAGGTGCTGTAGAAGTAAGGCGTGTAGGCTTCGAACTCGGCGGCACACGTATCCACCGACTTGTAGACGGGTGTCACCCCGCGCGCCAGGCGATCGCGACGAACCTCGGTCTCTGAGCACGAGAAGATGGTGGCGAGCTGGTTGTCAGAGAAACCATGCCGCTTCGCTCGGCGGAGCAACTCATCCGCTAACCCCGCGATACCCTCGGACGCTTCCGCCGCGGCGCGCAGCTCGTCTTCGGTCTCGACGATCTCGGCGAGGTTGTCGAGAAACCAGGGATCGATCTTCGTCATCTCGAAGATCTCGGCGGTCGTCATGCCGAACTTCAGCGCGTAACGCAGGTACCACACGCGGTCGGGGCCCGGAGTGATGAGCTTCGCACAGATTTCATCGTCATCGGGGCGATCTTCGGTATACCAGCGGTCCTTCAGATCGCTGCCGAAACCGAAGGCCCCCACCTCGAGCCCACGCAGGGCCTTCTGAAAGCTCTCTTTGAACGTGCCGCCGATCGCCATCGTCTCGCCAACGCTCTTCATCTGCGTCGTGAGCGTGCTGTCGGCCTCGGGAAATTTCTCGAAGGCAAAGCGCGGGATCTTGGTGACGACGTAATCGATGCTCGGCTCGAAGCAGGCGGTGGTCTTGCGGGTAATGTCGTTGGCCAGCTCGTGCAGCCGATATCCCACGGCCAGCTTGGCGGCGATCTTGGCGATCGGGAAACCGGTCGCCTTGCTCGCCAGCGCACTCGAGCGGCTCACCCGCGGGTTCATCTCGATCACGATCATCCGGCCGTCGTCCGGGTTGATCGCAAACTGAATGTTCGAGCCGCCCGTCTCGACGCCGATCTCGCGGATCACCGCTAGCGAAGCGTCACGCATCCGCTGGTACTCTTTGTCGGAGAGCGTCTGCGCGGGGGCGACGGTGATGCTGTCACCCGTATGAACGCCCATCGGATCAAAGTTTTCGATCGAGCAGATGATGACGACGTTATCGTCCGCGTCGCGCATCACCTCCATCTCGTACTCTTTCCAGCCGATGATCGATTCCTCGATCAGCACCTCGGTCGTGGGCGACATCTCCAAACCGGTGCGCACGAGCTGATCGAACTCAGCGCGGTTGTAGGCGATGCTCGATCCGCTGCCACCCATCGTAAAGCTCGGCCTCACCACCGCCGGCAAGCCAACGATTTCGAGTTGCTTCTTGGCGTCTTCGACCGTCTTAACCGTCGCGCCCTGGCAGACGCCCAGGCCGATCTTGTGCATCGCGGCCTTGAAGCGCTCACGGCTCTCGGCCTTGTCGATTACGTCTGCTTTGGCGGCGATCATCTCCACGCCGTGCCGTTCGAGCACGCCGTGGTGGTCGAGCGCCATCGCCAGGTTGAGCGCCGTCTGGCCGCCGAGGGTCGGTAGTACCGCGTCGGGCTTCTCACGCTCGATGATCTTTTCGAGCACCTGCCAGGTGAGAGGCTCGATGTACGTGCGGTCGGCCATGACCGGATCGGTCATGATCGTCGCAGGATTCGAGTTGACGAGCACAACCTCGTACCCTTCCTCGCGCAGCGCCTTGCAGGCCTGGACGCCCGAGTAATCGAACTCGCACGCCTGGCCGATCACAATCGGTCCGGAGCCAATCAGCAAAATCTTGTGGATATCGTCGCGGCGTGGCATAGCGTTAGCAGCGGGAAGCAGGATAACAGCGTCAGACGCGGCCCCAACCGGTCGGTCGCAAGTGACACGGGCGCGGGGCCTGGGGAATCGGACCCCGGTCGCCGCCGGCGGAAACTCCCCCGCGGAGGCGCGCCAAGGCGATAGCTTGAGCAGGGTATCACGGCGAAAACGCCGGCGAAACGGGCCGGATTGGCGACTTCGGTCGCGCACGCGGAGTTCCTGGCGGCCCGAGGCTCGATCCAAGCGTTGGCCTCGGTCCCACCACGGATTACAACCGCAGTAGCCGCCACGCGAACAGCGCGAAGCCGGACAACCCACGGCGTGTCTCAGATGGGCTACTTCCGACCGATAAGGGGGCGATGACACCACCTCAGAGACCGCTGTTCGCAGCTCTGCTGCTGGCCCTGGCGGGCCTGCTGAGCGGAGGATTCACCGCCGGGCTCTCGTGGGGGCAAACGCCTTCAGACGAAGATGCCGAATCGACCGCCACGCTCGACGTGGCCCCTGCCCGTCCGCCGCAGGGACTCGAGGGGCTCATGGTTCCCGAGGGGGTCGAGCCCACACCGCCCGAGGTGCCCGTCGTCGCGTATCAGCCCGCGCCCGGCATCGCCCCGCAGATCGTGCGTGTCTTGTGCGATTTGGGCCCGCTGCGCGTGGTGGTCCTTCCCACGGGCGAACTCAAGGCGGTCCCGCGAGAGCAGACCCGCCCCGCCACGGAGCCGCTTAGCGTCGCCACTGACGACGAGATCCGCGCGTGGCTCGAAGCGGGCGGGCTGCGCGACTTTCAGCACGAGCGGGCCGGCTACTTCTACTTTGTCTATCAGTCGAGCGATGGTTTTTACCAACACACCCGCGGCATTCTTGAATCGATGCTCAAGGGGGTCGTCACTCAGCTCAGGGCCTGGGGCTTGCCGGTCGAGCGCCCAGCGACGCCGCTGGTGGTCATCATCCTGCCCAGCCGCGCGGCATTCGACGCCTACTACAAAGCTCCGCCCGAGATGCTCGCCTACTACAACATCGACACCAATTGTGTCGTGATGTACGAAGACGAACGGCTCTTCGACGCCGCGCCCGAGTACGCCCTCAAGCAGGCCTCGTACGTGGTCGCCCACGAGGCGATTCACCAGCTGCTCGCCAACACCGCCATCCAGCAGCGTCGTTCGGGCTGGCCCGCTTGGATCACCGAGGGGATCGCTGAGTACTTCTGTCCCTTGCAGGTCAGCTCGCGCATCCGCAAAGCGGACGGTGATCAGATCCCCGCCCGCGCGGTCGCCTGGACCCAGCCGGGCATGGTCAACGATCTCCGCATGCGTGACCTGCTTCGCACGCCGGGCGAAGGGGGGCGTGTCATCCGCGAGGTGGTCTCGGCACCGGGCCTCACCTCACACGGCTACGCCGTCGCCTGGGGGCTAACGCACTATCTGGCCGAGCAGCGGACCGACGAATTCACCGCCTACCTGCGCGAGCTGTCGGTTAAAGAGCCATTGACGCCGCCGCCCAGCGCCGTTCAGCACGGGCCCGATCCGTTGTTCGTCAAACACTTTGGCGACGACTTTGCCGCGATCGAGCAAGAAGTGCAGGCCCATCTTACCAGCCGTAAGCTGCAATCCGCCTACACAGACCCAATCGACAACCAAACCCACTACGTGATGAGTGTCACGGTCAAACGGGGGCGGGTGTTCTACACGCTGGCCGAGGTCGCGATCTCTCCTTCGGCAGCAGACCGGTGGGCCCGCAAGGTGCGAGAACGGCTGAAGGCGGAGGGCGCTTCGGGCCATATCGTGACGAAGGAGTATCCCGACCGTCGCGGCGCGATTCGCCATCTGCAACGCTTAAAGGCAAGGTTGCAGTAAAGCGATCAAATCACCGTCAGAAGGTGATCTCGTGTCGCGAGACCGGCAAGATGGCGCTAGGCGAGGCAACTCGGCCGCGACGGGATCCGTCGCTGATTCGCCGTGCCTTATTGCGAGACCGAGGCGGTGTGATTCAACAATCGCTGGCTAGGCCCTAAGTTGGCTAACGCCGCCGCCGACGAGGGACGAGCATCATCCCCACGCCGACCAGCAGCAGCCCTGCGGGTTCGGGCACGGCGATCGCGGGGCCCATCGCACCGAAGTTGTTGACCCACACGTCGTAGTCGTCTTGATCGACGATGCCGTCTCGGTCGCCGTCGGCGGTCAGATTGATCGTGTCGCCCAGGCTGTCACGCCACAGCGTGTAGTCGGCGACATCCACAACGTTGTCGTTGTTGTAGTCGCCCGGCAGACCGACCTCGACCACTTCCAATCGGACCGCGGTACCCGTGTAACGGACCTGCCAGGTGAGCCCGCCGCCGATCGTGGCGTCGCTCGTGTTGACCGCCGCAAAATTGCCGAACTGACCGCCCGGGGTGAGGAGCACATCGAACGTGTCCCCGAGCGAGGGCACAAACCCACTGATCAGGTCGATATCAAGATCGCCAGCGAGGTTGGCACCGTTGGTGGCGACGAGTCGGTCGTAACGGCTCGGATCGGTCCCGCCGATGTCGATAAAGAGTTGGGCGAAAGCCAACTGGTCGTAGAAGAACGTCGTGGCGGTGGCCACGTTCATGTCGGCGGCGGTTCCCAGGCGAACGCGACGATCGTTGACCAAGATCACGTCCTCCGTATCCACGCCGTCACGCAGCATGACGGTGCCCGAGTTGGTCGACCACAACAAACCACCCCCCACAAAAGTGGCGTTGGCGTCTACCGTTAACTGATTGAGAGAGACTCGGAGCTGTTCGTTCTCGTCCAGGTTGACGGTCGCAGTCGCGCCGAGATTCGCATTGGCGCTGATGTTCGCGCGGTTGCCGACGTTGAGCGTGCCGTTGAGCTGGGCTTCGCCCGCTCCGCGGAGCGTCGCGAAGGAGGTGGCCGATCCGTTCAGGTTGAGCGTTCCGCTCGGGGCGAGGGTCCAGTCTTCGTTGATCTCGAGCGAATAGGCGATGCCGCTGGGCGTGTCGAAGCCGACCGTTGCGATGCCGTTGAAGGCATCGCTCAGGGGGCGGTCGATGCGGAGATTGCCGCCGGTCACTTCGAGGCTGCCGTTCTCCGTAGTGCCGTCAAGGTTCAGGGTGCCGGCCCCAGCGGCGATAACCAGTTCTTGACCCACGCCCCCTTGGGTGCGGATCGTGCCGTTGTTGATCATCACGCCGGGATTGAGAGTCCCGTAGCCGCGGATCTCCGTGGTGTTGGTGGCCCCCGCTAGAGCGGTCACGAGCCCGCCGCGCAATTCGATTGCGCTGCCGGCCGGAGTGGAATAAGCATTGGCAAGCACAAGCTGCGAACCGGGCCCTGCGACGCCGATCACGCCCACGTCGAGCACCGCACCGTTTACAAAGAGCTGCCCCCCTTCGGCGATCAGCTCCGAGTTGCCAAGAAACCGCACGTTGGCGTCCACAAAGCCATACCCATACAGAGCCTTGCCGTTCTCGGCAACGATCTCGCCGCCGCTGGAGATCTGCCCGCCCGAGATCGTGTTCGGATTGTTAATCGATCCGCCGCCCAGCCGTGCCTGGGGCGTGACGGCGATCGTCGCCGTGTTGGCGCGCAGGGTGCCGGTAGAACCAATGTCGAGCCGAGCGCCCAGCCGTGTGATGTTGGTAACATCCACCAAGCCGAGAACCACGAGATCGTCGCCGGCCAGGGTTGTCGTGATGGTCCCCGACCCGTTGATGGTGATGACGCCATCGGGACCGAGCGTCCAGGTGTTGGTCGAGGACTGATTGACGGTCAGCGTGGCGTTGGCGTTGTTGATCGCGATCAGGTCGATGCCCGCTGCCACCGACCCGGCACCAAACACGCCGACCGAGGCGGCGTTCACGGTGAAGTCGTTGTTAAGCGTGAGCGTGGTGTCGTTGTTCGCCGCATCCTCATCGAGGAGCACGTCGCCCGTCATGTTGATCGTGGTGGCGCCGTTTACCGTGGTGGTGGTGCTATCGAACGACAACCGACCGGCACCGGTGTGAGACGACCCTCCTTGGAAGGTAACGCTGTTCGTGAAGATCAGCTTGCCATTGCTGTTCGGCGCAACAACCGTTGAAGAACCCGGCTCGAAAATGACCGGTGCGCCAATCTGCCCGAAGCCGGCAGTGTGATTGATCAAGCCGCCGCTGACGACGGTCATGGGACTTGATCCACCGAGCCGCCCCGCGATGCCCGAGCCAAAGGCAATATTCACCGTGCCGCCCATCTGCCAGCCACCCACAACGTTCGCGACGAGACGGCCCCCGGTGATGTTGATCGTGCCGTCAAACGTATCGTCCACCGCGCTCGGAGAGATATCGGTCGAGTTGATCGTCAGCTGGCCTGTGGGGCTGATGTTGGTAACCGAGTTCTCGGCCCCATCCCAGTCGAAAGGCGTCGAGCCGATCGTCACGGTATCGTTCACATTGATCGCGAGCCCCGAGCTGCTGGGAACGGCAAACGTCCCCAGCACGCTGGCGGGGGCGTTGAACGTGATCGCCGAGTTAGCAACGCCCAGCTGCAGAGTGGAACCCGGCTGAAAGTTGGTCCCCGCGTCGATCACCAGCTCGCCGCTGTTGACGAACACGCCCGCGCCAGGATTCACAACGACCGTGCCGCCGTCGATCGTCGCTTGCGGCGCAACCCCTGGCAGCGGGCTGCCCGCGTTGACCGACACCGTGCCATTGAGCGCCCAGCTGGTGTTGATATCGAGTTCGGCCCCCGGGTTGAGCGTCATCGTGCTGCCGAACGGCGTGATCGGCTGGTTGATGTCCAGCGTCGTCTGCGAGGTAACCCCGACCGTTCCATTGCCCGCGAAGCCGTCCAGATCGAGCGGCGCGCTGGCGGCGCTCGAATCAATCGACAGCGTAAAGCGAGTGGCATTGGACGAACCGGACTCGCGTTGGGTGGTCAGGCTGCCATCGTTCACCAGCGGCGAGATGCCGGCCCCGTAGGTGTCGTTGAATTGCAACTGGCCGTAGCCCGCGAAGAAGCTGTTGACTCCCACGATCAGGTCTGCCGAGGCGGCGCTTGAATCGGCCAGAACCGTTCGACCGCCGTTCATCACAAAGGCACCATTGAGTCCAGCAGTGATCGACGCGGCGTTGATGGCGTCCACGGCGGAGCCATCGACGTGCTCCGACGCTGTGAGCGTCGAGCCCGCGCCACTCACCGAGATCGGGCCGCTCACCTTGAGAAAGAACTTGGCCGTATCGACGTCTGCGGCGTTGCTGATCGTTAGGCTGTTGATCGCGAAGTCGTCGTCCAGCGTGGTGCTGTCCCCTACCGCGGCGGCAAGATTCCCCACAAAAACGTCGTCATTGTCTGGTCGCTGGTTCGGGCTCCAGTTGTTAGCGGTGGTCCAGCTCTTGCCGGAACCCCCATCGTCCCAAAAGACATTGATCGCCTCGGCAGGCGAGGCAACGACAAGCGCAAGAACCGCGCATAAGAAAAGATGAAGAGTGCGCATTTGTGGGGCCCGGGGGATACGTCGGGGCAAGCGGATGTCCGCAACATGGCGGACATCACCCTAACTTCCCCGGTCGGGGCATGCAAAGAATCTTTGTTTTTTTGGCCCAAGGAATGCAAAAAAACCTCGGCCAAAAGGCCGAGGTTTCGCGGTGACTTGTTTCCGATGCGGGCCTGTCGCGTTGGCTCAGCCCACTTCCTTCTCGTCGATCCAGCTCATCATACGGCGTAGCTCCTTGCCGACCTGCTCGATCGAGAACGGTCTCCTTCAAATATAATTTATACGCCTAAGTCTAAGCCAGCCTCGATATTCAAGTAGCCTACGCGACAAGCATCCATGAATTTTTCAGTCGATGACCAGCCATCACTACTGGGCATGCTCTCGTAACCATACCTCCACTTGGCAAAATTATCCGATATTCGATCCAAGTGACTATAGAAATCTGCTAGCTCTTTTTGCATGAACCCCAATCTGGGCGATGCTTCTATCTGTTCTACGCGAATTACAGGTGCGCTCCTTGTAACAAGATCTAAATAGCACAGCTGGATAACAGCTTGAGCATTTTCGCTTAAAGCATCGAACAGTTCGCGTAGTCTATGTGTTCGGGGCGGTTTGTTACCTTCAAATGTGATAGCAGCTTTTAGGTATAACTCCGAAGCAAAAGCTGCAAGCACAATGCCTGGGAATATGGCGGGCTTCTCCCATTTGAGTTCGCACTTTCTACCGGTCATTAACGAGTAATCTAGCTCGGCAACAGCCCGGTTTGCTTGATCGAATGAATTTGCCCAGTTGTATATTTTTCTTGAGGGCGACAACTCGTCGTGCGATGGGGAGTTGTTCATGCGATTCACTTAGCGCGTTCAGCCCACTTCCTTTTCGTCGATCCAGCTCATCATACGGCGTAGCTCCTTGCCGACCTGCTCGATCGGGTGGGCCTGCTCACGGCGACGCGTGGCTTTGAACATCGGGGCACCCGCCTTGTTCTCGAGCATCCAGTCGCGGGCGAAACGGCCCGATTGGATGTCGTCCAAGATGCGCTTCATCTCGGCCTTAGTCTCAGGCGTCACGACGCGCGGGCCCGACTTGTAGTCGCCGTACTCGGCCGTGTTGCTCACGCTGTAACGCATGTAGCTGAGGCCACCCTGATAGAACAGATCGACGATCAGCTTCAGCTCGTGGAGGCACTCGAAGTAGGCCATCTCGGGCTGATAGCCGGCCTCGACCAGGGTCTCGAAACCCGCCTTCACCAGTTCGCTAACACCGCCGCAGAGAACGGCCTGCTCGCCAAAGAGGTCGGTCTCGGTCTCCTCGGCGAAGGTGGTGCGGATCACGCCACCGCGTGTGCCGCCGATCCCCTTAGCGTACGCCATGCCGATCTTGAAGACACTCGACGATTCGTCGGCCATGTCGTCGTCAGCCGCTTTGGCGTCTCCCTTGCGGGTGGCGATCAGGCAGGGAACTCCACCGCCGGCGACGAACTCGCTGCGCACCAGGTGGCCGGGGCCCTTCGGTGCCACGAGCAGCAGATCGACTCCCTTCGGGGGCTGAATCAATCCGAAGTGGATGTTGAAGCCGTGCGAGCACATGAGGATTGCGCCCGACTTGAGGTTCGGCAGAATATCGGCCTTGTAGACATCCGCCTGGACTTCGTCCGGCAAGAGGATGTTCACCACGTCGCCCGCCTTGGCCGCCTCAGCTGCTGAGACCGGCTCGAAGCCATGCTTCTTGGCCAGATCATAGTTCTCACCGCCCGGACGCTGACCCACGACTACCTTTACGCCGCTCTCGCGTAGGTTTTGGGCGTGGGCGTGGCCCTGCGAGCCGTAGCCGATAATCGCCACGGTCTTACCTTCTAGGGCCTTCGCGTCGGCGTCGTAGTAAATCTTGGCCATCGTGTCTGCTGGGGGGTTGTAACGAAGCCAACTGCTAAAGGGCTGGCGATTCGTAAAGGCTGATAGTAAGCAGCGAACGACTCGCTGTGATCTCTTGTCTTGGCGACGCCGGGCGGGAGTCGCGAATCACGCCGGGCTCAGGCCCCGGCGTTGCTGACCTCATCGGGCTGACCCGTGAGCGGGCGGTTCACGCTACGGACCATGGCGATCCGCCCGGTGCGACACAACTCGATAATTCCAAACGGACGCATCATGTCGATAAACGCTTGAACCTTCTTCTCTTGGCCCGATAGCTCGATCATCATCTCGGTCGGCGAAACATCGACGATGCGGCCGCGGAAGATGCGGCTCAGCTCGCGGATCTCGGGGCGATCTCCTTTGTCGGCCTTGACCTTAATCAGCATCAGATCACGCTCCACGTGATCCTTGGAGCTGACGTCGTCCACGCGGACAACGGTGACGATCTTCTCGAGCTGCTTGCGGACCTGCTCCAGGATGCCGTCATCGCCGACCACGACGAAGGTCATCCGCGAGAACTCCGGATCCTCCGTCTCGCCTACGGCCAGACTGTGAATGTTGTAGGCCCGCGAGGCCAGCATGCCCGAGACGTGAGCTAGCACGCCCGGTACGTTCTGGACGAGGGCTGAGAGGACGTGTCGCATGGGCCAGAACGCGGCGAGCGTCGATGGAAGTAGGGAAAACGTTAAATCGAAAGGTACCGCCGAAATGCGGTTGCCCGCACCCAGAGCCCCGCAGTCAATCATGGAGCCCCGCAGTCAATCAAGGGCGATCCCGGGAGGGCCGTTGTCGGGGGGGGGGGATAAGGTCCCTCCACCGAGCCGGCACCGAGACGCCGCGAGCCCCGAATCGTAATCCGCCCCCCGGGGCCTCGCAACCTGCCCGCCCCGGCAACGGATTGACCAGCCGAGACGCCCCCCGTAACCTAACCAGCTTCGCGACCCTTCATCGGCCCGAAGGGTTCACGAGAGGGGCGGTCCGCAGCGACCCCGCCGCCGACAGCCCCAGCGCCACCCGGCGCAGCACACCAAGAGGCCGAAACCACCTAACGCCGGACCTTATGACCGCAGCCCCCCGGGCCGCTGTCGCGCCGGTGTGCCACTGAAAGTCGATTTTCGATGTCGCTAGTCAATGAGCTCGTTGAATCGGGCGTCCACTTCGGTCACCGCGCTAGCCGCTGGAATCCGAAGATGCGGCCGTATATCTACGCCCGCCGCAATCTGATCCACATTATCGATGTTCGCGAGACCATTCGCGGTCTGCTGCGTGCCCGTAAGTACCTGTCGGATGTCGCGGGCCGCGGGAGCCTGATCCTGTTTGTCGGCACCAAACGGCAGGCCTCGGAGACGGTCGCCCGCGAGGCCGCACGGGCGGGCATGCCCTTCGTCTCGGAGCGTTGGCTGGGCGGTACGCTGACCAACTTCCGCACGATCCGCGACCGGCTCAGCCGACTCGAAGAGCTCGAAGCCATCCGCCAGGGCGAAGCGATCAAGAGCTACTCGAAGAAGATGCAATCGACCCTCAACCGCGAGTACCGCAAGATCTACCGCAACCTGAACGGGATGCGGACGATGTCGCGGCTGCCCGAGTGCTTGTTTGTGATCGATCCGCGCAAGGAAAAAAACGCGGTCAAAGAAGCCCGCGTGCTGGGCATTCCGGTGGTTTCGCTGATTGATACGGACTGCGACCCGGACACGGTCGATCTGCCGATTCCCGGCAACGACGACAGCCTGCGTTCGATCGAGCTGATCTGCCGGTTGATCGCGGACTCGGTCGTGGCGGGCAAGGCCCAAGCGGTTCTGCAACAGCAAGCCGCCAAGGACGAAGCACGGGCCCAAGCTGCCGAGAAGGCCGCGGAACGAGCTGCCGCCGACAAGGCCGCCGCCGACAAGGCCGCTGAGCAAAAGGCCGCTGAGGACAAAGACGCGGATACCGCGAGCTGAGCGCTTCCCGCCAGGGAGCCGCCGATTGCCTACACACGACGCGGAACCGGCGCTAACCAGCGCGATCGGGACGAGGGCGATTCTTTCGCGAATCTTTGCCTTGCGAGACGCCCTCGACCCGGCCAGCGACTTTTTCCCCCTTTCAACCATCCGTTTAACATATCGCCGCGGTCCGCACGCCGGCGGCAAGAGCATCCCCCACACTGAGGACTCCCATGGCCGAGATCACCGCCGCGATGGTTAAGGAGCTGCGTGACGAAACACAGCTCCCGATGATGGATTGCAAGAAAGCGCTCGCCGAAGCAGGGGGCGACAAAGAGGCCGCCAAGCAGGCGCTCCGCGAGAAGGGCCTGAAACTCATGGAAGGCCGCCGTGACCGCGTCACCGAAGAGGGCCGCATAGCGGTCTTCTGTGGTGTCGATCAATCGGCGGGAGCAATCATCGAGTTGCAGGTGGAATCGGCCCCCGTCGCGGGCAACCCCGAGGTGGTCGCTCTGGCCAACGATCTGGCGAAGCAATTGGCCACGGGTCCCGGGGCCGCCACCGCCGATGCGCTGTGGGAGCAACCGAGCCCCACAGCGGCGGGCAAGAAGCTCAAGGAGATCAAAGACGACCTGGAAAACCGCATCCGCGAGGTCTTCAAGCTCGCCCGCATCGCACGCGTCGAAGGCCCGTGCGGTGGCTACGTGCACTTCGACGGCAAGAGTGGCGTGCTGCTCTCGGTTGAGGGGGGCACGAACGACCTGGCCAAAGACATCAGCATGCACGTCGCGGCGATGAAGCCCACCGCTACCAGCACCGACGAGCTCGACGCCGACGAAGTAGCCCGCGAGCGCGCCATTTTGGTCGAGGCGGCCAAGAACGAGGGCAAGCCCGACAATATCATCGAGAAAATGGTCGATGGGCGGATGAAGAATTACTACGCCGAAAAGGTGCTCTCTGAGCAAGCCTTTGTGAAGGACGACAAGCAAACCGTCGGAGCGATCGCCAAGGCGGGTGGCATGAAGCTCAAGGGGTTCACGAGCTGGCGCCTGGGCGAGACGAGCGTCGCGAGCTGAATCCGAGCCGTAAGCTTTTCCCCGAGCACGCACTTCAGCGAGCGTCCCGCGGCCCCCGCGAGACGCTCGCTTTTTTGTTGCGTTCCGGCAGCACACGTCCCCCCCGCCGGTTTCCCCGTCCACGGCAAGCCGATTAGACTCTGCCTAAGAGTTTCTCGCCCCTCGCCTGAGCGCAACGTTTGACTATGGCCGCATCCACCGGTTCGTCACCCTACAACCGCATCATTCTGAAGCTCTCGGGGGAGAGTTTTGCCCCTTCCGGGCAGCGGGGCATCAGCATGACCGAGGTGGTCGACATCGCAAGCCAAACGGTTCGTGCAGCCCAGCAGGGTGTGGAGATCGGCATCGTCATCGGGGGCGGCAACATCCTGCGGGGTGCCCAATTCACGGCCGGTGCCAATAGCATTCAAGAAGCGACGGCCCATTACATGGGGATGCTTGCGACGGTCATCAACGGCCTCGCCCTGCAAGACGCGCTCGAGTCGCTCGGAGCCGCCACACGGCTGATGACCGCCATCAAGATGGACGGCGTGGCCGAGCCCTTCATCCGTCGCCGTGCAAAGCGTCACCTGGAGAAAGGCCGGATCGTCATTTTCGCGGCGGGTACCGGTGCCCCCTTCGTGACGACCGATACGGCCGCGGCCCAGAAAGCGTTAGAGCTGGAGTGTGACATCCTCATGAAGGCCACCCGCGTCGATGGCGTCTACAGCGACGACCCCGAGACCAACCCCAACGCTGTTCTCTACGAGGAGCTCACCTACCAACAGGTTCGTGAGCAAGAGCTGCGCGTGATGGACTCGACCGCCATCGCGCATTGCATGGAGCACGATTTGCCGATCCTGGTGTTCAATTATCGGCGCGATGGCAACATCGAGCGTGCGGTCCGCGGCGAACCCATCGGCACGCGCGTTATCAGCCGGTCGGCAACAACCGCTTGAACAGCGATCCGAAACAAACTTTTTCCTTCCCCCCTCATCGTTTGCGCCATGACTGTTGAAGAAGTGCTTATCGACGCCGAAGAGCGGATGATCAAGGCGGTTGAGAAGCTCAAGAACGATCTGAACGGCATCCGCACCGGCCGGGCCAATCCGGGCATGGTGGACTCGCTACGGGTGGACGCCTACGGCTCGCCAACGCCGCTGAAGCAGCTGGCCAGCGTCAGCGCTCCCGAGCCGCAGCAATTGGTGATCCGTCCGTTCGACCCGTCGGTAATCAAGGACATCGAAAAGGCGATCGTCGCCTCGGACCTGGGCCTTGCGCCCCAAAGCGATGGCAAAGTGGTGCGGCTCAATATCCCGGCGCTCTCCGGCGATGTGCGCAAGAAGATGGTTGCCCGCACGAAAGACCTCACCGAGGAAACCCGCGTGAGTATTCGCAACGTCCGCCGCGACGCGAACAAGCACCTGGATCAGCTTGAAAAAGACAAGGAGCTGAGCGAAGACGAGTGCAAAACCTATAAGACGGACGTGCAGGACCTGACCACCAAGCACGAAGGGCAGGCCGGTGATCTGGCAAAGAGCAAGGAAGCCGAGGTGATGGAGCAGCTATAAACATGCGGCTTAGCGCAATATGTTGCAATTATGCAACGACTTGCTTGCTATCCGCGTGATCGTCGCGATACTTCGGATTGGTGGTAAAAACCGCATCCTGCCTATTCTTTCATCTGCCAGCCCCCCCACCGCGTGAGGAGCTACTGTGCGCCTACGATTTACAGCTCTGTTCGCTATCGCCGCCATGGCGGTCGTTACAAGTGCCCCCGCCGCGATTGTGTATGTCGGTCCCGATGAGGGCCCCGATGGCCCCGGCGGCATGACCGGCTGGATGGGTGCCGACGCGTGGTTCGGCCAGGTCACGGAATCGAACGATGAGGGGCCCGGTGGTTCTGACGCCATGCTCTTCGGCGCACCGACTTCGGTGAGTGGCAACTCGCTCGATTTCAGCCCGACCGGCTTCCTCGCTAGCGTCAACAGCACGGGACCGCTTGTCTCGGAGATTGTTGACAGCCAACTCAGCATGATGATCGTGGCCAAGCCCGGCAAAGTGCTCGACAACCTCCGCTTTACCGAGGCCGGCGACACAACGCTGGCAGGCAACCCCGCCTCGTTCACAACCGCTTCGAGCGTGACCAACGAGGTCTTCATCGATGTGGTCGAGGTCGATGGCATGCCGATCAGTGGCTTCAACATCCAAGCCCAGATGACGTTCACCCCTTCGGGCGGAACGTACAGCATGGCCCAAGACTCCAACGGCTTCCCGATCTTCTCGACCGATTGGTCGGGCTCGGTTGACGTGGATATCGCGCAAGCCTTGCTGAATGAGGGCATCGCCTTCCAATTCGGCGTGACGAAGATCAACGTCACGCTCGACAACACGCTCACCGCGGTTGCTAGCGATGGTGGATCGTCCTTCATCAAGAAGAAGGACTTTGACGGGCTCATCATTACGACAAACATCCCCGAGCCCAGCTCGCTAGCACTGCTGGCCCTGGCCGGCCTTGCCGCCCGTCGCCGTCGGTAATAGCCGCCTGGCCTGATCGACAAACTTTCTCCGAGCCGGGCGTGCTAGCACGCCCGGCTTTTTTTTGCGCTGTCTGTCTTCGTGTTATCACGGGTGGCGAGGCGTATCGGCGGTGGGCTAGCGATTTCTCTTCTCGCAATTCTCATGGGGTGCTAATCTCTCGCTCCCCGTCGGCGCTACTCCCCGCAAACTCTGCGCCCGGACTTCCTTTTTGATGGAGCAATAGCGATGGCCCGCAAGGACGCGGCGAAGACGCCCCCTGAGAGAGTACCCGCCAACACCGTTGTGCCAGATCGGCGTCGATGGTGGCTCGCGGCTTCTGCCACGCTGGCCCTTGGTGCCCTGGTGGTTGGCCGGCTGTTGATCGGCAATCCGGTTGCCGAGGCGGCACCGGGTGACACCCAAACGAGCCATCGCGCTCCGGCAACCCAGGCCGGCGCTGCAACCACGCCGCAGCAAGAAGTGATGGCGTTGGTCAACGGACAAGACATCCGTCGCGAAACCCTGATCCAGGGTTGCGTCGAGCGGCACGGCGAGGGGGTTCTTGAAAGCCTCGTCAACAAACGCCTGATCGATCACCACTGTCGCAAGCGCGGTTTGACAGTGACCGACGCTGACATCGACGCCGAACTCGATCGCATGGCGAAGCGCTTCAAGCTCGGTCGCGAGCAATGGCTCGAGCTGCTCGAGCAGCAGCGAGGCGTCAGCGCCGCCGAGTATCAGCGAGACATCCTGTGGCCCACGTTAGCGCTGCGGAAGCTGGCCGGGAGCGAGCTCGTGGTGTCCGACGCTGAGCTGAAAAAAGCCTACGAGACCCGCTTTGGGCCGGGAGTGCAGGTACGCCTGATCGTGGTTTCGGACGCTCAGAAGGCGCAGCAAGTGCAGCGCGAAGCGGCGGCCCGTCCGGCCGAGTTTGCACGGCTTGCGATGCAGCACTCGGAAGACATCAACTCGGCCAGCATCGGCGGTTTGATCCAACCAATCCGGCTGCACGTCGGCGAGGCCGCCATTGAGCGAGCAGCCTTCTCGATGCAAGCCGACGAGGTGTCAAAGGTCATCACCGTCGGCCCCCAGCACGCGATCATCAAGTGCGAGGGGCACGTGCCAGCACGAAACGTTGCGATGGCCCAAGTCCGAGCCGAGCTGGAAGAAGAGATCCGCGAGGGCAAGCTGCGTGAGGTCGCTAACGACCTGTTCGCCAAACTCCAGAATGCCGCAACGATCCAGAACGTCTACAACGACCCGCGTCTGCGGCAGTCGATGCCCGGTGTGGTCGCGACAGTTAACGGCGAACCGATAACGATGCAGGAACTCGGCCAAGAGTGCCTGCTGCGTCACGGAAAAGAGGTGCTCGAGGTCGAGGTGTCGCACCTCGCGCTACGGCAGGCACTGCAAGCCGCGGGATACAGCGTCACGCAGCAAGACCTCGAATCGGAGATGCGTCATGCCGCCCGCTTGGCCGGTGTGCTCGACTCAGCGGGCGAGGCCGACATGCGCCGCTGGGTTCAGATGGCAACCGAAGAGCAGGACGTGAGCTACGAGCTCTATGTCCGAGACTCGGTGTGGCCGTCTGCCGCGCTGAAGAAGCTAACCGGTGATCGCGTCATGGTCACGGATGACGATCTGAAGAAGGGCTACGAGGCCAACTACGGCGAGCGGGTCCGCTGCCTCGCAATCGTCATGGACGATCTGCGGCGTGCACAAGAAGTTTGGGACAAGGCGCGGCAGAACCCGTCCGCTGAGTACTTCGGCGAGCTTGCGGCCGAGTACTCGATCGAACCATCGAGCCGCAGCCTTCGCGGCGAGGCACCGCCGGTGCGCCGCTATGGCGGACAACCTCAGCTGGAAGAAGCCGCCTTCGCGCTCTCACCGGGAGAGATGTCCGGCATCACGCAAGTCGGAGACAAGTTTATCCTTCTTCGTTGTGAGGGCCGCACCGAGACGCTCGATATCGAGCTGGCCGAGGTTCACGATGTCTTGTCGCAAGACATCTACGAGAAGAAGATCCGCATCGCGATGAGCGAAGAGTTTGACCGGTTGCGGAGCGCCGCGCGGATCGACAACTACCTGACCGGTACAAGCCAGGCACCCGCTAAAGCGGAAGGCCAAGCCGAGTCTCGCAAGGACACGGCGGTACGGCAGGCTAGTGGCGTTCGCTAAATCAGCGACACACCCGATCCTTCATGCCCTGATGACAACGAGCGAGGCCGCGATCCTGCAAGGAGCGCGGCCTCGTTTTTTTGTCGGCATCCTCTCACCAGTCGCCATCGTCTAGCTCGACCAGGCCCTCGTCCTGCATCTTTTCGGCGCGGGCAACGATCTCGTGCGCCAGCAGGCATTCAGGGTCGGTGAGCTTCTCGGGGTCGATCTGCACTAGCAAGTCGAGCGCGCGGCCTGGCCGCTTGAGGCGGTCGACACAGAGCTGGGCCAGTCGCAAGCGGAGCGCGTGCGCCTGGTCGGGCTGGATTTCGATCCAGTCGGAAAGCAGTCGGGCACCCTCGGGAAAGCGGCCGGCTGCAAGCAGCCCCTTGATGGCGGGGGCGTACTGCGCGGGCTCGAGCCGCAAGCCCGCTCCGGTTCCGCGGAGTTTTGCGCACAAGGCCCCTGCGGCGGCGTTATTGCCATCGGCCAGGTACTTGGCGATCTGTTCGCGGGCCTCGTCCAGCAAGCGCTGGTCGCGTTCCGCGTTGTTCGAGGGCGTTGGAGCCCCGCGTTTACCAAAACGAGAAAGAAAGGACACGCGCCGCCTCGTCGGAGGAAACGGACCGTTTCCCGCACGGGGAGACGGGGCAGGTTGAAAGCAAGCGAAAAGGCCGGCTCGGCGAACCCGAGCGTAGACGAGTATACTCAAGCGTGGGCATCCGCTCGCCCAACTTTTTTCCCGTCCACGGCCCTCCGCCCGCCGACCATGAACCCCTCGAATCATCCGGCCGCTGCCTCCGAGCCCTTTTCAGTACGTGTCGCCGATCGGGTGACGCGGTTGCCGCCTTATTTGTTTGGGCGGATCAACAAGATGATCTACGACAAACGCGTCGCAGGAGACGACGTGATCGAGCTGGGCATGGGCAACCCGAGCGATCCGCCCGAGGAGCTCGTCATCGAGAAGCTCGTCGAGGCCGCGCGGGATCCACGCAACCACCGCTACAGCAAGAGCAACGGTATCGCCAACCTGCGCCGCGAGGTCGCGGCCAAGTACTTCAAAAAGTACGGGGTGCGGCTCGATCCGGACGCGGAGGTCATCACGTGCCTCGGCTCGAAGGAGGGCTTCAGCCATATGTGCCTGTCCCTGATGGGACCGGGCGATACGGCATTGGTGCCAACGCCGTACTTCCCCGTGCACGTGTATGCGGTTGCCCTAGCCAGCGGCAATGTGATTCAGTTGCCGGTGACCGACTCGGACAAATTCTTGTCGGCAATCGCTCACACCTGCGAGACGCTGTATCCCAAGCCGAAGCTCCTGCTGCTGTGCTACCCGCACAACCCGACAAGCGTTGTTGTGGAGCAGCCGTTCTACGACGAAGTGGTGCGCCTCGCGAAGCGCTATAACCTGATGGTGATCAGCGACTTCGCTTATGCCGACGTAACCTTTGATGGCTTTCACCCCCCCAGCTTTTTGTCGTCGCCCGGGGCGATCGATGTGGGGGTTGAATTCACCACCATGAGCAAGGGCTACAACATGGCCGGCTGGCGCGTCGGCTTCTGTAGCGGCAACCGCCAGATGATTCAGGCGCTGGCTACCATCAAAGGCTACTACGACTACGGCATGTTCCAGGCGATCCAGATCGCCGCGATCATGGCGCTACGCCACACCGACGCGGCGGTCGAACGCCAATCGCAGATCTACCAGTCGCGGCGCGACGCGCTGTGCGATTCGCTGGCGAGGATCGGCTGGGAAGACGCCCGCCCCAAAGCGGGCATGTTTGTCTGGCAGCCCATCCCCGAGCCGTGGCGCAGCCGCATGAGCACGATGGACTTTGCCATGATGCTGCTCGACAAGGGGAACGTCGCCGCGAGCCCCGGCAGCGGTTTCGGCCCCGATGGCGAAGGCTACCTGCGGATGAGCCTCGTTGAAAACGAAGAACGCCTCCGCCAAGCGGTCCGCCAGATCAAGGCATGCCTCAAAGAGGCTGAGGCCGACTACGCCGGTGCCCCCGCAGAGACGGCCGCCACCTGACCGACGCAACCGATTTATCGGTGCTGCATCGAACGTGGGCGGCGCGCTCTGCGTTTGGAGCTGGTTGTCATTCGGTCTCGCTGGCGGCTGAAGCCACGCGGCGTCGGCCCTCGACCGCCTGCAATTCTTGCCGCTGCCCCCACACGTACAGCACCAGCCCAACGAGCACCCCTACGAGCGCTGAGGACAAGACGGCACCCGAACTATTGGTGAAGCTGGAATTTTGCGCTGCCGCCTGGGTCGTCAGTACGAGGCCCACCAGGCTCACGAGCAGCCCCAAGAGGTCGGAGATAATCTCCGACAGGCTGAATCCCATTCGTCCCAACACAACGAGCTTGCCCAGGGTCAGTTGCAAGGCAAAGCTCACCACACCGGCCGCCATCAGGGCAAAGGCGATCCAGTGGAAAGCGGGAAACGAAAAGGCCTCGGCGAGCTGATAGATCGGCTGGAGCAGTCCGGCGGACACCTGCTGGACCCGCTCATCTTGGTCGATGGTCTGGGCGAGTGTTTCGGCGGTCTCGCGAGCGCTTTTGAGCGTTTCGGCCGCCTTCTGAGAGACGCTGGGGCTGGGCACCGGATCGACCGCGGCGGGCGTGTCGGAAGCTGCTTCCTGCCCCCAGGCGAAGCCCGTCAGCGCGAGCCCCAGAATCAGCAGCAAGGGCAGGAAAACCCGATGGTTGGCCATGATGCGACAATCTCCCTATTTTAATACGGGGGGGAATCCGCTCCGCGTCGGCAAGCGTTGCCGTCGGGCAGCGTTGTTTTCAGGCTATTCGCCGGGCAAGAACTAATCTTGCCCCGAATCGGCTTCCACCCAGCCGCCGGCCCGTTGAACCCTCCCGAGGGCCGAGAGACAATACGGCATCCTCCTCAGCCTTTGCTTCGCTCCCGACTAACGACTGCGGTTTCGCTATGCCCGAATCGACGCCCGCCAAGCTCGCCCTGGAAGACGGTACGGTCTTCACCGGCCTGTCAATTGGTGCCGAAGGGGAGGTGGCGGGAGAGGTCTGCTTCAACACCTCGATGACGGGCTACCAAGAGGTGCTGACCGACCCGAGCTACACGGGTCAGATCGTCACGATGACCTACCCGCAGATCGGCAACTATGGCATCAGCAGTGAAGACACGGAGAGCGCAACTCCCAAGGTGACCGGCTTTGTGGTGCGCGAGAACAGCCGCATCGCGAGCAACTTTCGCAGCGAGATCAAACTCGATAATTACCTCCGCCGTCACGGAGTGGTGGCGATCGAGGCGATCGACACCCGCGCGCTAGTGCGACGGCTGCGCTCGTCGGGTGCCATGCGCGGCGTGCTTTCGACGCGTGACCTGGACGACGAAAGCCTCATCGCCAAGGCGCGAGCGAGCGCCGGCCTCGTGGGGCGCGATCTGGTGAGCGAGGTCACCCCCGCCGAGCGTGGCACGTGGAGCGAGCCGCTCAGCTGCTGGACCCGTCTGGATGGCAGCGGCAGTCAGCCCGCCGGCAGCGCCGGCCCGCATGTGGTGGCCTATGACTATGGCATGAAATGGAACATCCCCCGTCACTTGGCGGGCAACGGCTGCCGCGTGACGCTCGTGCCCGGCCAGACCACCGCCGACGAGGTGCTCGCCCTCGAGCCAGACGGGGTGTTCCTTTCCAACGGCCCGGGCGACCCGGAACCGCTCGTTTACGCCAGCCAAGCGATCGCTCAGCTGGTCGGCAAGAAGCCGATCTTTGGCATCTGTTTGGGGCACCAGCTGCTGTCGCTAGCGTGCGGTGCCAAGACCTTCAAGCTGAAGTTCGGCCACCGGGGCTCCAACCATCCGGTGCAGGATCTCGCGACCGGCAAGGTGGAGATCACGAGCCAGAACCACGGCTTCGCGGTCGAAGCGGATTCGTTGCCCTCCGATCTAGAGGTGACACACGTTTCGCTCAACGACGGCACGATCGAAGGGGTCCAGCACCGCGGCTTGGCGGGCACCGCCACACCGGCGTTCAGCGTGCAGTACCATCCCGAGGCCTCCGCCGGCCCGCACGACAGCCACTATCTGTTCGACCGCTTCATGGCAGCGATGCGCTGAGCGGTGCCTGCGCAGCGGGGTTCTCTAAGAGATCGCCCGTTCCAGGGCCGCCAGATCGATCTTTGTCATCGTCATCATCGCTTCGAAGGCACGCTTGGCATGGGGGGGGTCTTTGCTCGTGATCAGCTCGAGCAGTCGCCTGGGCGTGATCTGCCAAGAAAATCCCCAGCGATCTTTGCACCAACCACAAGCGCTGGCGGCACCACCACTTGAGAGAATGGCGTCCCAGTACCGATCGGTTTCTATCTGATTGTCGGTCAACACCATGAAGCTGACCGCTTCGTTGGGCCTGAAGTTGGGGCCCCCGTTGAGTCCGACAAACCGTCGCCCAAGCACCGTGAACTCGACGGTCAACTCCTGCCCCGCTTCGCCACTGGGAAAATCTCCCGGCGCGTGATTGACGCAATCCACATGGCTATCAGGGAACGTGGCCGCATAAAAATCGGCCGCCTGTCGGGCTTCGCCACGATCAAACCACAGGCAGGTCACTAACTCGTTCATTGATAGGTCTCCTGTTGGTCGGCTTGTTTACGATCGACATCCAACGCTCTTTTTCAGCGTTTCAATCACGGCCGCAGGCCGCCCGGCACGCCGTTGGGGAACACGTCGCGGATAACCTGTTCGATGTAGGCGATGCGGTTGGCGGGCTTCGGGTGGGTGCTCATCATCTCGGGCGGGCCACCGCTGGGCGAGGCTTCGTCCAGCACCTTCATCACGCCCACCATCGCACGCGGATCGTAGCCCGCTTTCTCGCACAGGATTACGCCCCAGCGGTCACTCTGTAGCTCGTCGTCGCGGCCGTACTTCATCTGGATAAACTGCGCGGCCATTTGGGCCATGCGGGCCGAGTTGGCATCGCCTCCGGCAACACCGCCGGCGGCCGCCAGCCCGCTAAAGAGCTGCTGCTTCGCCATCCGTTCGTTGCCATGGCGATCGATCACGTGACCGATCTCGTGCCCCAGCACGCCCGCCAGCTCGCCGCGGGTGTTGAGACGGCTAAAGAGGGCCTCGGTGATGAACACCTGCCCGCCGGGCAACGCAAAGGCATTCACGGTACTGGGATCCGCGAGCAGGGTGAACTCAAAGTCGTACGGGTTGCGGAGTTCGGCACCGGTTTCGGCTTGCTTCTCGGCGATCCAGATTTCAAGACCCGCGAGCAGCTGGCGGCCAATCTGATCGACCAGCGCTCGCGCCTCGGCATCACTTGACACACCGCGGTGCTGACGGACCATCTCCGGTGCGGCCTGCCGACCGAGCGCCATCTCTTGGTCTTCTTCGGGCAGGGCGACGCGCTCGCGCTCGCCGGTGATCTGGTTCACGTCGCCCGGGTTGCCGTAGTACGAGAGCAGGGCGAAGACCGCGAGCGCCAGCGCGATCAGCAGCCGGACTTTCAGCCCCCCGCTGCCGAGCGAAGCCCCCCCCGAGGGGGCCTGAGGACGGCCCACTCCAAACGGCGGACGGTCGCGCTGGTCGTACCCTCCGGGCAGGCGCGACCCCTGCGAATCGGATCGGTGCGGGAAGCGACGGGTTGGCATCGGAAAGGGAAATCGCGACATAGCGGGTTCCTGGCTCGTGAGATTGCGTGCCGTTTGGCTGACCCGATAGATTAGCAGGATTGGACAACGATTTCCTCCGGCTCCCCCCGGAGAATAGGCCGCCCTATCGAAACTTCTGAGAGGCACCCGATGCGCTACCGAGCAACACGCTACACGGCTGCCTTCACGCTTGTTGAACTGCTGGTGGTCGTCGCGATCATCGGCATCCTGGTGGCTCTGCTGCTGCCAGCCGTGCAAGCGGCGCGCGAGGCAGCGCGGCGATCGAGCTGCGTGAACCACCTTCGGCAGCTCTCCCTGGCGGTACTGAACTTTGAGAGCTTCGCCGGCCACCTGCCGCCCAGCACGCAGATCACGGGCACCACCGGCAACAACGGTGCCTGGGGCGTACACGGCCGGGTGCTGCCGTTCCTGGAAGAGGGGGCCCTGTATCGCACGGTCGATCTGACCCTTGCTTGGGATAATCAGCAGCCGATCAACGGCCTCAAGATCGCCGTGTTCGGTTGCCCGAGCGATGAGAATTCTTTCCTGGTGCGTGATCCGGGCGGCGGCAAAGTGCTGCTGTACCCGACGAGCTACGGTTTCAACTTCGGCACGTGGTTCGTTTACGACCCCGCTACCAATGAAGGAGGCGACGGGCTCTTCTTTCCCGACAGCAATCTCGAGCTCCGCCGTGTCACGGACGGGGCCAGCAAGACGCTCCTTGCGAGCGAGGTCCTCGGCTGGCAGCACTACCGTCGCAACGCCCAACCCACTAGCACCACGATCCCCCCCGACGCCGATACGGCCGCCGCGCTCGTGCCCGCGGCCGAGTACAAAAACACCGGACACACCGAATGGCCCGACGGTCGGGTGCATCACACGGGCTTCACTGCAACGCTGCCACCCAACAGCCGGATGCTTCTCGATCAGGGAGGCGTGCTACTCGATCACGACTACAACTCTTGGCAAGAGGGCAAGCTCAGCGGCGGCGGCGGGCCGACTTACGCCATCGTCACCTCGCGCAGCGCACATCCGGGCGGCGTAAACGCGGCGCGGCTCGACGGTTCGGTTTCGTTCTACCAAGACAACATCGAGCGCGACGCATGGCGCACTCTGGCGATGCGCGCCGACGGGGGGCAAGCACCTTAACGCTCGACCTACTACGAACTCAACCTTAGCGTTGAGCCGCAGGCAACGGCCGAATGGCGTTGGTTGCGCAGTGAACGTTGCCCGACCACTTGTGGTACTGTCGATCGTCCACAAAGTGGAGCGTGGCGTTCGCATCGGAAAGCCGGCTACGGGTCTCTGCCTGGAACGCGTCCACGCCGTCGATCATCGGTCCGTTGGGGTCCGCCATCGCGACCTGCGCGGGTTGGCCCTCGGTGCCGGGGAGCACTAGACAGTTCACCACATTCGGCGTCCGGGGCGTGCCATCGGGCTGAAAGAGGACCGGCATCCTGCGCAAGCGATCGCGGGGTACACCAATTTCCTTCAGCAGCTTGCGTGACATCGGCTCGATTCGTTCGCGCCACAAACGCTGATTTGCGACTACAAAGTCGGCGTCGTCGAGCACCGAGTTGACGGTTGTTTGGTTTTCGAAGATGTCCAGCAGACGCGTGTCGCCGTAGCCGTCGTCACGCAGGTGACGCAACCGATCGAGCGCCGCGTTCGGATCGGGCACCAGCACCAAGAACCCACCGTCTTTCGCCGGAAGAAACGAGACCATCTCATCAACGTGCTTGATCGTCAGCCAACCGACGTCGAGCGCAAGCGGTTCGGCACCCAACTGTGCCGCGAGCCAAGCAAGCACTTTCGGGTGAAGCGAAGCATCGCGCTGCTTGTCGATGCCGTACAGAATCCTTCCAACAGGGTGCTCGTCCGTTGGGGGTGAGGCCTCGAGATTGCCGTACCAATCGATCCAAGAGACGCCACCCTCGCCCTCCGCGAATTTTTTTCGATAAGATCCAACCCGCATGTAACCGACACCGGGCCCGAGCAATCGGTCGCGGGCGAACCGATCCAAACGGCGAGCGCGGTTGGCCGACAGGGCAACCGTCATCGGTACCGGGGCTCCCTGGGCTTCGAGGAACTCGACCGTGTCTTGTAACCAGATGTGGTTGTAAGCGTAGGGCTCACCGGCCGGGACCACGTGCAACTCGGCGCCGGCAAGACGACAGATCTCGCCCAGTTGTTGGATCAAGCGTTCGTTGCGGTTGGGAAACTCACGCACAAAAACCGTCTGGGCCTGTGCCAGGCTAGAACGCACGCGGAGCGGCGCAACGTGGCCCTCGATAACCTCTTGCCGCTCATCGGTAGTGACATGCAACCGAAAGGTGCCATCCCAGTCCGGGTCTGCGGAACGCAGGGCATCGACCGCGATCTGCTTGCGATCGCTGGAAAGCGCAAACCGAATGGCCCCCGGTGGAGCATCACAGGCAACGCGGAGATTCTCGGGTAGCTGCTCCGCCGACCAAGCGATCACCACATCGTTGTCGGATAGCGAGAGCGGCTCTTGAAAATCGCGGACGCCGTTGCGGTTGTCATCGTCGGCATTAAAGGCCACGACAAGCGTGTCTCGCGCGTCGAGCGGCACGGGCGTGAGTAACACAATCGGCAAGAGCCAGCGAAAAGCAAACATCACAGATTAATCGTCAGAGTAGGAACGGAGGAGCACGCTGCTTATGTTAATCCCCCCTTGGGGGGTGAGGGCAACGCCGCCCCGTGAAAAAACGTCGCCAAAAGCCGTTTGACCGGTCGCGGAACGTAACCTAGGTTTTCAACGTGCGGGGGGATCGTCTGGGCGATTCCTCACACCCACTCCTCATCGATACCCCGGGGCTGTTTCTGGCCCCCGGGGACCTGCTCGGTACGTCCCTCTCTCCCTCTCCCGCCGGCGCACACATCCCCGCCGATACGAAGAAGACGTGTCGGGTCTATTATGTCCAACCCCTCCGCCGCCGCTCCCCACGAGCCGATCCGCCAGCTCCTGGAGGGCTGGCAGGATGACGAGGATCGTTTGGCCAACGAATACACCGCTTCGCTCGACGCGGTCGAGTCGGCAGTTCGCGAGCTTGAGGAGATCGGCGGCCGCATGGAGCAGCGGGTCGCTGAAGCCTACGAATCACTCGAACAAGAACGCTCCCAGTGGCGGCAGCAGCAAGAAGAAGAAGGGCGACAGCGACAACGCCTGCAGCACGATCTGGGTCTCGCTCGCAACCGCGTGGCCGAACTCGAACGGCACCTGCAGCAACGCACCGAGGAACTGCTAGAAGCCCAGGCTTCCAACAACGCCCTGGCTGCCCAGCTGCAAGAAGTGGGCGAGCTGCCGCTAGCAGAGCTGGCGGAACCCAACGCGGTGCTGACGGACGATTTTTCTGACGATTCGGCCGCCTGCTCCGAGGGGGGCGAAGAATCCCCCGGAACCTGTGCCGAAGCCGAGGAGTCCGTTGCGCAGCGTTTTGCCCGGCTGCGGAACAAACCGGCCTGACGCTCCGTAGCACCTGAAGCGCTCGGTGGGCAAACGGTGCGTTCTGCGCGGGGAACTTCCCCGAGCGCTGGTGCGTCCTTGGACTTACGCCAACGCCCCTATCTGCGCTGGCAACGGCGTAGCGCGAACTTAGTGCCTGGTTCGGGAGTCTTGCTAGCGGTTCAGACCGAATCAATGGCGGCACTAGCTGGCCCCGATTCAAAACTTAGCGATACCACCGGCCGATCACCGCCGCCCACATCTTTCAACGACACCTCGATTTACCTACTCCGATATGCTGCCCGCTACCGTTCTGCCGACCGATCGCTTTACGCCTGCTCCCGAGAGCAGCCTGACGGTAGCGGCTGCGCGGACCCCTGAGTCGCGGACCCCTGAGTCGGTCGTGCGGCGTGCCGAAAAGCAGTCGCTATACGAGCAGTACCGTGTGGTTACCCAACGTGGCCAAACCATCGCGCCACCCGTGCTGGAACGACTGGAAGAGCTCGATGACGCGCTCTTTGCCGCGCTCGATGGCGATCCGGCCGCGCTCGATGGCTTCATCCGTCAATGGAAAGCGGCAAGGGGTTCGACCCCCGATGAACTGCTCGAGGACTCGCGACGGCATTACGTGCGTCACGCCCGCGCTCGCGCTGCGAACAGCATGGCCCAGCGGCTTCTCGAAACGCTAGGTGAGCAAGACCGGCCGCAAGGCTTAGAGTAGGGGCGCGGTCAGCTCAGAATTCGGCGGAGAGCGGCGTTCGCGGGAAGGGGATCACGTCGCGGATATTGGCCATTCCGGTCACGTACTGCACCATCCGCTCCAGGCCCAGCCCGAAGCCGCTGTGCGGCACGCTGCCATAGCGCCGCAGATCGGTGTACCACCAGTACTCCGCCGGATCGAGCGACTGCTCTGCCATGCGACGCTCAAGCACTTCCAGGCGGTGCTCACGCTGGCTGCCGCCGATAATCTCTCCCACGCCCGGCACGAGAACGTCCATCGCCCGCACGGTCAATCGTCCCGCGGTGTCGGGCTCGTTGACGTACATGTAGAAGGGCTTGATCGAAGCCGGGTAGTCGTACAACACCACTGGAGCGCCAAACTGTTTCTCGGTCAGGAAGCGTTCGTGCTCTGCCTGAAGGTCCGAGCCCCAGGTTACGGGGTACTCGAAACTCTCGCCACTATCGGTCAGCCGTGTGATCGCTTCGGTGTACGGCAGCCGGACAAAGTCGTCGGCCACGAGCTTTTCGAGCCGCGGCATCAGGTCGGCGTCGATCCGTTCGGTGAAGAGCGCCAAGTCTTCTTGGCAGTCACGCAGCACGTCGCCGACGATCCGCTTGAGAAACGCTTGAGCCAGATCGATATTGTCCGGCAACTCATAGAACGCGGCTTCGGGTTCAACCATCCAGAACTCGGCCAGATGCCGAGAAGTGTGTGAGTTCTCAGCGCGGAACGTGGGGCCGAACGTATAGATCTTGCCGAGCGCCGACGCGTAGACCTCGCCTTCAAGCTGCCCGGAAACGGTGAGGTGGGTGCGTTTGCCAAAAAAGTCTTGCGCAAAGTCGACCTCTCCGGCGGGGGTCCGGGCGGGCTTATCCGCGTCGAGCGTGGTCACGCGGAACATCTCGCCGGCTCCCTCGCAGTCGCTGGCGGTGATGATCGGCGTCTGGATATACAGAAACCCGTCTTCTTGAAAGAAGTCGTGGATCGATCGGCATACGCGGTTCCTCACGCGCATGACGGCACCGATAGCGTTGGTGCGCGGTCGCAAGTGGGCCCACTCGCGGAGCTTCTCCAGCGTGTGTCGCTTCTTCTGAAGCGGGTAGGTCTCGGGGTCGGCACCGCCATAGATGGTGATCGCCTCCGCCCGCAGCTCGGTCGCTTGCCCCGCTCCTCCCGAAGCCACGATTTGACCAACCACGCGCACGCTGCAGCCGGCGGTCAGGTGACGAACCTCGGACTCATAGTTTGTCAGCTCGGCGGGAGCGACGACCTGAAGGTTTCCCAGGCAAGAGCCGTCGTTCACTTCCAGGAAGCTGAACCCCCCCTTCGAGTCACGCCGGGTGCGGATCCAGCCACTGACCGTGGCCGCCACGCCGATTGCCGACTCTTGCCGGGCCTCCTTGACCGAGAAGTTCTGCATGATGCGTCACAGAGACAGGTGATGGCAAAGATGTCGAGCGGATCGAGGGGGGCGGTTATCGGCGCAGGCAATCCAAACGATCGCTAGCTGACGTACAACTTCCTGGCTCTCCGCTGGCAAGCTGGGTCGGCTACAGACCTTTGCTCGCGAGCCAACGTTCGGCGTCGAGAGCCGCCATGCAGCCGGTGCCCGCCGCGGTGCATGCCTGTCGGTAGTAATCGTCCGAGACGTCTCCCGCCGCAAAAACCCCTTCGATACTCGTATTGGTGCGGAACGGCACGGTCCAGGTCACGTAGCCCTTGGCGTTGGTGTCGAGCTGCCCGTTAAGGAACTTCGTGTTGGGCGTGTGACCGATCGCCACAAACATGCCGGTCGCCGCGATCTCACGATCGGGCTCGCCGGCGGTGCTCGCGATCCGCACGCCGGTCATGCCATGGTCGTCGTCGCCCAGCACCTCCGCGACTTGCGTGTTCCACAGCACCTCAATCTTCGGATTGTTGAGTGCGCGGTCGGCCATGATCTTCGAGGCCCGCAGCGCATCGCGGCGATGGATCATGTAGACCTTTGCGGCGTGCTTGGTCAGATAGTCGGCTTCTTCCACCGCCGAGTCACCACCCCCGACGACGATCAGCTCCTTACCGCGGAATCGAGGCAGCGCGCCATCGCATACCGCACACGCGCTAACGCCTTGGTTCTTGAAACGGTCTTCAGAAGGTAAGCCGAGGTAGTTTGCGCTGGCACCCGTGGCGATGATGACCGCGTGCGCTTCGAGTTCGTTGGTCCCGCCCGTTTCGGGGTGATTGTCGCGGCTGCGGATCTTGAACGGCCGTGTGGAAAAATCCACATCGACCACGTCGTCCGTCAGAATCCGTGTTCCAAAATTCTTGGCTTGCTGACGCATGAGATGCATCAGCTCGGGCCCGCTGCACCCTTCGCCCTGGTGCATGTCCGCAAGCCAGTGGTGCTCTTCGTCCAGGGCCGACCGCAAGTAGCCCGACAGATCGCCCGCGGGCCACCCCGGAAAGTTTTCGACCTCGGTGGTCAGCGCAAGCTGTCCGAGCGGCAAGGTGCCGCTCTGGCGATTGTCTTCGGTGATCGCACCCTCGAAGACGAGCGGGTGGAGATTCGCACGGGCGGCATACACGGCGGCGGTCCAGCCGGCGGGGCCGCTGCCAATGATCACGACATGTTCGGGCACTTAAAGACTCTCTTTTTTCTCGACATCAAGCTGGGGCGGGGCGGACGGATTAAGTCCGCCGGGGCAGATGAGTATAGTAGGGTCACATGCCCAGGATCGGCGAGGGGCGGAAACGCTCCGCATGGCCCGCTGGCACGGCCAGTCGTACCTGTCGGTGTGCGTTACTAGCAGAATTACCGGTCTTCGCCCGTCCGGCCCCCCACCCTCATTTCACGCCCGTTCTTCTCCTCCTGCTCTCGATCGCGCCTCCACGCGGGGTGCCTTTCTTATGCTCACGATTCTGGTTGCGGTGGGTTCCTTTGCGGCGCTGCTGCTGGCGTACCGCTGGTACGGCGGCTGGCTGGCGCGATACGTCTTTAAGCTCGACGCGGGCCACCTCCCCCCCAGCCACACACTGCGAGACGGGGTCGATTTTGTCCCGACCGCCAAAAGCGTGGTCTTCGGCCATCACTTCACCAGCATTGCCGGAACGGGCCCGATCGTTGGCCCGGCGATCGCCGTCTTCTGGGGATGGCTGCCCGCGGTGCTGTGGGTGGTTCTCGGATCGATCTTTATTGGAGCCGTCCACGACCTCGGCGCGCTGGTCGTCAGCTTGCGCAACCAAGGCAAAACGATCGGCGAGGCGGCCGGCTCGATCCTCTCGCCCCGCGCTCGCGTGCTGTTCTTAGTCGTTCTTTTTTTCTCGCTGACCATCGTGATCGGGATCTTCGGGCTCGTGATCGCGATGATCTTCGGTGCCTATCCCGAGTCGGTCTTGAGCGTCTGGACCGCGATGCCGCTGGCGATCGCTATCGGCTGGGGCGTGTTGCGGCGGGGCGGCGGCTTGCTCATCCCCTCTCTGGCGGCGCTCGCCTTGCTGTATGCCACGGTCGGGATCGGTACGTATTGGCTGCCGATCAACATGCCGACGATCGCGGCGCTCGATAGCTTCGGCACACCGGTTGTGCTGTGGACCGTCGTGCTGTTGGTGTACTGCTACTTTGCCTCGGTCTTGCCCGTGTGGCTGCTCCTCCAGCCGCGTGACTACATCAACAGCCTGCAACTCTTGGTGGCAATGGCGCTGCTCGTGACCGGCCTGTTCGTCGCGGGAGCGACCGGGGCCGCCGATCTTAACGCCGCTCCCATGCTCGCCTCCGAGATACCGGCCGACGCGCCACCGATCATGCCGTTCCTGTTCATCACCATCGCGTGTGGCGCGTGCAGCGGTTTCCACTGCCTTGTGGCTAGCGGCACCACCAGCAAACAGATCGCCTCCGAGCCCGATGCGCTGTCGATTGGCTACGGCGGCATGCTCACCGAGGGAGCGCTCGCCGTGGTGGTGATCCTCGCCTGCTGCGCGGGGCTGGGGATGGGCGTCAACGGTCCTGACGGGGAACGACTGGTCGGCCGCGCCGCCTGGGAAGCAAAATACCCCACAAAGATCACGACGGTTACGGATAGCAACGGAATGTCTCGCAGCGTAGGCGGCTGGGCGAATCAAAGGCTCATCCAAAATGTCGGGGCCTTTGTCGAGGGGGGAGCCAACTTCTTGACCGCGATCTACGTGCCCCCCAAGCTGGCTGTGGCAACCATCGCGGTGCTGGTCGCCTGCTTCGCGGCGACCACGCTCGACACCGCCACGCGGCTACAGCGGTACGTCATCCAGGAGCTCGCCACGACGCTCAAACCGACGCTGCCCTGGATCAACCCGCTGCGGGGCAAGCATCCGGCAACGCTCTTAGCGGTCGTGGCGGGCGGGGCGGTCGCGATGATCCCGGGCCCCGCGGGGCCGGGCAGTGGGGGACTCATTCTGTGGCCGCTGTTCGGGGCCACCAACCAGTTGCTCGCGGGCCTCAGCTTTCTGGTGATCGTGTTCTTTCTGGCACGACAGCGACTGCCGATTGGGTTCGCGCTCGTCCCGATGGCCCTCATGCTCGTGATGCCGGCGTGGGCGATGATCGAGCAGATTAAGAACGACTTCGCGCCGAACTGGCACACCAAGTGGCCCCTGTTGGCTTTCGGCGTGGGGCTGCTGGTGCTTCAGGTGTGGATGATGCTAGAGGCGTTGTTGGCGTGGCCGAAGGTGCGCCGCCTGTTGCAGGACCCCCCCGATCGCGTCGCCGTGTGACCACGCCTCACCCGCCCTGCGAGGTGTCCTGATCGATACGCACGTGATGGTGCTCGATCGGATCCAAGATCCGGACCGCCTTGCGTCCCTTGTAAGCACCGGGCGAGGCGTGGAACTTCTCGCTCCCTTGGACCGAAACAACGAGCGGCACTCGGGTGTCTTTTTCGGTGGCAATGATGTCGCCCACACGCAGGCCGATGACATCTTGCAAAGCGATACGCGACTCAGCGAGCTCAACCACCAGCTCAACCTCTGAGCCGGTCAGCCGGTCGCCGATCATCTGGATCGACTCCGGGGTGGAGGGCTTCTTGCTGTAGGTGACCCAGCTGTTGGCGCTCAGCTTGCTGCTGATCCGTTCAATCGCGTTGAACGGGATACACAGGTTCATCATCCCCCGCGCTTCGCCCAGGATGAGTTCGAAGCTGATCAGCACGACAACTTCGTTCGGAGGTACGATCTGGACGAGTTGCGGATTGCTCTCCACGTGGTCGACAGCAAGGTCGAGCTTGAGCACGTTCTCCCAAGCGCCCGAGAGCTCGTCCAAAAAGAGCGACGTGATGCGTCCGACGAGACGCAGCTCGATCTCCGTCAACGGACGCCGGGCCGGCGGGGTCGACTCGGCACCGCCGCCCATGAGCCGATCGATCATCGGGAACAGCAGCGACGGATTGATATCGAGGATCAACTGCCCTTCGAGCGGAGCGGCGTTGATGAGGTTAAAGCAGGTGGGGTTTTCGAGGCTGAAGACAAACTCGCTGTAAGTAAGCTGATCGACGCTGGTCAGCTTCACTTCGACAATGGTGCGTAGCAGCGCTGAGAGGGCCGCCCCGTAGTTGCGACCAAAACCCTCGTGCATGGTCTGCAGAGCGCGCATCTGCTCTTTGCCAACCCGCTCGGGCCGCTTGAAGTCGTAGCTCGTAACCTTTTCGGTTGGCTTGGGGAACGGGCGGATCCCGCCCGCCAGAGAGCGTGGTGCCGGGGCCACCTGACCCGAGGCCGGTTTGGCCTCTGACTTGGGTGCCGGCTTGGCTGTGCCGGTAGCGCCGAGCAGATTCTCGATGTCGGCTTGGCTGAGAAGGTCATCCATGACGCGATTCCCGATTCCCGGGGAGTTATCAGGCCCCCCCGCCTCCGGCGTGAGGGCGCGAGCGATTTAGCGTATCTGCCCTGTGCCGAGTACGACGTACTTATAAGTGGTTAACTCGTCCACGCCACACGGACCGCGGGCATGAAATTTATCGGTACTGATGCCGATCTCGGCCCCCAGACCAAACTCACCCCCATCGTTGAAACGAGTGCTGGCGTTGATCATCACGGCCGCGCTGTCGATCCGGGCGGCGAAGATGCGGGCCGACTCGATATCTTTCGTGACGATCGCCTCGGTGTGTCCCGAGCTGTATCGATTGATATGCTCGATCGCGGCGTCGAGCGACTCGACAACCACGGCCGAAATAATCGGACCCAAGAATTCGGCACCCAGATCGGTTTCTTGTGCGGCAACGGCACCGGGAACCAGCTCGCACACGCGCTGGTCACCGCGGATCTCGATCCCCTTAGCTTGCAGCGCGGCACCGACACGCGGCAACAACTCGGCGGCCACGTCCGCATGCACCACGAGCGACTCCGCCGCGTTGCACACGCCCAGCCGATGCGTCTTGCTATTGACCGTGATCGCTTCGGCCATGACCGGGTCCGCCGTGGCGTCCAGATAGACGTGGCAGTTGCCATCGAAGTGCTTGATAACGGGCATGGTCGCTTCGGCGGCGACACGCCGGATCAGGCCTTCGCCGCCGCGCGGGATCGCGACATCGATGAGCGTATCCATTTTCAAGAAGTGACCAACCGCCACGCGATCGGTCGTGCTCACCAGCTGCACCGCGTCGGCCGGCAGGCCCGTTTCGGCAGCCGCCCGGCTAAGCAGTTTGACAATCGCGGTGCTGGAGTGGATCGCCTCTTTGCCACCCCGCAAAATGACGGCGTTGCCCGCTTTGACACAGATGGCCGCCGCGTCCGCGGTGACGTTCGGCCGCGATTCGTAAATAAAGAACACCACACCGAGCGGCGCTCGCACCTTGTCGATCCGCAATCCGTTGGGTCGCACGGTCGAATCGATCACGGCACCGATCGGATCCCGCAGCAGCGCGATCTCTTCGAGGGCGGCCGCGATCGCCTCAATCCTTTCGTCGTTGAGTCGTAAACGATCGATCTGGGCATCGCTGAGGCCGTAGTCGGGCGCGGCCGCAAGATCTTTTTCGTTGGCTTCGGCAAGCTCCGCGCCGCTCGTGCGGAGCAACTCCGCGGTGCGACGCAACCAAGCAATTTTCACCGCGCCAGAGACCGTCGCCAATTCTGCCGAGGCCTTTTTTGCCCGCTCCGCGACACGCCGGCAGTAAGCCGCGAGATCGGCATCGGCAGGGGCTTTCGGCAACGCGGCACGCATAACGGAGTTGGGGGGATCAATACGAGGAGCAAGGCGGGTTGACAGGGCATGCCGCAGGGAGGCAAGCACCATAGTATCCCCCGCCAGAAAACCCCGGTCAACGTCGCTGGTGGATTTGCTAGCACGCATCCAGACGGCCCCGCGCTGCGATCTGACGCGCTCGCAGCACCTCGCTCACCGCTAGGACATCGTGTACCCGCAGCACCTGCACGCCGGCATCGGCCAGATGCACTGCCACGCCGGCAGTCGCCGCCGTCCGATCCGCATCTTGATCTCCTAGAATTTGCCCAAGAAACTTCTTCCGCGAGTGCCCCACCAGCAGCTTGCAGCCCAGCGCGTGCAACTCCGCGATGCGAGAAAGAAGCTCCAGATTGTGCTCCAGTGTCTTGCCAAACCCGATCCCCGGATCGAGCCATATCCGCTCGTTGCTAACGCCAGCAGCGACTAGCGCATCGCGTTTGCCGGCCAGGTACGCCATCACCTCAGCAACAACGTTGCTGTAGCGGGGCTCCTCTTGCATCGTCCGCGGGGTTCCCTGCATGTGCATCACGCACACGCGGCAGTCCGAATCCGCGACAACGCGCAGCATCTCCGGGTCGCCGGTCAGACCGGTAACGTCGTTGACAATAGTGGCTCCGGCAGTGATTGCCGCCCGCGCCACGGAAGCCTTGCTGGTGTCGATCGAGATCGGCAGCCTTGTGCTCTCGGCGAGCTGGCGGATTACCGGCAATACGCGGCGAGATTCTTCTTGCGCATCGACCGGCTTGGCCCCCGGGCGGGTGCTCTCTCCGCCGACATCGAGAATCGCGGCACCGTCTGTCTCTAGCTGCAGGGCGTGCTGAACCGCCTGTTCAGCGTCGAGATAAAGCCCGCCGTCTGAGAACGAATCGGGCGTGACGTTGACGATGCCCATCAGATCGGGCAGGCGAGGGATCGGTGCTGCCACGGTCAGAAGATCTCGGCTAAAGAGCAGGAACCGGCTGGACGGTGCAAAACAAGATCGCCCCGGCAGCCGCGCAACCATCGGCTCCTTCGGCGACCTCGCGGAGACGATCCAGACTAGCCGACGATGACCGAGATCGCCAAAGTCATCCGGTCCGCAAAACGCCGACGGTTCACCAGGGCTCTTCCATCGTCGCGACAATCTGTTCGGCCAAGCGGGTAATCGCCAGCTGCTGTTGCGAAACGATCGTCTGCCCCGCTTCGGGGATCAGCGGAGTTGCTTGAGCGATACCCACCACGCCGCCTAGAACGGGGTCCATCGGCAGCGCGGTCGCAACGGGGGCCATCGCCGCCCGCCGACGATTGGTCCAGAGCACCTCCGCACGGAGCTGATTCTCTTGAACACGCGGGTTGTCGAAACCGTCTTCGGCAAGGGTCCGACGTGAGTCGGTCAGCAAACGCACCTCTAGCAGACTATCGGCGTTGGGCGTGGCGACCACCTTGTAAGGCGTCTTGAGCTCGATCTCGCGGACCACCGCCTCGGTTAGACGCTCGCCTAGATCGCGGCGGAAGCTCCGCGATTCGATCATCGGCACATAGACGGTTTGCACATCGGCCGCGTACAGCGTACCGGCACCCGCCCGGTAGCCAACGCACCCGCCCGAGACGGCCAGCGTGCCACCCAACAGCACGATCAGCAGGGCGTTAGCGGGTTGTTGTGTCGCCATCGGTGCCCTGCTCCGCGATGCGCGTCACATCGACGCGAGGATTCATCGGCGCGATGCCGTCGAGCGCCGAGCGCTCTTGGTTTTGGGGGAACATCTCGACGAGCCATTCCATGGGCTCGTCGGGCGCATCGGGCAATCCTTCGAGTTTGGCAAGCTGATCGCGCGCCTTCTCCGCCGCCGGCGAACTCGGATACTGCTTAATGACGTTGTTCAGCACAATCCGGGCGGCACGATGCTGCTTGGTTCCTTCGTAATAAGCGGCCATACGCAGGTCTCGCTCCTCGATCATGGCCTGGATGCGGCCACGTGTCTCGTTGAGCCGGGAGAGCTGTTCTTGGCTGAGGCGGCCACTGAAATTCAGTCGGGTGCGTTCTTCGAGCTTGCGTGCTTCCGTGAGCGGCGTGCCATCGTAGTCGGGGCCCTGGTAGCGCATGAGCTTGGCCTGCAAACCAAGCAGGTGCGCCTCAAACTGATAGTCGCTCCGCGGGTACTCCTGCCGCAGCAACGAGTAGTGATAATCCGCATCGGCGTAGCGTTGCCGCTGGTAGTAGATTCCCGCGGTTGTCATGATCGAGTCGTCGGCGCGGGGACCCGTTGGGTCGTTCATCCGAATCGAGTCGTACAGCTTGATCGAATTGCCAATCGTATCAAAGGTCGGCCGCGTTTTCTCGATCGGGTTGTAGCCGAAAGGCATACGCGAAGGAGAAGCAAAGTGCGTCTTCTCCCAGTACTGCGCGATCGCCCACATGCGTTCGATGGTGATGTCGAGCTTGGGCGTGCTTGGGTGCTCGGTAAGCAGCTTGAGGTAGGTCTCTGAGGCGTCCTGATAGCGGTCGTCCCAGTAGTACGACTCGGCCTGATTGAACAGCGCCAGCGAGGCGATATCTGATCGAGGCCAACGCGCTGCTGCCTTTTCAAATTCTTTCGCGGCGGCGGCGTAACGTTTGTCCTCAAACAGCTTCACACCAGCCGCAAGAAACTTGCGCGCCGCTTGTTGATCGGGCCCCAAACCAACGGCTTCCTTCACCTTCTGTGCGGCGAGCTTCGGATCGACTCCCGGCAGAATCCCTTTGGACTCTTCAGCACGGTGCAGATCAACCGTTATCTCGTCAACGGGCGCATCGATCGATCGGCCGTCTTGGTCGAAGAAACCCGGGACGCCCTCGACTCGGAACCCTTCGCCCGGGACGAACTCGGCCCGTTTTTTATTGGATCGCCACCACTCCGGCGTGCCGGGACCCTCGGCTGCATCCGTGGCAGTTGCGGCGCTGCCTCCTAACCAACGGGGCATTTCCAGCCCCCTGGCATGGGGGGCGCTGAGTGTCGCAAAAGCTAAGAGCAATGCGAACGACGGAGTTGCAACAGGCGCGACCATCCGGCAACGGCATACGAGGGCAAAGCGGGGCAAGAGGCACGCAACGCGTGCTGGCGGCGGACCGTACGAGCCCCCCCCAGCCGGCGTCAAGGCCAGCACCCCGGCGTGCCAGCACCACGCTCAGGACTCGTCACTCGCCTGGGAGTCGAACCGCTCAACCCGCACGCGCTCGATGCGGCGGCGCGTTGCTTGGAGCACCGTGACCCGTACCGCACCGTTCCAGGCAACCTGGTCACCAACCACCGGCACCCGCCCTAGCTCCGTAAATACAAATCCAGCGATGGTGTCAAAGCTAGCGTCTTCAGGGATATCCGTTCCCAGTGCCTCGTTGATCTCGTCGATGTGCGCTCGCCCGATAGCCTCGACGGCGCTATCGCCGATCGATCGGACTTCTTCCTCCACGGCGTCGTCGTACTCATCGACAATTTCGCCAACGATCTCTTCGAGAACATCTTCAATCGTCACGAGGCCCGTGACGCCGCCGTACTCGTCCAGCACCAGCGCAATGTGAGTGCGTTCCTGCTGGAACTGCTCCAACAAGTCGTCTACCGGCTTAGCGGCGGGCACGAAGATCGGTTTGCGCAGTATTTCTCTCAGCGGGCGTCGATCGGCCTCGCTCGAGCGGGCAAGCTCGGGCAACAGGTCCTTGACGTACAAGATGCCCGCGATCTCGTCCCGTGAACCCTCATAGACGGGGATTCTGGTATGTCCGAGTTCGATCACGATCGATAGCAACTCACTCCAGGACAGATCGACAGGCATCATGTGCATATCGGTCCGGGGCGTCATGATCTGCGAAACCTTGGCGTCGCCCAATTCGATGACGCTCTCGATCATCTCGCGGGCGTCTTCTTCGAGCAGCCCGCCCCGATGCCCCTCGGAAACAATCGTGCGGATCTCTTCTTCCAGAACATCTTCAGCATCTTGCGGCTCAGAGTTGCGTCCGGCCAGACGATGCAGAACCGCATCGCTCACCGACACCGTCGCGCGCAGCGGTGTGGAGACCGTATCCAGTGCTCGCCAAAGCGGCCAGGTGTGAAAGACAAACGCGGCCCCGTAGACCCGCGCCACCGTCCAGGGGGCCCCAACACGCACGAGCGCCAACACTAATCCGGCGAGCGCTCCGCTGCCCAGCAGTGTGGCGGCCGGGGGCCGCTGGGCGGGTGTCGTGGCGACGAGCGACACACTGGCCGCCACAAACAGTCCCGCGGCGATCGCGGCGAGCAAGTCGATGCCCAACGCGGTCTGGCCGCGCAGCCTGAGCACCTCGGTAAATCGCTGCGGACGATCGTACCGTTCGCAAACCTCTTGCAGCTCGGTGCGCGAGAACGCCCGCAGGGCGCAGGCTCCCAATGAAGCCAGCGCGGTGAACGCAAGCGAGACGGCGGCGATCCAAGCAAGCGGGTCGTCCATCATGATCGGGCCTCGTCGGCTGAGGGCAGCGCCACACCGAACGCGGCTAACGCACGCGCCTCAGCGGCGCGCATCTCGCTAATCTCGTCGTCGGTCTTGTCGCGATAGCCCACGAGGTGCAGCACACCGTGGATCACGTAGAGCAACAGCTCCGAATCGGCTGACCATCCGTAGTCAACCGCGTTGTCGGCCGCTGTCTCGGCGCTGACGATAACTTCTCCCTCGATCCTCGGCGGAGAGTCGAGGAGCGTAAAACTAAGCACGTCGGTCGGATAGTCGTGCTGCAAGTGACGAACATTCAACGCGTGAATGGTAGGATCATCGACCACCGCCACGCTGAGCTCACCCTGCGTGTAGCCGGCCTCGGTTAGCAGCTGCCGCGCAACCGCCGCGACGCGCTCTTCGTCTACCACAAGCCGTTGCTGCTGATTAGCGATCAGTACGTTCACCAAGGGCGATACGGCAACGAGACCGCGGCGGTTTGCCGCTCTCGGCCGACTACGCGGTCTCCTGTCCGGGGTACTTGACGCGGCCGTGATAGACCGCGGTGAGTGATTTGATAAGGCTCGCGCCGATTAGCCGCAACTCTTCCAGGGTGAGTCCGCACTCGTCGAACTGGCCATCGTCGAGGCGTTTACGGGTGAGCTGCTCTACCAGATTTTCAATCCGCGAGGGGGTTGGCTCGACGAGGGTGCGGCTGGCGCTTTCAACCGCATCGGTCAACATCAGCACGCCGGCCTCTTTTGTTTGCGGTTTGGGGCCGGGGTAGCGGAAAGAGCGTTCATCAACCGCCGAGTCAGACCCCGCCTCGTCGCTCCGCTGCTTGGCTTGTCGATAGAAAAACTCGACGAGGGTTGTGCCGTGGTGCTGAAGAATAAAATCGATGATGCACTCGGGCAACTTGTTCTGCCGCGCGAGGTCGGCCCCGTCCTTCACGTGCGCGATAATGACCAGGGTGCTCATCGCGGGCACGAGCGAATCGTGCTGATTAACGCTTTGGCCCTGATTCTCGATAAAATAACCCGGCTTGAGCATCTTGCCGATATCGTGGAAATAGGCCCCAACACGCACCAAGAGCCCTCGCGCGCCGATCGCTTCAGCCGCCGCTTCGGCGAGCGATGCCACCGTGATCGAGTGGTTGTAGGTTCCCGGTGCGCGGCGGATGAGCTCTTGCAGCAACGGGTGTGTCGGATCGCCTAGTTCGAGCAGGCTCAGGTCGGTTTGAACGCGGAAAGCCTTCTCGATCACCGGCAACACGCAGGTCATCAACGACCCCGCGACGAGGCACCAGAGCCCCACGATCAGTGACATCTGCACCGTCGGCCAGAGGGGCAAACCTTCGAGAATGCCTAGGGCGAGCTTGGTCGCAATCGCTACCAAGCCGGCAGCGAAACCAACAATCAGCAGCGTGCTACGGTGACGCACCGCGTCGAGCAGTACGATCCCACACGCAGCAGGAGCCAGCATCAAGAGGGCCTCGCTCAGGCTCATTCCGACTCCGATCGCTGCGCTGGCCACGACAGCCGCCGTGAGCAGCATGGCCGACTGGTGACGGTAGGCAATCGCCATCGTCATCGCGAACATCAGGATCGGAGCCAACTCGACCGACCACGCTTGGCCGTAGCCGAGCGCAACCCCCGCTAGGGTGAGCAAGACACACCCCCAAAGCAGGCCATACCGGCTCAGCTGAATCAGGGTCTCGCGATCCGCGCGGTACAGTCCCACGGCTCCGATCGCGGTCAACGCCGCATGGATCCAGGCCGCCCCCAGAGCGCGCAGGATACGGTCGGTCCAAGAGCGCTCGACCATCCTTTGCTGATAGCCCAGCTCCAACAGCGCAAGCTCGGCCTCGCCGATCGGCTTGCCCGCGGGGGCCAAGGTCTCACCCGCCTGAAAAGTGCGATACACGGGTTTGACCTGCTCCTCGCGTGCGTCCTGCTGCGCACGAGTAGCGATGCTGTTGCGTTTGAGGGTCGGCATCAGGTCCGGACGAAGCCGGGCCGCGATGTGTTGCGAAAGATCGAGTTCGGGCAGGCGCTGGTTGAGTGTCAACCCCAGGTCGCTGCGGACGTTGTCGATCAGCACCGAGCGGACCGTGGCAACCTGCTCGAAACCCTCGGTGCCGGCGGGCCGGATGAGGATCTCTTCGCTGTTGGCGTCGATCGGCTGCGATTCGAGCAGGCCGCGCTGCTCGAGCGGAGCGAACACCGCTTCGATCGCGGCGTTGAAATCGCTCTGTGCCTTCTCATTGCGAAGGGCCTCGCGAAAGCGTGCAAAGCGCTGGCTTCGCTGCTCTTCGGTTGGTTCTGGCGTGCCCTCGGCACGCGGTGGTTGGTATCGCTGCCAGAGGTCTTGATCGACCGTGTCAAATGACTCGGCAGAGATCAACTGCGTGACCTCGCTCATGAGGGCGGCCTTGAGCTGACGCAACGACATCGGGTCGTTGTCGAAGACCGCCTCAGCAAATCGGCGGGCACGATCGCGTGCCTCGGCGGTAGCGCGCTCGTCTAGCTGCTGGAACTCGACTGTCGCCACGAGATCGCGGGACGGTATCTGGCGAAGGGCAAAGTCGCGGGGCGGGTCCCAGCCACGCGTCATCGCCACGATGCCCGCCACGGCTAACGCCGCCAACCCTAGCCGCAGCAGCACCGTTCCGCGGCGCAGCTCGGCAAGCAGCAGAGAGAATCGACCTCGCGGCAACTCAACCGATGCGACGCGTTGGCTGCGAGTTCGTGTTGGAGAAGCAGAAGACATGATCGGCGGCACAAAAGCAGGCGCTGTGGGGGAGTGACGCCTAGAGGCGACACTCTCGCGTTTAGGCCTAGGTCCGCTTGGCACCCTCCTCGTAAGCGTTGACGATCAGATTCACGAGTCGGTGACGCACAATGTCGGCACGGCCCAGGCGGATGCAGGCCAAGCCCTCGATCCCGTCGAGCCGACCGACAGCGTCTGCCAGACCACTGGGTGTGTTGGGGGGCAGATCGACTTGAGTGGCATCGCCCGTAACAACCACCTTTGAATTGCTGCCCATGCGAGTCAAGAACATCTTCATCTGCGCGACCGTGGTGTTCTGTCCTTCATCCATGATGATGAAGGCGTTGTTCAGCGTGCGGCCCCGCATGTAAGCCAGCGGAGCCACCTCGATGATGTCTTCCGATGTGTAGCGTTTTAGCTGATCGTAATCCATCATCTCGCCCAACGCGTCCAAGAGCGGGCGAAGATACGGATTGATTTTCGCCTGGAGGTCGCCGGGCAGGAAGCCGAGGCTCTCGCCGGCCTCAACCGCGGGACGGACGAGGACAATTTTACGGATCCGGCGCTCCTTGAGCGCCTCGACGGCGGCGGCCACCGCCAGAAACGTTTTTCCGGTGCCCGCGGGCCCCACACAGAATACCAAATCGTGGGTGCGGATCGCTTCGAGGTACTCAGCCTGGCCGTCGGTCCGCGGACGGATCTTGATGCCCGGCTGTTGGACAAGAACTTCGTAGTTCGACAGCGGAGATTTGCCGCCTGTCGTCTCGGCGAGCAACTCAGCGAGGCGTTCGGGGCCGATCGGCCCCTCGCGTCCGACGGTGGACTTGAGCCGCTCGAAGAGCTCCGTGGCTTGTTTAACGGCGGCTTCGTCGCCTGACAGGTGGATCCGGCCATTGCGCGTGGCGATCTTCGCCGTTAGGTCCTGGCGGATCCGTTTCAGGTGCTCATCGCCGACGCCAAAGAGCAAGAGACTCTCTTCGGGTCCGCCAACCGGGATGGTGGCTTCGATCATCAAACGCGGGGGTAACACTCCGAGCGACCGGGGGCGACATCGGCAGCGACCCCCCATGGGATCGCGCGCTCGCGCTCTAATAAATATAGCGGACACCCTGCGCCGCCCGCCACTCTCCCGCTCGGATCAGCCCCCGCACCCCCCATCGGGGGGTGCGGCCAGGGCGGTTGTAGGGGCTCAGAGCGAGCTTTAGAGAGCCCGCGCGTCTTATCCGGTATAGGGCCGTGATTCTCACAGCCGCGCATCAGGGCCCGACGACCCGGGCCAGCCACAGCAGGTATGCCACCGGGGCCGCAAATAGCACCGAATCAAGGATGTCCAGCACCCCGCCGAAACCGGGCATCCAGCTGCTGGAATTCTTCAAACCGGCATCGCGTTTGAGGAGTGAAACCGCCAAATCCCCCGCGACACCGGCACCGCCAACGAGCAGGGCATAAACAAGCGATCCCAGCCAGCTAGATGCAACCTCGGGGCCCGACTCGCCGGTCACCCAGCGCGCGACGGGCCCCAGCATGAACATGGCGGCAACGGTCGCCAGTGCGAGTCCGCCGATGAAACCTTCCCAGGTTTTCCCGGGGCTCAGCACCGGAGCCATCCGTGTCCGACCGAAGAGGCGCCCCGCGACATAAGCCCCAATATCGCTCGATTTGACCACGACAATCATCGACAGCAGAGCGACCATTCCCCAGCGGCCCGCGGTGTCCCAGGGCGCGTCGTTCAGAAGGCGGAGCTGCACAACAAACCCCATCAACCCGCCCGCATAGGCGATGCCGAAGACGGCCAGCGCCAACCGGGCCGTAGCGGAGCCGGGGGAGCGATACCGCAGCATCTCAATCGAGAACGCCGCCAGGCACGACCCGGCAAGCCCGATCGCGACCCAACCGACCCGACCGATCTCAGCGGCCAGTGAACCAGCCGGCGCGAGCATCGGCACACAGCTCATGGCGACGGTCGCGATCGCACCGGGCACAACCACATACCGCGAGGGGGAGGGCAGGTTGGGGTCATGCTCGAACATCCGCACGAGTTCGCCGGCTGCCAAGCACGCCCCGCCCAGCGCAAGCGGCGACATAACCAGCCCCGGTCGCCCGCCATGAAAATCGAACCAAGCCAGCGTCAATACCGCCGTTACGAAGAGCACTCCGAGGATGATTCGCCAGTGCAGCAAGGAACGGCTCAGCGGTCAGGGATTAAAAGAAAAGGGGACGCGCACGGCGGAGCGGGTCGGCAGGTTGGGGCCCGGTGTTAATTTTCAGCGTCGGTCTTCTTTCTCCCACTGATAGTCGCCCGCGGGCCACAAGTCGAGCCACCGCAGCCCGGCGTGCTGAAGGCTAAGGCGGATCGGTGAGCGTGTTGAGCCCGCCAAAACGCCGATCCCGAGCCGCGTAATCCTCGATCGCTGCGTGCAGCGCGTGCTCGTCGAAGTCGGGCCACGGGGTCTCGGTTACCCAGATCTCGGCATAGCTGATCTGCCACAACAGGAAGTTGCTGACACGCAAGTCTCCGGCGGTGCGGATCAGCAGGTCGGGGTCGGCGGTACCGGCGGTGTAGAGGCTCTGGGCAATCGCTTGCTCGTCGATCGCCTCGGGCAGGAGCTGCCCGGCGTGGACACGGCGGGCCAGCTTTTGCATGGCGTCGACCAGCTCTCCGCGCCCGCCGTAGTTGATCGCGAGGTTGAGCAGCAAGCCGTCATTCGCGTGGCTCATCTCAACCGTCCGATCGAGTTCGGCAAGCACGCGGTCGGGGATCCCCTCGCGACGGCCAATCATCTGCACGCGAACGTTGTCCTCCATCATGATGGGCCGCTCGTCGATCAGATACCGCTCGAGCAGCTGCATGAGAAAGTCGAGTTCCGCTGCCGGTCGCTTCCAGTTCTCGCTCGACAAACAGTAGAGCGTCAGCTGGCGAATCGGCTCGAGGCGGGCGCACTCGCGCGTGATCGCGCGGACCACGCGGCCCCCACGGTCATGTCCGTAGACACGTGCAAGCCCCTGGCGCTCGGCCCACCGGCCGTTACCATCCATGATGATGGCGATGTGATGGGGCCACCGCTCGGCGGGCAGCCGGTCGAGGAGCGACGACGGGGCGGGCGGATCGTTGGACGTGGGCATCGCGCGGACCTCGCGTCCCTAGGTCGTCGCGGCAAGGGGAGCCAACTCGCCCAGCAGGATCGTCTGATCGCGGCCCGGGCCGACCGAGACGAGCGAAACGGGCCTTTCGACCAGCTCGCTCACACGCTTCAGGTACGCGAGCGCTGCCGGTGGGAAGTCCTCCATCGAGCGGCAAGCCGTCAGGTCCTCGGACCAGCCCTCGACCGTCTCGTAGATCGGCTTCACACGGCGCAGCTCATCCACGTGACTCGGGAAGGCGTTGGTCCGGTGGCCGTCGATCTCATAAGCCGTGCAGATCTGCAGATCTTTCACTCCGCTGAGCACGTCAAGCAGCATCACCGCAATCGAATCGACGCCTCCTAGACGAGCCGTATAACGGACCGCCACCGCGTCGAGCCAGCCGCAGCGCCGCGGGCGACGGGTCACCGTGCCGTACTCGTTACCCTGGTCGCGCAGTTGCTGACCGTAGGCGTTGTCTTGTTCGGTGGGAAAGGGTCCGCCGCCCACGCGGGTTGAGTACGCCTTTACGACGCCGATCATATGCCCGACGTACTTGCTGGGCACGCCCGAGCCGCTCGCCACGCCGACGCCGCTCGAGTTGCTGCTCGTCACGTAGGGGTAGGTGCCGTGATCCACGTCGAGCAGCGCACCCTGGGCCCCTTCAAACAAGATCCGCTTGCCAGCTTCCGCCGCGGTGAGGAGCAACTCGGTCGTGTCGCACACGTGCGGACGCAGCCGCTCGGCGAACGCCCGGTACTGTTCGTAGATCGCGGCAGCGTCGAGCGGGGGGGGTTCGCTCTCGGCAGGCGACATCGCCCGCAGAACGGGTGTCTTGGCGGCGACGATATGCTCGATGCGCGAGCGCAGGTCGTCGCGATACAGATCGCCGAAACGCACCGCGTGCGACCGAGCGACTTTATCGCGATAGCAGGGCCCGATGCCACGCTGGGTCGTGCCGATGCTCTCGTCCCCTTTTACAGCGCCATCCAGCGCGCGGTCTTCAGCGAAGTGCCACGGCAGGATCACGTGCGCGCGGTCGCTGATCTTGAGGTTTTGCTCCAAGCCCTGCACACCGCGCGAGGCGAGCTCATCGAGTTCCTCGATCGCCTTGGCGGGATTCACCACCACGCCACCGGCGATGACGCTCGTCACCCCTTCGGTCAGCACCCCGCTGGGCAGCAGCGAGAGCTTATAGACCTCTTTGCCGACCACCACGGTGTGGCCGGCGTTGGCCCCCCCCTGATAGCGCACGACAAAGTCATGCTGGGGGGTCAAGATATCGACGATCTTGCCTTTGGCTTCATCGCCCCACTGCAAACCGATAACGCACGTGCCGGGCACGAATGACTCTCACTAAACACGGGCCAGAGGGGCGAAAACCAGCCCGGTAGTGTGAAACGCCCAACGCCGCCCGTCAACCTGGCGAACGGCAAACGGTATGTGCAACCGCCCGAATTACTCGATCCGCAGCTCGAACGGCGCGAGCAAAGCGACCGGTTCGTGGGCAAACACCTGGCGCAACCAACCGGCCCGCTGGACGGCTTCGCCCAGTTCGGGGACCAGCCCGCCGAGGCTCAGGGCCTGCCGAACGCCCAGGCTGACCTCGCGCTCGGCGTCGTTATTGCCGAAGAGCGACTCGAAGAAGTCGGTCGGTTCGGGGTAGGTCTCGATGCGGACCTCGGCGTCGGCGTCGAGCCCCGCACGAAGCTTGGCCTCGCGGACCGCGGCGGCGAGGTCTCCCAAACCGTCGATAAGCCGCAACTCCGCGGCCTGCTTGCCCGTGTAAACGCGGCCTCCGCCCAGCTTGCGGACGCGGGTCTCTTCCATGTGCCGGCCGGCAGCCGCCTTAGCAACGAACTGCGAATAGGTGTCGTCCATCAGCTCAACCAGCGCAGCCCGCTCCGACTCGGAAAACTTCTCCATCGGGCTGAAGATGCCGCTGTTGGCACCGCGGGCGATCAGGTCGCTGGTCACGCCCAGCTTGTCGAGCATGCCGCTGACCGCCATCTTGCCGCCAACCACGCCGATCGAGCCGGTAACCGTCGTCGGCTCGGCGAGCACGTGGTCACAGCCCATCGAGATGTAGTAGCCGCCGCTGGCGGCGACGTCGCCCATGCTGGCGATGACCGGCTTGTCGATCGTCTGGATCTTCTGCCAAATCAGGTCGCTAGCCACGGCCGAGCCGCCTGGGCTGTTCACACGCAACACGATCGCCACGGTCCGTTTGTCGCGGGCCGCCTCGTCGAGCGCTTCGACAACCGTCGTCGAGCCAACCGACTCGCTCTCGCCAAACGGATCGACCTTGCTCTCGCCGGTCATGATCGGGCCCGTGGCGTAGACGATCGCCACCTTCTGCCCACGGGGTCCTCGTTTCTGACTGCCCGAGGCCATGAAGCCCATCAGCTTGAAGAAGCCGGTCGGGCCACTGAAATCGGTATCGACCTTCTGTTTGCCATAATTCTCAACAAACACCACGTTCGCCTTGTCGTGACGCGCGGCGAGCGTCTCGCGGAGTGAATCGGCGTAAGCCAGCCGATCAATCAGTTGCGCGTCTTTCGCTTGCGTGGCGGTCAGCAGGCCACGATCGATCGCCGCGATCACCGCGGCACGGGTCATCGGACGATCCATCGCGATCGTATCGATCATCTGCTCATACAGATCGTCGATCATCGAGGTCAGATTTTCTTTGACCGGCTCGCTCCACTTGCGGCGTGTGTAAGGCTCGGCGGCACCCTTGGCCTCGCCGACGTGGACAAAATCGGCCTTCACGCCGATCTTGGCGAGTAACCCCTTGTAAAAGAGCGGCTCGGCACGGATGCCCGGCATCACCAAGAAGCCTGACTCGGGCATCACGATCTCATCGCAAGCCGAGGCGATCAGATAGGTCGCGCTCGAGCCGACCTCCATCTCCGCGACGACCGGCTTGCCGGCCGCACGGATGCGCCCGATCGCTTGGCGGAGTTCGTTGACCTGTCCGCGACCAAGCGTGGCGTCACGCAACTCAAGCGCAACGCCGTCGATGGTCTTATCTGTCGCGGCGTCGTCCATGCGGACGATCAGCTTGCGCAGCGTGACGCTCAACTCGCTAAACGGGCCCGAGCCGCCGGGCGACTCGGGGAACGCGCCCTTGAGAACGAACTGCGCGTAACGAACCTTCTTGGGGGTTACGGCCGGCTTTGCGTCAGGCTTGGGCGATGAAGCGCTGCTAGCAGCCGCGGACGCTTCCGCTTTTTCGGCTGAGGCGGGCACCTCCGCGTTGGACTCGTCGTCGGCCGTCGCCGAGGGCTCGGCCGTCGCGGACGGGCTGTCAGCGACAGCGGCCCAAGACGGTGCCGCCGAGCAGAGGGTCAGTGCAATCAAAAACGACGCGATCGAAAGAAGCGCTCCGACGGTATTGAGCCGCATGTTTTTATCCTGGGTTAGCTAGTGGCGAGCCTTACCGGCTCGAGCCGGCTGATCGATCGGGCCTGGCGGATTGCTCCCGGGTTGGGTCACCGAGTCCTTCGCCGCAGGACTCAAAACCTTGCTCGGGGGCCGCCCAGTTTATCTAAGCCGTTCCATCCTACCGCATCCAGCGGGTGCCGGAGTGTGATTCTGCCCCGCAGATCCGTCTGGGACCGCCGCCGCCGGTTTGCTACGGTCCCTGCCCATTCGACCCCCAACCCCGCACCAGAAACGGTGTGCGTTAAAGTCCGAGGAGACCCTCGACATGCGGCCAATCGCCCCCACTGCAACCGTCTTTTTCCTGGCGACCCTCACCGTCGCTACAACGGCCCAGGCCTGGAATCCGTTTGCCTCGAAGGCCAGCGAGCCCCCCGCCGAGCCGGTCAGCCTGCAGCTCACCCAGCAGTCGGGGCCGTGGCTGATCGTGGCGACCACGTTTTCTGGCGAAGGGGCCGAGCAGCAAGCCCGCGAATTGTGCGCCGAGCTGCGGCAGACCCTTCAAACGAACGCCTACGTTCATCAGATGACGTTCGACTTCACCAAGGGAGACGAACGAATCGGACGCGGCGTCGACCAGTACGGTCAGCCGGTGAAGATGCGTTACCGGAGCGGCCAAACACGCCGCGAGTGGGCCGTCTTGGTGGGCGATTATCCGGCGGTGGATGACTCATTGGCAGAAGACCACTTGGACACAATCAAGCACCTGGCACCCGAATCGCTCGAAACGCCCAACAACGGCGAGTCAGCGCAGAACTACGCTCAGATCCGGCGGATGCAGCAGCTCGTGCTCCAGCAACGAGGCAAACGTGTCGATGAGGGCCCCATGCGGACCGCGTTCTTGACACGCAATCCCTTGTTGCCCGAGGAGTACTTCGTGCCGCAGGGCGTTGATGAGTTTGTCTCGAAACTCAACAAGGGGATCGACCACAGCCTGCTGGAATCCTCGGGTCGTTATACGGTTAGGGTCGCCACGTTCCGCGGTCGCGGAACGCTGCTGGGGGCGACCAATGCGCGCTCTTCGCGGGCCCAGAAAAAACGCGACAAAGACGATCCGCTCATGGAGGCCGGCTGGAACGCTCACATGCTCTGCCTGGCGATGCGCGAGGCCGGCTGGGAAGCCTACGAGTTCCACGATCGCACCGAGAGCTACGTCTCGGTCGGATCGTTCGATACGGTTATGAACGGTGATCAGCCGATCCCCGAGGTGATGAAGATCGTCCGCACGTTTGGCGCGCAGCACCCGGGCCCCACGACACCACTCGACAACGGTCGCGAGGGGTCCATCAAGAGCCAAAAGGCCGAAGTCGTGCGGGCGCAGTTCAACCAGATGTTTTCGAGCGAGGTGGGGCAGGTCGCCAACGGCCTGAACCCCAAGTACGCGAACATCGATTTCGAGCCGGGCAAACCACCCCGCCCGGTCACGTTCGACGTCCGACCCTTGGTGGTCGAGGCACCGCGCCGCAACCTCAGCAGCCGCCTCGCTTGGCGCCGATGAGCGCTACGACGGGGCCTTTCCAACGCGCTGAAATCCCACCGCCGGCCTGTGCCGGCGGTTTTTTTCTGCGCTCATGCGGCGTAGCCTCTTATTAATGCCTGCCGAGACCGCTCGGGCGGCACTCCCCCCGCCCTCCTTCACTTCGCGATGAGCAAACCTCGGCTCGTGATCGGCTCGCACAACCGCAAGAAGCGCGACGAGCTGCTCGCGCTGCTCGCGCCGCACGGGATTCCCGTCGTGACGCTCGCCGAGGTCGATTCGAACCTGCCCCCCGCCGTGGAAGATGGCCAGACGTTCGAGGAGAACGCCGCGAAGAAAGCGACCCATTACGCCCGCGCGCTGGGTGAATGGGTTATGGCGGACGACAGCGGTCTGTGCGTGGAAGCTTTGCGTGGCGCGCCCGGTGTCGACTCCGCGCTCTACGCCGGACAGCACGGCGACGACGAGGCGAACAATGCCCTGCTGATCGAGAACCTTGCGGGCGTTTCTGCCGAAAAACGTGCGGCGCATTATGTCGCGGTGCTCGTGCTGGCCGATCCGCTCGGTGCCGTTGCGGCGGTCACCCGCGGCGAGTGCCACGGACGAATCGTTGCCCAGCGCCGCGGCAGCAACGGTTTCGGCTACGATCCGCTCTTCGAGGTCCGCGAGTATCACCGAACCTTCGGCCAGTTGGGCCCCGCGGTAAAGCGCGCCCTCAGCCATCGCAGCCGAGCGATGCGGCAGATGCTCTCGCGGGTGATTACCCTGCTGGGAGACGGCTCAGCGGCGTGACACGGTAACGCTAACGCTGGGCCGATCTGGCTCACCATCTCGCACTGCCTTATCCCCCCTCAGTAAGCCATGGCCCGCACGCTGCTTGCTTTCGTCGCCTTGTTCGCACCCGTGATCGGCGCCCAGGCCGAGGAGATGCAAGATTGGCTCGACAAGAATTTGCCGCACCTCGAGGTGTTCTACCAAGAGCTGCATGCCGCGCCCGAGCTCTCCCTGAAAGAGAACGCCACCGCCGTAAAACTGGCTGAAGCCTGGCGTGAGGCGGGCTTCGCCGTTACCCAGGGTGTAGGCGGCACGGGGGTGGTGGGCGTACTAGAAAACGGCTCCGGCCCAACGCTCATGTTGCGCTGCGACATGGATGCGCTGCCGATCGTCGAAGAGACCGGGCTGCCGTTCGCTTCGGACGTCAAGACACAAGACAATCGCGGGGCGACTGTTGGTGTCATGCACGCCTGCGGGCACGACCTCCATATGACGAATCTGCTGGGAGCGATCCGCTATCTTGCCATGTACCAAAACACCTGGCAGGGCAAACTGGTTGTGATCGCCCAGCCCGCCGAAGAGCTCGGCGAGGGTGCCAAGGCAATGCTTGCCGACGGGCTCTTCGCCCGATTTCCTCGGCCCGATTACGCCGTCGCGATCCACGTCGGCAACGACCTGCCCACGGGGGCCGTCCAAGTTCGTCCGGGGTTTGTCGGGGCGAATGTCGACTCGGTCGACATCACGGTCCGCGGTCGCGGCGGACACGGTGCCGCTCCCCAAACCACGATCGATCCGATCGTGATCGCGGCTCGGCTTGTGCTCGATCTGCAAACGATCGTCGCGCGCGAGATCAAGCCGACCGAGCCCGCCGTGGTAACGGTCGGTTCGATCCACGGGGGCTCGAAGCACAACATCATCAGTGACGAGTGCGTGCTCCAGCTCACAGTGCGCAGCTACTCTCCCACGGTACGCGCCCAGCTAAAGGCGGCGATTCTGCGCAAGACGCTCGCCGCGGCCGCTTCGGCAGACGCCCCCGAGCCCCAGATCGACTACAGCGAAGGAACGCCCTCGTTGTTCAACGATCCGCAGCTGACAGAGCGGGTCGCCGGCGTGCTCCGCCAAACGCTGGGCGACGCGAACGTCTCGGAGGGGGAACCTTCCATGGGGGCCGAAGACTTCAGCCGCTACGGCCGCGCCGGCACGCCGATCTGTATGTTCCGGCTGGGAACCATCGCCCCCGCACGGCTTGCCGAGCTGCAGCGGCAGGCGGGCGGCCCCCCGTCGTTGCACTCAGCAAAGTACTACCCCGACGCGCGTGAGTCGCTACGCACCGGGGTGCCATCGCTGGTGGCCATCACGCAAGATCTGCTGCCGACCGAGTAACGCAACTTCGCCCAAGTCGTAAAGCGTTCCGCGCCGCTACCGAGTCCGCGCTTGGGCGAGAGCTTAGCGCCCCTTGAGACGCGGGTCGAACGCGTCGCGAATGGCGTCGCCCAGGAAGTTCAGCGCGAACAGCGTGACGCCGATCGCCAGACTCGGGAACAAGATCAGCCACCAGTAGATCTTGATCGGCGTAATGACCTGGATCCCCTCGTTGGCCAGCAATCCCCACGAGACATCCGGCGGTTCAACGCCCAGACCGAGGAACGACAGAAACGCCTCGAACAAGATCACGCGCGGAATGGTGAGCGTTAGGTACACCACCACAATGCTCAACAGATTCGGCACGATGTGCCGAAAGATGATTGCGGTTTGCGAAACGCCGATCGAACGGGCCGCCTCGATAAACGGCTCGTTTCGCAGGCTAACCACCTGACCCCGCACAACGCGGGCCATCGTCAGCCAGTAGATGGCCCCCACTACAAAGTAGAAGATCGTGATCCGATCGATGCCGTAGCCCGCCAGCGCGTCTTTGACGCGATCTTCGCTGAGGATCGAGATCAAGAAGATCACGAGGAACACGAACGGCACGCTGTAGAGCACATCGACAATGCGCATCATCAGGTTATCGACCGACCCGCCGACGTAGCCGGCGACGGATCCCCAGGTGACGCCGATTGCCAGCGACACGAGCGTCGCAACAACGCCCACGATCAGCGATACCCTGGCCCCCCAAAAGATGCGGCTCAACAGGTCGCGACCGAGCTTGTCGCGTCCGCACACGCTTGCCAGTTGCCATTCGCCAAACAGCGCGTGACGCGTACGCACCATCCAACGCGAGAGGGGACCGAGGTGTGGGTAGCCCACCGAGGCGTAGGCGCGCTGCTCGAGCGCAACAATCGCGGCCTCGGCCTGACGCAGGTTGCGCCGCGACTGGCTCTCCGCCTCGGGCGTGCGCTTGGCGTCGGCCAGCAGCGACTTGAGCTCAGCCTGCCGAACGCCGCGCTTCTCCAAGGCCGCCGGCAACCGCTCGCGGGCGACGGCGTTCACCTGCGGATCGAAATTAAACGTCTTCTCAAAGAGGCGCTCCGCCGTCGGCTCGGCGAACATCTGGGCCGTTAGGTCGCGATCAGGAGGCTGCAGTGGCAAGAGCGGCGTGAGCACCGCCAGACCGACCACCACAACCAGCACGGCGAACGAGATCATCGCCGTCAGATTCTTCGACAGCCGACGGATCGCATCCTGCGTGAGCGACACACCGGCTCGTTTGGCGTTGAGAGGAGGCGTTGTCATACGATCCCTCCCGCGCGAGCGACAACCCATTTTTTGTGATCAAACCGTCGCATACCGCTCAGTCCCATTCCACGCGAGGATCGAGCAGTCCGTAGCTGAGATCAACCAGGAGGTTCATCGTGTAGAGCAGCCCCGTGTAGAGCAGCACGAGGCCCATCGCCATTGGGTAGTCACGATTGATGGCCGATTGCACAAAGTGCCAACCGAGTCCCGGAATGGCGAAGATCTGCTCAACAACCGGCGAGCCCGTCATGATGCCCGCCACGGCGGGACCAAGAAACGACACCACGGGGAGCATCGCCGTTGGCAGGGCGTGCCGCAGGACGACCGACAACGGCCCCAAACCCTTGGCTCGCGCGGTGCGGATGTGGTCTTGCGAGAGCACGTCCAACATGCCGGTCCGGGCGATGCGGGCGACGTAGGCCGCGTAGGGGGCTCCCAAGCAGAAGGCGGGCAGCACGAGCTGTTCGAGCGATCCCCAGCCCGCCGCGGGGAGCCATTCCAGCACAAAAACAAACAGGATGATCGCGAAGCCCGCGACGACAAAGTTCGGCAAAGCGATGCCGATCGTGGCGATCGACATCAACGCCACGTCGGCGAAGGTCCCCCGTGCGACGGCCGAGATAATCCCGGCGGGCAGCCCGATCGCAAAGGCAATCGCCAGCGCCAACAAGCCCAGCGCACCCGAGACCGGCAGCCCCTCGGACACGATCCGATTGACGGGCGTGCGGATCTTGGTGGAAGAGCCAAGGTCGCCCGACGCCACCTGTTTCAATTTGAGCCAGTACTGCTCGTACAGCGGCTTATCGAGATTGAACTCACGGCGAATGTTCGCCTCGATCTCGGGTTCGAGCTGTCGATCGCTGGCGTAGGGGCCACCGGGAACGGCGCGCATCAAGAAGAACGAGAGCGTGAACACCACCCACAGGGTGATGAGCATCCAGACAAGTCGGCGAGCGATGAAACCGATCAACGGGAGACGCCTCCCCGATCGATCCGGATGTAGCGCAGCGGGTGGGTATCCTGTACGTTGTAGAAGAATCCCTTCACGTAGGGTTTCACCAGATAGCGGGTCGCGTAGAAGAAGATCGGGATCAGCGGACCCTCGGTCATCAGGATCTCTTCCGCGCGGGCGAGCATCGCCAAGCGCTGCGCGGGGTCGCCCTCGTACTTGGCGGCGTCGATGATCCGGTCGTACTCTTCGTTGCCCCAGCCGGTCTGGTTATTTTCACCCCCGGTTACGAACATGTCGAGGAACGTGTTGGGGTCCAGGTAGTCGCCGATCCACGCCCGGCGTGAAAGATCGAACTGGAGCTGACGCGTGCTGGAAAGGAAAGTTTGCCACTCCTCGTTCCGAGTCGAGACGTCGATGCCCAACCCCCGTCGCCATTGCTTGCGGACCAACTCGGCGATCGTTTGATGCTGCTCCTCGAAGTTGTAGAGGATCTCGATCTTGGGAAAGCCTTCGCCCCCCGGGTAGCCGGCCTCGGCCAACAGCCGCCGCGCCTCGGCAAGATTCGTGTCGTCACAACGCGGCGGATCGTATCCCGGGATGCCGGGGGGCGTGAAGGAAAAGGCGGGCGTCTCGATCGAGCCGGCGGTTGCGATGATCTCTGTGCGATCGATCGACAGCAGCAACGCCCGCCGGACACGCGCGTCGTTCAGCGGGGGCCGCGTGACGTTCATTGAGTAGAAATAAGTGCCAAACTGCGGCGCTGGGAAAAAATCTTTCCGCGGCGGATCGGCTTTGACAAGCTCACGTGCCGTGATCGGCGAGACCTTGGTGATGTAGTCACACTTGCCGGTCTCGTACAGATTGAACTGCGTGGTAAGCGACTCGACCGCAAGGGCATCGATGGTCTCCACGCGCACGTCATCGGCGTCCCAGTAGTCAGCGAATTTGCGCAGCCGCATCCGATCGCGAATGCGGCGAAACTCAAGCGTGAAAGGGCCGTTCGTCACGATCTTGTCGGGCTCGGTCCAATCAAGCGGGCCGTGTGTTTCGACGCACGCTTGGTTGACCGGCCAGAGCGGATAAAACCCGACCAGCTGGAGCCAGTAGGGGGTCGGAGATTCGAGCACCATCTCGATGGTGTACGGATCGACTGCTCGGAAACCAACTTCGCTAAAGTCGAGGAGCAGCTGCCGACACGAGTCGGCACCGGCGCGCGCAGCGCCCGGCTCGCCAACACGAAACCGGCGAGAGCGACCCTCGCTCTCAACAACGAACGTCCTCAGCTCGACGTACTTGGCGGGGTCCGCCAGATCGGCCTGCGACGCGTCGGCGTCGGTTTCGATCTCGATCAGCTCGCCACGCAGCACCACCCCGCGGGCGTACTCGCGAGCGCCCGGCGTCCTTTCGTGCAGCTCGACTTCTACCGGATCGCCCACCGCCAGGCTGCGGGCGGCCCGGCTGTATCGCTCGCCGTTCTTCAGGTACCAAGCCTGGTAGGCGTACTCCGCCAGCGTTAGCGGATCGAGAAACCGCCGCATGCTGTAGACAAAGTCTTGCGAAGTGATCGGTTCGCCATTGGACCAGACCGCGTTCTTGCGGAGCTTGAACGTATAGGTCAGGCCGTCGTCTGAGAGGGTCCAGCTCTCGGCGATGCCGGGGCGTGGTTCGCGTTTCTCGGGCCCCAGGCGGACGAGTCCCTCGAACAGGGCCTCGATGATCCGTCCTTCAGGCTGCCCCGTGACAATGGCCGGATCAAGCGACTTGATCTCGGTGTCGTTGTTGAAGGTGAACTCGGCGGGGGGGAGCTGGCCCCGCGCAACGACCCACACAATGCCGGCAAAGCAGGCAAGGGCGAGTCCCAACGCAGCGGCGATCCGAGGCGACATGGGCGTCAGCTTAGGCTGAGGCGATCCGGGTCGCCAGGACAGGCCTGTCAGGGGCATCGGCGATTCGGTCGCACAGCTGGACACCGGCGTCCGAATCGCCACGATGAAGCGACAACCTCCGTTTGTCCCCCAACCCCCCCCGCCCCCTTTGACGTCAGAGCAAGTCCGTCATCGCCCGCCGCGCGCGCTCGCCCAGCCGCGCGAGCTGGTCATCGTCTGCGCGCCGCTGCGTTCGAACGTAAACCTGTCGCGGATCGCCCGGGCGGCCGGTTGCTGTGCGGTCTCGCCGATTATCGCGACAGGGCGACCCATGAAGCTCGATCCCGAGATTGCGCGTGACGCGTCCTCGTCGGTCGAGCTCGTTTGCCGCCGTTCGCTTACGCCGGTGCTCAAAGACCTGCGGCAGCAGGGGTATCAGCTGGTTGGCCTGGAGCAAACCACCGACTCGCAAGACCTGCACCACTACGCTTTCCCGCGACGCACGGCGCTGGTGATCGGGAACGAGCGTTCGGGCATTCCCGATGAGGCGCTCGCGGTGCTGGACGAAACGATCGAGATCCCCGTTTGGGGACTCCCCTACAGCTACAATGCCGCGACAGCCACCTGCATGGCGCTCTACGAGTATTGCCGCCAATGGCCCGACGGTTAGCAGTGCTGAGCTGAGCTGAGGGCATGAGCGCTGACGAGCATGGGCGCTGACGGGCTGGGTCGTCACCCGCACGAGCGACGACTCACTCGGCTTCGATCGAAGCCGACATCGAACCGGCGGTCCCTCGCTCCTCGTCCTTGCCAAAGGCATGGATCTGATCACGCTTGAGCTCCGCGTGCTCAAGCGTGGTCGTGAGCACCACCGCCCGGCCCTCAGCGTCCACCTGCTTGGCGAGTTTCACGCATTCCTGGGAAGAATGCCCAAACAGCTCGCGGAGCATCTGCTGAACATACTCAAAGGTATGGTCCTCACTGTCCCACAGGATGACGTGGTAGCGGGGGACCCGACGCTCGGTGGACTTCGCGGCACGTGCGCGACGGGGGGCCACCACCACGGTCATGCCGGGCTCGTTGTCCGACGGTTCAGAAGGGTCGTCCATATTAAAAATGTTCCACCGCTGCCGAAGGCCCGGAAGCGGTTTTTTGGGGGGGCTATCGGCAGTTAACGCTCAGCAGCAAGCGGTCTCGGATACCTGTTTTCGCCGGGCGCGGGCGTCGCTGAAGCCCCGCCCCCCTGCGCGGCGGCGTGCTGGTGAAGCGGTTCTCAAGTGAGTATATTCGCGGGTTTCGCTGGCGGCCACGCCCGCATCCGCCTTTCGACCTTCTGTTCAAGCTCCCCCTCGTGCCCCCCGAACCCAACGCCCCGCTGGACAGCTCCGTGTTCGCGTCACGTCGCGGAGAACACGAAGCAAAACTCTTTGAGCTGCTGCGGATCCCCAGTGTGAGCGCTGACTCACGCCATAAGCCAGATATCGCACGGGCCGCGGATTGGGTCGAGGCACAGCTGAAAGGGATGGGCTTGTCCGTCTCGCGGCTCTCGACACCGGGCAACCCGATCATCTACGCCGAGTCGCCCCCCGTGCCCGGTGCCCCGATTGCGCTGGTCTACGGCCATTACGACGTCCAACCCCCCGATCCATTAGAAGAGTGGATCACCCCGGCCTTTGAACCCACCGTCCGCGATGGCAGCGTTTACGCCCGCGGCGCGACGGATGATAAAGGACAGATGCTGACGCACGTGCTCAGCGCAGCCACCGTGCTCGCGGAGCGTGGCAAGCTGCCGATCCAACTGAAGTACGTCATCGAGGGCGAAGAGGAAGTCGGCAGCGAGCATCTCGAGGCCGTTGTCGAGCGTGAACGCCAGCGATTGGCCTGCGACGTGGTGGTGGTCAGCGACAGTTCGCAGTTTGCCCCCGGCGTGCCGGCGGTGACCTACGGCTTGCGCGGCATCGCGTACTATGAGCTGCTCGTCGAGGGGCCGAAGCAGGACTTGCACTCGGGCACCTTCGGTGGTGGCGTAACGAACCCGGCCAACACGCTCGCCAAACTCATTGCGGCACTGACCGACGCCGATGGTCGGATACAGGTGGACGGATTTTATGACGATGTCATTCCGCTGAGCGACGCGGAGCGGGCCGAGTTCGCGCGGCTGCCTTTCAGCCAGGAAGGTTTCCAGAAGCAGCTGGGGGTCGCGGGCGTCTGGGGCGAGGCGGGCTACAGCACCCTTGAGCGTCGCTGGGCGCGGCCGACGTGCGATGTCAACGGCTTGTGGAGCGGCTATCAGGGCGAAGGGGCCAAGACCGTGCTGCCCGCCCGCGCGGGAGCCAAAGTGAGTTTCCGTCTGGTCCCCAATCAAGATCCGAAGAAAGTCTCGGCGGGGCTGCGCACGCTGCTCGAGCCACTGGTGCCGCCCGGAATCCGGTTGACGATTGTCGATCATCACGGCGCCCCCGGTGTCGTGTTCCCGCTGGAGAGCCCCTACATGGCGGCGGCGGCGGCGGCCATTGAACACGGCTTTGGCACACCCCCCGTGTTCATCCGCGAAGGCGGATCCATACCGATCGTCAACACGTTTGCGCGCCTGCTAAACGCCGACGTCCTGCTGCTGGGCTGGGGACGCGATGACGACAACACCCATAGCCCGAACGAAAAATTCAACCTCGACGACTTCCATCGGGGCATCACCGCCAGCGCGGCGTTGTGGAACACGCTCAGCCGCCAGGCTTGAGCGCTCGCGCGTAGGTTCGGCCGTCGCTACTTCCCTCTCTCGCACCAACTGCTCCCCTCATGCTCGACACCCGCTTCGTTCTTGAGAACCCGGAAGCCGTTCAAAAGAACTGCGTCGCACGCGGCGTGAAAGCCGACCTGGGCCGCTTTGTCGAGCTGGAAACCCGCCGTCGGGCCCTGCAGCAAGAGGCCGAGGAACTCAACCGCCAAGCGAACGCTGTCAGCAAGACCATCGGCCAAGCCAAAGATGACAGCGAGCGCGAGGCACGCAAGGAAGAAGGCCGCCGGCTGCGCGAAGAGAAAGAGCGGAAGCAGGCCGAAGTTGAGCGGTTCGGGGCCGAGTCAGAGGCAATCCTCCGCAGCCTGCCCAATATGACGCACCCCGAGTCGCCGGTCGGAGCCGAAAGCGCCAGCCGCGAGATCCGGCGGGGCGAACTCCAGCCGCCACGGTTCAGCTTCCCCGTGCTGGACCACGTCGATCTGGCAGCGCAACACGACTTGGTCGATTTTGAAGGGGGAGCGCGGGTTTCGGGGCACGGCTTCTACTTCCTGAAGAACGAGGGGGTGCTGCTCGAGCTCGCGCTGCAACGCTACGCGCTCGATCTGCTGATGCGCGAAGGCTTTACCCCGCTAACAACACCGGACCTCGCCCGCGGCGAGATCCTGCAGGGGGTCGGCTTCATCCCCCGCGGCCCTGAGACCCAGATCTACAGCGTCGAGAACCACGACCTGAATCTGGTCGCCACGGCCGAGATCACGCTGGGCGGACTCTACGCCGGCCAGGTCGTCGATGAGTCGCAGCTGCCAATCAAGCTGTGCGGCATCAGCCACTGCTTCCGCACCGAGGCCGGCGCGGCGGGCCGGGCCAGCCGGGGACTGTACCGAGTCCATCAGTTCACCAAGATCGAGATGTTCGCGTTCACCACCCCCGAACAGAGCGAGGACATGCTCAACATGTTCCTTGATCTGGAGTGCGAGCTGTTTAACGGCCTGGGGTTGCCGTTCCGCGTGCTCGATATCGCTTCGGGAGACCTGGGCGGGCCGGCGTATCGCAAGTTCGACCTCGAAGCCTGGATGCCCGGTCGCGGCACCGCCGGCGAGTATGGCGAAGTCACCAGCACGAGCAACTGCACCGACTACCAGTCACGCCGGCTGAACGTGCGGTACAAAAAGGCGGGCGAGAAGGGGACCCACTTCGTCCACACGCTCAACGGGACCGCGATCGCTTGCAGCCGAGCGATCATCGCGATCCTGGAAAACTGCCAGCAGGCCGACGGGACGATCCTCGTGCCTGAGGCGCTCCGCCCTTACGTCGGTAAGGATCGGATCGGGGCCGTCGCTGATACCGACGACATCGAGAGCCCCGCGGTCGGCACGGCACGCTAACCCCGTGCGCGCAATTTGAACAGCGGCTCGCTCTGATCCGCTTCGGTACCCGCTCGGCCCAGGGGCCCCTGGCATTTCGGGGGCTCCCTCATCGGGCGAAAGTCTGCGATTAGGCCCCGTTCTCGGGCGGTCCTTCGGGAAACCGTCGGACGGATAACCGTGCCCGTTCGCGAATACAAACGCCTAGGGCCACTCCATAAACCAACTTTGTGGCGTCGCACGAGTTGAGTGCCGGTGCCCCTGGGCCCCAATTCCGCCGCGTGCTGTAGCCCCCGCAATCGATCTTCGTTGAGGTAACTATGTTCGCAAATCGCAAGGCGGTTATGCATGTTGACGACGACCAACTAATCACCCGTTTAGTGGCGGAGCAACTGCGCGCCGCAGGATACGAATCCGAAGCCGTTAACGACCCGTTGTTGGCACTCCCGGCGCTCGTGCGGGGTCAGTATCGGATCGTCCTCATGGACATCCATATGCCGCAGCGCTCGGGGCTGCAGCTGCTCAGCGAGATCAAGACGCTCGATGCGGGTATCCAGGTGATCATGCTCACGGGCCTCGTCAACGAAACGACGGTCATCGAAGCGATGCGTCAGGGGGCCGAGGCCTGTCTGTTCAAGCCACTGAGTGACCCGTCGGTGTTGATTGATGCGGTTGATGACGCCTACCGGCGGAACAATCGCTGGTGGGATTCGTTGCGTGATTTGACCCAACGGCGTCGCACCGCCGAGACCGTCGCAAGCGCCTAAGGCAGCGCAACCGGCACAACCCCTCCGAGCCCCCGGGCAGTCTGGGAAAGAGGGGCGAAGTTGGCCGTCTGGCCAAAGCGTGCTAGCGGGCGGGCCGATATCAACGACGGACTCGATTGGGCATCGCTTGCTCGGCCGATCCAAGCCGTCCCGCACTTCGCTGGGTCTCAAAACAAAGATGACCAGCGTTTGGCGGGGAGGCGAAGCCCCGTGTGAATCCCCTCCCCGTTTCGTTAAGGAATTTGCTGATGAACGTTCGTGCTTCACTTTCGTCTTTGTGTTTGGGCCTGGTTGTGGCTCTTGGCAGCGCTTCGAGCGCCGACGCCTTTGGCTTCGGTCTGCTGGGCGGCTGCGGTGGCTGCGCGTCGGACTGCGGTTGCGCGGTTGAGCCCTCGTGCGGCTGCGAGCCCTCGTGCTGCGTCGCTGAGCCGGTTTGCTGCGACCCGTGCTGCGCCCCGCGTTGTGGTCTGCTGTCGGGCCTGAAGGGTCTGTTCCACCGCCACAACTGCGGTTGCTGCGAGCCCAGCTGCTGCGTCGAAGAGCCCTCGTGCTGCGTTGCCGAGCCCAGCTGCTGTGCCGCTGAGCCCTCGTGCTGCGTCGAAGAGGCCGCTTGCTGCGACCCCTGCTGCGCCCCGCGTCGCTGCCGTCTGCTGGATGGGCTCAAGGGCCTGTTCCATCGCCACAGCTGCGGCTGCTGCGAGCCCAGCTGCTGCGTCGAAGAGCCCAGCTGCGGCTGCGAGCCGAGCTGTGCCGCTGCCCCCGGCTGCGGTTGCTGAGATTGTTTTACGAGCAGTAAGCCATCCCCGCCCCCAGCGGACCGATAGGCTAACCTGCTGAAAATAAGCGGACACCAACAGCCGTCGTCGGGCTCCTCTGCCCGACGACGGCTGCCGTTTTTTCTGCTCTAACGCCTTCGCTCGAAGATGCGTCGGCCGCAATCCTCCTTGCCGTGACATTCTGTCACCTGAAGCACGCGCTCCGCCATCGTCGGTGGTCAGGTAAACTCGCTGCTTACCTTTCCACGCGATTCAGTCACCACGCTTGCGGATGACGGCTCAGCGGCTCATTGCGACACTCCTCGCCGGCTGGACGCTGCTGCTTGTTAGCGGAGCGCCGCTGCCGCTGGCCGCGTTAACTTCTCGCTCAACGGTGCCTTCCACCGAGCGGTTCCCCTGCGAGAAGTGTCCGTGTGGCTGTGGCACGGCCGAGCACTGCTGGAGCCAGTGCTGCTGTCACACGTTGCCACAGCGCTTGGCCTGGGCACGACGTGAAGGGGTCACTCCCCCCGCCGCTGCCCTTGCCACCGCGGTGCGGGCAGGCCTCGATACAAGCTTCTGGACAGGTGCAGCCTCCACACGCGGCGTGAAAGCCTGCTCTGCAATAGTTGCCCCGCCCTGTGAAGCAGAAGCGGCACCCGTGCGAACGTGCTGCTCTACGAAGGCCAGCCGTCCCTCATGCTGCACGGCGAAACTGCCTGCTGAAACCCAATCCATGCCAGCTGCGTCTGCTCGTGCCAAGCCGGCAGTATCGGTGATTCGTGCGCTGGCTTGCCAAGGCTTGGTCGAGCTGTGGCTGTCGCTCGGAGTGTTGATTCCGCCGACGCCTGCCGAGGTGATCACGCCTGACGTGTCCGTCGAGTACGTCGGACCGGTTAGCGCCCTCTTCGTTGTTCGTCTTGCTGAAAGCCCCGACACCCCACCGCCCGAAGGGCGTGTGTGAGGCAAGATCGGTTTCGCAAAGCATCAGTTTGCCCCGGCTGCAAACCGGCGGTGCGATTTCTTGACCGCTTGTGATCTGTCCTTGGTAGCGCCTGCGCTGAGGCAGATTACTTCACCTGCGGCGGAGGGCATCCAGTGCTCCGCAATCCCTACGAAAGAGTCGGCTACACGCTGATTGAGCTGCTTGTTGTCGTAGCGGTAATAGGGATCCTGATCGCGCTGCTCTTGCCAGCCGTTCAGGCCGCCCGAGGTGCCGCTCGCCGCGCTAAGTGTCTGCACCAACTCCGTGAGATCGGCGTCGCGGTGCATCTGCACTTGGAGGCTCACGAGGGGCGGTTCCCGCGCAGCTCACACTCGGCCTACGCCGTGGGCGAAGCGCCGTGGGCCTGGTCCCTCGCGGCGACACTCGACCCCACGTTCGACTCCCTACGCGACGCGTATCCCACGGGCCTCCTCGACGGCGCTTACCGCTGCCCCGAGGACGACCGCCGCGGGCACTCGGCGTGGAGTTACGGCAAGAACGTTTGGTTCGAACTCGATTCGTACGAAACGCAGTTCGCACTGGGCTTGCCGTGGAACGAGGCGGGGCCGACCTATCAGCGGCTCAATCGGGTGCCGGCAACGGGCCGCACGGTGTTATTCGCCGAGGTCAGGGGAGCGCAGGACCACCTGATGGCCCACTTCTGGCTCACCGGGGGTGAACCCGAAGTCGCTGCCGATCGGCACGCTGGTGTGAGCAACTACCTGTGGGTCGATGGTCACGTCACCACCGCCGCGTTCGAAACGACGTTCGCCCCCGGCGAGCGTCTCGACCGCTGGAACCCCGACACCGCGGCCGAGCTTTAGCGAAGCCGGGGTGCGCGCTTTCTCGCCTGTTCTCGGCTGACTCCGGGGCGGCGTTAACTCAGCAACTTCAACTCCCGTGAGGGACAATTATGAAACGTAACTCAACACTACTCCTTCTCGTGCTGGCCTCGGCTGCGCAGGGCACCACCGTTATGCCGCAAATGGGGGGTGCCCAAGTCCCCATGATGCAGGCTGGCATGAAGCACGCTGGCATCGACTTCGATGGATCATCGCTATCGGTTCATATCGATGAAATGGTGGCGACCCCCGTCCTGCGTGAACTCGACCCCGCCGACTCCTTTGATCCGACCAAGCCGTGGGCTGTGCTGGAAGACATGGCCTACAACTTTCAGTACGGCTGGGTGGCCGATTCCATCTGGGCGCCGCCGGCGGGACTGGCCGTTTTCATTGAACCCAACTTTGTGACTCCGGGTCTGGAGGTGTACGACCGCAGCTGGATCACCAGCGGGATGAGCTTCAACGAAATGTCGTACGAGCCCCTGTTTGTCGGGGGCGCGGCGTGGCGCTGGAACGGCAGGATGACACACCATGCCTATGCCGTCAGCAACCCAGCGCTAACCGAGTACGAGGCGAGCTATCGCGTTTTCTTGGCCGACGAACTTACGGGCGTCGAATCGTTAGATGGTTCCGGAATGCCTCTCTACGGCTCGGGCTTTGCGACATTCTACTTTGCCGCGACGCCGATCCCTGAACCCGCTTCGCTGCTGCTGGCAGGCGCCGTTGTAATGAGCTTCTGTGCAGGAGGGCGTCGTCATGCGTAGCGCACTCTGGATTTATCTGTTGGTCGCCCCGGCTTCGGCCGGGGCGGCCTTGGTAGCCCCGCAACTCGGCGGCGGCTCACCCGGCACAACAACCGCCATGAAGCACGCCGACATCTTCTTTGAGTCGGGATCGCTCGTTGTGCATCTCGATACGTCGGTGGCGACCCCGCGCCTGCGTCCGCTCTTGCCCGCCGACGCCTTCGATCCGGCGGCCCCCTACGCCCTGCTCAGCGGCAAGGCTTACAACGCGCAATACGGCTGGAACGCGGGAGGCTTCATCTCGCTCCCCCCCGGTGCCGGTATCTGGATCGAGGTGCTTCAATCAACGCCCGGCCTGGAGGTCTATCAGGCACCGGTGGACGCCAACGGCTACGCGCCAATCCTCGGCACACAGGGCACCTCGCTTCGCTGGAAGTGGAGCGGACGCATGTCGCACAACTACTATGCGGCAACAAACTTCGCTTCGCAGTCGCACGAGGCGACGTACCGGGTTTACTTGGGGGATTCCTCTTCGGGAACACCACTGGCCGGCTACGGTTCGACCGAAGTGACTTTCGCGTTCGCTCCGCCGGGCGACTACGACGGCAGCGGCAGTGTCGATCCGCTCGACAAATACTTGTGGCAGCAGCAGTATGGTGCCACCGGCCCACAACTCGCCGCCGATGGCACCGGCGACGGCCTGGTCGACGTGAGCGACTACACCGTCTGGCGCGACGCCCTCGGCGCACAACTCACGCCCGCGACGCAGACGATTCCCGAACCGTCAACGGTTGGCTTAGCGATCCTCGTTACCGCTTTTGCACCGCTTTTGCGGCTATAGCAAGCCCGAAACGCTACGCTAGCGCTCAGAAATCGACTTGGGCGGCGTTGCGCTTGTCGGTTGCCTGCGGCTTCGGCCCGCTGCGTTCGGCTCGTCGGAGTCTTGGTCTTCTTCGTGGCTATCGTCGAAGTCGGCCGCGGCGTCGGCGTGCGCGACACCCCCTGACTCGGCCTTCTCGCGTGCTGCGGCTTCGGCGTCGTGCTGCGCAATCTCTTGCAGCGCCGCCGCCATCCGCTTGGTCTGGCTCTTGTACAGGAAGAACAATCCGACGCTCGCCAGCACCAGCACCACGCCGATGGTGAGCAACTCTTCCGCATTGTGGATGATCTTGGCGATCGGCTCGCCGAAGCGATAGCCCAGCCCGAAGACCACCCCAACAACCAACGTTGCGCTGACCAAGTCCCACAGCAAGAATCGCAGGTAGGGCACTTTCGCTGCTCCCGCGGCGTAGTACACCGGCCCGCGCACCCCCACCAAGAAGCGCGTCAGCAGCAACACCTTGAAGCCGTGTCGGCCGACGGCGTGCTCAAACATCTCTTCTTTGTCGGCGTTGATAAACCGCGCGACCGACTTGTGCTGCGTCAGCCAACTATGCCCCAAGCGCCGACCGATAAAGTACATCATCGAGTCGCCTAGCAACGCTCCGGACAGGCACGCCGAAAAAGCGAGCCAAGGCTTCAGCGTGCCCTGCGAGCTGAGCACCCCGGCAAGCACCAGCGGGGCCTCTTCGGGTACCGGAATGCCGCAACCGCACAGCGCCAGGAACGCGACGATCCCCAAGTACCCAAGATGGTTTACGAGATAGTCGAGCACGATATCGGGGGGTGTAATTGCGGAGGGTCAACGCTCGGGGGCTGGTCGCCCCGCTTCTGCCCGTTGCGGCAAGAGCCGGGCAGCCACTGCGGCAAGAGCGGGGGGGAGAGCACCGAATTGTAGCTAGGCAATCGCCAAGGCAGTACCGGCCGGCCCAGCGTTCTGCCGTGCAGCGCCTCGGGCTAAACCGCTCGAACCGGCGACAAAACGGGGAAACCCCTTAAAAAATCGCGGGGGACAGCGGGAGAGGTCTGAGCTTGCCCAGCGGGCCGCTAGCGTCCGAAGTTGGGGCGGGATCGTTTCCACTCTTCGCCGCTAAGAAAACGCTGGCAGACCAGGGCTCCCCCCCCGTCCGCGAGCCATGCCCACCTTCGGACCTTAACGACATCCGCCGCTGAGCACCTCGACGCCCTCCCGAAACGGATGCGGCTCGTTCGGCCTTGCTCGCTGAAAGTTGAAGGCGTGGATCCTGACCGACGGAGCACCGTCGGCGTCGGTCGCCGGTGCCAGCAGCACCGCGCACAAGTCGGGGCGGCGCTCGCACAGCTCGGCCGTCCCCTCAACACCCAAGATATAGCAGGCGGTCGAGAGTGCGTCGGCCTGGGCCGCGGTGGGTGCGATCACCGACGCGGAATGTAGCCCCTCCGCCGGCCAACCGGTGCGCGGATCGATCAAGTGACCGTAACGTCGCCCCTCATACTCAAAGAATTGCGTGCCCGAACCCGAGGTCGAAAACGCCTCGTCCCGCAGCACGAACTTTGCCAAGCGCTGGTCCGGCTGGGTCGGATCGCCCAGGCCGACTTCCCAGCCAGCGCCCTCGGCCAGGGGGTTCACCCCCCGCGCCAGCAGCGTGCTTGTCCCCCCGTGCATCAGGCTGGCCTCAACACCGCGTTCGCTCAGCAGCTCACCGGCGCGATCCAGGGCGTAGCCTTTGCCGATGCTGTTGACGTTGATCTCGATCCCTTCCCGCAGGTACTGAAGCGTGCGCTCCGCAGGATCCAGCATCACGTCGGACCATCCCACCTGTTGCAACGCTGCAAGCCGAGCGTCTTCTTGAGGCAGAACGCCGGCGCGTTGCGCGAAGCCCCACACCTGCGAGAGCGGTCCGCTCGTCAGATCGAACGCTCCGCCTGTCTCGTCGTAGAGTTCGCCCGCCAATTGCAACAGCTCGAACAGCCGGGCCTCGACCGGCCAGGGGGTCGCTGCGGCGTTTCGGTTAATATCGATCAGCTCGCTGTCGTCGCGATAGACGGTGAGTTGATCCTCGAGTCGCTCGACCAAGTCGAGCGCCGCCATGCCGGCCGTGGTCTCGTTCTGTTCGCGTGACACCACCAGCCGCAGCTCCCACTCGCATGCCATCGCCCTGCGCGCGAGCGTGACGATACGCTGCTCGGTGTGGCGCGGCAGCGCGGCGGGGGGAGGCGATTCGGGGAAAACGTTGCCGATCGCATCGGCTGCGGTGTCGATCGCGGAGCCGATCAGATCCGCAGCGGCACCCAGCGCAGAGCGGCCGCGGAGAAAGTCTCGACGTGATTGGCGACGGTGATCCATACCCGCTAGTCTACCCACCGCGCCCCCTCAAGGCACTCGGGGTATAAGATAAGTACAAAGTGTGTCGAACGATCTTTTGCCCGTGCCCCTTGCTTGAAGAGCCGTACCATGGACCAGCCCATCATCAGCGTTTCGGGGCTACGCGGCGTAATCGGACAGACGCTAACCCCCGAGATTGCCACCCGCTATGTCGCCGCCTTCGCGGCCATGCTGCCGCGGGGCAAAGTGCTCGTTACGCGCGATGGCCGCAGCACCGGGCCGATGATCGCTCAGGCGGCGCGGGCCGGCATTTCCGCGGCAGGCCGCGACGTGCTGGACGCCGACGTGGCGGCAACCCCCACGGCCGGCGTTCTTGTGCAGAGCGAGGGCTGCGTCGGCGGGGTGCAGATCTCCGCCAGCCATAACCCCGCCGAGTACAACGGGCTGAAGCTCTTCGGAGAAGACGGACGCATCATCCCGGGCCCCGCCGGCCAAGAGGTCAAAGACCGCTACCTCTCCGGCCAGATCGCCTACGCCGACCACGCGAACCTGGGCGCGTTCCATGTGCTGACGGACTCGCTCAGCGAGCACCTCCGGCGTGTCGAAGCGATTGTCGATACCGAGCGGATCCGCTCGCACGGGTTCCGCGTGCTGCTCGACTCGAACCACGGCTCGGGCTGCGTGCTGGGCCGCAAGTTGCTGGAACGTCTCGGCTGCGATGTGTGCGTGCTGGGGTGCAGCGCCGACGGGCAGTTCGCTCACCCGCCTGAGCCCACCGAGGGCAATCTGGCCGATGTCGCGCATCAGGCGATCGAAGGGGGCTACGACGCCATCTTCTGCCAAGACCCCGACGCCGATCGGCTGGCAATCATCGATGGCGAAGGCCGCTACCTGGGCGAAGAACTGACGCTCGCGCTGTGTGTCGATCACCAACTGCGCAAGCGTCCGGGGCCGATCGTCTCGAACTGCTCAAGCAGCCGCGTGACGCGTGACTTGGCCGAGCGCTACAACGTGCCGTTCACCCAGTCAGCGGTCGGTGAAGCGAACGTGGTCGATGCGATGCTCCGCAGCGGGGCCGTGCTCGGCGGCGAGGGTGCCGGCGGGGTGATTCATCCCGAGGTGGTGCTGGTACGCGACAGCTTTGTCGGCATGGCCATGGTGCTCGACGCGATGGCCGCGCGCAGCCTGCCGCTGGCCGAACTCGCCGACGAGCTCCCCCAGTACGCGATCCACAAGACCAAGGCGACCTTGGCCCCGGAGCGACTCGAAGCGACACTGAGCAAGCTGCAGAAGCAGTTCGCCGGTGCCGAGGTTGATCGGCTTGACGGCTTGCGGCTCGACTGGCCGCACGAAAAGAAATGGCTGCTGGTACGGGCCAGCAACACCGAGCCGATCGTGCGGCTGATCGCTGAGGCCCCCGAGCGCGACGCCGCCGTTGCCGTGTGCGAAGCGGCCAGCGCCGTGATCGCCGCGAGCTGAAGCTCCTCGCGTTTACTCACCAATCAGGACGCGCTTTATGCCTCGCCACCTGCGCCTGCTGCCGCTGGGGAGTCTCTTGTTAGCCACCACGCTTGGCGTCGCGGCACCACCATCGGCCAACCCGGTCGATACCGAGCTGTTAGCGGAACTTGTCGCCCGCTACGAACGCGATCAGTTCATCCGCAGTCAGTTCTCGGGTGGTGTGCTGCCGATCGAGCACCACGCGATAGCCGCTGCGCTCACAATTCAGCTGGTCGGCACCGCGATCGACAGAGAGAACACCGCTTGGCTGGAAGGGATTGTCGCAGAGCGCGGTTGGCCCTCGACGCAACTCGTTGGCCAGCGTGGCGCTCATTGTGCGTGGCTGCTGGTGCAGCACGCGGACCTTCGCCCCGATTTTCAGGAACGTTGCCTCGAACTCATGCGCGCCGCCAGCGACGAGAGCGTCGCCCCGCAAGAGCTGGCCTATTTGGAAGACCGCATCGCCGTCGGCCAAGGCAAGCCACAGCGCTACGGCACACAACTGCATATGCAAGAGGGCCGCTTAGCCCCGCAACCACTCGCCGATCCGCAGCGGGTTGACACGCTCCGCGCGGAGGTCGGCCTCCCGCCGCTCGAGGAGTACCTACGCATGGCGAATGCGTTCTTCTTGCACGAGGCAAACGGTCAGCCGTAGTCGATAGACAACGGCTTCAAAGCCGGCGTTCTGCGTACTAAAGAATCTCCTGCGCCACACACCGCGGCGCTCTCACCTACCCCTTGCACCACGACAAACCTTTAACGGCCAAAGATGCTCCTCGATCCCCTCGATGACCAGCTCTACATGCAGCGCGCGCTCGACGAGGCGCGCGCTGCGGCGGCGGAGGGGGAGGCCCCCGTGGGGGCGGTGATTGTCTCCCGGGGCGAGATCATCGCCGCGGCGCACAACCTGCGCGAAACGCTCCGCGATCCGACGGCCCATGCCGAAATGATTGCCATCACGCAGGCGGCGGAGTCGCTCGGTGCGTGGCGGCTCGAAGGCTGCACGCTCTATGTAACGCTCGAACCGTGCCCGATGTGCGCCGGAGCGATCGTCCAAGCACGCGTGCCACGCGTAGTGTACGGTGCCATCGATCCCAAAGCGGGTGCCGCGCAGAGCCTGTATCAACTGCTCACCGACGAGCGGCTCAACCACCGTGTTGACGTCACAGCCGGCGTGTTGGCCGAGCCGTGCGGAGAGATCCTGCGTGAGTTTTTCCGCGCGCGGCGGGTGCGTTAAATCGACCTACCGAATGCGTCCGCGATCAGGCGATGCTGGTCGAGAGGAACGCGCGCTTGCTAATCGGCTGGCGCTGGATCACGACGTCGGCGTCGTCCAGGTTGGGCAGCACGTCGTTCTCCACCTCGGTGGTCGAAAGCAGCTCAACCCGGGCGTCGTTGGTATAACGGGCCGGCGTGTCATCCACGACTTGCGCGCGGAAGCGGATCGTCTGCGTGGCATTGTTCGCGAGGGCCCCCAGGTTATAGACCAGCTGGGTTCCCGTCGCGGTTGCCGACACCACAGGCTGCGGCCCGGCGGTCGTGTCGAGATAGGTTAGACCGGTTGGCAGATCATCGACGACTCGCACCGACGAAGCGTCGGAGGGACCCGCGTTGCGTGCGACCAGCTCAAACGTGACGATCTCGTTCAGTTCAACCGTCCCGCCCGTCGTGTTCTCTTTGGTGATCGTTAAATCAACCGTCGGCACCACGGGGGTATCGACCAGAGCCGCATTGTTGGCCAGGTTGATATCGCCGGGCGTCGAGACCGACACGTTGTTGCGGAACGGGTTGGCCGCTGTGGCACCGACCGCCGCTAAGATCGTGATCGTCTCTGATTGACCAATGGCCAGCGTCCCCAGGTTGGAGGTGACGGTCTGGCTGGCAGAGCTGCCGATGACCGACTGGCCGATGACGCTCGTTGTACCCGAGACGAAGGTCAGGCCGGCCGGCAAGGTGTCCGTGAGCGTCACACCGGTCGCTTGTTTGTTTCCGTTGTTGGTGACAACCATCGTGTAGGTGATGTTTTGACCGACACTGGCCGAACCCGTGGGCGGGATTCCGTCGTCCTTGGTGACCGTGATGTCAGGTGCCAGAAACGCAAAGTCAACCAGCTGATTGCCATCGGTTCCATCGCCATCGACGCCCGCGGCAGGCTCAGCGCCGCCCACCAAAGTCACGGTGCGCGAGACAACGCTGCCATCACCGGCGGCCGTGCCGCGATCCTTGTTGTTATCGAAGGGAGCATTGTCGACGTCGGGCGCCAGGCCTCCCGACTGATTCGAGGTGCTCGTCATTCGGCCCAAGAGCGGCCCGCTAGTGAAGTTCGCCGCATCGACCTGCACGATGTAATCGCTCGGCAGCAGCCCCGTGAACTGATAGAGGCCGCCGCCTGCGGTGGTGGTGGTTGCCAGCGGGGTTTCGTCGGTGTGGTCGTTGTCGCCATCGGTGTCCTCGTACAGCGTCAGCGCGACGCCATTGAGCGGCACGTCGCCCGCCATGAACATCGAGTCTTCGGTACCGACCTCGACCCATACCTGGTTGCCGAGAGCGAGCGAGGGGTAAACGGCAAGGTTTGCGGTTTCGGTCGTGAAGCCAACAACGCCAATCAATCCAAACTGCGCGTCGAGGGCTTCCGAGCTGAAGTCAATGAACAGCTCAATCGCCCCCACGTTGGAAAGGTCTGCCCCCGTGCCCGACGTCGTGACAAAGTTGAGCGAGTTGAGGGCGATTGATATTTCTTCGCCTGGATCGCCGTCGATGGCGGCGTCGCCAATATCTACGACTGGAACCGTCGCCGTAGAAATATTTCCAGCCCCGCTATAGAGCCGGACAACAAGATCAACCGCTTTGTCGGAAGAGGCGACAATGCTCAGCGCGTCGTTTGCTCCGCCGTTCAGCAAGTCGAGAGATAGCCCGCTTGGATTGATCGTGGTTGCGGATCCGTCAGTGCCATCCCAAACAACGCTGGCCGATCCTGTTGCGCTCCCAGTGTTACTCAGATTGAGTACGTTGTCCGTAAGGAAGTTCGACACTAAGTCAACCGTGCCTGTCCCGCCGGTGATCTGCACGAACATGTCGCGGACCCCCGCGTCGCCGGCGTTTGCCGTATCAACGCTGGTTCCTGTGGTGGGGCCTGCCGAAGACGCCGCCGCGGTCGCAGCCGTGGCGAAGGAATCGACGGTAAGATTCAGACTTCCCATCACCTCCGTGGCGTCGAGCGCGATCAGCGACGAGACGCTGTTCACCGCCCCGCCTGAGGCGCGTGTCAGCCGGCCATCGGGGTTGTTGCCGGTCAGGTTGACCCGGGTGAAGTAGTTGCCTTCGATCAGGTTATCGAAGTTGTAGGCCCCGCCGGCCCCGGTGTTCACATCATCAACGAACGTATCGCTGGCGGCGTTGAAGACGCTATCGCCGTTGTCACGCCACAGCTCAACGGTCAAACCGACCGGTGCTGAGCCCACGGTTACCATGTCGCCCGACAGGTCGAGCGCCACGGTTCCAACAATCTGTCCGAGATCGGAAGCCAGCATCTGGCGTCCCTCAAGCGACTCGAGACGCAGACGACGTTGGTGGGGACGACGCATGATCCGTAGACCTCGTTGCTAGCAGCGCTGGCGCCGATGAGGGCGCGTGCACGCAGAGAGTGGGGGCTGTATCGACCGTATCGGCTGCGCCGTCGGGGCAACTTGTGCCGATTGTGCGGGGCGCGAAGCTTTGGCGGGGAACCGCCTAAAGACCGCTCGCGTCCGCAGACGCCGGTGAGTCAGTACTGGTAATCCAGCCCGAAATTGAACCCGTGCGCCCAGATCGACGTGTCATTGAACGCGAAGTTCGGATGCCGATACGTGTCGGGCGACCCGATCGCCGGCTCGATCACGCGCGAATCGACCGAGAAGTCAATCTGGTCACCCGGCCGGACAACGTTCGACCAGAACAACAGCGAATAGGCCACCGAGGCGCGTAACCGGGGCGTGATCCGATAGGCCAACCGCGCAGAGAGCTCCGGGAGGACGCTGAACTGGTCACGGCTGTAGACGCCGATGTTGGTCGATTGTGCGAGCAAACCGCCGTTGCTTGTCACGCCGTTGGAAGTGGTCGTGCCGTTGATGCGCACCTCTTGGTCGGTTACGCCCAGCGCGATCTTGCTCAACAGTTCCAACGCCCAGCGCCGGGACTCCCACTCGTAGACAAACCCCAGATCGACGCCGTGGAAGTCGTTATCCACCGCAAACGATTCGTTGAGCGTGAGGGATTGCTCACTGTCGAGCAGCGTTGCGTTCTCGCTGAAGCTCAGAAACTCGTCGAGGCTCGTGTAGCGATAGCCGCCGATGAAATCGATCCGGCTGATCGCCGTCGGCCTGCCCCCGCCGCTGTTAATCGGGCCACAGCTGCTGCAGCTATTGCAGCCGCCACAGCCGACCTCGCGGCAGCAGATGCCGGTTCGCAGGCGGATGCCGACAGACTCGAACTCGCTGCGCGCCGCCACACCCACGGTGCCACCGACCACCTCTGGCAGGGTGACCAACTGCACGTTCTGACGCGGCGTTGAGGGAATACCACCAATAATCGGCGCGATATCGTAGAACGGCCGACCGATCGAAACGATGCCGTCGCCGTCCGGATCGCCGGCGGAGTAGAACTCGGACTCGGTTTCCATAAAGAGGTAGTCCCCCTCGATGCCGAAGTCACGCTGATCATCGAGCCACGCACCGAGCGTAAATCGGAGCCCGCTACGCGCATCATCGAGCAATTCTCCACCGTAAAGCACCTGCGTACCGGGAGAAGCGAGATCGGGGCGATTCGGTTCCGTGTTGCGCGTCACAAGCGGGGGGGTATCCATGCCGTCGAACCACCACAGCAGGTACTCGGCTCGGCCGTACAGGCCTCGCCGCGATGCGGGGTTGCATGACGGGCCGCACCACCCTCCCCCGCCACAAGTGCGACACGTTGCCGGTGCCAGCACCTGCCGAGAGCCGCGGCACTTGTCGCAATCGCAGGAGGGGCTGTCGTAATCGACGATCGGGGCCGTGTAGCGACCTCGCCCGTGTTGATAGTCGCTGTGCGCGTAGTCCTCGCCGTCGATGATCACTTCACCCTCGTAATGATCGAAGGGACCATCGTAGGAGTCGGTCGGGATCGGTTCCAGCTGACGCTTTGATTTAGCACGGGCAGGCGCCGGTAGGTCATCAGCCGGCTTGGCCGCATCGCCGATGAGTTCTTCCAGCACAATCGGATCGTCGGCCTCGGTTGGAGTCTCTTCGGCAAACTGCACGCGTCGCACGCGGTCGCGGCGTAGCGGCTGAAGCCGTTCGGCGTCGCGCGCTGGCGTGAAACGAGCGGGACGCTCTTCACGCGTTGTGCTGGCGAGCGGCTCCAACCGATCGGGCAAATCGAGCTGCGTCGCGAGCAAGGTCTTGCCGGTATCGTGACGGACCCGCACCTGTGTGCCGACAAAGCGTTCCAGATCGACCCCCGGCGTTGGCTCGACGTAGCGCCGCACGCGGCCGAACTCGTCGGCCAAGGCGTAGGGGGGAGCCCCCGGATCGCTATCCGCGTTGCGGATGAGCAGCGCCCGTGGGCCCTCCACCTCAGCGCGCTGGTCGGCGTCTTGCACCGATCGGGTGCGCTCGCCGGCTGTGCGACCCGAAGGGGTCCAACCATCGGTCAGGCGTTGGTCCGCAGCGCCGGCAGCGCCGGCAACACCGAGCAGGATCGACAGAGTGAGGTACCGACAAGCCGCTGTTGCGGCGTTAGGCGGGGCATGACGCATTGGCGTTGGCTGCCTAGCTGGCTGAAGGATCGGGCCGCGGGCGAAACGCCACCCCGGCACGTGATTGCGGCGGCTTTTATCAGCGGCGCGCAATCGCCAACAACCCCAGATTCCTCGCACTTGAGGCAACTTGCCTAAAATTCGGGGTCCCGCAGGCGTTGTCACTCGAGTGCCAGCGGTCGATACTGACTTCATACAGCTCGTGCAGCGCCTACCTCCGATAGCCTTTGCGCCGCTTCGTTAGCTACTGCCTGCCCGAAGTTTCACTTTCCGCCCCGGTGTCGCCCCTATGTGGCCACGTTCTGACGACACCGAGAAGCTCCTCAATAACGTCCGCGGCGGCGATCCCGACGCCCGCAATCGTCTGTTTGATCGCCATCGCGAAGCGATCCGCCGGATGATCGACCTGCGGATGGATCGGGTGCTGGAGCGGCGCGTGGATGCTAGCGATATCGTCCAAGACGTGCTGATCGAGGCCAACCGCCGCCTGACCGATTACCTGAAGAATCCGGTCATGCCGTTTCACTTGTGGCTCAGGCAGATGGCCAAGGATCGGCTGATCGACGCTCATCGCCGGCACCGCGTGGCGGCTCGGCGGAGCATGGACCGCGAGCAACCGCTCAACGCTGCCAGCAAAGACGAGCAGTCGGCGATCGATCTGGCGGTGCAGCTCAGCGATCGCGAGCTGACCCCCGCCGCGGCGGCCACATGGCGCGAGCTCCAGCGGCGCTTCCAAGAGGCGTGCGACCAACTCGATCCCCAAGACCAAGAAATCATCGTCATGCGGCACTTCGAGCGGCTGAGCAACACCGAAGTGGCGGTCGCCCTGAACCTGTCGGCCCAGGCGGCCAGCATGCGACACCTACGGGCGATGCGTCGGCTCCGAACGTTTCTTGAGGACGAGCAGCCGACCAACGAAGGCAACAAATGAATCGGCACCTGTGGTGAAATAGCGCCACCGATTTGCGGTCCAACTTGAGGGGCAATCCGGGGGGGCTGCCTGCTCCCCTCCCCGCTCTAGCCCTCCCCGCTCTATGCTCCCTTTTGGTCCTCTAATTCTTTGTCGTCATGGCCGAAGCCGCCGAAGCCCAGCTCGCGACACTGCTCGACGAGCTGACCGAAGCCGCGGAGTCGGGCGATCTCTCGAAACCCGAGAGCTTGTGCGCCACCCACCCCGAGCTCGCGGATGACATCCGCGACCTGTGGGGCGCGTTGATGGTCACCAGCGCCGTAGCAACCCTCTCGGCGACCCTTGAGCTGGACAACGAGGCGGGCATTGCTCCGGGCCCCGCGCAAGAGCTCACGCTCCCCTATCGGCTGGGCGACTACGAGCTGCGCGACGAGGTGGGCCGCGGTGGCATGGGGATCGTGTACCGCGCGAGCCAACAAAGCCTGGGGCGATCGACCGCCGTCAAGCTCATCCTGCGTGGGGCCCTGGCCTCGGCAGAAGATCAGAAACGCTTCCGCAGCGAAGCGGAATCGGTCGCGCGGCTGGAGCACCCCGGCATCGTTCCGATCTATGAGGTCGGTGAGCACAACGGGCAGCTCTTCTTCAGCATGCCGTTTGTGGAAGGGGAAACTCTCGCGCAGCGGCTCGCCAAAGGTCCGGTGAACGATCGCGAAGCCGTCCGACTAGTACGCGATGTCGCCCGAGCGATTCAATACGCCCACGAGCGCGGCATCATCCACCGCGACCTGAAGCCGGCGAACATCCTGGTTGATCGCGAGGGGCGCGTTCACGTCACCGACTTCGGCCTAGCCAAACGCCTCACGACCGACAACGCCTCGACGGCGCAGCTCACCAACACCGGCGCGATCCTTGGCACTCCGTCGTACATGGCTCCCGAGCAGGCTACGGGCGGGCGGGGCGAAGTGGGGCCGCTGAGCGACGTCTACAGCCTAGGGGCCCTGCTGTATGCGCTCGTGACCGGTCGGCCCCCGTTTCAGGGAGCCTCGCCGGTCGACACCGTGCTGATGCTGCTCGAGAACGACCCCGTGGCACCGCGGATGCTCAACGGCCGCATCGACCGCGATGTCGAGATGATGATTTTGCGCTGCTTACAAAAACCGTCCGAATTGCGGTACGCGTCGGCGGGCGAACTCGCGGCCGATCTGGATGCCTTCCTGCGCGGAGACCCGATCAGCGCCCGTAGCGGACAGTTTACCCAGGTGCTGGCGCGCGTTTTTCGCGAGACCCACCATGCGACGCTGTTAGAAAATTGGGGCCTGTTGTGGATGTGGCACGCCGCCGTGCTGCTCTTTATCTGCGGCGTCACGAATTGGTTCCTGGTGCGTCAGCCCGAGTGGAGCGCGATGCAGACAACCACACCGTATGTGCTGCTGTGGGGCGGGGCGTTAGGCGTTTGGGCACCAATCTTCTGGAAACTCCGTCACCGGGCCGGGCCTGTCACCGCGGTCGAACGGCAGATTGCTCACGTGTGGGGAGGCAGCGTTGTCGCGGTGATGATGCTGTTTTGGGTCGAGAGCGAACTCGGTCTGCCCGTGCTGACCCTCTCACCTGCGCTGGGCCTGATCTGTGGGATGGTCTTCGTCGTCAAGGCAGGCATCCTCTCGGGTGCCTTTTATGTGCATGCCGCCGCGATGTTCGCCACCGCGATCGTCATGGCCTACATGCAGCGCCACGGCTGCGAATACGGGCTGACACTGTTCGGCCTGACCTCGGCAGCGACGTTCTTCCTGCCGGGCCTAAAGTACTGGCGTCAGAGCCGATCGGGTCGGCGTGGGGTTGGGCAGAAAAACTGAGGGCCTTGTTTCTCCGGCCTCCCGAGCGTGGCTCGCGGCAAGATTCACCGCACCGGCGGGGCGGCTGGGCCGCCCGAAATCGCCAGCCGATTGCCCGTGGCTCCTGGCGATCAGTTATGCTGGGCGGGCGGAACATCCGCCCGAACAGCACCTCGAAGCACGACAACTCAGGGAAGCAGGCATGCAGGCAACACACAGCTACCGCTACGCACTGAGGGCACTCCTCCTGAGCGCCACGCTCACCACCGCCCCCAACGCCCCCAACGCGGACGCCCGACACGTCTTCGCGACCACCTTCTACCAGTTTGGGAATGTCCCGGCCGGGGATCCCGATCCAACGCTCAACGGCGTCATCAAGATCGACCTGGACACCGGGGTTGCCACGCCCTTCATCGCCGAAGTGCCTAATCAATTCCAGCTGCTTACCGATGTGGCCGTCGGGCCTCACGACGGACTGGTCTACGTGTCGTCGCTGTTCGGAACGATCAGCCGATTCAATGCCACGACGGGCGCGGCGGTGGACACCTTTGCTTTCTTCGACGGAGGCGTGAACACGCTACGGTTTGCTGACGATGGCACGCTCTACGCCGCGGTCAACAACAACCAAACGGGCGTCGGCGACATTGTGCGTTACGACCCCAGCGGAGTACGCCAACCCGATATCGCAACGGGTTTGACCTTTCCCTCGGGCATCGCCCTTGACGCCGCGGGAGAGGTCTACGTGGCCACGGGCGACGTCGGCGGGCCGGGTCAAGTGCGCCGGATCGACGCCGGTGCCGGCAACCCGCTCGTGTTGGGCTCGGAGCTGCCCGGCAGCTTGATCGGCGGTGCCTCGGGGTTGACCTATGTGCCCGCTCAAGGCGATTACGACGCCGACAACGATGTCGATACGGATGACTATGCGGCATGGCAAGCCGCTTATGGTGCCCTGGGGGCTGACGGCAACGCCGACGGACTGGTCGATGTGGCCGACTACACCGTGTGGCGTGACAACGTGGGGCAAGAGGGGCGTCTGATCATCACCGATTTCGATTTCAACTCCGATTTCATGGGCGGGGTGACGGGCACAGGCAACGAACTGGTCGAATGGGGCCTCGCCAGCCAGAGCGGCGGCACCTTCGCGACGATCCCCATCGCGCTGCCGACGGTGCTCCCGCCGCCACCGAATGGCTGGCCCACCAATTTCCCTTCCGAGGCGCTGCTCACCCCCGAGCGGACGCTGCTGGTAAGCACATCGGGCCCCACTCAGCGTCCGCTGAATAACGGAGCCGTGCTCGAATACGACCTGGAAGGCAATCTGCTGGGAATCATCCGCACGAATCTGCCGCCGCTGACCGGTATCGCGCTGGTGCCGGAGCCGATCTTGGTCTCCGCGATTCCTGAGCCCACCACCGCCGTGATCGCTCTGCTGTTGCTCAGCGGTTGCGTGAAAGGAAGAACGCGTTGAGGCCGCGCGGCTTTACGCTTGTCGAGTTGCTGGTGGTGGTCGCCATTATCGGCGTGCTGGTGGCGCTGCTGCTGCCCGCGGTGCAGGCGGCTCGCGAGTCAGCGCGACGCACGCAGTGCGTCAATCGGCTGCGCCAGATTGCGCTCGCAACGCAAAACTATCTGGCGGCGCAACGCGTGTTCCCGCCCGGTGCCGTTGCCCGTCCGCGCCCCGACAACCCCAGCACACCGTGGACCTTCTACCGCTGGAGTGCGCTGGCAAGCCTGACTCCCTACCTTGAAAACAACACGGTCCGCGACGCGCTGAATCTCGAGCTGCCGCTCTATGATTCGTCGTTCGGCGTGTCGCCGGAGAATCGCGAGGGCGTACGCCTTGTGGTGCCCGACTTCCTCTGCCCGAGCGACGCGGAGCAGCGTGTCGTCGAGTCGTTCGGCCCGACGAACTACGCCGTCTGCAGCGGATCGGGAGAGGGGGATCCCCAGATCGCGAACGACGACGGGTCGCCGCTGGCGACCGACGGACTCTTTGCGGTGAATTCACGCACGCGTCCGGGAGAAGTGACCGACGGGCTCAGCAAAACCGCGTTGGCCAGCGAAAGCATCTTAGGAGAAGCACGCAACACTGCGCCACACGACCCCCAAACCGAGTATCAATTCGTCACGGCCGCGCCGCTTCGACAAGCGACCTGCCAAGCCTCGCAGAGCTGGAACTTCACCGACCCGCGCGGCTTCTCTTGGGCCAATGGCGAATACCGCTGCGCGCTGTACAACCACCACGCGACGCCCAACGCGAGCGAGCCCGACTGCTTAGGGGTGAGAATCGGCGGGAGCGTTGAAGTCTTATTCACGCCGTTCGGCTGGCGTGCCGCACGAAGCCGTCACCCGGGCGGCGCGAACCTGGTCTCAGCCGACGGTGCTGTCAAAACCATCGACGAGCAAATCGACCCGGCGGCCTGGAACGCCTTAGCGACGATCGCCAGCGGCGATTCGCTCTGAGAACCCGGTGGTGCCCCGAGGCCTCTCCGGCCGAGTGCCACCGAACGCTTCCCCACGACTCCCCGGCCACAACGCTTCCTGGCACCTCACTCTCGCGTTTGTCCTCATGGCGGATTGGCCCGATTACGAGTTGATCGACTTCGGTACCGACGGGCTGGGACGCGGACGGCGACTGGAGCGGTTCGGCACGCTGGTGCTCGATCGCCCGTGTCCTGCTGCCGATGGGGTTACCAAGCAGCGTCCCGACGCCTGGGCCGCCGCGGTCGCCCGCTACGACGGTGCCCGCGCGACGGATGGCGTCTGGAAACCCGCGCCCAAGAAGTGGGCCCCCGCTGCGGCGTGTCGCGTGCCGATTGGGCAGGGGCTCACGCTCGGCCTGACGCCAACGCCAGCCGGACAGATCGGGATTTTCCCCGAACAGTTCATCAACTGGCGGTGGATGTACGATCGACTCAATCGCTACGAGCGCCCGCTGCGCGTGCTCAACCTGTTCGGCTATACGGGGGGCAGCACTCTGGCGGCTGCCGCCGCGGGCGCTCAGGTCACCCATGTCGACGCCTCGAAACCCTCGGTTCAGTTGGCGCGCGACAACGCCGAGCGATCGGGAATGGCAGCGGCCCCGATTCGCTGGATCGTTGAAGACGCTGCGGCCTACTGCCAACGAGAACTCAAGCGCGCCTCGTTTTACGATGCGGTGATCCTTGATCCACCAAGCTACGGCCACGGGCCCAAGGGAGAGGCGTGGCGGCTGGAGCGCGACCTACCGCGGCTGCTTGAACTGTGCCGTGACTTGACCGCGGCGTCGCGGTGCTTGTTTCTCGCCACTTGCCACACGCCGGGAATCGGACCCGCCGAGCTGTCGGCTTACCTGTCTGACGCCATCGTGGGCGATTGTAGCGCCCCGCCGGCCAGCGGCCGGCTGTGGCTCAGCACGCCGGAGGGCCGGCGCTTGGAAAGCGGCGTGTTCGCGCGCTGGCCGAGCTGAGGCGGACTACGCCTACGGCTCGAATGTCGGGTTCAAGAGGCTTGCCGCGGTGGAGCTAGCTGCTCAAACCGCGCAAAAACCATCCGCCCGGCTGAGGTCTGCAGCACGCTGGTCACCAAGCCGAGCATTTCTTCGCCCATGTGCTCGCGGCCGTTTTCGACCACCACCATCGTGCCATCATCCAGATAGCCGATCCCCTGGTGCGATTCCTCGCCGGGCTTCATCACCCGCACCGTGATCGATTCGCCGGGCAAGAAGATGGGCTTCAGTGCGTTCGCCAGATCGTTGAGGTTCACCACGCCAACGTTCTGCAGCTTCGCCACCTTGTTGAGGTTGTAGTCGTTCGTGACGACCTTGCCTTCAAGGTGCTTGGCCAAAAGCACCAACTTCTGGTCCACGGGCTGATCGCCGAACTCGGGCAACTCGCGGTCGAAGATGATGAGCTCAACCTGCTTGTCGCTCTTCAGCCGCTGGAGCACATCCAGCCCGCGACGACCCCTGGTGCGGCGCAGCTTGTCCGACGAATCGGCAATGTGCTGCAGCTCGGCGATCACGAATTGCGGCATCACGAGTTGATTCTCCACGATGCGGGTCTCGACCACGTCCGCAATGCGGCCGTCGATCACCACGCTCGTGTCCAGCACCAGCGGTTTAAGCCCCTTCGTTTTTTTCTGGAATTCGACGTAGGGGATGATGAATCGAAAATCGTCCTTGGTCTGCATCAGCACGCTGATGCAGGCGTAGCACAAAGACATCCCGAGCACCATCGGCAAGTAGGTGGTCCAAACCCCTTCCTCGCGCGGCAGAACGGGCGTCAGCGCCAGCTTCACGACATACGTGAGGAACAACCCGATCGTGATGCCGAAATAAACGGCCGTGATCACATCTAGCCGTTTGCGGCGGGTCACGACATCGATCGCGATGACCGCGATCCCCGTCATGAACACCACCCCAAAAACGAGGGTTGGCAGATAGGTGGGGTACTTAGGCAGCAGGTCGGAGTTCGCAACCTGCGCACCGAGCCCCGCCGCCACCATGAGGAAGACGAGGCGTAGGATCAGCAGTGCCATGCGAACCGGCGACGAAAAACAAGGAAGGAGAAACGGGAAACCAACGCTCTGTAGTCTAATCGTTAGGAGGGAACTCCCCCAACGCGCATCGCCCCTGGGCGAGCAGGAGACCGCTGCCCACACGGCGCCGCATGCCGACAACCCGCACAACCCGCACAGCCCGCTCAGCCGGCGGTCGCGCGACGCCAGCTTTCCAGCACGGCTCGGTCGGTGAGGCTCGAAATGTGGTCGGCAACAGCCCGCTCGGGCGACTCCTCGCGGGCAATCTGCGGCAGTGGCGGGGGGAGCCGCTCGACTTCTTCGGCACAGCGATCGAAAGCCGCGGTCAGCGCCGCCCGCGCTTCCACGCGATGAGCCAACACTTCCGGGTGGCGATACACGCGGCGAAACAGCAGCGACTCCAGCTCCAGCTTCCCCTCGGCCAGTTCCTCGGTGTGCTGGATCAGGGTCGGCGTCGCACGAACCGCCCGGACTGAATCGATCCCCGAACCCTCGATCCGTTTCTGCGACTGTGTGACCAGATCGCCCACCTGACGGTCGATCAGCTCACGGATCGCGGCCCGACGCAAATCCTGCTCTGGCAGCGCGGCAAACTCGACCCGCACGCGGGCGACGGCCTCACGCCACAACCAGGATTGCTCAAGATCGTCGAGCGTGAGCAGACCGATCTCGAGCGCGTCGTCGGCATCGTGTGCGTCGTAGGCAATGCTGTCGGCCGCATCGACCACCTGCGCTTCGAGCAGGGGGGTGTCGCCCTGTTGATCGCGTTGCGGGGCAAGTTGCTCGGCGGTGCGAGCGGGCTTGGTGCCACGCTCCCGCTGACCCTGCAGCACCTCGGCTGTCAGGTTGAGCCCTTCGCGGTCGGCGTAGCGGCGTTCGAGCCGCTCAAAGATCCGCAACGCTTGGCGGTTGTGGTTGAACCCGCCGCAAGTGGCAAGCCGCTCGTTGAGCAGCTCCTCGCCGGCATGTCCAAACGGCGGATGCCCCACGTCGTGCGCAAGCGCGAGCGCTTCGACCAGATCTTCGTTGAGCCGCAGCGTGCGCGCAACCGTGCGGGCAACCGATGCAACTTCCAGCGTGTGGGTCAGGCGTGTGCGATGGTAATCGCCCCCGGTGCCCCACATCGCGAGGTCGCCCGTAAACACTTGGGTCTTATGGCTGAGCCTGCGATACGCCGCGCTGTGCGTGATCCGATCGCGATCGCGCTGATAGGGCGACCGATAAGGATGGTCCGGTTCAGCCGTGCAGCGACCGTCCGAATCCTTCGCGTGCATCGCATACGGAGCCAGCAGCAACGCTTCGCGTTCGGCGTAATGCACGGCTTGCCATCACTTTCTTGTCGCACGCAGCGGGGAGAGGGGGGAACGGACCGCTCAGCTTTCGGTTGGGGGGGCGAGCCCCGCATGGAGCAGCTCCCACGCCGCATCGAGCGACTGGGGCAGAACCCGCACGCCAGCGACCGTTGCCATGAAATTATGATCGCCCGCCCAGCGCGGAACGACATGCCAGTGCAGGTGCCCCGGAACTCCTGCCCCGGCAACATCGCCCAGATTGAGCCCCACGTTAAACCCCTGGGCACCCACCCGCTCGGTCATCAACTGGGTGAGCCGCGTCACGAGTCGCATGGCCTCCAGGTGTTCAGCGTCTGTCAGATCGGCCAGGGTCGCGACGTGCCGCCGCGGCGCGACGAGCGTGTGGCAGTTGCTGTAGGGGTAGCGGTTGAGCACCACCACGCCGTGTTCGCTCCGGTGGGCAACCATCAGCTGCCGGTCGGCCTCTTGGTCGAACGGTTCACCCGCGGCGCGACACAAGAAGCAGGTGGTCTGAGCATCGGACAACCAGGCGGCGGGTTCGGGGGGTGCCGCCGGGGCGTCGGTCCCTTTGATGTATCCCAGGCGCCAGGGGGCCCATAAACGCGATGCCTTGTCCATCTCAAAACCAGGGGAGCACGGTCGCGTCGTTTAAAACATAAAGGACAGATAGGTCTCCGCACGGCACTCGCTGCCGACCTCAGCGAAGCTCTAGCGAGGCAATCATCGCCCGAAAGTCATCGGCAACCGGATCGACCGTTGCGGCGGGTCCCACCAGCTTAAAGAAGTACGCGCGTCCCTCGGCAAGCGGCACGATCGCTCCCAGCAGCCGATAGTCTGCTCGTGGCGTCTTGGGTCCCCGCGGGGGTCCGTCAAGATAGATGCCCTTCATATCGACGAGCGTTACTTCCGTCGTCGTATCGGCCAGAGCGGTGGTCTTGATGTCGGCGGCGCTCAGGTCCGACCCGCCTTCGCTCCCCTCGAATTGAGCGATCCAGCGCTGCACGTTCTGATCGATGCTGCCACCAGCCGCCATCATGGTCAGCCGTGCTGGGTCGGCGTCGCTATCGGCGGGCGGAGCGATGGAGAGTTCGCCCTCGAGGATCATGCTCGCCGGTTCTACCGACTCCCACCCTGCGGGGGCCTGCGCAATCAGTCGCCCCCGCGCGAGCGTGAGGGTCTGTTCGGCCGCGGCACTGAACGACATGCTCAGACCGATCAAGAGCGCCCCTCCGAAAGCGAACGACGGGAGGAGCGTGCACAGCGGGGCTGCGGACGGATGCGGGCGGCGGTTCATCGGCGGGGAGTCCTAGGCGAAGAGGGCAAGCGACGATCCTGTGCGGAGACAGCTGTGCGGAGACCTTGGTGTCGAAAGCCCCGAAACCAATCCTCCCTCCGGTTCTAGCCGCTCGTCAGCAACACGACCAGAACCGTCACCATGATGAGCACCAGCGCCAGCAGCACGGCAGCGATCAACGTCTGGCGTCGGCGGACCTGCTTCCGGCGTTGACTGTATTCGGTCGTTGAAGTGCGCTCCCGCTGCGGCGATAGCGGGCCCGTAACGGCCGGGGGAGCCACTCTCGCGGGGGGGGCAGCCACTTGCGAGGGGGGAGCTGCTGCTCGGGGCCGAATTCCCACCAACGGGGCCGGAAGATCGGGACCTGCCTCGGCGGCGGTCCGCCAATCGGGCCAATCCGAGCGCCAAACCAGCCAATCGGGCCCGATCCGCCCCTCCCGAATCCACTGAGCGAACAAGACCGGCACGGTCGGTCCAAACTGCTCGCCCGCGGGCGAGGCCGCCCGCCACTCGATCGCTGCCGGACGATCCGGCAGTATCGGCGGGCGATCCGGTGGCGTTCCCCGCCGAGCGGAGTCGTCGCCTTGGTCGCCGAGGGGGAGCTGATCGGGCAAAGCTGGCTCGTTGAACGGGGGGGAAGGCAATCCGTCAGCGCGTCCCGAAAGCCCTTTCAGTCGGCCCTGCAACGGTCGGTTACGTCGATTATGCCGAAGCAACGGCGGCAAGGGAGCCCGTGGACCATCTTTTGGGGCGATAAAGCTAGAGCGAATGGCCCGTTTTTCCTAAACTGCATCTTCAGACAGGCTGTTGGGCTTCCCCGCCGCGGGGAACGCTCAAGCCGATCGATTCGAGACCCATTAACTCTTTCGCGTGCGAAAAAGCCTCATATTTTTCGCCCGCGAAGACCCCCACCCCCCTGCTTTTCCCCTCATCGCGATGCCACGCCAATCGGAAGAAGCAACCGAAGAAGAAGGCCCGTTGGAGATCGCTCTGGTTGGCGATCTAACGGACAGCGAGAGCGAACTCACGGATCGCCTGCTGGGCGTTGCGCCGGGCGAACAGTGCACCATCTACTTCGACTCGCCGGGGGGAAGCCCCTACTGCGCGATGTCGCTGATGTCGCTCATCAAGTTGCGGCGGATCCGCGCGACCGGCATCGTCACGGGCGAATGTTCCTCCGCCACGTTGTGGCCCTTTGCGGCTTGTGAACGACGCATCGTCACCCCCTACAGCGTGCTGCTCTTCCACCCCATGCGGTGGCAGAGCGAAGAGAACGTGGGCCTGGCCGAGGCCGCCGAATGGGCCCGCCACTTCGGCGAGCTGGAACGCGATATGGACGTTCTCCTGGCTCGCATGTTCGGCGTTGACCCCCAACTCATGGATCAATGGATCAACCCGGGACGCTACGTCTCGGGAACCGAACTCGCCAAGGCGGGGATTGCCGAGCTGGTGCAGTTCGACGATCTCGCGGACCTTTGTCCCACGCCGACCGTCGTCGCCGACAGCCACGCCGCGAGACAAAAGTCGATCCGCCCGGCAGCCCGCCGCGGCAACTAACTCCTTCGCCATAACGAATAGCCCCCCACCGCTGCGGTGATCTCGAACAGGCTAACCTCGGCACCTAGCCGGCGGGTTGCCATCGTTTCCTTAAACCGATCTGAGCAGGAGGCTCTCTCATGCGGCCAGCGGCCCGCCGCCTTGGCTCGCCCCCAGCACGCCTCGCGCCGCCGCGGCGGATTGCGTTGGCTATCGCGATTGCTGCTGTCGGCCTGAACGGATGCAACAGAGGCCCTACGTTCGATGATCAGGTGCGTGCCTGCGCGAAGCTCAGCGGGGCCTCTAATTCAGAGAACCCTCAGCTACGCGGGCTGATCGGTGCGGTGCGACAGCAGCGGGCCGGGCCCGAACAGCTCGAACCGCTTGGCTTCCAGCCCCCGCGCGAAACCAACGCGGCCGCTCTGCTGGCGGAGGTCTTCTCGGACGTGTTCCGCAAGCAGCTCGGCGAAAAACTCCTGCTGCTCGTCAACAGCGACGCCTCGCCGGCCGAGCTCCTCAAGAACCATGCCCCCGCGATTAAAAAAATCGAGGAGGCCGGTTCTCTCGAAATGTGTCGCTTCTCGACCGACGCAAGCCTCGGCTACTTTGCGCCGCTACGCTACCTGGACGATGTCGCGCTCGCGGCTCGCTTTGAGCTGCTCCGCAGCCGCCATGCTTCGGAACTCGACAACGCCGCGACAGCGCTCGAATGCTGGCGACGCGGCCTTCGCTGGTGCGGCTGGCTGGGCAAGGTCGAGAGCGTCTCCGCGCGTGTGCTCGCCGCGACGCTTCGTCAAGAACTGCTCCTCGAACTGCAAGTACAGCTAGAAACGCGGCTCTACGGCCGGTACGAAGCCGAGACGATCTACGGCCTGCTGCGCGATCAATTGACCGATTGGCCAAGCGACCACCGCATGCTCACCGGCGATCGCGCGATGGTCCTGCATGCTTACGAAGCCATCCGCACCGGCTTGCTCGACCGGATGGTCACCCTCGAAGAACGCAAGCAGCTTCGCGCCGCCGAGGTCTACGATCGACTCATGAATCCTGTGCCAGAAGAACTCGATCAAGACGAGGTCAACTACTTGCTCGCGATGGATCGCCTGATCGGGACCACCAGCGGACCGTACTACACGCGACGCGACGCGATCAACGAAGCCCATAGCTTGGTGACGGCAGATCCCCACCTCGCCGCTGAGCGGATGTTTTTCTCCGGGCTACCCGAGTCGCTGCTGCTGACCGCACGCGATCGGGCACGCTGCGAAGCCTGGTGCATCGCCCTGGCCGTAGCGGCAGAATTGGTGACGCCACCCTTCCGAGAGAACCCCGTTAACGGCAAGCCCTACGAGGCCCAGATCGACGTAACTAGCGTCCGGATTAGCACCGAAGATCCCGACTGCCGCGATCCTGAATGCCCGATGTTGTAGGTGCCTCTTTCCGCGAGTGCGACACGCTCGGGCCGAACAAAGGGGGGGTCCAAACAAGATGTCCCCCGCGGCAGTGGGATTAAGTCGTTAGCGGAAGCGGAGCCGTGGCGAGCTCAACCAAAGCCGCTTGGACCGTCTCGGCAACGAGCGGCGCTGGGGCGAGGATCGCCACGAACTGCGCCCGGCGGATCACCCCTTTCTCAAGAAACGGAGGGGCAAACCAGAGCGTTGCTCCGCTTCGGTCGACTGCGAAGCTGGTCTCGGCCGCATCATCGGGCAGCGGCGCGATCGCCACCCGATCGCTGTGCCCAAGCACAACCGGAGCGTCTCCCAGTTGGTGAGCGTCGTCCAGTAACGAACGCACGGCCACGCGGGGGGAGCCGTCCAGTCGATTTGTCTGGAGCGATAACGTCAGCGTCAGTGCAACGCCGCCCAGTCTGGGCAGCGCTCGGCACGAGCGATAGGTTTGACACCGGTAGGCGAAACCCGGCGACGAGGGATGCGTTCGAACGAGGTCGGTTCCACGCAGATAGGCGTCGCCCTTCGGCAAGCGGACCTCCGCACCCTTGGTGCTCCCGATAACGCTGAGCAGCTGCAGCTTCGCGAGGCTCGGATCGGTGCCGGGCCAGCGGATGTCGCTGAAGCCCGCTCCGCCCTCCTCTCCGCCGGCAACGCGTGCTCTCAGCAAGCCGGCATCAAGCAGCGCGACACCGTCGCACCAATCCCAACAGGGACCACGAAATCCGTCCAAGAACCAGCTCTCTTTTTGGGTAGGGCGAGTAAGGGCAAACAGGGCGTCGCACGGGGTCTTTGCCGGTCAGCGCGGGAACGGCGTGCTCTTCTGCGAGCACAGGAGGTGACGCAACCTCAGGGTACAAAAAAACCCCGCCGTCTGCCCGAGGGCGAGACGACGGGGCCGGAACAGAGAAGAGGCCGTCGGTGGGTGGACCGGGAATAATAAGGATTAGGCAATCGCCTCTCGCCATCGGCGAGTAATCCCCAATAACAGCCGTCCTGTTCACTTAACTCTATCCTAACAATCGGGGAGGTCGTGTCCAGAGAATTCCAGGGTGGGGGGCGAACTTTTCTCGAGACGATCCGTAACAGCAATCCGCCCAATCGGCCCGAGTCGCTGATCGTGCCTTGCTCGCCTTTTTCGCAAGCCGGACGGGGTCCCGAGGATCGGCGTTTTCCTCGTGTTTTGGCCCCCTTCCTTGAAGGCCCCGTGGCTTCAAGGACCTGTGGCTGCTAGGACTGGTGACCATGCCCCGCACGCCCCTCGCTGATCAACTCCTGGAAGAATTGCTCGAAACCGCTCAGCTAGCGGCCCGCACGGGTGGGGCGGTGCTCCTCCACTGGCGCGGGCGATTCGAGATCACCGAGAAGGGCCCCGCCGACCTCGTAACCGACGCCGACCACGCCTCTCAGCACGCTATCCAGCGGCTGCTAGAAGAGCGTCGTCCCCAGGACGCCTTCGTTGGCGAGGAGTCACCCCGCGGTGCTTCTCCGCCCGCCGATACCGTCTGCTGGGTGGTTGATCCGCTCGATGGCACGACCAACTACGTCCACGGATTCCCTTGCTTCGCGACCTCGGTTGCCGCGGTCATAGGCGGCCGAGTCGTCGCGGGAGCGATCTACGATCCGCTACGCGACGAGCTCTTTAGCGGTGCCGAGGGACTGGGCGGAACGCTCAACCGCGAGCGGCTGCGTGTCAGCCAGCGCACCCAGATCGCCGAATCGTTGGTGGCGGTCAGCCTGCCGCCTGAAGTCTCGGCGGGATCGCCGGACCTGGCCGACTTTGTCTGGATCGCTCACCGGGCCCGCGCGGTGCGACGAACCGGCTCGGCAGCACTGAACCTGGCGTATGTTGCCGCAGGACGGCTCGACGCCCATTGGGCACACCTAATCCACCCCTGGGATTCAGCTGCCGGCGTCTTACTTGTGCAAGAGGCGGGCGGGGTCGTCACGGCCCGCCACGGCGGACCGTACGAGGTTTGGCAGGGCAACTACGCGGTCGCTGCTACGCAAGCCCTGCACGAAGAGCTCCTCGCCGGGCTTCATAAGCCTTGAAGCCCGGCATTGGGAGCCTCTTTTTCTGCCGCTCCTGCCACCTCGCCGTCTAGCGCAAAGCGTCGGAAGCAAAGGTCCGCGAAACGGGCCGCTCGGCGATGCGACCCGACTCATCCTGGGTGCGGCGCTGCCCGACCGAGTGCCAGGCCGTCACGTCGTCCAACTCAGGCATCACTTCGAGCACCTGCTGCTGGAGCATCTCGGCCATGCGGGTGACGCCCTCCGAGGCGTTGGACTCCATCAGCGCCTTGACGGTCTTCATGAGCCGCAGCCAGCGGGCACGGGCCATTACCGGGGCCGACAGGGGCCCCGTGTCTTCCACCAGAAGGTCAATCAGCGGAACTTCGAGGGCCTCCTGCCAGCGGATCAGGTCCGCGAGCGAGAGATTGGCGTCGGGCTTCTCCTCACGCCGGACCTGCTCCATTGGCACGCCCATCCGACGCGCGGCGCTACGGACCGAGAGGCCCTGCTGCTGACGGATCTTGGCAATGCGGTGAAACCGCCGTTTGGTCGGCTTGCCGCTGGGCTGCGGCACAGGGGAAGTAGCGGGGGAAGTCGAGGGGGCGATCTCGGATCGCTCCGGAGCTGTGCCCCCAGCCAGGGGACCGGGGACGAAACTGCCGCCCATCGTGTAGCTGTCGGTTGCGTTCATGCGACTTGCCTCCAAACCGTTCGCGAGAAGAGAAGGATTGGTAGTGGGCGTCAGCCGGTGTCTCGCTGAAGGATCACCGCTGCGTCCCACACCTGCGATCCTAGGCGCCGACCGGGGCCCTTACAAGCGACGTAAGGTCTTTACACAAATGGGTTTAGAGGCCGCCTGCAGCGATGCGCATTAGAATGCGACGCGCGGCCATGACCCCACTACGGAGGTCGGACCAGGGTGTACCAAATCGCTACACGCAAGCGACGCAGAAAGCGGCGCGCAAAAAACTTTCAGTTTTTTTTCTTGTGGTGTACCCGGCCGCCTGCCTGAGCCACTTTTGACTGCGCAGCAAGCCGGTCGGGACGAGAACAGGAGGCTCGGCGCGGCCCCACGCGGGTGGCGGGCTTGAATTCGGCGATTCGTGCATCGGGGCGTCGCAACCCCTGCTTCTTGCAGGTTAGTTGCTTCGGAACCGACGTCGACTTAAAACGAACAAGGTCCGCCCGGAGAGATCGGTCGGGCTCATTCACCCAGCGCAAAGTTGCTCAGCACGCCAAAAACATTCTGGCCGGGGAGGGAAGGGATCCCTCCGACGCCGCGTCGCGGCTTGGGCTGACCCGCTTCGTCGCGCCGTCGCAACTCGTCGGCGTCCAGTGCTTCGACTGCCGCATCGTCGGCACGCTGAAAGCCCATCAGCCGGCGATGCGCGGCTTCCAGCGCTGGCTGTGTCCGGCCGGGCCGACGCAGGTCGGCGAACGACACGCCGCGTCGCGGGTCTTGGCCGTCGCGGCAGGCCTGCAGCAATTGCTGCTGCGTCCACACCAGCCGCATCTGCTCAACGTTCACGCGCGACCCGCCATCGTGCACGATCACCACATCCGCAAGGATCGATGACCGCACGGCTCGGACCGCGTCCGCAACACCCCGGCGATGGCTGTTGCGAATCACCCGCACCTGTGGGAACTCAGCCGAGAGCTCGGTGGCAATCTCAAACGTGTCGTCGTGCGAGCCATCGTCGATCACGACCAACTGCACGTTGTTGGTCAGATCGGCGGCAGCTTCGAGCACGCGATTAACGTCCGCCCGCAGAGTCCGTTCGGCATTAAAAATCGGCAACAGAACGGCGAGCGATTTGTCCACGGCAACAACTCCGGTGAGACCGCGGCGCACGCGGCTTATGAGAAACACACGGTGAACGAGTTGGGGAGAGCGCGAACTCAGAGCACCGCTCCGGTCCGTGTAGCTAGCATCGACTGGCCGCGGAACAAAGCTTCATTCGATCATCGACCCGATGGTCTGGGGCGACCTTTTGCGTTGCAGCGGTCGCACCGGCGACGACTGTCTGCCACGATCCCGCGGGCCAACGGATAGCCTGCGGCAGAGGGCTGGATTAGTCTCCATGACAGATCTAACCGCTCACCGCGGCACCGGGATTTTTTACCGGTGCCTTTCGCCCGATCCCTTGCTGCCCGCCATGGCCCCAACGCCGATACCGCCGGATCCCGCCGCCCCGGTCTTTGCCGACACCCAGACGTTGCTGCCGGTGATCGCCCAGGATGACCAGACGGGCGAGGTGCTGATGCTGGCGTACATGAACCGAGAGGCGTACGAGGAGACGCTGCGCACCGGCCAGGCTGTCTACTACAGCCGGAGCCGGGAGGCCCTGTGGCGCAAGGGAGACACCAGCGGCCATGTGCAGCGAGTGCGGGCAATCCTGCTCGATTGCGATCGTGACACGATCTTGCTGAGGGTTGAGCAAGTTGGTGCCGGAGCCTGCCACGAGGGGTATCGCTCGTGCTTCTTCCGCCAAGTCACTCCGGAGGGGCTCCGAGTTGTGGCGGAGAGGGTGTACGATCCCAACATCACTTACGGGCCCGGCTAACGCGGTCTGTCGCGCTCAACTCGGCACACATCCTGCTTGAACGCACCCTACTAGCACGCGACCGTTTTCTTCTCGTCGCACCGTCCCCCCTGTTTTAATTTCACTGCGATGTCGCACGAACAACGCTTAGCCGATCTCGGCATAGAACTACCCGCGGCCCCTGCGGTGATGGGCCTCTATCGCCCGGTGATTGTGGTCGAGGGGTTTGCCACCACCTCGGGCCATGGCCCTCTCAAGCCCGACGGCAAACTGATGACCGGCCGTGTGGGCGCTGACCTCGACACGGCCGCAGGTGCCGAGGCCGCCCGGCTCACCGGGCTGGCGATGCTCGCCTCGCTGCGGGCGACCCTCGGCAGCTTAGACCGTATCGACTGTCTCGTGAAAACGCTGGGCTTGGTACAAGCCACTCCCGAGTTCACTCAGCATCCGGCGGTTATCAACGGCTTCAGCGAGTTGATGAGTCAGGTCTTTGGCGACCAGCAGGGGGTGGCGGCGCGCAGCGCGTTTGGCGTCGCTTCGTTGCCCGCCGGCATGGCGGTCGAGATCGAAGCGGTCTTCCGCGTGCATCCCGCCTAGCCACGACGCGCTCACCTCCCCGGCGCATCACACCTGGACGGTGCGTGGAGAGGTTTCCACCTTCAATTCCGGCAGCGGAGTCGGGAAGGCTCCGTCGTGATGGAACGTGCGATTCGTGCCAAGCCGCAGGGACTCGTTCAGTGCCGTTTCTAGTCGGCTCTCGACCGTCGGACGGTCGTCGCCCGCGTGGGTCTCGATCAGGCCGCAGGTGACCGTTGCTTTGAGCTTTTGGCTTCCGACCTGGTACTCGATCGCTTGCATCTGCTGACGGAGTTGCTCCATCCGCTTGGCGGCCTGCTCGAACGTGTCGCCATTGAGCAGCACAATGCAGCGGTCGCCGACACACTGCGCTCGCGACTCGCCGAGCAACTCGGTGGCGGTTGTGGCAAGCGTTTTGAGGATGGCTGCCTCGGCGGCGGCGGGGTCCTCGATGCCCGTAAGGTCGAGTTTATCGGCCCGCACTTCCGCGACGAGCACGTCGGCTTCACCTTCCGCTGAAGTGAGCAGCGTTTCTAGCTTATCGAAGACTTCATCGATCGAGGCGAGCGGCGAGGCGGCGCTTGCATCAGCAGGCTCCTGGATGCCGTCTTCGGCATTCTTCGCGGTGCTGCCGGTGAGCAACTCGTTGGCATTATCCTCCGCGGCAGCCAGAGCCGACTTCGCCATCGCTTCTCCTGCCGCGATCTGTTCATCGACTTTTTCGACCGCAGCCTCGGCCGAGCTGGAATTCTCAATCGCCACGTTACGCATCGAGATCGATTTTTCGATCAGCTCGGCACGCGTGGTCTCGTCCATGCCTTTATCGATAATCTGATCGATCTGACCGCTGATGCGTTTCGCCTCGCCGATGCCGCCCGAGACCACTTCTCGCGCTGCACTGGCAGAAGCGTCGCCCTCTTCACTGAGTTCATCCAGACGATCGACCGCGGCATCGACCTGTTCGAGATAGTCGTGATTGACTTCTTGCAGTTTGTTGGCGCAATTGTCGAACCGATTCGGATCGTCACGGCTGAGCTTCAGCTCGACACTCGCGGCGCTGAGCTTGTCACGAAACGCGGCAATTCCCGTCATCACCTCGGGCGTGGAGAGCTTGGACTTCTCGGCCTTAGGTGCCGACGCGGCGAGCGACTGCGGTTCAATTGCCGGAGTGGACTCAGCTACCGGTTGCGGCGCAGAGAGAAGCTCTTCGTCATTGTCTTCAGAAACCTCGTCCTCAGCGCGTGGATCAGAACGACGCTTCGAGATCTTCGGCGCAAAGCTTAATAGCGGCCCGAATGCGCGAGAGGCCCCCAGCGCGTACCCCACGGCGAGGTTGGTCGTCGCGATCAAACCGATGATGAGCAGCGGCAGCATTCCGAAGACGCCAACAGGCCAAAGGGGGAGGCATGCCGACCACCACGCACGCTGCGGGGAGGTCGGTTTTTTGAAGCCTAGCTTGCTCTGGCAGCCTCGGTCGGCGGCTCGGTCCGGATGTGCCGGATGCGCCGGCTTAGCGGACTTCGGTACGCTCACCGAGTGACCGTAGCGCCGCCACAAACGCGGGCGAAGCCGCGTCGATGGTCACCACTTCGGTTGTCCCCCCCGGCTCATTCGCCCGGATCATCAGCACCACTTCGGACGAGGCAGCGCGGCGCGAGATCTCGGCCAGAGTGGCCCGCTCTTGGACCGACAGGCCTCTGGCAAGCTCCCCTGCCGACGCCTCGGGGCTCTGACCCCGCACCACCGGTGCCGGCCAGCTGTCGTTCGGATTGGCAGCGACCGTATTATCCGCAACGGAATTGGCGGCGGCCAGCGGCTCCAACCGGCTGGGGGCATCGGTGGCCAGCAGCGATTGCTGCTCGGCGCGCAGCTCCGCCTGAGGGTTCGTGCTGGCCAGGTTGGTCGAGGGGGCCGATCGGTAGAGTTCCTGCAGTCCGACCTTATCCAACTGGGCGTGCAACGAGGCGAGCCCCGCGTAGAGCCCTTCGTCGGCGGCTTCGTCGGCGGCGTAGCAGACCCCCACAAGGCGTCCTGCCGCATCGAACAGTCCGCCACCGCTGCGCCCCTGCACCGGCGCGCCGGTGGCTTCGAGGTTCGGCGGGCCGTTGTACCGATTGAGCGACACCACCTGGCTGGCACGCACCGTGGGAGGGGCCCCGAGATCGCACCCGACGCTGGCGACCGTGTCGCCTACGCGCGGCGCTTCGGCGGGCGCAGCGACGCGCGCCACTTGCAGGCCCTCGCTGGCCCAAAAGCTAACGAGCGCCACGTCGGCCTCCATGTCGTAACTCACCAGATGACCGGCGACCCGTTTTATCGGCTGGGGGGTGCCCGACGCGGCGGCGTCGAACAGCTCAAGCGTGAGGCGTCCCTGTGTATCGATCACCTGGCCATCCGCCCCACGGAATAAATGCGCGCAGGTTATGACCAAGGCAGCACCCTCACGCGAATCGATCACGGTGCCCGTTCCGAACGCACGGCCTGCGGGGTCTTCCACGGTGATCCGCACCGAGGCCGCAATAAGCCCCGCTCCGGCTGAACCCGACCCGGTCGAGACCGAACGCACGGGGGGAGGTGCCAGCCCGGGGCCGTGATCCGCACCTACCGCGAACGAACGATCCCCCGGGGCGGGGGCGGCAGCGAAAGTTTGGTTGACCGGCGACGCTGACTGCGTTGCAACCGCCGAGGCGTTTTGAACCAATTGCACGAGCGCCGCGTGGGTTGTTGCTCCCTCGATACGGCCCCGCTCTTGGCCATCGACTACCGCGACAAACGTCGGATAACTCTGCACGCCGTATCGCTGCGCGACCCCAACATCGCGCGAGCCGTCGATCTTCTGAACCGGCAGCCCTGCGGCGGCGAGCCGGTCGATGGTCGGTGCCATTGCCCGACAGGGCGGACACGTGGGCAGATAAAAATCCAGCAGCTCAACCCGTTGGGCCGAGGCGGCGGTCGAAAAAAACAACGCGCTGTACAGCGCAAACGTGAACCGATGGGTGACCATCCGCATCCCTCCTTGGACGACGTGGTCTGCGATTAGTAATCAGCTGACACGAGATCGCCCGGACGCATCCTGCGTCGGGTTGCCCCCGGCGAGCGGGGACGCTGACCTCAACCAGCCACGGCAATTTGTTCCACTTGGGTAATTCCTACAAGGTCGGAAACCGCTTGGCTGCTAGCACCTACGGCGATAACCCTCTGAAAAACCTATGAAATCGGGGCGAATCGCGGGCGAGACGCCGCTAAAGACATATCACCATGCACCTGCTGTGCCGAGTTGCCTCGTGCCGTGGAGAGGGTCCCGATAGAATGCCGCCTCGTCCCCTGCGCCGCTTTGCTGACGGACCGCTCTGCTTCCCCTCCGCTATTTTTTGCCCATGCCGGATCCCACTCCACGCCGCCTGCTCGTCACCTCGGCGCTGCCCTACGCCAACGGGCCGATTCACATCGGTCACCTGGTCGAGTACCTCCAAACGGACATTTGGGTGCGTTTCCAAAAGCTGCGGGGAAACCGGTGCGTTTACGTCTGCGCCGACGATACCCACGGCACGGCGATCATGATCCGGGCCCGACAAGAGGGGCGAACCGAAGCCGATCTGATCGCCGCAATCAAGCAAGAGCACGAAAGCGACTTCGCCGATTTTCAGATCGAGTTCGACAACTACGGCAGCACGCACAGCCCCGAGAACGAGCGCCTATGCGGCGAGTTGTGGGCCAAGATCCGCGCCGCCGGGCTCGTCACCGAGAAGAACGTCGAGCAGCTGTTCGACCCCCAGGCGGGAACGTTTCTGGCCGACCGCTTTGTGCGCGGGACCTGCCCCCAATGCGGTGCTACCGATCAGCCGGGCGACAACTGCAGCAGCTGCGGTGCCGCGTACACGCCGGCCGAGTTGATCCATCCGCGCAGCACGCTGAGCGGCGCTACGCCCGAGGTGCGGTCGGCTCCGCACGAATTCATCGCCTTAGAAAAGCTGCACGGCTTTCTGCGTGAATGGGTCGATACCTCGGGTGCGCTACAGAACGAGATCGCCAACTACTTGAAGGGGCATTTCCTCGGCTCGAAGGACAAACCGCTAGAGCTCCGCGATTGGGACGTCAGCCGACCGGCCCCGTACTTCGGGTTCGAGATCCCCGACTCACCGGGCAACTACTGGTACGTTTGGTTCGACGCTCCGATCGGCTACATCGCCAGCACCCAGCAATGGTGCGACAAGCAGGGCGAGTCGCTCGACGATTGGTGGCGGAGCGACGCCTGCGAGATCCATCACTTCCTGGGTAAGGACATCACCTACTTCCATACGCTGTTCTGGCCCGGAATGCTCAAGACCGCCGGCCTGTCGCTGCCCACAAAGGTCCACATCCACGGTTTCCTCACCGTGGACGGTGAAAAGATGAGCAAGAGCAAGGGGACCCTCGTCAACGCGCGCACCTATCTGAACCACCTCGATCCTCAGCCGCTGCGCTACTACTACGCCTCGAAGCTTTCCAGCCGCGTCGATGACTTTGATCTAACGCTGGACGATTTTGTTACGAAGGTGAATACCGATTTGGTGGGCAAGGTCGTGAACCTCGCCAGCCGCTCAGCAAAATTCGTGGAGAAGACCGGGCTTTCTGCCAAATACCCCGACGATGGCGGCTTGTTCGCCGCGGGGGCCGCCGCCGCAACCGAGATCGCCGCCGCCTATGAGCGCACCGACTACAGTCAGGCGATGCGGTTGATCATGGCGCTGGCCGATCGGGCGAACCCGTTCGTTGAAGAAAACAAGCCGTGGGCGCTGCGCAAGGATCTGTCTCAAGCGGATCGGGTGCAAGACATCTGTACGATCGCGCTGAACCTGTTTCGCCAGATCGCCATCTACTTGGCACCGGTGCTGCCGCGGTTGGCGGAACAAACCGGCGCGCTGCTGGGCGAGCCGATCACCCGCTGGGATCAGTCCCAAACGCCGCTTGTCGGCACACCGGTCAATAAGTTTCAACACCTCATGCAACGCGTCGAACCCGAGAAGGTACAAGCGATGATGGAAGAATCACTAGCGGAAAGCGTCGACAAGAAGGCCCCCGCCGAGACCCCCGCCACCGCGGGGAACGACGCCCTGACTGCCGCGCTCGCCAAGTACAACGACGGTCCCGAGCCGCTCACCGCCGAGCCGCTCGCGGAAGAGTGCGTCTTCGACGACTTCCTCAAAGTGGACCTGCGCGTCGCGCGGGTGGTTGAGGCGAACCACGTCGAGGGAGCCGACAAGCTGCTCCAGTTAACGTTGTCGCTCGGCGGCGGGGTCACCCGCAACGTGTTCGCGGGGATCAAGAAGGCCTACCCACCCGAGGAGCTCGTGGGGCGACTCGTCATGTACGTGGCGAATCTTGCCCCGCGCAAGATGAAGTTCGGCATCAGCACCGGCATGGTCGCCGCAAGCGGCCCCGGCGGCGAAGAGGTGTTCCTGCTATCGCCCGACGAAGGGGCCAAGCCGGGCCAACGCGTCCACTAGACCGCCTTCACTCCTCGATCGCGTGTTCGCTCAGCTCTTCGAGCGTCGCGAATTCGAGCGACGAAATGTGGCATGCTGCCAAGAGCACCCGCGGTGCCATCCCGGCATCGTAGGCCTCTTTCCACCGCGCCGCGCACAGGCACCACCGATCTCCCGCCTGCAAGCCGGGGAACTCGTACTCTGGCACAGGGGTCGTGAGGTCGTTGCCGCGTGACCGCGAGAACGCAAGGAAGTCTTCGGTCATTTCAGCGCACACGGTGTGAACCCCCACGTCGCCCGCCCCGGTGCGGCAGAACCCGTCGCGATAGAAGCCGGTCAGCGGATCGGTGCAGCAGCCAATCAGTGGCTTACCCAACACGTTCTTAGGCTGCGGGCGGGCCGAGGGATTTGCCATGGTAATAATTCGGGGAGTTGAGAATCGCTTTTAGCGTTGAGTGTCGAAGCACGGATCGAAGAATTTTTGCCTTACAGCAACCTAGCGAGCCCGTGAAGAAGGGCAAGCCGCCTTGCAAAGTTCGATCGTGCGCAAAAAAAGGCGGGGCCCCGGGGGGCCCCGCCTCGCTCTCCTCTCTCCCCAGAGTGGATTCGCTTACACCTGTTTACCCGTCGATCGTCTCGAGCTTCGGCTGCGAGCTCTTCGACGCAACCTGTTGCAGGTGGGTGACCCGCCGATCCGCCTTGCTCGACACGCCGTTGACGACCGAGCCGATCAGTCGCACTCCGACGCTGCGGAGCAGGTCGGCCGCTTGATTGACCTTCGGCACATTCGAGAAGTCCTTGAGCACCGAGAGGATCACACCGTCGCAATGCTGGCCGAAGAGCAGCGAGTCGCTCAGGCCGAGCACCGGCGGTCCGTCGATGATGACAAAGTCGTAGCTGTCGCGGAGCTGCTTGAAGATCGGCTCGGCCTGGTCCGTGGCCAGTGCCTTGACCGCATCGGTGTCGCAGTAGCCGGCGGTGACAACCCACAGCCCCTCGGTCGACTCCACAGGCCGCGCGACATCGGTCGCGTCGGCCTCGGCCCGCAGCACCTCGCTGAGGCCATCCTCTAGCGGCAGGTTGAACAGCGTGTGGAGAATCGGACGACGCAGGTCGCCGTCCACAAGCAGTGTCCGTCTTCCGGCCCGGGCCAGGCTGGCAGCCAACTGACTGGCAACCGTCGTGCGGCCCTCACCCGTGGTGGCACTGGTAACCATCACCAACCGCCGTGCCTTCTTGGTCGATTCGTGCATCAGGGCGGTTCGGACGCTGTCGATCGATTCGCTCAGCTGAGCCACCACCGGGTGACGCGGGTTGAGCGCCTTGCGGCCCGACAGCGAGGGCAACGTGCCGATCACACGGATGCCGAGCCCTTCGTCCACCTGCTCGGGTCCGTCCAGGCGCCGGTTGTTGAATTCCATGAAGCCGATGCCAAGGCACGTGAGCATGAGCGCTCCTAAGCCACCAATCGAAGAGATCGCCGCACGAGCCAGCAGGTTGCGGGCGCTCGAAGTCTCGGCTGGGGCGGCACCCTGCGGGTTGCTAAGGGCCGAGATGCGGGCAGGGGCCTTCAGCTCGACCGCCAGATTCTGGATCTTGGTGGCGATGCTCTGCTGAATGTTACGCTGCTGCTCGATCTTGGTCTGACGGAGCATGAGGTCGGTATTGTTGACGGCCTTCTCGAGCAGCCCTTCTTGCAGCTCGGCGATCCGCTTCTCGATCCGTTCCAGCTCGCGTGACAGCGTGCCCCGGGTCAGCGCGAAGCTGGTGGTTTGCGCTTTCAGGAGCGGATTGGGCTCGTCCGAGTTCTGCCCCGCCAGCTGGGCCCGCATCTGGTCACGCATCGCGGCGATCTGCTGGTTGAGCTGATCGCGCTGACGGAGCAGGCGGCGGACCTCAGGGGAAGAGCCTCGCTTAACAGTCGTGCGGAGCTGCTGGATCTGGAGGTCGAGTCCGAGCACCTGAGCCTGCATCTGTCCAATCGTCGGATCGGCGGCCAGTTGCTGATCCACCTGAGCGTCGATGTACGAGGGGTCGTTGATCTGCCGCTCGAAGATCTGATACTCCATGGTCGCTTGCATGAGTTGCGTCTGGAGCTTCATCTGCTCGCCCTGCATCCGCGTGATCTCGGCAAGCATGAGCTTCGTCTCCGGATCGAAGCCGTCGGAGTACGCTGCGCTGGTGCCGCTATCCTCGGCCAGCTGCTGGTAGGCGATCATCTCGTCGCGGATTTCTTCTTCCAGGTCGGCGAAGCTCTCCTTAAGAATCTGCAGCGGTTGCTGGCGGAGCACCCGATCGCGATAGACCACTTCGTTGTAATACGACTCGCTGACGGCCTCGATGATCTCCTTCAGTTCTTCACGCGGGTAAGGCCCCGCAACCGAGATCTCGAGCAGCTCACCATCGTTCGGGAACGAAACCTGGAGCTGGTCACGCAGCCACATCACCTTGTCGTCGCTGGGATTCTGCGGGAAGAACTTGTGACGCCCGATGTTGCTGTTGCGGAGCGCGGCCGAGAGCACATAGGGGCTCTTGATCGACGCGATCTGGGTCGCCCGGAAAACGTCGAAGTCGCTGGTTTGGTTGGCGGCTCGTGAGTCGACGAGCGTGACCGGATCGCTCGCAACCTTGTAGTACGCCTTGGCGGAAAAGGTCTCAGGGAACAACAGCCACAGGCCAGCACCGGCGGCAAGCCCTGCCAGAGTGCTCATGCACGTGGCGAGCAGCCAGCGACGGCGCAGGGCGTTGAGCAGCCCGCTGCGATCCATGCCGCCTTTGATAACGTCCTTGGCCGCGGCGGCGCCCATTCCCGCAAAGGGGGACGCCAGCGCGCCGCCAGAAGCCGATCCCGCCTGCACCATGGCGGTGCCGGGACCAGCGGTGGACACGTCTCCGTTGTCGTGGGTGGTCATGAGTGAGCGATCTCCAAGTCGGGCCGCTCCCGCGTTGCGGCGGGAGCCAAAGGGCCTTGCCGGCGTAGCCGTCGGCAAGGTTTCGTAAGCAGCGGTTGCCGGGCTGCCTCGCGTCGTCCCCCGCTTAGGGGGCGTGCGAAACGGCTCGGCGTGACCGCACTGTGGCAAGGCGGATGCCAGTCCTTGGCGAAAGCTGGCGAATCAGTCGCAAGCTGTTTAATATCAAGCACTTATGTCTTGGCGTCGATTCGCGGCAAGCCACTGGCTTGATGCAAAAAACCCACGCCTGTCGATCCTCTGCGACACCCGTCTGCTGCTTGTGGAGCGCCCACCTATCTCATTCCGCTAGCGGATCGGGGCGGGGCCCATGCCAATCGCGCGAGCCTCGATCCCCTCCTCGGGCACCGTGAGCTTCGCAAGCACCGTCTGCTCCAAGTAAAGCAAGCCGAGCGCCGGGATCATCATCCCGAAGCCAGCAAAGTCGTGGACCATCTTGTGCGCCAGCTCGCTATCGAACACCCGAAACAGCAGAGCCGTCACGACAATCCGCAAGATATTCACAAACAGGGCGATCGGGATCGCGCTGAGCAAGACGGTGAAACGGTCCCACCAAGGACGCTTGATCAAAAAGACCATCGCGACCGCTAGGCCCAGAAAAATGGTCATCATCCGCATGCCGCTACATGCCTCGGCAACTTCCATCTCCATTCCATCGACGATGATCACGCTTCCGTTGCGGACAACCGGTTGCCCCAAGATCACCAGGACGACCTCGCTGAGGGCCGCCGCGACCCGCTGAAGCCATCCCAGCAGGGGACGTTCGAGCATCGTCGGCAGCGGATACATAAAGAGCAGGAAGCCCACGGCGGGGCCTGCCCAAGCGATCAGCCGCCAGCCCCCCACCAGCAGGAACACGCCGAACAGGGCCACCACAAAGCTCATACGATTGAGCGGTTCAATCTCGTACTCGGCTGCAACCAGGATCCGCAGCGCGTAGCCTGCCAGCAGAATGCCCGCGCCGGTGTAGCGGGCCGCTGTTGAGACCTTGAAGAAGGGTTGGCCGATCAACACGTAGGCGAGTCCCCCCACGCAGAGAATCGCCCAGCCGAGCCCCTCGAGCAGATGGTTTTCCAGCCACCAGCCAATGCCCGTTGCCACCAAGCCGCCACCGACAATCGCCTGTCGGAACTGCGACGCGGGCATGAGGTTCAAGAAGGTTTCTTCTTGACCACCGCGGGGAGGCTCTTGCGCCACAGGGTTCGGCCGCCGGAACCACATCAGGTACAGCGCAATCAGCGGAATAATGTAGCCGTGCGAGTACTGTGGCTTCTCCCACACCTGAGCGGTGAGCTCGAACATGTTCCAGTACGAGTAAACCAGCAGGGCGCTCAGGCCCACCAGCGCGAAATAGCTGGCCTTTTGGGTGGCATCGGCCCACGAAAAAGTGGGGGCTTCTTCGGCGGGCGCTTGCATGGCACCCGGGGTGAGAAAATCAACAGCCATGAGAGCTTCGACGGGTTCGGTAGTGGTCGAGGGGGGGGAAGGGGGAGTGACGCTTCTCGCGAGGACTCAATCGGGCACCGTCACTCCGGAAACCCGAGAGGTGTGACGCCTTCGGCCGCGGCCAAGTTCCCGACACAGCCAAGTTCCCAACGCTGCCGGTAAAGACCTTCGCCTTAGACGTTTCTGTGCTGGCAGTGGGGCCAAGGGCTCACCCTGCCTTTGAGGCCGCAATCGCGGCCAAGGCGGCTGATCCCTTGAAGCTACGCGGGGCCAACGGGAGTGTCAAACACGCGGCGATAGCGTTGCCCGAGCCTAGCTTCCAATGGGGTTGAAGGGGCCCCTAGGGGATACACGGATGTAGAGCCTATCGCTGCCGGCGGTTCCGATTGGGAGGTTTTTGCGGACCAGGCCAAAGTTCCGGCCCGTGGCGTCCGATTAGTACGACTGTGCCGCCTATTCCGGGCGGGGCGTTTGGGCGCTGCTGGCGGTCGTGGGACCGCTGTCAACGCCAGCACTCACCGCGAGGACGAGGCCAAACCTGCTATGAACGGCGACCTCACCACGCCATCCGTACGTCTCCGATCGCATCGAGCGATCGTCCATCTGGTTCTGGCCGCTTCGGTTGTCAGCAACGGTTGCACGGCGTTCGTCGCTCCGCGCGAATCGCTGCCGATCACGCCGGCCGAACCCTCTCCGCTGGCCCCGGCGCCGCGCGAGCTAGAGATGATGACTCTCGAGCGTTATCGCATCGAGCCACCGGATGTGCTGCTCATCAACGCGATCAAGGTGGTTCCCAAGCCGCCACACACGATCGAGCCTTTCGACGGCCTGCTGATCCGCGCCGCCGGAGCCCTGCCCGATCAGCCGATCGCCGACGCTTTTGCTGTCGACCCTGAAGGAACGGTGGACCTGGGCCCCTCATACGGCAAGGTCAAGGTTTCCGGCCTGACGATCGACGAGGCGCAAGACGCGGTTCGCAAGCAGCTTGCCGAGGTGCTCGAAGAGCCCGAGGTGAGCGTGTCGCTAGCGTTCTCGACCGGTGCTCAGCAGATCGCTGGTGAGCATTTGGTCGGACCCGACGGCCGCGTAAATCTGGGCACCTACGGCTCGGTCTATGTGACCGGCATGACCCTCGACGAAGCCAAAGCGGCGATCGAGGCCCGGCTGGGTGAACAGCTCATGAATCCTGAGGTTGTCGTCCAGATCCTGGCCTACAACAGCAAACGCTACTACGTGATCACGCAGGGTGGCGGATTCGGTGACAGCATTGTCCCGCAACCGATCACCGGCAAAGAAACGGTCCTCGACGCACTGAGCGCCATCGGCGGCATCAGCCAGCTGTCGTCCACCAAGATGTGGATCGCCCGGCCTGCCCCCAACGGCGTTGGCTGCGAGCAGATCCTGCCGATCGCCTACAACGACATCACCCGCGGTGCCTCGACCGCAACCAACTATCAGCTGCTGCCGGGCGACCGACTGTTCATCGCTGACGATCCGATGACTCGCTTCGACGCGGTCCTCGGCAAGATCACACGACCGCTTGAACGTGTCTTCGGTGTGGTGTCACTCGGCACCGCGACAATCAACCGGATCGACCGCTTCGGACTGGGTTCTCTGTAACGGGTCTCGCAGCAGCCGAGGTAGCATCACCCCCCCTCTGCCGGCATGAGTGCCTGCAGGGGGGCCCCGGAGAGGCCACCCCCGCATGATCGAGATCACGCTCGGTCAGAAACACGAACGACGCACGAAGAAGCCGGACAGTCTTTCGCCGGCAATGACTGACAACGGGCACGCGATCGCGTCCCGCCGCTTTAGCACGGAAGCTTCATGATGAACCGAACGCTCGCAGCGTTAACCCTCGCCTTGAGCTGGATCGTCACAACCCCCGCGGCGGCTTCGTCCGCCGGTGGCTCGCTTTACCGGCCGCGTCCGGTGGTGCAGGCGTCGGCTTCGATGCCCTGCCAAACGTGCCAGTCGGGGAAACCCTGCTCGACGTGTCCGCTCACAAGGGTCGATCCGCCCTCGCCACCAGCCTGCTCGGTGGATGGCGTGTGCCGATCGAAGGCCGACACCTTTGGCTTCTACCAAACCAATTGGCGCCGCTGGCCCTCGGATGTTGATTCCGATACTCCCAAACCGGCTGCCAATCCTGAGGACGCCCTGCTGGGCCCCTTCGATCCGCCTCCGGCCAAGGAAGAGGATCAGCAGGCACCCCCGCCGATCGAGGAGCCGTCCGACGAACAAGACGCTCCCGTACGGGAGATCGAACTGCCCGCCCCCTCGGCACCCAACACCGATGGTCCGCCAACGCTGCCGTTCGGTGCGACGACGCCCCGCCTGCCGGTTCGAGGTCAGCAGTACCGTTTGCCCGAGGCATCGAGCCCCGCGATGAGCCTGCCCAGCGCCGCGATCGCCAAGACTAATCGCAAGCCCAACCAGCAAGCCAATCAGGACCTGCCACAGCTGCCGCCGAGCCTCGCTCGGACGCCCGCCACCGAGATGCTCCGGCGGCTGCCGGCCCTCGACAGCTCGGGATCGGCCCGCGACTCCGCCATTTTGCCGGCCAGCTATCGCGAAGCCCAGCAGGCCGGCAGCGGCGTGGTGAACCCCTGAGCGATCGGTTGCACCGCGTACAACCCGACAGGGAAACCTGTTCGAAACACCACGGCCTGTGCCGCGCTGCTTGACCGGCAGCCACGCCAGGCCTACGGTTTTCTCTAGCGGCCTGCCTCGCGGCAGGCCGCTCTTCGTTTACGGTGTTCCTTCATTTCGTGGACCGAGAGTCCCTTGTCATGGGTCGAATCCTTCCTTTTGTGCTCGCGGCGGTCGCGGTGATCGCTCTCACCCTGGTTGAAGGGCTCAAGACGGGCCGCTGGGTCGATCTGGACCGCAGAACCGCCTACTGCGCGTCACTTTTAACGCAGATCCCGGATCGAGTCGGCGATTGGGTCGGCGAGGACTCGACCGTCGAAGAAAACATTCTGACGACCGCCGGTGCCGACGGGTACATCTCGCGCAATTTTCAGAATCTGACCTCGGGCGAACGAGTGAACGTTTGGCTGATCGTGGGCCATGCCCATGATATCGCCGAGCACACGCCCGACTCTTGCTATCCGTCGCAAGGGGCCAGCCAGCGGGCACCGCACGAGAACTACACCATCAGCATCGAAGGGCAGCCCGACGCGGTGTTTTGGACCGCCGTCTTCGACCCCAAGAATGCGGCCGTCCCGTCGGCTCGCGTCTTCTGGTCTTGGTTTCAGCCCGAGACCGAGGGTGAGTTGCGCTGGATCGCGCCCAGCGGTCCCCGCTGGGCATTCGGTAACGCGCCGACGCTCTACAAAATGTATTTCACCGCCAACGCCGGCAAGGATGAGAAACCGCAAGACAACAGCGTCTGCGTCGAGTTTGCCAAAGAGTTCATGCCGGCCATCCGTCCGATCCTCGAACAGGCCACGCGTCCGACTCCCGACTCGTTCGATCCCACCGCGACCACTTCGGCGGCCACAACCGAGGCGGCGGACGACGCCGACCTCTCGGACGACGACGCCACCTGACGCAAGAGCCTGCGGATCCAAGCAAAGCCCGGTAACTTTTGCCGGCAACCGGCCAGCAGAAAGCCGCCGAACAGCATCCGTCTCGATTAACGCTCGGTTCGATTAGCGCTCTGCTTACAAGTCGGACTCTGAAGGTTGCGGCAGGTCGCGATCGACCTTGATGCCCCCCTCGTTCACGTAGAACTTGGACCGCTTGTACTTGGTGGTCATCATCTGCGCGTAGACGCGATCCTGGATGTTCTCGTTAACGAACAACACGCGTCCATCGGCAAAGGCCATGTTCACGCCGCCCGGGTGATTGCTCGACGGGTAGGCGAGCTCTTCCACTAGGAGCTGATCCCCGTTTGTGTCGACGAGCGTCTCCGGCGGTGAGACCAACCGGGCACCGTTGATCCGCTGGATCGACTCGGCGGTCACCCCGGCTGGCAGGATCGCGTTGGTCGTTGTGGGCCGCAAGTTGTGCCACACGAAGCCAAAGTGGTGCTTCGCATCGCGCAGGTTGGGGATTTCGTTGTCGAGCTGGTTCGCCGGGGTGGTGTCGGGATAGGTGTACCAAACGGCGTGGATGTTCTCCGTCACGAGAAAGGTCTTGCTCGTGCCATCTCCCCCCTGGATGTAGTCGATCGACATCTGTAGCGCACGGCCGTCTTCGCGGCCATCGGCGCTGTTCGCCCAACCCGACCCCGGGTTCGAGCGGCTCTTGCGATTCGCGTCGAAGAATACGCCGTTGGGGGCATACTCCTCGTTTACACCGATCGTTAGCCCCGTCACCGGCTGCGTGCCGCGTGACAGGCAGTTGTACGCTTGGCCGGCGTTGCCCACGTACGAGGTGGCCGGCGTGCCGGGGCCGTCCGGCGGATCGCTGGGACACTGCAAGTTAACGAGCTCGGGGAGAAAGTTGACTCCCGAGCCGCCGGTTGTCCACTCGACTTGCCCCGCCGCCGCCGACGCCGTGTTGCCGTTGAACGACTTGGTCCACAAGTCGTACAGCGGCGACTCTTCGATGTAGGGGAAGAGCATGACCGTCCAGCTCGCTCGGCGGCCAACGAGGTACTCACCGTTGTTGTTCTTGGTGCTGGCGGTGTTGGCGATCTCGTTGATCAGGCCTGGCAGCTTCCGCTGCGTGGTGTCGTAGTTTTGCAGCGCAAGGCCCAACTGCTTGAGGTTGTTGCTGCAAGTGTTTCGTCGCGCGGTTTCGCGGGCGGCTTGAACGGCCGGCAGCAGCAACGCGACAAGCGTGCCGATGATCGCGATGACCACCAACAGCTCGACCAAGGTAAAACCGAACGAAGAGAACGCAGCGCGGCGGCGCGTTGTAAAGCGGAGCATGGAGGCCTCAGTTGCTCGGTAGAAAGCCGTCGCAGCCCGGCAGGCTGAACGGCATGGTGGTTGTTCCGGAAAGCTTAGCGACTCGATCGATGCGGAAAACGCGGCGGGGCTTCGCAGAGCGGCAACGCTTTGATCACCAGCAAGGCACGAAGGTTCCCCGCCGACGACCCATCAGAATGCCGGGCGAAGCCTCAGAGAACTCTCTCCTGCCTCCCCTCCCACACCACCCGGAACGCGTTCTTTATTCCGCCGCTCTCGTCGGTTCGCTGGTGTCAGCGGGACCTATTGCGATCGGCGTAAACCCAAACGACATCTAAGCTTATTGTTGCCCTCAAGACCCTGGTTGTCCATCATTCGGTGAGGTTCCTGGCCAGGTTAGCCGGCCCCCCGGAGTTTCTGCTAGCGCCAACGTAAGGGCCTGCCCCGCTTGACGTTAGGGGACCCGCGTAAGTATCCTAAAGGGTTGACGAGTGGCGTCCTGCCGATTGGGCGGGCGGCGTTCGTCTGTGGGCTCGTGGCGGAATTGGCAGACGCGCATGCTTGAGGGGCATGTGCCCGCAAGGGCGTGCTGGTTCGACTCCAGTCGGGCCCACTCCGTCCAGGTGAATCTGGTGGGCTTCAATCCGGTGATCGCTAACGCCGCTCACGGTAGCGCTAACTAGAAGCCCTTCGGTCCAACTTGGTCGGAAACTCTCCCACCCCAACAAGAAACGCATGGCTCTTTCGAGGGTCGTGCGTTTCTTGGTTTAGGGACCGCAAGCTAACCGCCACAAACGGCGGCCAATCTTGCCTTTTAGCCCCGGGCGGACTGAGCCGTAAAGGTCTGAGCCGGTAGAGAGCTGGGCATCAAAAGGCCAGCGAATCATCGGGTCCGAGACGGGGCAGGCCAGAGGCGGGTCTCTCGGCAAAGGCTGAGCCGAATCTAGGGTACGGCCCCGATCGGTGCAATTTTTTCACGCTAAGGGCGGTCCTAAAAGTAGACGTCAGGCTCGATTTCGTGATCTTGATGGCGAGACGGGTTTTGGCACCTAACCGTCGAGCTAAGTCGTTTGTGTCGTGGCATTCCGGCCTGGTTACCCCAGAAACGTCCGCCTTTGGCACGGTACAACCTGCCCAGGACGACGCCAACTGTACAGGTTGGCTATGCGGCAAGATCGCCCGCAAGTGGCCCGCGAACGGGTCCGCCGAGCAGCTCAGAAGTCGCCGAGGTTGAGCCAACTGAGGGCAGTTAGCGGCATCGCCAAATGACCAAGGTCGACGCCTCCTGTGCAAGTTAGCCTGACGCTGAATCAGCGTCTGTTGGCCCACAGCGTCAGGCCGCATGCGTAGAATCTAGCTAAAGCAGTCTTTGCCCTCACGGAGTCGACATGGATGACTTAAACGACAGGAAAAGGCGAGGCTGTCTTGCTGTAGCGGCGGTGTTTCTAGGCATCTGGGCGGGCATTTTCTGCATAGGTCTTGTTTGGGTGCAGACCGGCCGCCACTTGTCACCGCCCTCGGGACGTTACGACCGTGCGATTGAAGGTATCTACGCAATCGAACGGGAGACGAACTATCAAGTCCCAGAAGTCTTTCGTGAAGCCTCCGTGACGATCAGTCGCTCTACGCATGGAGGCATGCAGATCAAGGGCTCTTCGGGGACAGCACTGCAGTTGGAAGAGGGGGCGGATGGATGGTACTTCTCAAAAAACTTTGACCCTACGGGCCCAATTATCCTTCCAGGACTTTCTCGCAACTGGAACGAAGGACGCATAACTGCGTCAGCCGACGGCCTCGTGGTTGAAGGATACATGCTTGAGAAGGGCCTGATGCTTTTTGTGTTTCCCTTCGCTGATGCAGCTAGCGAATGGAGTATCAAGCTTACTCAAACCGAGGAATCCGACACGCAGTCAGAGAGCAAGCAATAGAGCAAAGGATGCTCTGTCGCTGGATCTTGCCGCATTCCAACTCAGGTCTGCTAAGTACAAAGGTGTGACCCTCCGGGGAGACTCCGCGACGGATTAGCCACAGTCTTGGACGAGACTGATTTCGAGCAAGGTGTCGCCATCGTCATGGTTTCCAATCGCCTTGAAGCCAAGGCTCATGTACAGGGCGGAGGCTGCTTCGTTGCTTGGCTTGTGCATGGTTCTGACGCGTGTTCCATCCCGCAGTCGTATCTCTTCCATCGCAAGCAGCATCGCTTGTGCGGCGTGACCTTGGCGTTGATGGTCCCTGTCAATCAGCAGCCGGAATACCCAATACAGCCCCAGGTCCTCCGGGTCTTCCTCGTGGCAGTATGCCAGCATGCCCACCACTTGCTCACCGTTGCAGATCGCTCGAAGAACATGATGCGGCTCGAACTTGGACTCGGCGATCGTCCAGACATTGCTCGCCACGTAACCTTGCTGGTCATCGTTAGCTGAGAGCTTGCCGCAAGCAACCCAGTTCTCGCGTGTGACTTCTTCAAGTGTGACCATCGCCCTAGTTTCCATCGGGGACAAGCGAAACGATGCTCCGCTAAGCCCAAATGAGTGGCCCTCCTGGGTCACGACGACTGGACGCCAGTTGCCTGCCCTGGGGGCCTTAGGGTGTGAAATTGCACCGATCTGGGCGGTACCCTGGCTCGGGAACTGGCGGCGAAAATCCACGCCAAGGCTGGTCTTCAGCGATTGGCTCTAGCTCAATGTCCCCGAAGCCAATCTGCAAGACTTCGGAGTACCCCGAAGAGACCCAATCTCTTAGCGGCTATTTGCGCTATTTTGTTCGGCCCCTTCCGCCTCAGGGTCAAGAAACCTAGCCCGATATAGGTCAACTCAGGCGTCGACGACGTTGAACAGGTGTCGGGCGAGTCAATCACGGCAGCCGGGTCGGAGTACAGCAGGCTGCCGCAATACGGGCAAGGAGCGTCTCCGAAGGGTTGTGACGGCTCGACGAACGCTTTCCGGCCACAGACGGTGCAGCGAAACGGAGTTCCGCCGGGAGTGTTGGATGAGATGCCCATGGTCGGTTTGGATTCTACTCTTTCAGTCCACACGAAACGCTCTCAAAGACCCAGAAGTGGCATCGAAAATCGACGCAGGTTGCACGTATGTGCAAATGAGTGACCCTCCTGGGGGCTCGAAGGACGGTCGCCAAGCCGCTGAGGTTGCCTCATCCGACGCGAGAAGCCTCCGGGCCCAGCCCGCGTCGGTGCCCGTCACCTCAGTGGATTAGCCGCTGTGCGAAACCGTCTGCCGGCTATCGCTACTGCGCGGCTAATCCGGAAGCCGCCAAGTACAAAGGTGTGGCCCTCCTGGGCCGCTTAGCGTGAGAAATTGCACCGATCTGGGCGGTACCCTAATCTAAGCCGCCCCGGAAAATCGGGGGCCCCAAGGTAAACGCCGGGGCGTAGCTTCTAGCCCCGCCCGCGGCATGGCCTCATCACTGATAACTGGAAAATTCCAGGTACAGAAACACGCAACCGATCGTCAGCGCGACCGTGGCGATAATCATCAGCACCGTATAGACCGACATCGGCGGTTTTTTTACCAAGCCGCTGCGGGTCGAACCAAAGTTAGCTGAGCTTGAGTCGAGTTGCGACACGGTCGCCCTCCTGAATCGGTCCTTGTTGGAAACGGACATCGACGCGGCCAACGGCGCGGTCGCCCGAGGTCTTCAGGATCTCGATGCGTCCCTTGTACTTCGTGTCACGGAACACTTCGACTGTCTGACCTGGCCGCAGCCCGTCGTCAGAACCGATGCTGATCTCGACCAGCATGACTCCATCCTTACGCTGCGTGCGACTCACAAAGCCGTCTACCCGCGGCGTGATCTCCTCGACCGGGGTCTCGGGATCGAGGTTGTTCGAACGTAGCAGGCTGGTCATCCGGCTTGCGTCGGCCAGCAGGTCGCGATTGCGCTCGGCGGTGGTCTCGATCTCGTTGCGGACCGATTGCAACTTCTCGGTCGCTGCCAGCGCGGCTCCGAAGTAGCGGTCTTTGTCCGCCAGAGCCGTCCGGATCGACGAGCGCAGGGTGGTCAGCTCGCTGGCCAGGGCGTCGTTGTTCTGTTGAGTGGCGTTCATCGCCGCGGCTAGTTCGCCGTTCTGCGCCCGCAACTCGTCCAGCGCCAGCTGGGCCTGGGCGTTGCGATCGGCCAAGCGGACCTTCTCGGTCTCGAGCTGCTGAGCACGGGCACGGGCGGCCTCCGCCTCGGCGGTGAGCTCGCTTTCAAGGCGGTTGTACTGCCCCTGGAGCGTGGTCAGGTCCGACTGCTTTTGACGTAACGTCTCGGAGAGCTTTTGCTTCTCGGCTTGCAGGTCGCGGTGCGCGCCATAGGCGGCGATCGCCGCCCCCATGAACGCGCAGCTCATGACAAACAACGCCACAACGAAGCATTTGCCTAGGAAATTCATGCTGGTCGTGTTGCTACGCAGAAGGAATAACGCGGGCCGAAACGGCCGGAAACAGTGGCGGAAAGCAAGAACCGATGGGTTGGTTCTTGCCCCCGCGGACTGCGGTCGGCTAGTCCGACGCGCTGAACGCCGAGTTGGCAGTATAGGCAGCGACCAAAAACAGTGTCAATTTAAGGGGCCTACGTCGTCCGGGGAACTTATCCTCCCGCGGGCGGTCGTGCGGGCTAGTGCGGTCGCAAGGCCCTCCCGGCGCTCCACGGGCCGAGCCTAAGCCTCTAAGACTCGGCGGAAGCCCCTTCTCAGCCGGCGGGAAAGCAGCCGCAGGCCGAACCGCAGGGCCCGGCTGGCTCAGCTCGGGCTGAGCCCCCGGTTGCGGGCGAGGCACACACACTCAGCAGCTTTTGCAGTTTCTGCGCGCCGCAGGCCGGACACGCCGGGGCCTGATCCTCGCTCCGCACCAGCAATTCGTGGGCTGAATCACACTGAGGGCAGTGATACTCGTAAAGCGGCATGCAACTCTCACTGGCAAGGAGCAACGGCCAGCGAACCAAGGGCGTGCCGTCGATACTTCCATCTTACGCTACCAACGATCGGTCGGTCGCGTGAGGATCTCGTTCAGAACAATCGCGTCGCGGACGCCGGTCGGCGAAGCCAGGGCGGCGGCGATGCGGCTTGCCGCTGTCGAGGAAGCTGAATCGCCCCGCTGGGCACTGGCTGAGGCCGCTTCGGCAAGGTCGCGGGCGGCGACCGACTTGCCAAATTTTGCGTCAAGCCGGGCCTGGAGCCGATCGTCTGAGGCGGCGATGCCTTCCCCCAAATGAGCAGCCTGCTCAGCCAACTGGCTCTGGGGCAAGTGGCTCATTTCGGCGCGATCGCCCGCGGCAGCGTTGGCGGCAGCGGGCATGGGGCGTGCGGCCGTTTGTTTTTCCTGCTGCGAAACGGGCGGACGGCTCCCGACCCGCGGCGGCATGGGGCGGCGCTGCCCCTGAGTGGCGGGCTGCTCCTCAAAAGGATCGAGGACGCGTCGCGGGGGTGCCTCGCTGGGTTCCTCGTCGAAAACTTCGATCACGCGGCCGCGGGGCTCGTCAGGCGGTTGCTCGCCACGGACTCGGGCAAGGAACTCCTCGATCTCTGATCGCACCGGATCGTTCTCGAGGGTCTCCAAATTGGGCGCGTCGCCGGCCTCTTCTTGCTCGGCTTGCCGACGCTTCGCCTCGGCATTGGCGATCATCACCTGCCGAACCGCCCACACAATCAGCAACAGCGTCGGCCACAACCCTTCCAGCAGGGCCAGCGGAGGATCGGCAGGTATCAGGAGCGGCAGCACGGGGGGTCCTTAAGTCAATCACAGAGGTGCGTAGCAGCCTCGTGACTACTTCGGGTTAGCGGAGGCGATCGATTCACGCATCTCCGTGTCGGCTTGCACGTTGCGCAGCTTGTAATAGTCCAGCAACCCCAGCTTACCCGAGCCAAACGCCTCGGCCATTGCGCGGGGCACCTCGGCCTCAGCTTCAACCAGCTTGGCACGCATCTCTTGGATACCGGCGAGGTTTTCTTGTTCTTGCGAGACCGCCATCGCGCGGCGGCCCTCGGCCTGGGCGCGTGCGACCCGGGTGTCGGCCTCGGCCTGGTCGGCCTGCAGTCGGGCACCAATGTTATCGCCAACGTCGATATCGGCGATATCGATCGAGACAATCTCGAACGCCGTCTGCGAGTCAAGCCGCTTGGAAAGCACCGCCTTCGAGATCAGATCGGGATTTTCCAGGACTTGCGCGTGTGTGGTCGACGAGCCGATTGCGCTGACGATGCCCTCGCCCACACGGGCCACGATCGTCTCTTCCGTGGCTCCGCCGATGAGCTGATCGAGGTTCGCGCGGACAGTAACCCGCGCCTTGACCTTTAATTGAATGCCGTCCTTCGAGATCGCATCGAGACTGGGGCGCGAGCTGCCTTTGGCGGGACAGTCGATCACGCGCGGATACACGCTGGTCTGCACCGCCTCAAGAATGTTGCGGCCCGCGAGGTCGATGGCGGTCGCACGCTTAAAATCTAGCTCGATGATCTTTGCCTTGCGGGCGGCGATCATCGAGCGGATCACGAGCGGCACGTTGCCACCAGCCAGATAGTGCGCTTCGAGCGCCCGGGCCGTCACGCCCTCTTCCTCGGTCAGCCCGGCTTGGATCGCCATGATCTTGCTGCGGACGATCACCGTCGGATTGACCTTCCGGAAGGTCATCCGCAACAGGTCGAAGATGCCGATGCCCGCCCCGGTCGTGACCGACTGAATCCACAGCCGGAAGTACCGCGCGGCGATCGCGATCGCCGCCAGCGCCAACAGCAACGCGATGAGCGACACCACGACCCACACCCGCGAGTCGGAAAGCAAGTTTTGAGCCATCAGGAGGCTATTAAGAGGCATGGCGTCGCCGAACACTGTGGTTTAAACGTAGGATAAGCCGTGCCGCAGGAAAACGCGGGGCGTATTGCTGGCTGATGAACGGGCTGAGCAGCGCGGGTCGGCACCCAAGTCGTTCGGGGTATTTAGCGTTTTACGGGGCCAATGGCCGGATAACAAGCGAACCCGGGCTCTCAGGCGGACCCGGATGACCGACGTGAGCCCGGCGAATCGTCAGCGGGAAGGCTGATATCAGCCGGGTCAAAATCAAAATCTTCCAGTCCCAGATCTTGCGCCGGATGAGCGAGGCGCTCGTCGCCTACCGCGGCCGAGGGCCCGGTCTCGGGGTCGATACGACGGACCACCACGCGGTTGGCAGCGACTTCAACCACTTTGACGTATTCGCCCGGGTCGATCGCTTGGCCGCGGCTGACGCAATCGATCATCTGGCCGTCGATCTCGACTGCCCCTGACGGGAGGAGCTTCGAGCGGGCGACACCGATGCGGCCGATCAGGGCCCGCCGGGCATCGATCGGATCGACCTCGTCCGAGGTGGGAGCGGATCCGATCAGCACGCGTCCCATTGGCGTGTAGGGTAACGCCTGGAGCGCCACATAAAGGGCCACCGGCACCAGCAGCACCTCAACCGCCGCAAACGTTAGCCCGCGAGTCCAACCTCCCGAGGCATAGGCCTGGTAGACCGCGCTGAGCAGCGCGAGGGCCGAGAGCGCACCGAGCACGCCCCCCGAAGGAAAAAACACCTCGGCGATAAGCAGCAGAAGGCCGATCGCAGCGAGGAGCAGTCCGAGCGTCGTGTCATCCAACAGATTCACGGCCTCTGTCCCCTCTCTCTCTTTGAGCTGCTCTTTTGACGAGCGATGCGCCTTAGGCGGCTATTTATTCTAACCGCGAACACGCTGGACAAGGACACGATTGGCATGGGCAGAAACCACTTCAATCGGATCGCCGCGCTCGATCAGCTCACCGCGGGCGATCACATCGACGATTTCGCCATCGATCTCAGCGCGTCCTCCGGGCAACAGATCGCCAACCGCGACACCGCGACGCCCCACCAGATGGCTGTAGTCGATCAGCGTCTCGCGACGCTCTTGCTCGATTCGGTCGGCCTCCTCGGGAGGCATCAGCATCGCCCGCCGGAACAGCGGCGAGCGGGGCAGGTACTGTCGCAGCGCAAACCCCGTCGCCAGACAGAAGAGCGACGCCCCGGCAACCGTAGCTAACGAATCGCGGAGCTCATCGAGCTGGGCCGAGGTCTTGGGCAGTAAAAACGTCTGACCGGCCAACACGAGGGCGGCCAAGATCATCAGGCCCCCCCCCAAACCAAAAACGCCGAAGCCGGGGAGCACTAGCACCTCGATCAGCAAAAAGACGACACCCGCCACGAACAGCAGCGCTTCGAGCCAGTCGGCCGTACCATTGAGGAACTTGCTCCAAAAGAAAAGCAAGAAGGCGAGCGAGGCGACAAACCCGCCCAGCCCCAACCCGGGCGTGCTGAGTTCGATGTAGAGCCCCACTACGCCGATTACCAGCAGCAACGCCGCGAGCCCCGGCGAGGCGAGCCCCTCCACCAGCTCGAGCGCCCAGTTGGGTTCGGCCGTTGGAGGCAAGCTCTCGAAGCCATAGAGCTCTACAAGATCGTCGGCCTGGTCCACTTCGCGCCAGGCGATCCCCAACGCCACCGCAGTGTCGGTGCTGAGTGTGAGGGTTTCGCCCGCCGCAACGATCGTGGCACCGGGCTGCCAAGCTTCTGGCTCGGTCTGCTCGGCGAGTTCGGTGGGGTTCATCTCACGAGTCTCGCCGGTCTCGCGGTGTGTGTAGCGCTGCAGCGCTGGCCCGCTCGTCACGGTCGCTGCCAGCAGCGACCACGGGCGCTCAGCTTTATCAGCGAGCGCGCCGCGTACGCTGGCAATCAGCGAGTCTTGATCGCGTTTCAGGTCCGGCAGGCGCGGCGGAGCCCCCAGCGGGCGGGCGTCGTTCGGACGTGGCGGCTTGTCGGCTGCCGGGGCCGCTTCTGGCTGCCCCGCTTCTGGCTGACGGACGACCGGCTCGGCAAACCCGTTATCGGCGGCATCGTCCTCCGCGGCAGGGCCTCCGAGGAGGGCCCCCGACTGCATCACCAGCTGATCGCAAGCGAGCGCCACGAGCGCCGCCGGCCCCTCGGCACGGCGGGGCACGTAGGCAACGCAACGCACCTCGTTCGCATCAAGGTCCGCTAGCACCTGGGCCAGCCGCAGCCCCGCGACCGGATCGCCTCCCGAGCTATCGATCCGCAAACAGATCCAGTTCGCACGTTGATCGCCGATCTCGTTGGCCAGCAGTGTTTCGATGCGGCGCACCAAGCGCATGTCGAGCGGGCCTGCCAAATCGATCATCACGGGTCGCCATGCCGCGGCGAGCGACTGATCAACCAGCAAATCGCCAGCCCCCAAGCCCAGCGCCCGGGCAAGGGCTTGCCGATCCTGTGCCAAGTACTGCACAAGCCCCTCGGCGCGGGCCTCGCGGCCTGAGAACTTCGCCAGCTGGCCGGCAGGGCTCAGCACTTCTTGGCTCGCCACGACTGCCTCTTTCTCCACGGCTTCCAGTTCCGATCGCAGCGCAAGCCGCAGACCAGCGTCGGTTTCGAGTCTTAGCAACTCGGCATCGCGGTCCAGCAAGGCGGTCACCACCGCCGCCGAAACGGATCGCCGACTAGCGACGATCTGCTGATAGAGCGCAACCATGCCGGGCTCGACGCCCTGGTTGGGATCATCAGCCGCGGTGGCGGCACCAAAATCGGCGTCCGGTGCGATCGCGATCTCATCGCACGCCAGCGCTATAAGCACGGCATGTCCGGTGATGGACTGCGGCAGATAGGCGATCGTTCGGACGCCTGCCATACGGTCGCTCACCAGAAAGCGGGCGACCCCGAGGGCCCGCTCAAAGGGGGTTGGAGCCGATTGGTCGGACACCTGAAATTCGATCACCAACAGCGGGCGGGCGCCCTCGGTCGTCTCGGCCTGCAGGCGGATGGCAGCCCGCTCCAGGCGTTGCTGAAAGCTCGCGTCGTCGTCTCCCAAGAGCGGCAGGCTGAGCCGCACCAGCCGCGCCGTCGGTGCGGAGGGGTCGGCGGGGCCCGGCGCTTGTGCGCTGCCAACGCAAGCGGCAGGCAACGCCAAGATCGCCAGGATAGCGCTCGCACAAGGCGGCGCTAGGTTTCGGAGCGACAGGGCCATCGGCACAACAGACGTAAGAAAGGAGCGGTGGGCGGGGAGAGCGCGGCAAGGCCAACCCCACATCAACGGTTACCCGGATTGTAAGACCAGCGGCCACGCAGAAGGAATCATCGGAGCGATGATCGCGTAGCCTCGGAAGGCTTCGACCGGTAATTTCAGGGAGCGCGCTACCGTATTTCGCCACTTCCCCGAGTTTCTTGCCCCGTCCGCGATGACCGCCCCCCCTGCGACGAGCGACGCCCCGCGCGATGCGTCCCCAGGGTCAACCCGTGGCGAGCGTTTCGGCTGGCTGGCGAGCCTCGTGCTGCACGGAGCTGTGCTGGGGGTGCTAGCGGGGTGGACCCTGCCCGACCTACCACATGTGCTCGGCCCGTTGCTGATCGCCGAACCCGCAGAGGACGAGACTCCCGAGGCTCCGCTGCTGGCCGAGGAGCCCCTGACGCTCGATCCGAATGTTTCGCAACCAGTAGCCGCGCTGACCGAGGTAGCACCCGACGCCGCAGCCCCCGCGCCGCCGCGGGATGAGCCCGCCCCGCCGACGTCGTTTGCCCTCTCGCCCGCGACACTTGTTGCGCCCACGCCGAACGGGGCGGACGAACTGGGGCTCGTTGGCGTCGCGGGGCGCGGTGACGCTGCCCGCGGAGCCCTGCTAAAGGCCAAGGGGGGCACACAGGCGAGCGAGATGGCGGTCGGGCGGGCGCTGCGCTGGCTCACCGCCCACCAGAACAGCGACGGCTCTTGGAGCTTAGACCACACCGGTGGCGAGTGCCGCGGAAGGTGCGCAAACCCTTCCAGCATGGCCGATCCCGCCGAGGTCCGTCGCGAAACGCTTCGCTGCGGGACAGCGCTCGCGCTGTTGCCGTTTCTCGGTGCCGGCGAAACGCATGAGCGCGGGCGGCATCGGCTTTCGGTCCGCCGGGGAATCGACGCGCTCGTGAAGCTCGCGGAGCCCAACCGTGAAGGCCCCGGTGCCGATTGGAGCGATCGGGGGCAACTCTACAGCCACGGCCTAGCGGCGATCGCGCTGTGCGAAGCCTTCAACATGAGCCGCGACGAACGGTTGCGGGCCCCGGCGCAGGCAGCGATCGACTTTATCGGCTACGCCCAAGATCCCACGGGAGGGGGCTGGCGTTACCGCCCCCGTCAGCCGGGCGACACGTCGGTTACGGGCTGGCAAGTCATGGCGCTCAAGAGCGCTTCGCTCGCCGACTTACGAACGCCCCGCTCCTCAGCGACCCTCACCCGACGCTTTCTTGACGCAGCCGCCGAGAGCGGCGGGGCCCGCTATCGGTATCGCCCCGCCGATCCGCTGGAGGAAACGAGCCCCCCGCCGCTCAGCGCGACGCGCCCGCTGACGGCCGTCGCGCTGTTGTGCCGGATGTATCTAGGGTGGGAAGCCGACGATCCACGGCTGATCGCCGGTGCCGAGTGGGTCGCCGAACAGGGCCCCAGCCCAACCGACTACTACTTCAACTACTACGCTGCGCAAACGCTCTTTCACTACACGGGTGGCGAGGGGCCCGTATGGCGCAAATGGAACGAGGCGCTGCGTGATCAGCTCGTTGAGCAACAGTCCCGTCGCGGTCACGAGCGGGGGAGTTGGTGGATCGACGACAACCACAACCGCCGCGGCGGCAGGCTGTACACGACTTCGCTCGCCACGATGACACTTGAGGTTTATTACCGCTATCTGCCGCTCTATCAATCGGCGGCGGTGCAAGCCGAGTTTCCCGAGTAACGCGCGGTGCGGCAACCGCATCACGCGCGCGGACGACGATTCGCCGAACGCCGCTTGGCGACCGCGGCCAGCTGGGCCTGGACCTCTTCCCACGCGAGCCGCACCTGGGGGGTACGGCCCAGCGGATCGGCCGGCGCACCGGGGCCATGCCCTTCTTCGCGCTGCTGCTCGACCTCCTCTTCGAGCGCCTGCAACCAATCCGGCGTATCGAGCCCCGCTCCTGTTGGCTCGCGAAGCAGCGCAGCGATCTCCTCGCGCAGCGCCTGGAACGCATGCGGAGAGCGCTCATCGCCCGCCATGGCCGGCCCCGCAAGGGCCTTCAGCCGATCGATCGTCAGCGGTCGGATAAACCGTTCGGCTAGGCGATCGGCAATCGTCGGCAACCGCATGCCGTGGCTTTGCTCCAGCTCGCGGAGGTTGGATTGATGCTGATCGGCCGCCTCGGCCGTTCGCTCGGCAACCGCGCGGCGCCAAAGCTCGGCGGCGGCGGGCCGGCCGTCGCGTTCCAAGATGCGGTGGGCGAGGAACACGGGCATGAGGTTCCACGCGACGCGATCGTAGGCGTTGCGCAAACGGATAAAATCGACGAACACGTGCAGCAGCTCGCCGTGATCGGACTGTGTGGTGGTGCTGTTGTAGTCGCGGTACTCGCGGTAGTTTTCGACGACCACCTCAATGGCAAGCGATAACTCACGGGCGAGGCCCTTGCGATCCGCATCGGCCTCGAGGCGCTCCGCGACGAGCGGGGCCAAGTCGGGCTCGTCGTCACGGATATGATCGAGCCACGCATCGACACCCTGATGCAGCAGGCTTCGCAGGTTGCTGAGGATCAGGAACCGTTGCGTGAAGAGTTCGTCACCATGAGCCCGGACGAATGAGATAAAGCGTTCCCACTCTTGCTGCGATGCGATCCGCTCGACCGCGCTCAAACGCACCGTCTTGCTGTGCTGAAGCCAGCGATCGAGCTGTGATTCCGTGAGGTTCTGCACCGCCTCGACCAGCAGGGCGTCCGCAGGGCGGGCGTCGGTATCGAGCGTGGGCTCGGCGTCCCACTCATCGGCCGAGGCCACGAGACAGCGGACCAGCGCCTCGTAGCCGGCCTCGAAGAGGCGGTCGTACTCGGTGACAGCTCCCTGTCCGCTGGGGCGGTCGTCCTCCATCGCCTGCGCCACGTCGAGCAGCTCACAAGTTTCGCGTACCAACCCCAACCGCGGCAGCCAGCCCACCAGGGCTTGGATGAGACGATGCACGGTTCGCGCACGGACAATCGCGCGGGGGTCGCCCCCGCGGGCCATCGGAACGTACAGCAAGCGCTCACCGCGGAGCGACTGCACCATGTGGGGCCATTGCTCGCGAACCGTCTCGGCGTCGCCTCGCAGCAGCGAACGGAGCACGCCAATCGCGCCGCCGCTCAAGCGGAGCGGGGCGTGATGTTCTTGCTCGGGATCTTCGGTCGATTCAGCAACGTCCAGCGCGACCGCTCCCGCCGCAGCGCGGAGCAACCGAGCCGTATCGGCCATCTCCACACAAGTGGCGATGGTCTGCTCGAGGAGCGACTCGCGGATCGCCCGCAGACGATCAAACTCGACAAGCGATTCGTGCGTGCCACGCGGCCGCGGCAAGCGATGGCGGTGGATCGCTTCGAGGAGCTGACCAAGCCCCACGCAGCGATCGGCCGCTTCACGGCGCCATGCGAGCAGGGTCGCCGAGCGTTGCTCCGAGGCGACGCCTTGAACCCCCCAGGCGATGGCTGCCCGGCGCCACAGCTTGGCGACCGTATTGAGAAACTCGAGGCGTTGCTCGATGCGACCGGCCTCTTCTTCCAGCTCGAGGCGGGTTTCGTCATCGCTGGGCTCATAGATAGCCGAGTCCATGCCGTCGTCAGCGCTATCCTCGAACGTGACCCCCTCGTAGGCCGCGCTGAACAGGCCGAGGTCGTCGTCCTCGTCGTCGCCGTCATCAAAGAGCGATTCGCCTTCGTCCTCATCTTGATCGTCTTCGAGCAGGTCGTCGTCGTCATCGCCGCTGAGAAGCTCTTCGAGCGGATCGTCATCAAACGCATGCTCGCCGATCTCCCACTGCGGGGCCGACCAGACCTCTTCGGCGTTGGCTTCGAGGTGGTCGAAGAAGCGTGTCACGAGTGGCCACTGATCGTTGTCGGTTCCGTCGATACGATCCTCGACCATCCGTAGCCAGCGCATCGCCAGCAGATGGAACGAGGCGTCGCCGTCTTCGAGCGGGGTCAGGTCAACCTGACACAGCCAGCGCATGAGCAGCGCCATTGAGGCGACCGCGTCCCCCTGATCCAGCAGTGCCTCGATCACCAGCTGGAAAGCCTGGGGCGTATCGAACTGATCGACAAACATGCCCCAAAAGCGGATATCGCCGGCTTCGGAGCCTGCCTTACGCCAAGCCCCCAGCGCGCCCGCGACGAGATTCGTCGAGACCTCGACTTCCTTGCCCAGGACACGCCGCACGCCGCTCACGAGCGGCGTGGCGAACTGATCCCACCAGGTCGCGATCTCGCCCAGGGTTTTGCTGAAACCGGCCTCGCGGGTTTCGTCGTTGGCCGCCGCCGCCTCGGTGCAGGCGCGCGAGCACAACCCCAGCAGCTGATCCACGACCTGGATCAGATCGTCCACACGGTAATCATGAACGGTGTTCTCCAGCGCGGGAAACAAACTGAAGTTCCCGCCGAAGCCGACCACATTCCAGGGATCGACAAGCGCGCCGCAATGGATCCCCCGGTCGAGCAGGTCGCGGATCTCGGCGATTGCGCCCCGCACCCCGTCCAGATCGCCCTCATCAATCAAGCGGTGTCCGGCGGTCAACCGACAATCGATCTCACACAGCAAGCGGGCCGACGCCACGCGCACCTCGCTGGCGTGCTCCAGAGCGGCGTCCGGATAGCCCATGCGCGCGTAAAGCCGCGCAAGCTGCACGCGCTGCAACTGGTCGGCGCGGCGCCGGGCGATCTCTTGGTTTAGATGTTGCCGGGCACCGGCGTACGGCTGACGCCGGCGCTGAGCCTCCTCGCGGAGCCGCTCGGCGTGCGCCGCAGCGGTCTGGTCGAGCAGCTGCTCGTAAAAGCGATCGCGATACGCGGCGATCTCGGGCAGCAGTGTCGAGAGAGTCTCTTCGCTGGTGTGCGCACCCGGACCCTGCCCGCTCACCCCCGCCGCCATGAGCATCGTGCCGGCCAGCACGGCCGCGCCCTCTTCGAGCAACTCGGCTCGCGTGCGATGCCGATCGGGAGACGCGATGCGCTCGCGCACCGCTTCGATCACTAGCGGCTGCAAAATAAACCGCCGATAGAAGCCCGACTGATCGATCCGATGAGGATCCCACATGCCGAAGTGATGGTTGGGCCGCTTGTGAACCGGGTGATCGAAGTCGTACTCACGGGGATCGACCGCCAATTCATCGAGCAGGTCGGGATCGAAGGAAGCCGCCCGCAGCAGGTCGGCGGGCGTGCTGCGGAGGATCTCCAGCGTACGATCGATCAGCGGCTGAAGCGGACCGCTCGCTGAGCCTGCTCCGGCAATGTAGAGCGGCGTGGGACGGGTCCACTCATGGCGATAAGGTTCGATCTTCTGATCGGTTTCGAGCACGGCAACCGGTCGGTAGCCGAGAAAATCGTCGAACCGGTCGCGGGCTGCGGCGAGCGCGGCGTCGGTGTCGTACGGAAAGCCGCCGGCCAGGAGGGACTCCATCGCTCGGCCAAGGAGGAACCCGTTCCACAACCGATCGGGCTCGATCCCGCCCAGCAGGTCGCGATGAAACTCTTGGTAAGTCGCCCGAAAGCGCTGCGCCGCGGCGATGGCACCGCCGGCCTGGCTGATGTCGGCAAACGCCCCCCCCTCGCCTTGCAAGCGCTCGGCACCTTCGGCAAGCACGGCGAGCACCCGGTCGATGATCGGTGGCGGATCCGCTCCGAGAGAAGTATCGCGCTGATCGACAAACAGGGTGTCTAGCGCGCGCAGAAACTTCGGGTCGGGCTGGCCCGACGAGAAATTCAGGTACCCTATCGCTTCGCGGAGGGCCCGATCGGGAGTGGCAGCGGGTTGTCCGGCGTCGGGCATTCGCCGTTGCAAGCAAGCGAGGAGCGGGGCTGATCAGCCGCGCACAGGGGACCGCGGGGCTTCCTGCCCCTACATTCGGCGCGATCGGCATCGTAAGGGAGGGGTCTCGCGGGGGTCTAGCGTCACCCCCCGGTCACGACGTGCATACCCAGCCCGGGGTGACTACTATCGAAGGCGGAGTCTCGCTGCTCGCCGAGCCGCGATCTTCACGTCGTCCGCCCACGATCTAAGTGGCGTTTGATGGCGGTTTTCCCCTTTGTTTTTTCGCCCTCCGCTCCGCGAACGACCTTTAACTACTTATGGCTTGCTCACCGCGTGGATATCGAACGAGGGCCCTGATGGTAGCGGCACTCGTTCTGCTCGGCCTGGAAGCCCCGGCGCTCGGCGCTTTGGTTCCCGAGTCGGGGCTCACTGCTAGCGGTCTGGAACGGGTCTGGATCGCTCAGGCGCAGGTCGATCCGACGCAGGGGGGAAACGTCAACGCGGTGCTCCACGGCGATGCGATCTATGTCCTGAGCTCTAAAGGGGTGGTGCAGGCCTTCGACGCCCAAACCGGTGCGACCCGCTGGACGCATCGCTACGGCGACCCCGAGCAGCCCAGTTACGGGCCAACCGTTCATTCACGCTACAAGCCCAAAGCACTCGAAGCGGGCGCAGCCGCTCCCTCCAAAAAGGACGCCCCGCTCGACCAAACCGAATCCGTGCTCGACGAACAGCTGGTGGCGATCGCCAACGGCACAACGGTCTACTTGCTGGACGCCGCGACCGGCAGGGTGCGGATTCGCGATAATCGCCCCTCGACCGCCGCGCTGATCGATTCCCGAGAAGCGCGGCTTGAGAAGCAGCCCACGCCGGTCATCTTTCGACTCCCCGGCGCGCCGGGCGGCGCGCCGATCGTTGCCGATTATCGGGTGTTTGCGCCGCTGGTCGATGGCCGCATCGTCGGCTTGCCGCACGACGAGGTCCGCGGCATTCCCTGGACCTACACGTCAAGCGGACAGTCCTACGCCTCGCCAACGCTGCTGCCGGCACCGGTCAACCGCGTTGTGTGGACCACTACCGCCGGGCTGCTGTACTGCGGCTACGACGACGGGCGGGGCGTGGCGTTCCGTTTCCGCGGGGCAGCACCGCTCGTTGGTCCGGCAGCGGTCAAGGACGCCAGCGTGGTGATCCCCACCACCACGGGGCTCGTTTACGCCGTTAACGCTACTAGCGGACAGCAGATCTGGCGGAAGTCGGTCGGCAGCGACGTGAGACAGCCTGCGGTGATCGCTGGCAACGTGGCTTACGTTGGTTCCACCGAGCCTGCCTTGCACGCCCTCGATGCGACAACCGGTGCCAACTTGTGGTCAGTTGAAGGGGTCGATCAGTTCGTCGCGGCGAGCGCCGACCGTGTCTATGCCACAAGCCCCGACGGACGTCTGGCGATCATCCGACCGGGCAAAGCGGGAGCCACGGCCCGCTGGGCCGACGCCACGAACGTGACCGCGATCCCCAATCGGGAAAACGATCGGTTGTATCTGGTCTCGCCCGAGGGACTGATCCAGTGCCTGCGTGAACAGGGCCCGGAAGATTCCCCGCCCGCTGCTGCGCCGGACACGCCCCCCGCTGCCGAGGCGGCACCGACCGACGAGACACCGGCTAAGGAAACCCCCGGGAGTTCTCCTATTGACGACCCGACAACGGACGAAGCGACTCCCGACCAGCCCGCCGCTGACGACGACCCGTTTGCTGTGGCCGACGACGGCGGACAGGATGACCCGTTCGCGGAGAGCGCCCCCGCTGATGAGCCGGCTGAGGAAGAGCCCGCTGCGGAAGAGCCCGCTGCGGAAGAGCCGGCCGAGGACCTCGCCCCCCCGGCAGATGACGACCCGTTTGCGGATCCGTTCCAGTAAACCGCCCTTAGCGAGGTGAGGGCTGGGCGTTCGCGCCCGCTGAACCTCCAATACGCAGAGCGTGTCCGAGTGCCCCGTGGCGAGCCCGCAGGGCCCAGACTCGGCGGCACTATTGGACAGGCGGACAAGGCAGACAGGGCGGCATGGAAGGCGTACTCATTCCCGCGACCGATCCCTCGGGCAGCAACCTGCCCGAGATCGGCGATAACCTCGCACCCGATCCCTCGGGTTCACCGGGCGAACGCCCCAGCTGGTGGCGGGGCCCCGGCGGCGGAGCCGAGGTGCTAGCAGTGGCCGCTCCGTTGGTGGTGTCGAGCCTGTCATGGACGGTCATGACCTTCGTCGATCGGATGATGCTCAGCAACTGGTCGGGGGCCGCGATGTCAGCCGCTTTCGTGGCGACTGTCGCGTGGTGGGCCGTGGTCTGCCTGCCCGTGGGGCTCTGCAGCTACACGGGCACGTTCGTTGCCCAGTACCACGGATCCAACCAGCCGCAACGCATCGGTCCGGCGGTTTGGCAGGGGGTGTGGGTGGCGTTGGCCGTGTCGCCACTGGTGTTGGCGCTGGTGCCGCTGGCGGGGCCCCTCTTTGCGCTAGCCGGGCACACCGGCGAAGCCGCTGCGCTGGAAGCACGCTACTTCCAGCTCATGTGCTACGGAGCGCCGGCGATGCTGCTGGCGCAATCGCTCTCTTCGTTTTACAGCGGACGCAGCAAGACCGTGCTGGTGATGCTCGTCGATACCACGTACGCGCTGGTGAATCTGGTGCTGGACTACTGGTGGATCTTCGGGCTATCGATCAGTTGGCAAGGCGAGGCCGTACGCATCTTCCCCGCGATGGGCATCGACGGGGCCGGCTGGGCCACGGTGCTCTCGCTGTGGCTCAAGGCCGCAACGTATCTGGTGCTGATGCTGCGGGCTGATAATCGGCTGCGGTTCCGTGCGGACGATTGGCGGATCGATTGGGCGCTCGCCGGTCGGCTGTTTCGCTTCGGAGCCCCCAGCGGCGTGCAGATGCTGCTCGACGTGCTCGGGTTTACCGTCTTTATCGTCCTGGTAGGCCGATTGGGGGCCGTCGAGTCGGAGGCAACGAGCATGACCTTCAGCATCGGCTCATTGGCGTTCATGCCTATCTGCGGACTTGGTCTGGCCGCGAGCATCCTGGTGGGTCAGCACTTGGGCGAGAACCGCGATGTTGCCGCCGCCCGCGCAACCTGGACCACGCTGCACGTGGCGTGGGCGTATATGGCCGTGGTGTCGTTGCTGCTGTTGGGGGTGCCGCAGATTTTCTTGTGGGGCTTCTTTGCCAGCCCGACGCCCGTCGCCGGCGAGACCGCGCCGCGCGAAGCCGTGGCCGCCACAGCGCTGGTTCTGATGCGTTTTGTCGCGTGCTACAATTTCATGGACGCCATGCTGATCGTCTTTGTCAGCGCGTTGAAGGGAGCGGGTGACACCCGCTTTGTGCTGCTAGTGAGCCTCGTGATGGGCTTCCTGCTGGCGACCCTCAGCCTGCTGGCGGTGGAAGTTTTCCAGGCAGGGATCTACGGCTGTTGGGCCTTGGTATCCTGTTGGATCGCGACGCTCGGCATCTTGTTCTTCCTGCGATTCTTGCAAGGCAAGTGGCGTTCGATGCGTGTTATTGAAATGGACCAAGGTCATCCTGATGCATTGTCTCACTAAATTGGCAGCGTACGCCGGGCCGCTCGCGGTGGTCCTGTGCTTTGTGACACCGGCCACCAAGTGCTTGGCACAGACCACGCTCGTGGAGCGCTTCGATACGGCCGAGGCGCTGAGCGCGTGGACGCTGCTCGACGCTGACTCATGGCAACTGGCAGCGGATCAGCCGCGGGGGATGCTCCGCCTCGTTCAGAAAGCCTCGGCCTACACTCCTCCGCACCGCAGCCCGGGCCATATCGCGCTGTGGGAGACGGTCTCTTGGGGCGACTTCGATCTCAAAGTGCGGGTCCGCAGCACGCACCCCGACTACGGCCATCGCGACGTGTGCCTGTTCTTCGGCTGGGTCGATCCGGCCCATTTCTTTTACGTCCATCTGGGCAAAGAGCCCGACCCGCACTGTCATCAGATCTTTGTCGTGGACGGGGCGGACCGCCTGGCGATTACCGACGGCGGCGAAAAGGATGCGGGGGCCCCCTGGGATGATGCTTGGCACACCGTTCGGCTTACACGTAGCCGAGCCACGGGCCGCATCGCCGTTTACTGGGATGGCCAGAACGAGCCGATGCTGACCGCCACTGACACGCGATTCCCCATCGGCAAGCTGGGCGTCGGCTCGTTCGACGACACGGCGGATTTCAGCGACCTGCGTGTCAACGGCGTGGCGGTTTCCGTGGATGCCGCCCCCTAAGGTCGCGTCTCACGCCGCTTGGCGTTGCGGCGCGGGGGTTGCCACGCGGCGTTTTCCGAGCGGTCCGATCCCCACCAACGGATAGCCGGTCACCTGTGTTTGGTACTCGTGATAGGTGTCGCCCAAGTAGTGCTCCAAGCGGCGGTCCTTCAGCCAGCTGCCAACAAAGAGGTAGAGCGTCCACACGCCGGTCAGCACCGCGTGGTCGAGCGTCATGGTCGGCGTAAACCAGAGCAGACCCATGAAGCTCAGATAAACGGGGTGGCGCATCCATCGGTAGGCCCCGCGGGGCGCGAAAGCACGGCGCGGCTGGCTCGTGCCGCGCACCCACGCCAGCCACGGCGTGAGGCCGGTCTGAAACCCGAGCCCCGTCAGATGAAGGCTGTAGGCCAGCGCGATCCAAGACGCATAAAAACCGGCTTCGATCGCGTACCGCACGAACCCCGAAGCCTGCCACAGCATCGGCCCGACTGGTCGCCATAGGAAAATCACCAGCAGCAGCGAGACACAAGTCACACCGGCATAAAACAGCCCGTAGAAGGCGGGACCGATCACGCGGCCCAACCGACGACGCACGGGAGGGTAAAGTAACAGGCTGTGGGGCACCGCGAAAAACAGCGCGAGAAACGTGTCTTGCAACAGCGAACCGCCCCCCATCGCGAGCGCACCGTCTTTCAAAAACCAGAACAGGTACCAGACCGTGACAACAAACAACAGTTGCACGGCAACGCCGATCATGGCACCCGTAACGCGGTGTGCAGCGCGCGAAAAGGCTTCGCCGCGGAGAGGGCTCAGAAGGACTTCCATGTCAATTTCGCAGGTTCAACTCATAAGTAAACCAACGCCGGAGCCGAGCAATCCCTCGCCCGCCAAAGCCCGTGGCGTGTCTCTGACAGCCCCTAGCGAACGGCCGCCGATGTCTGCCCGGCAACTCCCGTCGCCGGGGCGACCCACAGCTCGCCCCATACCGTCATCTCGTCGGCAACGCCGACCGCTCCGAACGCCTTCGAGTACGGCTTGATGCCGTATTCCGATTGCTTCAGCGGAAAGCTGCCGCGCACCAGATTCCAGCCGTTCTTGGACGTTACTTCGGCCAAGAAACTCAGCGGACGCGCGGTGCGTTGGAGAGTGAACTGGCCACTAAGCCGATAGCGCTGCGGCTGACCCTCGACGGTCGGTCGCTCGGGCGTCGCGGAGTCGATCTTGAACACTGCCGTGGGGTACTGCCCAACGTTCAGGACGTCGCGCCCGAGCATGGTCGTCGTGACTTGTTTGCGTGTTGAGTCGGAAGACGACCCCGATAAGCCCACGAGTCGCCGGGCCTGATCCGTGTCGGCCGTAAAGCTGCTCATGTCGAACACCAGTTCACCGGCGTCGCACGTGGCACCGAGGTTCAAGCGTCCGCTCTTAAGTCGGCCGAGCACGCCGTGCTCGTGGCCCAAGCCGGTCTTACCCACCAGGGCAAACACCCGCGTGGAAGGCAGATGGAGGTCACCCGCCGAGTAGCTGATCGGCGTCTGGGCGGTCGCCCGCTCACAGGCCGGGAAAGCCATCGCCAAGGCCATCAGCAGGGCCCGCAAGCGACGCCCTCCGCACGCAGAGTCATGGAAGGTTCGGTTCGATCGAAGACGCATTACATCAAAGCCCTGCTGCTACGGGGAGCATGGGGGAGAGAAGGGCGCTACGCGCGGTATCACAACGATCAAACGATCGTCGGATCACGAGCCGACGGCCTGAACTCTCACCCTGAAAGATTTCACTATCGATAGCGCGAGACTATGAAATCTGGCAGCTTTGGTCGATGCCAGAGCGGCGTCGCAACATTACAATTCCGTAAGGTTGGCCGCTCGTTGCCAGCACCGAGAAGGCGCTTCGGCGGTTCGATGTACGACGGCGCAATGCCTCCCCTACAAGAGGCTCACAGGGGAGATACTGGTGCCCGCAGAGCCCGTCAATCGGCAACCGCGGTGACTTCCGCGGCTTGTTCGGCGAGCCGCTGCTCGGCAGCCGATAGCTCGGGGTTGGGCGTCGCGTCGCCCGGCTGCTTGTTGAGCAGCCATTCGACACCTCCGATCAGCGACGCCTGAAACTGCGGCCGCTCCCACATGTCCTCGCGGTGCCCCAGACTCAGGTACATCACGCGGCCAGCACCGTACTCTTTGACCCACAAGATCGGTACGTGGCGGGACTGCTTGAGCGCGGTCCGCTCCATATCGAGCGACATCAGCACCCGCACCTTTTCGGGCTGCCAGTGCTTGTGCAGATAGATCTCGTCCTTGAACGCAATGCGAGTGCCGCTGGCACCCCAGGGCCGGCTGGCCGGATGATCGCCATCGTGGACTTTGATGACGACGTCCGTATCGGCCGTCCACGGGTGGCCGTCGAACGTTCCGCCGATCATGTCCCAGTAGGGCTCGTAATCTTTGTAGGTGTCGGTCGCCGGATGGATGCCCAGCACCGCGTGCCCCTGCTCGGCGAGCCAGTCTTGCAGAAACCAGGTGAGCGTTTCCGCAGGGATCGGCAGCTTGCCGGTCGAGTAGAAGGCCACCACGTCGTAGTTCGCGAGCAATTCGGGCGTAAAGTCGGTCTCCACGTCCTGCGTGCAATCGACACGGAACGCGCCGCTCTCGATCCCCAGCCGCTGCATGATCTGCTCGGCCGACGACAGCTCGCTCGGCTTGCGGGTGACGGTCGAGTGCCGGAAGCCGGCACTCTGCGTTACAAACAGCATGCGCGCCGGGCGATCGCCGGGCTGCGCCGCAGCGTGATGACTCCGCTCGCGGATACGCACGTTTCGATACCAAACAGCGCCGCCGTGATCTTGCAAGGCAATCCGCCCGCGCTCATTGGCGGCAAACCGATCCCACGCCGCGAACTTGCTCGCCGCGATCCGCTCTTTCCATGTCGTGCTGCCGCGCTCGGCCTCGACGACAAGTTCCCCATTGAGCCAGTGCTCGATCCGCGTCCCCTCGACCACGATGCGGGCGGTGTTCCACTGGTCCGCTGGCTTCGTGGCATCAATCTTTCGCGGATAAAGTCCGTACAAAGCGCCGGCCTGATGGCGGGGCTCGGCGTCGCCAAAACCAGCATCGTCGAGCACTTGATACTCCATGCCGGTCTCGTAAACGTGCGGCTTGTCTTCGCTGGCACCGTAGAGTACGCCGCTGTTGCTGCCCGGAGCAACACGCCACTCAAACTCCAGCTCAAAGTCGCCGAATTCTTGCTTGGTAACCAGATCGCCGCCCGACTCACCCGGGGTAAAGGCAAGCTCGCCGGCCTCGTTGATCTTCCAGGCGGCAGGGAGGTCGGTCCGCTGGTAGCCGCGCCACGCATCGAGCGACGAACCGTCCATCAGCACGACCCAATCCCCCGTAGCAGGCTGGGCCCGGACAACCGCCGGCACGGCGAGCGCTATCACGAGCAGGATCCAGCGAGAAGCGTAGACAGACGGATGCGTCACCGGGGACTCCCTTAAAATGGCGGCGGTCAGAGCCGCGAAACCCTGACAATTCAAGATAGAGCGGCAGTATGACCAGCAACCCCACCGGCGGGCAATCTGCGGATGGGGTCCCTCGCGGCGTTATTTGTTGTGCCCAAACCAAGCGGCTCGGTAAGCTAAAGGGCTGTCGCGGGCCGTTTCGGGCGCGCAAATCAGCCTAAGCTCCCACTTTTAACGTGATTCTTATCCGAGCCCTGTGTTGAGAAACCCGTTGCTATTCCGCCATCGAAGCGTTTCTTTCGCCGCGACGCTGCTGATGGCAGCGGTAACGGGCCCCGCCTGCGCCGACCTGCTGGGGGTCGATGTCTCGACGCACCAGGGGACCGTCAACTGGAACTCCATGAAGAACGCTGGAGTCGGCTTCGCTTTCACCAAGGCGACCGAGGGCGTTGATTTCATCGATACGCGCTTCACGCAAAACATGGCGGGAGCCCGCGCGGCGGGGATCCCGATCGGTCCCTATCACTTTGCCCGTCCCGACTCGTCGGTCGGCACACTGTCCGACCCCATCAAACAAGATGCCGTTAACGAAGCCAACGACTTCGTCGATGCGATCCAACCCTTCTACAACACCAATCCCGAAGCGTATCTGCGTCCGGTGCTCGACGTCGAAAAGCTTCCGTTAACCGCCGAGATCAACACCGTCTCGGAACAACGGCAGTATCTGTCCGACTGGATCAACGACTTTGCCGACGTGCTGATGAATCGCTTGGGCGTCCATCCGATCATCTATCTCAATTCCAATTACGCGATCAACTACGTTAATTCGAGCGTCGCGCAGTACGACTTGTGGATTGCCCGTTGGACTTACAACACCAGCAATCTGCCCGCGGGCGCGAACCAACTCGGCGTGTGGAGCGACTGGGACTTTTGGCAATGGTCTGACAGCGAGTCGATCGGTGGCGAAGCGCCGGTCGATGCCAACCTGTTTCGCGGCACCACGCAGGACCTGGCGGCTTATCTCTACGCGGCCGAACCGCCGCTGACCGGCGACTACAACGGAGACGGCGTCGTTGACCTGGCCGACTACACCAAATGGCGTGACACCTTGCGCCGGGGCAACCTCGATCTGAGCGCTGACGGCAACAAGAGCGGGGCCATCGATACGGGCGACTACGACGTGTGGGCCGCGAATTACGGAGCGACCGCCCCGCCCGCGACCGCGATCCCCGAACCGACTGCCGCGTTGCTCGCCGCGCTAGCGCTCGCCACGGTGTGCCTGCGCGTGCGACCTTAAGGACCCGCTCGGCACGAGCAATGAACGGGGCAGCGCGGTCAGCAGCGGGGAACGCACGAGCCGCCGGTAGCAGTCCGGAAAGTGGGCGGATCAGCCCCCCTCGCCAATCCTTCGCAGGTACTGCGCGAGTAGCGCTTGCAGATCGACGAGTTCCTGCCAGCGTTCACGATCAAAGGGGGTTGGTTCACCCGACTCATCGAGCGTGACTCCCGAGAGCAGCGATCGGCAGCGCAGATGGAAGTACTCGAACAGCTCCGAAACCTGTGCCGCCTGCGCGGGGCTCAGCCCCTCGGGAAGATCGGGTGGCCCGGGCAGGTGTAACGCACTCGGGAAGCGGGCCGAGTCGCCCCAATCAAGCTCGATCGAGATCGATTCGTCGCTATTCAAGTTGCTGCCCGAGGGATCCCGGGCCGGGCCGGTGATCGGCTCGTGCTTGGCGTCTTCCGACACACGCAGGCCGCCGTCCTTGATCGCGTCCACCCGTTCGGCAATCTGCGCGCGTGTGCCGTACAGCAGAGTGCTCTTGCCAACCGCGATCAGGTCGCCGTGCTGGAGGATCCGGAGCTGGGTCGTTTGGCCGTTGACCCGTGTTCCGTTGGTGCTCTCCAGATCGGTGAGCACAATCCGATCACGGTCTTCTTGAATCTTGATGTGGTAGCGACTGATCCGCTCGTCGTTCAGTTGTACGGCGTTCCCCTCTTCGCGACCAATCGTGACCGGGGTCTCGAGGTCTTCGTAAATGACCCCCCGGTCCGCTCCGTCCAACACTTGCAGCGTGATCCGAGCCATCAGCTAGCGATCACACTTTGAAAAGGGAACGGGGAAGCACCTGAGATCCAGCCCCAGGGCGGGACACCTGGGGGCTCGCTAGCAGCTGCGTCGCAAGCCAGTACGGGGCCGGTCACTGTCGAAGGGAGCGCTACCCAGCGAAACGCGCCGCGAGTAAGGGCTCTTTATTTCTTATAACAAGCCCCTCCGCACGCAACAAGCGAACCGCCGCCTTCTTCTCCGAGAAGTGCCGGAACCGGGCCCCGGGGGCGGCGAAACTCGGGGGCGGCGAAACCCACGCCTCGTGCGCGCGCCTCAGTGCCGGAAGTGCCGGCGGCCTGTAAACAGCATCGGCATTCCGCAGCGGTTACAGGCGTCGATCACCTCGGCGTCGCGCATCGACCCTCCGGGTTGAATCACCGCCGCCACGCCCGCCTCGTGCGCCGCCAGTACCGAATCATCGAACGGAAAGAACGCGTCCGACGCGAGCACGGCACCACGGACCCGATCGCCCGCCTTGCGGATCGCGATCTCAACCGAATCCACGCGGCTCATCTGTCCGGCACCAACCCCGACCAGGGCACCACCGCGCGCCAGCACGATGGCGTTCGATTTCACCGCGCGGCAAGCGCTCCACGCAAAACGCAGCTCGGCACGCAGCTGGGGAGTCGGCTTGGTCTGCGTCACACACTCCCAGGCCTCCGGTTCATCGGGCTCGTCATCCGGCGTTTGTGCCAGATAGCCGCCGTCGATCGCCCGTAGCACAAGGCCCTCGCCAGCAGCTGTCGGCACGCCGGCTCCGATCTGGACCAACCGCACGTTGTTGCGCCATTTGGGCTTGGTCGTGAGGATCTCGATCGCTTCAGGCGTAAACGAGGGAGCGGCGATCGCTTCGACAAATTTGCCCGGCTCGGCAAGGCACTCGGCCGCCGCCGCATCGACGGGCGTGTTGAATCCGAGGATCGATCCGAACGCGCTGACCGGATCGCCTTCCCACGCCAGGCGGGTCGCCTCGCCGACGGTCGCAGCGGTAGCGGCACCGCACGGGTTGTTGTGCTTCAGCACCGCCACGCCGGGCGTTGGGAGCAGCTTCGCCGCGGACCAAGCGGCGTCGAGATCCAGCCAGTTGTTGTAAGACAACTCTTTGCCGTGGAGCTGTTGGCCACGCACCACGGCGCTCGCAGGGGCGTCGGCGCGCGCGTAGAGCGCCGCCTGCTGGTGGGGGTTCTCGCCGTAGCGGAGCGTCGCAACCTGATCGAGCGTAACGCTGAGTGAGGGCGGCAGGCGGATGTCGTTTGGTGTCGATTCCACGCCGCTCGTAAGCGTTGCGAAGTAAGCGGCAATCATCGCGTCGTAGGCGGCGGTGTGCTTGAACGCCGCCGCGGCAAGGTCGCGGCGTAGCTCGTCGGACAAGCCGCCTTGCTCGACTTGGCGAGCCACCTCGTCGTACTGGGCCGCTTCCGTAACAACGCCAACGTAGGCGTGATTCTTGGCGGCCGAGCGGATCATCGAGGGGCCGCCGATGTCGATCTGCTCGATCGCTTCCGCGGCCGTCACGCCGGGCCGGGCGACCGTCGCGGCAAACGGATAGAGATTGACAACCACCAGATCGATCAGCTCGACGCCGTGCTCCTGGGCAGCGGCGAGGTCCGCGGGGTCATCGCGGCGGCACAGCACTCCGCCATGCACCCGCGGGTGGAGCGTCTTCACGCGGCCCCCCATCATCTCGGGATAACCCGTGTAATCGGCCACGTCGCGGACCGCGAGGCCGGCCTCTTCCAGCGTGCGGCGACTGCCGCCGGTGCTCAGCAGCTCAACTCCGGCCGCCTGCAAGCGGGTCGCCAAAGCGACCAAGCCGGTTTTATCGCTGACGCTCAGTAAGGCTCGACGGACGGGAGCTTGCGGCATGAAAAGCGGGCAGGGCGGGCGGAAAGAGAGGGTTAAGGCGGGCGGGCGGCTGGGGAGGAACCGCTAGCGGGAGAGCGCAGGACGATAGCATTCCTCGGGCGAGATCGCCAAGAACCACCCCTCGGCTGGCCGCGTAACAGAGCTCGTCACCCCGGGTGACTTTTATCGTGCTGGTTGGGATCAGGCAGGCCCAACGACTGGCGGCAGGACGCCACAACGCCCACTCTCCGGGCGGACCTTACTACCGAGTGGTCGTTTCCGTCCCACACGATTGTGCGGGCGTCACGGAGCCAACCAGAGCGCGTCGCGCGGCCTGTGCGGGTCTTCCGACCCCACGGGTCCGAAAGTCGCAAGAAACTGGGCCCCAGTTTTTTGACCTGGTTTTTTCTGTGATCTATATTCCAGTGGCCCGGTGAGCTAGCGCTCGCCAAATCCACGGAATCGGAAACGCGAAAAAAACTCCCACCGCTCGTTGAGCGATGGTTGGTCTTTTCGCTGAGCTGGGACGCGCCCCGACTCCTCGGCCGTAATCCTCTTCGCGTTCGCCCTCCCCCCGGGAGCCACATCGGTGGCAAGCGGGAACCCCCCGACCGCGAAGCGCCTGACCACCGGAACGACTCGACACCGCGTCGAGCGTGGCCGCTGGTCTCGCACGCCTGCGAGACGGAACGAGCCAATGTCCCTGCGTGTCCTTAACGGCGCTCTGCGCCTCGCCCGCCGCCCCGATCAACCGATCGGCCTCGCGTTGGGCATGTTGTTCCTACTCGCCACTTCGGCGACCTTCGCGCAGCCCAGCCAGTGGCCCGCTCAAGGCACCTCCGCGGGCACCGACGAATCGGTGGCGATCGCCACCGAAGCGCTGCCGCAGCTTGCTGACGATGCCTTGTTGCAGGGCCTGGAGCTTGAGCGCCAGGGCATGTGGGGCGACGCCGCCGCACACTACGAACAAGCGGTTCGGGAAACGCCAGCCGATGGCCGCCTGGAGCGGCGTCTGGATATCGCTCGCCTGCACAGCAGCCTCATGCGACGCTACGCCGACACGAGCTATCGACAGATGGTCGATACGCTTGATAGCCGCGCGGCCCTGGGGCTCTACAGCGAGATCCTCTCGAAAATCGAATCACACTATGTCAGCACGCCCCCGTGGGGTCGGCTAGTCCGCCGCGGTGCGCACGCCGTGGTAATCGCCGCCCGCGACCCTGAATTCGCGCAGCGGTTTGGTGTCAGCGTCTCGGACGAGCAGCTGCAGGGCTTTGCCGCTGAGGTTAACCGGCTGGCACCCAACTCTGAGAGCGTGCGGACCGTAGCGCAGTCACAAAGGCTTGTTGGCCAGCTCGCGGCCGACGCCCAGCGGCGGTTCGGCGGTCCCGGCTCGGCTTGGGTGCTGGAGTTCGTCGCCGCAGCGGTCGGCGGACTGGACAACTACTCTTCGTTCTTGACCCCAGATCAGCTGCGCGACGTGTTCGCTCAGATCGAGGGCAACTTTGTTGGTCTGGGCGTCGAGCTGAAAAGCGATCGGCGGGCCCTGCTCATTGTCCGCGTAATCCCCGGCAGCCCGGCGGCTCGGGCGGGCTTGCAGGCAGGAGACCGGATCGTGGCGGTCGATGGCCGCCCCACCGCCGATATGACCACCGATCAGGCCGCCGCGATGCTCACGGGTGAAGCCGGCAGCATCGCCCAAGTGACCATCGAATCTTCGCGAGCCGGAACGTTTGCCGGTGATAGTGTCGATATCGCGACGCACATCGGTGCCGACCTTGCCGGCCAGCAGCAAGCATCTGCCCGCCAGACGCTCTCCGTCCGCCGCGAGCAAGTGGAAGTCCCCAGCCTGGAACGGGTGCGGATTGTCGATGCCTACAACGGCGTGGCTTACGTCCGCGTGCCGGTCTTTCAGAAGACCACCAGCCGCGACCTCGAATCGACCCTCTGGGACCTGCACAGCCGCGGCATGAAGAGCCTCGTGCTGGACCTCCGCGGCAACCCGGGTGGGCTGCTGACCGCGAGTGTCGAGCTGGTTGACAAGTTTGTCTCGCAGGGGGGGATCGTTTCCACCCGCGGCCGCAGCGCCGGCGAGGACTTCGACTATCGAGCCCATCAGCAGGGCACCTGGCGGGTGCCGCTGGTGGTGCTGATCGATGGCGACAGCGCCTCGGCAAGCGAGATCTTCGCCGCGGCAATCCGCGACAACCGTCGGGGGACGCTCATCGGCGATCGGTCCTTCGGCAAAGGATCGGTTCAGGGAATCTTTCCGATGTCACACGCCGGAGCCGGTGTGCGGCTGACGACTGCCAAGTTTTATTCGCCCGCCGGTCACCCGATCAGCGAGGTCGGAGTGAACCCCGATATCGTCGTGCGACACGCTACGAGCGTGGCCGACGGGCGTGATAATGCGGACAGCCCCCCGTCGCAGACGGTCGGCTACCGGGGCCCCACGGGGGCTCAGGAAGCGATCCTCGGCGGCGAAGCGGCCGACCTTGCCCTGGAACGAGCGATCGAAACCGCCCGGCGGATGACCACGGCCCGGTGAATCGCTCATTAAATCGGTAAGCAGGCGGTCGGAAGCATCGGCCCTCCACGGCAATCGGGGGCGCGGGGCCACGACGGCGGCTGTTGACGGCCGACAGGCAGGCAACGATATTAACGGGGCTTAGAGTTTAACCCCCGGGAAAGAATGGCCACGATGGCCACTCTGCGGCGGTTGCTGTGTTCTTTCTGGCGTCGAGCCGTTGCGACCCTGGTGTCGAGGGCTCGGTCCCCAGGCGGTTCCGCAAGGAGCCGCCAAGAGGCGTTCGCCCGTGGCGTCCGCCGGCCTTCCGATCATTTTCTGCGTAGGGCAGGGCTCGACAACCGAGCCGATCGCTCCACACCCGACAAGAATAAGTCGATCTATGCCGAAGCCCCGCGACGAAGAAGACGACCTCTTTCACTCCGAAGCGGACGTGGAGTTCGTTGACGACGACGCCAAAGCCAAGCCCAAGCGCAAGGTGGCCAAAAAGAAGGCTGTCAAAAAGAAGGTTGCCAAGAAAGCTGCGCCGAAGCGAACCAAGAAAGTAGCGCGCGAACCCGCTCCGGAGTCCGCGGCCCCTGCGGACGACCAAGCCGACGCGGACGACACGCCGGAGACTGAATCGGCTCGCCCCCGCCGGCCGCGTCGCAAAGCGGTTGCCGGTGCCGATGTCGAGATCGCACCGCGGAAGAAAAAGCCGGCGGTCCCCAAGAAGACCAAGAGTTCTGCCGGTGGGTTTGGCGCAGGGCTCGGCCTGGAGGATGATCCGGCGACCGCGGCAGCGGCACCAACCGCCAAGCCGACCGAGGACCTTACCGCTGCGCAGAAAGGCCAAACCGCCAGCGAAGAGGCGTCTGATCAGGAAGCTCAGGCCGAAAAGAAGCCAGTCGCCGACGAGTACGGCCGGCCCGAGCCGCTGGCGAACTACGTAGTTCATGTCTACGAGTTGGGCCGTCACAAGCGGACCATCGAGCGCGACTTTACTCCCGAGCATGCCGAGGCTTATGCGCGTGAGTACTCACGCACCGCGAAGCACTACGGGCGCTCGGCGGTTGCTGGCAAAAAAGATACCCAGCCGGCCAAGACCCTGGACTGAACCGGTCGAAAGATCAGCCGAACTCGGCGGTTCGGCCGGTCTCGTGGCCGGGCGACCGCTTTGACCGGTAACACGAGCGTGTTCTGTAACCGGCCACTGCCCTCAGGGTATCGCTCTGCTGTGTCGCGAACGGGCGCGGCGCGATCCGCGTAAGCCCTACGGGCGTCGCAATCGCCTCGCGTGGGAACCCCACCCCGGCGGATCGCGTCTCTAGCGACGGCATGGCGTGTTTTTGCATGCTACGTTCGGGTGTTGAGTGCGCCGGAAGCATAGCGGTGTTCCGCACCCCTGCGCCATCCTTGAGCGCCCGACGGCATTAGTTACCCCGTGACCAACAGGCGACGCGGCATGAACGGTTTTCTTCGTTTCACTCGGACCACGCTTCTGATCATCGCAACGTTTGGCCTGTGCCAAGCCGCGAATGCCCAGGAGGATGAAGTTCCTACGGAAGATGGCCAGGTCTCGGCCCAGGCGATCGTGGATGCGGGGCGCGAGCAATTCAACGCCGGCGAGTACGAGGCCGCGGTGAATTCGTTCACAACGGTTGTCAACGCGCTGAAGTCGCGCGGCCCCTCGCAAGAGTTGCTACAGCTGCTGGTGTTCCGGGCCAAGGCCTACGCCCAGCTGGAAGAATACGAAGCGGCGCTGGGCGACCTGAAGGAAGGCCTCACCTACGCCCAAGGCAACCCCGCTATCGAAGCCGAGATCCGCAACACGCGCGGTGAGGTCTATATGGAGGCGGGTGCCTATCAGCTGGCTTTGCCGGACCTGCAGTCGGCGGCCGCCGCCGATCGGGCGAATGGCCAGTACCAGTTCAACCTGGGCAAGGCGGAAGTCAAGCTCGGCTTGTCGGAGCCCGGCGAGAAAGCGCTCACCAAGTGGCTTGAATCAGGTGAAGACCTGCCCGAGCAAAAGGCTGAGGCCCTCATGCTGCGTGGCCAGGCTTACGCCTCGCTAGCCAAGTACGACAAGGCGCGGGCCGATCTCGCGGCCTCGCTGGCGATCGATTCCAACGAGCACGAGGTTTACTTCACGCTGGGCTCAATCGCGTTGCAAGAAAAGAACTACGCCGAGGCGGCCGAGCAGCTTTCTCTGGCAATTAAGAACTACACGCCCGAGGACGAAGACGACACGCTGCCGTTCGTCCAGGGGCATCTGACCCGCGCCTTCTGTCTAGAAGAACTGGGCAAGGAGCAAGAGGACCAAGCCGTTGCCGTCGGGCACTATCAAGCCGCGGCCGCGGAGTGCCAGCAGCTGATCAACGAGCTGGACGAGGACAATCCGGAGCTGGGCGGTTCGCGATCCGCGGCTTTGTTCCGTCTGGGTGTGGTCCAGCGTCTGCAGGGAGACTACGCCGACGCGATCCGCTCGCTATCCAAGGCCATCCAAATCAATCCGGCGTTGGGCGAGGCCTACTTCCGTCGAGGTATTTGCTTCTTCTATCAAGGAGAAGAGCTGCTCGCGATTCGTGACTTCGAGCAGGCGGCTGGCATCAATTTCGACAGCCCGCGCTCGAACCTCTGGAAGGGAATGGCCTGGGCCAAGCTGAACGACTACGACGCCGCGATCCGCGCCTATGGCGAGGCGGTGGCGGTCAGTGACCGCTACGTTCCGGCGTTCGTGAATCGCGGTCTGGCGCACCTGCAGCAACGCGACTTTGAAAAAGCGATCGGCGATTTCAACGAAGCGATTCGGCTGCAACCGACCGAGGCGACTCACTACTATCGCCGTGGCCGCGCTTACTCGCTGTCGGGCGACCGCGAGGACGCTATCCAGTCTTACATGAATGCGGTGGCGTACGACGGCAACCTGCGTCCGGCCCTGCTAGCCCTGGCCGACGAGCTCGAAGCCAACGGCCAGCGGGCCCTGGGTGCCGAGTACCGCAGCCGCGCCGGAGAGTAAGCCCGCACCGCGCGGACATTCGATCATCTGACCGAACGGGGGGCGGCTGACGCCCCCCGTTTTTGTTATTGGTGGCGGATCGGGCCGCGACCACGCTAAGCGGCGTGAGCGCCGGGCAGAATCAGCGGCCCCCTGAGCGGCCCTGATCAGCGGCCATAAGCGGGCAGCATTCTGCCGCGGTGGGCTTTGGCAAGCGGGGGTGGTCCGTTGCGACCAAGCCGCCGTAGCTCCTATACTCGGCAGCATTAGGCTTTGTGCCCTGCCGCCGGGGGTTAAGCGTCGCGTGAGCGTTCGGTTGCCTCTCGTCCGCCGGGCCCTGGCGGTACCGACGTTTACCCCGAGAGGCTCTCCATGGCGGCTGCTTCGCCGTCGTTCCTGGAGCGGAACGAATTTCTGATCCGGCGGCTCCACTCGCTCACCGGCCTGGTTCCGGTCGGGGCGTTTATGTGCGTTCACTTGTCGGTGAATGCTAGCGTGCTGGACAGCCCCCAAACGTTTCAGAACAACGTCTACTCGATCCACGCGCTGGGGAGCCTGCTTCCGCTGGTCGAGTGGGCAACCATCTTCCTGCCGCTGATTTTTCATGCCGTGATTGGCGTGTGGATCATTAAGTCGGGGCTGCCCAACACGAGTGCCTACGCCTATGGCGGCAACATCCGCTACACGCTGCAGCGTGCCAGCGGCATGGTCGCGATGGTGTTCATCCTCTACCACGTGTTCCACATGCACGGGTGGTTCCACGCCGATTGGTGGCTGGCGCTGGCCGAGCCGCTGGGCGGCCACCAGTTTCGGCCGTACAACGCCCCCTCGACGGCGGGGGCGGCGTTGCAGAATCCGCTGATCGTCGCGTTCTACGCCGTCGGCATCCTGGCCAGCGTTTTCCACTTGGCCAACGGCTTGTGGACGATGGGCATCACCTGGGGCGTCTGGACCAGCCCCAAGGCCCAAAAACGGGCACTTGCTGCTTGTGGTGTGTTCGGAGTCGCGTTGCTTGCGGTTGGGTTTAGTGGGCTGGGGGGCATGATGGCCGTGGGGTCTGGCGAAGCCTTCGACGAATCCCGCGCTGCGGAAACGAAAATGTTCGAGGCCCGCGTCGAACAGGGGCTGGTCTCACCCGATTCGCCCAAGTGGATCGAGAACCACCCGGTTGGCGGTGATCACGCTGAGGCGCATCCCTCGGATTACGATCTTGCCGACGAGGATCTCGCCGAAGACTCCAGCACACCTGATGCGGCGCAGGCCGAGGGCACGCCCGCTGAAACGCCCGCCGCCCCGTAACGCCTTTACGACTCGCACCGAACACCGTTCAACTCTCAAGGTTTTCTGTTATGGCCGAGCAAAGTGTCCTGGTTGTTGGAGGCGGTCTGGCGGGACTGGCCTGCACAATGAAGCTGGCCGAGATCGGCGTGAAGGTCGATCTGATGAGCCTCGTGCCGGTCAAGCGCTCGCATAGCGCGTGCGCGCAGGGAGGCATCAATAGCGTCAACGAACTCACCCGCCAGCAGGGCGACAACGAGTGGCTGCACCTAGACGACACGGTCTACGGGGGCGACTTCTTGCAGCACCAGCCGCCGGTCAAAGAGATGGCGTACTGGGCCCCGAAGATCATCGACCTCATGGACCGCCTCGGCGTTCCGTTCAATCGCACGGGCGAAGGCTTCCGCGATCAGCGCCGGTTTGGCGGCACGCTGTTCAAGCGGACCTCGTTTGCCGGTGCCACGACCGGCCAACAACTGCTCTACGCCCTGGACGAGCAGGTCCGTCGGCGTAAGGCTGAAGGACTGGTGAAGATGTGGGAGGGCTGGGACTTCCTGGGCCCGATCCTCGACGAGGACGGGCGGTGCCGCGGCGCGCTCGCGCAGAACCTCGTAACGATGCAGATCCGCTCGTTCAAGGCAGACGCCGTGGTGGTCGGCTCGGGCGGCTGTGGACTGCTCTATGGCCGGAGCACGATGTCGATGGCGTGCAACGGTTCGGCGGCCAGCCGCTGCGTACAGGCCGGCGTGAAGTACGCCAACGGCGAATTCATCCAGGTACATCCGACCGCTATTCCCGGTGCCGATAAGTGCCGCCTGATGAGCGAATCGGCCCGCGGCGAGGGCGGCCGCGTGTGGGTGCCGCGCAAGCCCCACGATTCTCGTCGGCCCGCCGACATCCCCGCGAGCGAGCGTTACTACTTTCTCGAAGAGCGCTATCCGGAGTACGGCAACCTCGTGCCGCGCGATATCGCAACGCGTGAGATCTTTGACGTGTGCGTCAACGACGGCCTGTCGGTCGAAGCCGACAAGCAGTGTGTGTACCTCGACCTGACCCACATCCCGCGCGAAGAGCTGGACCGCAAGCTGGGCGGCATCCTGAACATCTACGAGAAGTTCCAGGGCGTCGATCCGCGCGACGAGCCGATGAAGATCTTCCCGGCGGTTCACTACAGCATGGGGGGCCTGTGGGCGGACTACGCCCGCGGCAAAGACGGCGGGCTCGACCCCGCCAACCCCCGCAACCACCAGACGAACGTGCCGGGCCTCTACGCCATCGGCGAGTGCGACTACCACTATCACGGTGCCAACCGACTCGGTGCCAACTCGCTGTTGTCGTGCATCTTCACCGGCCTGTTTGTGGCTCCGGGCATCCAGAAGATGCTGGGGTCGCTGGGTGCCGCGTCTACCGATGCGGCGTTCGACTCGCTCCATCAGAAGTCGCTCGCCGACCAACAAGCCAAGCACGACGCGATGGTAAACGCGGCCGGGGCGGGCGACGAAAACCCCTATCAGATCCACCACGAGCTGGGCGAAGAAATGACCCGGGCCGCGCTGGTGGTCCGTCGCAACGACCAGATCGAAGCCGGTCTGACGAAGGTCAACGAGCTGTGCGAGCGAGCGCAGCGCTGCAGCCTGTCGGACACCGGGGCGTGGACTAATCAGAACGTGGTCTTCACCAATGCGCTGCGCGACATGTTCCCGCTGGCCAAGGCGCTGCTGAAGGGTGCCCTGGCCCGCGACGAATGTCGCGGGGCCCACTTTAAGCCCGACTTTTCGATGCCCGGCATCGAGGCGACCGACCCGGGCGAACGCCGCCGCGAGGCCGAGGCGTGGTGCGACGCTTTCGAGGCCAAGAACGCCAAGTGGCTCAAGTCGACGATCGCCTCGTTCGACAAGCAGGGCGAACCAACCCTGAGCTACGAGGAAGTTGATACTTCATTGATCCCCCCCCGGCCCCGTCTGTACGGCTTGGTAGGAGCCGAGATCATCGACGAGGTCTGGAAGGAACGCCAAGCGGCAAAGGATGCGGCTGCTGCCGCGGGTCAGGGTCGCCCTGAGCTTGCCGGAGCTTCTTGAGCTAGCCTCGCGGCTTTTGCAGGTTACGCGACGAGCCGACGGCGGTGCCCCGCTGAAACACCAGCTCTGCGCTAGGCGGGGAGGTTACTCCGCGCGTGCGCATCGGTTGCCAGCAGCCCGTTGCCGATCCGTCGCATGGGAGCCAAGATAAGCTCGCCCCCGTCCGTGCCGCCTGTTGCGGCCGTGCGGACAGGCCGGTGGCATATCTTTTTGGTTCTTTCCCTCCTCAGGCGGCGACGATGACTCAGGCATCGCGTTTTACGGCGCTTACCGCGACGGCACTCTTGGCGTTTTTGGCAATCGGTGGGGCGGCTTCCGCTGAGCCTCCGACGCTCGAAGAGGTTGCCGCCGGGGTCGAGGCCGCCAGCCTCGCAGGCCACAACGCCTGGATGCTCACCAGCTGCGCGCTGGTGCTTTTCATGACCGTGCCCGGCCTGGCGATGTTCTACGGCGGCCTCGTGCGGCGCAAGAACGTGCTGAGCGTGCTCATGCAGTGCCTGTTCCTGATGGGCATGATGACCGTCGTGTGGGCCATGTATGGCTACAGCCTAGCGTTCGGCGGCAACGATAACGGCGAGAACCCGTACATCGGCAACGACCAGTACATGCGGATGGCGGGCGTCTCGCGCACCTGGGACGAAGCCGCCGGTGTGGCAATCGAACCGATGTTCGCCGACTCGATCCCGCTGCTAACGCACATGGTGTTTCAGGGGATGTTCTTCATCATCACCCCCGCGCTCATCTGCGGTGCCTTTGCTGAGCGGATGAAGTTTTCGGCGATGGCGCTGTTCTGTCTGCTGTGGGGCACGTTCGTCTACTGCCCGTTGTGCCACTGGGTATGGGACGGCGGAATCTTGGCCTTCGGCGGTGAGAAGTCGTGGGGGGGCGGAGCCCTCGACTTTGCCGGCGGCACCGTGGTTCACATCAGCTCGGGCATTTCTGCGCTGATCTGCGCGCTGATGATCGGGCGTCGCAAGGGCTTCGGCCACGAAGACATGCGGCCCCACAACCTGACCTACACGGCGATCGGGGCGGGCATGCTGTGGGTCGGCTGGTTCGGCTTCAACGCCGGGAGCGAGCTGCTGAGCGATCACCTGACCGCCAGCGCGTTTGTCGTCACGCACTTTGGTGCTGCTGCCGGCGTGCTGGCGTGGGTCGCCTACGAGTGCCTCACGCGCGGCAAGCCGAGCGTGCTGGGTGCCGCCTCGGGCGCGGTAGCCGGCCTGGTGTGCGTCACTCCAGCGGCGGGGTTTGTTTCGCCGATGTCGGGGCTCGTGATGGGTGCCGCGGGAGGGTTTGTCTGCGCCTGGGCCGTGGGTGTAAAGAACAAGTTGGGTTACGACGACGCGCTGGACGCCTTCGGCGTACACGGCGTCGGCGGCACACTGGGCGCGATCCTCACCGGCGTGTTCGCCACCCGGGCCCACTGGGACATCGCGGAGGGCAAGCCGCTCGGCCTGCTCGAAGCGAGCTCGTACGGCGAGTCAGTCATGGGGGGCCAGCTCTGCGCGACGGCGGTAACGTGGGTCTTCAGCGTGGTCGCGACCTACGTCCTGCTGAAGATCGTCGATATCACGGTCGGCTTGCGCATCGACGAAGAAGGCGAACGCCGCGGCCTGGACATCGTCGACCACGAGGAAGAGGGGTACCTGCTGTAAGGCGGCTTACTTCAGTCGCCGAAAAGGCTTTAACGGGCAGCACCGACGTTCGGTCGCGTTAGGCGATGCCTGCCGACCGAATCGCGTCGGCCGGCTGTCGGTGTCGCTGACAACAACAGGCGCTCCGCATGGCTACTGCTCCCTGCTTGAGCGGTTCTCCTATGTCTCACTTTGCCGTTGTAGCAAGTGCCAAACGACGGCGATCACCACGGCTGTAGCAACGACCGCGACACCAACGTGTGGTCGCTCAGCGTAGAACGCGACACCGTCGTGCTCAAAGAAAAACAACCAGATTTCGTGCAGGAAGTCGAATAGGCACCAAGCCAATAACAGTCGCAACGCACAAGTTCGCGTGAGGTGCCCGCGATCCTCTAGCGGATCATCTGAAGCCTTCACCCCTCGGCGGCTTCGCCGTCTGCCGGCTTTGCCGCAGCGGGGGTGGCGGGGGCCTTTCGCTCGGCATCGGTGCCCGGCACGATCTTGGGTTCGGGGCTTGCCTGCTGGATCAGCTCTTCCAGCTGCTCCGAGTCGATGACTTCCTTTTCCAGCAGCGCGGCGGTGACCGCGTCGAGCGCCGGGCGGCGGCTGGCGAGGATGTGCCGCGCGGCTTCGAGATTCACGCTGAGGATCCGTTTGACTTCTTCGTCAATCTCGCGGGCGGTCTGCTCGCTATGGTTCGAGGCACCGCCGCCCTCGCTGCCTAAGAAGCCGTTGGAACGCTCGCGGTAGTTGATACGGCCCAGACGGCTCATGCCGTAGTCCATGACCATGCTGCGGGCCGCTTCGGTGGCGCGCTCCAGGTCGTTGCTTGCGCCAGTGCCGATGTCGTCGAGCACCAATTCCTCGGCGAGCGTGCCGCCGAGCATCACTTGGATGCGGCTCTCCATCTGGCTGCGGGTCATCATGTAACGATCGTGCTCGGGCCGCTGCTGCATGTAGCCCAGCGCGCTCAGACCGCGGGGGATGATCGAGACCTTGTGGACCGGATCGGTGTTGGGCAGCGAGTAGGCAACCAGGGCGTGACCCGCTTCGTGGACGGCGAGGCGCTGCTTTTCTTCGTCCAACATGATGCGGCTTTTCTTCTCCAAGCCGATGCTGGCACGCTCGACGGCCTCGTAGAACTCCACCTTGCCAACGAGGTCCTTGCCGTTGCGGGCGGCGAGCAGCGCCGCCTCGTTGACCATGTTCGCCAGGTCGGCACCGACGAATCCGCTGGTAATGGCGGCGAGGGCTTTTACATCGACATCGCTATCGACTTTGATCTTCTGCAGGTGGACTTCGAGGATCTCCTCGCGGCCCGACACGTCGGGGCGATCAACCAGCACATTGCGATCGAACCGTCCGGGACGGAGCAAGGCGGGGTCGAGCGTCTCGGGCCGATTCGTCGCGGCCATGACGATGATGCCGCTGTTGCTGCCGAAGCCGTCCATCTCGACGAGCAGGGCGTTGAGCGTCTGCTCACGTTCGTCGTGGCTGCCCATGGCACCGTTGCCGCGTGTTTTGCCCAGAGCGTCGAGTTCATCGATGAAGACGATACACGGCGCACGCTGCTCAGCCTGCTGGAACATGTCGCGCACGCGCGCGGCACCAACACCGACAAACATCTCGACAAAGTCCGAACCGCTGAGCGAGAAGAACGGCACGCCCGCCTCGCCGGCCACCGCCTTGCTGAGCAGGGTTTTGCCGGTGCCGGGAGGACCGACCAGCAGCACCCCCTTGGGGATCCGCCCCCCCAAACGCTGATAGCGTTCGGGGTTCTTGAGAAAGTCGACAACCTCGCGCAGCTCCTCGACCGCCTCTTCGATCCCGGCAACGTCGTCGAACGTCACATCCAGGTCTTCTTGGGCGACGAGCTTGCCGCGGCTGCGTCCGAACGCCATCGGCGAACCAGCACCGCCCAGTCGGCGGAGCATGAAGATCATCAGGCCCACGAAGAGGGCCGTCATCAAGAGCGTCGGAGCCCAGTTCAGCAGCGGGCTGGGCATCGAGGCGTTGTCGTAGGGGATCTCGGCATCGCGGAGCATCGGGCCGACACGGTCGTTGTTCGGGTTCCAGTTGACGCGGAAGCGAACCGTCTCGGGCTTGGCAACCACCGGTTTGCCGTCGGCGGACGGCTCGGCGGCGGTACCGTCGGCCCCGCCAAGGATCAGCCGATCGACTTTGCCGGTAACCTGTCGATCGTCAACGACAACCGCTTGCAGATTCGAGAGCTTCACCTCGCGCGGCGGATCGACCGTTCGGTCGATCATGGTCGTCACGCCCGACTTCTCCGCGACCAGCTTTTCGAAGGTCGACCAGGGGATCTCGACGGCTCCGGGACCGCCCAGCAGCGTCACCAAGAGCATCAAACTGACCCCGACCGCCAGCAGATACCAAATAAAGTTGCCGCCTTGGGGAGCGGACTTCTTGGCGTCGTTCTGGGGCGACTCGGGCGTGGGCTGGCTCATAGGTTCGATGGATCGAGGTTCGGTGGTCGTGACGTAACCCGGAGCGTGTCAACCGGAGCGTCGCTGTGGCGGGGGGTTCCGAAAGCTTACCGCAGCCATCACCAAGGCCCTCACCCCCCGGGTCTCTGCTGGCTCAACGCAAGCGCGGCCGGTTCGGTTCGGTAGGGGCGAACGCGGTTCGCCTTGCCGGAGACTGCGAGCAGCCTTAGAATCGCCTGCTTACACGCTGCAAAGTTAAGCCTAGCAAGAGATTAGCGCACGAGTAGCGGTCGCTGGGGGGTGCCTGGCAGCTGCTGGCATGCTCTGACTCTCCGCATCCGCGTAAGCCTCCCAATCGGTTCGCTTCGAGGCTCTTGGTGAGGGGTCGCGAACGACCGTCTGCTGGCAGTCGCCCAGGAATCGGCCCCGCTGCGTCGCTCAGCTTTTTCCGCTCGGTCGGCCCGTCCGCTCGTTCTTTCTCCGCATCCCTTCCTCGTTGGCACCGGCCATGGCTGCTTCTCTCAGCGACTCACCGCGCGGCGTCGCCGTGTTTGGCTCGACCGGCAGCATCGGCCGCAACGCCCTGGAGGTGATCCGTGCGAGCCGCGGCCGATTGCGTGCGGTAGCGATTTCAGCCCACCATCGGCTGGATCGTTTGGAAGAGCAGGCGCAGGAGCTGGCACCACGGTTTGTGATCGCCACCGACCCGCAGGCCGCTGCCGAGCATGCCTGGAGCGGCCTGCCGAAGAACACCGAGCTGCTCGTCGGCCCCGAGGCGCTCGAGCGGGTCGCGGCCGATGCGGAAGTCGACACGGTGCTAGCAGCCATTGTCGGCAGCGCGGGCCTGCACAGCACGCTCGCCGCGTTGCGGGCCAAGAAGCGTGTTGCGCTGGCGAACAAAGAAACACTGGTGATGGCTGGCCCGCTGGTGCGGCGTATGCTTGACCAACCAACGAGCTGCAAAAACGCGGCCCTGGCCAATGGCAAAGTCGCCGAGCTGATCCCTGTCGATAGCGAGCACAGCGCGATTTTTCAGTCGCTGGGTTGCGGCAAGGGTTCCGAGGTGGAACGCATCGTGCTCACCGCCAGCGGCGGGCCGTTCCGCACCTGGTCGCGCGAGCAACTGGCCCAGGTGACGATCGACGAAGCGCTAGCGCACCCCACCTGGGACATGGGTCCCAAGATCACGATCGACTCCGCCACCATGATGAATAAGGCGCTCGAGGTGATCGAGGCGCGGTGGCTGTTCGATCTGCCCGTGGAGAAGATCGGCGTGGTGATTCATCCTCAATCGACGATCCACTCGATGGTGGAATACGTCGATGGCTCGATCGTTGCGCAGCTCGGCCCCCCCGACATGCGGTTGCCCATTCAGTACGCCCTGGACTATCCGCAACGGCTGCCCGGACCGGCCGAGAAACTCGACTGGACCCGACGCCATCACCTGGACTTCGAGCCCGCCGACTTCGATCGTTTTCCGGCTCTCGAACTGGGTTTCCAGTGCGCTGGTGCGGGGGGCACTAGCGGCGCGGTGCTGAACGCGGCGAACGAAGCCGCGGTGCAATCCTTCCTGGAAGGGGAGTTGCACTTCACTGAGATCGTGCCCGCCTGCCGGAGCATCCTCGAAGCGCACGATCACGATGCGAATCCGACCCTCGATCAACTAGTGGAGCTTGACCGATGGGCACGTGAAGAGATCCACACCTGGGTGTGCGCCTAGCGGACGTCCGGCTCATCGGCGGGCTCCGTGCCCGACTGCCAACCCCTTGCTCTCACACGCTGCCCCTCGCAACGACCGGTTTTTATGGATCTCGTTCTCTCGCTGTTACCGCTCGCCGCGCTGGCCGACCTGCTCAATACGGCGATGGTCATCGGTATCACAGCGCTCGCGCTGGGCTTTGTGATCTTCGTCCACGAGCTAGGCCACTTTGCCGTGGCAAAGCTCTGCGGTGTGCGCTGTGACAAGTTCTTCATTGGCTTCGACGTCGGCGGCTACAAGATCAGCCGCAAGATCGGCGAAACCGAGTACGGCATCGGTGCCCTGCCGCTGGGCGGCTACGTGAAGATGTTCGGGCAGGACGACAACGTGGCGAACCTGGCCGATCAGATCGAACAGTCCAAGCAGCTCGAGGGCTCGCCCCACGCCAAGCAGATCACCGGCCCGGGAGGCGAAAAGCTGTGGGTTGATCGGCGCAGCTATCTCGCTAAGAGCGTCCCGCAGCGGATGGCGATCATCTCGGCGGGAGTGATCATGAACGTGATCTTCGCGTTCCTGTTCGCTTGGATCGCGTACGGCGTGGGCGTTCCCGAGACGCCGGCGGTGGTGGGATCTGCCACCCCGGGCGGAGCCGCCTGGGAGGCGGGCTTGCGCACCGGCGATCGGATCATCGATCTCGCTGGTCAGCCCAACCCCACCTACCGCCAGCTGCAGCAAGCCGTGATCCTTGCCGACCTCGAGGCCGGCCTGCCGATGCGCGTGAAACGCGCCGACGGGGCGGTCGAAGACTTCGTCGTGAAGCCGAACATCGTTGGTTTGGCACCGATGATCCAGGTGGCCTCGTCGGTGACGGCCGAAGTGGCCCAGCGTGGCGATTCAACGACACGACCGTTCACGCCAGCCGAAGGAACCGACTTTCAAGCCGGCGACCTGATCACCGCCATCAACGCAGAGCCGGTTGCTTCTTACGCGGATATCGCCCGTTTGTCGCGTCTCAACAAATCGGAGCCACTCACCTACACGCTCCAACGCGTCAAGGGCGACACGACAGAGTCTGTCTCCGTTTCGCTCCCACCGAACCCCATGGAAGGGCTGGGAGTTGTGCTGACGCTCGGTCCCGTGAGCGCCGTGCAAGCGGACTCGCCCGCGGCGGCGGCCGGCTTCAAGGTGGGCGATCAGATCGTCGCGATCGATGGCGTTAGGCTCGCCGGCTTCGAAGAGGAAGAGGGTGCCTTGTCCGATTCGGATACCGAGGCGGCCCTGGACCCGCTCACACTCGACGATCGGCTCGCCCCCGCGGCGGCGGCGCAACAGAGCGTGGCCGTCACCCTCCAGCGCGACGGAGAGACCGCTCCCGTGACGCTGAGCGTGATTCCGCGACCCGTAACCTGGGAAGGGGCACCGGGCGGCGAGACGCCCGCCAGCATCGAAGCGCTCGGCGTGGCCTGCTCACTAAGCCCCACGATCGCGGCCGTAGTGCCGGGCAGCCCGGCCGCACGCGAAGGCATTGCCCCCGGTGCCGAGCTGCTCAAAGCGACACTCGTGGGGTTCGGCAAATCGGAAGCGAAAAAAACGCAGGCTCCCCAGCGGATTTCGATCGAGCTGAGCGGCGGCAAGCAGGCGTGGCCCGAGGTGCTCTGGGCCCTGCAAGACCAGGGTCCCGACTTCCGCGTCGAGCTGCAGATGGCCACCGGCGAGGGAGACGCCACCCGCACGGTGTCGCTCAAACCCGAGTCCGTGGAAGACGCTTACTGGTCTCCCCGCGGCATCGAGCTGGAACAACTGAGCGAGACCCGCCGGACCGACTCGTGGGCTGAACGCTCGAAGCTGGCCTACAACGAAACGCTCTCGCAGCTGTCGGGCATCTTCCGCTTGCTGCAGAAGCTCGGCAGCCAGGTCTCCGTTAAAGCGTTGGGCGGACCCGTGATGATCGCGAAAGTGACCGGTCAGAGCGCGTTCGAGGGCTGGGGCCCGCTGCTAATGACGCTCACCATGTTCAGCGCGAACCTCGCCGTGATCAACTTTCTGCCAATCCCGGTTCTCGACGGCGGTCACATGCTGTTCCTGGCTTACGAAGGCCTCACCGGCAAGCCCGCCAACGAGCGCATTATGGTCGCGCTGCACGTGGCGGGGCTGGTGTTCTTGCTGGGGCTGATGGCCATGGTCTTTACGCTCGATATCTCACGGCTGCTGGGAATCGCCCTGTAAAGCTGCGATGAGCGCCGATCCCTTGGCAAACAGCGCTTAAGTTGCGCATCTCCGGCTTGCGTCGTGCGCGAGGTTTGCGTTATTTGGCCCGCATGAATCGCACGACTGCTGCGCGCCGCTGGTTCGGCGTGATATCGCTGCTGGCACTGCTGGCTCCGCAAGCCGGAGCGCAACCCCTGCCATACCCCGATGCCAACGGCATGCTCACCTATGAGCAGCTACTGGCACCGCTGCCCGATGGACCGAGCCTATCGGCAGGCAGCTCAGACGCCACCGTTTCGGTCGTCGAGGGGACAACCTCGGCCTCAAGCGATGCGCTCACGGGCGTTGATCCGGCCGAGCCGGAAGTGGTGCTCAACTGGTACCAACCGAGCTACTGGTTTGGGCCAACACCGTGGGACTCAGGCTTTGAGCTGGGCCTCAACGGGGCGAGCGGCACGAGCGAATCGGTCAGCTTCCGCACGGGCGGCTTTATCAAACGCGCGGGGGACGACTACAAGTTCAACTCGACCCTGTACTACAACAAGACCAACAGCGAGGGCATTGAGATCCAGAGCAACGCGCTGCTGGACGTCCGCTACGACTGGCTGTTCGGCGACTCGCCGTGGACGATCTTCCTGATGTCGCAGACCTTCTACGACGAGTTTCAGGCGTTCGACATCAACTTCAACGTGAACAGCGGTGTGGGTTATCGGTGGTTGAAGACCGAACGCAACCAGCTCACCACCAGCTTAGGTACGGGTGCCTCGCGTGAGTTCGGCGGCTCGCGCGACGAGTGGGTGGCAGAAGCCAACTTTGGTATCAACTACGAGTTGAAGCTGACCGAAGGCAAGAAATTTTACGCCAAAATGGATTACTTCCCGGAGTGGGAAGACTTCAACGCGTACCGCGTGCTGTCCGACGTGGGGCTGGAGATCGAGCTCAACCAGCCGTCGAACATGAGCCTCAAGTTCTCGGCAACCGACCGCTACGACAGCGATCCGGAGGGCGTTTCGCCCCACAACCTGAACTACTCGGCGCTGCTGATCCTGAAGCTCTGAAAAAGCTATTCAGCAGCAGGGGATAACGGCACCGGAGGCGACCCGGTGCGATCGCGGGGTGCCCGGTGCGCATTGGCCCGCCGTTTGGCGTAGAATGAGCTGCGTTGTGGAGCGGGGTGCCCCGCCGCCGCGCATCTTGTCCGCCAACCGGAAACACCCCCCCGATGCTACGCCCCTTTGCTGCAATTTTAATTCTGGCGGTTTTCGCGGCTCCTGTGCGAGGAGCTGACGACGGCTTCGCCGACTTGTTCGACGGCGTCTCGCTCGCCGGCTGGACCCAACGCGGAGGCAAGGCGATCTACACGATCGACGCCAAGGCCGAGGGCGGACCGCAGATCGTCGGCACTAGCGTCAAAGGCACCCCCAACTCGTTTCTGTGCACCGAGCGCGACTACACGGATTTTGTGCTTGAGTTTGAGGTGCAGGTCGATCCGGTTCTCAACTCTGGCGTGCAGTTCCGTAGCAACTGCTACGACAAGGCCTGCACGATGACGCTGGTCGACGGCAGTGGCGGTACCTACACCAAGCACTGCGCGGCGGGCGTGGTCCATGGTTACCAAGCCGAGATCGACCCCACGCCCCGCGCGTTCTCGGGCGGGATCTACGACGAGTCGCGGCGCGGATGGCTCTTGAAGCCCGAGGGGTCCGCATACGCCGCAGCGCGGGCCGCCTTCGACCCGGCCGGCTGGAACCGCTACCGCATCGAAGCCCGCGGCGACTCGATCAAGACATTCATCAACGGCGTTGCGGTGGCCGACCTGCAGGATGATCTGACCGCCACCGGCTTCATCGCCCTCCAGGTGCATGCGGTCGGAACGCCCGAACAGGTTGGCAAGCAGGTCCGCTGGCGCAACCTGCGACTGAAAGAACTGGCAACTGCCGAATGACGGACGTCTTGACGGCCCCTCGACTCGTCACCGCTACGATCGCCACGCCGCTCGGCGTGGTCCATGTGGCCTCGGACGGCGAGGCGCTGCGGATGCTCGAGTTCGACGATGAGCAGCGCCGCACCCGACAGTTGTCACGGCTCGCGAAACGGCTCCACGCCCCGATCAGCAGCGGCACCGACCCCGTCATTCAGAACCTGGAAGCTGAGCTCACGGCTTACTTCTCCGGGGTAGCCGCGCCCTTCGCCACCCGTTGCGAACTGACCGGCACGCCGTTTCAGCTGCGTGTTTGGCGGCAGCTGCGCCGGATCCCGATCGGCCAAACGCGGAGCTATGCAGCGATCGCCGCGGCGATCGGCCAGCCCCAAGCGGTGCGCGCCGTGGGTGCCGCCAACGGAGCCAACCCGATCTCGATCCTCGTGCCGTGCCACCGGGTGATCAACACGGGCGGCGCGCTGGGTGGCTACGGCGGCGGGCTAGAACGCAAACGCTGGCTGCTGGAGCACGAGCGCGGGCTCAGCCAGCAGACGCTGTTCGCCTGAAGCCCGCCGCGACCGCGCAGCCCAGCAGGCCGATCACTCCCGCCGAGGGCTCGGGGACGGTGGCGGACAGGCCGGGCAGCGATTGGCCGTAGGCCGCGGCCCAGACGTCGTAGTCGCGCTGCTCGTAACGCACACCCAACAGGTCGCGCCATACCGTGTAGTCAGCGGCATCGACCTGTCCGTCTTGGTTGAAATCGCCAGCAAGCAATCCCGTGGTCGAAGCGAACCGACGGATCACCCCGTCGCGTTTGTTCAGCACGTAGAGCTCGCCATCGGGGCCCTCCTCCAGCCGGATATCCGTGCGATTGAGACCCGGGTTGCCGCTGCCGGAGCGGATCAGATCGAGCAGTGTTGTGGGGGTGCCGTTGCGCGTAAGCCGCACCTGCTCAAACGGTGCCAGATGACCGCCCTCGAGGCTGGCGAGGTTGGTAAAGTCGTCGCGCTGGACCAGCTCGTCGATGTTCACCGACCAGAGGACGCTCTCCTCAGAGAAGTCGCCGAAGAAATAGCGGCCGCGAAGCTCGGGGATCGCGTCGCCCCGATAGACCGGCCCGCCGACCACCGCGAACAGGTGGTCGTTGAAACCGTTGTTGTCGAGGTCGTGATCGTACTGCGCGACCGGGTAGGTGTAGGGGTCGGTCGGATGCGAGCCTGGCAGCGCGCCGACGGCACCGTTGCTGATGAACGTGAAAGTTCCCTCGCGCAGGTCCCAGCCGTAATTGGCTCCGGCCGCGCCCAGGTTGATCTCTTCAACCTTACCCTGACCGATGTCCGAGATGAGCATCTTGTGCTCGGCGGCCGTGTCCCACACGAACTTGTGCGGGTTCCGCAGGCCGTAAGCCCACACCTCTTGAATCGTGCTCGGCTGACCGACAAAGGGGTTATCGGCCGGAATCTGAAACGGATCGGACCCCGCGGCGATCGGATTGATACGCAGGATCGATCCGTGCGGGAAACCTTTGCCGCTGCTGCCGCTGGCCGAGGTGGAAAGGTTCTGCGCCAGGCCGTTCGGATCGCCCACGCCACCGCCATCGCCTAGCGCGACATACAGATTGCCGTAGTCTGCGTCGCCCGGCTGCGCGTTCGGGTTGAAGCCGATCTGGCCGATGTTGTGATCGTCAAAGGGTTGCCCCACGCGGATCAGCTCGCGGTAGGAACCAGGGATCACGGCCCCCGCGGCATCGACACGCCATTCGCCGAGGGCAGAGTCGTGGTTCAAGTTGGGGGGCGAGTTGAAGAACTTGGGCGCAATCTGACCGGCTGGTGCCGCGGAGAACGCGTTGCGGCTGTGCGACGTATAAAAAGTCCGATAGCCAGCTGCACCCGGCGTGTTGAAATCGGGATGGAACGCCATGCCGCGCAAGCCGGTCTGCGGGCCGAGGTTGGCGTTGTTCACTACCGAGTAGAGATTGAAGAACAGCGCGGGGGTCGGGTTGGGCGACGCCGGATCGAACGTGTAAATCGGCCCGCTTTGATCGAGCACGTACGCCAAGCCGGGCGCGCCGCCGAACACCAAATCCTCCAGCCGAGGCTTCTGCCCCAAGCTGTCAGGGATAGTGACCACGTCTTCGATCTCGACCGACCAGCTCGAGGTGGGGATCGTTCCGGTGATCGGGTTCGCGCAGGCCGTTAAAACGTTCAGCAACGCGACGAGTGAGAGTGTCAGATAACGCATGGCGTTTTGGCAATCAGAAGAAAATTTGTCGTTAACGTCGGGCAGTGCTTACGCGCAAGCGACGCGACACGGAGCGTAAGCGCTGGGCATAAGCGCCCACAGCAAGCAGGAGCAGGGCCGAGGTCGTCGGCTCGGGGACCGCGATCGCCGCCGCCCCGTCGTTTGCAACAGCGAAGCCGCTGACCCAATCATCGTAGTGGTTGGCCGTGTAAAAAGCGCCGAGCCCGTCACGCCACAGCGTGTAGTCGGCGGTGTCCACAAGACCGTCGTAGTTGAAGTCGCCCGCCAGCGAGGCGTGGGGGATCGTCACGAACTGCTCACCAGCGATCGCCGCCAGATTGATCGACGAGACGGGAGCCCCCAGGTTTCCTTGCAGCACGCCGACGCCCGAGAACTGATTCGATAGGTGGCTGTACTGGCTGTTGCCGATGAAGGCGACCAACCGCAGATCGGTCGTCGGGCTGCCCAAAACCGCCAACGGAATCGAGAACTCGATGCCCGTCATAACCGCCTGGGGATTGCCGGTCGCCGCGCCCGAGCCGCCGTTGACGCCCTGCGTGTTGCTGTTGTCGATCGCCATGCGGAAACCGATGTCGTTGAGCAGGTCGCGCTGCTCGGCAAACAGGTGGGCGTTAGGAGTACACCCAACATCGGCGTCGCCGCTGCACGCGTTGTTGGCCATATCGATTGGTTCGCCCGGGGCGAGGCCCGGCTCAACGCCGCCGGCGTTGCGCTGAAAACCAACAGCCGACTTGCGACCCGTTGGCCCCGCGGTCAGATCGCCGTAGTAGGCCGAGAAGGAATAAGTTGAGGTGTTGGTCGCGAGGATGGTTTCCGGACCGTTCGAGAAACCCACAAAGTGATCGGCGGCGAAGCCCGTGTCGAAACGTAAACCGTTGAGCCCCTGCAACGCGCCGGCACCGGCTGGCGCACTCGGGCAACAGAACGGATCAACGCCCGCCGGTGCGGCGGCTCCCTCGACCTGATTCATCCCGCCCGCTTCACTGTCGATAAAAACGCTCAGCTTGTTGTAGTTGCTCTCCAGATTGCCCGCGACAAGCACGTGCAACCGATCGCCGACAACGGCCGCGTAGACGGCGTCGATCTCCGACCCGCCAGTGGCTTGCCGCGGATCGCCGTTCGTGGCGTTGCCGTACTGCGTGTTGGTGTTCTGAATCGAGCGCGCCGGCCCGTAGAACGACGTATCACCCGTCAGTCGGCCATCCACCACGGGCTGAGCCCCGGCTGTTAACGCCGGTGCGAACGCCACAACAAGAATCCGCACCAGCACGCGACGCATCGCTACCTCAAGGAAAAAACGGCTCGCTAGGCCTCAACCAAGGTCTCCGCAACCAGCCCCTCAGTCTAATCTGAATGAGCGGGTGCCGCGCACAACGCGGCGGCCATGATCGCCGCGGTTTCGATCCGCAGGATCCGCGGCCCGAACGTCGCCACGCTCCACCCGGCACCCCGCGCGGCGGCGACCTCTTCGTCTGAGAACCCCCCCTCGGGACCGATCGCGATCACCGCCGGATCGGTGCCGATCCGCTGCGGAAAGACCGACCCGCTGGGATGCGCTAGCAGGCGTGGTCCTGTGGCCGGGGCGGTCAAAAAATCGGCCAAACGCTGCGGCTCGTCGATCCCCATCAGACGATTCCGGCCACACTGCTTGCTCGCCTCGACGACCATGCGGCGGAGTTTATCGACCGCCCCCCCCTTGAGATCCACAACCGACCGCTCGGTCTGCAACGGCGTGAGGCGGGTAACGCCCAGCTCGGTGAGCTTCTCGACCAGCACCCGCTGGCGATCCCCCTTGGGCAACGCAACGCCCAGCGTGAGCGCGAACGGCAGCTCACGATCGATCGCTTCCCGCGCCAGCACCGCTAGCGTGGCGGCGCTGCGGGTGAGACCGGTCACTTGAGCCTCGTACTCCGCCCCCGAGCCGTCGAACAGCGTCAGGCGATCGCCCACCTTGCCGCGCATCACATGCAGCAGGTGGTGGGCCTCGGGGCCGTCGAGCGTCGCGGTAGCGCCATCGATGAGCGTTTCGCAGTAAAACCGAGAAGACATAGGGGCGGTGTCGTCGAAGCGAAGAGGTGGGGCGGGATTGCTAGCACACAAGCAAGTTTGCGAACGGCCTGGCCGACGCCGATCAAGACGCCTCACCATAACGACCGATTATGCCGAAGCGGGAACGCCTCCGCACCGCCCTCTGCCTCACCGCCGAAGCTTAGCTATGTACTTACAGCACTGGGGACTGGATCGCTCGCCGTTTGCGGCATCGCCCGAGACCCCTTACCCCACGGAACCACTGGCCGAGGCGACCGCGCGGGCGGACTACCTGATCACCGAGCGGAGACGGATGGGCGTGCTGCTGGGCGGACGGGGAGTGGGCAAATCGACATGCCTGACCGCGATCGCCCAAGAGCAGCGGACCGGCGAACGGCGGGCGGCCGTCGCCTCGATCGACGCGGTCGCACTCACCGCACGCGAGCTGCTGTGGCGTACGGCGGAGGGGCTCGGTGCGTCGCCTGATGGTGCCGATCAACAGATGACGCTCTGGCGGCGGATCGAAGATCAGCTGGCCGAGAACCGCTGGCAAGACCGCGCAACCGTCCTGCTGATCGACGACGCGCAGGAGCTCGGCCCCGACTCACAGCAACAGCTCGTCAGGCTCGCGCGGCTCGACAGCTCGCCGGGTGCCCAGTGGACCATCATCTTGGCGACCTCGCCCGCTTCGCTCGAACGACTGAGCGACTCGCTGCTGCATCTGATCGATCTGCGGATCGACCTCGCACCGTGGGGCCTGGACGACACGATCGGTTATGTGCAGACCTGTCTGGTGGAAGCCGGCCGACTCGATCCGGTGTTCGACGACGAGGCGCTGGTGCGGCTGCACGAACTAACACGCGGCGTTCCACGCCATGTGCTGCGGTTGGCCGACTTTGCGCTGCTGGCGGCGGCCGGTGAGCGGGCCGTGCGGGTCGGCAAGTCGTTGGTCGATCAGGCCTTTGCTGAAACGAAGTGGGCCCCGGCGGGCGTGGCCCTGGCCGGCTAGCGGCGATCCCGTGGTTCGGGCTCATCGAGTCGCCAGGCGAAACCCGCGACCGCGGTCCGCGCAGCCCAGCCGATCAGGAACAGCCAGCCGTAGCCCGCGAGGGAGCTGTCGGCCGCGCTGATAAACTGGTCGCAGAGCCACCCTCCGAGCAGGGTCGCGGCGGCGTTCGCCAGATCGCCCACTGTGTAATAGACCGCCACATACGGCGCGTTGTTCGAGGGGTCGGCGTAGCTGATCTTGAGCGTGTCCAGGCCGATGTTCAGCGGCGCGTACGCGATCCACGCGACATACGCCATGATGATCCACGCCGGAGCCCACCACGGCGGGCCGGGCGTCGCGAGCCAAAAAAACAGCGGCCCCAGCGCAACCGTGAGCTGGGCGGCGGTCATCACTCGCCGCACGCCCAGCCGTTGTAACCAGCGTCCGCTGGAGCGCGTGAGGGCGGCTTGGCCCGCCCCCAGCCCGGCACGCAAGCCCACCATCGTGTGGTAGTCGATCCCGAGCACGCGCCACGGGTAGAGCCCCTGCGCCGCAGCGGTCAGCCCGTTGGCGAGCGCAAACGAAACGCTGTACATCAGCAGCTTGCGATAGCGTCGATCGGCAAGGGCCACCAGCAGCGTGCGAACCGGGGCGACGGGCCGCGCGCTGGGCGCGTGCGACCACGAGGGCATCACCGCCAACGGCACCGCGGCAACGATCAGCAGCAACGCTCCCACGCTCGCCGAAGCGGCCAGGGGAGTCCACCGCGGCGAATCCGGCAGCCCGACCTCCCAGGCAACCGTTAACGCAACACTCGCCGCAAAGCCGAACACCCGTCCGTAAAGCTTCCACCGCTCGCGGCCGGCGACCAAGCGGCTCCGCAGGGCGCGCGGGTAAACGTCTCCCAACCAGCTCCACAGCGCCACCGTCGCCGCGTACTCAAGCAAGTGGTACGCCCCCCAACTGAGCACCAGGACCGCGACACCCCAGCCCGTACCGTAGCGGCTTGCCTGGATCGCCGCGTAGGGAATCAGCACCAGGATCAGACCACTGGCGACATACCCCCCAAGGCACAGAGGCTTACGGCCGCAGAAGTAGCGTCCGGCTATCCGCCGCTGCGCTCCCCACGCGAAGACCGCCGGAGCGGCCAGCCGCAGCACCCCCGCCACGCGCGGCGCGGCGATAATCAGACTGATCGCGACGCCCTTAGCGCCTAGCTGCAGGGCCAGGTACGTGACCAGCGTGCTTGACACCAAGCCGTTGCCGATGGCCCACAGCAGACCGTTGGCATAGCTCAGGCAGATCGCGCGGCGACGAGCGGCGGACGAAGGGCGGAGGCGATTCACAACCCCACGGTAATTATCGGCTCAGGTGCCGGCTATTGGCCAAGTGACGGTTGCTAACGACCAACTACACGAGGTAGGCGATCTCGAACGCAACCCCCTTGAGCTTCATTTCCTTCGCAAGGCGATAGACTTTCGGCGACACCAGCACGACCTGTCTCGGCCGCAGCAGACCCGAGCGGAGGCCGACGTAGGCCCGCGTTGCTTGGACATCTAGATCTAGCACCGACGCGCGGGTAACCGACAGCTCCGATAACAGGTTAAGCCCCAGCAGGCCGCACCGAGCGCACCGGTACTCCCCCTCCGTGTCCAGGTCAGACGGTTTGTTCCCGCTCACGGTCGGAGGCGCCACCTCCGCGGCCGCCTCGGTCGCTTCAAACTGGTAGCGCCCCTCGACAAACCCCTTGGAACGGCTCGTCGAGACGACGGTCGCGAAGTTGGCTCCGGAGACGCCGCACTCTTCGAAGGCGTCCTTCACGCGCTGTGACACCACCACCTCGTCGGCAATGGTGCGGCTGAAGTCTTTCGTCTTCGGGATACGGCCCGCGGGAAGTCGTAGCGGCGTCACCTGCGGCGCACCGGTTCCGCAGGCAGGGCACGCCCTCGACTCGTCGTACTCGGTCCCACGCTCTTCGCCCCCTTACCAAGAGCCACGTCCGCCTGACGCAGCTTCTCGATGATCTGCTCCGTCGTATGCCTCGTTCGCTTCATCGAAAAAACCTCCATGCCAGGGGGCCGCCCAGCGCGGGATTCTCTCATTCAGACCGGCTCAGTTTGAGGGGGGAACGTCGCAGCCTCATAACGACCTCGCCGACTTCAAAATAAACGTCTGATTCGGGAAAGAGAGTATCGCAAGTCATTGCAGGCGGACAAGTGTGCATGCAGCTATTCGATGTCGTAGCCGGTGGCGTCTGCGAATCGCTGCACCATCGGTAGAGCCTTGCGTTCGTGCTCAGGCGATGAGAAGCCAAAGAAAATTGGCTTATCGGGTTCAACTACTGTGGTCAAATAGGCATCGCCATAGTCTTCACTATCAGCCAGTGTCAGCATGTAACTACGTGACCGATGGCTCCTCAATTCCTCAATGATTGCGTCGTAATGTTCATCTGCGTCAACCGAATGACGCTTTCTTTTTTCGTAGTATTCAATCGTTCCATCGATTGACGCGGCTCCCTTTTCGGCATCTGCAACTACATAGGAAAATACTTTCCGAAGCCGGGTAATAACTTCCTCGACTGGCAGAAAACTGTCATCTTCGGGTGCGAGACTCTTTGGCCCTTCGTCCATTGTCTGCTCAGCCTTGCAAGGCTACCTCCCAAAGGGTACGAATGGTCCGATTTGGTCTAGCTCGAACTCACCAATTAGTTCAGTTGCAAAATCTCTGGCTTCGTTGGCAGTTGGGGTTCGTCCCTCATCAGCGGCATCATCAAAGAACTCTTGCCACCTGTCGTTCCACTTTGGGTGTATCTTTCTGTGTTGATCTACAGGCACAGGCAACGTGTAGTCGTCGATAGGAATGTTGAGTCCATCTTCAAATTCGTGCCGGAACTCTTGCGGGAACACATGATGCTGTTGCGGTTTCGCACACGCATTGTGCACAAGCAATCCAAGTTCGCCAACACGGTAGACGTGTTCGAGCTGGACTTCGAGGTTGTAGACGCTCTCGGGGGGGCCGCGGGGGGAGAGGCTCGCGACGCGGGCCAGGCCGCCGGTGGTGCGGACGTGGTCGCCCGGGCGGAGCGTATCGACCCGGACGAAGTCGCGCGTCTCCTCGCACCAGACGGGGTGGTTGCCCGTTACGCCAATCGGCTCGGAAGCGCCCTCGATCGATAGGTCGAACGTCCGGGCCGACTGATGATGGAACGTCGCCGTGACGACTCGCCCGGGGCCTACGGCGATCTGCAGGCAGGGCTCAATCGCCAGGACACTAGCGAGCCCCTCAATGCCGCACTCGGGAACCTCGATATCGACTCGGCCGCCGACCTGCACGTCACGCTCGGTGAGCCATGCTGAGGGGCGGAGCATCTGCACGCTGGCGATCGTGCCGTCCCGCTTCGGGCAGCGGAGCGTCATCTTCCGCCACTGCGACGGATCGGCGATATCGACGCCTAGCCGGTGGTCCCGCTCCGCCGAGGGGTTTTCACCGATCCACACCCGCTGGCCAACGCGAATCGTCTCGATCCGCTGCTCTCTGACCTCAGGCACGGAGAACGACACTTGCGTCGCGCGGGCCTGCACAGGCTCATGAGCCGGCGCCGTGACGCTTAAACCACGCCAGAGGCACGCAACGCCGGCGAAGAGTAGGAAGATCGAGATGGCTGGTCGCATGATCGGGGTCCTACGGATTACCAGAGCTTTTGTTCAAACTCCGCCCACTTCGGATTGGCGGTAAATGACTCTGTGATGCTAGACGAATCAACGATCTGGGCGTCTTGCATACTAAACAACACCAGCGAGTGACTGCTGCAAAGATCCACTAGAAGGCGGACCCAATCATCCAAACGTGGTCGGCTCTTTCCTAGCAAGAATGTTGCATCTACTGACCTAACCGCAACACCATCGCAGTAAATAGATACATCGACTCCGTCACAGCTGTAACAGACGTAGCCTCCTTTGACAACTGTGGCGTTTAAGCCGTGCATTCGGAGCGTCTGCACTAGCGAAACACGACTCACAACCGACGCTTTCGCGTTGGAGCTTCTCACGACATCAAAAACACGAGGGTGCTTTGTGGGAACGGACGTATCGACGCTGCCTCCGCATTCAGGTGCTAGTGCGTAACCCGAGGGCACCAAACAGTATCTAATGGTGTTCCAACCCAACAGCAGCTCCTAACCAAAGCCGTTACTCAACCAAGGGATTACGGGTGCCGTCGCCCCTGTTTAGATCTAATCCGCTGAAGTCTTTCCACTCTTGTTCGGTGTACAGTTCGACGTCAATAAAGCCTAATTCTTGTTCGCGCGCCGCCATCACACGATGATTCCCGTCAAGGATGTGGTAGTTTCCGAATCTATCTTTAACCACTCGTATCGGACTCTTGTCGCTCAACGACTGGTCGAAGGGGCCCATAGAATCGATTGTGTCCCTTGATAGTGATCGTTCGTGGAATAAGAGCTCGGCGCATCCCGGGTTTAAGTTCCCATTATGCACCAGCAGTCCGCTTTCACCAACGCGGTAGACGTGTTCGAGCTGGACCTCGAGGTTGTAGACGCTCTCGGGGGGG
>NZ_SJPH01000002.1:0-47813 GCF_007859815.1 Botrimarina hoheduenensis | reverse complement strand
GGTGGGGGGCTCCGTGTTCTTCCGTGATGGCACACGGGTTACCGGAGCGATCGACCTCCGCGCGAAGGTCAGCGGGCAGGTGAATTTTTCGCAGGCGACGGTCAACGCGGGGGAGTCGGGCCAAGCCGTCGATCTGGATGCGGCGGAGGTGGGGGGGGCGTGTTCCTTCGCGATGGTACTGTTTTCCGGGGCCGTATCTCCGCGCTGTTCGCAAGAATCGGGGTCGGGGTCTTCACGCAGGCGATTGGTACGTCGATGCCGCCGAAGAATCCTGGCGACCGGCTAAGTCTTGCCTGGACCGTGCTGGGCGATCTTGACCTGAGCGACGCGCGCGTCGCGGGGCCGGTGCAGCTGTGCGGAGTGAGCCTCGTCGGAGAGCTGCTCGCGCGCCACGCGACGATCGAAGGCGACCTTGACCTGTCGGGCGGCGTTGCCGGCGGTGGGAGTGCCACGCAGCGGGCGGACATTTTGAAAACGGTCATGCCCGAGGATCGTCTCTTGCCCCGCGCCCAATGGACCGATGTGCACCGCCGCCACGAGCCGAGCCCGCGCTCCGCACAGCGGCAAGCCCGTCAGCGCGATCTCGATCTGCGGCACGCGACCATCAAGGGGCATCTGGGGCTGCATGGCCAGTGGGTCCTGGGGACCGTCGACTTGGAAGACGCTCACATCGGCGGGGAAGCGAACTTCTCACGCGGCAAGGTGCGGGGCAACCTCATGCTGCGCTCGGCTACGGTCGTCGGTCGCGTTTTTGGCAACGAGACCGACGCCGCCGGGCCGTACCCGCAGGTGTCAGGGGCCATCGACGCCCGCTTCGCGAAGCTCTCGGAAGTGGACCTCTGCTTCTCGTCCCCTCAGCAGGCGGCGGACGGGTCGCCGACCGAAGTGCTGCTGAGCGGTGCCAAGGCGGAGCTAATCCGCTTTCGGGGGGGACCCGTCACCCGCGAGGCTGGGCGAGAAGCAGACAACCGGCGTTCGCCGCTCGACCTGCACAACCTTGAGTTCAAGGAGATCGACGCCGACAGCTACCAGTCGAGCCAGCAACCACCGCCGCTCTCGCGCTGGGACCTAGCCCGTGCCGGGTTGTGGATAATGCTGACCGCGATCGCCCTGTACCTGTGCCGGCCGCGGGGCGACGAGGGCCCCTACGTTCCGGTTGTGGTGGGCTCGCTCTATGCGATTAGTGCGATCTGGGCGTGGTGCGCGGCCAAGCTGCGACAGCGCGGCAAGGTTTCGAACCTGCGGGGCCTGTTGTCAGACGCGCGGTTCAGCCCGGCGTTCTACGCGGCCGTGGAGCGCTGGTTGCGGCAGGCGGGCCGCGATGTGCCGGCCGACCACGTGTTTCTCGACCGCCGGCGCCGCGAGACGGTGCATCAACCGGTTATCAGGGTGAACGAAGACGGGACCGTCGAGCGGGGTGCGCGCGAGTTCAGCCGCGTGCAGCAGGCGTATCGCCGTTGGGGGCTCGACTTCTGTTTGGGCTACGGCGTGCGGCCTGCGCGCCCTTTGCACGTGTTCTTGCTGCTGTTTCTGATCAACTGGGGCATGTTCCTCGATGGGGAGTCGGTATCGCGCTCGACCGCGCTGGTGTTGCCCCCCGTGTATCTCCCGCGAACGATCGAGGCGTTTGAAAATAAGACGGTCAAGTGGCCGGAGCTCAGCGACAGCTTGAGCCCCCCGACCCCGGCAGAATGGACCGCCACCGCCGCGGGGTTTATCGCGCTGCGGTTGCAGCTGCCGGTGATCGACCTCGTCGCCGAAGGCGAATGGAATCCGTCCGGCAAGCCGATCGCTTTCACTTGGCCGGTCAGCTGCAGGGGCTTGAAGTACGAGGACTACGCCGCCTTGATGCAGGTGACCAACCTCGTGCTGTTGCCACTAATCATCGCGGGAGCGACGGGCTTCCTGAAGCAAAAGTCCTGACCACGCTCGCTACCGATCGCCAAGCAGCGCGAGTCAGCAAGAGCCTGCCGCGCCCTCGTCTGTCGATTTTAAAGCCGAGGATTGCCGGAGCGCTACGCCAGGCGCTGCACCGCCTGCACGCAGAGGGCTGCACGCCACGGCAGGGTTTGGCCGAAACCCCAAGAAATGCACAGTCAAGCAGCCCGCTGCAACTCCTTGCAGCCGGCCTAGTGGGCGATACTGGACTCGAACCAGTGACCTCTGCGGTGTGAATCCGGCCAAGACGTGGCGTCTGAGCGACGTTTTCCTCTACGTTCCACGAGACTCTACGCGATCGCTGCCGAATTGCAAGGCATTGCGATCGAGCGCGTTATTCTTCGAGTTCTGGCGGTATGTTGCCGGGGTTTTTGAGTAAATACTCGATAACTCCGCGCGCTTGGCATGTTGCCTGTTTCACTCCGATCGAGCGCGTACCTGATCCGCACCAAGCAATCAACCGGCGCCATCTCCGCCGGCCACTCGGGCATCTCCGGCGCCGGGATCTTGTTGCCACGTGACATAGGGAGCCTCCGGGGTTGAAGAGGGTGGGGTCATTCAAGCTACAGCCTAATGCACTTCCGAGGGTGTTAAGCAGATTACTGTCGTAATACACGCTAAGAGACTTTCACCCGAAAAAACCAGAGCGTCTTGCATGCCCCAGAGAGTGGGATTCTACAAAGCGCCAAGACATCCACGCCTAAATCAGCATGCAGAAGCCTCAGAGGAAATAGAATCCTTCAAGAGGCGGAGGAATATCTTGCCGCTCCGCCGAGGGGTTTTCACCGATCCACACCCGCTGGCCAACGCGGATCGTCTCGATCCGCTGCTCGCGAACCATCGGCGCCGCCGGCGCCGAGAGTGACACCCGCGTCGCGCGGGCCTGCACAGGCTCGAGAGCCGGCGCCGTGACGCTTAAACCACGCCAGAGGCACGCAACGCCGGATAAGAGCAGCAAGATCGAGATGGCTGGTCGCATGATCGGGGTCCTAAAGACAAGCCGCGGAGCGAGCCCTAACGTGTGCGTCTACGCATAGCGAGTGATGCAGAGGCTCAGGCCAAGTTCGCCTAGCAATCCGGTCAAATTACTGGGAAACCAAAACTGCTCAACTGAGGCAGCGCACTCACCGGGCTGTGAATACATAAAATCGACGCCAATCGACTCGACATCTTCACAGTTTCGTAGCTCGACTATTGCCATCCGGTAGTCTTCTAGGAACCTCACCGCGCCAGCAATTTGACTCTCCAGATCTCCAGAGCTGACTTCGCAAACAAGTCCGCTCGTCCGTGATGGACTGCAACGAGATGGACGTGTCTCCCCCTTCTTGAACACGGAAGGTCTTGGCAAAGACCACTCCGCTAGGAACTGATTCGCGTCGAAGTCGTCGCCCATCGCCCGAAAGACGCATATGTCTTGAGATTCGGGCATCCAATCCACCTCTTCGCTTCTAAAAAGAGTGGACTCACATAATACACGAAACAAGTACAAAACGGCGGCACAATTTATATCATGTGGGGTGGCGAGTGTTTCTAAGCTCCTCCAGCAGGTCCGCGTAGAACACCTTGGGGTTGCGCCGAGCCCGTTCGCATTTTAGCTTCGCGATCCTGCTATCGTACAGTTCGCACTCTTGGTCCTTAAAGTAAGCGTGTCGCTCCTCGTTTAGCTCTCCGATAAGTGTGGGCAGATTGTGGAGGAACTCTACCTCAGCGAACGCCCAGTCAAAGTCCCTATGCTCAATGGCCTGGCGAAGTACCAAAAGACCGTTCCGCAGAAGCTCGATGTATATGCGATCCCTATCTATCATTTGCTACCTGTCGTATACTATTACTGGTAGATCTTTGACCCCATTAAGCTTTGCGTTCTCTATCCGTGTTACTCCATCGACAATCTCGAGTTCGCCATTAGGCAATCTTTCTACAATAGCTGGCGTGTATTCGTTGACGTCGAACTTACCCTGTTTTGCAAGCTTATCAGGATCCGCTAAGGGTCGGGAAGGCGGGTATCGTAGGCGTGACAGGTTTACGGACTGCGGCTTAGCACACGCATTATGGACGAGGAGTCCGCTTTCACCAACACGGTAGACGTGCTCGAGTTGGACTTCGAGGTTGTAGACGCTCTCGGGGGGTCCGCGTGGTGAGAGGCTCGCGACGCGGGCCAGGCCGCCGGTGGTGCGGACGTGGTCGCCCGGGCGGAGCGTATCGACCCGGACGAAGTCGCGTGTCTCCTCGCACCAGACGGGGTGGTTGCCCGTTACGCCAATCGGCTCGGAAGCGCCCTCGATCGATAGGTCGAACGTCCGGGCCGACTGATGATGGAACGTCGCCGTGACGACTCGCCCGGGGCCTTCGGCGATCTGCGGGCAGGGCTCAATCGCCAGGACACTGGCGAGCCCCTCGATGCCGCACTCAGGAACCTCGATATCGACTCGGCCGCCGACCTGCACGTCACGCTCGGTGAGCCATGCTGAGGGGCGGAGCATCTGCACGCTGGCGATCGTGCCGTCCCGCTTCGGGCAGCGGAGCGTCATCTTCCGCCACTGCGACGGATCGGCGATATCGACGCCTAGCCGGTGGTCCCGCTCCGCCGAGGGGTTTTCACCGATCCACACCCGCTGGCCAACGCGGATCGTCTCGATCCGCTGCTCTCTGACCTCAGGCACGGAGAACGACACTTGCGTCGCGCGGGCCTGCACAGGCTCATGAGCCGGCGCCGTGACGCTTAAACCACGCCAGAGGCACGCAACGCCGGCGAAGAGTAGGAAGATCGTGAGGGCGGGTCGCATGATGGGGACCCTAACGCAAGTAGACAGCGGGGTGGGGTGGTGTTCACCGCTTAGCTCGTAGGATGGGTGAACCTGTCGGTGGCAAGCCCACCAGGGAAAACAGCATCTCGCCGACAGAACCACCCATCCTACGGGCTGGCTTGCTATGCTCCGACGCATCGCCGACGCCCTCCATCGGGAACTGGTTGTGCAGTTCGTACCGACCAAGCACGCGGGGTGACAGCCGCGTTACCTCCAACACTCACTACCCCACTGAACCGGGGGTGGGGATGAACCGACCGGTGATGAGCAGGCCCGGTCAATGGGGTATGTAAGGCCCTATCGGCAGGGAGCGGGTTGTGATTCGGATGGGGTGACGGGGTGCAGGCTGCGTCCTATCCCACGTATGCTTTAAGTCGTGATTCTAACGCTGCGTACTCAAGGTTGAACTTCCGGCCAGCGTGAACGAGAGCCTTCAACGCAGCAATCTCGAAAGCCTTTGCTAATTCTCCACGGTCGCAAGACCGTAACTCGTTCGTGTCGAGTTCAATTGCGAGCGGCAGGTCGCCGTATTCTTTGTTGATCCGTTCGTAGTGCGGTTCATCCTCGTTCTTGAGGCCGTAGCGTAGCGAGATCGTCACCCACTCGAACGGGGCACCATTCAGATAGCCACTGTCGATCATCACCGCTTCCAGGTCGTCACGAACAGCCGTCATCACTTGCAGACTGAATCCTGGGATCCTCGCGGTGGTCATCGCCGCACCAAGAATCCCCAATTTGCGGTTGTGCTTCTTCGGCATCTATCACTCAACGGTTGGTCTTGTTGCCGGGCAGGGTGTCTTCCCCAAACATGCGGCGAAAGCGTTCGATCAGGTTGGTCTCGTACTCGCGTGCAGAACGCTTGTCGGGGAAGGTCTTGCGAATCTGAGATTCGTAGGCGTCTCCCGTCTCGCGTTGCAGTGCTCGGGCCTGCTGCTCGCCGCGAATAGAAGCCCCGTCGCGGACTCTCGTTCCCTGGGCACTCTCGCCGATCTTGTGAGTCCCGTTAGGACCCTTGATCCGGTAAACGTGCGTCTCGCCGACGTACTCAAGTGAGTTCTTGTGTACTGGTGCGTCTAGCCTTGCGGCGCTCTCCAACACGCCATCGCTCTTGCGTCCCAGGGTAAAGACTATCCCCAGCCCCGACAATGCCGTGCCCGCGAGCTTGTCGCCGGGGATAACGCCGACGACTGCGATCACCCGCTCGGTGGTACCGACCGAGCCGCTGAAGAAGGCGAAGCGTCGCGAGAAGAAGCCGGGCCGAAAGGCGGGCGAGGCGTACGGCGAGCACCGGCGTCGCGAAGAACCGCCCGAGGAGCCCGACGAAGTCCAACGGGCCGCCCTGCCCGAGTGCTGCCCGCACTGCGACAGCAAGCGGCTCGAAGCGACCAAGACCGGCTCGCAGACGCAGGTCGAACTGCCCACCGAGCTTGAACTTGTGGGTAATAGGGAGGTTTGCGGATGAACACTCTCACAAGCTGCATTCAAGTGACTTCCAAGATGCCTGATCTTCAATCAAAACCTGAACATGCTGGAAGGCAGCAGTTCATTTGGATGCCGCTCTGGACGGCGACGCCAGCTGCGACCTAATGGTGATATCCACGTCAAGCCTGATCGATCCATCGGAAGTAGGCTTCTCAACCTGATTGGCGAGCCGCAGGGCGTAACGCCTGTCATCTCTTAGTCTTAGACTAGGGTCGGGCAGCCAGAGTCTGGCGGCGTAATCACCGGCCGGCATGTTTGCAGGGATTACAGTCTGAATCGGCCAATCAACCTCCACCCCCGGGTACACATCGCGGAGATCGACATCGAGCGTAGAGCGATGCTTGACCTTACCAGAACAATCGACGAGTAGGAGTTCCACGGGCCTGTTGTGGAGGGGGGCCGCAAAGCCGTCGTTGTGGACAGTGAGCTTTCCGCGGAGCGCACCGCCTGCCGGCACATCTTTATTCAGCCTCAGCCTGCCGAGCCTCAACCGATACCCAAGCCGCAGTCTAACCTCTTCTAGAAAGCCGCTGCTTTGCCACTTCGCGATAACGCGACGATGGTAAGCCAGATTTAGGAAGGACCAGTGCATGCGCGCCATTTCATCCCGAGCGAAGTTGGTGTCGGTGCGGGGGCCTTCGCGGCAGGTTTCCCCGCCGACGGGCACGAATTGTGAGTCGATGGCGACGTAGGTCCTGTCGATCTCAAGTTTAGCAGTTCGATAGGTCCCCGTATCGGTGCTGTCCGCCAGGAAGCAGTCGTTATGGTGACCGATGCGAGCTGCGAGCGAGCCTCGGTCGATCAATTCGCCAGACAGAGGCTTGGTTGATCCAACAAGGTACATCTTCTGCGCGGGAGTGCGAACCTGGATCGTCCGGTCAGGTGGGATCGCCTTGAGCAGAGCCGTGGCGATGGCTCGCATAGCGTCGGGCGTAGTCAGTTGGTTCGTTGAAGCATGCCACTCTCCCCATGCGCCGATGAAGCCTGCCTGAACGGTAAGGATTAGATCCGAGTTTGCTTGCAAAACAGGCTTCAGCTGCTCAATATGACCCAGCACGATGTTCAGGGGAGCATCGGGTTCTCCTATCTGCGAGCTATACGCGAAGCGCAGGATCACCTTCATGCCCCCCTCACGGATTGTGTCGAAGTCGGCCTCGATCAAGTCGAGTTGTTGCCGGTCGAGGGGGCGGTCGCGATAGCCTTTTAAGTAGTACAGTCGCTGAACGAGCGTGATGCCATCGTCGGTCAACCGACGCAGTTGTACTGACTCGAGCGGGCGCTGATGGCGGTCGTCCAGTTCTACATAGAGGCCACGCTCGGGATTTGCTAGACGCTCTTTGGATGGCTGGTAAGTTTTATCAGACCAGCCGGTCGCGGCTAGCACCTGGGCGAAAGCAAGCAGCGAGAGCGTAGCTTGTATTGTCATAAACGCACATAGACGCGATTCACATCCATCCACCAGCAAATAAGGTACAGCACCATGCCGGTCGCCAGATTACCGAGCATTGGTGCGTAAGTCTCGCCCAAGATTTCGAATGATTTTGCCCCCATGTGTGTTGTGAGATTTGCGAGCACCCAGCCGGCTAGAGTCCAAGTCATAACGTACATCGCCAACGGATTACGTCCGACGACTTCCGCCGGCATGAACCAACGACGCCAGCCCGCCAGATCGCTCATCGCGTGGAGCGTTCCCAATATCATCAGGCAAAAGCCGCCGCTGACGAGCACGAACGCCGGGGTCCAGAGCTTCTTGACTAGTGGGCAAGCCCCCGCGAGGTCGAGGGAGAGTCCCGCCGCAAGCAGTAGCGCACCGATTTGCACAAACCACCCCGTCGTATTATCTGTCGTCTCGTTCTCGCGAAGCCTTTGGCCAGCAAGGACGCCTAGCAGCATCGTCGCGATCGAGGGGACAAAGTTTAGGGTGTAGTAGCCGCCGGAATTGATCGTAAACGTGTCGGTCCTCGGGGGAAGGTTAAGCAGCCACTGATCAAAGAGCCGTGCCGGGCCGACACTCTCATTCCAGTGAGACCAGAAACCTTCGAAGTGCCTAACAGCGCCGGCAGGAAGTGGGGCGGCGATCGGCCAAAGGGCGTAAACAGCCCACCAAAAGCCAAGCAGCGTAATAAACACGATCCGCTGGAAGCGCGGCGTACGACGCGCCAGCCAAAATAGCGGTAGATAACCGAGCCCGATCTGCGAGACAACATCTTCCAGCGTCCATACGGTCGCCGACTCTCCGACCGACCGTAGGAACACTCCGAGCAGCACCAGCAGCAGCGCTCGAGTCGCTGCGTGCTTCCAAAGCCGGAACTCAGAAACTCCTCTAAGCTGCCGCGATGCGACCGAGTAGGGCAACGAGACGCCAACCATGAACATGAACGAGGGTTGGATCAGGTCCCAAGCGGTTAGCCCACGCCAAGCCGTATGCTCCACTTGAGCAGTCAGCGGGGTCAGCCAGGGATACTTTTCGGCGAGCGGAAGCTCCCAGCCCCAGTTGGGGACGGTGAACGCCAGAAGCAGCATGGTCAGGCCACGGTACACGTCCAACGCAGCGAGCCGACGCGCCTTGGATGCCGATTCTTGTCCGGCCTTGCTCGGCGCCGAATCCGTGTCAACGGATCTATAGCTGGGCATATCCTTTGGCCGGCGAAGCGGGCCTTTAGTCCAGAGGCGTAACGGTAATACTGCGGAAGAACACGCGGTCGGCGTGACCAAGAAAGCCGATCTTTCCCGACTTCCGCTCGAGTCCGGGGTGTGGTTTGCCATCAGCGGTTACCCCTGACGGCGCCACAGTACGCAGATCGATATCGACAATCGTTGAGCCGTTGAGAACCACTGCAATCTGAGGGCCGTCACAGCGGATCGTCTGGACGTTCCACTGACCAACCGGTTTAAGCGCGCCGCGAATTGCAGGCGCAACGCCGTAGATCGAACCGTGGTACTGATAGGGCTCGAGCTTTGAGTAAGACGGGTCCGTGTCGTCGAGGATCTGCGACTCCATGGCTACGTAAGCCGGATCGCCATCGCCTGAGGCCCGCAAAGCTACTCCGTTGTTGGCGCCTGCAGTGAGGCGAAACTCAAAGGTGAGCGCGAAGTCAGAATACTGGCCGCTCGTGTAGATGCGTGCATATTGTCCGGGGATCAAAGCGAGCGATCCTTCGACGACTTCCCAGCCCTCAAGATCGCCTTGCCAACCCTGCAGAGTCTTGCCGTCGAACAAGGGGATCGGTTGTTCGGCGATAGCCCCGCAAGACACCGCTGAAGCGTACAACACAAACGCTACGATGCTAGGCGAGGCCTTCAGCCGTGTTGAAAGGTGCATGGTCTGGTAGCTATTTATTAAATTGTCGGATCGCGTTCGGAAGATCACGATCGACTAGGCCGCGTTCGCCACGGCCTTCTTCGTCAATGCGAAAGTCGGCGACTTTCTGAATCTGTTGAATGTCGGCGTTCCAGTAAGCGCTTCGACGCTCAAGCGTAGGCGTCCTATAGGGTCTTACGATGCGAAAACCGACATCCTGAGCGTCGTCGTAAGCGAACCACCACGGGCTCTTCGGCACGTTCGGGTCGTATTCCCGCCAAGTATCGTCGTTGGACGGTCGCCGGGCTGTTGCGACCGCCTCGTGGAGAGGCAAGAATGCCGAGCCGCCCTTCAAGACACGCGGATACAGCTTTGTGGGCCAGCGAACAGGAGGCTCACCGCCCGGCCCGTCAGGGTCGGTCAGTGCGCCTTCGTAGGCGTCGAGGGTCCATTCGCTCGCATTGCCGAGGGTGTCGTAGAGACCCCAGGCGTTCGGTATCTTCTCCGCGACCGGTTGCGTCGCCCAGTCCGAGTTATCCTCGTGCCACGAGGTCTCGTTTGCGCCGATCGTTTCCGCATCGCCGGCTAGGGTCGCGTGAATCCACTCGGCTTCGCTCGGCAGGCGATAGAACTGACCGGTAATCAGACTCAGCCATTTGGTGTACTGTTTCGCCGCATACTGGGTCATCGACACGGCCGGAAGCCGCGGGTCATCACCCGAGTCGAATGTGAAGCCCGGGTCGTAGATCTTGGACGGCGCGGTGACGGCGTCGACGCGATTGGCGTCTGTAACTGTTCGAAAACCGACGTCGTTGAACCGTTCAAAGACCGCACAGAGGTTCATATACTGGCGGTATTCGGCCCACGTCACCTCGGTGCGACCGATCCAGTACGGATCGAGTTCGTAGGTCTCACCATCTAACGTGACTTGACCGCCAGGTACTGGTTCCATCCAGAACTTTACCTCGCTTCCCGGGATCGTGACCTGATAGCCGACGAGGTAGGTCTCATCGACTTTCACAAATCGGCCCGTGTCAGGTTGTTCAGTCGTAACCCCTGGATCGGCGAAACTCTGAGTGGCGGTGAGCAGCGAAACAATCAGACAGATCGAACGCATCAAGCGGTCACCTCCACGCCGGGGATAGCTACCGGTGGTTCGGGCACGTCGGTCCAGGCGTACACGTCCGGACCGAGTGATCGTTCGTCGGCGATCGCGTCCTCCCACCGCAGCGTCTGCCCGCTGTAAGCCGCCATCCGACCGAGATGGGCTATCCGTGTGCTGTTGACCATATATTGACCGTCATTGATCGGCGTGCCTGAGCGGATCGAAGCAAAGAACTCTACTTGCTCGTTCAAGTACATGCTTGGTTTCTCGCCTTCGTATCGCCACTCCGTCTTGCCGTTGGGACGAATCCGATGGGCGAGCACTTCTGCTTTTCCTTTCGTGCCATGCACCGTCTCATCGACGTTCGTTGTGCAGCCATCCTGTTGCCGGCAAGTGAAGTAGACGCTCGGGCCCGCTTCGTACTCGTAGAATACCGTGAAGTGATCCCATACGTGGCCGTACTTCGGGTCAGTCCGCTGTTGCCGACCCCCCATCGCCATTGCCTTGGTCGGGCTGGCGTCGCCAAGAAGCCATGCGGTCTTATCGAGCGAATGAATCGCTTGCTCGGCAATGATGTCGCCTGATAGCCAAGTGTAGTAAAGCCAATTGCGTAGCTGGTACTCCATCCGACTCCACTCGGGCTTGTCACCTCGGTGCCACAACGTGCCCGAATTATAATTCGACTCGATCGCTACGATGTCGCCGATCGCTCCGTCCTGGATGCGGCGCATTGTTTCGCGGACACCAAGATCGTATCGCCAGCAAAGGCCAGAAACGATCGATAGCCGTTTCTCGGACGCCATCTGACAGGCCGCTGCAATGCGCTCAGCGCCGGGCATATCGACCGAGATGGGCTTCTCGACAAACACATGCTTCCCTGCATCAACCGCATACGCGAGATGCTGTGGGCGAAAGTGGGGCGGGGTCGCTAGCAACACGACATCGACTCCCGAGTCGATTACCTTCTTGAATGCGTCGAAGCCATCAAAGATGTGATCGTCATCAACCAGAACCCGGTCTGCGATGGCGTCATCAAACTCGATAGCCGCCAGACCTGACTTGGCCCGATCGAGGAAGGCGTCGCCAACTGCAACAAGCTTCGTGCTTTTGTCAGCAGTCAAGGCATCGATTGCCGCTCCACGGCCCCGACCCCCGCATCCGACCAAGCCTACCCTGAGTGTCTCGTCGACACCGCTGTGAGCGCTGTAGGACAACGGGCTGGCGGACAGCGCGGCGAGGGTCGACCCGGCTGCCACCGAGCGCTTTAGAAAGCGACGACGATCCACTTGAATAGAGTTTTCGCTAGGCATGATATTCCGATCCTGTATAAGTAAACTGTGGCTTCTCGCACACAGCGCGCCTTTAACCGTACAACGCGTTAGTCATCCGTTGGTGGATATCTGCCAATCGATCTCGTCCGCCACCGGTGACCTCCGCTGTGCACCAGCCGCTGTATCCGATCTCGGCAAGCGCTGTGCGGACGGCGGGCCAATCGACATCGCCTTCACCGATCTTGCAGAAACCTTTCGCTGCTCCCCAATCCTTTACGTCGAGCTTTACGATTCGGGGGCCGAGCGTACGAACCCAGTCTTCGGTCGGCCCGAACTTGCGACAGTTGCCAAGGTCGAGGTAGGCGCCAACCCAGGGGCTCCCGATCGCGTCGAGGTAGTCGCGGTAGGTCTCAGGTGTTTCGCAGAAGCCGTTCCAAACGTTTTCAATAAGCACGCGGACGCCGTGCGTTGAACATAGCGGAAGCACCTTGCGGATCTCGGCGAGGGAGCGAGACCACACCTGATCATGTGTTGCCTCGGGACCAACGACGCCCGGGACGAGCAGTACCGTGTGCCCTCTCAATGCGGCGCAGTCGCGTATCGCCTGTTCGAGGATCGCCCGACCTTGGTCCCTGACCGCCACTTCTGGCGAAGAGAGGCGCAGCTGCCAGTGCCTTTCGTTCACAAGGCCATGAACTGGAAGGCCGGTTTCCGTCGATGCGGAGAGGAGTTCGTTGGTCGAAGGCTGGCCGGGACTGATTAACTCCATGCCGTCGTAGCCGAGTTCACGACACAGTCGGAACCGATTGAGCGGCGGGCCGTCGATCTCGATCATGCCCCACTTTACGGCGAAGCGAAATCGACACAGGTTGTCGTTATCGGTAGAGACGGACGATGGTTTGCTCGCGTGAGCCATGCTGGCTAGCGCTGCTCCCGCCGCCGACGCCGCCAGCGAGGCGCCAAAACGACGCCTGGAGAGGGACATCATAGAACTCATTCCTGCCTCCGATGCGGAGCGACTGTGATAGCCGTCAATATGGCGACGAGGAGGCTGCCGAGAGACGGTTCGGGAATTGTCGCTCCGCCAGCAAGCATGGCCGCGTCTCTCCACACGGTGTAGTCGGCGGCGTCGATGACGCCATCGTCGTTGCCGTCTGCTGCCAAGTTTGGTCCGCCGAAGTTTGCTTTCCAAACCTCATAGTCATCTGTATCGACATCGCCATCGCCATCGTAGTCGCCGGCAACGGGCGGAGTCCCTATCTTGTAGCGATAGAATCCCCCTGCGAGCCCGTCTACAGCGCGGCTTGGCAAGTAGTCGTTGCCAGCCGAACTTGTTGTCTCGACAAAGAAGTTGAGGACGTCGGGACTGCCGAGGTCAGAGAGCAAGATAGCCCACTCGATATCGGACGGCGTTGAGTCGTCGGTAGACAAATCGGCAAGGAAGCTCCAGGAGAATACGTCCTGTGTGAGGCCCTGAAATGCGAACAAGCGATCGGACAGAATAAGGTAGTCGGCGCCGAGAGCGAATTGTTCGGATCCGCCCAGATACCCGGTGCCGCGCTGGCCATCGACATCAATCAGTAGCCGATGTCCGTTGCCTAAGGGCGTCGTCGACCCATCGAGTGTTAGTCGCACAAACAACTCGTCAGGGTCGTTAGCAAGCGTCACCTCGACAATGTCGAGCGAAGAGGACGTAGTGTCATCGACATCGGGCGAGTAGGCGCTCAGACCGCTCCAATCGGATCGACTAGAATCGATCATTATCGCCCCTTCGGCAACCGGGTTGCTGAGCTGCTCAAGAGACCCGAACACTTGGTTGTTTACAGACTCTACTTTGGCCACAAACGCGTCCCAGTAGGTCGGTAACCGATCCCATGGATTCGGGAGTTCATCATCCGTGAAGTAGACGCCACCCACATTCCGCGCCACCGCAAGATCAACATAGTCCGTCGCGGTCGAACTAGAGCCAAGGGTATGTAGCAAGTGAACGAACCGCGAAGCGTCGTAGTTTGCGGTCCAACTCGGCGGAGACTGTGTCGGATAGGTCGCGCCGAAGTTCTCCCAGATCATCAGCCGGTCCGCAGCCGGACGTGTCAAGTAATTCTCGACAGTCGTCGTGCCGGGGTTCCCCATGACTTCCCAAGCAGGGTCGATCGATTTCACATACTGGTAGATAGCGTTGTAGTAATCGAGGACGGCCGGGTCCGAGCTATTGGAGAACTCGTCTACGAAGATACCGTCAACGGGATACCACTGTGCGTATCGGTCGATGTCGGCGAGCACGACGTTCAACGGGCGCGCTCCGTACTGGCTGTAGACATAGCCAATCAGGTTACCCCCGGCGCTGGTGAACGAGTTTGTGGCGCTACCGTAGTCGGAGTTGAAGCTGTTGCCGGGCCCGTTGAAGGGGTTCATGATCGCGGTAATGGGGACCGCCGCCGCAGCGGTGTCGAGCCGGTCCCAATCGCTGCCCGACGACGATGGGTAGAAGTAAGCCGGAACAACAATCTCGAGTCCGGTCACCTCGCCTACCGACGCGGCAGCCAGTAGTAAGCCGGCTGTCCGCGTCAGCAGGCAAGCAAAACGTCCCCCACCCCTGGGCGACGAATAGTGAGCCGATCGTGTTCGCGTTGGCTTCATGGCAGGATTAGCGGCGTTGGACTGCGGTTGCGAATGCAAGAAGGGCGGCTAGAACCGCGGCGGTTGGCTCGGGGATGCTAGTCGCAGACGTAGACAAGCCTGTTCCATAGCGCATTACCCAGTAGTTGTAGTCTTCCTGGTCAACGATCTGATCGCCGTTACCGTCTGCCGGCAGGTCGACTCCGATATCATTCAACGAGTCTCTCCACACCGTGTAGTCCGCAACATCGACAACACTGTCGCCGTTGTAGTCTCCCTCGACCACTGGTTGAGTAGCCAGCGTGTAAGAAATAACGTCGGTGATATCTCCCGCCCCTTCTTCGGTCCAAAAGAGAATGTCGATTGAATCCTGTGGGAAAGCGGAAAAGCTTGGAGGAGTGCCTACGGCAAAGGTGAACATTGTCTCGAGCGAGATGGCCCATTCTTTGCTAGGACCGTCTTGATCGAAAAACGGATAGATCAACGCGCCTCCGTTGCCCAGCGGACCGCCCGTCAGAGAAACGCCAAGATTGAAGAAGCCTGCTATCTGTTGGAAAGGGAAGTCGTTTTGGTAGCCTAGATCGGAGCCTATCAGTCCGAGTCCAAATAGGTCGAAGCCCGTCGAGGTGTTCTGATCGATGTCGATCCCAATAAAGGTGTTCGCTGAACTTGCGTTGTGGTAGGTCAACCTTAGATAGAGATACTCGTCATCGTTGGCAATCTGTACATTCGCGAAGTCCATGAAGTCGCGTCCCTCGAAGCTTCCCGGATTATCAGCCGGGTCAGAGTAGGCAACAGGGATTCCGTTCCAGTCATCAAACTCAGTTCCTTCTAGCTCTCCCTGTACTTGGATGGTGGTACTAAAGGTGCTCGGCGCGGTTGTGAACTGCCCGAAGGCAACGCTGTTTAGGCAAACCACGAGGAAAGACGCCAGCCATGGCAAGTGGTGCCGTACTGTTTTCGGCATGGGGGGACTCCGCGCTAGGTTGAAGGCACTACGAGGGAAAGATGATGAGAGTTTGTGCTGTACGGACTTCTCGAAGTATGCCATCGCGGGGAAGTAGTACTCCCCGTGATGGCAGCTTGTACGCTATTGCATGACTAGCGTCGCCGAACGAGCGCAAGGCTGCCGAGGCCGAACAGCAAGACGCTGGCGGGTTCAGGAATCGCAGCCAGCGTGTAAGAGATGGGGGCAGACACATCTCCAGCTAGATCGCCACCGGGCAGGCCGTCGGCCCCAAGACCTAAGTCTGTCCAGAAGAGCAGGTTGACCGAGCCATCAGGGAATACGGCCGAGCTGTCCTGGTTGAACAGAATGTCAAGGGAGATTGCAAGCTCACGCTCTGCGCCGTTGGCGAAGGCGTCGAGGAGCGCAGCGCCCGAGCCGAAGAAGTCGCCCGACATGCCGAACCCATTGTTAAAGTTCGCGGCGTCTTGCGTGAAGGGGAAGTCGTTCTGCCAGCCCGCCTCGGAGCCGATCAGCCCAAGGCCGAAAACATCGAAGCCGGTTGCGGTGTTGCTGTCGCTGTCGATCGACGTGAACGTGCCGAGCGACAACCCGTTTGGGAACGTATTGTAGATGTACAGGAAGTTATCGTCATTGGCGATCTTCGTGACACCGATATCGGGGCCGGCGGTGTTGTCGCCGCTGTCATCATCCACGGCGGGCACGTCGGCCCAGTCGCTGAAATCGCTGTCGATGGTGATCGTCTTGTAGAAGCCTGCGTGGGCGGCGCCCGCCAATCCGATAGCCATCGAAACAGCTAGCGCTAAGGTTGTTCGAGTCATAAAGTCGGTCTCCAAAGTTGCAAGGAAGAGGAGGGAGGCAATTCTTCGTTCAGCTGTATGTCTTCTTCAGAACTCTCTGTCGTCAAAAAACTCTCGGCGAGCCTCAATCGCTTTCTGCGGCAAGAACTCCGTCGCTGCGGTTACCAGCCAGGCGGTGAATGTCCGGATCAACGTCGAACGAGATGAAGCTGACCGAGCCGTCGCAGTAGGCCATATTGAACCCACCTGAATGAGCCGAACCAAACTTCAACTCGTCGCCCGGATTGCTGCCGGTCTGATCGGGACCGAGCGAAATCTCTTGGTTGAAGAGCACTCGATTTACCGTCACACGCAGCGTGTCCGCGTTTCCGCCGCTAAAGCCGGGTTCATTGTCTCCCACGTCAAGTCCGTCTTCGTAGTGATCGACTGACATGTACTTCTCGCCAACCATGTAGACCTTAGAGGTTCCATCGCTCACGTGTCGAAAGGCGATCATTGACCTAGTATAGACGACACCGGTAGCATCACGCACAATGGTAATCAGGTTAGGATTGCTAGCGTCGCGGGTGCGCCACGATGGGTTCCAAGCATAGCTTTGCGCCGTCTCGTAGTTGTCTACGTTGTAGGGGACGCTCGATCCCGTTCCCGTGGGCTCGGCGACGAACATGTCGCCCGCGTTTGCAGCGTAGTCGGTCTTGCTGCAGACCTCGATAGGTGTCTCGCAGTAAGCGTAATTGAGGAGGGGGCTCCCAAGCCTATAAACGTTCGCGGAACGCCGACTAGGGCAAGTCATTCCATCAAAAGGCGACTGCACACGCTGCAGAGTTGCCGCTTCGCGGGCGGCTCCGGTGAGACCCATTCCGAGATCGTGCAGGGTTTGCTCTTCGATGTAGGGAAGAACGTTGTAGAGCCAGCCCCCGGGTTGTTTATTGCCGTATCCGTACTCGGGGTAGCCAAGCCAGTTGAACAGCCAGCCGCCAGTGGGCATGTGACCGTGTGTGTCGTGATGCATATGGAAGGCTAATGCGAGCTGCTTTACTTGATTTCTGCACTGTGTACGGCGGGCCGCCTCGCGGGCGGCCTGGACGGCGGGCAACAACAGAGCCACAAGGATCCCAATGATCGCGATTACCACCAAGAGCTCAACAAGGGTGAAACCCCTAGGCTTAACCTCTAGAGTCAATGTCTTAGTCATTTCGTATTCCTCCCGTATACGGCGCCTTAGATGGCCGAACGACCTTGTTCGGCATGAATGTTGACGCGATTCGCTGGCAGCACATGATCGTAGACAGCCACATCACGCAATTCTCCATGGAACAACCATGACGTGAGCGACTTGGGCACGAACTCAGCCGCGCCGATACGGGCCGGCCATTCAAACTCTTCAAGCGAAAGCGCATGACGCGCCTCCGAAACCGCTATGCCATCAATATAAAGACTAACTAGACCCGTGATCGATTGTGTCGCGTTCTCTTGGTCGATGTCTGGTTCAAAGGTTGCCGCGACGTGCGTCCATCGGTTCCGCATGATCGGTGTGGGGGCTTGTATCTTGTCCCAGTTGCGGCCGTATTGCCCCGACCCCGTCCAGCACTGCCAGCGGTCGTTGTCGCCAGCGTACAAGGTGACACCAAAGCACTGCTCGCTGTCGGTGTTGGAAGCGAGCACCCATCGAGATGTGAAGATGGCTTGATATTCAGGCCCGCCCGAAACACGAGCCCAGCTCTCGATCGAGAATCCTGTCCGGAGATTGATGGGTGGCTTGCGGTCAGACTCTATGTAGGATTCGCCATCGAAATAGGCGCCCCGTGGCTGACTCGCGTCGACATCGGACAGTTCCGTGGGCCAGTTGCCAATCGCGTGGCCGTCGTAGCCGTTTTGTGTTAGGTCAAGCACCGCTCGGTGACGACGAACCCGGTACAGCGGCCAGTAGGCGAGGGGCTCGTCGGAGAGCACCAATCGTTCGTAGTCGTTGAGTCGCTTGGCGGTATCGTCCCAAGAAAGCAACAACCCTTCGGAAGGGGCATCGACTTGCTGTGTGATTACGCAGTGCTCTTTGTCGCGCAGATACTCCATCGTTTGTCCTGCTGACAAGGTAGAGTTGGCATCCGCAGCAGACCGTCCTCGGTCGGGGGACGTATTGGCGAGAACCTTGCCGCGCAGCACCGTGACAAGAGCCCGGTCGTCGGCTTCTGCAACGACCACAAACTCGCTGCCGCCTGTGGCGAGCGCGACAGGTGTCTGTATCGTCATTCCCTCGGGATGGCGAACAGTGATCTGGCCATGTCGCAAGAAGACCGTCCGCTCCTCGATTGCGGAGAGTTCTGCGGGTCCCTGGACGAGCACCTCGCCACCGCCAATCTGCAAGCGAGCCACGCCCCGAGCGAGTTGAAAGACCTCGCCCCGGCCCAACGGTGAGCCAACCGTCAGCGGACGTAGGAGCCCGTCTGAGGAAGCGACAGGGGTTAGTCCCGTAATCCGACCCAACGACACTGAGGGTTGGGGCTCGGCGAGCACAATCGCCGGTCGCGACTCGACAGGGGCTCTTGTTTCAAGCTCGCTTGGCGGTGTCTTGAGTTCCCAAGCAGCCAAGAACGCCGCACCGATCGCCAAGCCCCAGGGGAGTACGCGGGCTAGCGACCAGCTACCTTTCTCGCGGGTTGGTTTGACCCAGAGTTTCTCATCCACCGCAATCGGAGGCGCCAAAGGACTGTAATGCGTGCCGCCCGACTCATCACGGAGGGTCTCACTGTCGTGAACAGCTTGGACGTAGCGCAGAGCCGCGGACCGATCTCCGCGAATTATCTCTCCAAGCCTCTGCCAGCCCGCTGGTCCCAACTCACCCAGGGCGTGCTGCTCGAGCAAGCTGTCGAGGTCCTCAACAACCCCGCGCGATTGGTCATTTTGGTCGCTGTGGGCCACGGCTTCTCCCGGCTCTCCCGGCGGCGAGGGGTAATGCGAGTGGGGCATAGTTGATCCCTCCAGCGTTTATTATAAGAGTCTGTTTCCGAACCAGACGTTCAATCAAGCCAAACCTTTTAGGCCAAGCGACTGCCTAACGCATTTCTCTAGCAATTTTCTCAACCGGCACATGGCAACCGTTGCTGCTTTGATACTCCGTTGCTCTCGCGCAGCGATCTCAGTCATCGACAGCCCAACGGCATATCGCAGGCGTATCGCTTCCTGCTGTTTTGGCTGCAGTTGCTGCAGGCAGCCTCGAAGCGCACGCCGACGGTCATCAAGCGGACCCGACTGCTCTTCCTGCAAATCCGCTAGCTGACCGATGAGCTGCTCATCAAACGCGATCGTTCTTCGCCGCTTCTTGTCACGTAAGTACTCGAGCACCTCAAAGCGGGCGATGGTGCAGACCCAGCGAATAAGCTCTTCCTCTGGGTTTTTTTCGGCATACCGAAAAGTGTTGAGCTTCTTCCAAGCGATCAAGAGAGTCGACTGAACGACGTCATCGATAGTATCGGAGTCGTGCCCAACCAGTGTCGCAACGAAAGCCCGGACCCTGGGGGTATGCCGCGCCAACAGCATCACGAAGTCGTCTGCATCGACCCCGGTTCTTGACAATACATTTACTCCCGCAAGGTTGTTTCGCTGTCCGCCGCGGAACTCAGGCCAACTGCGGGCCAACTGCTTTATGTCTCGTTCGCCAAGCTACGTCCGTAGGCTCACAGATGCTACAGATGAAATCTCTGTAATTTCTGGTTAATTCGTGGCGTTGCTGTTGTTGGACCTCGCGCGGCAGACCTGTGGGCCTATCAACGAAGAGCCTCACCTGAACCGGGAAGACCTAATGCTCACCGCCCCAGCGAAGATGCAACTGTTTCTCACGGCGGCGATTGCAACCGCCGTAGCGTCGTGGGCGACTCAGCCCCCCATCCTCGACCGGCCCGGATTCAGCGAAGTAGCCAGTTGGGCGTACCAGTTGACCGGGTACGAGGGGGAAGCGCTCGATGTCTTGGCCTCCGCACCGGTCGATCTGGTGGTGATCGACCTCGCTCGCGACGGTGCTTCAGACTACTTCCGCCGCGACGAGGTCCGGCAGCTCCAAGCCACGGGCAAGCATGTGCTCGCCTACTTCGAGATCGCAGCAATCGAGAGCTTCCGACCCGAATGGGACGAAGTCCCCGACGACCTCAAGGCGGGCGCCGTCGATGGCTGGGAAGACGAGCAATACGTACGTTACTGGGACGTGCGGTGGTGGCCGTTTGTCAGGGCGCGTGTTCAACAAGCGATCGGAGCCGGATTCGATGGGGCATACCTCGACATGCTGACGACGTACGAAGAGATCGACGAGCCGGTCATACCGATCCAGCGCCGAGCCGAGCTCATGGTTGACCTCGTCAGGCGCATTTCTGGACTAGCGAAAGACCTATCGCCAAACTTCAAGATCATTCCACAGAACTGCCCCGAGCTTGCGATAAATCCGCATGACGAAGCGCTATTCAATGAGCTCTACTTAGCGGCAATCGACGGCATCGCGCTCGAGTCCCCTTTTTACCTGCCCCACAACAAACCGTGCCGCGAAGAGTGGTGCGCAGAGAATCGTCGTAACGCCATTGCCATTAAGGGCCAGAATAAACTACTGCTCGGCGTCGATTACGTTAGGGGACAGCAGCGGCGGTCTGACTCTTACAAACGCCAAAGAAGAGCGGGGTTCGTGCCTTATGCCAGCATTGTCGAGCTGGATCGCTACAACCCCGAGAATGATCTCTCTAGGGATCGTGCCCCGGATGAGTCGACAAGACGGTGAGCCTCCAACGCCAACCACGAGCTGGGTTGGCATCTTCGCATGGTAGGTTCGTCAATCCCGGCTAAGAGCCCGTGATCAGAACTGCTCCTGGTCGATTAGTAGCGGTGAGTGGCGCATTTTATGGCCCAAGTGCTGACGCATGGCGGCCTGCTTAAGGCTCCCCGTGCGCCCCGAACCTGATAGAAGCCGCTTCTGCTTGACAGACTCTTTCAGGAACGATGCATCCGACCGCAGATTTCAACGCTGCCTCGGGCCTCGCTCTCACGCTACTAGACCGTCAAGCTCAGGCGGACGGAGCATCAATTCTGCTTCTAGAGGCTGTCCGATCGTGTGTGTCGCGGGTCGAGCCTCTTGGGTCAGAATCGGTGCGAAAGGCGTCGCGGGGAGAAATCTGCTGGATTTAGTCACGCCGGAACTCTCCGAGACAATCCATTCTAGAGGCACCCTATGGCAGACCGCTCCAAGAAGCTATTCGAAGCGCTCGTTCGCGAGAATGAGGGGGCGCTGACCGCCTACCTGCGTGCGTTCGTCCGCGACCCCGGGCTAGCGGATGACCTTTTCAAGAAACGCTCGTCACCGCGTGGCGGAAGTTTGACGACTTTGACCAATCGCAGCCGCTCGGCCCATGGCTCCGGGGTATCGCGCTGAATCTAACCCGCAACGCGGTCCGAAAGCGAGCACGCGACGTGCTCCTTGTTGGCGACGAGGTCGCGGCACACGTCGAGTCGGCGATCGCTCGCGTCGAAACGACGCCGGGCTACACGTGGAGCGCTCGGCTGCACGCTCTGGAGGACTGCGTAGCTACCCTGCCGGAGCGGTCTCGGGAATTGCTTGCTGGTCGGTATGAAGAGGGTGAGTCGGCCGAAGCAATCTCGGCTCGCATTGGCTTGCAGCCCGCGACCGTCAGGAAGCAGCTTCAGCGGCTTCGCGAAGCGCTCGCCGAGTGCATCGGGCTCCGGCTTCGGGAGTCGACCGCATGACCGAGCGAGATCCTCCCGATCCGGCCGACGAGCTGCTTGAATGGCTTGACGGCGATGCGCCGAGTCCGCCCGAGTTGCCTGACCCCGCGGTCGCCGGTGATCAGCTGGCGATCCACGGCTTACTCACTCGGCTCTACGAGGTTCCCGCCGATTCGCAGCGCCGCATCACCGCCGCACTTGCTCGCTTTGACGAAGAGCAAGCGGTCGAGAGCAAGAAGCGTCATCGGAGCGTTACTCGGAGGCCGATCCGAGGGCTGCGAAGCCGTTCCAATAGGGTAGTGCTCGCGAAAGCTGCGAAGGTATGCGTCTTAAGAGCATCGTCTACGGACGATTGCAACAAAACGCGAAACGTACTGACGTGCTTAAGAGCCTTCAAACAAGAGGTTTTCAACGCGACGATTGTGGTGCCTAATAACTTTGAGGTCGTCGGTTCGAATCCGGCCCCCGCCACTTGTTTTCGCGGTAGCGAACTCCGCTCACCGCCGGGTTATACGAAAGGCCGATGCCCCCAGGCGTCGGCCTTTTCGCGTTCTATCGCCTTTTCTGGCAACAACTTACGGCGACGAATCAAGTCTCTTGGTGTCGCGCCTGCAGGCATGCGCGACACCAGGGTAGCCACCGGTGCGGTCGGTTCGGAGGCCACTTTGGCCCGAAGTCTCGGTTGTCTCTGTGTCTCGCCTGGGGGCGGGTTATCAGGACGTTCGGTCCGCTCTACCGAGCCGAAACGGGTTGCTCCCTGAAGGTCCGCTGCATCACTGGTCAGCCGGATGGCGATCACGCTACCTGCAGAGATGTTGACGCGACGAGGAGACCTCGTGCAGTTTGGGGAATTCCTTCGGCGCGTCGGTCGATGCAACCTCGGCAGAATCGCGGTATCTAATCGATTGCCCACGTGCTGCTTGTCTCCGCTTCGGGCGACTAGCCAGAGCCCGAACGTTAGTCTTTGGCTGTTGGATCGAGCGGCGTTTGCAGAACGGTGCCGATCGGACCCAACGGAAACGCGGAGATCCTCTGCCGCGACCTGGAGATCAAGCTGACCGCCGAAGAGACAACGAGTTTCTCGCTCGACACCCCGATCGACATCGCCGGCAAAAGCTACCCCAGTGACGGCTACCCGCGTTGAGTCGAATGCCCGGCGAGTAGCGGCGAACGAGCAGCGCCCGTCAGGGAGCGACCAAAGCGGCCAGTCAGCTACCGACGTTTGACGCCAAGTAGAACTGCAACCGAGCCGGCGACCACCGAGGGTCGTCGGCTTTCATTTCGCCAAGACCATAGCAAGGAACAGTTTCTTTGCTTTCATTTGTTTCCCCCAAACGTGCCCGATACGACCGAATCGAATTGAAGGGGTCTGTAGAATCAAGATATACTAAAGCACTTCTAATGATGCCGTCCGTTTGGTCTGAAACAGTTACAAGCTTGCCGTTCGGGCACCCTATTCTCGAAGAGAAAACATCTTGTCTCCATCGCTATCGAAACGGCGTACGCCGATTTGCTGGACGCCTTTACTGGGCGTATTGGTTGGCGCTAGCTTGGCCACAGCCCAGGTTCCCGATCTTCCTGGTTGGGATTTGCTCTGGCACGACGAGTTCGACGGCACCACTCTCGACAACGTGAAGTGGGAAGCCCTCGATCGGCGGGACAGCTTCAATAATGAGAAGCAGTACTACCACCCGGATCAGGTGACCATCGCGAATGGGAACCTCGAGCTCACCGCGATCAACACTCCCCGCAGCGGCAAGGCGTACCAGTCGGGACTGATCACGTCGCGCGATCTGTTCGGGCCGGGCCGTTTCGAGGCCCGGATCGACTTGCCGACCTCCCAAGGAATGTGGCCCGCTTTCTGGCTGAACGCCAACAACGTCCAGTGGCCGATCGGCGGTGAGATCGACATCCTAGAGAACCGCGGCAGCCAGCCGAACCTGACCTCCAGTGCTTACCACTGGCAGACCAACCCGGGCCCGTGCTGCGATCAGCGGCAGTTTGTCTACGACGAGTACACCGCGACTGAGAACGGCCAGGCGGTAGATTTCCACGCCGGCTTCCACACTTATGCCGCCGAGTGGGACGACGACTCAATCGACTTCTTCGTGGACGGCAACCTGCACTTCACAATCAACGAGACCCCTAACCGGCCGATCATCGAGACGCCCAAGAACATTATCCTCAACCTCGCGGTGGGCGGCATCTTCGGCGGCGACCCCGACGGATCGACCGTCTGGCCGCAGACAATGCTGGTCGATTACGTCCGTGTTTGGCAGCCCGAGGGGACTCCGGTCGATCCGGTCGATCCGGTCGATCCCGTCGATCCCGTCGATCCCGTCGATCCGGGCGTCAACCTGCTGAGTAACCCAAGTTTCGACGCCTCCGGTGGCTCGCTCGACAGCTGGACTGTCTTTGGCAACGTCATTCCCAACGTGTCGGCAAATAACGACTTGTCAAACGATGGTTCACACGCTCTGAAGGTCTTCGGCCAGTTTAACGGCGGCACTAACTTCTCGGGCGTCTCGCAAGGCGCCGCGATCACAGGTGGCGAGTCGCTATTGGCCACGGCCAGCACCTACACCCCCTCGTGGGACACGCTCTTTGGAAAGGCCAATGAGCTGTCCATGAAAATCGAGTTCTACAGCGTATTCGGTGCCGAGCTTGGCTCGGCTGGCTTCTTGAGCGAGGTCACGCAACTCATCCACGATGGCTCGTCCGATGAGAACATGTGGCTTGACCACACTCTCGAAACGGTCGCCCCAGAGAACGCCGTCGAGGCTCGTTTGACGTTCCTGTACCAGCAGCCCGACAACGAGAACGGTGCTGTCTGGATCGACTCCGCCGGCCTCTTCGTCCAGTCGTCGATCCTCGAAGGCGACTACAACGACGACGGCCTCGTTGACGCGGCCGACTACACCACCTGGCGAGACGCGATGTCGCAGCCCGGTGCCACGCTCCCAAACGACTCCACCCCGGGTACGGTCGATACCGCCGACTATGACGCGTGGAAAGCCAACTTCGGTGCCACGAACGCCGAAGCAGCCCCCACCGCCGTGCCCGAGCCGGCCGGCGTGCTGCTCATACTGACCGCCTATTTAGTGACAGTGCAACGCCTTCGCTGAGCACAAGCAAGCCAACCCGCAACGGCCGCGACCGTGAGGGAGCGACGACTCAGGCCGGCCTCTCGAAGAGACAAAAATCCGCTTAAAAGTTTCACGCCGACGCCGCCTGCCAAAGCCCCAATCCTGCGTCGGTTGGACCAACACCAGCAACTTGGCGGCCCGGCCAACTGAAGGCGGTGGCGCGTACCTCTGAGGGTACGAGGCAAGTCTTGTTACGGGTGGCTGCACCAACCCCAGACCCTCACCCAATCGCCCGATAGCGCCTGCGGCGTCGTTTTCGGATGGCGCTCATCACGGGTTGGCCCTCCAGCGCGCAGCCTTGCAGGCTCGCTGCGACGGCGGCGCCGACGAGGCCGTCGAGCCAATGGTTGTCGGCGCGTTGGGGGCGGAGCTTCCACTCGTCGACCGTCCGGCCGCGGCCTTCGGTACGGACGCGGTGCTCGGCGGTCAGATGTTCGGCGAGCAGCCGATGCGTAGCAGGCTTCGCGCCGTAGAGCGACAGACAACCCGCGTCGCCCATCCCCACGGCGAGCCGGGCGTAGACGAACGACTTCCAGAAGTTGGTGTCGTAGAGCACGTAGCGCACGGCGCGACGCCCGTTGGCGCTGGGGATCCGCCAGTTATTGCCCAGGAGGTCGCCACTCTTGCGGCGGTACTCGGAGAAGGGCTGGCTCGACGCCCCCACGAAGCGGCCATGGCTGGGCGTCACGACGCTGGCGTACGCCGACTGCCGACAGAACTGATAGACCACCTCGGTCGAGCTTCCCCAGTTGGCGTCGACGAGACAGCGTTCGATCCGCAAGAGCGCGCCATCCTCACGCCGCCATTCCTTACCTAATATCTCGTCCGCCAGCGCGGTGAGGCCGGCGTAGATCGCCCCCTCGAGGCCCCCGCCATGCGCCAGGGTTAGGGTCCGCCGGGCGTCGCGGAGCGTGAAGTAATCGCGCTGCTGGTCGGGGTAAGCCCCGTAATCAAGAACGTAGCCGGTGAAGTTGGGTTCCCAGGCGACCACCAGGTAATAGAGCAGGTTCTGCTGCACGTCGATGAACGCCGTGAGCCGCTGCGCCGCCAGCGGCACGACCCCCCGCGCGTAACGATTTAGCTTGGCGGCGATCTGGTCGGCCGACAGTTCTTCGGCGTCCCCCGCTTCCAGCGGCAGCGGTTCGTTCTGGTACTCAGCGAAGAAGGCGGCTTCGTCCTGCAGCTTGAGGTTCATCGCGTGCTGTAGCGCCGAGAGCTCGTCGTGATTGAATCGCTCGGGCCAGGCGACCTGCGCGCCTTCGTCCATCGCCGCTTGATGCTCCCGATAGAACTGGGTCGCTGCGGCCAGGCCCCGTCCGGCGCGGAGCTCTTCGGCGCGCAGCTCGGCGTACTCACGCCACAGCTTCTCATCGTCCGGGAAGGCGTAGACCATCTTGGTCCGCTCCCCGTTCCACTCGGGATGCTGATCCCGATCGAGCAGGTTGTCAGCCATATCGCCCGGGCGAATCACGGTGCAGGGCATCACGCCGGCGATCTTTTGGCCGGGGCCGGCCAGGCCCAGGACCGCTCCGGCGAGCACCCCCTCGCGCGTGGCGCACTGCGTGACTGAACGGGCCGACTCATCGGTCTGCGGATCGTCGAGCACCACGAGCGACGGGCGGACCGTCTTGCCGTCGGCCCGCTTGTACTTCATGCCCCGGATGCGGCCGGTGATGCCGGCCACCTTGATGATCGCGCCGCTGGCGCTGCTGCCGGGGATCGTCGGCAAGACGATCTCGCGCGCGGTCCAGCCGATGTGGGTCCGCTGACCCCGATAGAGCTGCCCGCCACAGCGGTTGGCGATCCCGTCCAATGACTGGATCGGATAGACCACCTCGGGGTAATCGGCCAGCAGCAGGTCGTTCGCGTCGAGTTCCGTCTTGATCGAGTCGAGCATGTCCATCGCATGCCCTTCGTCGGAGCCGATGAGGCAGACGAACGCGCGATGGCCGTTGAGCACGGCCCAGATGCAGGCGCACTCGCAGAGAGACGTCTTGCCGCTGCCGCGCGGCATCGCCATGGCGAACAAGCCTCCTTCCAGCACCGCCTGCTCGATCTTGCGAATCACCTTCAGATGGTCTTCTGACCACGCCAGGTGAAAGGTCTGCGGGAAGTAGGCTTCGCAGAAGCGCTGGAAGTTGCTGGCGGCTTGCGCTTTGCGGGCGGGATCCGCGACGGCCGGGAGTTCGCCAATGTCTCTGCCAGCGGTGGAGAGGGTGGCGTTGCGCGCGCGGGCCCGCTCTTTGAGCGTCTGGTAGGGGTCAGCGGCGGGTTCCGGTTTCGGTTCGTGGCGCATCTGGATCAGCCACGCCGTGTAGCGGAGCAGATCGACCTGCCGCTCGTTGCCGACCCGCAGCCCCGCGCGCGTTCGGTGGCGATGGAGTTGCCGCTCGCTGAGCACCGCGCCCAGCGGCGTGGAGTTCAAGTAGCGGCAGAGCTCGCTGGGCCTGAGTTGGCGGGGATCAGTGGCCACGCGACATCTCCTTCACGAGCCAGGCGGCGTAGTGGACGAGGTTGATCGTGCCGTCGCTCTGGGTCGGCGCGCCGGCGGCGAGGTCCGCTTCGATCTGCTCGAGCGGAACGCGGACCCCCGCCGCGGCCGAGAGGAGCTGGGCGGCCTGCGAGGGCGTGAGACGGTTCGGATCAATCGGCTTCGCCGACGGGCTCTTCATCGCAGCAGACTTCTTTTTCATGGCGAGGGACTCCGGCCATGACGCGCGTGACGCGGATGACGCGGTTTCCGCGCGCTCGGGGGGCCTACAGGAACGGACTGGTGGGCGTTCGCGGCGGAGTTCTTCCGCCTCTCGAAAGATTCTGCCGAATTCTTCGCCACCGCGCTTGAGCTGCTGGCGCCCGCATGGCTCCTGTGTCCAGACGCACAGCGATTCCCCGCCCACCCCGCCACGGAGCCCCCGCGATGACTGCGCGCAACCCTTCTCGACCGCCCCTTCTGGCCGACGCCGCCTACGAGAACGCCCATCTTGTTGCCCGCGACCAGCTTCGGCGTTTGGACGAGCTGCTGCACGACCTGCCCGCCCCGGGCAACGACCAGCGCCCGATCCACTGGGGGGACGTTGGCGACCTCAACGAGGTCAACCACCAGCTCGCGCAGGTGATCGCCTTCTTGAGCCAAACGAATTACTAGCGCCGAAACCCGGCCGACAAGTGTCGGCAGCGGGTCGCGACGGGTGGTTCCCGTCGCCTGAGGATGGCAGCCCTTCCACCGATCCACGATACGAGGAGATTCACCATGCGTTCCAAGATCCAACCGAAGAAGGTTTCCCCAGTGAAGGCCGCGGCAACGAAGCGAACGACCGGCGCTACGAAGGCCGCCGCCAAGAAAGCATCGCCTAAGAAGGCCGCCACGCCAGCAGCGCCCACGAAGCAGCGCAGCCTGCTCGAGGCGGCCTACATCGCGCTGCAACGATTCGCAGCGCCGATGACGACCCAGCAGATCATCGAGGCGGTGACCGACCAGAAGCTGTGGACCAGCCCCGGCGGCAAGACCCCCGACCGGACGCTGTACTCGGCGCTGGTGCGCGAGATCGCCGCCAAGGGCGCCGACGCCCGCTTCCAGAAGGTGGAGAAGGGGAAGTTCGCACTGGCCGCCAAGTAGACGACCCCCTCGCAGCGCCACTAGCGCCCCACGTTCGCCACGTGCGGGCGTTTTCTCGTGCCGTGGCGTGCTGAGCCAACCCTGCCGCCGGTCGCGACACGACGCCAACGTTGGGGCCACGCGGGGAGCGAAGAAACTTGGCGGTAATCGCTCGAACTCTTGCCCACCGCGCTTGATTACTCCGGCCCCGCATGGCTCCTGTGGGTTAACGGGCGTACACGACGCCCGGCACGCAACAAGGAACCAATCATGCGAACCATCGAGATACGAGGCCAGGAACACCAGACGGCGCACGACGCGCTGGTGGAACTCAATTTCTCCGGCGATCGAGCGATCAGTCTCGGCGGCCGATTCTTCACGGTCGATGAAGCCGAGTTTCGCCGCCTGCAGAACCAGGGCCTGCAGCCGACGACTTGGCATGATCACAAACCGACGGGCCGCATCATCAGCGTCCCCGGCAAGCACTGAGGAGACACGATGATGACCGAAACCGAGATTCGCAAAGCTTTCCGTACGATGGACGCCGACCATGCTACAGCGATCCGCGACGCCTATTACAAAGCAGTCGAAGGATTGACGGCGCTTGTCAACGCGCTGCAACAGGCCGAAGCGCGCCAACCCCAACTCGACGGCCTGTTGCTCGACGAACGCAAGTTTGCCTCGGAGGCGCTTAGGATAACGAAAAAAGGCGCCTTGGGACGCGTGCTGTAGCATCTCACGCCCCCCGCTTCGTCTTCGCTGGCGTGGCGGGCTTGTCGCTGGTGGCGATCCGTTCCCGCTCCCCTTTGCCCCAGTGAACTTCTCCCACCGCTCAACGATCACGTCGCAGTACAGCGGATCGAGTTCCATCAAGAACGCCTTACGCTGCGTCTGCTCGCAACCGATGAGCGTCGAGCCGCTGCCGCCAAACAGATCGAGCACGTTGTCTCCGCTGAGCGACGAGTACTGAATGGCGCGCACCGCCAGCTCGACTGGCTTCTCGGTGAGATGGACCATCGCCTGCGGATTGACCTTCTTGAGATGCCACAGGTCGGTGGCGTTGTTGGGGCCGTGGAACTTGTGGCCCGCGCCTTCCCTCCAGCCGTAGAAGCAGATCTCGAACGCCCCCATAAAGTCCTTGCGCGTCAGCACGGGGTGCTGCTTGTCCCACACGATGCCTTGCGAGAAGTACAGCCCGGCCGCCTTGAGCGGCGCTGGGTAGTTGCCCAGGTTGGCGTAGCCCCCCCAGATATAGAACGAGCCCCCCGGCTTGAGGACGCGCGAGGCGTTGCCGAACCACGCCGCCAGCAGCTCATCGAACGCCTCGTCGCTCACAAAGTCGTTCGCCAGCGGACGGTCCTTCGCGCGGAGTTTTTTCTGCGTCGGCTTTGATTTCTCCGGATGCCGCTCCAGATCAAACTTCTGATGATGCGTCTTCGGCGCCGCGAACGAGCTGTTGCCGGCGGCGATCGCGTTGTTGCTCCGCGGCTCGACCTTCACGTTGTACGGCGGGTCGGTGTTCACCAGATCGATCACCGCGCCAGCGAGCAGCCGATCGAGGTGGGCCGGACTGGAAGAATCGCCGCACAGCAAGCGATGATCGCCCAGCACCCACAGGTCGCCAGGCTGCGTGGTCGCCTCGTCCGGTGGCGCCGGCACTTCGTCGGGGTCGGTCAGCCCGTCCTGCACGCCCGCGTCGAGCAGCTTCGCAAGTTCCTCCGGGGTGAATCCCAGCAGCGCAAGGTCGCACTCCATGCCTTGCAGCTCCGCCAGTTCGAGCGGCAGCAGATCAAAATTCCACGTGGCGATCTCGCCCGACTTGTTGTCGGCCAGGCGATACGCCTTGATCTGCGCCGGGGTCAGGTCTTGGGCGACGTGGACTGGCGCCTTCTCGAGCCCCAGCTGCTGGGCCGCTTTCCAGCGCGTGTGCCCGCAGATGATGACCCCCTCCGCGTCGACCACGATCGGCTGGCGAAAGCCGTACGCGCGCAGCGACTGGGCGACCGCTTCGACCGCGCCCTCATTGTGGCGTGGGTTGTTGTCGTACGGGATAATCTCTGTGAGTTTCCGCTGAGTAATCTTCATTCTCGGTTCCTTCCCGAAAGGTTCGGACACACAAAACAAACTCTGCCCCTACCGGATGCTGTTCCCCCGGGCCTCTTTCGCCCCAATCGCCAGGAAGTACCTACGGATCGCTGCGGTAGGCGCTGTGGCGTTCTCGTGCGGCTGGGAGCGTTTCTTGCCGAGCGAGCAAGCGACGCAACACGGGCCAACGTCGTGGCGCTGGTGGGGGCGTGTTGTGAAGCTTCACCCCCGCGCACCCCCTCGAACCCCCGCGGGGGTACGCATTGTTTTTTCTGCTTCCCCGCGCGTGCGCGCGCATCCGCGATAGTTTTTCGGAAGACCGCGGGGTTCGAGGGGGTAGTTCGAAAAACCTCTGTAATACCCTTGCGAGTGACCCCGCAGTGGACGTATGGACTGCGGGGGTACTGCGGGGGTGTTCTGTCGCGGAGGCATTCAATACGGTTGATTACTTCTCTAGGTCGATGCCCTGGTAGAAGGGTTTGTAAGTGCCATCGCGACGCATTACGGATGGATACGCCGCCTTTAAATCCCGCCCGAAGACCTGCTTCGTCGTGGGCTTCGATCGCCCCTCCGATTCGCACCAACGCGTCCATGCGCAATACAGATCGTCGACGTCGACTCGGGCGGCGTCGCTGATTAGGCAGTGACCTCGCACGAACGCCTTTACCGGCGAGCTCAGTTCCTCAAGCTCACGCATCGCTTCGACGCCGGAGGCGGGCATGACGAAGTGGCCGCGTTCGCGGAGTCGCTTCCAACCTTCGATGGCCCAGTTGAGGATCCCCGGCAACTCGTCCAGGAGACGCTTGGTCAGCCCGGTGTCCTCGCGCCCGTAGAAGCTCTGGGTGAGGTGCAAGATCATGAAACGTCCGGCCAGAGCGCCGCTGGCGTCACTGAACCGCGGGAACTCGTTGGTCAAGAACATGAAGCGTGTCGGCAGCTTCAGGGTGACCGCGGACAGATACTTGCGGTCGATCGATACGGCGTCTTCACCGCTGATCGTGAGCAGCCGCTCAACGACCGTCGCGATCCCGTCGCCGGAGAAGCGGGCGTCGCTCACGATCGCCAGCGACTTGCCAATAAGGGGCTGGAGGCCGAACGACCCCGCCAGAGAGGATGTGGTTGGCCCCGCTACGTTACCCTCGCCAATCAGCTGTCTCAGGACGCGGGCGATCGTGCCCTTACCCCCCCGACGCGGTCCGACCATGAGCAGCATCTTCTGCTGGGACGTATCCGTGGTAAGCGCGTAGCCGAACCACTCCTGCAGGAGCTCCAGGGATTGAAGATCGCCATCGAACAGCTGGTGCAAGAAGTCGTGCCAAGCCATCGGCTCCGCCGCATGGGGATCCGGGTCGAACTCGAGGGCGTTCGTGACAAACAACTGGGGCGAAGCGTCAAGCTCCTTACCGCTTGGCAGATGGAGCAGCTTCGACTTGCCGACCAGCAGTTCGTCGGGAGGCGGATCAGGGCGTCCATCAAGCCAGACTGGCGCCGATAAGGTCGCTGGCAGATGGACTTCGGCTTTGATCGTGTCGAGCGCCGCGTTGACCGACGCCGGATTGGCGTCGAAGGGGGCGAGCGCCATCGCCTTAGTTTCGCGATCGAGAACGTAGCGCACCGCCTCGTGCAGCCACGGATACAGCCGGCTCTTCAGCGTTCCTTCTTCAAGCGGGACGTAGCGGCTGCCGTTCCACTCCATCAGCATCTCGGCGTGGCAGTGCAGGGTACGGCCGTCGCGGTGCTGGTGGTTCTCGGCGACGAAGGCGACTGCGGTTGGCAACGTTCGCTTGGGCGACAGCACAACCCGACCGGAATCCGGGTCGCGCGAGCCGAGCGCGACGAGCCCCTCGTGATCTTTGTCGGGCTGTAGCGCTGCCCCCGCCGTTACCTTATTGCGTGCGTCGGAAACGCGTTTGAGGATTTCGTCGTCTGTCCAGTCGCGAGGAAACGGCTGGAGCCGAATGTAGTTTCGCAGGAGAGTGCAGGCTTCGTCGTCGGAAAGGTCGAACTCGACACACCGGCACGCTGCCGCGAAGAGACGTAGCGACCCATCCTGGTGATCAGGAACGCTCATCCGCAGAATCAACTGCAGTGCTCGCTTGGAGCGTTCCGCTGGCGCGACGTCGATCGGTTGCTGCTTGTCCTGCGCCGCAAGGCGAGCGACCTTCTGCGGCTTCTCGGTCATCCGCGGTGCGGGCTTTTCACCCAGCTCAGCCTTGACCGCATCGGCCAGCAACTTGACCGCTTCCTGAAGTTCTTCGGGATCAACTAGGGCCGGTTCAGCTGCCGGATCGACGAACTCGATCGCCTCGCCTAATTCATGAGTGCTGGGCGGGAACACCGTCTGGGCGCCGGTCGACCGCAGCTCGACGATCATGCCGTCGGACTTGCTGCGGTGCTTCTTCGTCGCGATCGGGCCACTGACCCGGTAAATCCAGTGCGACTCCGGCTTGCTGGGACGCCCGAATCGCAGATCGGTCGGGGGCAGATAGTCGGCCGCAAGTTCAATCGCGCGAGGATGATCCAGATCGATGTCGATCAGCCAATCCGACGGCTCGCCCAGGAGCACGCCGATGTTTTGAGGATGGCCGTTGAAATGGTGAGGTAGGTCACCTTCGCCAAGTCGAAGCTGCGGCCACTCGTCAAAGCCCGGATTCTTCGACCGGAAGGGCAGGGGGATCACCGACCAGCCACGCTGTGTGTAGTAACGCGCACTGTCGAGGACCCCACAGCTGTTGGCCTGTTCGTCTTTTGAAGTCGATGAAGACAGATTGCTAGATGTCAGATCGTTCATTGCACGACCTCAAACCCCCTCGGCATCGAGGAAGGCATCCGCCGCCGCGAATTCGTGATCCTCGGCTACGCAAGACGAATGGCCCGCCTCGGTCCCCTGAGCTGCCCGTGTCGTGCCCGATACAAACCGCCGGAAGGCTTCTTGCGTGGTGTACCGGCGTCCGCCCACGCTGAAGGTCTCCAAGCGAACCCCTTTCGCCCCACGCTGGGCCCATCGCCAAACCGTGCAAACGTTTACCCGCTCCCGCTTGGCCAACTCGGTTAAGGTCAGCCGCTTCTCATCCATCAGGCTTGTCACCGCGAAGCTCCTTTGTGCGATACCTGCAAAAGCGAAATTCGCCTTCGCGTACCAGAAGCTTGCCGTGACATAATTCGAGTGAACACCAAAAACAAAAAACCAACGAATTCGGAGAATTCGTCGGTTTTTAAAGGGTTCTAGTGGTCGCTGAGAAAAGCGGCCGAGGGGCGTGACAGAATATTCTGTCACGTTTTGTCATGGCGTTCCTGTTTATTGCGCCGCACGTCCTGCCGAATTGTGGCGACCGCCACCTTCAACTGCGCAGCGATTTCGCCCGGTGAGTGCCCCTCGTCAGTGAGTAATTGCACTTGCGCTCGACGCCGTTCGACGGTGGGATCAGGCCGCCGGCCGGGTTCTTTGCGGCCGTTGCTGATGTGGCGAACCGTAGGCTCCGCGCGGATGCCACGAGTGAAAGGCGTGGCCCCTCGGACGCAGGCAAACACAATCCCGCGTGATAAGGCGTCTTTTAGATCCTCCTTCGCGCTCTTTCCCTCATGAGTGAGGCGTAAGTCGAATTGCTCGTGCAGCTGGATTTTTTCGTTGTCGTTCCACACGCATCCACAGAGAATTACTACGCCTGTGTCATAGTGCTCTTGCATTTCGACGAGTCCGGCTTCGATCAAGGTGATCAATACCGTGAGTTCATCGCTTCTCCAAGCGGTGTAGGCTGTTTCGAGCCATTCGCCGGTTAGCGTGCTGAGCCACTTGTCGATCGCTCCGTCAAACGCGGCAAGCTCGGCCACATTCCAGTTGACCAGCGAACGCGACATGATGTGATCGGCATTGGTAAAATCGAGCGGCGATTCCTCGCCGGCAGAAAAATCTTCCTGAATGGTTGTGCCCGCCAAATCCATGGTTTCGTTCCTTCGGTACGGAATGATCGATACGAGGCCCGCGGAGGTTGTTGCAGCTGTTATGCTTTAAATACAACCAACATGAAGCCTGTGAGTACAAAGATATATATAGCAATTAATGCCTTATAGGTCAAACCATAGCCAGTAAGGCATTGATGGCGACCTTCGTAGAAAGGCCTTCTACCCAAGCGCTTTGGCTACCTCGACCCCCTTGGCGTGATCACGCTCGGCATAGATCTGCGTCACGTTCGCGGAGGCGTGTCCCAGCATGACTTGCGCGTGCTCCAGCCCGAAGCGCTTCCGCACCTCCGTCGCCGCCGTATGGCGAAGCCGGTTGGGGCTCCAGCGATGTGCGGATTGCCACGCATTGAGCGCTGCCTGCTCGGCGCTCGTCAGATCGGTACACGGCTTCAGCGTGGGGTGGGGGAAGGCCCGGTCGCAAGCCCGATGAATCGCACGGCGATAGGCGTCCGTTTCATAGCATTCCCCAGGCGATCGCTGGGGCTGCGTCTTGCGATTGGTGCCCGGGCGATTGCCGTACGCTAAAGGAACCTTGCGGCTTTTAGACCGCTTGGCCAGCCGCTCGGCTTCGGCGTCGCACGGCCGGAAGCAGCAACGCTGCGGATCGCCGTGCAGGTACTTCTCAAGCAGCGCTTGCCCACGAGGGCCGATAAAGATGGTTCGCTCACGGCCATGGTGCTCGGTCTTGTGGGAGGCGGGCGTAAAGACCCATACCTCCTCGGTCCGATCCAGATCGCACGGCCGCAGCTGGCAAACCTCCGCCGGACGCATGCCGGTCAAGCGCTGCAGACGCACCATGTCGCCAACCACCGTCGAGAGGAAGGGGAGCGTGGCGTTGACTGTCGCGTCGTCCACGGGGGGGATCGGTTTCGTTTCGCGCGCCGCCGTTTTTCCACGACGCAGACCCGCTACTAGGGCGAGCGCGTGGTACGTCTCGTGGGGCACGAGCTGCTCGCTGGCGGCCCACTTGAACATTCGCTTCACGCGATCGACGTGATCGTTGACGTAGCGTCGGCTCAGGCCATCTTCGACCATTCGTTGACGGATCGCCTTGAGCGCGATGGGACCGAAGTCGGCTGCCGGTTCGCGGCCGTACCATTCGCGTAAGTAGCGGATGACGCACTTCACGCCGGGGACGACTTTGGTGCAGCGGCCGTTCTTTTGGTAGTAGGTCTTGGCGAACGTAAGGTAGCGAGCACAGAGCTCCACGACCGAGATCCGCCGGTCGGCGGTTGGTTCAGGGGCTCTTCCGCGTGCAAGCCACTCGGCGATGACGCGGTCGTACTCGCGATGGCTGGCGCGTGTGCCATGCGGGCCGAGATAGACGGTCCGGCCATTGACGTTGACGACGGCCTGTCCGCTGGCGCGGTGCTTGCGATAAGAGGGAATCAGCTTCTTGGGACGTGGCATAGCGAGGGTTCTCCAGATTGCCCAGAGTTTTTGAGTACGTACTCAAAAACCCGGGTGGAAAACGCCGCTCCGTCGAACGTCGACGGGTACCACAAAGCTAGGATTCGGCAAGACTTACAACGAGTGGGCGATACTGGACTCGAACCAGTGACCTCTGCGGTGTGAACACAGCGCTCTAACCAACTGAGCTAATCGCCCGGCATGGGGCTCCTTCGTTTGGGAGCCGCCGGTAGCTGCGAATCATACTGTGGCCTCGGAGTCACCGCTAGACGTTGCCTGCGGTGCCCAGGAAGGCTCCTGCAGCCACGGGCAAGGACTAGACCTTTGCCGGCCCGGTCGGTGGGCTCACGGCAGCGCCCTGCGCTCCGGACTCAGCGATCAGATCATCGGGATCGGGGCTCGCTGTGGGGGTGGCAGATTGATCCCCCATCCGCTTGCGCGCGGATTCTTCTAGGTCCGCCGCTTGGACGGTCCGATGAAACTCGTCTTGCATGTCGCGCATGCCGCGTTTGAACTCGGTCAGGCTTTTGCCCGCCGAGCGGGCGACCGATGGCAGCTTGCTGCCGAAGAGCAGCACGGCGACCACGCCAACGATCAGCAACTCCATCGGGCTCATCGAGAAGAAGGCGAGTGGCGTCACTGCAGACAGTTGATAGGGGTGGCGGGAGAGTGATGAATTGGCGGGGGCCGAAAACGCAACAAGACGGGGTAACAGCCGCTAACCGGTTTTACCAGGATGCGTGCTGTCATCGCTGTGGTCCTCAACTTCCTTGATACCCTTTTTGAACTCGGTAATGCTCTGACCGAACGAACGCGCGAGCGACGGCAAGCGGCTGCCGAAAAGCAAGAGCACGATCGCCAAGACGATCAGCAGCTGGAGTGGGCCGGGTGTAAACATAATGAACCGTTCAGATCCCGGAGCGGCGGCTTGTGGACGCCGAGCGGTAGTAAGCCTCGATAATGGTTACCTTTAGTCTACGTCCGGCGAGCCAAGCGTCAAACGCTCGCGGGGCGCTGCAACCAGCCGTTTAGCGCCACAAACGGGTTCCGCCCGTGGGGGCAGAGGGCTGGGCACCGCGGCTGGCGAGCCACGGATCGCGGCCGATTTCGTCCGGGTCGTACCGGTAGTAGACCTCGAGGCACATGGTCGCGAGGGCGGTGGTGTACACCCTTCCGCCGTAGCCCCCCCACAGCGTGTCGGGCCGCCAGCTGCCGAGGTTGGGGCCATCGACCACTTGTCGGGGGACCAATTCCTGCTTCATACCGGCATTCCATGCGGACCAAGCGGCTTGCGCGTCGGACGAGGTGTTTCGCTCGTGGTGCAGGGCCAGCGTACCGTAGTACCAGTAATACAGGTTAGGAGGCCGCCGGCCTCCCGACTCGGGAAGGTTTTGTGCCAGCAGCCCGATCGCCTCTCGACCAGCCGCCGGCTGGGTGCGTGCCCGGCCCAGGATCTGGCGACAGTAGAGTGCCTCGGCGGTCATGGTGGGGGTTGGCCCTCCGCCCGGTCGGTAGCAAGCAAGACCACGAGAGCGGCCCATTGCCACGGAAGCAAGAAACTGTTCGATGCCGTCCCACACGCTCGGTCGGATCGGCACGCCAGCAAGCTCCGCGCTGCGGAGGGCCATGACGGCCCAGCCCATCTGGCTCATGTCGCCACGGTCGCCGGGCACATAGCGCCATCCACCATAGGTGGCGTTCTGGGTTCTTTCGAGGAACCCGGTTGCGCGCCGCACCGCGCTGCCGAGCCGCTCATCGCCGGTGGTGGCGTAAGCTTCGGCCAGAGCAAAGGTTGCCATCGAGTGGCAGTAGGTGCGAGCGTAAAGGGTTGCGTCTCCGGAGAGATCGCCATCGCGGTCGCCGCCGACTTGTTGCTGATCGATGAGATACGCCAGACCCGCGGTGATCGTCGCGCTGTAGGGTCCGTCGAGGTGCGTGTGGCCCGCGCCCTGCATCGCCAACAGCGCAAGTCCTGTTAGCCCGGTCTGGGCCTGCTTGCCGGCTGAGCCGCGGTCTTCCCCCAAGACGCGGTCTTCGCGGCCAGCTCCCCAGCGAACCGTATCCCAGCCACCGTCCGCTCGTTGCGCGCGCGCCAGCCAATCGACACCCCGAGCGACAGCGTCTTCCGTCTGGGCATCGCCGCCGTCGCGTTCCGCAAGGCGTCTTCGTTGGAGGGCACCCCGAGTGGTATAGGTCGATTGCCAGGCGGCTTGGTTTGCCGCGGAGGCGGGATCTTTCGCGGTGGACGGCACCGTCGATCCCGCTGGGGCGACGTCCTGGGTAACTTGCGTGCTCATGTCGAGCGGAGTTACCACGCTGGGGGGATCGTTGAGCGAGGTCGGCTGGTTGGTGAGGAGACTTTCGAGCAGCATCGTCGATTCGGCGAGCGGTTCGGCGGCCAAACTCTCCGACGGTTCTACCAGGGGAACGGGTTCTGAATCGGCAGCGGCCATCGGTTGCGTCGCTGCGCCTGATTCGGGCTTTGCGGCAACGCTGGGCGCGACGGGCTCAGGCTCGGGTGCCGGTGGCACTTCTATCGACGCGTCAGCCAAAGCGGTGTCGGCCTCAGCAGCGGGGGCTGTGGCGGCATGTTGGGCAAGTTCGTCCGCAGCGGATTCCGCGCGCGGTTCGTTTGCCTCAGCAGAGGGTGTGGTTTCGCTTGCTTGCTTCGCTGGCGAAGAGTCGCTCGGCTTCCGCATCACAATCTGCACGCGCACGGTCGGGGCCGCTTCGGCACCCGGTGCTGGATTGCCCTGTCGTACGCTAGCCGCGAGCAGCAGCAGGAGGAGGTGCGCAGCAACCGATGCGGCGGCATAGCGCGCCATCACCCGCCTGCGCCCCCAACGTGTGAAAGTCGCTGCGAATACGACCAGGCATGCCAGCAGTGCAACGCCCGCCAGGGCGACTACGCCGTTCGCTAAAACCACCGCGAGGAGCATCGGCCCTACGTCTCCGGCGGGTTAGCGGACCACGCTGCCACGGTCGGCAACGGTCTCGACGGAAACGCCCACATCGGCGATCCCCGCTGCGCGACAAGACGCCAGCGTCGAGGCGATGTGCTGAAAATTGCAGCGCGCGTCGCCGTGGATCAGCACGCTGTGGTCGGGGTTATCAATCGCGGCATCACGCAAGCGGGCATCGAGTTCGTCGGGCTCGATCGGCTTGCTGTTCAGCTCCAGCCGACCGTCGGCCAGCACGGTGATCACGCTCGGCTGATCGGGCGTCGCAGCGGTGGCCCCTTCGGCCCCGACCGTCGGCAACTCGATCTCGATCGCTCGTTCGACCTGCGCAAACTGTGTGGCGGTCATAAAGAAGATCACAAGCAGAAACACGACGTCGATCATCGGCGTCAGGTTTAGCTGCAGCGGGTCATCGCTAGAGGTTTTTAGGGGCATCGGGGCGTGTCGCTAGGGGCGTTCTTGCAAGCAGCGTCGCACCGCAGGGCCGAGCGGGAGAAAGGGGGCGACCCTCTGAGAATCAGGCGGCCCGCTTCCGGCGCGTGCTGCGGCGGTCCTCGAGCGCCTCGGCCGAGATCAGATTCACCAGCGACTGTCCGTGCCGGTCGATTTCCATGACGAGCGAATCCGCACGACCGGTGAAGTGCAGATAGAAAATCATGGCGGGAATCGCGACCGCGAGGCCGGCAGCCGTTGATAGCAGGGCTTGGCTGATGCCTCCGGCCAGCAGTTCCGGCCGCCCCATCGCGCTGGACCCTGCGATCTGATCGAACGCGACGCGCATCCCCCAGACCGTCCCGAGCAAACCAAGCAGCGGGCAGATGTTGGCCACCCCACTAACGATCCGCAGATAGCGGCGCAGCGAGGCAGCGCAACGCTCCCCCTCGTCGAGCACGGCTTGCTCCACTTCGACGGCCGGTTTACCCCACCGGCGCAATCCCGCGGCAAAGACTCGTGCTACGTGACTGGGCTCCTCTTCGCAAAGATCGAGAGCGGCGTCTCGATCGCCGTTTTCTTCGACCTGTGCGAGCAGGCACTGCACGAACCGTTTCGGAGCCACCCGGCGGCGTCGTAGCGCGATGGCCCGCTCGAGCACGCACAGCATCATCACGATCGATGCCAGCAAGATCGGCCAAACGAGCGGGCCGCTTGCCAGCAGCAGGTCGAGCAGGCTGTCGGGAGATTCGGTTTGCATCTCGCTCGTTCGCCCCGTGAATGCAAGGTGACCGACCGCGGCTCAAAGGCGAGCACGCGGTCGGTCCCCGTTAGATTGGTAGGATCTACGACTGGGCGTCAGATGCCGGTGCCGCCGTCGACGTCACCCACCATGTGAAGGTGGTTGTGGTCGATGTAGACCACTTCGCGAGCGTCTTCATCGCGGAGCGTGTGCGGGACGGGCCAGCCGACGCGGCGTACGTCTTCGTAGTAGATCGTGCACTTGTAGTGAGCGTGGTGCTGCTGAGCCGGGCCGATCATCGGGTACACCCGCACCGGATCGACGTAGTCAGCGATCTTCTCTTTGATGATCCGCACGTCGTTGCGGTTGCGTTCCCAGAGCAGGGGGATACCCCCCTCAACCGGGCGGGCCTTCTCGAGGGCGCGCATCACCTCGTCGTCACTAGGCGTATCGAGCGCGATCGGCGCACCGCCACTGGTGATCGGACCGAGGATCGGCACGCGATCGTACCGTTCGTGTTGCCAATACTTGTCCTCTTCCTTCTCTTGCAAGTAGGGAGAGATCGGGATCGGCAAGCCGGCGATACCGAGACTGGGTCCCTGTCCGACGATCCCCCAGAAGCATCCTGACGTGCCAAGCGTCGAGGAGCCCATAATCAGGGCGGCGGTTAGGGCGTAGGTCCGTTGCGAGGTGCGAAGCCGTGCCATCGAGAGAGACCTTGTATCTGCGTGCGAGGCGCCGGGCGGGGGGCGATCCCCAGCCCGCGTCAAAAGGAAGCAGCGGCACGCAGTCTCGCGCCGCCGGCTGCCATGTCTGTCGATAGTCTCTGTATCGTGTGAAGCTGGGCCGAACTTGCGGATTAATCCGAAAAAGCGGGCAGACTCTGCGGATTGGATGCTCGGCGGCGACGCTAGCAAGACGGACGACGGCCCCTTTCAGGGAACGCAGCCGTCGCCCGGGCTTCAAAACAGCAACGCCCGCGGGAGAGTTGCTCTCCCGCGGGCGTTGCTTACTTGTTGCTGTCGCTGACTCTCAGACCGCGAGGGCTCAGTGCCCCTTGTGGTGGCTGAAGTCCATGAACCACCAGCCGTCGTCCCACTCGAGGGTCACCTTCCGCCATCCCAGCGGGACCTGCGGATAGGGATAGAACGGGCCGATGTAGGGCCAAGCGCTCGCCGAGTACTGCTTGGGATACGAAAGAGCGGCGTAGTTCGGGTGAGCAGCGTAACTGGGCCAAGCGTAGCCGGGCATATTCGCCTGGTCGTAGCTCGCGCCGCCAGAACCACCGGTGCTGTAGCCCTGAGGCGTTCCCATCCCACCGCCGTTCACGCCGCCGTAGCAGGCTGACTGGATCGGCATCTGACCCTGCTGGCCCTGCGGCATCTGGGCGACCCGCTGGATCGGCCGCGGCATACCGCGGTTGATCGGTGCCGGCATGGCTTGCGGGTTGGGGGGCAGCGGTGCCGGAGCGGCCGCCTGCTCTTCCATCGCCGCCAATTGCAGCCCCGCATCGTCAGCAACCTGCGGTGCCGGCGGAGTTACTTCGAGCTTGTTGACCACATGGTCAATGCCCTCGATCGACTGGGCGATCTGCGCGGCGGCTTCCGCCTGCGCCGGGCTCGTTACCGAACCCAGCAGCCACGCAACTCCATCCTCATACTTCACGCCGACTCGGTAATTTGCTAGCTGGCCACTGTCGCGCAGGGCGTCGGCCACCTGCTGCGCCATCTGATCGGCGGCGGACTCGGCCCAAGCCGGAGTCGCTCCGACGAACGCCACAAGGGCGCAGGCCATGACGAAGGTACGCATCTTCACTCCCCCCAGGAAACTGATCGGTCTGGCGACCCGGATCGAGACCCGTCACGCGCAGCGGCATAACGGCGTCAATGGCTTCGGTTGCGACCCGGCGGACGCGCCCCACTCCCATGCGGTGCGTACCGATCGCCAATCGCTTGGCTTCCGGGCAGGACTCGGTCATCGGCGTTTGTCAGGCGAACCTGTCGCACCGCCGGAATAACCGCTCCGGTTGCTAACTTCGGCAACCGACCCCACGGGGGCGGAGTCTTTTTGTCCGATTCTGCCGAGCTTGCCGATCATGCCGCCTGGGTGTGCTAGCAAAAGGCCTGCTAGCCGCTTGTCCCGGGGGGATTGGCTAGCGGGCTTGGCGTGAGGCGAGCGAGAGCTCGTGGACCGCGATCAAACGCGAGAGAGTCAGGTCTTCTTCCGCGGCGTCTCCGCGGGCGGTATCCCACACGGCGGCGATCGTCATTACCCCCAACGTGGCGGCTGATCCGACCCAGCCAAGCGTTTCTGTCTGAGGATTAAAGAGTGCGAAGCAGGCCACTCCGACAAAGCTGCCCGCGAGTCCCCCCCGTGCAAAGGCGGCCGCTCGGGACGAAAGAGGGAGCCGGCTCAGCCATGCGGCAACGACGCCACACAGATGCGTGACGATCCAGACGACGGCAGGGATCGTGGGCCAGACGCTGTCCATTGCGTAAGGGCTCGGCGGGGCGTGGGGGGGGGGTGACGCTGCGTCCTTGCAGCGCTTGCTCGGTCGGAGATTTAGCAAAGGCCGCCCAGTCTTGCCAGATCAAGCAGCCTCTTTCGGCCTGAGTCTGAGTTTGGCCCCAGGCTTGCATAGGGAGTGGCTCAGCCCCCGCTCAACCGTGCGTCAGCGTAGCGTTGCTACGCCGCGGCCTAAGGGAGGTTGCCCTGCCACCTCAGCATGATGATCTAACGCCACGCAACGCGTCGCGCACCGAAAGGTTGTACGTGACCGACATCCCGAATTTGGTGGTCGCTCCGTGCGAAAGACACCGGCATTTACTTGGCTATCGAGCCGAGAACGCCGGGATCCTTCCCCGAGCAACGCCTTCGCGAATCCGCCTTTGCTGAGGGTCTTCAAGACCGTTGGCAGGCTGGGCCTAGCGATCACCAGCAAGCCGCGAACCCGCTGGTTTCTCTGTAACGGATCGTTATTACGGTCCGGGGAGAGACGATCAGCGTTTCACCATTTTGGTGAATCGTCTCCCTGCTGTTGTGAATATGTCGCAGGTCGTTGGGGCCGAAGCACTTACGCCCGAGCAGCCATGCTCCGCGAGCAGCTTGATGCTTGCCAGCGCGGGCTAAGTCGTTGCAATCGCTTGCTTTGCGCATGCCCCCAAGCTCGGTGAAGGGGCCGAGTGTTTTCTGTTGGGAGGAGGCGGTCACGCGCGGGGGTCGGATCGCCGCTAAATCTTGCTGCCGCAGGTTTTAAAGCAGCGGGAGGTGCACCGGCCAGGGCACGCGACGCTGCTGGCACCGGAATTGCTTCTTGCCGTCATCGACCGATTGCTCGACGGCAGTCGGCTCGTCCCCGTGGAGTTGCTACTGAGCCGAAAGCTACTGAAATGATCTACGCCAACCACGCGTTCCCGTACGACCACAACGCCCAGCGCGACTCCGGCGAGGATCGCCGCCTGAGCACCTCGGCACGTAGCCGCAGTTCGCGTGCCCTCCGCAAGCGATCCCGCAAACGCTCGGGCTCGGCCCCCGATTGCGGCATCAGTGCGCGCCGCAACCGTCACTGGGCTTGGTAGTTGCTGGTCGCTAGATCCACGGCCTTGCGAGATTAAGGCGGGTTATGGCTCAGCGAATCTGCCGCTTGAGTTCCGCAGCGAGGTCGGGCGTGTAGAGGTTTCGGTTGACCACTCGGCCGGCGTCATCCACGAGCATCATCAGCGGCAGGGTCATCACACCCAGATCCGTGGCGATCGGGCCATCGAGCCCGCGTTCGTCGTGCAGCTGAGGCCAACGCACGCCGGCCGCCGTCACAATGCGTGACGCTTCTGCGCGTGACGTATCGAGGTTGACACCCAGCACCGCCAGCTTGCCGCGGTATTGCTGCTGCAGCTTGGCGATCTCTTGCATGTCCTCGGCGGGGTCTGACCAGCTCGCCCAGTAATGGATCAGCACATGCTTGCCGCGGAAATCGCGCGACGTGAGGTCGGCTTTCGCCCCGTCGAGTGTGGTTCCCCGCAGCGCGATCGGCTTGCCGACGGAATTCAAGCGGTTGAGGGCCCCACTCGCCTTGCGGCCAGCCAGCGACTGGGGAAATTCCTTCGCGACACGTGTGTACCAGCGCTCGGCGATCTTGGTTTCTCCGGTGAACTCACCCGCCATATGGCCCAGTTGCAGCATGGATTCGGCCGCGTCTTCGCTCTTGGGGTAGGCGTCAACAAACGCTTCGAGCTTTTCCAGCCATTCCTGCTGGACCTTGGCGTAGTCGGCCTTTTCAGCGCTCAGCGAGACGCCATACTCGGCCCCGATCCGCTTGTAGCGCATGTGGGCCGGGAGGTCGTCGCCGGCGTTCTTAACACCGGTGGAACGCTCGAGCTCGGCGAGCTTCGCGACCGCCGACTTGTAGCCGCCGGTTTGAGCGCTCGCGCTCAAAAGGTCGGCGAGCTGACGATACCACTGCCGTTGCTCCGACTTGTCGACGGCTGACGAGGCGAGTTTCTCCAGCACATCAACGCGCTGGTCGGTGAGGCGATCCAGAGCGGCACCGGCGGCGCTGGAAGATTGCTGGTCGAGTTTTTCAAGCTCGGCAAGCAAGGCTTGCGTGTTGACACTGGGGGCCGATCCCATAGCACCAACCCCGGACAGTGTCGGCACCGAGAAGACATTGGCCAGCTTCGGCCCCGAGGAATCGACGGTCGGCGCCTCGACAAGTCGCCAGCCATCGCCCACACGAAACAGCGAGCCCAACAGCAGCTGGGTGGGAGTTCCCTCGTTATCGATCAGGGCGGTCGCGTTTTCGTAGACAACCAAATCCTGGGTCGAGCCGTCCGCTCCGGCGGGGACCACACCGGGTTTGCCGGCTCCGAAGTCAACAAAGCGACTGTCGCCCGTCAATATTTTCTGCGAACGGATCAGGCCGACAAACCCCTGCCGAGCCGATGCTAGCCCCGCTTTGACTTCCTCCGAGAGTGCTTCGCCCATGCCGAGCCGCGCTGCCTCGTCGGAGCTGAGCAGCAAGCGGGCGAAGCGGGCATCGTCACGCGTTTTAACGGCGGCGACCGCCTCTTCAGCGACCTCCTGCGGCGAGATCTGCTTCCAGACGTCGATCTTGCCGTCCTGATTCTTGTCGAGACCCCAACGGGAACCGCCCGTATGGAACCAACGGTACTGGTCCGCCTTGCTGTCGAAATCCGAGTCGATATCGCGGTACACCTCGAGCCCCGCCGCGTAGTAGCACCACGTATCGACAACGTTATCAGTGTTGGCGTCCGCGAACCGACGCAGAACGCGGTCCTGCGCGTCGCGCACGACCCATGAGGTGCTCTTGCCCTCGCGCACCGCTTTAATGCTGCAGCGTTTGGCTTCGTCGGCCGTCGGCGTGTCGTACTGAAAGCCCGTCTGAATCGGCTTCAGCCCGAGCGCTTGCTCGACCGTCGGGGCGCCAGCGGCGTAGCCGTTGCTAGCAAGTGAAAGCAACGGGAGGGCCGATAGCAAGCAACGCAACAAGAGCGACATCGCGGGGGTTCCGGGGGGCGTCCGTGTCCAGAAGAAGTGATCCATCAAGCGCGGATTATTCCGAGACACCGCCAGTGCGTACAGATCGATCTGGCTAATAGCGCCTTAAAACTTGGCGTGCCATATCGAGTCGGCTAAGCCGCTAAGCCGCTAAGCCGCTAAGCCGCTAAGCCTGTGCCAGAGCCTCCGACACGGACCGATTTGTAATGTAACTTGGGCTAGCTGTAGACGATCACAGGCGGAAGAATGCCGCCCGCTAAGCACGTGCTTAGCGCCAATCTCTCAGCAGCCAGTGAGCAAGACACCGATGGGGATGCGTTCGGAGTTTGTCCGTCAGGGCAATTGGCTATTTCGCTATCGCAGCTATGTGCCCATTGTTTTTCTTGTGCCGCTGATCATGGCGGTCATGAGCATGCGCTGGCCGTTCGGCAGCTATCAGATCCACGAGTACTGGGAATTCTCTTGCCTGGCGGTGAGCTTCCTGGGCGTGGGCGTGCGCGTGTTTACCGTCGGTCACACGCCCGCCGGCACCTCGGGCCGCAACACTCACGCGCAAGTGGCCGAGAGCCTCAACACGTCCGGCATCTATTCGATGGTTCGGCACCCGTTGTACCTGGGCAACTACCTGATGGGCCTGGGCGCGGTGCTTGTGCCGATGGAGGCGTGGCTGCCCGCGCTCTACACGCTCGCGTTCTGGCTGTACTACGAGCGGATCATGTTTGCCGAGGAAGACTTTCTGCGCAACAAGTTCGGCGAAAAGTTCAGTGCCTGGGTCGCAGCGACGCCCGGATTTATCCCTAACCCGCTGCTGTGGCGGCGTCCCGAGCTGCCGTTCTCGCTCCGCAACGTCCTCAAGCGTGAGTACACCGGACTAGCGCTGGTGGTGGTGTTGCACACGGGCATCGAGGCGCTGGAGCACTTCGTGATCGAACGCAACGTGCCGATCGAGACCTTTTGGGTCACGCTGCTGGCGACGACCGGTGTCGCTTACTTCGTGCTCCGTTCGTTACGCCGGCACTCGAAAGTCCTGCAAGTCGAAGGACGCTAGGTCGCCAAGTCTTCGTGGACGTTTCCCGATGAGCTGCAAGGGTCATTGAGCCAAAGCGGCTCAACGACCATTAACACGGCGATTGGCAATACCGAATAGTGCCGCAAGCAGCAGCACGCCGGAAGCGGGTTCGGGGACCGGGTAGAACTCAATATGTCCGTTGTAGATGGGTGAATGGTAAATCGTCGGCGGGCCGCTATCCGTCGAACTGAACAGGCGGAGCAGGCCCTCAGCGTCATCCGTTAGCGATATCTGTGCGATGAGGAAATCCATCTGATCCTCGATCGTCACTCCCGGCGCTGGTGCCCAGGTGACGCTGATCTGATTGTTGTTCAAGACAAAATGCGCGGGCGCGCCGGGCAGATTCACTGCTCCGCCAACAACGAGTACGGGTTGCGAACTATCTGACGTTAGGCCCCCCATGGTTACAAAGCTGTCTTTACCGAGCGCGGGCACTAGCGACACAAACGCTCCGTTAGGCGCAGTGTTGCCTCCAAAACTGGGCGTGTTATAGATCGCCCCTCTCGTCAATTCGACGGTCATCTGCTGACCTCGCAGGATGCCATCGAAGTTGATACGGATTTCGTTGGTGACTAACCCCTCGGGAGGCGGCGGCGGCGGCGGCGGCGGTGGCGGCGGTGGTGGAGGAGGTGGTGGAGGAGGTGGTGGAGGAGGTGGTGGAGGAGGTGGAGGTGGTGGAGGTGGTGGCGGCGTGCCGATCAGATTCCAATTCGCGCCGTTGTTCACCTCCCAAACATAGATTGGGTCTTCTTCGATAGTAAAAAAATCATCGTAGTGTACCGCGTCGCTAATCCCTGATCTTATCGAGGGTGGCTTTTGCCCGGGCGACTTTCTCTAGGATGGCGTTGGCGGTTTTGGTCCAGGTGAAGCCCTCGGTGGTGTCGTTGTGGTG
>NZ_SJPH01000001.1:919397-992984 GCF_007859815.1 Botrimarina hoheduenensis | reverse complement strand
CTCGATGATCTGCTCCGTCGAATGCTTCGTTCGCTTCATCAAAGAACCTCCATGCCGGGGGACCGCCCAGCTCGGGATTCTCTCATTCAGCATGGCTCAGTTTCAGGGGGGAAGACCAGGGGCGATAGGAACAGAAGACCGCGAATTCTTGCAGCTCACCTCGCTCAATCTCAGCGAAGCCCAGAAGACGCAGCGGGCGACCTATCTCCAGCCGGGCGTCGTCGTCCAGCTGCACCAGAACATCCAAGGGGGCTTCAAGAAAGGAGAACGTTACCGCGTTACGCAAGACGCGACCGGCGAGCCCCAGCTGACGCCCCTCTCCGGCGGGCCGGCGAAGCCGATCCCCTACCAGCACCCCGATCGCTTCGAGGCGTACGCCGAGAAGAAGCTCGGCTTGTCCGTGGGGGACAAAATCCGGTTCAGCCTCGGTGGTTCGTCCAACGACAAGCAGCAGCGGCGGATCAGCAACGGCCGTGTCGACGAGATCGCCGGCTTCGACAAGCAAGGCAACCTCCGCCTCAAGAGCGGCATGACGGTGGCGAAGGACTACGGGCACCTCGCCCTGGGCTACGTCGTCACGAGCCACTCGGCCCAAGGCAAAGACGAGCGGCACGTCATCGCCGCGATGGGCTCCGAGTCACTCCCCGCCATCAACGCCCGACAGCTGTACGTCACCGCCAGCCGCGGCCGCGAAGACATCACGCTGTACGTCGACAACAAGGCCGCAGTCGTGCAGGCGATTCAGAACGCCGGCCGGCAGCTTTCCGCCACCGAGTTGGTGGGGTCCGCCGCCGTACAGCGGGCAAGCCAACAGCGTCGGCAGCTACGCAGCCATCTCCGCTTGATCGAACGAGCCCGCGAATGGTGGCGGGCTCGGGTGGGAGGCCGCGACGCGACGCCGCAGCGACGCCAAATCCCCATCCATTATCAACCGGCGCCGCACCTCGGCAGGAGTTAAGAAATGAGCCGTCTACCCTTCCCATCCAACGAGAACCATCACACGAGCGTCGCCTCCGCAACCGCCGACAAGGCCCCGTGGAAGCGGGTCAACCCGAGCGAGCCGCCGCCGATGATGTTCCAGGTGCAGCTGTGCGACGGGCGGGCCGTCAGCTACGCCTACTGCGACCTGCGTGAGATCCGACAGCGGGACGCCGGCTACATCGAGCTGTGCCTATTGGGGATGGAGAAGACGCACGTCGCGGTGACCGGCCGCAACCTCACGGACCTGGCCAACCTGATCGCGGCCGGCCGGATCAAGTCGTTTGAAGAACTAGGGCCGCGGACGTTCGACCGGGCCGAATCGAGCCCGTCGATCGACAAGATCACGATCGAGACGCTGACGGGACACTGATCTCACTGAGCAACCCACCACCGCTACTCCAGCACCTTAGGAGGGATCGAACCGATGACCGGCCACACGCTGCACGACGAAAAACTGATCTCAATCCGCGAGGTCCCCGACTTCCTGCCGACGCGGCGGGGAAAGAAGCTGCACATCTCAACGGTCCACCGCTGGGTCCAGAAGGGGGCCCGCGGCAAGGTGCTCGAATCGGTGATGCTCGGCGGCGTCCGCTACACGAGCCTCGAAGCCTTGGTGCGTTTCATGACCACAAGCACCGTCGACCTGGTGGAGTTTCGACGGCACCAACAGATCCGAGAGGATTTGAGCGAACGAGGTCTGATAAACCCGAGAGCAACTCGGAATCGCATCCCAGGCAGAGACTCCGACTGCTTGCCTTGACTACCTAAGTTGAACTGCTAAATCTTGCTATCTATGGCTCACGCTTTTGACACCTGAGCCCGGAAGAGCTAATCGCGAACTAACTGTTCGGCGCTAACCTACTCGCGATCGTCCAAGTCTCTCTTGCTGAAATACGATCTATCGACGCATGAGAAAGGCAAGCACACTGCGCTCGTACCGTTCGCCGATACAGGTATCATCGAATCTAAAATCGACTTTCGCCTCTATTTTAAAGTACTCACCCAAAAGCGATGATAGCTCGTCAAATTCGTACAGCCTCTTTCTTAAACCATTATGAGGATCGACGACCGTATTTGAGCAATCGGCAACGGGCAATCCTACCGCCCGATAGTAGGAATCCGATGTCGAAAAAAAGGCTGAGTATGCAATTCCATCCGGAGATAGTGTGCGACGCATCTGACGTAGATACGAATGGATAAACTCTTCGTCAGAGTAGTGGCAGAGCACATACGAATCCAGCACAAGGTCAAATGTTTCATCGGCGTAAGGCCAAACTTCGCCTAAGACTTGTTCATTCACACACACACGCGACGTCACCGACGATCGGCGTACTGATCGAGTAGCGATCTCGACAGCGGCAGGAGAGGCGTCAACGGCGGTCAGATTCCACCCAAGTTCGGCTAGGTAGATCGCATTACGGCCGTTCCCGCATCCCGCGTCCAAGGCATTGCCGCCCTCGCCAAAGGCTCCAGTGTGTTCGAAAAGCGTGAGCGCTTTAGCGGGCGATGATCGCGACGAACTTGGGATGATTTTCCCTGTGGAGTACTCTCTGTTCCACTGATCGCGGGCAAGCTGTCGTGGTTCGCAAACGGACCGTTCTGCTATCATCGGTAATGCTCGGTTTATGGCTCAGCTAAGCGAAGTAGGTGTACAAGTATACCCCATCGGCTGCCTTCGGCAACCCCAACCAGGAAATCTAGGGAAAACGGCAGAAATGAGCAATCCGGTCGCTCCCGCGGATGACCCCATTGACAGCTTTCTAGAGTGGTCCCAGCCGAATCCAGGGAGTAATCGGTTCGCACTCGGGTGCTTTGATTCCGGCATAACAATCTATGACCAGCAGGTCCGAGCGCTGAACTTAGTCTACTGCCTGCACGAGAAGCATGGCAAGGAACTGAAGATCGCCGTAATCGGAGGCGGCGTTGCGGGGCTCTCGGTCGCGGCCGCCGCAACGACGCTCGGAATGTCGGTTTCGCTCTTCGAGAGGAAGCCGGTGTTGCTGCACTTGCAGCAAGGGTGTGAAACGCGCTGGGTCCATCCTCACATTTATAACTGGCCAGAAGACGGGTCGTCCCTTCCCTATGCCGGATTGCCGATGCTGACATGGGAAGAGTCGACTGCGAGCGACGTGTCACGTCAGATTCTGTCTTCGTTCCATGACAGATATTACAACAAGGTGGCGATACATCATGGTGTCGAACTCCTGGGAGTGTCTGACGACAACAGAGTGTCATGGAAGGGTTCGAGTAAGATTTACGATGCAGATGGCGATAGTCGATACGACGTTGTTGTTTTCGCCGTTGGATTCGGAGTAGAGCGGCATACAACAGACTGGCAAGATTCCTATTGGCGCAATGACAGTCTAAATCAAATTATCACCGATTCAGGCTCGGACGCTCCTGTGGTAATCGTCTCGGGGCGAGGTGACGGAGGGCTTGTCGATCTCCTCAGAGCCTGCCTAAAGGACTTCCACCAAGGGCGTATCGTCCGCGAGCTGTTTCCGCCTGGGAAAACCCGGCTGCACGAAGCGCTTCGGAATATTAAGAAGCAGTTCTTGTCTGGTGAACACAAGGGGAAATCGTCTTGGCTGTACGATAAGTATGGGGCTCTCTACAACGACACTAATCTGCTAGATACCGCAAAAGAGGCCGTTCACGATCGCAAGCGGACCGATCAGCAGGTTTTCTTAAATGCAAACCCCAAAGAAATATCCGATGTGCTTACGCTTGAGAAGGCCTCGTTGCTAAATACACTTCTTACATACATATCCCACAAAGTCGGTGCGTTCTCATACCGAGGCGGAAAATGCACAGCGAGCAAGGATTCGGTGGAGATCGATGGTGTGCACCACGAATGTCGCCGCAAATCAATTCGACATGGCACAGATCGAGAGGAAGCCCTTCGGGCAGCGCACTTTACCGAAGGTGCTGATCTTTGCAATGAGCTAATGGCCCGCAACGAGGCAAAGCCGTCGGCTATCATTTGGGAACCAGGATGGTGGGGCAAGGCTGTTGGCGGAGCAAGCGTAGAGTTTGTTCCACCCGCAACGCAGTTGGTCGCAACGACTTTTATTTCGACTCTAGCTGATGTGCTACGTCGGTTTTTCGAAGTGCCGGGAGCAGAGGATCTTGCCTATCGAGTAACTTTGCATCGCCTGGTTCACATAAGGGGTGGTGACTACTTCCAGCAGATATGCAGATATTCAGGCAATCGCAAGGAAGGTGAAGTGGGGAGAGTCAATAAAGTCGACGATGGGATCGTAGGGCTTGCTTGCCGATTGGGTAAGCCTGTTATCGTGCAAGGTGATGACGCAAATGAGGTTGACGAAGCAGTAGCGGCTCTCGGTGCTTCTCGGCTAGGTTCGGATCCGCTGGGGGCACTGCTGGCGGTTCCCTTTGTGCACCATGGTCGTGCAGGACGAGTTGTTCCGCTTGTTTTATTCCTCGATACAGCGAAGCAAGTTGTCTTCGGTGAGGATGATAGTTTTCTCAAGGTCCTTTACCACGCATGCAGAGGCTTCTGTGAGAATATATTAACTATGAAGAACAACGATGAACTATACTTTCCTAATGCAGAGTATCCGGGATACGTTAGCAAGTTGGACCCGAGTGATCGCGAGTTAATTGACAATCACGCAGCTTTGAAAGAGACGCCACTTCTGGCGGAAGTGTTTGAAGACAGCCTAAAGATGGATGCGGTTTCGAGCTTCAACGCCGACTTCCGCAGATATTGACCGCCCGATTTCATCTGGGGCCTAGCTGGGTCGTTATCCAACGGTCCGGGCGACCTTCATCGCCAGGGCCAGGTCCCGCTCGGCGTAAATCTGAGTGACCTCGGCACTCTGGTGCCCACACACCACCTGGGCCGCCTCCAGACCAAATTGCTTACGCACCTCGGTCGCTGCTGTGTGCCGCAGCCGGTTAGGGGACCATTTCTCGACGCCCGCCTTCACGCAGGCCCGGTGGATGGCGATCCGGTAGCTGTTGGCGTCGTAGAACCGAATAGGCCCCCGCTTAGTCACTACTTGATGGGCGCGTCGGAGGATCGACTCGAACGGCTCGTTGCTACCTTCTTCCCCGCGGCGACGACGCGTCATCCAGGAGGTCTCGGCGGGAGCGAAGCAGGGCCAAAGCGGATCGCGAAGCAAGTAGGGGGCAAGGACCTTCTGAGCCTTCGGCCCGACCATCACCAGCCGCTCGGCACCGTAGTGCTCCATCTTGTGGGACCCGAGCTGATAGACCCAGACGTCCCCGGTGCGTTCCAAGTCGCTCGGGCGCAGGCCGCAGACCTCGCCAGGCCTGGCGCCGGTGAGCCGCTGGAACCGGACCATGTCCGCAACGATCTCCGGGGCGTGCTTCAAGGTCGCCGCGACGGACGCGTCGTCGATGACCGTCACCCGGCCGTTGTCGCGGGCCCGGCTGCGTCCCTTCTTGAGCCCGGCCACCGACTGCAACGCATGATGGACGAGCGGCGGCACGAGCTCGTTCTCGCACGCCCAAGCGAACATCCGCCGGATGCGGTTGACGTGTTCGTTGATGTGCTTGCGGGACCACCCCTTGGGGTCGATCATCAGCTCCCGCAGGTCCTTGAGCTTCACCGGGCCGAACGCGGCCGCGTCTTCTTCGCCGTGGTGACGCAAAAGCAGCTTGAGGATTTCGCTTACCTGTTCCCCCTCGCGGGTCACCTTGCCGTTCTTGACGTAGTAGGAGTGGGCGTGGTCCTCGTAGACGATCGCCAGCTCGTTGAGCGTGACGACGTGCCCTTGCTCCAGGCGTCGCCGCAGCCGCTTGACGGTCAGCTCGGATTTCGGGTCGGCCTCGGCCAGATCGGGCCGCTGCGCGTCGCGGCGGAGACGCCACCGCTTGATCAGGTCCTCGTACCGCTCGTGGCTCTCACCGGAACCGTAGCGACGACCTCGAGGTTATGAGCCTCGGCGAGCCACCTGCTGTAACCTCCTCGCTTCTAACGCTTTAGGGAGATTACTACTAGCTTGGGAGGCTTGCAACCATTAGCAACGGTTGTCATCGATTAGCAAGCGTTAGCATTTTTCGCCTCGCAAACTAGTAGTCGCTTGCGGGCGGCCCGAGCGGGTGGAGAATCGGGCCAACCCCAGGGGTTCGGAAAGGTTGTCATCCCGGAATTCCCCGAGAATTGCGAGGAGGCCGCCTCCATGCCGCCTTGGTTCAGCCCGTTGTTCTTCCTCTTTGCCCGCTCCGATGAGAAGCAACTCCGTCGGCAGATCCTGTTCTTGAAGGCCGAGCTGGAGATGACCCGGATTCGCGTACACCAGAGCCGGATCTTCATCGCGGACGAAGAACGGCAACTGCTGCTTGGCTGGGCGACGGCATCGGCTCAGACGCGCTGAAGCTGGTGTCGATCGTGCACCCACGATCGATGTGCTTGACTACTTATACGAGGGTTGAGTAGTCTACGGGTCGCCGCGGGACAGAGAAGACCCCCCGGAAACCATCTGCACTGAGTCCAGTGAGGCGTGACAGCGTCTAGCGTCGCGCGATCTCTGGCTGTGGATCGTCTCCTCCTCTCTTCCCGCTTCTTCAGGCATCTCTGATGGGCAAACGCCCCAAGCGCCGGTGCACGAACCGGTCTGCTTCTTGTCCTTTCGCGCCACGGCGTGTCGGTAGAGCCGTCGAACCGCTCGAGGCGCGGCTCCTGCTCTCTGCCTCCCCGTTGTGGACCTACACCGCGGGCCAAGGTCTCCTCCACTTCACGTCGGGAGCGACAACCGGCGCCGAGCGTACGGGGTGGATCGATGTGCGTCACCCGGTGACAGGCGAGCTTGACCTCGGCGCGCTGCCGACAGACCCGATCAACACGGCGATCGATCACGGCTCGCTGGCCTCGGTATCGGCGTCGACAACGAACCTCATCGGCTACGACCGGAGCGACTACTTCGTCGAGGTCCATAGCAACGTCGTCGATGCGAAGTACGACAACGGTTACCCGGGCCCCGCAACGCCCCAGTACGCCCGCGACTTCGACTACGCGAACCAGATCTGGGCGCAGGCCGGGATCACGGTGCTAAACGTTGGGATCGATCTGCTCGACCTGACCGGGCCGACCGATGTGAAGTTGCGGCTTTCGAGTGCGGAGCAGATCGCGCTGCAGGGGGTCGCGGCGACACGCGACGCGGACCCGTCGGTGGTGAACAACTGGTACGTCGCCGAAGGGACCAAGCACTACGGCGTCGTCTACCTGGGGGGGAGGGCGCTCAGCCCATCGGGCAGCCTAACGGCATCGGGCATGACGATCTTCAACGAGGCGGACGGCGTCGCGTTCTCTCACGAGCTCGGCCACTTTATCCTCAACGCGTTTGGTTACCCCCCCGATACCCGCGCGGCGGCCAGTGAATCTGGGCACACGAACTTCGTTTCGGACCTGATGCACAATGGGGGCCCGACCCCTACCCCGACGACGCTCAAGCAGGCCGCCCAGAACACGGCCTTCTTGAACGCCGGGGTCTCGTACGCCGGGCTTGCCGTGGAGGGGGTCCCGACGGCGAGCCCCATCGTCGCCGTCCACAACGCGTCCGACTCGCAATTAACTCCGACCTACTATTTCGTCAAGCACACCACGGGCAACGACGCGACCTACGGCGACCGCATCGACTTTCACTGGGTCGAGGACAACACGAAGCTGTCTGGCGCCGCGGTGACCGACCCCATGGGTTCAGGTTTCCTGAACCGCCGCCCCGACCTTGCGGAAGGGACCGAGCCGCTGCGGTGGGGGATCGGGGGGCTCGCCCCGGCGCCGTCGCTGACGGGGCACAACCTAGACAACTGGCTCGCCGGCGCACCGGTCGTCCCGGCCTTTACGGGGGGGTCGTTCAACACGGTCGATGTCTTTTCACAGGTCGCCCGCTACGCGGACAACGACGGCAAGGTGAAGGACATCACAAGCGCCAAGTTCCGCCGCGAGGCGGCGCTCGACTACGAGGTGTTTTTTTCCGCCGACGGCGTTAGTTGGGTCGCCGGCCGGGTCGCGCAGGTGTTCGACGACGGCTGGACGACGGCGAGCAACGCGGACGACTATATTGCGCGCTGGTGGTCCCCCGTGGCGGCCCAGCACGTGCGCGTCCAGGCGCTCGGCGGCAAGGCGAACGACGGCAACGCCCAGATCGACGCCGTCGTCGCGGGCGTGGCGACGAACGTCATCACGGGGACCGTCTTCCAAGAGGGGAACCCCACCGCCCCCAACGGCGAACTCGACACGGGGGACAAGCCGCTCAAGGGGGTGCTGGTCAAGCTCGACCACGCGACGAACAACGCGCTCGACCGCGAGGTGCTGACCGACACCAACGGGACGTACGCCTTCACCGACCTCGCGCCGGGCGAGACGTACCGGGTGGTGGTCACCAAGCCAAACGCCACACTGTTCACCACGCAAGGCGTCGATACGAACAACCTGAAAAGCCACGTCGATGGGACCGGGCAGAGCAACCCGGTCACGGTCCCCACGGTGGGGACGATTTCGCAGACGGTCAACGCCGGGACGATCGACACCTCGGGCCTGCGCAAGAAACAGTTGAAGAGCCTCGTCGAGCTGCTCGGCGGCGCCGCCGGCGGCGCGACCGACGGGACCGACCTGCAAGGGAGTTCCGGGTCGGCGTTCGTCACCCAGTCCGAGGTGGCGCTGTCGCTCGTTGGGGTCGGCTCGCTGCCCGACCTGCCGTTCCTCGGGTCAAAACTGACCGATGCGGTCGATCTGGAGGGGCTCTTCGAACAATTCGCGGCGGGGATGAGCGAGGGGGTGTCGCTAGGGGCCGACGCCACGCCGGCGTCCTTCACCCTGGCGAACGACGCCCTGTTTGGCGTTTCGATTAACGGCGCCGCCCCGTTGGTCGTCCGGGTCGCCGCGGCGCAGACGACCGACAACACAACGGCCGGCGACCTGGCGGTCGACCTGACGCTGGCTTTGAGCCTCGCCGGGCTCAGCGATTCGGTCACGGCCGTCGTACTCGACGACGGCCGCTTGGCGCTCGAGAGCATCGACGGCGCCGGGGTGGAAGAGCTGTCGATCGCGACGCTGCGGATCAAGGGGGACGGCGCCGGGATCGACCCGGACGTCGCCCAGTACGGGCAGCTCAGCGCAACGCTCGGGGCGATCACGAACCTCACACTCGAGATCGACGGCGTTCAGTACATCGTGCCGAAGATCGGCGTCACGCCGCCGGGGGTCTCCGAGGCGCCGTTCGTCTTTACTCAGGACAACGCGTCGCTGGAGGACCTGGCGGACGACTTGAATGCAGCGTTCCTCACCGCAGTGAGCACCTTGGGTGCCGCACAGCCGCTGACGGCGGTGGTCGCCGCGGTCGACCCGGGGGCGAACCCCACATCGACAGCCGACGACCGTCTGGTGCTCGTCGCCGTCAACCCCGAGGCTTCGTCCATCAAGGTCGTAGCGAACGGCGCGCGGCTCGGGTTCGCCGACGGCGTCACCCAGACCGCCACGACGAACAGCAACCCGGCCGTTACGGCGATGGGCTTCGGCGTGACCTCCCCGGCGGTATCGGCGAGCCAAGGGGCTCGCGTGATCGCGGACGCGGGGTTTTTCTCGGTCGATACGTTTGTCGAAGCGGCGGTCGAGCAGATGTACGCGTTGTCCAACCTGCCGTTGCCGGCGGCTTTCGACCCGGACCCGGTTTGGAACGACACGACCAAGACGCTGGAGTTTAACTTCGCGCTGAACCACGTTTTTTCCGCCGCGGTCGACCTCGACTTCTTCGACGGGTTCAACCTGGGGTCGCTGCTGGGGACACTCGAGGTCGCCGCGCTCGCGCAGGGGTCGCTCGACGTGCAAGTGAATCTCGACATGCGTGTGGGGTTCAAGCTGGGAGACATCGGCGCGGGGTTCACGGTCACGCCGGCGACCCCGCTGGCGTCGCTCAACGGGGGGGACGGCGTCGGCTTGCTCGTCGGCATGACCGCGGCGAACGCGGCCCCGGCGCTGGGCGTCGTGGGAAGCGACGCGAACTTCTCGCTAGCGTTCACCCGCGCGGGGGGAGACGTGGAAAACGTCTCCTTGACGCTCCCGAAAAGCCCACTGACCAGCGAGCTGTCGCTGCCGATCGACCAGCGGACCCCCAACACGGACGACAACACCACGGTCGGGTCGTTGGCCGCAGACCTGAACAAGCTCTTCTCGCAGACCATGGACGGCGACGGGCGTGTGTTGTCGACGGTCCTCGAAGCGGGGGTGTTCGAATCCGTCGCGTCGTCCGGTTTCGTCACACGCAAGCTGACGCTGAGGGCGATCGACACGACGGTCCTCGGCATGACGATGACCGGCGGCTCGCAGCTCGGCTTCGTCCCCGTTGCGGCAAGTAATTGGCGTGATCTTTCAGTCGTCTTGTCGAACGGCGCGAAGTTTGACGTGAACCTCGACGGTGTTGAGACGCTCGGCCAGGCGATGGCGGCGATCGAGGCCGCGTCGGAGGTCTCTAGCGTCCCACGTGTTGATGTTGTGATTAACGGCGACACGAACGGCCTCGATGTGATCGACTTGACCACCGGGGCCGTGCTGTTTGGCGTTTCCGCCGGCCGGGTCACGCTCCGAGAAGAGCAACAGGCGTCGGCGCCTTTCGATTACATCGCTACGAGCACGATAGGCTCCCCCGCCGGGCTCGGGCTGGGGGTGCTCGGCGCGGAAGAAAATGTCTCCGCCAATATCGTCGAAGGGACGCCGCTGCACGGGCTGGGCCTCGCCGACCGGCTGTTCATTGTCGAGGCGGCCCCGAACCACAAGCACCTGACGGTCACGGCGACCGTCGCGGCGGAGTTCGACGTGACCGCGGCGCTCGGTGAGATCGCACTCGACCTGAACACCGTCGACAGCGACCCTTTGACGTTCACCGTCGAGGTGGGGGTCCACCTGACCGACCCCGACTCGAGCGGCGAGATCTTCGTCAGCGAGTTCACCCCCGACGACCTGCCCGGGATCGTCTCCGCGACGATGCTCGCCGCCCAAGGGAGTGGCTCGATCGAGGTCGGGGTCAACGTCTTCGACGGGGACGATCTGCTCGACCTCGAGACGCTCCTCGGCGAATCCAGCCCCGCGGTGACGCTCGGATTCGCCTTCAACACCTCGTCGGGGCAGTTCCAGTTCACGGCCGACACGAACTTCGCGACCCTGTGGGACTCGTTCAAAGACCTCGGTGCCGAAGACTTTGTCGCGCTGCTGGGGCGGTTTGTCGACGAGCTGCGCGACAACCCCGACCTCGGTTTCCTCGGTGAGGATGTGCCGATCATCAACCGGTCGCTCGACGACGTGCTGGAGTTCGCCGACGGCCTGCTCGAAGCGACCAACCGGTTGGTGAGCGGATTGAGCCTCGACGATTTGTTGGACGTCGAGCAGGCGCGGCTGGCGCTCGAGACGGCGGTAGCCAACCTCGGCATGTCGCTCGAAGAGCGCGAATTGCTGCTCAAGCAGCTCGACGTGCTGCGCCGTGTCGCCGCGCCGCCCGACCAGGACGCGCCGGTCGACTTCTTCGACCGCCTGCCGGCCCGGTTGTTGAGCGCCGTCGCGCACTTCGGCAAGCTGATCCACCAGCAGGTCCCCACGGACGTGGCGGGCTACGGCGACCTGATCGTCGCCTTCAAGGACTTGGCGCGGCAGGTGCCCGCGTTCAACTCGATCGAGGACCGCCTCGCCGACGCCCTCGAGGACGCGATCAACGACGCCTTCGACACCCCGGACGGTTCGCCGTTGACGGTCGATGTGCGGCTTGGGTTCGCCGACTTCGATGGGGTCACGACCACGGCACTCGACCGGGAAGACCGGATGATCGTCCTAGGGGTCGAGCTCGCGGCGCCGCAGTTCGTGAAACGGACGCTGGCCCCTCAGACGCCGATCACGGCCGAGGTCGGCCCCATCACGCTGTCGCTAGACGCGGAGTTGGAGGTCGTCGCGGGGGGCGTGATCGCGTTTGGCCTGGCGATCGATCCCCGCCAAACGGTCGATGACGACCGCTTCTTCCTGATCGTCGATCCGCCGAGTTCAACAACGGACGACCTGATCAAGACGTCGCTTGATTTGGGCCTGGGGATCAATTCCCACGCCGAGGGGGAGGCCGGTTTCGGGTCGTTTGGGTTGGTCGATGTCTCGGCCGAGTTCACGGCCCTCGCCTCTGTGCAACAGGTCGAGGCGCCCGCTGCCAACATCCAGCTCGACGGCACGCCGGTCTACTACCGCGGCTCGACCGCGCACGACGACGACGGCCGCTCGATGATCGTTGTCGTGAAGAACTCGACGACCGGCGACGCCGACGTGCTGTCGTTCTCTGACGGCGAGTACCGACTCAGCTCGGGCGGACCGCCGGTGCTCGAGATCCTCTACTCGTCGATCGACCTCGTGACCGAGGCGACCGAGATTGTCATCGAGTACCAGACGAAGGGTGACCACGCCCCCCCCACCCCCGAGACGCCGCAGCCCAACACCCCGGGGACGCGCGTCGATAGCGGCAACGTTGACCTGATGCGTGCGGCGAACCACCCGGCGAGCTTCTCGCTGCAGTTCACCCCGAACGCCCCGCTCGGCAACGCCCTGGGGGCGGTCGCGTTCAGCGACATCGGCGCGATGACCGATGTCGACACCGACATCCGCGGGATGTTGCTCGCTTCGTTCGACGCGGAACTCTTCGGCAACGACGTCGATAATCTGTTGGTCGTCGCGGCGAGCCTCAACCACCTGCTCCAGCCTCAGGTGACCTTCGACGCGGACGGGCTCAGCAGACTGTTCCAGCTCGACTTCGACCTCAAGACGATTGTCGCGGGGATCGACCGGCTGCTGGCCGAGATCGAGCAGGCGATGACCGAGTCGGTCGCCAACCTGCCCCTCGCGGGGGACGGCCTGGACATCGACGAGACCTTCGTCGGCAAGATCCGCAACAACTTTACGATCCCGTTCCTCGATTTCCTCTGCAACACGGCGGGTTCGCTCGACGACGTCGAGGCGGCGGTGCAGCAATTCATCTTCGAGAAGCTGGGCCCCGGCGGGCTGCGGCTGCTCGCCGACCGCAGCGGCAACGCGACGATCGACCTGGCGGATGTTTACGTCGATCTCGACGAGAACCACTTCGACATCGACGTCGCCCTCGGCGGCCGCGAAGAGTTCATGCTCGACTTCAACTTCAACGAGAACTTCCCGCTCCAGGGCGAGGGGGGAGTGAAGTTCGGCTGGGACTTTGCGGTCGCGCTGGGGGTCGGGGTCTCGCGGACCGAGGGGTTCTACTTCCTCGACCACCAGGCCGGGGCGTACGGCCTCACCACGACGACGCCCGAGTTGTCCCTCGTGATCGACGCCGGCCTGTCGGTCGATACGAGCGTGCCCGGCGCCCCCGTGCCCACGAGCCTCGAGCTCGGCCTGTTCGGGCTCAGCCTGTCGGCGACCGACATCCTCAGCGGGAGCAACACCGGCACCTACATCAACGGGACGTTGACCATCGACGTCACCGACGACACGCTGGACGATAAGATCCACCTCTCCGAGCTGATGTCGCGCCCGCTGACGGATGTGTTCCTCGCGTCGATGGTGGCGACCGCCGAGGTCAACCTGAAGCTGGCCCTCGGGATCAACGACAACCTGCCGAGCGTCGAGACAGACCTGTTCATCGGGACGGACAGCGGCTCAGGCCCCGGCCCGTGGACCGCCACTCTCGACAGCTCGACGGGGAGCTACAAGTTCACGCTGTCGGACCTGACGATCCAGTTCCGCGACCTGGGGATCAACCTGGGCGACTTCCTCAGCGACCACCTCGGGTCGGTCGTGCGGAGCGTCGATAAGTACATCGAGCCGATCAAGCCGGTCGTCAGGCTGCTGACGACCGAGGTACCGGGCGTGTCGCAGTTGTCGGTCGCCGCGGGGAACGGCCCGGTCGATTTCCTCGACCTCGCGTTCCTCAACAACCCAACGGCCGGGGCGAAGGCGCGGAAGTTTGTCGATACCGTCACGACGATCATCGACGTGGTTGGCTCGCTCGCCAGCGTCGATCCCTCGGACAACCTGTTCGTTGTTCTGGACGACCTGATCGAGGTCCCGACGCCCGGGTTCTCGCTCGCCTACGCGTCGGCGATCGAGCCGCCGGAGGACGCCGAAGAGCAGTTCTTCGCGGCGCTGACCGGGGGGATCGTCAACGGCGTCCAGAATGTGCAGGGCAAACTGGCGGGCCTCCTCGATCGGTTGCACGAGATTGGTGTAGAGATCCACCTGATCGAACAGCCGACAAACATCGTCAATATGATCCTCGGCCAGCCGTTCGACGTGGTGAGCTGGAAACTGCCGCGGTTCGACCTGCCGTTCACGTTCGAGGCGGAGTTCCCGGTCATCCCCGTGCCGAAGATCAATGTGCGGGTGGGGTTGAACGCCAACATCTTTGCCGACATCTCGGTGGGCTACGACAGCCACGGCCTGGAGACGGGGAACTTCTTCCACGGGTTCTACTTTGGCGACCGCGAGGACGTCTTCGTCGGCGCCGACATCGACGAGTTCGGCGTGGGGGTGGGGGTGACCCTTGCGGCGCTCCTGGACCTGTTGGTCGTCAAGGCGGGGGTCGAGGGAGAGATCCGCGCCGACATCTTCGCGAACTGGCGAGACAGCGACAACGACGGCAAGCTGCACGCCGACGAGATCGCCGCGATCGTCCGCAACGATGGGATCGAGTGCCTGTTCGACCTGCACGGCGAGGTGCGCGCGATCGTCCGTGCGGTGTGGGAGTTCACCATCACCGGTTCGACCGGCAGCAAAGAGTTCATCAACGAGGTGCTCTTCGCGTTCATGCACGAGTGCCCGAAGTACGAGACCGGGCACGTCAGCGAGGGGGAGACGCTCCCGGGGATCGCCGGCGCGGCGTCGCTCGACCCGTCGTTCGCCGACTTCAACACGGCCGGCACGCTGGTGCTGCACGCCGGCGCCTACGCGGGCCTTCGCGGCCCGGGGGCCACCTCCGACACGAGCGAGGCCTTCGAGGTCGAGGAACTCGTCCCGCCGTCGGTGTCGAACGGCATGTCGGGCGTCTACGTGGTGCGCGCGCTCGGGCTCGAGAGCCGCTACAGCGGCGTGAAACGCATCTACTTCGATGGCGGGGTCGGCAACGACCGCCTCGAGTTGATCGACGTCACCGTGCCGGTCGTCGCGTTCGGCGGCGCCGGCGACGACGTGTTGCACGGCACGAAGAACGTTGACCTCCTCGACGGCGGGGGGGGCGACGACACGATCTTCGGGCGTGGTGCGGGCGACTTCCTGTTCGGCGGCGCCGGCGCCGACGTGATCTACGGCGACCTCGAAGCGGGGAACAACGACACGGCGTTGTGGGGCGTTGGCGCGGCGGACACGATCGACGCCGGCGCGGGCGACGACCTGGTCTACGCCGGCGACGGGGGGGACCTGGTCTACGCTGGTTCGGGCGACGACACCGTCTACGCCGACCTGAAAGAAGCGGGCGTTCCCGCCGCGTTGCAAGGCGTTGACGAGGTCCACGGGGGCGCGGGCGACGACGTGATCTACGGCGGCGGGCTGGGGGATTTCCTGTACGGCGACGCGGGCCGGGACCTCCTCTTTGGCGAGGGGGGGGACGACCTTGTCGAAGGAGGAACGGGCGCCGACCTGGTGATGGGGGACCATGGGGACGACACGCTGCGCGGCGGCTCGGGGATCGACGTGGTCATCGGCGGATTGGGCGACGACCTCTTGTTTGGAGGACGCGGCAACGACGTGCTCGCCGGGGGGCTGGGGACCTCAAGCGCGCCGCTCGCCGCCGCCGTGTCCGCGGTGCTGCTGGATGTCGACTTGTACGCCGACGTTGTCGCCCGCGAGACCCCCGATTACACGGCGACCGACGGCGACGACGAGCTGTGGGGCGAAGAGGACAACGACTTCCTGGTTGGCGACGACGGCGACGACAGGCTGTTCGGCGGCTGGGGGGACGACGCGATCGTCGGCCACCGCGTCGCGGAGGTCTCGGCCCTCTACTCCGAGTACATCGAGGGGGGCCCGGGAGACGACTTCATCTGCGCCGGCGGAGGCCCGGACGAGATCTACGGCGGCACCGCCGACGCTGGGCTCGCCCACATCCTGGCCAGCGTCCCCGCCACGCAGAGCCTCGGCGGTTTCTTCCTCGAATCGTGCGAATCGACCGAAGTCATCGTCACGCTCCCACCGACCAACGCCAGTGTCGCTGGCGAGAAGTTCAACGACCTCAACGGCGACGGCGTCCGCGACGCCGGCGAGCCCGTGCTGGCGGGGTGGACGATCAACCTGCTCGATCCCGACGGGGAAGTGATCGACTCGGCCGTTACCGACGCAGGCGGCGCCTACGCCTTCTCCAGCCTCGAACCGGGCGACTACGGCCTTTCGGAAGACTCGCAGGTGGACTGGGTGCAGACCGCGGGCGGAGCGACGCTGACGCTCGCCGACAGCGACGAAGCGACCGGGTACGACTTTGGCAACCGCTTTAACGGCGCGACGATCCAGGGCCGCAAGTGGCACGACGTCAACGGGGACGGCGTCTTCGACGCCGGCGAACCGGGGCTCGACAATTGGGTGATCGAGCTACTCGACGAGAGCGGCGCCGTTGTCGCTTCCACACACACCTTTGCGATCGACCTCGACGGGAGCGGCTCGGACGGGATCGACAACGACGGCGACGACAACCCGCTGTCGAACCTCGACGACGGGTTCACGATCGACGAGGCCGACGAACGGTTCACCCCCAACGAGCGCGGGTTCTACGAGTTCACCGGCCTCCCCTCGGGGGTTTATGCGGTGCGCGAGGTGGCGCTCGCCGGGTGGTTGCAAAGCTCGCCGCGGCTCACCGAGCCCGGCACGTTTGTCGTACTGCCGGACGACGGCTACACGGCTCTCCGCTCCGACGCCCAGAGCGCCGTCCCGGGCGCCGTAACAAGCGTTTCGGTGACGTTCGACATCGACCACGCCCTGCGCAGCGACCTGGCGATCGACCTGATCGCCCCGTCGGGCGCCCGGGTGACTCTGCTCGACGGCGTCGGGGGCTCGGTGCAGAACTTCGCCGGGATCACGTTGAGCGACGCCGCGACGGTCGCGATCGCCGACATCTCTGCGAACCCGTCGGTCTCGGCCTTCCTGCCCGCAGAATCGCTTGCGTCGCTTATTGGCGAGTCGGCGACGGGTCAGTGGACGCTCGAAGTGCGCGACAATATCGAAGGGATCTGCGGCCGCCTCAACGATTGGTCGATCGTCATCAACGGCGCCACGGTCAACGGCGGGGCGCCGAACCTCTTCCGCGCGGGCGACACGGTCGCCGTGACGGTCGCCGCCGTGGCGGGTGGGGTCACGACCGAAAACTTCGGCAACTACCGCCCGGCAACGGTCACGGGGCTCAAGTTCCTCGACCGCAACGGCGACGGACAGCGCAACGCCGATGTCCCCGGGGGACCCGAGCCGGGCCTGGCGGGGGTCGTTATCTACGCCGATCTCAACAACAACGGCCTCCTCGACCGAGGCGAGCCGAAGACGATCACTCAGCTCGACGACCCCAATACCCAAGGGATCGACGAGACCGGGCAGTACGTGCTTAATGGGCTGCCACCGGGGAGTTCGCCCCTGGTGATCCGCGAGGTCGTCACCGATGGTCTAACGCCGACCTTCCCAACGCCGATCGTCGCCGGAAGCGGTATTTGGATGGTTGACCTCACGTCGGGCCAGGTGGTGGAGGGCTACGACTTCGGCAACGCCCCGGCGGCCTCGGTCCACGGACAAAAGTGGCTCGACGCCAACGGCAACGGATTCCGCGACCCCAGCGAAGAGGGGCTCGACGGCGTGCTGATTTATGCCGACCTCAACAACAACGGGGAGCTCGACCCAGGCGAGCCGACGTCGGTGACGCACTCCGTAGCGTCGACCCTCCCGCAACCGGGCGACTACAACGGCGACGGGTCCGTCAACGCCGCCGACTACACCGTGTGGCGCGACTCGCTCGACGGCGGCGTGCCGGGCGACTTGAGAGCCGACGGCAATGGAGACGGCGTTGTCGATGCGCTCGACTACGCGGTGTGGCAACAGAATTACGGCCAAACCGCGGCCGTTGTCGCTTCGACCGGCCACTACTGGCTGCAGGACCTTCCGGCGGGATCGGTCACGGTGCGCGAGGCGCCGTACCCCGGCCTCACACCGACGACGCCCATTGGCGGGGCCTACTCGCTCACGCTTGCAATCGGCGAAGTCCGTGAGGGGATCGACTTTGGCAACGCCCCGGCGGCCTCGGTTCACGGGCAAAAGTGGCTCGACGCCAACGGCAACGGCGTCCGCGACCCCGGCGAAGAGGGGCTCAACGGCGTGGTGATCTATGCCGACCTCAACAGCAACGGTGCATTCGACCTGGGCGAACCAACGTCGGTGACGCATTCGGTAACGACCACCACACCGCCGCTTGGCGACTACAACGGCGACGGGTCCGTCAACGCCGCTGACTACACCGTGTGGCGCGACGCGCTGGCCGTTTACGTCCCGGGCACGACGCCGAAGGGCGCCGACGGCGATGGCGACGGGGACGTCGACGGCGAAGACTACGCGGTGTGGCGAAACAACTACGGCAAGTCGTTCGTTGAAGTCACCTCCGACGGGCACTACTGGCTCGACGGGCTGCCAGCCGGCGAAGTGGTGATTCGCGAGACGCCGGTCGATGGGTTCCACCCGACCTTCCCCGAATCGGGTTTCTACGCACTCTCCCTCGCCATCGGTGAAACCCGTGAAGGAATCGACTTCGGCAACGCACCGAACGAGCAACAGACTGGGTCCATCTCTGGGGTCAAGGTCTTCGACGAGAACGGCAACCGCCTGCCGGACGACCTCGCGACACCGATGCAGGGGGTGACAATCTACGTCGACCTGGACAGCGATGGCTCGCACAACCCGGCGTTGGAGCCGTTTGCCGTGACCGGCGCCGACGGGGGCTACACGATCCAAAGCGTGCCGGCGGGCACGTGGCAGGTGCGTGAGTCGGTCCCCGCAGGCTACCAGCAGGTCTACCCGGCGGTTCCTGGCTACCATGTCGTGACGGTCGCCCCGGGACAGGGTGTCGTGGGGGTCGATTTCGCGAACAATGGCGACGCGGCCCTCCCGGCGACCGAACCCGCCGCAGCCGCGACGGCCGGGCTCGTCGCGTTTTGGAACTTCGAGAACGACCTGATCGATACGGCGGCCGGGTTCACGCAGAACGTCGGCGCCGCGGGCGACGACCTCGTACCGGCCGGCCCGGTGAACGTGACCTACACATCCGGCCAAGTCGGCAGCGCAGTTGTTGTCTCGCCCGGAGCTTGGGTCTCGACCACGATGACCGGCGACTTGAGCCTCTCCGAGTTCACCGTCGAGGCGTTAGTGCAGCCGAGCCAAGGCCTCGGGGGCGTGATTGTCGAAACCCAGGGACTCGCTTCGGGATTCGATTTCCGTGTTCGCTGGGCCAACGGGCTCGTGAGGCTTCAGACGCTCTCCGGCGGGTCGGTGATCGCGGCTAGCACGGCGTTCCCGATGCCGGCCGGGGTATGGTCCCACGTCGCGGTCATCGGCTCCGGGGTGGACTTGTCGCTCTATGTCGATGGTGCGTTCGTTGACTCGGTCGCGGTCGGTGCACCCATCGGTATCGAAGCGACAGATCGGCTCTTGTGGGGTGGCCAAGAGTTCGAGGGTGCGATCGACAAGGGCGCCGTGTGGAGCATCCCCCTGACCGGCGCCGAGTTGACCGACCACGCGATGTTCCCGCAGGATTGCTACGGGCTGACACCGCTCGGAGCGACCGGGGAGATCCACGGCACGAAGTTCCACGACACGGATGGCGACGGCCTCCGCGGCGCCGCCGAGGTGGGTCTCGCCGGCTGGACCATTACGCTCACCGGCGCGGATTTCAATCACGACGGCCTCATCGATCTGAACGACGTGCTGACGACCACGACCGACGCCACGGGTGCCTACTGGTTCACCGACCTCGAGTCGGCAACGTACACGGTCTCCGAGACGCAGCAGCCGGGTTGGACGCAAACCTCCATCGGCGGCTTCGGCATGGGCGGGGTCTTGTCCCCCGCCCCGGGAACAACCAACTGGGAGATCACCCTCGGGCGGCAAGAGTCGTACTTCGAGGTCGACTTCGGCAACCAGTCCACTCGCGTAGCGTCGGTTCACGGCCAGAAGTGGCACGACGCCAACGCCGACGGCAAGCGCGACCCGGGCGAGGTGGGCCTGGATGGCTGGGTGATCGAGTTGTACGACGCGAGCGGCGCCCTGGTGACATCGACCGTCACGATGAGCATGGACGTCAACCAGGACGGCGAGGTCGATCCAATCAGCGAGCGCGGGCTGTTCTGGTTCGACGACGTCGCTCCGGGCATTTACACGGTGGGCGAGGTGCTGGTCGACGGGTGGCGCCAAACCGTGCCGTCGGCCGCAGGCTTGAGCCAGCCGGGCGACACCAACCAAGACGGCCTCCACGACCTGGCGGACCTGGCGAGGGTCGCCGAGTGGGACCTGCTGGGGAGCGGGCTAGCGGCGGGTTGGGCGCAGGGCGACTTCAACGGCAACGGCGTGGTCGACCAGGCAGACCTGTCGGCGGCGCTGGCGAACGTCGGTCAAACGTCCTTCACCGCGGCCGACCGTCGCGTGACCGTTCAGGTTGGCCCCGGGCAGACCGTGGCCGGCGTCGAGTTCGCGAACTACGAACCGACCCCGCTGCCGGACGGCGACGACCGCATCTTCGCTCAGGCGGGGGACGACATCGTACGTGGCGACAACCTGGTCACCGACCCAACGGTCATCAGCGTCGGCACACGCCGCGATACGATCTATGGCCAAGGGGGCTCCGACCGGCTGTTCGGCCAAGAGGAAGACGACGTGCTGTGGGGCGCCGACCCGATGCTCGGCGTGGTCGGCGGCGGTGTGGATGACGACTTTATCCACGGCGGCGAGGGGACCGACGAGGTCCGCCAAACGGTCAACACGAACCAGGTGCTCACCAACACGTTGCTCACCGGCCAGGGGGTCGATACGCTCGCGAGCATCGAGCGCGGCGCCCTCACCGGCGGGGCTTCGAACAATACGATCACCGCGGCGGCATTCTCGGGCCCCGTCACGCTTGTCGGGTTGGGAGGGAACGACACCCTCACCGGCGGCGTTTCGGGTGACTTGCTTGTCGGCGGCGCGGGCGACGACACGCTCGCCGGCGGCGACGGCGACGACACGTACCTGTTCGGCCCCGTGACGACCGCGCTGCCCGAACTGGACACCATCAACGAGGGCGCCGGCCCCCTGTCGGGGACCGACACCCTCGATTTCTCGACGCTCGACGTGGGGGTGACGGTCGACCTGTCGGGGGCGCTCCCCGCCAACCAGATTGCCCTGCACGCCGGCGGCGGGGGGCGGCAGGTCTCGGTCGCCGTGGCTGGCGAGGAGATGAACCTTGAGAACGTCGTCGGCACTTTGCACGATGACCTGCTGTTCGGCAACGCCGCTAACAATGTCCTCACCGCACTCGACGGCAGTGACGATGTCCGCGGCGGCGCCGGCAACGACATCCTCCACGTCGGCCCTGGGGTCGCCGACCTGGCCGACGGGGGCGCCGACGACGACCGCATTGTGTTCCACGACAACTGGGGGGACGCGACGATCGCCGACTCCGGTGGTTTCGATACGGTCGACTTCTCCGCGGTTACTACGTCACTCGACGCCCTCGTCGGCAGCCTCGTCGTCACGTCCGGTCCGAACACGGTGACACATGCCGGGAGCGACTTCGAACTCATCCTTGGCGGGCAGGCCGACGATGTTTTCCGGTTCGCCGACGGTGCAACGCTCCCCCCCGGGGGCCGAATCGAGGCGGGCCCGGGCATCGACCTGCTCGGCTACTCGGCTTACACGACCGGCGTCACCGTCAACCTGACGACGGGCGCAGCGACCGGGGCGCCCGGCGGCGTCGCGGAGTTCGAGAACGTCACCGGCGGCCAGGGGGGTGACTCGCTCACCGGCGATGGGGGTGCGAACGTCCTCGACGGCGGCCTCGGCGACGACCCCTTGCTCGACGGACGTGGCGGGAACGACACCTTGCTGGGTGGCGACGGCGACGACGGCGCCACAGGGTTCCTGGGGGGCGATGGTGACGATCTCTTGATCGGCGGCCACGGCGACGACCTGAACCTCGACGGCGGCAACGGCGACGACACGGTCGTCGTCCGCGATGGCGACGGCAGCGACTCGGTCGCCGACACCGGCCCCCCCTTGGAATCCGACACACTCGACCTCAGCCAGGTGACGACCAACCTGGTCTTCAACGTGGCGACCGGGGCGCTCTCCGTGACGTTCCCTTCGACCGGCAACGTGCTCACCGCGGCCAACGCCTTCGAGAATGTGCTGTCGGGAAGCGACGACGACCTCGTCAACTTTGTAGGGGTGGCCACACTCCCGGCGGGGGCGACCCTCGACGGAGGCGGCGGCAGAAACACGCTCGATTACTCGGCATATACCGTAGGCATCCAGGTAAACCTCAGCGACGACCCGCTCGTCACGCCGGCGATAGGCCCCCACACGGCGACCGGGGCCTCGTCGATTGTTCGCTTTCGCGATGTCATTGGCAGCAACCAAGCAGACGTGATCGTCGGCGACCAACTCGGCAATAACCTCTCGGGGCTCGGCGGTAACGACACCTTGTACGGGGGACGCGGCGCCGACGTACTCGCCGGCGGCAATGACTCCGACGATTTGTACGGCGGCCCCGGCGACGACCGCTACGTGCTGACGCCCGGCTTTACTGGGGTGACACTCACCGAATTCAACGGAATTGTCTCCGCAGGTCAGGCAACCGCGGGCGGCGTCGATACCATCGACATCTCGGCGCTTACCATCACCTTACCGATCGACATTTCGAGTGACATCGAGTTCGAGAACATCATCGGCAGCCTTACGGTTCGCAATGTCCTGACCGGCAATGTGAAAGACAACCTCCTTGTCGGTGGCGCCGCCGGGGACAAGATCTTTGGCGGGGATGGGAACGACTTCTTGATTGGGCAAGGGGGCAATGACTGGCTCGAAGGGGGCGCCGGCGACGACATCCTCCACGGTGGTACCGGGGCCGACGGCGTAGGGCTCGACATCGGGCTCCAGCGGCTGTTCCTCGGTGGTCCCGGGCGCGACGTGTTAATCGGTGGCGACGACGCCGACACGATCAACGCCGACGACAACGAAGAAGATATCGTCGTCTCCGGAGTAACCGCCTACGACAACGTTGGTGTCGATTCAACCCACCTCTCGGCCTGGCTCGAAATCCGTGACGTTTGGGCTTCGACGACACGTGACCGCGCGTTCCGCCAGGCCCTGATCGCCGCGGGCGTTGGCACCGGCTCCATCGGGGGACCCTTCTCACTGAGCCCCTTAACGGTTGTTGACGACGGTGACTCCGACACCCTCATCTACGATTCGACGACTTCCGGCAGTCCCGTCGATGACCTTGTGTTTTCCGACTTCGGCGACACGCTGACCGCGTCGCTCATCTCAGGTGATTCGATCGCTGACCTCGCGTTCGCGATCGCGCAAGATGTCCACGCAGAGGGTTCGATTACCCCAATAATACGTTCGCAACTTACGGCCCAAAGCAAGAAGACATCGACCTCGGCCTTCAACAGAAATCTCCTTCTGATTCAGAACGACTGGTCAGCGATGGCAATACTTGACGCCTCGGTCGATGATCCGCAATCACCGACCAAGCGTCAGCGCAAGACGGAAGAATCGTCCGCGGATGGCGCCTATTCGACTTTGCGAGGGCTTACCTTCGATCGTGCGCTGTCGGATTGGGGTAGCGAGACATAATTCTCTGCGCCGAGGTAGTCGATCGTCAGGTTGCACCGTCGGTTTTACTAGCCCACCGCCCTCACAAAGGCGACCTGCCACGGCTGCCGCGTTCCCTCCGTCTCGACTCCCTATCCGCTTGCTAAACCACCTTACTTACCTCGGCCACGACCGAAGATCTCGGCCGAGAGTGCTCGACCGAGCACTCGAATTTGTCTAAAACGCGTGGTGTTTCGTGTCGGCTGAGTTTTGTACCTTGCTGGCTCGGCGGCGTGCTCAAGCACTACGAACGTATGGCGGCCTGACACGCTCCGGCCGAAAGTCTCGCCTCGAATCCGTCGTCAGTCCAGCCGCCCTGCCCTGCTGGCAAAGCCGCTTCGATTCTTGAAGATCCTCCGTGATTAGAGCTGCGAGGCGACTAACGCGTCAGTATTTCATCACCAGAGGTTCTTCAGCCGTTAACCTTGATAAGGACTACGAATAGTGACGAGCTAGCGATGGCGTCAAGGACAGGGCGTCGTGGGCCACTTCGCGCGAAATCCTTGCTGGAATTTGATTTTAATCGCACGCTCCATCGGTTATAACGCCGTCAGTCCCTCGCCCGTCGACACGCGTAGGTTCTGGTCGGCAGCGGCGGATCGGGACGGTCTTCTTGGGAGGTCGTCGCATGTCTCGCCGACAGTGCGTCCTCGCTACGTTGTGCGTCTTGCTGACCTGGCCAGCCGCCGCGTTCGCGCAGCTCTATCCCGTGGCGATCGGTCAGAACTTCACCGGGAGCACGTTTCTGGTCGATAGCAATTTCCGCACGCCCGACACGATGGGCGCCGCGGGGGTGGATCACTTCGTCGAACTAATCAACGGACGCTTCAGCGTCTATCGCAAGAGCGATGGCGTGCGGGTGCAGACCAGCACGCTAAACCAGTTTTGGAACAACGCCGGGCAGACGCCGACCGGCGGCAGCGGCGCCTTCGACCCGCGGGTGGTTTATGACCCGCACGCGCGGCGCTGGTATGCGGTGGCCGTGGACAACGGGGGCGGCGCTAACAATTTCCTGTTCGCGGTCTCTAACTCGTCCGATCCGACGCAGCCGTGGACCGGTTTCAAAATCGATTCCGACGCCGACGACAGCAACTGGGCCGATTTTCCGATGATCGGCTACAACCCCGAAGCCGTGTTCCTGTCGGCGAACATGTCTCCGCTCACGGCGCCGCAGACGAGGATGTCGTTCCTCGTGTTGCCGAAGTTTGGCCTGCTCCAATCGACACCCAGCATCGTGGGCTTGCAGCAACTCCAAGACGTGCCGCGGCCGTCGGGGACCAACGCCCTGTCGCCGCAGCTTGCTGTGGACGCGAGCAACCTGCTAGCTCTCAACACTAGCCTTCCGGTGCTGATGCACGATTTTGGCACGGGCGAGTTGTATCGCGCGGAGGTCGTTTCGCCCGGCGCGCCGTCGGTGACGAACGTCGGCGTGGTTGGCGTGCCCGGCCTAGCGGCCCCGCCCACCGTCGACCAGCCGGGCCCCAAGCAGAATATCGAAGCCAACGACGGTCGCTTCAGCGCAAACACGGTGCTACACAACGGGCAACTTTATGGCGTGCAGTCCGTCGACAATGGCGGACTGGCGTCGGTGCGGTATGTGCGTGTGGACGCCGCGACAAACGCCGTGCTGGAGAGCCAGATCATCGTGGACCCCGCTTCGCGATCCCTGACGTTCCCATCGATCGCGGTCAACGAGTTCGGCGACGTGGTAATCGGCGTAACCGGGACGAGCGCAACCGAGTTCGCCAGCAGCTACGCAATGGTCGGCAGAACAGTCGGCGGACTGACGACCTTCGATCAACCCATGTTGCTGCGGGCGGGTGTCGACGACTATCTGCGACTAGACTCCCTGAACCGCAACCGCTGGGGAGACTACAGCTCGACAACCGTCGATCCGGCGGATCCCAGCATCTTCTGGACGAGCCAGGAGTACGTCAGTTCCGTCGATCGCTGGTCAACGCAGATATCGGAGCTCATCGTTCCGCTGCCGAACGAAGCGCGGTGGAACGACGCCGCGGGCGGCTTGTTCGACGATCCATTGAGGTGGCAGACCGCAAGCGGCGGAGCGCCGCAGCCCAGCGAACACCTGGTCTTCAGTCGCGCCACGGACCTGAGCGGCGTGACGAACGGCGTTTTCTTTCCACCCCAGCCCACGGGGGCGTACGCTTATCAGTCGCTGAGCGCTCGCCAGGGGGATGTGGAGCTCGACCTGGCCGGCAATCAACTGGATCTGGCTTTGGACGTCGCGGTTGGCCCCTACTACGGTCAGCCGATGCTGACCATCGCCAACGGCTCGGTGAGCTCGGTTGCCGGCGCCATCGCGCCTCGGCCAACTTCCGAAGGGCGGCTGGTGCTGGACAATGCGCATTGGACGGTTGACACGGTCACGGTCGGCAGCGCGCCGACGCCGTCGGCCGGCTGCTGCCTGCCTGGCGCTACTGGCGGAGTCGGCACTCTTGCGATGGTCAACAACGCGCGGCTCGATGTCGGCGGCACGCTTCAGGTCTGGGGACAGGCCACGGTCGATCTGACGGATGGCGTGTTGTCCGCCCAGACCATCGAGCAGTTTGCGCCGCCGACTCCCGGTGGTTTTGGCTTTGGTCTTAATTTCACGGGCGGCACGCTCCAGGTGGACACCTTCGATGGCGAGCTAATCAACTCCGGCGGGACATTGGCCCCGGGCGGCAATACCATTGGGACCACCGACGTGACGCTCGGCTATACGCAACTCGCCGGTGGCGTGCTCGCCATCGATATTGGCGGTACAGCAGGCGGTCAGTACGATGAGCTGAACGTGGCCGGCACGGCCGACTTCAACGGCTCGCTCGACATCGCCTCGTTGGGCGGCTTTCCTCCCAGTCTGAGCGACACGTTCGCAATCGTCCGCGCCGGTTTCATTCCGGTGGTTGGCTTTGCTAATCTGCTGACGAACACCGTGTTCCCGACGATCAGCACGCGGCTCGATTGGCGTCTATTCTACGAGCCGACAGCGCTTACGCTGGCCGTGGTCCCGGCGCTCGCGGGAGATTACAATGCTGACGGCGTTGTCGACGCCGCCGACTACACGGTCTGGCGCGACACGCAGGGTCAGGCCGGCCTTGGGCTGCCGGCCGACAGCAATTTCGATGGAGTGGTCGATCTCATCGACTACTTTGCTTGGCGCAGCAACTACGGTCAGGTGGCTCCCGGTCCCGTCAGCGAAGCTGCGGCGAGCCGCGCCGTGCCCGAGCCAAATACCGCAGTGCTGCTGTTAATCGCGGCGGTTGGCCGGTCTCTTCGACGACGCCTGGGGAGACCGCCGCGCGGTCACGCGGAACGGCGCTGCGTCTGACCGACGACTTCCGTTGCTTGCTATTGCGAATACTTTCACCAGACACCGACGACCTCGAGGTTATGAGAGACCGAACCCCGCGCGCTGAAAACTCTTCGTTAGTAGGCTGAAACGGAATCTACTACGGAGCGAATTCGCTTGCAAGTCGTAGCAACGGTTGTCATCGAATAGCGACTATTGCAACTCTTGCATTCAAAACCCGTAGTCGCTTGCGGCCCACTTCTGAGCGCAGAGAATCAGACGGGCACCTGGGGTGCGCGAAGGTTGTCACCCTGCTTTTCTCGCTCTGAAAGGCGCTCACGATGTCGAGCTTCTTCTCGCCGCTACTGTTCCTCTTGGCCGGTTCTACCGAAGACCAGCTCCGCAAACAGATCGAGTTTCTCAAAGCGGAGAACGAGATGCTCCGCAAGCGGATTCCCAAGAATCGCATCTTCCTCGACAACGACGAGCGAGAGCGGCTACTGAAGCTGGGAGGGGCCATAGGAAGAGGAGTTCTCGAAGTCATCACCATCGTCAGCCCAAGAACTTACCAGAGGTGGCAGAGAGAAGTAAGAAACGGCAAGAAGCCGATCAAGAAGATGGGGCGTAAAGGAACCCCGGAGTCGGTCCGAGAAATCGTCGTCCGCTTGGCCAAAGAGACGGGCTGGGGCTACGGTAGAATCGTCGGAGAACTAAAGAAGCTCCGTATCCAGTGCGTAGGTAGAACGACCGTAAGAAAGATCCTCAAGGAGGAGGGCATCCACCCGGGCCCGCAGCGAGGCCCCGGCACCTGGGACGACTTCATCAAGATCCACGCCGAGACCCTCTGGCAGTGCGATTTTTTCTCGAAGTTGGTGATGACAAGCACCGGATTGCGACAGGCCTACGTGCTGGCGTTCTTGCACGTCAACTCGCGGCTGGTGATCTGCTCGCCCGCGACGCTCAAGGCCGACGACAAGTGGGTAACGGAGCAAGCGGAGTCGATGCTCGAGCAGGCCCGTGGGATGGAGCTGCCGGTCCGCTACCTCATCCGAGACCGCGACTTCAAGTACTCCAAACGATTCGATCTGGTCTTTGCCGACAACGGCGCTTCGGTTGAACCCACAGCGCCACGAGCGCCGAATCAGAACGCCTTCGTCGAGCGCTGGATCGGCTCGATTCGGGCTGAGTGCCTGAACCGTTTCATCGTCTTCGGCCTCGGTCACTTCGACCATCTTGTCTCTTCCTATTGCGATTATTATCACGCCTGCCGTCCTCACCAGCGGAAGGAGAACAAGCCGCTGCTCGGAGTCTGGCCCGAGGTCGATGATCCGCCAGAGGAAGGCGAAGAGATCGTATGTCGTCAGTGGCTTGGCGGCGTGTTGAAGCACTACGAACGCGAAGCGGCCTGACGGGTTGAAGAGACAACGACTATCGAGACGTTGCGTGCCTTCACGCTTTCCAGCCATGCGCCGCTGCGGAGCCGTGCATGATTCGTGACGATCGGTTACCTTCGATCACGGCTTCGGGAACAATATCGACCGACAATCACCGGTCGATTTTGAGTGACAACCTTGTTGAACGGGACGCCGCTCGCCAGATCTTACACCTTGTGAATCAAACTACTTAGAAGTGCCTGCGATGAATTTCAGACGGACCCCACGGTGGTTTAGCCCCCTGGTTGTTAACGCGGCAGTGCTTGTCCGTGCCATAAATCGCCATTCCACAGCTGCTTGGGCTGCGATCTGCGTGCTGATGGTTCCATCGCACGCAGACGCGGTCGAATTAGTTGATCATTGGCGCTACGTGACGGAGGAGCCGCAATCCGAATGGTTCGGGCAGTCCTTCGATGACTCGTCTTGGAAGGAAGCCGACGCCGGATTGGGCAACCCGAGTACGCCCGGGGCACGCGTCGGAACGACTTGGTACAGCGACGACATCTGGATGCGTAAGGCGTATCAACTCGAATCCGGCGTCAAGAACCCGGTCCTGCTGATTCACCACGACGACGAGGCCCAGGTCTACCTGAACGGTCAACTCATCGCCGAGCTCGAAGGTTACACGACCGACTACCAATTGATTCGACTCGACGCGAAAGCCGCCGCCGCGTTGCGAAAGGGCACCAATACGCTGGCCGTTCATTGCCAGCAGTCCAGCCGGGGACAGTTCATTGATGCGCATCTTGTCAGCGCTGATTCAGTGCCCAAGCTTCCGCGGCCGAGCGGCGACAAGAAGCCGTTTGAATCCGAGCTCATCACCGAGTGGGGCGAAAAGGTGACGGCCGAGAATGCGTGGACCGAGTACCCGCGTCCGCAGCTCGAACGCGACAACTGGATCAACCTCAACGGCCATTGGGACTATGCCGTCACTTCGCGAGACGCCGAGAAGCCCGAAGCTTGGGACGGCAAGCTGCTCGTGCCGTTTGCATTGGAGTCAAAGCTCGGCGGCGTACAGAGACTGCTCTTCAAGGACGAGGCACTCTGGTACCGCCGAGCCTTCCGTCACGCCCAAAAGGAAGCGAGCCGAACGCTGCTCAACTTCGAGGCCGTCGACTACCGCTGCGAGGCTTTCGTCAACGGCGTCTCCGTTGGAACCCACCAGGGGGGTAACACCCCGTTCTCATTTGACGTCACCGAGGCACTGCAGGACGGAGAGAACGAACTCGTCGTCCGGATCGAGGACGACACCGAAGCGTGGCAGCTCCGCGGCAAGCAAGTGAAGCAGCCCGAAGGGATCTGGTACACCCAAGTATCGGGCATCTGGCAGACGGTTTGGCTCGAGGATACCGGCGCGACCTACGTGGAAGACCTGCACTTATCGACCGACGCTGCGAAGGGAGAGATCCGCTGCGTCGTTGACGCCGCAGGTGGCAAGAAGCCGAGTCGCGTTGAAGTGACGGTGTTCGATGGCGACAAAAAGGTCGCAAACGTCGCGAACGACGGCAGCAAGCTCACGCTGGTGGTCCCGGACGCGAAACTCTGGTCCCCCTCGTCGCCACACCTCTATACGTTGGAGATCGTCCTATCCGGCGACAATGGTGAGGTTCTCGACCGCGTTAAGTCTTACGCCGGCATCCGAACGGTCGGCAAACAGCGCGATGACGAAGGCCACCTGCGGTTCACGCTCAACGGCGAAGAGATTTTCCACTGGGGGCCGCTGGATCAGGGATGGTGGCCCGATGGCCTGCTAACCCCGCCCTCGGACGAGGCGATGCTTTACGACATCCGTTTCCTGAAAGAGGCGGGCTTCAACATGATCCGCAAGCACATCAAGGTCGAGCCACGCCGTTACTACTACCACTGTGACCGTCTGGGGATGCTCGTGTGGCAGGACCAAGTCAGCGGCGGGGCCAGTCCCTCTTGGACCTTCCTCAAGCCCGACCCCAAAGACGCCGACTGGCCAGACGACCAGCACCAGCAGTTCATGGACGAGTTCGAGTCGATGGTCGATACGCTCGAGAACCATCCGTCGATCGTCGTCTGGGTTCCCTTCAACGAAGCCTGGGGCCAGCACCGCACCACCGAGGTCGGCGAGTGGACCGTCGCGCGGGACCCGAGTCGTTTGGTGAACATCGCCAGCGGCGGCAATTTCTGGCCGGTTGGCGATGTCGTCGATTTCCACTCCTACCCGGCACCCAAGTTTCCCTTCGACAAGCGGCGCTACGGCGATTTCGTCAAAGTCGTCGGTGAGTTCGGGGGCCACGGGTACGCCGTCAAAGACCACTTATGGGTCAACAGTGGCCGCAATTGGGGTTATGGGGGTCTCCCGAAAGACCGGGCGGAGTACAAGCGTCGCTTCGTCGACTCGATCAATCGGCTGGCCGAGCTCCGCTCGAAAGGCATCGCCGCGGGCGTCTATACCCAAACGACCGACGTCGAGGGAGAGATCAATGGCCTGATGACCTACGATCGGAAGGTCATCAAGATCCCAGCGGACGAGCTAGCGAGAATCCACGAATCGCTGGAAGACTAGTCCGAATCATCGTGACTTCCGCGCCCCCGATGGCCTAGCTCGCAGGCTCTCAAAGACCCGTCATGAACATGAAACCGATCTTCGTTGCAGTCTTCTGTTGCTCTCTGCTCATCAGGCCGTCCCTCGGGGTCACGCCGGCTTCTGAGGAAGCCACCGTACGGACTGTCGCCACAAGGCAGATTGAGCCGGCTGTCGGTCACGATTGGATCGTTCTGATCGGTGAGGAAGGGGCCGTCGGCATCGCCGAGGTCGGCAAGAACCTTACCGAATGCGCAGACGTTCGGCTCGACCCCCAAACCAACCGGCTCGAGACCACCCCGGGCGCCGGCGTGGTCGCCGCTGTCAGGAAGTTTGCCTACGGAGACGCCAACAACCTGAACTCGATCCGTGAATTCGGGGACTGCGAAGTCTCGCTGGAGTTCCTGCTCGGCAAAGACTCAAACTCGGGCGTGAAGCTCCAGCAACGCTACGAGGTCCAACTCTACGACAGCCGAGGCAAGGATCAGCTATCGGGCACCGATTGCGGCGGCGTCTATCCCCACTGGGTCTACGCCAAGAACGGCAAGGGAATCACGTACATCGACGAGGGCGTTCCCCCGCTGGCAAACGCCGCGGGCGTCCCCGGACGATGGCAGACGCTGCGGATCGTGTTCACCGCTCCTCAGTTCGATCAGGAAGGTGCCAAGACGCGGAACGCCCGCTTCGTGTCGGTCGAACTGAACGGCGGGTGCCACACTGGATCAACAGCCAAGCTCACTAAAGAACGTCGATCTTGTTCCCACGCTATCAGAGCGAGGCCCCGAACCTACGGCCGCGCCGAACGGTCTTCTGTGCGATGATCGATCCCCAGCCAACGCAGTAGGAGGTGCGCCATGCCACGCTCTCAAAACAACGACCGCTGCTTTCGAGCCGATGAGCAAGCGTAGGCGGGGGTTCCCGTCGGAGACGCAGGTGAAGGTCGGCGTCCGGGTCGTTCACGGCGAGAAGCTGCTGGAAGAGAAGCTCGGCCGCAACGACCTCTGCCCGTGCGGCAGCCGCAAGCGCTTCAAGCGGTGCTGCCTGAAGCGGGGCCGATTTTGACGGGGTGAACCGAGACCACTACTTTTAGGGAAGCGTAAACGGTCCCTCGCGAGGCCCGCACCTGGCCTGGGTGTTGGGCCCCGCTTGTATCAAGGGATAACGAAAGCAGACATGCGAAAGCTGTCGGACAAAGCCGCTCAGTTGACCCAAGAACTCTACGAGCTCGACCAGAAGTCGGGCTGGTTTGGCAGGTCGCGTCAAGGCGGCGACATCGTTGCACGCATTGTGGAGCTGGCCGTCTACAGCGAGCCCGCCTCAATCCCCTGCATCTGCCGCTTCTTGTTCTCGAAAGAGCCTGTGGTGAGGGAGTCGGCAACCGAGGCGATCGCTTCGATCATGGCGGACGTCGCGCCGCTTGACTTGCTCCAGCTGGCTGACGCGTTCAACTGGGAGTACGGCTGGTACGCCGGCCAAGAGTGGAGTCACCTCAGGAAGGGGTCGGTGCGCAAGCTGGCCAGGACCCAAGACGGAGGCCTCTCAGCGGGGTTGCTCGGGCTCCTCAGCTTTCACCGCAACGGGTACGTGCGGGAGGAGGCCGTCAAACTGCTCGCCCAGATGTCGGATGGCGCCGAAGTCCCGTACCTGCTCATCCGTCAAAATGATTGGGTCACGGCAATCAGCCGGCTTGCGCAGCGCGCTGTGAAGGAGCGTCTCGGATACTCCTATTCCCAGTACTGGTTCAACAACCTCGATCTCGTCGCTCACCTGCCGGAGTTCGGCCGGAACGACCTTTCCCATATCACGGACGCAACGTTCTCCCAGCTCCTGGAGCCAGAGCATGACGGGCGTCTTCGCTCGCTGATCGCATCAGGGGACCGCATCACGATCCGACGGTTCGTAAAGCGGAGCTTCGAGCTGCCTGGATCGCACAGCGAACGCGTCGCTAAGCTTGGCATCGATGCGGAAGACGCGGTCGTGCGGCTCTGGTCCGCTCGCAAGCTGTTAACACTGGCCACGGACAGCCCGCTCATCGATCGCTTGCTCAGCGATAGCTTCGCCCCGGTTCGTCGCGAGGCCTACATCGCATGGGCTGCGTCAAGCAGAGCGGAGGCAGAAATGGTTTGGAAGCAGGCCGCCTATGACCGGAGCGCGGGGGTACGCGATCTGGCGCGGTTTGAGCTGAAGACGCAAGGGCTTACGAATATCCGCGAGCAGTACCTCGCTAGCCTGCAGGAAGAACCGGAGAACCTCGCCGCGCTGATGGGGCTTTCGGAGTGCTGTGAAGACCAGGACGCACAACTACTCCGAGAGTACTGCTCTCATGACCGCCCGCGATTTCGGCGTGTCGCCATCTCTGGCTTGGCTCGTCTGCTCGGAGACCAGGTGATCCACGAACTCGTGGGCTGGCTGGCCGACGAGAGCCCGGGCGTTGCGAAACAGGCGGCGAGGTCCCTGCAGGCGCATGCAGCCATCGTCGAGGGCGAGCAACTCTGGAGCGTATTGACGCGTTCGCCGACAGACAACGGCAGAAGAACTTGCCTTCGTTTGTTCTACGAGATGGGAAAATGGAAGAGCTTGCCCTGGCTGATTCGGGCATTCACGCTCAACGATCAGTTGGTCAGCGAGCAGAGTGAGGAGCTCGCCCGCAGGTGGCTCGACAGCAATCGCGTGTTCACCCAACCGTCTCTATCGGAGCAGGACGCCCTGACCAATGCGTACAGGGAGGCAAAAGCCATGCTGCCCGAGAGCTTTGCGGCGGAACTGCGAGCGAGACTACCGTTCCTCCTGCCAGACGAATTCGGCCGTACGGATGATTGACGAACGGATCGACAACAGCATAAAGCGAGAACCAAAGGCGCACCCATGCCGACCGATAGCTCCAGCCAAGAACCCTCCCACGAAATCGTGGATCTCGCACGCACGATCGCAACCCGAGCCCACGAGGGTCAGTTCCGTCGAGACGGCGTCACCCCGTACATCGAGCACCCCGCCGCGGTCGCCTCGCGTGCCCCGAAGTCGCCAGAATCCCAGGCCGCCGCTTGGCTGCACGACGTGCTGGAAGATACGGAACTCACACGCAACGTGTTGATCGAACAAGGCATGCCCGAAGAGGTCGTCGCCGCGGTCGAAGCCCTCACCAAGCAAGAGGGCTTGTCGTACGAGGAGAACCTCGAGCGGGTCGCTGCGAACGACCTGGCCAGAGGCGTCAAGGTCGCCGACATGCTGAGCAACCTGGCGGACAACCCCACCACGAATCAGATCCGCAAGTACGCCCGCGGGCTGCTGCGATTGCTAGACGACTGATCTCGACGCCCCCGGTGACGAGCCTCGCCCCCTCGGATGCAGCCCGACAACCACCGCCACAAACAAAACGCTTGACTCGGCGTTCCCACCTATGGCACTCAGGAGAAAAGTAACTTGAGTAGCAAGGAACGGAACCATGCAAGCGATCACCATCATCGCCAACAGCGCCGCCGCCCTGCGGGTAGGTCGGTGTGGCCCGGGGCGATAGGAACAAGAACACGAGGAAGCCTAGGCGGGACATCTACCAGGAGGTCACCAGCCGAATCCTGGAACTGCTGGAGACGGGCGTGGCGCCCTGGCGGCAGCCGATCAAGCGATCGGCCAATGGTGATGGAATGCCCAAGAGCCTTTCGTCTGGCAAGAACTACCGCGGGATCAACGTCTTCCTGCTGGCGATGACGAGCTGGGCGCACGGGTACGAGTCGGACTACTGGGCGACGTTCAATCAGGTCACCAAGCAGGAAGGCAAAGTCAAGAAGGGCGAGAAGTCAACGCTCGTCGTGTTCTGGAAGCAAGCGGCGACGAAGGACAAAGAGAGCGGCGACGAAATCACCATTCCCGTTCTGCGGCACTACAACGTCTTCAACGCCGAGCAGTGCGACGGGATCGAGGCCCCCGATCAAGCGACCGGCGAGATCGAATCCGAGCCCTTCGTTCCGATCGTAGAAGCCGACCGAATCGTCACGAGCTACACGGGCGGACCACTCGTGATGCACACTGGCTCAGCAGCGATGTACCTGCCGAAGATCGACACGGTGCGTATCGCATCGCCAGATCGCTTTGACTCGCGCGAGTCGTACTACGCAACCCTTTTCCACGAGCTGGCGCATTCGACTGGGCACAAGTCACGGCTGAATCGCGGCCTCGATGAATCACCAGCTCCATTCGGATCGCCGGACTACTCAAAGGAAGAGCTGGTCGCTGAGATGGGATCGGCGTTCCTGTGCGCCTCAGCCGGGATCAGCCCGCCGACGATCGAGCAATCCGCCGCGTACATCGACGGCTGGCGGAAAAAGCTCAAGGACGACAAAAAGCTGGTCGTCCAAGCTGCCGGGCAGGGGCAGCGGGCGGCGGATCATATCTTGGGAGTCTCATTCGAGGTCGCCTGATTCAAGAAGCCTTCGTCAGCGATGCTTCCGGTGCGGCGTCCGTGACGGTACAATTCCGTTTGTCGATTGCACAAATGGGAATGTGGCATGCGGAAAAGGTTACTCGTAACGTGGCTTGGGCATAACGACTTGCGGCCGATGGCTGCATGTCAGCCAGCCGGCGTCAAAGATCAGATTCTTGCTACCGTCGGCGGCGAAAGTCATCCAAACGAGGGCGGTCCTATCAAGACGCTCCTGGACTTAGAGCCCTTCGACAAGGTTCTGATCCTGTCAACCTTCAAGGCCGACTGGTCCAAACGCTATGCGAATTGGACCGGGCATTCTGTGGAGGTGAAGCAAGTAGAAATCAAAGCCCCCACGGACTACGAGAGTATTTTCCGTGCCGTCAGTGGCGTCCTGGAGCCACTGCGCGATCAAGGCGCGCTGAAAACCCATGAACTGGCGCTACACCTGAGCCCCGGCACACCCGCTATGGCGGCAATCTGGTTGCTGCTCGGAAAGAGCAAGTATCCAGCCACGTTTTATCAGACCTACCAAGGGAAGGCGTGGAAGACAGATGTTCCGTTCGATCTGGCAGTGGACTTTCTGCCGGATCTATATGCCCATGCGGACATGAAGCTACAGCACCTCGCTGCGAAGAGTCCCGGCGAGGTGGCGGGTTTCGAGGAGATTGTAGGCACTAGCAAAGAGATACGCACTGCTGCAGGGCGTTCGAAACGGGCAGCTATACGCGGAGTTCCCATCCTCTTGCTGGGCGAAAGTGGCGTCGGCAAAGAGATGTTTGCCCAGGCAATTCACCGCGCTAGCCCGCGTGCGGAAGGCCCCTTCGTAGCGATCAATTGTGCTGCCATAGCTCGGGAACTATTGGAGTCAGAGCTTTTCGGCCACCAGAAGGGTTCATTCACTGGCGCGGCAGCCGATCGGGTTGGAGCCTTCGCGGAGGCCGATGGCGGAACGCTTTTTCTCGACGAGGTTGGCGAATGTGATCTGGAGTTTCAAGCCAAATTGCTTCGCGTCCTCCAGCCTCCCAGTAATGCATCTCCGTGTCATCGGGCGACGACCTCGAGGTTATGAGCCTCGATGAGCCACCTGCTGTAACCTCCTCGCTTCTAACGCTTTAGGGAGATTACTACTAGCTTGGGAGGCTTGCAACCATTGGCAACGGTTGTCATCGATTAGCAAGCATTAGCATTTCTGGCCGCGCAAACTAGTAGTCGCTTGCCGGCGGGTCGAGCCGGTGGAGAATCGAGCCAACCCCAGGGGTTCAGAAAGGTTGTCACCCCGGAATCGCCCGAGAATCGTGAGGAAGCCGCCCCCATGCCGCCCTGGTTCAGCCCGTTGTTCTTCCTGTTCGCCCGCTCCAACGAAGAGCAACTCAGGCGGCACATACTGTTCCTGAAGGCCGAGCTGGAGATGACCCGGACTCGCGTGCCACAGAGCCGGATCTTCCTCAAGGAGGACGAGCGGCAGCGGCTGCTAGAGCTGGGTGACGGCATGGGCTCGGACGCGCTGAAAGTGGTCTCCATCGTGCATCCCCGAACCTACCGGCGCTGGCTGGAGCGGAGAAGCCAGGGGAAGCCGCCTGCGAAAAAGATGGGCAGGAAGGGGAAGTCCGAGGCGATCCGTCAGATCGTCGTTCGGCTCGCCAAACAGAACCAGTGGGGGTACGGCCGTATTGTTGGCGAGCTACGGAAGCTACGCATCCGCTGCGTTGGCCGCACGACGGTCCGTACAATCCTCAAAGAAGAGGGCCTGCACCCCGGACCGAAGCGTGGCCCGGGGACCTGGGACGACTTCATCAAGATCCACGCCGAGACCCTCTGGCAATGTGATTTCTTCAGCAAGATGGTCATGACGAGCACGGGGCTTCGGCAGGCCTACGTGCTCGCCTTCCTGCACGTCAACTCGCGGCGGGTCATCTGCTCGCCGGCTACGCTCAAGGCCGACGACGGTTGGGTCACGGCGCAGGCCGAGTCGATGCTTCAGCAGGCGCGCGGCATGGACCTGCCGGTCCGCTACTTGGTCCGAGACCTCGATTTCAAGTACTCGAAACGGTTCGATCAGGTCTTCGCTGACGCGGGTGTCTCGGTTGAGCCAACGGCGCCGCGGGCGCCGAATCAGAACGCCTTCGTCGAGCGTTGGATCGGATCGATCCGGGGTGAGTGTCTCAACCGGTTTATCACGTTCGGTCTGGGGCACCTCGATCATCTCGTCTCTTGCTACCTCGATTATTATCACCAGGCGCGTCCTCACCAGCGCCTGGGCAACAAACCCCTACTCGGCGTCTGGCCTGAGGTCGATGACCCGCCCGAGAGCGGCGACGAGATCGTCTGCCGAGAATGGCTCGGCGGCGTGCTGAAGCACTACGAGCGAAAGGCGGCCTGATGCGAAAGTATGACGATCGCTGCTTCGGAGGCGTCTCTGATTCTCCCCCCCGACCGCGACGACCAAGTCGCTCGCCGCGAGTCGTTCGCACGTGCGCTAGAGCAATGTCATCGAGTAGCAGCGTTGCCGCCTTCCGAGCCCATCCCTGCCAGCGAATCGCGGCAGGCGCCAGCGTGCAGAAGGCCGGTTCGCCCTTCATCGCCGTTGCTCGAAGAGGCTGAGGCGTCAGCGCACAGCTCCATCGACTCGCGAGCCCGCGATCCCTCTCTATATTACGTCGATTAACCCTTGGCCCTACGGACCGTTGTTGTCTGTCGTCCCATAGCACTTCTCTGCTCGAATGCACCGATACCAAGAGCTCGCTGCGAGCCGCGATGACCCTGAGCAGTTCGTCAGGGCCGCGCTAAGCGTCTTGGAGTTTGACTTCAGGCTACTAGCCCTCGGTGCGCTGCAAGAGTGGGATGCGGCAGGAGTCGTTTCGAGCGACCTCTTCGGTCCCGTCTCCGCGTTGCAGAAGCCGTCTTGGGGAAGCTGGAACTGGGTCCTCTCGACCATCCAAAAGTCCCGTCGCGTCGTCCTTCGGGAAGGCTCGCCGGACGTCCGTGCGAGACTGTCACGCGTGTCTCGTCTGAGTCGCGTCATCGAGTGCCTCGACGCTCAATTGGACAACGAGGCCGTTCACGGTCTCGGGCGTCTCGCGAAAATCGGTAAGCAGAGTCTGAGCAACTCCCCGAAGTTCGGCGCAGCGCTCGCGCTGCCGATCGGTCTCCGGAACCGCATCGCGCACGACCATCCCAGCGATGCGGCGTGGTGGCGAGAAGCGGCCGACGCCATCCAACCGCTGCTAGAGGTCTGCGCGGCCAACGACGCCTACAAGGCTTTGGTCGACTCCGACCGCCCCGCTGCGCCGTGGCGAATGGACGCCGGTCGCCAAGACGCCTGGGTCTACAACGGTCTGACGGACAAACTCGATGTCCACTACGTCAACCGTTCCGGAGAGTCGATCACCTCAAGCGACAGTGCGCAGGAAGTGCTGCAGGCGTTTCAACGCCTCCTCGGAAAATCGGAGGTGCAGGGGAAGAACTTTCGCAAGCTGCTCGCGAGCTTGGCGCCCGAAGAAGTGCGGGGCGTTCTGGTTGGCGATTACTTGCTGGGCGCCCCTGTCGGCGCCGGGGCGTACGGCGTCGTCCACAAGGGGCGACAACTCAGCACGGGACGGCCGGTGGCGATCAAGGTGCTCCGCGACGGGGCGTCGGACGTGGTCAAGAGCCGCTTCCGCCAGGAGGCGGCATTCCTCGCCCGGGTCGAGAGCCCCGGCGTCGTCGCGGTGTACGGCTACGGGGAAGACGTCTGGTCGCCCCCGAAAGCGTTCTCTCTGTCTGCCGAACCTTGGTACAAGGATTTTAGCGAAGGAGCGGCTGTAAAGAACTACATCGCGATGGAGTGGATCGACGGCGCGACGCTTGAGGAGGTCTTCCAAGAGCGGGGCTCAACGGAGCGTACGTTATCGCGGGTGACCGATTGGTTTGCTCAAGCCGCGGCGGCGTTAGCCGACGTCCACGCGTCCGGGCTGATCCACCGGGACATCAAGCCATCGAACCTGATGCTGTCGGACGGTGACCGCGTCAAGCTCATGGACTTCGGTGTGGCCCGCCACGACCATGCCGAGCGTACGCTGGTCACGTCGGCGGGCGTAACGCTCGGCACCCCGGCCTACATGTCGCCCGAGCAGCTGAGGGCATCGGCGGCGGAAGACGAGGTGGGACCCCGCAGCGACATCTATTCTCTTTGCGCCACCTTCTACGAGCTGTACACGCAGGCCCGGATCTACGACCACGACAGCGAGAGCGCCGACAGCGTCCGGCAGCACAAGATCCAGGGCGACCGGCCGCGTCGCCCATCGTCGGTCAACGTCCGCCTCCCCTGGGAGCTCGAGACAATTCTCCTCGGCGGCCTGGAGCCAGAGCTGACCGATCGCTACGCCGACGCCGCGAGTCTGGCGGAGGACATCCGGCGGTTTCAACGAGACGAGCCGCTCGCCTACAAGCGGCCGTCGCTGCTCCGTCGCGTCGAGTTGGCCTACCGGCGAAACCGCGTTGCGGCGAACCTCGTCGCGGGGTTTCTCTGTTGCCTCGCCATCGGCGGTGCGGTCTACGTTCGCCACATCTCGCTCGAGAGAGAAAGGGCGGAGGACAGCCTGAAGGTTGCTCGTGGAACGGTCGACAGGTTCCTCACTCGCGTCAGCGAGGAAGAGTTGATGGACCTGCCGGGGATGCAGCCGCTCCGCAAGAGGCTGCTGGAGGATGCGCTCGAGTTCTACCGGTCGCTTCTCGACGGAAACGAGCAGAGCGGCGTGCTCGACGAGTCGCTGGCAGACGCTTACCAAAACGTCGGCTCTATCGAGGGCATGATCGGCCAAAAACGCGACGCCCTGAAGTACTACACGAGGTCTCTCGAGTACTGGGAGAGCAGGCACGAGGAATCCGACTCGCTCGAGGCGACCGACCGCTTGGCCACCGTGCTTTGGGATATGGCGATCGAGCAGAGAGACCTTGGCGAGAACGACGCGGCGTTGGCGAACATGTCGCGAGCCATTGGCTTGTTTAAAGTCCTCGTCGATCGGGACCCCGAGTCGGCAGGCCGCATGGACACCCTGATCGGCGGAATGAACATGCTGGCGACTCTGCAGCGGGGTTGCGGCCAAGCTGAGGAGGCGCGTGCAACCTACGCACGAGCGTGGGAGAAGGTCACCGAACCATCGGCCGGCCTCGCCATGCTCGGCTTGTTCTTTGATCCGCCAGAATCCGGCGGGCCCGCAGGACTTCGGGTGAAGGCGGTCTTGCGGCACTCTTCCGCCCACGAGGCCGGTATCAAGCCGGGCGACTGGTTGATGAGTACCGATGGACAGGTGGTCCTTTCGACAGAAGAGCTCGAAAAAGCCTTCGCCAATCGCTCGCTCGGCGATGAGTCGTCACTCCGACTTCGGCGAGGCGATGAAGAGCTCGCTGTCGACGTGACACGAGAGCAATTGCTTCCTCCGCTCGCCGGAATCGTCGCGCTCAACGCGGGGATACTCGAGAGCCAGGTCTTCAGAGACCGTGTCGAAGCCAAACGCTGGTTCAATCAAGCCATCAGCGTGTTGGAGGAGATGCAAGACTTCTTTGCGATCCACGAGGAAGCCGACCCGTCGCTCGAAACGGGATGGAAGCAGCACTGGCTTCCCTCGCTCGCACAGACCTATTCCGAGCTAGCTGGGCTCTTGGCAAGCGAACGCGAGTTTGAAGAGACGATCGTTCTCCTCGAGCGTAGCTTGGAGATCCTGCGTCCGATCGCGGAGGAGAACCCGGCTGTCCTGACGTACCAGGAATCGATGGTCACCGATCTCTTCAATCTCGCGGTCCTCCGGCGGCACCTGGGACGCACCGAGTCGGTAGACGAAATGACTGGCGAGGCCGTTACGCGTTTGAGAAGAATGCTGGCCGAGAATCCGGAGGTTCCTCGCTACCGACAGCACCTGGCTTCGATTTGCGAATGGTCCGCGGGGGTCGCCGACGAGCGTGGGGACCCCAGTCGCGCGGTTGAGTGCTACTCCGAGGCGCTCATCGCTGGCGACGAGCGTTGGCGTTCCAAGCCCGGCGCGGTTGAGTTGAACTTTAGGGCGGCGTCTGAGATTGGCGCCGACTTCCGCTCGCTTTCGGAGCAGGAAGGGGGAGTCGACGAGAAGCGGCTAGCCTGCGCCACGTTGCTGAACAACCTCGCAATGCAACTGCTGGATTTAGAGGACCTCTCCAGCGCTACCGCGGCGCTAGAAGCCATCCTCGACCTTTACGGGCCAACAGCCAGCGCAACAGAGCTCGACGCCACCGATGCAGATTTAGTGGCTAGGGCCTACGGTAATCTCGGATGGATCGAGATCCTGCGACGGCGGTACGACGCGGCTCGGGAAAAGTCAGAACGAGGGATTCAGATCGACCCTGGCCAGACGTGGATACGGCAGAACTTGGCGCTGAGCCGGCTGCTAGCGGGGCAATTCGACGAAAGTCGGGACCTGTACCGGGAGCTGAGAGCCGAAGCGACGAACAAGCCAGAGTTCGACGCAGCCCTCCGCGCAGAGTTTGACGAGGTGCGCAAGCGTGGCGTCGATCACGCCGACATGGCGAGAGTGTTAGAAGCCGTAACGACCGAATCGGAGTAGCGTCTCTACGCGTGGCTACGCGAGGCGGTAGCACCTGCGGCAGCAGGGAACGCAGGTCGTGCTCGTTGGGCGCCGGGACGATCACCGCCAGCGGTGTGCCGTGGCGGTCGGCAGACGTCAATTGGAGTGGCCCGGCAGAGAGCTGTGACCAAAGACAGTCGCACCGTCGAGCCGTGGGTGCGTTAGCACCTCCTTCGGGTCAGAGAAGATGGATACACGTGCTTCGCCGCCTGCCCAGAAGACGCTTTCACCGCTATCAGCCCCAGCTCGTCCCGCGATTCCCGGCGGTGCTCCGAAAGACGACATTTACCAGACCGCTACGCATCCTCTGCTGCCATGAGGATGTCTCCCGAGCCCTTGCGGTCGATATAAGCGATCATCTGCTCGAAGGCGGCGGGGAGATTAACCGAGCCCCGCATAGGCCGTAGGTGGCCAGTTTCGCACCTAACAATAGCTTCGCCGAAAAGATCTTTCGCTCGGACTGCTAGATCGCTCGAGGGATCGAGGAAGTCGTAGTCGAACATCCGTCGTCTCAAGAGGTATACGATTATTAAACAGCTCCATCGAAACGCAAATGAGGATGCATCACTCGCTACGCCTAAGCGAAAAAGCCTAAGGCATGTCTCTATAATCTCAGTCGCCTTTGCTGATGTTAGCTCCGCCGTCGCGTCCGCTCGGTAACGCAGTATCTGCGACACCGCCTTTAACCGATTCGCCCCCGGAGAGACCGCTGGGTAGGCGAAGATCTGGTTGAGGAACCGCGCGACGTACTCGGGCTGTCGGAGGGTTAAGCCGCAGGTATGCTCTATGGCCTGGGAGTCTCGTCCGTACGAGACTCCGGAGGAAACCAGCCACTCTTCAAACTCACGGCTGTCGACCGAGAGGTAGCCAAGCGCCCGAACAACAAGCGGAACGCCGATTGAGCTGTCGCTGTTGTGAGCACGCCAGATGTCGAGCAGACACTCGGCGCCACGCTGGAGATCGTCCTGTTGCGACTCGATTGGAGCTCGGAAGTCCGAACCGATGGCGGTCGCGTCTTGCGGGTACTTCTTCTGGTCTTTCTGCATCAACCGCGACTTGACGTCGTCGAGGAGCCAACGCCGCTCCGCGAGCACCCTTGCCGTCCCCTCCTCCTCGACCCTCCTGACTAGTTCTTGCAGTCGCGGGCGGGCCAGTCTCCATTTGTCCTCGCTCGAGAGCCTCGGCATCAGCTCCGGAAACGCCCGCGGCTGACTCCTCAGGTACTCGTCCTTCCCGACCGGCTGATTCTGGGCGTCTGTCTTGGTGACCATCCGCCGCCAGTTCGCGAGCACCTCCCGGCATTCAGCGCCAGGCGGCGGCGACGTCACCAGCCTCAGCTTTGCGTTGCCTTGAGCCGGCGTGCACGTGACATGCAGCGTCACTGGGGTTCGCTGCTCATGGCTTTCTTCGAAGCTGCTGACCAGCTCTCGGACGCCCCGGTACTCTTCGTGGGCGAGTACGAGTTTGACCCGAGACGAGCCGCGCCGCAGTTCGAAGCCGACGATCGGCTCCTCAAGCTCCCAGGGCACCCCTCCCCGGACGAAATGCTCCGCGTCGCCGAGGAGGCTTACCCACTCGTACGCGCCGCGTCGATCCACGAACAGCTCCAACTCGGGGAGCGAATCGTAGTAGCTGACCTCGTCCGCCGCCTGGCGAGCGAGGTGCACCGCTGCCCCGTGCGCGAGAAAACGCTCCCCCTCCGCTCCGCTGTGCACCGCGACCGGTTTTTGGACGCGTATCCTCCCCGATTGAACGGCACGTCCGAGCTCTCTTCCCACTAGGTCGGCGAAGTCGCCCACCACCACGACACCGAAGAGCGCCACGGGCAGGTCTTCCAAGTACCCAACGAGCTCCTCTAGCGCTGCCGCAACCGGTTGTTGCGGCACCGACCAGCCGTTGAGCCTCTGAAGCCACTCCGAACGCGGGTGAGATTGGTAGGCGGCGATCCCGTCGCCGAAGAGTGACTCCAACGGTTGGCTCAGGTCCGAAGCGAAGACCCTCCCCCAGTGAGAAGCGAGTTCTCCGCCCGACTCGACAAGCGTCCAGCCGAAACCGCAGACCGCGTTGTCTGCGACGACCGGACGTCTCCGAGCAGGCACGACCGGGACCGCGTTGCGTCGCTCTACCGAGCGCAGCTCAAGCCGCGAGCACTGGAGCTGACCCCAATCACAATGCACAACCACGAGCTCGCCAAGCGTTCTTCGGGCCAAGTCGGCCCACTTCTGACGGCGAAACCCCTCAAGCCACGCGAGCGCCGCCGCGACGGGCAACCAAAGCAGCTGGGTGGCGGGGTGAACCTGGCTGATCTCGTCGAGCGTCCGCTGCTGCTCACTCTGCTGGAAGTCGTTCGGGATAACGACGGCCGTCTTGGCCCGCCCGTACCGAGCGACGACCGAGCGGCACGCCGCCGCTACCGCGTCGATCGGCTCAACCTGCACCGGCTCCTCGGGTATCGAGTCCCACCCCCAGGCAGCGTCGGGAACACGCCTACCGCTCCACGCAGCCGCGAGCGGGAAACGCCCGACGCCCGCGGTCGCTTGCACCGCGGATTCCAGGGTTCCGGATCCCCCGCAACCGCGAGGGTGAGTCGGGTGCCAAGCGTCGAAGCGCAGCGGTTCCCCCACGTACCGCGGCAGGAGCAGGCTTGGCGGCGAGTATCCGTCGAGCGCCGCGAGCCGGTGCCTAATCCCGCCGGTCGGACCCAGGTCGCAAGCCCACCAGTGCCGAGAGCCGAGGCTCACCCCCGTGAATTCGGCGGGCGGAAGGGGCGTGCTCATCGGACCTCCCGCAAGAAGGCCCGCAGCTCTTCGTCGCAGCGGCGCATCAGGTCGGTGGGAAGCGCGCGCTCCACCAGCCACCGCTGCGATCGCCCGACTCCCCTTCCGCATCTGATTAGGAACGTGTCATCTGCTGCGTCGATCACCTCCCAGCCAGTCTGCGACCCGGACGATTCTGCCCGGCCGTCCCAGAACGGAGGCTGGCAGGCGGCGTCAAGGAAGCCGCCGCCGTTGGCGCTCGGCAGCAGCACGGCGTCGTAACGGAGGCCCGCCTTGCGTTGCGGGCGGCTCACACTTCTGGAAAGGTGCTCGTTGGCGGCGACGACGAGCATCTCCCGGAGCAGGGAGCGTCGGTTCAACCACAGAACCTGCCGCCGACGCTGCCGCCGCATCACCAGCAAGAACAACCGCCAGAGCAGGTGATAGCGGTCGTCGTGCAACAAGACGTAGTTCGGCGTCGGGATGCTTTCCAGCTGCGCCACCTCAACGAAGGTCGGATCTTCCAGGAGGCGGCGACACTGGCGCAACAGCGACCGAACGCCCAAGACTCTCTCGTGGTTGGGGAAGCTGCTCTCGTGTTGCCTCAGGTAGTCGCGGCAGAGCCGCACGCTGCGTCGCGCCAGGGTGAACACCACGCGGTTCTCAAGCGTGTTGATGCTCTCAAACCGTCGTACCGCGAGCAGGCTCCGTTGGTGGCCGGCCTTCTCCGCGAGAGTGACGCCGGGTTGCCGGCAGACCCACCGCATGCAGGTCGAGTCGAATTCGCGCAGACGATGAAGCGGTTCGCGTTCTCGCTCTCGCCGCAGCACGCGTTTCGGTGAGGCGGTCACCTGTCGCAACAACTCCGGCAGGTCCTTCGACAGACGAACGACCAGGGAGTGCGGCGGCCGGTCCGGTCGGACCGCGTGCCGCCATCTTCTGAGGAGTCTCGCCCAAGCGCAGACCGCCCGCCGGTCCGCCATCCCTTCCCAGGCCAATCGCCCGCTGTGACGCCCCGCAACCGTCAGCCGGATCTCGTCGACGAGGTCGGCGTAACGCTCCAGCACGTCGAGCAGACGCGATTGCTCAGGAACTGGCAATTCGTCCAGCGAAGTCGTCACAGCGCCGTCCTATCGAGGCCGGTCCATTGAAAATAGTCCTCTCGCTGGTTTCGCGCCAGCTGTTCCTTCAGATTCGCGTCCTCGAGTTCGTCCAACACCGCCGAGATCTCGTTGAGCGCCTTGGCGCTGCCGGGCTGGTGCATGTCGAGGCCGATGAGCTTCGGTAAGACACGCTGCTCGATCTGGTCGGCGAGGGCGTATTCAATCCTGTTTCGGACGTCCGGGTAGTTGGCGGCGTACTCAAGAATGGCGTTGGCGACCCGGTAGGCGAACGGTCGGCCGACGCCGTCCAACGCCCCGCGGATGCGCTGCACCCACTTCAGCAGTCGGTCTTTGTCGTTGTCGCTCAGGTCGTGCATCGTCTTGCACCAGCTCTTCCAGTGCTCGTGCAGGAGGCGATCCCCGGCTCGGGCGGCGCCGTTCCGCGCGTGCAGCGGGGTCACCTCGCGGGGGCTCCCGAACCGCAGCACGTTCGACCGGTCGATCACCTTGTCGGATAGCGCTTGGGTCGATTCATCTTCGTTCATTGTGCCGACGAACAAGACGTTCTGGCCAACGAACAGCCGGAGCGGCTGTTGAGCGGATGTCCGGCCAGAAACGTCGAGCACGATCTCCGCCCGTTGACGCTGCCCCGCGTTATTCCAGTCGATACCGCGTCTAGTCTCGAGCTTGCTAAGGAACTCGCTGAAATAGTACTCGACCCGCGCTAGGTTCATCTCGTCTAACAGAACCAGCAGCATCTGCCCTTCCAGAAGCGCGTCGGCATACTCGTCCGGACACCCCCAGCCACGTCCCTGCTGAGGGCCGATGGGGTCCATCTGCAACAAGGCGCGTGTTAGTTCCGTCGGCCGGAACCGCTGCTCCAAGTAGTCGTAGAATCCGAACAGGTCTTGCGGGCTATCCCAGCGAGGCTGCACGGCGAGCCCCAGAAAGTTGATCCCTAACGCGTCGGCGTAGCAGCGCGGCAACTCGCTCTTCCCCGTGCCGCTGACGCCGGCCAAGGTCACTAGCGGCGAGCTGCCGGTCGATTTCAGCGCGGTGTGGAACGCGTGGAGCGTCCGGGCGTCGAACCGAAGCCCCCGCTCGGTCAGCGCCGTTGAGACAGCCTCCAGGGCGTCGCGTTCCGAAGGGCAAGCGGGTTTCTCGCTGCCCGAGTTGAGGACGGGGCTCCACAGCTCGCTCTTAGCGAGGTCGGGCCCCGCCGAGTGACGCTCCAGCGACGACGAGAGTTGCGAGAACGCCGACTCGAGCGTTGGGATTTGGCCCTGCAGGGCGGACCTGCGACCTTCCAGCTCGCTGACCTCGTTGTTGAGCTGCTTCCGCTGCTGCTTCAGCTCTTGCTGCTCCTTCCTGAGGTCGGCCAACCGCTGCTCGAAGTCATCGACCTGCTTCTGCCTGGCTTCCTGCTCCTCGGCGGCTAGGTCGCGCTGCCGCCTTAGGGCGTCCAACTCGGACTGCAACTCGGCCTTCTGTCGCTTCGCTTCCTGCGCCTGATTCGCGATCTCTTGGTCCGCGAGCCGCTTCAGCTCGGCCAGCTCGGCCTCCTGGGAGGCCTTCTGTCGACGAAGTTCTAACTCGAGGTCTTCTCGAAGCTCTGCGCCTTTCTTTTTGACTTTCTCGATTTCCTCCAGAGCGTGGGCTTTCGCCTTCTCCAGATCCGCGATCTCTTGGTCTGCGAGCCGCTTCAGCTCGGCCAGCTCGGCCTCCTGGGAGGCCTTCTGACGACGAAGTTCCAACTCGAGGTCTTCCCGCAGCTCGTCGCCCCTCTTTTTGACCTTCTCGATTTCTTCCTCGGCGCGGGCCTTCGCCTTCTCTAGATCGGCGACCTCCCGCTTGATCGCTTCAAGTTTATCCTTCTCGCCTCGCAGCTCTTCGAGCTGTTTGGTGAGCTTATGCTCGTCGTCGCGGAGCTGCTCGACGGTCTTCTTGGCCTCACGGCAGGCTGTCTCTTCTCTCAGCAACTGCTCGTGCAGCTCCGCGAGGGTGACCTGCTTCGTTTCAAGCTCGTTCTGGATGCGTGCGACTTCCTCCCTCTGCTGCTCCAACGAAGCGATCTCTTCGCGGATCGTCTCCATCCACTCCTGCTTCCGGGCGGCTTCGTTGAGCGTCTCGTTGGCGTCAAAGAGGCGGTCCCGGAGCGATTCGTGCTCCGCCTCCAACGCGGCGACACGCGACTGAAGGTCCTCGTAACGAACGGCGTCTGGCAACCTCTTCTCGAGACGCCAAAAGCGTAGGGACTGCCTCCGGTGATGCCCGTAGGCGATCCCCGCGAGGAACAGAGACAGTACCGTCGCGACCATCCCCATGGCGACGGCGGCCATACCGGTCATCATGGCTCGCCTCCCAGCTCGCCGCTGCGCGGCGGTTCGGGTGGGGCGACCGGCGGAGAGAGCGTCCCGCGAAGCCGCTCGATCGCCCGCTTGGCTTCATCGGCCCTCTCGGACAGCTCGACGATCGTCTCGGACGCCGAGCCCGTGATCTTCCGCAATGCCTCGGTCGCCGTCCGGGTGGTTTCCGCTAGCGTGTCGGTCATCTCGGCGAGCCGCCGCGCTGTTTGTTCCTCCGCTGCACGTCTCGCGGTTAGCTCTTTCTCCGCCGACTCGATCTGGCCCTTGAGCCTGTTCAAGCGACCCGCTTCTCGCTCCGTCGTCGCCGACAGGCCCTCCGCCTCGGTACGCAGCGCCGTCAGCGCCTCGGTTGCCGCTTCTCGCTCGCTGCCCAGCTGCACCAGCTTTCGCTCAACCGATGCCAGCAGCTCGCGGGCTTTGTCGGCGCGCTCGGTCGCCGCCTCGGCCTCTGCTTCCTGTTGCTTGAAGGTGGCGAGCGTGCTGGCCCTTTCGGACAAGATCGCCTCAAGTCGCTCCAGTTCCTTGAGCGTTGCAGTGACCCGAGCCTCCGTCGCAGCCAAGCGCCCCTCTTCGTTCTGCAGGGTCTTCTCCGCCGTTTCCTGGGTCGCCTTGACGCGTCGCAAGGCGTTTTGGATTGACCGACCCTGCGTCATCAGAGAAGCGTTCTGCTTTTCTGCTTCTTCGACCCGCCCCCGGATCACGCTGAGCTGAGACTGGAGCGAGCTCTGCTGGCTCTCGGTGGACCTCAGCGACTCCTGAGCCGCTTCGAGGCTCGCCGTCACCGCGTCGCGTTCCTTCCGCAAGATCTCAACGCTCTTCGCCTCGGAAGCCGCGGTCTTGGCCAACTGCTCGTGCTCGGAGGCGACGGTGTCTCGCAACTCGGCTAGCTGTTGCGTCTGAGCACGCAGCTGTTCGACGCGTGTTCTCACCTCGTCTTCGATCTTTGACCACTCTTGAAGAGCGTCTTGTCGGCTCGACGTGGATTCCTCCCAGGCCGCCACCCGCGCGTCGAACTCCGCCCGCTCTCGTCCGGAGTCTAGCAGCGTCAAGATGGACGAGCTTTGCAACGCGACGGCGGCGACCCCGATGACCCCCAGCAGTAGCGGCCACCATCGAGAAGGCAGCTCGGGATTCGGCTGAGCGGACTCGGAGGGCGCGCCCCCGTCCGACTCCCCTGCAGGGGGGGAGGGCTGGGGCCAGGCGGGCGGTAACTCAGGATAGCTGTACATGCCCGTATATTCTAATCGGGCTGGATGTCTAGGTTAATCAGGCAGTTTGGCTAGCCCCGTAGCACTCCGCGATCTCTCTAACACACCGCGGCATATCCTCACGGAGCTCGTACACCCAGAAGCGTTTAACCGTCCAGCCCGCCGAAATCAGCATCTGGTCCCGGCGGATGTCCTGCATCACATATCCGCCGGAAGCGCTACGGTGATAGGCTTCGCCATCCACCTCGACGTCGAGCTTGAGGCCTTCCCGAAGCAACGCAAAGTCGAGGTAGCGCCCGCAAGCGGGGTACTGCTGGAAGAAGGGAAGCCCTGCTTCACGCATGGCCTCCGCGAGAGCGGGCTCCCAAACGGGTCCGACCAGGTCCGTGCGGAAGTTGTCGGGGTCGTACTTCGACGGCGTGACTGCTACGCGATCGCAAGCCTCGGCCAGCAGGCGGAGGTGGCTAATGCTGCATGCGGAGGCCCATGACTTGTCTCCGAAGACATGCAGCAGCCGCTTGGCCCGGCTCACCGCGACGTTGAAGCGATTTGGGCCCGACGCCAGGAATCCGTGAGAACCGCTCGTGAGGTTGGGTCCCGCGACCAAGCTCAGAAGCACGGTGTCCCTCTCGTCCCCCTGGAACCCGTCCGCCGTGTTGACGAGTAGACGCCAACGCTCAATTAGGGACTTGTCGAGCGACTGGTAGAGGCGGTCACGCAGCAAGTCTGCTTGTCTCCGGAAAGGAGTCACCACGCCGACGGTACCTTCGTATCCTTCGGAACCGAGTCGCTTGAGCTCGGCGGTGATGGCGTCCATCTGGGCTTTGCTAGTGGCGCCCCCACCAGGCGCCGGCTGACTGTCGTCCGGAACCTGTGTCCACTGCATCCCCCGGTCGCCACGTTCCTCTGTGAGCACGATCCAGTTGCCCTTGTAGAACGAGTCGCTGCAGTACTCGGCGATGTTGGGGTGGCACCTGTGGTGTTGCCTCAGCGTAGTTCGCTGACAGACCGAGGGCGACGTGTTCGCGAGAGAGAACAATGAAGTCGCTCGGTAGCTGAATCTCTGCAGGCTATCGGAGTCGACGCGAAACTGCTGGCGCAACAACCGGTCGGTTGCCGCGGAGAGTGATGTGACGTGCTGCAGCTGCATGGGGTCGCCCACCACCATGACCCGCCGCGAGCGGAATAGCAGTGGAATGACCGAGGCGACGTCGCATTGACTCGCCTCGTCGACAACCAGCAGATCGAACGCTCCGGGCACCAACGAGAAATCACGCTGGACCGACAGGTTAGTGGTCGCCATCAAGGGGAAGTGACGCAGCAGGATTGGGATTGCCTTACGCAGCGCTCGCTCCCACTGCCTCTTCGCGGCATCGTCATCGATCGCACTCTGGTTGGCAATCGCCTTGAGCACCTCATCAAGGTCGCGTCGCTCTTCATTCGAGATCCCGGCGCCGGTCGAGATGGCCACTTCTCGGCAGAGATCATCGGTAAGCCGGACGACCTCCAACGTCAATCGGTGTAGCTCCCGACACAACGCGTCCAGGTCCGGAAGCCCCGCGAGCGAGGCTCTGAGCTGCGTGAGCTTGGCTGCCTGCTCGTTGGCCTCAACGACGGGCCGCCAGAACGCGAGGCACTTCGTAAAGTAGTCGCACAGCTCGTGAGACTCTCCGCTGGGGGCCGGTGGGAGTCTCCCTCCGGCGTCGAACAGGCTCCGCAACCGTCCGTCGAGACTCCTGGCGGCGGCGAGCGATCGGCGCCAGGTCAGCCGGAAACGGGCCCACGCCACGAACCACCGCAGCGAAAGCTGCGCGGGCCCCGGCGGACGCACCCGGTTGACGCAGGCCTGCAGCTCGTCCTTAGAGGGCGCGTCGGGCTGCACACGGAACCCCGACCGGATCGCTTCGGGCACCGCGTTGATGGCGTCTTCCCAATCGAACAATTCAACCGAGATGTCGCCCCGGATGCGGATCGCTTCGTCGAGTTGACCCGACAGTTTGCGGCGCTGCACTAGTTTGTCGGCGAGCCGACGCCGAAGCTGCTCCGCCCGTCGCTCGTCCGCCCCCTGATCCGATGACACCAGCGTCGCTAGGGCGGTCTGCATCGAGTGGTCCACCGCCGCACCCCAGGGCCGCGCCAGTCGTAGCATCAGCGGCCAGGGGTCGGTGATCGCGTTGACGGTTGGCGTCACCGCTTCGAGCGCTTGGTGGTTGCGACTGGCGAATAGGGCGTGGCGCCCCGCGACCGCCTGGCGGGCGAGCGTCGCCGCCACGACGCGAGACTTCCCGGTCCCCGGCGGCCCGACCACGACGGAAAGCAGCTCGGTCGCCGAGGCGTCCAGCGCGGCGAACTGTTCCGCGTTGAGCATCAAGGGCGTGGCGGTCGTCAACGCCGAGCCGTCCGCCTCGGCTCCTCCCTCCTCCCCCGGCCCCCGCCGCGCGGGTTCGCCATGGGGGAACACCGTGCGGAGGGCGGTCTCGTCCAGTTGGTCGTCGGGGATCTCGTGGGCCAGGGCGATCAGCTCGCCGTGGAGTTTGTTGGTGTACCGCCACTTCCGGGGCACGAGCAGGCCGGCGCGATTGTAGAGCCCGTCCCGGGGCAGCTCCTTCAGCGGTGGGAACGACCCCAACCTCGCGGGGTCGAGCGGCTCCGCCAGCCAGTCGCCGTAGTAGTGGGATAGCAGCTGGGCCCCCTGCCTCCAGTCGAGCCACTCCTCCGCTTCGTCGTCGCCGCTCGCGCTGGCGTTCCCCATCAGCGTCAAGAATGCCCGACGTTCGTCGGCGTTCTTCAATCGCCTTTCGAGCCACCCCTCGTTGATTCTCGGGGCCCCCAAAAGCTCCAGGTGGAGATTGAGCCCGCTGATCTCAAACCTGCAGGGAACAACGAAGACCGGGGAAACGAAGTCGATCGTCTGACCGCTATGGGAGTCCCTCCATTGGTAGCGATGCAGCGGGTAGCCGATGAACAGGTACTCCGAGGTGGCCGCTTCCTGCATGAACCGCCGCCACGATTCGCTCGTGCGCACCACGAGGGAACCCGAGTTGATCAACCCACCGTCCAGGCAGACGATCCCTTCGTTCTCCTCGTCGGACTTGGCGTGGATCGAAGACCGCTGGTCGAGACGCACGCACTCGGCGTAGTACAGGCAAAGGCGGCGGAAGTCCGACCACCGAGAAGCCCCGATGTCGATCGTCGGCTTGACGAACCGGGATTGCTGCGCTTCCCCGTTCGTCGATCCGCCTTGGGCCCCCGGCTTCCAGAGCGTTTCCGAGGCGGCACGGCGGTTGGGCGCCGTCGGCTGCTCGGGCTTCGCGGCGGGGGTGATGCGTCCCGCCCCGAGCTGAATCGACGCGGTGCTCCTCCACTTCGCGCCGCGTCTCTCCACCCGCCCCTGCGACTGCAAAGCGAGCAGGCACCTGTTGACGTCGCTGGCGCGCAGCCCGCTCCGCCTCGCGACGTCACGCGAGCTCAGTCCGAGTCGGCTCTGCTGGAGCAGGCCGACAATTCGCTCTTGGTCGTCATCACTCACCGAGGGTCGTCTCGCCCATCATTTCCTCACAAGCGGCTCCGCCCCGCCTCCGGGGGCGGGGCGTCGATGCAGCCGAGATCATACCAAAAGGGGCAGGTCTACTCCGCTTTACGCTCAACCTCCCTCCGAGCGCCCGGGGCCGCCCGGCGCCGCCGCTGCGGCGTCGCCCAATCCCGGGAGTCGGCGAATGGCTCCCTTGCTCGCCCCGCTCTCGCCAGCCGGGTGACGACCGTTCCTCATCGACGAGACCATCAGGCGTCACGACGCTGCGGACCGTGTTCTCCGCCTTGCCGCAGCTGAGCCGAGTCACCCGCTCGCTCCCGGCATCGGCGTGATCGAGACGGCGCCGGCAAACTCCGAGTCACGAACGATCGACACGATGTGCTCGTGGTGGGTGAACAGGAGCACCTGAGCCCGCGTGGCCAGGGAGACCAGCGCCCGCAACGCCGCCGTCGCCCGGTCGTCGTCGAACGTGAGCAGGACGTCGTCGACGATGAAGGGGATCGGCTCGTGGCTCTCGAACCAGTGGTCGAGCGTCCCCAGGCGGAGCGCCAGGTAGAGCTGGTCGCGCGTTCCCTCGCTCATCCCAGCGACCGACAGAACGCCGCCGTCGCTCCGCACGCCGACCAAAACCTCTCGCCCCGACTCGTCGTAGTCGGTCTTCAGCGACTCGAAGGAATCGCGGGTGAGCAGCCGGAAGTACTCCGACGCCCCCGCGAGGACGGGCCCCTGAGATCTCTCCTGGTAGCGCTCGACGGCGCGTTGCAGCAGCCTCTCGGCGGCGATGGCGACAACGTACTCGCGGACGTCGGCTTCCACTCTGGCGAGAATCGCCAGACGCTCCTCCGCCTTGTCGGCCGCCGCTGCCGACCCGTCGTACTTCGCGAGCTCCGACGCCTCGCGCTGGCGCGCCGCAATCGTCGCCTCGAGATCGTCACGCAGCTCGGCTATCTCCTCCCCGAGCTCTTGGACCTGCGTCGGCAGCCGGTCGGCGTCTTCTCGCTCGACCTCCGCCACGAACTCCGCGAGCGGCTTGCCCCCGCACAGCGGCGTCAACTCCCGCTCCCGCTCGGCGACGTCGGTCTCGAGCCTCTTCTTCTGCCGCGAGGCTTCGATCGCGGGACGCAAGCTCTCGAGGCCCTCGCAGCCGGCCTCCGCGACCATCGCCTCGAGCGCCGCGGTGCTCTCGCCCACTTCCCGCTCGGCTTCCGCCGCGGATTCCCTCTCGCGTTGCAGCCGCTCGGCGAGCGAATCCGCCTGCTGACGGGTCTGCTTGGCCGCGTGCAGTCTTCGGTTGAGCGTTGTCACCAACTCCTCGGCGCCGAGTTCCAGCAGGTCCGGGGCGGCTTGCCTCGCCATCTCCTTCGCCGCCTCGACAAATTCGGTCGCCGTCTTGTCGATCCCCCAGATCCGCGTTCCGAAGCCATCGGCGTCGTCGAGGTGGCGGAACAGCTCGTCGAGGTTCGCAAGCACCGCCTCGGCCTGCTCGGGCGCCGCGTCGCCGTCCAGGGACAACGGGGCGAGCGCGTCGGCCCAGTCCTTCCTCCATCGCCGCAACGCTTCGTCCGCCGTCTGCAGCTCCTGCCGCGCCTGCTCGACCTCATCCGCAGCCCGCGCCGAATCCGATTCGAGCTCCGCGTAGCGATGGCGTTTCTCGGTCGCCTCGCCGACTCGGCTCTGCGTCGCCTCGACGAGTCGAGCAAGCGTCACGTCGCCCGAGACCTCGACCCCCTGCCGCCCGAGCGCCCCGCGGAGCTCTCGCACCGCGGCGTCCACGCGTCTCTCGTCCCCTTCTAATTGACTGGTCGCCGTGGCCAGCCCGTCGGACAGCCCGATCAGCTCCTTGAGGCTCCGGAGCCATCCGCGCATCTCCGGGGGCGAGAGCGGGGTGACGCCTGACGCCTTCCAGCGGCTCTCCCAATCGCCGTCCCAATCGCCTCGTCGCTCCTTGACGCTCGCTAGCTTCGCCTCTAGCTGCTCCCCCTTCGCGTCCAGTGAACGCAGGCGGGCCAAGAGTTGCGACTTCTCGGCGACACGACTCGCCTCACGGCGGAGTCGGTCCGATACGTCGTCCGCTCGGCGTACGCTCGGCTCCAGGGCGGTCGCCAAGTCCTCTCCCTCACCGACCTCTCCCACGAACGCCTCCGACGCCTCCGCGTCGGGCTTCGCCCCCGCCAGCGCCTGCACCGCTAGACGCAAGCCCCGGTCGCGGGTTGTTCGGGCCGCCGTCAACTCCCCTTCAGTCGGGACCGATTCCTGAAGCTCCAGCGCTCGCAGTTTCTCAGCGACCCCGTCCCGCTCGGTCTGGTTCGCCTCGCCTTGCTCGGCCAACGCGCCGGCGGAGCTTGCGAGGTCGCGTCGTGACTGGTCGAACTCATCGACGGTTTCTTCTTCAGGGACCTCTAACCGGCGCGCTCCCTCGAGCGAACCACTAAAATGCGGGAGCCGCGTGAGCGCTTCCTCCGCCCCCCGCCGGAGGCGCTCCGCTTCTTCTCGCCGGCCGGCGAGGCCGACTTCCACCTCGAGCAGGGCCACGGCCGAGGCGACCGCGGCTCGGAGGGCAACGGGGTCCGCGGGGTTCTCTGCGGCCGCCAGGGCTTGCTTCACCTCGGCGAGCTTCCCCTCGGCGCGTCGGAGCGAGAGCTCTTGCCGGCTCTTGCCCTGGGTCACCTCTCCGTGTCGGCTCGAGAGCGCTCTGACCCGCGCCTTCTTCTCATCCGAGACCCGACGCCCCTTGGCGTCATCGACCGACAGGTCCCAACCGAGTTTCTCGACGGCCCGCTTCGCGGCGCGACGGGCGGCGCGTTGCTGGCCCGCCAGCACGCCCCGGTCTTCCGTCGCCTTCTCGTGGCTGCCCAGACGCCGATAAAGCGCATCGATCCGCGTTTCTTCGCTCAGCAATTCCTTCGGGATGTCGAGCTTCTCCAGCGCCGACGCGAGCTCCGATATCCGCTTATCGGCGTCCGCCTTCGCCGCGGCGGCGATTGTCCGCCTCTCGTTCTCTTCACGGAAACGCTGTTCGGCGTCGTCGGCGAGGACGACGACGTCACTTAGCTGGGCCAGTTGCGCTCGCCGGTCCTTCCAACCCCCGATCAGTTCCTTCGCGTCGCGGATCCGCTCCAGGCGCGACCTGGCCGCTTCCACCTCGACAAGGCGTTGTTTCAGCTCTGTCTCTTTCTCCCCCAGGCGACGGCGTTCGGCGTCGTGACGCGCCCACCGCTCCGGGGAATGCTGGAGCTCCCGGACCTGGTCGCCGAGCGATTTCGCCTCGGCGAGCGCCGCGTTGACCCGTGGGTTGCGGCCGGTCGGCTTGAACAGGTCCTTCGCAGCGTTTTGAAGCGATTCTTGCTTCTCTCGCAGGTGCGCGACGCCCCCCGCCGAGAACAGCAACTCCGCCACACGGCCCTCCCCTCGGACGACCTCCTCGCCCCCCTCGCGGAGCCGCTGGTGGTCGATTCCGAACACCGACGTAAAGAACTCTTCGTTCACGCCGCCGAGCATCGACCGCAGCTCCCCCTCGTCGATCGGCCGATCGTCGTCGCCGTCGCGCAGCGTCGCGCGCCGACCCTTGCGGCGGACGCACTCCAAGCGGCGCCCCTGCCCATCGACCAACACGCCGCCGACCCGTAGCTGCGGGTGGCTGTGCACGAAGTTGTCGCTCGTTCGTTCCTCGAAACCGAACAGCAGGGCGCGCACCGCTCGCAACGCGGAACTTTTTCCCGCCTCGTTGGGGCCGTACAGGAGGTTGAGCCCCGGCTGCAGCTCGAGGGCGCCGCCGGTGAACGGGCCGCAGGCGATCAGGCGGAGCTCTTTCAGTCGCACGCGCTACCCCCTCAACTCCGCGAAAAGCCGGGCCTGCGCTTCGTGCAGCACGCCTCGCCACCAATCCGCGTCCTCCGTCCGCACCGTCTCCCGCAGCTCCGGGGGGAGTTTGCGGCGGAGGTCTTCGAAGTCGATCCCGAGGCTCTGGGCCACCGACGCATCCCCCAACAGCTCCTGGGCGATCGCCGCCACCTCGGACACGGGGGTGCTGTCGTCGGCGCCCGCCTCGCTCCCGCGCGGCGGCTCGGCTTGGCTCGTGACCTTCTCGACCCAAAGCCCACTCCCACCGACATCGACCGCTCGCGCGCGGACGCTCGCCGTCCAGTGCCTCGGGTTCGCGGCCAGCGCCGAAGCCAGCGGGGTGGCCCCCGTCAGCAACACCCTCGCGGCCACCAGCCGTCCGTCTGCCTCCTCGACCAGTCGCCCGAGCGTGTCGCCCACCCGGTCGAGCGCTTCGGCCTCGCTCGCCACGTCGTCCAGCGCCACCCGGGCGACTTCCCACCGCAGCACATCGAGCGGGTGAAACTCGGTCTTCGCCTCGTTCGCATCATCGACGCGTACGACTAGGCACCCCTTCGGCCCGGTCTCGCGGATGTGCCGCCCCTGGATGTTGCCCGGATACGCGATCGTCGGGCGGCTGCCCGGCAACACCTCACGCTGGTGGATGTGGCCCAGCGCCCAGTAGTCGTAGCCGCTGTCCCGAAGGCAGCTTTCGGTGCAGGGGGCGTAGCGGTCGTGCCCCTCCCGTCCGGTCATGCTCGTGTGCAGCACGCCGAGGTTGAAGCAGCCCGGAAGCGCCGCGGGGTAGCTCTTCGCGAGGTCATCGGTCGTGCACTGACTCGCGAAGCTCTGGCCGTGGATGGCGACGTCCAGGCCATCGACCCGGCGTGTCTCGGCCGCGGTTGTCTGGAAGAAGCAGACGTTCTCGGGGAGTGGCAAACGGCGGGTGATCTTGCTCGCCGCGTCGTGGTTGCCGAGCACCCCGAAGACCGGAACGCCTGACTCGCGCAGCCGACGCATCTGGCCGACGAAGAACAAGCCCGTGTCGAAGTCGGGCCAGTCTCCGTCGTAGAGGTCGCCCGCCAGCACGACAAAATTGACCTCCTCCTCCAGCGCCAGATCGACCAGGTTCTGAAGGGCCCGGCGGGTCGCCTGGCGGATCTCCTCAACCGGCGCGCCCTCGTATCGGTCCAGCCCCCGTAGCGGGCTGTCCAGGTGGATGTCGGCGGCGTGGAGGAAGGTGAACATCTCGTGCGCGACAGGGTACAACTGCACACCCCATCAGAACGGTTGCGGCTACCCCGTGCAAGCGCCGCTTTGTCGTGTAACGGCTGAAGGGACCCGAGACGAAGGGACCCGAGACGAAGGGAACCGAGACGAAGGGAACCGTCACCGAGGACGCCTCGCCCGGGGCGAAACCCCCCGGGGAGAAGCGAAGCCGGCTTCGGTATGCGGCTAGCATCAACTGGCCGTGGCCGTGGCGAGCCGTTCGCTGCACTGGGCCAGCACACGCGTGGCGAACTGGTTCGGGTTGTAGCCGCCGGTCAGGCGGACAAACGGCTTGCCGAGCCGGCGGCAGAGCTCGTCGATGTCGCCGAAGGCATGGCTCGAGTAGAGGATCATCTGCACCACGACCGCCACGTCCGGGCGCGCGACGTAGGGCTCGAACCGCTGGACCGACTCGTGCGGCCGCGTCGCCAGCCAGTCGAGCCGCCCCAGCCCCAACGCCTCTCGGAGCCTCGCCTCGGCGTCGGGACGGCGGTCGCCCCCGATCATCACCACCGCCTTGCCGCCGAGCATCGACCGGAGCTGTTCGACCGCTTCGTTGTACTCCGGCCGAGACGCCTCACGCGGTTCGGGTCGCGCCGCGAGCTGGCGGTCGATCTCCCGCGCGACGAGCCGGACCGCCTCCGATTCGGTCGCCCAGTCGGGGGCTTCTTCGAGCACGCCGGTCAGCGACTCGCGGAGCTGGCGGTCGCTCGGGGCCAGGCCGCCCGCCAGGAGCGTCTCGACCGAGTCGACCAGCACCCGCCAGGAGGCGTCGAGGTCCTCGCCCGACTGGATCAGCGACGCCTTGTGGCGGACCTTGCCGAGCAGCTTGCGGCGCTGCGAGGCGGCGCGGCGCTGCTGGTCCGCCTCGGCCGTTGCCGCCTCGACGCGACTAGCCAGGTCGGACCAAGCCTCCGGCGACGCCGGGTCGTCGATCCGCATGTGGCGGGCGACAAACAGTTGGCGGCTGCTGGTTGTTTCCCTTAGCCAGAGGTGGACCCCCTTCTGGTCGTAGTCGTCGCGGTCGCGCGCCGTCGCGGCCACCGCCGCACGCACCGCGGACTGCGCCTCGGCGAGCAAATCAACGGCCCGCTCGAACGACGCCGGGTGGGCGTCGGACTGCTCTTCGGCCTCGCGGGCGTGCTGCAGCACGTCGGCGAGCGTCTCGAAGTTGCGGGCGAGCAGCTCGTAGGCGCCCGGGCTTGCCGCAGGGGCGTCGGGTGAGGCCATCCAGAGGAAGCAGTCGGGCAAGGCCACCGCCGATTCCAGCAGCTCGCTGTCACGCGGCTGCACCTCGCTGCGGAAGTCGGCGCCCTCGTCGATCAGCCGCCGCCGACGCTCGGCCCAGTCACACGCTTCGGCCTTAAGGCGGCAGCGACGCTCGAAGAGCCCCAGGTCGAAACGGGGCGCTGGCGCCGGCGGCGCCTCGACGGTCCCTAGCGCTTCGGCCGTTTCGACCGGCCCACCGATGGTGAGCATCCGGACCGCCTGCTCGGCCGGCACGACGTCGCCGCGGTGTGCTGGGGACGGGGCGGACCGTTCGGCTTCTTTCGGCGGGGCCACCGGCGCCTCCGCGGCGATCGCCATCAGCTCCGCCCCGACCCGGCCCAGCAGGTCGCGCCACACGGCGTCCTTGGCCGCCAACTCCCCCAGCCGCGCGATCAACTCCGCCAGCGGGGAATCGCCTGCTTCGTCCATGGATCGACGCTCCATCGGGATCGGGATGTCCGCGGCGATTGTACCCGGTTGGTCAAGTCGTCTGCCGAAGCCGGTTCGGCGCGACCCTCGACGCGATGCGCAGGTCGTGAGCCGAGCCGTCTCGGGGTCTCCAAGGACCGAAGCCATTCGCTTCGGCGGCCGCGTAGCGGACGATCTCATCACAGGGTTAGCAACGCAAACATGGTGAAGACTTCAAAGCGAGGACCCGCCGGATGACGGCGGGGAGGCCGCCGGGCGCGGGAGAGGCGGTCAGGGGTCCGCAGCAAACAGAACAAGCGGCCAAACCAGCAAGCCGGATTGGCGTGGCGCGCGGACCCAACCGGCGGTCACTCCATATCTCTGAATCGCAGGTCGCTCACACTGGCGTGCTCTCCCCCCTCCGCCCACCGGATCACTAAGTCGGCTTCTCCGTCGGCGAGTTTGGAATCAAGCTCGTCACGCTCGACCACGCCCTGCTCCTCCAGCTGGACGAGGGCTAGGTCGATGAGCCCCTCGCCGACGGCGAGTTCGCTGTCAAAACCTACCGGGATAACGAAGGGGTGTACGAGGCGCTCATCGACTGCGGTGCGATCGAGTTCACCGGCCGCTACGCCAACGAGCGACGACCTCGAGGTTATGAGAGCCTCTTTTCCCAAGTCGCAACTGCCTTACTAGGACAGGACTTACGGAATCGTACTACCGCCTTAAAGCGTTTGCAAACGTAGGCAAATCGTCGCAAGTCCACGCAAACACACGCAGAAGTGCGAATGCAAAAGAGGTAACGGCGCGGGGTAGCAAGCGCGGCCGAGATGAGTGGCCTGCCCGGTGACGCGATTAGATGCTTGCACCTCAGGCCGAACGAGTGAGAATCGGGCCAACCCCAGGGGTGCAGAAAGGTTGTCACCCCGGATCTGCCGCTCTTCTTGCAAGGAGGCTGCCTCGATGCCGCTCTGGTTCTCGCCGCTCTTCTTCCTCTTCGCCCGGTCAAACGACGAGCAGCTTCGCCAGCAGATCCTCTTCCTGAAGGCCGAGCTGGAGCTGACCCGGGCTCGCGTGCCCCTGAGTCGGATCTTCCTCACCGATGATGAGCGGCAGCGGTTGCTAGAGCTGGGTGACGGCATCGGCTCGGACGCGCTGAAGCTGGTGTCGATCGTGCATCCCCGAACGTACCGCCGCTGGCTTGAGCGGAGAAGCCAGGGAAAACCTCCCACCAAGAAGATGGGCCGGAAGGGAACGTCGGAGACGATCCGCCAGATCGTCGTTCGTCTCGCCAAGCAGAACCAGTGGGGATACGGTCGGATTGTGGGCGAGCTTCGGAAGCTGCGGATCCACTGCGTCGGCCGTACGACGGTGAGGACCATCCTCAAGGAAGAAGGGATCCATCCAGGCCCCAAGCGCGGCCCAGGGACATGGGACGAGTTCATCAAGATCCACGCCGAGACCCTGTGGCAGTGCGATTTCTTTAGCAAGATGGTCATGACCAGCACCGGGTTGCGGCAGGCTTACGTGCTGGCGTTCTTGCACGTCAACTCGCGGCGGATGATCTGCTCGCCCGCGACGCTCAAGGCCGATGATACGTGGGTTACGGCTCAAGCGGAGTCTATGCTGGAGCAGGCGCGTGGGAGGGAGTTGCCGGTTCGCTACCTAATCCGAGACCTCGACTTGAAGTACTCGAAACGCTTCGATCAGGCTTTCTCAGACGCGGGCGTCTCCGTTGAGCCGACCGCACCACGTGCGCCGAATCAGATTGCCTTCATCGAACGCTGGATCGGCTCGATCCGTGGCGAGTGCCTCATCCGGTTCATCATCTTCGGCTTGGGGCATCTCGATCACGTTGTTACTTCCTACCTAGATTATTATCACCAAGCGCGTCCGCATCAGCGGAAGAAGAACAAGCCTCTGCTCGGCGTCTGGCCGGAGGTCGATGATCCGCCGAACAGCGGCGAAGAGCTCGTATGCCGCGAGTGGCTCGGCGGCGTGCTCAAGCACTACGAACGAACGGCGGCCTAAAAAGTTACGCAACGGTGCCTCGGCTCAATTCCGCGCTCTTCGCGATTCTCTGTCTCGCGCTGCTGACAAAGCCCGCGTGATTCGTGACAATCACCAACGTCGAGAACGCGGCTCAACCGCCGAATCAGACTTCAATCGTCGGAGGTTCATCAAGTGACAACCTTGTTGAACGGGACGTGCCAAGATACCCCTTCCCGCGTCGAATTCTTTCCGCAAATAGGCCTGGGTCTGTATTTCGGATATCGCCTCAATGATCTGCGCATCCTGCCAGCAAGAGCACAGCGGTGGGGATTGCCCGCGGTGCGGACCGGACTCATTGGTGGGCGACGCGGAGACGGCGGTTGGGGAGTCGCTCGTTCCCTCCGAGCCGGCGGGCGTCCCCTACGACAGGAGCCTCGGAGACAAGGCGACGGAAACAAGGGGGGACGACTCGTCGCTGTCGGACAGCGAGGCGGGACCGGTAGACCGTGAGTGGCTTGCCGGCCTGCCGCGGATCGACACGCCGGCGAGGTACGAGGTACTCGAAGAGCTTGGCCGCGGCGGGATGGGGGTGGTGTACAAGGCGCGGGATCGGAGCACCGGTCGCTTGGTTGCGCTTAAACGGGTGCAGCGGGAGAGCCGGCGAGCGCTCGCACGGTTCGAGTCCGAGGCCAAAGCGCTCGCGAAGCTGGGAGGCCACCAACACATCCTGACGATGTACGAGTACGGCCGAGACGCGCAGGGACCGCTGCTGGCGTTGGAGTATGTCGAAGGGGGATCACTGGCCGATGCGGGGCCGTTCGAGGAACGAGAAGCCCTAACGCTGATCGAGAAGCTCTGCTTGGCGGCGCAGCACGCACACGACAACGGCGTCATCCACCGAGACATCAAGCCGGCGAACGTCCTGCTCACGGCCGGCGGTGAGCCGAAGCTCGCCGATTTCGGGCTGGTGCGGATCGAGGGATCCGAGGTCGCGCACACGAGGGAGGGGATCGGGCTGGGGACCCCCGACTACGTCGCTCCCGAACAGCGTCGCGATGCGTCCAAGGCGGACGCCCGCAGCGACGTCTACAGCATCGCCGCCACCGCCTACTTCCTGCTCACGGGAAAGACCCCGCGCACGATCAACTTAAAGCGCGTCGCCCGGTTGTATCGGGAAGCGCTGGAGCGGGCGCTAGAAGACGACCCTGAACAGCGAACGGGGTCGGCGCGCGAACTAGCGGATGCACTGCAATCTGGAACACCGATCGCCAGCGGGCGGCTCGATGCTGGCACCTGCCGAAGCTGCGGCCACGTAAACCCAACCGAACGTCGCCACTGCAGCTCTTGCGGCGTGCACCTCGTCGAGCGCTGCCTCAGCTGCATGCAAGACAACTGCTGCTGGGAGAAGTATTGCGGCTGGTGTGGCGCAGACCTCCTGACTTTGGTCGAGGAAAGAGCCGGCTTCCTCGACGGCTTACGGACCGAGGCGGAGTCGCTGCGCGGCACGCACCACTACGTGGAAGCGATCCAGTTGCTGGAGCCGCAAACCGAACCGGACCACCCTCGCTTACGGAGTCGACGACAACGCTGTGAAGAGCTTCGTCGCGAGCTTGAGCAAGAGTTGGCGACGCTCCGAACGCACCACGACTCGATCTGTGACGAAGCAGATGCCGCGGTCGCCAAGCACCACTTCGCCAAGGCGGTCAAGCTGCTGGAGGCTATTCCGCTCCCCCTTCGTACCGACCGCGCCGCAACGCTGCTCAGTGACGCCGGCGACAAGCTGACGCGGCGGGACGCACTGGGGGAAGAGATCAAGGTCAAGCTCAAGGACGGGATCGAGGCGGTGCCTCTCGCCACCGTCGACGAGTATCTGAAGCTCAACCCGAACGACGGTAGCGTTGCTCGATTGAAGCTTCGTGTCGAGCTGCAGAGCGACATAGCCGCGGCCGAGTCGGGTGACACCCTCGCGATGACGCGAGTCGCAAACCGCCTGCTACGTGGGGATGGCACAAAGGTCGATCCATCAGGAGCAATTGAGTGGCTCCGCCTTGCCGTTGCTCGAGGAGATTCTGCAGCCGAGCAAATGCTGGGCACGCTGTACGAGGAAGGCCGGGGTGTTGAGCGCGACCTTACTCGAGCCCTAGTGCTGTACACTCGAGCCGCTAAGCAAGAAGACGGATGGGGTGTCGCATCCCTTCTGCAACTGCTGGCGAAGATGCCAACAGCTGGCGTAGACAGCGATGCAATCGTGCACTGGATCTGCCTTGCCGACCAGCTCGGCTGCTACTACGCGTTTCCAGAGAGCCGCGAAGCGGCGATGACCTGTCTGGCAAGGCTGCCAATCGGATCAATATCGCTAGACACGGTCACTGCACAGATAGCGTCGCTTCACAGTGCAGTTGAGTCGTATCTGGACGCGCGGCCCGAGGCCCATGAAGCACTGCTGGCGCGGCGAGTTGTGCAATCTTTAACTGAAGCGGCGGCAAGGCTACCGCTCTTAAGAGCGCGCTCAGCGTTGAAGGCAGGCTCTTACGAGACAGCTCGATCCGCCCTAGCTCGAGTGACCGACCTTGGTCAGCTCTATCCTCCAATCGCGGAAATGCGAGTACTCATAGAAGAGGCCTTCGAGCGAGACCGTATCTGCCGCGACCTCTTGGCGTTCCTGGCAAACGAGCACGCGCTATTCGCAAAGTGCACCGCGTACACTGACAGCAGCCAGCATGTGAGAGGAGATTTCACGAAGTATCTTCGCGGCCGATTTCCTCTTGGGCACACCCAGCACGGCTGGAATAAGTGGGCCATGCTTCTAATTGGCTTTGCTGAATGCTATCGCAGGTCCGACTTGTACAAGCGTTACTACGACGGAGACGCTCCCTCGCCTACCCGGTGCCCTTTCCGTCCTCGAACTAAAGCCGAGTACGACGCATGCAAGGCTCGGTTGGGCGCGGCCATAGTATCACGTTACAGGATCATGGACGGCCAGGGATGGGTAGGGCTAGGGCTAGGGCTACCTGACGGCCAAGGCTTTGACTTCCCGGACTACGCAGAATGGCGAGACCTACGCCACGACCCGACAGACTCTCTGTACATGCGCGAGCTTGGAACTCCTTGCGGCGCCGACGGGCCGCCTCAATGACTATTCGCAGCAACTACGGCAGTCCACCGAGTCGCACCCGGCGGCACCGGGGCCTTTTCCATGCAAGCGTAAGAGGGCCTTCGGTCGGGAGGCATCTATCAGCGCGCGGCACCCCAAAGCGATCCGCGTGACAGCAGCGAACTGCGACGCGATCCAGCTGGCACAATACGCGACTCAAGTAACTGATGGCTGCTGCAAGCTCGTCACCTCAACCTCTACCTCACCTATAGTCAGATGCGTATTCGCATCAACTCCAACCAGCTGGTCTAGCCTTGGATGTATACCGTTGACGGCGGTGTTGCTAAAGACCTGCACCGGTTCGATCCAAAACTGCCCGTTTAGAAAATGCAGATAGCAGTGCCTGATTGCTACGGAGCGATGGGCGATCCGTATGTCGGAATGGGGCCCGCGCCCTATCGTCAGCACTCTTTGAAACAGAACATACTCCTCATCAGATGCCGAATCTTCGCGCCGCAGGACCAACGACTGATGTCGTCCGAGGATTGTGTTGGAACGGCTCTGCCTTCCATCGACAAGGTGGGTGTAGTCGGAAAGTCGGAAGTACGCGGCCGGTGGTCGCACCCGTGCCGCAATCGCAACCGCCCCGGCCAGGGAGATTTGGGCGTTCGAACTCAACCGTGTGCTTTCAGCCGGCCCGAGCTTCGCGCCAGAAACAACCGATCCGTTCTTGCAACTATCAGTATTTGAGAATATCGCGCCACCATCAGCGAACGTCACGACGGCGTGTTGCCTGCTTATGCGGGTGCAGTCGCCTCTGTCCATCGGCCTAATCACAATATCGTTTGCGTCAATCTCCCCTTTGCTTTTTTGACGGCCTAGCCGCAACTGTGTCCCTGCGACAACGCAAACTGTGCGTGGCCCGCTAACGCCGTCAAAGCACAACGAGATACGATCCAAGTTCGAATGAGACGACCCAACGTCGTCGGCCAGCTCTTTGATCCTTAGCCTAGACGCTCTGTTCCGCGGACGAAGTGCGACTTCGGCAAAGTCGCCGTAGACGAAGCTCGACGTCGGCGTGGTTTCTTGGATTCCAATATCTCCGTCATCCACGACGATGCGGTTGTTGATGTTTATTTTCTGAATGTGTACCGAGGGGCGGGCGGTTGGCCTGTCGAGAACGGTCAGCTGGCAAGAGCCTTCTAATGCCAGCACACCTTCGAGGCTAAGAATGTCCAAGAGGAACTTAAGCTGATGAAGGCCACTCCGCCGTGGTGTGTAGGACGTTGACCACTCCGCCACGCGGTCGGCGCCAAACTCCAATATCTCAGGGGCTTGAATGGCAAGCCGCACTGAATCCGTGGCCTGTACTGCGAACCTCACGGCTACGGCCCCTGGTGGCGCACCATCAACCCGTAGGTCAAGAATTGCGCCATCGCCGCAGCGAAGCTCTTTTGAAGTTCGCACATGAAGTCGAGGAACCGATTGGGGCTGTCCGACGGACTCCGAGGCGGGAGGCCGCGGGTCATTCCCGTGAGTGAGTCGCTGCCTACACCAAAGGCAAAACTTCGCTGTAGGGAGTGCTTCCAGCCACAGCCTCAACTCGTCAGGTCCCAATGGTTCCGCGCATTGGGGGCAGGGCTTTGTCGGTTCGTCCGCACGCACGACGCATAGCTCCGATAAGAGTTCCGCCTCAACCTGATCCGGATGGTGACCTTGCTCACCGGACGGTGCTAGATGGCTCCCCCGCACTGTCGGCAGAAGCGGCCTGATTGGCCGCCGGCCGAGCAGTGGCCGCAGACGAGGGCTGTTGCGTGAGGCATACCGATTGGGGGGTATACAACAGGGGGTGGCGACGCCGCCCCCTTCGCAACGGACGACGTGGCGTCGCGTTGGGTCTCTAGCGATTTCTCGGCAAGTTCCTTGATCATGACGGCATACGAGTGAGCCGATTGAAGCTGGGTCTCCGTTGACTGCTTAAGCTCAGCGTTTATCTGCTTGAGCAGTTCTTCACGGCCCTCCGACCTAAACTTATCGCTAAGCGCCGCCGCCGCCGCCGGGCTGTTCTCGGCGACGATCGCCAAGAGCTGCGACTCGTTTAGCCCGCTCTTCGCGAGCGTATCGGTGCGGATCGTGTCCGCGATCAGCTTGGCGGTCTCCGCCGGCGAAGCTGCCATCAATGCGGTTGGCGACAGTTCTCCGATCGCCTTCAACCGCAGTTGCTCACGCGCCGATTCGGCGTCTGATACGCGGATCTCCCGATCCGCATCGGCGTCCTTCTGCTCCTGCTTCAGCCGTTTGGCTTTGGAGAGGACGTCGAGCGCCAGTTCAGCCGCTGCTCTGTCTGTGTCGTGCTCGGCCTTGTCGGTCGCCACCTTGTGGGACAATGCCGCCCCATCCTCGGCAATCTTCTGCGACAAACCGGCGTTGGCGTCGGCGCTCTGTCTGGCGAGAGCAGCTGCGTGCTGCAGGTCTTCGCGTTGCAGAGTGGCTTCGTACTCCGCCCTTTCGGTGCTAAGCCGGTCCTGCAACTCTTCGGCCAGGCGTTTTCGCATCAGTTCCCGTTGCCGCTCGTCGAGATCCGTTTTCTTGTCGAGCCAGTCGCTTTTGTAGTCGAACTCCGCTTGGAGCCGATCTCGCTTCCGCTGGAACCCCAGTAGGGATAAGAGTTGTTCGCGGGCGAGCTCCTTGTCTTCACGGAATTGTCGGTGCCGCGTTTCAAGCTCATCGCGTTCGCTCTGTCGCAAGAGCCCTCTAACGCCTGCTTTGAACTCAACATCGTCGACGAATTCGCGGAAGGAATCTTCGCGGAGCAGCTCTTCGCGTTTGTCTCCTCCGTAGAGATTCGCAAACTCACGCTCGAGGGCTAGGCGCTGCGTTTCGCGTTCGAAGCCGTACTCTCGGACTTCCGCTTCCAGGCGGTGGTCTAGCTTGTCAACTTCAAACTCTTCGCCGCGGCGCCTAACGTCCGCTCGCTTAGCAAGTATGTCGTCATTTACGGCGCCGCTAAACTCAACATGCTCGATGGCGACGAACTCAAGACCGATCCGCTTGCACGAGCGTTCAAGACTCGTTCGGAGGCCCGATTCCAGTTTGCTGGAGAGCCCATCCCTGCCCCGGAGGTCTTTCGAGGTGTGCTCCTGAAGGAACCCGCTGAACGTGTTGAAGAGTTGGCGTCCAAGATGCTCGGCTAGGTCTAGCTCCGTGATCAAGGAGCTTCCGCGGATGAAGTTGGTGTATAGTTGCAGCGGATCGTGAAGGCGTACAGTGGCGACAAGGAAGGGCTCGATAAGCGTGTCGTCAGCCGCTCTCGCCTCCGGCATCCTGATACCAACTTCGAAGTCGCCGTCATCGATAAGGACGACCTCGCTCGGCTGGTCAAGCTTGAGATGGGTCAGGAGTTTCTCGGGGAGATTCTCTGTCGTGTGCTTTCCAGGCCCAAGACAATCGGCGTAGGCGCCGTGCTGGAAGAACAGCCCGACAGTCCCTTCTTCGACCGTCACGCCCCGAGTGAACACTCGATCGAGATGCTCTGCTTCAAGAAGGACGGCAAAGTCCCCCTTTCTCCGCGACCAGACACCACTTCGACGCCTATCCACCTTGACGTCGGAGGACTGCGATCCGTCTGCTCCGATGGAGGCGCTGCAGTGCCCGCAAAACTTCCCTGCACGGGGGTTGCTCCGCCCGCACGCCCGACAAGCGACCTTACCTACGGGATGCCTGCAGTTTTGACAGTAGTTGTCGGCGTGGCCGACGCCAGCACCGCAGTTGTCGCATTTTGACACGGTCGACATAGCCCGGTTCCTGATTGAAGTTGGCTACTTATACGGCGAGCTAGTCCGCAGATTCCGTAGCTGAAGCTACTGACGAAGGTGCATTCTGCTATTCGCAAGTCTCTTCGTCTTATTGCCCTCCGCAAAAGGGCAAATACGAGGGCGTCCGCCCCCCATCGGCGTGTCCGCAAAGTATACGGACGCAAGTGGGGCTTTGCGACCAGGTAGGGCTGGGAAAAAGCCCGCAAGGCACCCGGCACGATTTGCCAATCTTCTCGAAATCGCCACCGTGTGGACAGCCAAGTCAAGAACACCCCGTGCGGTAGCCCAGTACTTTCGGACAGCGGGGGGGCCAGCTTGAATTACGCCGCTTGTGCCGGGGCGTGTTCGGCTTCGAACTGATCGGGGGACTTGTAGCCGAGCGTCTGGTGTCGGCGTCGTGGGTTGTAGAACGCCTCAATGTAGCGGAAGACGCTGAGCCGCGCGTCGTCGAGCGTGGCGTACGCCCGGTGGTTGGTCCACTCGTGCTTGAGGCTCCAGAAGAACCGCTCCATCACGGCGTTATCGTAGCAGTCGCCCGTGTGGCTCATCGAGCACTCGATCTCGAGCGTCTTTAACGTCTTCTGGTAGTCGTCCGAGGTGTACTGGCAGCCCCGGTCAGGTAGACGTTGAGTTCGTTGTAGAACTCTCTCTCCGGTTCCGACATGATGAACGACTCGGTGTGCACCGAGCGGCGAGCGAAGAGCGTCGAACCGTCGGGTCGGCAGGCGTCGGCTTTGGTGCGCCTGAAGATGATCGAGTTGAGTCGGTGCCGGTTCTCCAGCATGTACTCTGGCGACGAGAACATGGCCGGGTCGAGCAGCTTCATCAGCATGTAGAAGCGGTAGTGGTCCCCTTGATGCGGGGTCGCCGACAGCAGAATTAAGTCGCGGCAATGGTCCTTCAGCGACGACCTCGAGGTTATGAGGCACAACCCGCGTCCAGCTGAAAACGCTTGTTTTGTAGGATCAGACGCAGCCTACTACTTCGCCCAACCTCTTGCAATCGTTGGCAACGATTGTCATCTGTTAGCAAGTATTAGCAAAATTCGCGGCCGCCACCCGTAGGCGCTTGCGGGTCCTGAATCGGCGCCGAGAATCGGGCAACACCAGGGGTTCGGAAAGGTTGTCGCCCTGGAAACGACGCGTTTCCTGCACGGGTGGCCTACCGATGACGAGCTGGTTCTCGCCGCTATTGTTCCTCTTGGCCGGCTCGACCGAGCAGCAACTCCGTCGCCACGTCGAGTTCCTCAAGGCGGAGAACGAGATGCTCCGCAAGCGCGTCGAGAAGTCGCGTGTCTTCCTCACCAACGAGGAGCAGGCACGGCTGTTGACCTTGGGAGAAGCCATCGGCAAAGGGGTTCTCGACCTGATCACGATCGTCAGCCCCCGAACCTATCAGCGGTGGCGCAGGAGGGTAAGCCAGGGAGAGAAGCCGGCCAAGAAGATGGGCCGCAAGGGGACGCCCGAGACGCTGCGTCAGCTAGTGGTCCGGCTCGCCAAAGAGAACACTTGGGGGTACGGTCGGATTGTCGGCGAGCTCAAAAAGCTCCGCATCCAGTGCGTCGGCCGCACCACCGTCCGGACGATCCTCAAGGAAGAGGGCATCCATCCCGGCCCGCAGCGCGGCAAGGGGACCTGGGACGAGTTCATCAAGATCCATGCCGAGACGCTCTGGCAGGTCGATTTCTTCACCAAACCGGTCATCACGGCGACCGGCCTCAAGCAAGTGTACGTCTTGGCCTTCCTGCATGTCCGCAGCCGGCGGGTAATCTGTTCGCCGGCAACGTTCCATCCGGACGACGCCTGGATGAAGACGCAGGCCGTGGCGATGCTGCAGCAAGCTGACGCAGCCGAGCTACCGATCGAGCACCTGGTGCGCGACAAGGACTTCAAGTATCGCGAGGCGTTCGACGGCGTCTTCGAAGCCGCCGACGTCGCGGTACAGGCGACCGCTACGCGCGCGCCGAACCAGAACGCCTTTATCGAGAGGTGGATCGGCTCGATCAAGGGGGAGTGCCTCAACCGCTTCATCGCCTTCGGCCTACGGCACCTCGACTACCTCGTGGAGGAATACGTCCGCTTCTACAACGAGCGACGCCCGCATTCTCGGAAGGATAACAAGCCGCTCGTCGGCGTCTGGTCCGACTTGGATGACCCGCCCGACGACTTGCAGGCGCTGGTCTGCGAAGAGCGGCTCGCCGGCGTACTCAAACACTACGAGCGGCGGGTAGCCTGAGGGCCTTGCGTAAGAAAGGCTTGGCATCTCCGCCACAGTGTGGCAGGGTGTCCCGGAGATGACCGATGACACCTACGAGATACTCCAATCCAGGAAGCGCGACGCCCATCCGATCGTCCGCCAGATCATCGATCGCGACTGCCACGTCGCAGAGTCTGATCTCGCAGTCATTCGGCACGTCGTCAGCACGCTCCGCGACGGCTATCAAACGTTCCGCGGGCTCCCCAAGCCAGAGCGTCGCCGCTTCATCGAAGAATGCCTCGCTGTGCACCGGGCAAATCGGGCGGAGTACGAAGCGGTGATGCGGCCGCGATATGAGGTTCCGGACCTAGGTGGGCCGTAGTCCGCAGCCGCGGCTCTGCTGTCGCCAGTCCTAGTCGGACGTTGGCCATTGGTTAAACAAGTTTAATTCTTGTTCCAATATACACTCCGTAGCCGACTCACCAAAGGTCCAGCGGATATCAGCCCTTGGCCCATCCCACAGAACCTGGCCAATTCCTTCCTTCTTCAACTGGAGAGGTACTCAAAACAAATCAGCGTGAGCTGGTCACGGTGAAGCCCGGAGCTCTTGCTACCGTACCGGCTTTCTCTTGAAAACTCGTCCGCTAAAGCTTTGATTGCGCCACAGAGAGCGTCGTCCTCTTGGCTCTCACGCCACGTATCGAGAGAAGACCGAAGTTTCGCGTGAATTGACTTCCCCACGGGCTGCGACAAGAAGCGGATAGCTGCCTTCGCCGTTTCGCGGTCCACCGACTGCTTGCGTAGAAAATCTTTGAGCTGTTCGGCGACCACTTGTTGGATCGGATCGACGGTCGTCGGCGCCGCGGCTTTGGCGGCGGCTTCTTTATCGCCGGCGAGGATGTGCTCGATGACTTGCTGTTGGAGCTTGAAGACTTCTTGCGGGCCGATGTAGCGCGGCTCATCGGGACGGCAGGCGATCAGTTGGGCGATTTCGTAGCGGTTCTCCCTAATGGCCCCCGTCGATGCGTCTACATACCGCCAAAAGTGCCGTACGCCCTCACCATCGCTGCGTGGCGCCTGGAAATAAAAGAACAACCCGTTACAGTTCTGCCGGCGAAGTCCCGAATGGATCCCGTTAGGAAGCGACTCAGGCGTTTCGCCGCCATCGCGACTAAGTGATTCCTTGAGTTGCTTCAAGAGCAGTTCCGGCCCCGCCAGCTCAGCCCGCGCCTCTTCTTCGTCGAGGACCGCGCCGTCTTCTTCGCGGACACGGCGTAGCGTATTGAAAGTCCGCGGGTGAACGACTTCGCCCAACACGCTGGCGTCCAAGAGGCCGAGGTCATCGATCGTCGAAATGCGATCGGTCAGCCTCTCGATCAGCCGCAGCATGTCCTCCAGCTCTGCCTCGGGGAAGAGGTTATAGATGCCGATCTCTGTGTGCTCGGTGCCAAGCCGGTCGATGCGGCCGTTGCGCTGCACCAACCGGATCGGGTTCCACGTCAGGTCGTAGTTGATGATGACGCCGCAGTCCTGAAGGTTCTGCCCTTCGGAGAGTACGTCGGTGCTGACCAGCACGTCGATCGGTTCGCCGACGACATCGCCGAGGCCGCTGGCGACGGGCGCGAACAATCCCAGGATGTGCCCGCGCTCCTCCGGGTGGTTGCCGCTATCGATCCTGCGAACCACCGGCCCGCCCGCACGCTCGTGCCATTCGCTACACGCTTCGGACGTAAGCACGCGGTGAACGTATCTTGCCGTGTCTTTGAACGAGCTAAAGACCAGCACCTTCTTGCCGCGGAGCTCGTTCTCAAGCAGCTCCTTCAACCGTTCGAGTTTGCCGTCCGCGTCGGCTAGCGGCGCAGTCTCGCCGTAGAGCGACTTGAGCGTCGTGACGTCTTGCTCGACGTCGCGTACAAGCTTTCGGACCTCGTATTGGTTGAGATGGTCTTCCCCCCTGAAACAGAGCCACTCTGAGTGAGAGAATCTCGTGCCGGGCGGTCCCCGGTTTTTGGAGGATTCTTTCGATGAAGCGGACAAGGCACACGACGGAGCAGATCATCGAGAAGCTGCGTCAGGCGGACGTGGCTCTTGGTAAAGGGGCGAAGGTCCCCGAGATCTGCAAGACGCTCGGGATCACCGAGCAGACCTACTACCGCTGGCGTCAGAAGTACGGGGGCATGGCCCCCGACCTGGCGAAGCAGATGCGTTCGCTGGAGAAGGAGAACGCGAGGCTGAAGCGGCTGGTGGCCAATCAGGCGCTCGACATGGAGATCTTGAAGGAAGCCGCCAAGGGAAACTGGTGAGCCCCGAGTGTAAGCGGCGGACCGTCGATTCGGTCCGCCGCCTCTTGGGGCCCAAGAAGGCGTCGCAGAGGAGGGTCTGTCGCGTGCTGGGCCAGCCGCGTGCGACGCAGCGTTACCAGTCGAAGCGTCAGACGCTCGACGCGGAGTTGCTCACGGAGATGCGGAGCATCGCGGAGAAACGTCCTTGCTGGGGCAGCCCTCAGGTTTACGAGGCGCTGCGTCGGCAGGGACGCGAGGTGAACCACAAGCGGGTCGAACGCCTGTGGCGAGAGCACGGGATGCAGGTGCCCAAGAAACGCCACAAACGGCTGCGTTTATCGCTAAGCGGGAGCGAG
>NZ_SJPH01000001.1:179986-919034 GCF_007859815.1 Botrimarina hoheduenensis | reverse complement strand
GCTCCGGGCCCTGCTCAGCCTACGGCTTCGCAGGCCCCTCCGCTCCAGCTGCCCAACGGACTACCATCTAATCATCCCGATTCTCTCAGAGCGACTGGCACATAGATCGGGGGAAGACCAGGGACAGTCCGACGGTAATCTACGCGGGATTCGTAGCGGTTATTCAGCAAAACCCTTATACCGTATTGCTACACGGGCACAAGTGATCGCTATCAAGACGGTCATAAGACCCGCCGGTTCGGGAATTCTGTAGGCGGCAAGAGTAGCGTCGATCCAAACCCGATGGTTGTATACCTTCGTCGAAAATGTATCGTCTGAGGGGAAGCTCGACCCCGGTGTCAGAGAGACAGAGTTAGATATAGCAGCTAGCTCAAACCTGCCGTTGCGTTCGATGAAGCTGCCCCCCCCTGAATCACCGTAAGTACCTTGGCCGCCAAGCGGGTTGAAGAGATCGCTTCCAGGAAAGTAGAACTGAGACCACAGAGTATCTCTCCCGAAGCTTCGCGCGCGTACAGTGTTAATGCCGGCAAGGCGCTTCCCTCTAAGTTCTTCAATGTATCCGTCTGCATGAGTCCCAGGAAGGCCATAGCCGACCAACGTTAGGTCGTCCCCGGTGGAAGGGTTGGCACCTGTACGAACAGCAGGCTCTGCAGAGCGGTATGGCGTATCAAAACGGATTAAAGCTAAATCGAATCCGCCGGACAGCCTGCGATAATCTGGGTGGACAAATACATCACCTTGAGCCTTGAACTCGCCACGAGATAGCCAGTAATCGTCAGACAATCCGAATCCGTAAGATTCAAACCGTGGAGTAAGGTCGGCATCGAGAATCACGTGCGCTGCGGTGAGCACCCAATTCGGATCGATGAGCACGCCAGAACCCGCGAAGAAATCGCCCTCACTCCGTTCTCCAGTCAAATAACCTACCGATGGAAACAGCTGGGCGTAGTCTAAGTAGTCCTGAAGCGGTGTCACATCAGAGCTATGGATAATTACCGCTCTCGCTTCTGCTTGAAAAAGGGCTAATGGTATCGCAGCCGACAAGAAGACCATCTTCACGGTAGTGCTCATTAGCGTCACCTGGGAGATCGTGTCTTTGAGAGTTGGCTACTATTGAAGCAGAAATAGGGAAGCCGCTGTATTAGGCTCGGTCTACAGGCGACCCCGACGTCTAAGGGGGCACCGAACTCGTGTCGCACTAGGGTCATCGAAGCGAGCAGCGGCGGCGGTGACACTCCGGCATCAGATTCTCGAAAAAATCTCTTCCGGCAGAGTTCTTGGTCCTGATCGACCCAAGCCTTGCCCGACAGCTCCGAGCTGAGCAGCCAACCTCCTGCTCGCAAATCGATCCCAGCTCCTGCGAAGTTGGGATCGGTAGCGGCGTCGCTTCAGAGCTCGGTTTCCGGCTCGTAGACAGCACCTAGGCTCTTAAGCCAGGTGTCAAGCAGCTTCGGATTGGTCCGCTTGAGGCTCACAATCGCTGCTTCTCTGGAGAGACGTGGGAGCACGCGAACCCAATTCTTCGTCGTGACCGACAGCAGGTCGCCCGGACCGTTGAGGCGGCAGTCGTTGAGGATATGAGTCTTCTCGACCAGCGTGGCGACGCCCCCCCCGTCCGACAAGTCGGCTAACACCAAGTCGCCGATGACGCCACTGGTGGCCGAGAAGCCGACGTACCTGTTTTCGTCCGGAAGAACGCACGCTGGGACGCTCTTGGACGTAAATGTCCGTACGAGCGTCCCTAGCCCCAGGTCGTAGACTTCCACCCGCCCGCTTTCCCAACCGACGTAGAGGGTCTGTCCGTCGGGAGAGAACGCCGTCTTCCGGAGTCGCTGCTTCGTCTCGGTCACGAGCAGCGATTCACCTGTTGCGACATCCCACACGCGGACCGGCGCGGGGTCCCGCCAGTTCCCGCCCGCCGCCCGCCGGCCGTCGTTGGTGCGGCCAAACGAGTTCATCGTGTCGAGCTGGTACCGCAGCTCGCCGGTGCTGGCGTCGTAGCCGGCGGTCGCGCCGCCGCTCGCGACGAGCAGCGTGCTTCCGGAAGGATCGACGAAGAACTCGGTCACGTACCGCAATCCACCACGCGGATGCTGCGAGAGCCGGAAGGTCGAGGCGGCCAGTGACGGCTTGGGTTGGAGCTGGTGCAGCCAGGCGGCCGGGTCGGGGCCGCAACCCGCCGCGTCCGCCGGGTCCTCGTGAACGGCGACGATCAAGTCGCGGGAGCTGTTCCGCTCGTTCTGAGAGAAGGTCTCGGCGCCCTCCCAGAGGCACCACGTCTTCTCTCCGTCGGCGTCCACCGCCAGCCTGACGATTCTCTTCTCGGCGCCAACAAGGTCGCTCGGCGGCCCAACGGGGTAGGACGCCTTGAAGCGAAGCGAAGCGGTCTGATCCGACCAGTCCCATCGCTGGACCTCTTGACTTCTATAAGTCCAGAACGAGTCGCCCACCCGGCAGGCTGTCCAGTACTCGCACGGCGCCGCGGCGACGCCAGTCGTCGGCGCGGCCTGGGTCGTGGCGGCTCGGTCGCCCGAGACCTCGAGACTACGAGGCGTTGGCGCCATCAGAACAACGTTTTTCTCTGAATAAGCAAGGAGTCCTCCCGTCGCGGCGTCGAGCCCAAGAATCGCCGTGCGTGCTTCCTGCGGACCCCCGCCCGCCGAGTAGGGGAAGAGAGACTGCCTGCTGACGCGGTAAGAAAGCGGTCCGGGCGCGATGCCGCGAAGCAAATCGCCTTCTCGGTGTAGCACCCGGACCAGCACGTCATCTTCCGAAGCCTCGGCAACCCCGTCTCCCACACCTGGTAGACGCCAGACCTCGAGGCCCGCCTCGGGCGAGACCGCCGCACCTGAAAAGGCGAATTCCTCAAGAGGCCAGCCTTCCGCGGCGGAGATCGTCCTCCAGGCGCCGGAAGACCCGGTTGATTCGTAGCTCTCTTTGCAGAGGATCTTCTCCTCCGTAACGAAGGCGAACTTCTGGCCGCGTACCGAGGCCGCGAGCGCGTCCGTTTCGCCCGTCCGCCAGATCTGCGGCGGCGTGGCGACGTCGAGCGAGCCGACAATCGCCACCGCGCCGCTCGGCGAGAGGGCTTGCGAAGCGATGCGGTCAATGCCGTCAAAGGTGTGATGCGCAACCACCTCGCCGCTGGCGGTGTCCATCACGGCGGCCGTGTTGTCGCGGCAGACCAACAAGAGCCGTGGCGCCGACCGGGCCGGAGTGATGCTGCGAGCGTTCCAGCCGCGGCGCGAGGCGCACCGCGGCTTGAGTTCGGCCGCGTCGTACACCGTGACCTTGCCGCTCTTGGACAAGATCGCGAAGGTCACCAAGGGGCCGGGTTTGGCCGGCGCACACGCCACCGCCTCAACGACCGGCTCGTCAAGCGTGGTCGTTGATTCACGCCGTCCATCGCTGATTCGATGCGAGTCGATGCGATCCGGGTAGACCAGCACGACCGACCCCGTCTTGCGGCTCAGCTCCCCCGGGTCTTGCGGCAGACAAAGTACGGCTTGGAGCGGCCGCTGCTCGGCCGGGATGTTGAGCACGGGCTGGTAGTACGCCCGTGCGCGGCCGACGATCCGCGAGTAGATGGCGCCGTTTTCCCAACCCGAGTCGTCGTTCGTCGCGCCGCCGAGCCGCGTCATCGCTTCGGCCAAGTCGTCTTTCTCGAGGGCGTACTCGGCCGCTTGGAGATTGATGAGCCGCTGGGTCTTATCGCGTTGTTCCTCGGCCTGAGCTTCCGCCGCTCGCGCCCGCAACGCTTCGCGGTGCTGCGACACAGCGGCGAGGGTCGCGACGGTGGCCCCGACTGCGAGACTGAGAACGACCGCCGCGATCGAGACGGCCGGGATGGCGTTTCGCTGCGCCCACTTCCACGCCTTGGTCGCCGCCGACGCGGGGCGCGCGGTGATCGGAACGTTCTCTAGCCAGCGGCGCAAATCGTCCGCCACCGCGCCGGCCGATTCGTATCGGCGGCGTGGCTCCTTCTCCAGGCACTTAAGCGTGACCGTTTCCAAATCGCGTGGCGTGCTGGAGTCGAGCTTTCGCAGCGCCGGCGGCTCCTCGTGGACCACCTGGTGCAGCAGCATCCGCGTGTTGCCGCGGAACGGCAGCTCGCCGGTCAGCAGCTGAAAGAGGACAACCCCCAGAGAGTAGACGTCGCTCCGCTGGTCGGCCGTGTGGGCGTGGCCTTGGGCCTGCTCGGGCGACATGTAGGCGGGAGTGCCGAGCACCTGCCCGTCGACCGTCATCGTCACCTCCGCCGCGTCTCGCCGGGCGAGCCCAAAATCCATCAAGCGGGGCTCGCCCCGCTCGTCGATCATGATGTTTCCCGGCTTGAGGTCGCGGTGGATGATGCCCTGCTGGTGCGCGTGGTCCAGCGCACGAGCCACCTTCTCGCAGAGCCGGGCCGATTCAATCGGCGTGGGTCGCTGCCCCGTCAGCCAATCGGCCAGCGTCAAACCACGCACAAACTCACTCACGATGTAGAGCGTGTCTCCCTCGCGGCCCACCTCATAAACCGGCACGATGCCCGGGTGGCTGAGCTGCGCCGCGTTCTGGGCCTCGCGGACAAACGCCTTCTCGTGCGCGTCGTCGAACTGACCTTTGCGCGGGACCTTGACCGCCACCGTGCGGTCGAGCGTCTTGTCGTGGGCTTTCCAGACCGAACCGAACGCTCCAATCCCGACCCGCTCGACGAGCCGAAAATTCGCCAGGTCCGTCACCGAGGAAGAGGTCCGGGTCGCCGTCGAATCCCCGGCCAGGCTGAAGTCGCTGCCGCACCCCTCGCAGCGGATGCTCCCAAGCTCCGCGTCGGGGACCAGTTCCATCGGGTTGTGGCAGTGAGGGCACCTCACGTGCAGGCCGCGGCCGGCGGTTCGAGGCCCGTCGGGGGGGGCGGTGGGGAGGGCGATGGTCGCCTTAGAGTCTTGCAGCAGCTTGCGGATCGCGTCGGCGTGTTGGGGGTTCACGGCGAGGATGGGATCAACGGGGGACTCGTCCGCCAACTCAGCGATCAACGTCAGTAGCTCGCGGAGAAGCCGCTCGCGACCGGCCTGCGGCGACCGACTGAGATACTCGTCGATGAGGGGCGGGCTTCCGCCGCGGAGGGCCTGCTCGAACACGTCAGCAATCTCATCGACGCGCCGGATGACCGACAACGGGACGGCGTCTGGCGACGGTGGCTCACCCGGCAGGTCCATAGCGCGCGTCTCTCCTTTACGCCTTGTTCACTTCGGGGTCACTCCACTCCCGTCGGATCCGCTCTAGCTTGCGGATCACGGTCCGCTTGGCGCAACCGAGTTCCTCCGCGATCTCCTGGTGCGAATAACCTTCCAGCTTCCGCTGAGCGATTACCCGGAGTGACGGGTCGTCGAACAGCGTCACCAGCCGTTCAAGTTCATCGGCGACCTGGGCCGAGAACTCGACGGTCGGCTCTTGGCCGATCATCGCGCTGAGGTCTGCCGGCCGCTCGGTGAGGGCCGCGTCGCGTTTGGTCGCCCGGTGCCGGCGGCGGGCATCGACCGCCTTGCGAGCGGTGATCGTCACCAAGAGGGGCCAGAGCGAATCCTCGTCCGTGAGCTTTGGGAAACGGCCCTGTTCGCACCCCAGCATGACGCTCTTCAAGGCGCTCAGGGCGATGTCGTCCCCCGAGACCTCTGGAGAAACCCGCTGCAAGCGCACCCGCGCCACCGCGGCTAGCCGCTCGAAGTACCGGCTCCAGAGCGCTTCGGCAGCCGCCTCGTCTCCGCTGCGGAGCGCGTCGAGCCAGGTCGGGGATGGCGAGCCGTCTTGCATCAGCAGGGTGAGCCCAAGGATTCTTGTCCGGGCGTAGTGTACCAACGACCACGCCGGCAGGCCACGACGCGAGTTGGGGTCGGATGAGTACTTGTTTACCGCCCAGCGCTATTGCGCCCTGTCGAGGGGGAGTCTAGCCTTGGTGCATGGACGCGCGCGAGCCGACGCCTGACCGGCCGAGTTAAGAAGAACAGGAACGGATCGTCGCGGAGCACGCGCGTCGGATCGAGCAACTCGAGAAGCGGGTCGAGGAGCTGACGCGGGCGGGCAAGCGCCGAGCGCCAAGCGGCGCCGTTCCGCAAGGAAGAGCCGGCCGCGCCGCTCGGCAAGGCGAAACGCCGCGAGAAGAAGAAGCCGGGCCGCAGGTCGGGCGAAGAGCACGGCGAGCACCGCCGCCGCGAAGAACCGCCCTCCGAGCCGGACGAGGTGCACCGGGCCGCTTTGCCCGAATGCTGCCCGCACTGCGAAAGCAAGATGCTGCAGACCACGAAAGTCGTCACGCAGACGCAGGTCGAGCTGCCGCAGAAGCCGGTCGTCCGGCGGTTCGACATCCAGGTGGGCCGCTGCGGCGCGTGCGGCAAGCGGGTGCACGGCCGGCACGAGCTGCAGACGTCCGACGCCGTCGGCGCCGCCCGTGCTGGTCACCCTCGCTAAGCAGGCCATCGACCCCGTCGAATGGCTCGCGGGCGCCCGCCAGAGCGTCGAACCGTTATCCCTGGAGCGTTGACGGGGCGGTAAACAAGTGCCGGCGGATGACAGGATTTATTTTCGGCGCCATGTCACCGCTACTGGCTGCGGCTTCGATGTCACTTGTAGGAGGCCACATCGGGCCGCCAACGGCAGAAAACATCCGCAACACCCGCTCGAGGAGACCCAACATGCCCCTTCCTTACGATTTCGTCTGGCGGCTCCACGACTTCTTCACCCACCTGCTGCAGTTCCTGTCGGGGACGTTCGCCTGAGTGACCGGGCACGTCGTTGACTGGCCAAGACCTCGGCGAGGCATTGGCCGACAGGTTAGCCTCCCTGATACGATCGACGATTCGCGTACTGATCCGGCGGACGATGTGTCGGTCGGCCCGAAGAAAGCCGACGCGAATCCGCTATCCGACGTCCGTCAGTTCGCTCTTGCCGACGCTCACTCAACCCTAAGGAGGCGTTCCGTGCGTCACTCTCTGCTCTTGGCAATCGCTGCTGCCCTCGCCGCCGGCGGTGCCTTCGCGGACGAACCGGCCGAATACCAGAACGTCGTGTCGCTCGAATCGCTGGAATGGATGCTGGGCGAGTGGAGCGCGCCCCTTCCAGACGGCAAGGGTCGAGACCTGGTTACATGGCGACGCGGCCTCCAGGGGACAGTGCTCGTTGGAGAGTTCCGCGAGCAGCGGGGCGCCGCCACCCTTCACGTAGCAACGGCGATCGTCATGCCGACGCCTGGGGAGAACACCGTGACCCACTACATGTTCCACAACGACCTCTCGATGACCGGATCGCTGGTTCTACAGCGGGGTAATGAGTTCCGCTGGGACGGGGTTCGGCGGATGCGAGGCGGTCAGGTGTGGCGTGGCCGCCTGCAACAGCAACGAGAGTCAGAAGACGTCTACACGGCCCAGTTGCTGATCGCCGACAAACAGGGCGAGTACTCTCCGATCGGCCCCTTGGTGCGGATGGTTCGAGAAGGGGGCAGCGAGTCGGAGCCGTCTGACATGCCGGCCGCCGAGATCGCCGAGACGAATCCCGAGGTGGTCCTCGCCAGCGAGCGTGACGAGCTGGCGGCTCTAGCCGGTGAGTACGAGCGTTACTGGGGCCCCGAGCCCCAGCGGCGTCAGGTGAAGCGGATCGAGGGCTCGACCGAGACCATTGTCTTCTACGACCAGGCAGGCCAGGAGCTCGACCGCCACACCGTCTCGATCTCGGTCTCCCGCCAGAACGGGGTGCGGGTGCTAACGCATCCCGCGGTGATGGCGGCCGGTCCCAACGAGACCATCTCTTATGTCTACAGCCTGAACGAGGGTGATTTCATCGAAGCCCGTGGGCTTCACAAAGACGACCCGCTGCCGCCCAACAATGTCCGTTGGAAACGGATTTCACCGGCGCTGTCTGAGAAGGCGGCTCGCTAGGAACGTCCCGCGTGTCGCGCTTGCGGGCCCCTAACGAAGGGATGACGCGGCTCGAGGGCGCCAGCGTTCCGCATTCCTGCTTTGCCCTACTCTTACCCCTTTTGCCCAGAAACTACCGATGCAAACCTACCGACAACTTGCCGTTGCTTGCCTCTGCCTGCCCTGGATGGCCGCGACCGGAAACGCCGCGGAGGGGTACAAGCCCATCCAATCGCTCGACGAGCTAAGTTGGATGCTCGGTGACTGGCAGAAGTTGGGGGCGGCAGAAAGTTCGGGGCTCACCTGGCGGCGTAATCTCGGCGGCAAGGCATTGGTCGCCGAGTACGCCAATGCGCCCGAAGCCGACACGCCGACCGCCATGCTGTCGGTCGTGATGCAGAAGCCGGGTGGCGAGACGCTGGTCGCCTACACCTTTGACCAGAAGGGGGGCATTGCGGTTTCCGACCTCGTGAAGAACAGCGGTTCGATACGCTGGCTCGGAACGAAGACGTTTGCCGACGGCACGTCGGGTCGCGGCGGCATCGAACTCACGATTCGGTCGGACACCGAGTACACCGCCCGCTACTTCTTCCTCGACGGCGAGGCCGTGAACTATATGGGCGAGGCCGCGACGATGGTTCGGTCGTCCCAGCCGAAGCCTGACTAGCTGCTGACTCGCTTGCAGGTTGGCGGGAGCAAGGCCCGCCGTTGTCGCTGCTACGAGCGCCGGCCGGAGACCGTTGCCAACAGACGCTCAGCGCTGCGTTGAAGCGATTCATCCGCCCTGAGGTCGGGCGGGATCGCCGCGTAGTAGTCTTCGCCGATGCCCATCACCGCTCGGTTCTGGCGGGAGAGTTCTGGCGAGAGGTCGGTCGCCTCTTCGTCCTCGTAGTCGAGGTCCCAGAGGAAGCGGTCTTCGTAGCAGCCCAGCAAACCTTCCCACTCCTCGGGGTCGTCCCAATTGTCGACCTCCTCGTCGTGGTCGAGCGTGTCGAGGACCATCTGGCGGTACTCGCTCTTCTCTCCCTCTTCGACTTCTTCTTCCACGAGGCGTTTCGCCTCGTGGAGCACGCTCGCTAGGGTCGCTTCGGACCAGGCGGTGAGCGGCAGGCAGGCGGGCGTCTCGTGGAAAAGATGCCTCGCGACGACTTCCAGCGACGCGAGCTGCTGGGACCGGCTCATGCGGTCGAAGACCCTCGCCCCGTTGAAGCAGGACTCCTCATCCTCGGCCGCCTGGAGGATGGCGTCGCTCATGGCGACCAGAGCGCTACCGAAGAGCTTGGCTTCGCCGCCCTCGATCGGCTCACCCACCGCTGTCAGATCCTCGAGTTCACCGGCGAGAGCCACCGCCTCAAGGACGCCCAGCGGCGGCGCCGATCCAAGGACTAGCAACCCTACGGGCTCACGCGGGGAGGCCCAATCCAAACTCCCCCAACCAACCCAGCGCTGCACTTTTCCGGCGCCGGGCGCTGCACTTTTCGACTGCCGATCACAAAAAGCGGCGATCCTCGATAAGGATCGCCGCGGTTCGCTCGTGGGCCTCGGTCGTTGGCTACTCCGCCGCCAGGACGTCCTGGCGTTCGACGTGCTGCTGGGCGAGCTGCATCGTCCGGATCGCGGCGGGCAGGTCGGCGGCGGTGAAGCTGCCGGAGTACTTGGTCTGGTCGCCGTCGCGGTAGCTCCGCTGCAGGTTGACGGTGCGGAACGAGCGCTTGTCGTCGCCGCTGCCCGTTTCTTGAACGAACACGGTCGCCGAGACGCTGCCCAGGCGGAACGTCGCTTCGGGGGAGTTCTTGGCCATCGGGGGCCTCCTCTTGGAGAGAGCGGTTGGTGCGGCTGTCGCGCCGCGCGGTGCGCCTGGCCAAGTGGTCAGCGTAGGAGCATGCCACGTGACTGAACCCAGCGCAAGCGAAAACCTCGCGGGCTTCGAGAACACCTCGGGAGAAGCGAGGGCTGCGGTTGTTTTGCGGGGGCTCGGTTGGGTTGCCCGCCCAAATTGTCTCGCAAAAACTTGCCAACCGGCGTGCTTGGTGGCATCGTGGTCGCGATGGCCGACGCCGCGCCCGTCCTGGTCTCCCTGAATCACAAGGGGGGCACCGGCAAGACCCACGTCGCTTACCTGGTGGCGTCGGTCGCCCACGCGCGCGGCCAGCGTTGCCTCTTGGTCGATCTCGACCAGCAGGCGAACCTCACCAGCAGCTTCCTGCCGGGCCACACCAGCCCGACCGGTGTCGAGCGTTTGTTCGACCCGTCGCAGGAGCCGTCGGCGGAGGGATTGGTCCACGCGACGCCGTACGACGGGATCGATCTGATCCCCGCGACGCCGCTCCTCGCTCCGCTCGACCTGTCCGACCAATCCGCCTGGCAGGCGCACGACCTGCACCTCTCGCTGCGAGGCGTTTTTGGGGAGCTGCGCAGCCGGTACGACTACGTCGTGCTCGACTGCCCGCCCCGGCTCTCGCTCACCAGCTACGCGGCGCTCTGCGCCGGCTCCCACCTGCTCGTTCCGCTGGAGGCGGCCGACTGGGGCGCCCGCGGCACCCAGGCGGTGGTCGCCACGCAGCGGCTCGTCACCCGGCGTCACAACCCAGAGCTGCAGCTGCTGGGGTACGTCGTCAGCCGCTTCAAGCGGACCCGCAGCTACCAACAAGAGTACCTCGCCGCCCTCCGCGGCGCTTTCGGCCGGGACGCCTTCTGGACCGTGATCCCCGACCTGGCCGAGTTCGAGAAGGCGGTCACCGACCGCCGGCTCGTTTCTACTTCCTACCCCGACTCCGATGCCGCCCACACCGCCAACACCTTCCTCGCTGAACTCGACTCCCGCGTCGAGCGGCTCGCGCGCCAGCGCCAAAACCGCCGCCCAGAGGTCGTTCCAGAGCGCCGCGCCGCTGCCGTTTGACGCCGATAGCGACGCGATCGCGCCGTCTAACGGAGCCCGCGCCCGGCTTCGGGGCGCCTTTGTGATCGACGTACGAGAGCTGAAGGCCGACCCCGATCAGCCACGGCAACGGTTCCCGGCCGAGGCGATCGATGCGATGGCCGCTTCGATCGAGGCGCGAGGGTTTCAGCAGCCGCTGAAGGTCCGGCCTGCGCCCGACGGCGGGGGCTACTACATCATCGACGGCGAGATGCGGTACCGCAGCGCGTTGCAGCTGGGCCAGCAAGAGGTTCCCTGCTGGGTTTTTGAGGACGAGACCGACCCGCGGGACATCTTCCTCGACCAGATCGTCGCCAACGAGCAGCGCGTGAACTTCCAGCCGTACGAGGTCGCTCACGCTGTGGTGCGGCTGCGCGATTACTTCGAGATGCCCCTGGATCGGATCGCCAAGGAGACCGGCTTCTCGGCCCCCAAGATCAGCAAACTCATCGCGCTGGTGGAGAAGGTCGACCCCCAGGTGCAGGCGATGGTCCGCGACCTGCCGCCGGGCGAGCTGACGATGAACCACCTCTACAGCATCTCGAAGCTCCCCCCGGTCAAGCAGCCGGGGCTCGCGTCGCTGGTCGTCGATCAGCACCTCACCGCGAGCGAGACCGAGATGCTGATCCGCCGCAAGGAGCTGACCGGTGAAGGAAGCTCGTCGCCCTCGCCGCGGGGCCGGCCCCGCAAGCGGTTCCGCTACCCGACCGATTACGGCGAGGTGGTGATCTCGCTCAAGGAGCAGCCGGGCGATTTTAAGGAGCGGCAGCTCAAGGCGCTGCTGCAAGCGAAGCGGCAGCTGGTCGGCGGCGACAATGAGTAGCGATTAAATGAAACAATTCGCCGCGGCGTTCTTGGCTTGGTGGAGCCGTGTCGAGGCTGCCGGGGGACGATTTTCCGGAAGAAAGTTAAGTTTGGTTGTCATTCAGGTTGTCGAGGAATTGCTTGGCGCTGGGGGCCGGGTGTGGCACCCTGCTGGTGAAACGCCTCTGTTATGAACGCCCCCGCGTCGTCTCCCTCATCGGCGCCCGCCACCCTGTCTGCCGGCGAGCACGGCCGCCACATCCTGCGGGTCGAGTCGAACCTGCTCGGATTCCCCTTCTTCGCGCTATCGACCAAGGGGCTCGCGCGGCGCAAGTACCTGCAGGTGACCGGCACGAAGTACCTGCCCGGTGGGGAGCGGCGGGATTTTTCGCTGACGGTGAGCCGGTCGGCGACCCGGTACTACCCGGGGCCGCTGGCGCGCAAGATCCACTACGCGCTTACGGATATCTTGCAGGACCGCGCGGCCGGGGCCGGGGACCTGCTCACCAGCCCGGTCGCCTTCTCGTGGCGGAACCTGCACGAGCGGATGGAGGTCGCCTACCACGGGGCGACGTCGATCCAGCGGGCCAAGGACGCGCTGTTCGACACCGTGGGCGCCACCGTCTTCACCGACTCGGCGTTCATGCAGCGGAGTGGGGACAGCCGCGCGGCGATGCCGACGCGCGAGACCGGCTACCACCTCTACGACCGCTGCGTCTTCATCAACGACCCGCTTGCTACGGGCGGCGTGAGCGACAAGAACGCCGTCTGGCTCGCCGACTGGTACCTGGCGAACCTCAACGCCCTGATGACCGCGCCGATCGACTACCACCGCTGGCTGCGGATGAACCACGCCAGCCCGCTGGCGAGCCGTTTGTACGAGTTTCTGTTGGTGAAGTTCCGCCGCGACATCCCCTTCCTGCAGATCAACTACCCCTACTTCGTCTCGTTCTTGCCGGCGACCGCGCACCCGTACCGGGCTCAGGCGATGCGGCAGCTCGAAGAGCCGTTCCGCGTCGCCCGCGAGCACGACGTGCTGGCCGATGTGGCGTGGGGCAAGAGTGTCGATGGCCAGCTGCAGCTGAAGCTCTGGCCGGGACGGGCGGTGACCGAGCGCGCGAGTGCCGGTCGCGAGACGCAGGCCGAGGACTTCGACCGGCTGACGGTGTTCGAGGGGGCGAACGACGAGTCGGGCGAGTCGGAGCTGGTCCGCCGGTACCACGCGCTGCGGTTCGACCGCTCGGCGCACCGGCCGGCGGCCGCCGAGCTCGGTTACGCCCGCGAGCTGCTCGCGACCTACAACGACAAGCTGCTGCACCGGGTGCTGCCCCGCGTGGCCGACGCGATGCGGGAGCGGTTCCCCGACGGCAGGCTGCTGGGGGCCGCCCGGCCCTACTTCGAGGAGGTCCTTAGCGCCGCGCAGCGGTCTGAGAGCCGCCGCCAGGTGGAAGCCGAAGCGGCTCAAGCGAACGAGCAACACGATGAAGCGGCCGAAGCCGCCAAGCGGGCGCGGCGCGTTGAGGAGGCGAAGCTCCGCGCCTTGTGGGCGGGGCTCGACCGGAACGAGCAAGAGCGGCTCTACCGGCTTGCGATTGAGCACGCCAACAGCGAGTTCCAGCGGACGCGGCTCTCTCGCCGACGGGACCTGCGGCGGCCTCCCCGCGAGGTGCTGCTAGAGATCGATCGCCGCGGAGCGGCTTAGCGGCGCGTGGGCGCCTGGAAACAAGGGAGCCGCCCTCGGGTGGGCTCCTCGAAACAAGCCCGTGGGCTCCCCGTCACAAGGCGGTGGGCTCGTGGAAACAAGCGGGTGGGCTCCTCGAAAGAAGGGAGCTGGTGGGTGGTTGGCTTGTTGAAGCGGCTTGTGCGGCGCTAGCGCACGACCGGATGTTTCTTGATCTCTTTGGATGCTTACCGCACCCGGTGGGGTGTGGTTTTTTCTTTTTTGAGGGGTTCTCTACGTGGGCGATCGGTCGGGCCGAGCCTGGTCCCGCGGGGGACCGGGGGCGGGACCCCCCCGGGGACCGACTGGAAGTCGGATCGCCCGGCTTGGCGGAGCCAAGAACGACACTAAGAGGGCGACATCGCTCACGGCCTCAGCGGCCGCGAGGCCGGCACTTCCACTCGCGGGACTCGGACCCTCGTCACTACGCGGGCAACTGCCGGCCTCGCTGCCTCCGCCGGTGGCGTGTTCCGTGGATCGGTGGGAGTGCCCCGCGGGGGTTTGTGGTGACGCCCTTGGCCACCGGCTCCGGCCGCTCGCGGTCGCCGCACTCCGCCCGCCCGACGGCGGGGACGAGGCGCCGGAGGCGCTACGACGCCCGCGGCTAGTCGCCGCCGTGAGAACTTACCCTGCGAGGTGGGCTCGGTTGCTCGACGCCGCAGAAAAGCGAGAATGACGGCTAGGACGATCGTGGATGGAGGAGCGCTTTGCCTTATCAATACGTCAAGCCGAGCGAGTCGGGTCAGTTCGAGCTGTTCTGCCTGCATTTCTTCCGGTACTTCGAGCGGCGCGGTGGACTCGAACGCTACGGCAAGACCGGCCAGTCCCAATCGGGCATCGACCTGCTCGATCTTTTGGGCCAGCAGCCGGTGCTCGCCGTGCAGTGCAAGAAGCGTGAGGATCAGAATCCGCTCCGAGCGAAAGAGATTCGCGACGAGGTGGCCGCGGTCGAGACCAGTGGGATCGGTGTCGGCCAGTTGATCTTCGCCACGACGTCCGCCCGCTCCACCGAGTGCCAGAAGGCCGTTCTGGATCTCAACTCCCGTGATCCCAAGGAGAAGCTGTTCGAGGTTCGGTTTGTCGCTTGGGACGATTTCATTGAGCGGCTGGGAGAACTCGACCTCGTCGTAGCGATCTCGATGCTCGAGGGCATCAGCCCCGAGCAAAGCGGGCAGCGTTTCTCTCGGCCCGTCCTGAGGGATCAGAGCTTGGCCGCCGCGGGCGCGCCCTCCAGCGATAAGACATACCGCCTGATCGAAGAGCTGCTGGAGGCTCGCAAGCCCGACGAGGCCGCTCACGAACTCGGCAAGCTGCCTTCAGGCGAGGGGGGATCGCTGCCGGGGGACGAGCGGTACCCGATCCTTCGGCTCCGCGCGAAAGTCGCCTTGACAAAGAACGACTTCGACGAGGCGTGTCGGCTGTTCTTGTTGGCCTACGAAGCCAACAGCACGCTGCCGCAGGCCCGGCAAAACCGGGCGTTGGCGCTGGACCTCAGCGGCGACCGGGCCACCGCCTTCGAAGAAACCAGGGCGCTGCTGGAAGAAGAAGGGATCAACGACGGTGCGTGGTCTCTCTTGGTGCGAACCGCGCCGGACGACGACGCGCTGGCACCGTACAAAGAGCGGATCGACGCGAAGTGCGCGGAGTCAATCGAGGTCGGTCTCGCGCTCGCCGAGCGGCATCTGTCGGCGGGCCGCGACGAAGCAGCCCAAGACCTCGCTGACCAGGCCGCCTCGCTAGAGCCCGACTCGGCGCACGTAAAGTTCCTGCTAGGGCGCTTGGCCCATCGTCGCGCTACCGAGGGGCCCTGGCGACAGCGAGAGGATTCGATCCTCCAAGCGCTGGACCTCTACCGTGAAACGGCAGAGGCCGCTAGAGCTGAGAAGTATTTCGCGCTCGTACCCGAAGCGTTGACCAACCGGGCGCGCGTCAACGCCTTCGCCGGCGACGTCGCCAACGCGACCGCGGACTACCGAGCAGCGCTCGACGCAACCAATCGACCGGAACTCTACGCGCCCGATGCGGTGCAGTTCTTCCTGAGGCACGAGCGGTTTGCGGACGCCGAGTCGCTGATCGGTCTGTTGACCGAGGGCTCTGCCGACGAGGCGATTGCCTCCGCATTTCTGGAGTTTCACGGTGACGACCCCGCCAAGAAGCGCGCGGCGGTGCATCGCTTGGCGAGCTGGGCGCTCACCGCAGAGATCCGCGCCATGGAAGCGGCGCTGCACGCGGTGGATTGGGCGATCCGCCTGGAGGACTACGCGCTAGCGGCTTCCTGTTTGTCTCCAGCGCTGATCGAAGCGCACCCGCTGGCGGGCAAGGCCGCTTTGGGCTGGATCGCCTTGGAGCGTGGAGACCCGGATAGCGCGATGCGTCATGCTCGTGGGGCCCTCGGAAGCCCTTTGAAAGGCGTCCACGAAGAAGAGGTGCGTTTGCTCGCCCGATTGCTCAATAACCTAGGGTTCGACGAGGAGGCGTTGCCGCTCTTCGAGCGTGTCTATCGCCCGGGGCAGCTCGACGCGGACTGCAAACGGCTGATCAACTGCGCGGGCAGCATCGAGCGGCACGACACGCTGATGCGGGTCTGCAACGAGTTGCGTGAGACCCAATCACAAGATGATCGCGTCAAACGGCTGGAGTGCCGGCTGCTGCTCCGGTACGACCGGGCGCTAGCCCTGGTTCGGGCCACGGAGCAATTAGAGGAGGACCCGGGGTTCTTCGGTTCGATCCGCGCCTACATCCTCGTGCTAGAGGACCGTAGTGATGAGATCGACCCCGACACCTGGGTTCGACCTGACCCGAATCACCTGAGCCTCGAGGACGCACGCTTTGTCCTAAGCCCCCTCACGGCGATCGGTGACGAGCTCGCGGCGCTCGACTTCGCCTACCAGCTCCTGAGGCATAACTTCGATCAGCCGTCGGCCCACTCGCTCTACTTTGAGGCTTTCCTGCGGTGCGAAGCCGCCGACAAGCTGCGGGACAGGGAATCGGTCGAAGCCGACTGCGCGATTCGGGTGAAGGAGGAGCGGACGGGGCGTCAGCGGTGGATCGTGTACGAGGAGCAAGACGCCCGCACCGCGCTGGGCGAGTTCCTGCCCACCGATGAATCGGTGCGGCCGTTGCTCGGGCTCACCGTGGGTGACGAAGCGCCCCGCTCGGGGGCGGCCGCTCCCCCGGAACGAAAGCAGGTCGTTGAAGAGATCGTGAGCAAGTATGTCTTCCGGTTTCGCGATTCGATCTCGCGCTTCGCTGATCGGTTCCCCGGTTCGGCCCTGCTCGAGCCGCTGCACGTGGGTGAGGGGGACCAGCTCGACCTGGGTGAGCTGATCCGTGTGCTCAAGCAGCAACGGGCGCACCGCGAAGAACTCTTCTCGCTGTACCGCTCGATCCCGGTGTGCCCCGTGCATCTGCTCGCCGATCGCCTCGGTCTTTCCTATTACGACACCTTCCTGTCGATCTGCGAGTGGGACCAGGCCCAGTTGCACTGCGCCTCACCCGACGACGGGACGTTCCTCGCTGCGCGAGAGCTTCTGCCGACCGAACGAGAGCTGGTGGTCGATCTTTCGACGCTGCTGACGATCGACCGAGCGGCGTTGTGGGACGTGCTGGGTGGCGTAGTCAAGTTGGTGGTTGCGGAGTCAACGCTGCTCACGGTCTCAGGCTGGCTGGACAAGGCCCAGGACACCGTTGGACGCGACGGGGGCCGGATTGGTGTGGACGATGATGGGCAGCTCCTGATGAGCGATGCCGACCCGGAGCTTCGGCAACGAGAGGCGTCCCAGCTTGAGCAACTCCTCAACCGGGTTAAGAGGCACTGCACCCAAGTGACCGCCACCGCCACAGCGGCGCTAGCGCCTGAGCGAAGATCGCTCTTCGAATCGGTCCTCGGGATCCCCGCGCTGGACAGTATCTGCGTGGCGGCGGAGCGGGACGCAGTGCTGTGGACCGACGAGCGATCGGTCGGCGAGATCGCCACGACGGAATTCGCTTGCGAGCGGGTATGGACCCAGGCTTGCCTCAGCGGCCTGCTCGATGCTGAGCGGATCGACAATCGGTCGGTCTCCCGCGACGACCTCGAGGTTATGAGAGACCGAACCCCGCGCGCTGAAGACCCTTCGTTAGTAGGCTGAAAGCGAATCTACTACGGAGCGAATTCGCTTGCAAGTCGTAGCAACGGTTGTCATCGAATAGCAACTATTGCAACTCTTGCATTCAAAACCCGTAGTCGCTTGCGGCCCACTTCTGAGTGCAGAGAATCAGAGCAACCGCAGGGGTGCGCGAAGGTTGTCACCCTGCTTTTCTCGCTCTGGAAGGCGCTCTCGATGTCGAGCTGGTTCTCTCCGCTACTGTTCTTGCTGGCCGGTTCTACCGAAGACCAGCTCCGCAAACAGGTCGAGTTTCTCAAAGCGGAGAACGAGATGCTCCGCAAGCGGATCCCGAAGAACCGCATCTTCCTCGACAACGATGAGCGTGAGCGGCTACTGAAGCTGGGCGGGGCCATAGGAAGAGGAGTTCTCGAAGTCATCACCATCGTTAGCCCCCGAACCTACCAGAGGTGGCAGCGAGAAGTAAGAAACGGCAAGAAGCCAACCAAGAAGATGGGGCGTAAAGGAACGCCGGAGTCAATCCGAGAAATCGTTGTCCGCTTGGCCAAAGAAACGGGCTGGGGCTACGGAAGAATTGTCGGAGAGCTGAAGAAGCTGCGCATCCAGTGCGTCGGTAGAACGACGGTAAGAACGATCCTCAAGGAGGAGGGCATCCACCCGGGACCGCAGCGAGGCCCCGGGACCTGGCACGAGTTCGTCACGACGCACGCCGAGACACTCTGGCAGGTCGATTTCTTCTCAAAGCCAGTGGTGACCAAGACCGGGATCAAGCAGGCCTTCGTGCTCGCTTTCTTGCACGTCAACTCAAGACGAGTGATCTGCTCGCCCGCTACCTTCCATCCGAACGACGAGTGGGTCGTAGCTAAAGCGCAGAGCTTCCTGCAGCAAGCGGAAGAAGCCGATCTATCGGTTCGTTTCTTGGTCCGCGACAAGGACTTCAAGTACAGCCGGCGCTTCGATGCGGTCTTTGAAGAAGCGGATGTCACGGTGGAGCCCACTTCTCCTCGCTCTCCCAACCAGAACGCCTTCGTCGAGCGATGGATCGGCTCGATCAAGGGCGAATGTCTGAACCGGTTCATCGGCTTCGGCCTGAAGCACCTCGACTATTTGGTTGAGGAGTACGTCCGCTACTACAACGAGCTACGCCCGCATTCTAGGAAGGAGGACAAACCGCTGATCGGGATCTGGAAGGACGAGCACGATCCGCCCGAAGGCGACGTGCAGATCGTCTGCCACAGCCGACTCGGCGGCGTCCTTAAACACTACGAACGCGTCGCGGCGTGAGAGAAACCAGTTGAACCCGATCGAAGCTGCTAGCTGTCGACTTACGCCTAGTTAGCCGGACTCCTTAAGCAAGGCCGCCACTGCAGACTCGGCGGCCTCAAAGCGCTCTTCATAGGGCCCCGCGATCAATTGCCACGGCGTGGCGCAGCTTGCAAGCTGAGCCCTAAACGCTTCGTGCATCCAGTAGCGAAACTTCTCGCCGTCGCGAAAGCCATCCTGAACGAACGCCACGTCTGGCGCCGTGAGAAGGTACAAGTCCACCTTGTCAGCGGCACCGATGGTGTCCACGCGTGCGTCGCGAGATTGATAGTATCGCTCGTGCCACGTGCCGGTTGCGAAGGCATTCGTATCGCAGATGAGCACGCGATTGGCCTCGCGAGCCAAGAGGTTCTCTCGGGCCTGCTGCTCCGCGGCAATCTCAACGAACTCCTCGTGGCTCCAGCTGGGCAAGGGGTCGCTCATTGAGTGCCCGGCGACCTTTCTCTCCCAGTGTTCACGGCCGTACTCGGCGACCCAGGTCGTGCTGAACCGCTCCGCCAACTGCTGAGCTAGAGTCGTCTTGCCCGTCGATTCAGCCCCAAGCAGAACAACACGACGAACGAAGTAGGCACGGACGCAGGGCTCTAGGAAACCAAGGTGCTTCAGCGGCTCGCTACGGACGAGCGTTCCCGATACGGGCACTGCTGCCCTCGCGTGGTCGACCATCACATGTCGGGCACCCATGAGCCGGGCATACTCATGGCCGTAGTCCTCGCTCGTGAACACCACATCCGGCGGCCGGCCGAGATAGCCGACGGTGAATTCAGCCCACTGGCGGCTGTCGTCCTCCAACTCATCCGGCACAAGATGAATCTCGCAGTCGGGATGAATTTCTTCCAGCCACGCTCGCCGCAACTCTCCAGGAATGGTCTGCGACGGGTGGTGCGCAATCATCACAATCAAGCGATCGACTTGTCGCCTGGCGGTGTCGATGAGGTGTTTGTGGCCGCGGTGGGGAGGATAAAACTTCCCGACAATGAAGCCGAGCGTCATAAGATGGCCCCTTCTACCAGCACTTCAGCCCCGTTGATTTCTGAGTCTTGTCGCCACGTGGCTCTCCAAGCTCGCAGGCCCATCACGGCCATCAGAAGAAAGAGCCCGTAGAGAATCGCTGTCAAATAGAGGTCCTTATAGATGTAAAGCGGGACGTAGATAATGTCCACAATGATCCATCCGATCCAGCTCTCCAACCGTTTGCGGTTGAGGAGCCACTGCGACGCCAAACTAATAGAGGTCGTGAGGGCGTCCCAGAAGGAGGCGGAACCGCCGACCTGGGCCAACGCCTTCCACAACCCAAGCGTTGAGGCAGCAATGAAGACGCAAATCAGCGAGAGTTCCCAGGCAGTAGCCCGAGACACTTTCAGGGCCGTGCGATTCGCTCCTCCGTGCAACCAGAGATACCAACCAATCAGGCCCAGCCCGAAGTAGACGACTTGAAGACCGGCATCGGCATACAACTGTGACTGATAGAACACGACACAGAACGTGGAGACGTTGATTAGGCCAATCGGGAAGTTCCAGATATTCTGTTTGACCGTGAGCCAAACGCACAGGGCGCCCGTGATAAAAGAGGCGGACTCCAACCTACTGGCGAGACCAGAGATGGCCATCGCCGTAGCGAGAAGGCCTACGGCGGCAATCAACAGGAGTGTCGTGTTCGACTCGTTCAGCTTCATCAGTGCGGAGTCCGCAGCGTTGGCCGGGACCGCGTTACACAGGTGACGCGGTCAGGTACTCAATAGGAACGTGATCGGTCAACCAAACCCGGTTGCCCGTCGCAAAGAACTCATAACCGTCCGCCAGTATCCGCTTTGCGTCGATCGACAGCAGCACGGGCTTGCCGTGTCGCATACCGACCTGGATCATTGTCACCTTATCGGTCGACATGTGCACGTGGTGGCGGCGGCCCTTGACGAGTCCCTGCTGTAGGATCGATTCAAGATGGCGGGTGGCCGTGCCGTGGTAGAGCACGGGTGGCCGTGCCGTGGTAGAGCAAGTGAGGGGCGTCGTCAGCCGGAACGTCTTCTAGCCGTCGATGACCACCCAAATCCGTTTGGCCGCTTGTTGCAAGCTCTCCTGCGCAAGCAGGTCCGGCGGGGCCGATGAGTAGTAGTCGTCGCCAATGCCCAGCAAGAGGCGTGCTTGCGATGACTGCTCCGGCGACAGGTCGGTGATTTCGTCGTCTTCGAAATCGAGGTCCCACAGGAACCGGTCCTCGTAAGCCTCCAATAAGTAGCTCCAGTCCTTATCAGATTCAAAGCCCGCGATATCTTCGTGGGCGTCGAGCACATCCACGACCGTTTGCTGGAATTCGTTGCGTTCTCCCTCCTCGACCTCCATAAGGACCAGGCTCCTCACCTCGCGGAGCACGCTTGCCAGAGTCGCCTCCGACCAAGCCGTCAGCGGCAGGCACTCGGCCGTCGGGTGGAAGAGCTGCCGAACGACCACTTCCAACGACGCCAACTGCTGAGACCGGCTCATCCGGTCGAACACCGCGGCCCCGTCAAAAAAAGACTCCTCGTCGTCAACGGCTCCGACGATGATGTCGCACATGCAGAGAACGGCTTCCCGGAAGAGCTTGGCCTCGCCGCCTGCGAGCACGAGCCTTCCCGACTGAGCGTGCCAGGTCATTGCAGAAGTTCCTTATCGGAGGTCATGGAGCGGGTAGCCAACGGCAAGTTCTTCATCTCCCGGTGCCAGGGTGCGAGCGGGAGTCGAGACCGGCCCGTCTCTTCACATGGCAGCATAACGCCTCTCGGAGGTGCTTACGTGTTGGTGATATCAATCTTCGCGACCGGCTCCCTCGGAGGCCGAACCACCTCTCGCAAAGCGGCTCGGCCTGAGATTGGCGATCAGTGCTCGCTCGGCAGGTAGAGCGTCCAGTTCCGGCCGTCAAAGCCCGCCCAGATCTCGACCCTATCTAGCGGGAAGTCTGTGAACGGAATCCGCTGCGTGATGAAGGGGGGTTCGCCCTTGTCGGATACCGCGGTGAGCACCGCCGAGCGATTTTCGGCATCAACCGCCAGCTCCCAGAATTGCAACGACTGGAGCCGCTCGTCTAGCCGAAGAGCTTCGTTGAACGAGTCGCTTCCGATCCAGCTCGCGACCGCGTCGATGAGCCAGTAGGCGCCGGCTCGCTCGGCCAGGTGTTGCACGCCCGGCGTGTAGATCACGCGACGGTTCAGGTTATGCCGGTAACGCTCTAGGTCACCGGTGAACTGATTGAGTTCGCTCTGCAATTGCGTCGCGGTAGTTTGTTGGTCTTGAGACATCGTAGGTTCCTCCTTTCGAGGGTTGTTGAACGATGCCAGCCAAAAAAGCGAGCGGCCCAGCGGCGGCGTCCAGGGTTTGCCGAAGGCACGCCGAAGATGCGTCTTCGCGTCTGCAGGCGTCCCTTGACGCTCGTCCGCGCCGCTCGTTTATCGTTGGCTTTCGTTTCCACACGACCCTATCAGGAGAAATTATCGACGGACCAACACCAACGACCTCGCTCATCGCGAAACAATACGACCGCAGAAACGGCTTGACTCGACCGACAAAGATGTGGCAACCAAGAAAGGAAGACAACTGAGTAGCAAGGAGCGATATTGTGCGAGCCATCACAAGCACTACCGAACATGACGCCGCCCTTCGGGTAGGTAGACGTGACCCGAGGCGATAGGAAGAAGAGCACACAGAAGCCAAGGCGAGACATCTATCAAGAGGTGACCGATCGCATCTTGGAACTGCTGGACTGGGGAGTCGCTCCGTGGCGGCAGCCGATCAAGCGAGCCGGCCAAGCTGACGGCATGCCCAAGAGCTTTTCCACTGGCAAGAACTATCGAGGGATTAACGTCTTCTTGCTGGCGATGACTAGCTGGGCTCATGGATACGAGTCCGACTACTGGGCGACCTTTAATCAGATCAGCAGGCAGAAAGGCAACGTGAAGAAGGGCGAGAAGTCCACGCTCGTCGTCTTCTGGAAGCAAGCGGCCACCAAAGACCGAGAGAGCGGCGAGGAGATCACGATCCCCGTGCTGCGACACTACAACGTCTTCAACGCCGAGCAATGCGAAGGGGTCGTCGCTCCCGATCAGCAACCAGTCGAAGAACCCACAGAACTGTTCGTGCCGATCGAAGAAGCGGACCGGATCGTCACCAGCTACCCGGCCGGCCCGGTCGTCCAGCACACGGGCTCGGCGGCAATGTACCTGCCGTCGATCGATACGGTTCGCATCGCTGCCCCAGATCGTTTCGAGACTCGCGAATCTTACTACGCCACGCTCTTCCACGAGCTGGCTCATTCGACGGGCCACAAGTCACGCCTCAACCGTGACCTTGGCGAGAAGGTCAGCCCGTTCGGCTCGCCCGACTACTCGAAGGAAGAATTGGTCGCCGAGATGGGCTCAGCGTTCCTTTGTGCCGCAGCGGGGATCAGCCCGCCGACGATCGAGCAGTCGGCGGCCTACATTGATGGCTGGCGGAAGAAGCTCAAGGATGACAAGAAGCTTGTCGTCCAAGCGGCCGGGCAGGGGCAGCGCGCGGCGGATCTCATTCGCGGCGTGATGGCTGGCGTAAATTCCCCGGATCCCTCTAGCAGTTGACTACCTAGCGAGATGAAAGCTGTGCGTCAAAGCGAATCGATGCATCGAAAGCCAAAAGCGCCCACTTGTCCTGACGCGCCCTAGTGGTAAGTCAGTCATCTCTTTTAGCGTGACTCGCTGAATCGGTCACTTCGCATCACGAGCAGCGTTTGGTAACCTTTGGACTCGTCGAACCAGCAGGTCAGTCCAGCCAGAGAGTACTGCCGTGCCAAAGCTTAGCGAGTACCTAACGGTGAAAGAGGCAGCCGAATGTCTCGGTGTGTCGCCCAATACCGTACGGAACTGGGGGCAAACCGGCCAACTCGTGGAGCATCGCCATCCGGTCAACAACTATCGGCTCTACAAGCGGGTAGATCTTCAAAACTTATTAACCGCGACGGAGAGGTCGGCAAAGCCAAAACGCAAACCCCGATAGCAACCAAACACACTCTCCTCGAGTGACGGGGACGGATAATTCATCAAGATAGTCAGGCAGGTCCATGCCCCAGTTGACTGGCTCGGAACGCGCGATGAAGCGGCTCGGCTTCGGTTTCGAAGTCGGGGGGGTGCATCTTGCGCGAACCATGATGGTGGATGACCTAAAGCTAACTCTTTTGGCCAGCGAGAAACGCTCAGCAGAAGACTACGCCTTCGCTATCGAGGAAGAGAACATTTTAGGCAAGCCTTCGGCTCAGTCTCGAAAACTTGCATTCAGGCATTTGCGTAAGCTCTACGGTCTGGACCCGTCGCTGATGCTGTTTCGGTCGTTCTCCTTCTTCTATGCGAGAGAGGATCAGAGTCCGCAGCTGTTGTGCCTACTAATTGCGTACGCGCGAGATGCGGTGTTACGATTGAGCGCTCCTTTTATTCTAGACATGAAGGAAGGCGAGCCATTCAACCGCGGAACGCTAGAAGCCTACATCGAAGGTCTCTATCCGGGGCGGTTCAGCGAGGCGACTCTCAAGTCGACGGCACAAAATCTAGCTGGAACCTGGACCCAGTCGGGCCATCTCGTTGGACGGGTCAAGAAGATTCGTTCCCCAGTCATTGCGACGCCAGCCGCAGTGAGCTTCGCCCTTCTTCTGGCGTTTCTTCGTGGGGGGCGTGGAGAACTGCTCTTCGAATCGGAATACGTCAAGCTGCTTGATTGCTCGGCGGGCGAAGCGACCCGTCTAGCCGAAGCAGCAGCAAGGAGCGGCTTGATTACGCTCAAGCGGGTGGGGTCGGTCATCGAGGTCACTTTCCCTCGACTCCTGAATGCAGAAGAAATGGAGCTTCTCCGTGAGCAAAGTTAAGCGGCTTCTCGACTCCTACGGGAGCTTCATTGATGTGCCTTGGCGCGATGATGTCGCGCCGGCGCAGCGTGTGATCTTCTGCGTATACCCCGAGTACGACGAGCTTCGCTTGCGGGCATGTCTCGACGAGTTCGAGATCGCCACACGCCGTTCTGGGCACGATTGGGCCAAGTTCGACTTGACCGACTCGTTCGCAGCTTGGATGGCTAGCCAAAAGTACGCGAAGAGCTACTTTCGAGACCCAGCTACCCTTGCCACCCTACTCGGGAAGTACGAGGACGACATCGCAAGCCGGTTCGAGTCCTTCTGTACTGATAAAGGTGTCGGGGAAGGAGATGTGGTGGCCGTCTCGGGCGTTGGCTCACTTTTTGGGTTCCTTCGCGTAAAAGGAGTCGTCGACCGCCTCGCGCCGATGGTTCCCGGCCGCCTCGTTGTCTTCTTTCCAGGAAGCTATGAGGATAACAATTACCGGTTGCTAGACGCCTACGACGGGTGGGGGTACCTCGCCATCCCCATCACAGCCGATCAGTAATCAACACCAACCAGCGGCAGATCCATGCTGAATCGCGATATCTACCTCGTTGATCCGCTCGACCGGAAGCTCGAGAATCAAGGAGTCGCCAACGTCAACGACGACGCAAAAGACGCCGGTGCACTTCAGGTGCTTCGGTACGAGCTGCAGACTTTCGTTTGCGATGGGCAGTACGAAAAGGGGATGAACGACATCCTCGACACTTACCTCAGAAACATTACGAAGCCCGAACAACCAGGCGTATGGGTCAGTGGGTTCTTTGGCTCAGGCAAGTCGCACCTGGTCAAGATGCTGCGTGCTCTGTGGCTCGACACCAAGTTTTCTGACGGCGCTACGGCGAGAGAAGTTGCCAAACTGCCGGAATCGATCCGAGACCACCTTAAGGAGCTGACAAACGCGGCCAAGCGAGAAGGTGGGCTTCACGCGGCTTCCGGTACGCTCGGGGCGAGTGCGTCGGGAAGTGTTCGACTAGCTTTGCTCCAGATCATCTTTAAATCGGTAGGTTTGCCACAGCAGTATTCGGTCGCCCGTTTCGTGAGGTGGCTTCGCTCAGAGGGGATCCTCGATGAGGTGCGGGCGCTCGTAGAGAAGCGAGGGGACGAATGGCAAGAAGAGCTGGACAACTTCTACGTCGCTGAAGGGCTTCACGAAGCCTTGGTGCAGCTGAAGCCCAACCTTTTTAGCTCGACACAAATGTGCGTTGAGACGCTGAACAACAAGTATCCGCACGTGATCGACGTCAGCAACGACGAGATGATCGACGCGATCAAGGACGCGCTGAACGTCGATAGCAAGTTCCCGCTAACTTTGGTTGTGCTCGACGAAGTCCAGCAGTTCATCGGCAGCAACTCCGACCGCTCGATTGAGGTTCAGGAGATGATCGAGGCGTGCTGCAAGCGCATCGGAGGGAAGTTGATGATTGTGGGTACGGGGCAGACGGCGGTCACCGGGACGGCCAACCTCAAGAAACTCGAAGGTCGGTTTACGACCCGAATTGAGTTATCCGACGCCGATGTCGAGAGCGTGATCCGTCAAGTCATTCTGGCTAAGAAGCCCGACAAGATCCCGTCTTTGGAGGGCAAGCTGGAGGAAAACTTGGGAGAAATTTCGAGGCATCTTCAGCACACGGGACTTGCCCATCGCCAAAGCGACAAGGCGACGTTCGCCGCCGACTACCCCATCCTCCCGATTCGACGACGATTCTGGGAGCAGGCGTTGCGCGTGCTCGATCAGACAGGAACCGACAGCCAGCTGCGCAACCAACTGAGCATGGCCCACAAAGTCATCCAGACAAATCTTGAACAGGCAGTCCCGCACGCGATCCCGGCAGACTACCTCTACTTCGATTCGGCAGACAAACTACTGCAAGGGCGCATCCTTCCCCGAAAGGTCTACGAAGAAACAACCCGCTGGATTACTGGCAGTGAAGACGACAAGCTCAAGGCGCGCGCCTGTGGTCTTGTTTTCTTAGTGAACAAGCTGGCGTCGGGTAACGACGAATTAGGCATCAAGGCCACCGCCGATACGATTGCCGACCTCCTGGTCGAGGATATTCAAGCGGGGAGCGGCGCCCTTCGCACACGACTGCCAGGCCTGCTCGACAGCTGCGAGCTGCTGATGAAGGTCGGCGAGGAGTACCGCATACAAACCGAGGAGAGTGCGGCCTGGACGGACGAGTTCCTGAGTCAACGCAGCCAGCTCGCCAACGCCGCTCATCGCATCGAATCAGAACGCGACGACCGGATCCGCTCGCGGTTCGGCGAATTGGTGCCAAAGAAGACCCTGCAGCACGGCGATTCGAAAGTTAGCCGGACGCTCTACCCTTGTTTCGATTCCAAGCTGCCCGCCGAGGCCAATCAGCAAGTCACCATCTGGGTTCGCGACGAGTGGTCAACCGATCTGAACTCGGTCCAGGTGGACGCACGACAAGCGGGCACGAATGCGACGACGGTCTTCGTCTTTATCCCGAAACGATCGGCCGATGATCTGCGTCATCACATCATCGACTACAAGGCGGCCGCGGCGACGCTCGGAAAGCGTGGCTTTCCCGACTCGCCAGAGGGCAAGGAAGCCCGCTCTGCAATGGAAACGACGAAGAACGTAGCCGAGGGAAAGATCAAGCAGCTTTTGGACGAGTGCTTTCAGGGAGCGCGCGTGCTCCAGGGCGGGGGCAATGAGATCACGGGTAACGACCTGCAGGAGATGATCCACGAGGGGGCCGAGAATTCACTTGCTCGCCTTTACCCGCAGTTCTCCATCGGCGACAAGGTTGGCTGGGATAAAGTCTACAAGAAGGCGAAAGACGGCGCTCCCGATGCTTTGAAAGCTGTTGGTTATGAGGGCGAGACCGATAAGCACCCGGTTTGCAAAGCGGTTATCGGGTACATCGCGGCCGGTAAGAAAGGTGTGGACCTGAGAACGCACTTCGGCGGACCGGACTACGGTTGGGATCGCGACACGATCGATGGGGCACTGCAGGTGCTGTTGATCTCGGGGGCGATCCGAGCCCACGACGAGAAAGGCGCCGTCGTTGATCCGCGTGATCTCGAACGCAACTCCATCGGCAAAGTCACCTTCAAGATCGAGTCGACTACCGTCACCACACCGCAGCGGATTCAGATCCGCAAGCTGCTTCCGCAGGTCGACATCTCGGTGAAGCCCGGCGAGGAACTGGGGGCAATGCCGCAGTTTGTCACCAAGCTCAAGGAGTTGGGGGCCTTAGCCGGTGGTGAAGCGCCGAGGCCCTTAGTCCCCGACCAGACGCTTGCGGAAGAGATACGACTGGCCAGTGGTAACGAGCAATTACTCGTTGTCTACAACAGCCGCGAGGAGCTGAAGAGCCACATTGACGAGTGGCAGGCAACCGGAAAGAAGATCGCCGCACGGTGGCCGATCTGGAGTGAGCTGCAAAGCGTCTTGCTACACGCGGGACACGTAAAGGCCGCTGATGAAGCGCGCGAACAGGCCGACGCGATTCTGCGTGAGCGTCTGCTACTAGCGGAGCCAGACCCAATTACGCCGCTCGTCAAATCGGTGGAGGGCACGCTCAGGAGCGAATTGACTACCAAGCACACCCTCTACAACGAGCGACTTTCCGAAGGAATGAAGACGCTAGAGGCGGATGCGTTGTGGCAACAGCTCAGTAGTGAGCAGCAGACAGCTGTCAAGCATGATTGTGGCATCGAAGCCATTGCCGAGATATCGGTTGCTACGCAGGAAGAACTCATCGGGGCCCTTCGTGATTACCCCGTCGCTAGTTGGGACGACCGTATCGAAGCGCTTCCCGGCCGCTTCGCCCGTGCCCGGGAGAAGACGGCCAAGTTGGTTGAGCCGGACGCCGTCACGGTTGAGTTGCCTCGTCGGACGCTCAAGACGCGAGACGATGTGAAGCAGTGGGTCGAGGAAGTGATGGCCCAGATGATCGCCGCCGTTGAGAAAGGCCCGGTGGTTATCAAATGAGCATGCCATCCGCCCAGGAACTAGAGCCATTGGACAAACAGCTTCGCAGCAAGCTTGAGAAGGCCGTTGAAGCAGCGCGTGACGTTGCGGAAGAGGCGGCGGCAGCCGCCTGCATGCAGCTCGGCATAGGCCGCGCCAAGCCGGACGCTCACTTGAGTGAAGAGCAGCGTGACTTGCGTCGACGCCTCCGCATCCACGGCCGGCAGCTTGGCGACGAGCGTGACCCGAAGACGGAAGTTCAAGAGGTTGTTCGGCTAGTCGAGGAGATTGCCTACGAGCACTGGCACCGGATGCTCTTCGCGCGGTTTCTTGCCGAGAATCAGCTGCTGATGTACCCCGACCCGGACGAACCGGTCGCGGTCAGCCTCGAAGACTGCGAAGACTTGGCAGCCGATGAAGGGGCGGCGAATGGTTGGGAGTTGGCGGCGCGCTTTGCTACCAAGATGCTCCCTCAGATCTTCCGGATCGAATCGCCGGCCTTTGCCCTCGATCTGCCGCCGGAGAAACAGCAGCGGCTCGAACAACTGCTCTCCGAGCTACCACCGGAGGTGTTTACGGCGTCCGATTCCCTCGGCTGGGTCTACCAGTTTTGGCAAACGAAGCGAAAGAAGGCGATCAACGAGTCCGAGGTGAAGATCGGGGCTAGAGAACTACCCGCGGTGACGCAGTTGTTCACCGAACCGTACATGGTCAGCTTTCTGCTCGATAACTCGTTGGGCGCTTGGTGGGCAGCGAGACGACTTTCTGAAGACGACCTGCAGAACGCCGAGAGTGAACAAGAGCTTCGCGATAAAGCCTCGTTGCCAGACGTTCCGTTCGAATACCTGCGGTTTGTCCGCACGTCATCGGGTGACGAAGGTGAAGGCGAAGAGAACACTGGCCCGTGGACACCAGCAGCCGGAACCTTCGACGCTTGGCCCGAATCGCTCTCCGAACTCAAAACGCTCGACCCGTGTTGTGGTAGCGGGCATTTTCTGGTGGCCGCGTTGTTGATGCTGACTCCGATGCGGATGGAGCTGGAAGAGTTGTCGGCGACCGAAGCAGTGGATCGCGTGCTGAGTGAGAACCTGCACGGCCTGGAGATTGACCAGCGTTGTGTCGAGCTAGCGGCCTTCGCGTTGGCCTTGGCAGCTTGGCGATTTCCCAATGCCAGTGGTTACCGTGTGCTGCCCGATTTGAATGTGGCTTGCTGCGGCTTAAGTGTCAGCGTGGCCAAGGACGAATGGAAGAAGCTCGCCGGGGGAGACAACCAGCTCAGGATCGCACTCGATTGGATGTACGATGAGTTCAAAGATGCGCCATTGTTGGGAAGTTTGTTTAATCCGAAGAAATCTGGACTTCCGCTCGGAGTTAACTGGCAAGAATTTGCAGGCGTTCTGGAAGAGGTACTGGCTGCCGAGCCAAACTCCCAAATCCACGAGTCTGCCGTGGTGGCGCATGGCATGGCAAAAGCGATAGTTCTACTCTCTAAGCGATTTGGTTTTGTGATTACGAATGTTCCATACCTTGCGAGGGCGAAACAGAGTCCGCAACTTCAAGACTTCTCGTCGTCAAACTACGATCTCGCGAAAGGAGACTTGGCTACAACTGCAATGCGGCGTTGCCTTGAATTCACCGAGGACGACGGCGCAACTGCTCTTGTTCTTCCGCAGAATTGGCTTTTCCTTCGAACATATGCATGCTTTCGCGAACGGGTTTTGGAAGAGGAAACTTGGAACCTGCTTGCCCGTCTTGGCCCTGGAGCATTTCGCGAGATCGGTGGAGAAGTCGTCAAAGCAATTCTATTAGTTACATCACATCGCGTTTTCCGCGAGGGCCAGCTCTTGTCGGAGGCAAGGCCAAGCTCGACGATCTGCAACTTCGACGTTGCAGACCAGACATCCGTCGACGATAAGGCCATCGCACTCATTGAGTCCAATGCCGTGCTAACACAACAAATTGACCAGCTCGAGAATGAAGACTCAATCGTGCAACTCAGTCCAAAGTCGGGCTTACCTTTGCTATCACAGTCTGCGTACTGCTACCAGGGCACATCCACGGGTGACAATCCACGATTCGCGTTCGAGTTTTGGGAGCTCGAGAGTACTTCTTCGCGTTGGAGGTTATTGGAAACCGTACCTAGATCCACACAATGTTATGCAGGAAAAGAAAACGTCGTAGATTGGGAAAACGTTGTGGCATTCGATGGCGCTGCGATAAGAGGGGAAGATGCCCATAAAGGTCGGGGGGTAATAATTGGCCAGATGAGTAGTCTCCCCGCCAGTATCTATACAGGCGAGAAATTCGCAAACTCAACGCCAGTGATTATTGTGAGATCCGATGGTCTTTTGTTGCCAGTTTGGTTGTACGTCAGCTCCTCTGACTTCACTATCGAGTTGCGAAAGGTCAACCAGAAGCTGAGCGTTGACAACGGATACGTTGGTAAGATCCCGTTCGACCTTGCGCACTGGCAGCAAGTCGCTTCCGAAAAGTACCCCCACGGACTTCCTGAGCCCTACTCGGACGATCCGACGCAATGGCTCTTCCACGGCCACCCGGCCAGCAGCACCGACGCCTTGCAAGTAGCCGTGGCTCGGCTGCTCGGCTATCGGTGGCCCGCGGAACTGGATGCGGAGATGGAACTGGCCACCGACGCCCGCGCCTGGGTCGAGCGGAGCAGTCAGCTCACCGACTCTTCCCAAAATGACACCGCCGACGACGACGGCATCGTCTGTATTCCCGCCGTCGGCACCGAGCAGCCCGCCGAAGATCGACTGCTGAACTTGCTCCACCGTGCGTACGAAGATGCCAGAGCCCAGGAGCAAGTCTTCCGCGATAAGTTAGACGCCGCCGATTCAAATGATGGGGTCACCGTGGACTTGTGGCGTCGCGGTTGGCAACCGTCACTGCCCGACAGCTTTCCCGCCTGGCGAGACAGCTTACTAGAGGGGGCCGACCACACCGGCAAGACGCTCGAGTCGTGGCTCCGCGACAAGTTCTTCGCACAGCACTTCAAGCTGTTTCACCACCGCCCTTTCATCTGGCAGATCTGGGACGGGCTGAAAGACGGCTTCTCGGTACTGGTCAACTATCACAAGCTCGACAACAAGCTATTAGAAACGCTGATCTACACGTACCTGAACGACTGGATCAAGACACAGAAGAACCAAGTCGGCAACGTGGACGGTAGCCAAGAGCGGCTCGACGCGGCCAACGCCCTCAAGGCGAAGCTAGAACTGATCCTCCAGGGAGAGTCACCACACGACATCTTCGTCCGCTGGAAACCGCTCGAACAGCAGCCGATCGGCTGGAACCCGGACATCAACGACGGGGTCCGCCTCAACATCCGCCCGTGGTTGACCGTCGGCGATGTGGGCAAGAGGGGAGCAGGCGTCCTTCGCGACAAGCCGAACTGCAAGTGGACCAAAGACCGGGGCAAAGACGTCGAATCAGCCCCCTGGTACCACCTGGGCCTCGAGTATGACGGCAAAGAGGGGGACCGTATCAACGACCACCATCTCACCTTGGAAGAGAAGAAGGCTGCCCGCTTGGAATCAACAGTAGAGGTGGGAGCATGACTGTCACAGAATCGCATCTAAAACCGCTCGACAAGCAGCTTCGCAGCATACTCGAAGCGACGGTTAAGGAGGCCCGTGACGTGGCGGAGGATGCTGCTCGGGCGTCGTGCAATCAGCTCGGCGTTGGTCGGGCCAAGCCCGATTTGCACCTTACGGAGGACGAACGCGATCTCCGCCGCAAGCTTCGCATCCACGGCCGGCAGCTCGGAGATAAGCGGGACTCCAAATCCGAGGAACAGGAACTTTACCGGCTAGTCGAGGAGATCGCCTACGAGCACTGGCACCGGATGCTCTTCGCGAGGTTTCTTGCCGAGAACCAGCTGCTGATGTACCCCGACCCAGACGAACCGGTCGCGGTCAGTCTCGAAGACTGCGAGGACTTGGCAGCCGATGAAGGGGCGGCGAATGGCTGGGAGTTGGCGGCGCGCTTCGCCACCAAGATGCTCCCTCAGATCTTCCGGATCGAATCGCCGGCCTTTGCCCTCGATCTGCCGCCGGAGAAACAGCAGCGGCTCGAACAACTGCTCTCCGAGCTACCACCGGAGGTGTTTACGGCGTCCGATTCCCTCGGCTGGGTCTACCAGTTTTGGCAAACGAAGCGAAAGAAGGCGATCAACGAGTCCGAGGTGAAGATCGGGGCTAGAGAACTACCCGCGGTGACGCAGTTGTTCACCGAACCGTACATGGTCAGCTTTCTGCTCGATAACTCGTTGGGCGCTTGGTGGGCAGCGAGACGACTTTCTGAAGACGACCTGCAGAACGCCGAGAGTGAACAAGAGCTTCGCGATAAAGCCTCGTTGCCAGACGTTCCGTTCGAATACCTGCGGTTTGTCCGCACGTCATCGGGTGACGAAGGTGAAGGCGAAGAGAACACTGGCCCGTGGACACCAGCAGCCGGAACCTTCGACGCTTGGCCCGAATCGCTCTCCGAACTCAAAACGCTCGACCCGTGTTGTGGTAGCGGGCATTTTCTGGTGGCCGCGTTGTTGATGCTGACTCCGATGCGGATGGAGCTGGAAGAGTTGTCGGCGACCGAGGCGGTCGACGCCGTGCTGCGCGACAACCTGCACGGGCTAGAGATCGACGAACGCTGCTGCCAGATCGCCGCGTTCAACGTCGCGATGGAGGCGTGGAAGCTGGCCGGCTACCGCGAACTGCCGGAGCTGCACATCGCCTGCTCGGGGATCGGCCCGCAGTGCTCGGAAGAAGAGTGGCTCCACCTGGCCGAGGCGTCGGGCGTCCCGATGCCGCGGGGGGGCCGCGAGCCGATCGAGAACGGCCTGTTGAACCTGCACCAGCTCTTCTCGCAGGCGCCGACGCTCGGTTCGCTGATCGACCCCACGTCGCTCCCCAAGGACCTGATTGCCGCCGACTACGAGACGCTCCGCCCCTACCTGACCGCGACGCTCTCTGCGGAGCAGGCCGACGTCGAGGTCCGCGAGCGGGCCGTGGCGGCGGCCGGCATGGTCAAGGCGGTCGAGCTATTGGCCGGGGACTACACGCTGGTGGTCACCAACGTCCCCTACCTGGGCCGGGGGAAGCAGTCGGACCTCCTCAAGAGCTGGGCCGAGAAGCACGAGGCCGACGCCAAGGCCGACCTCGCCACGATGCTCGTCAGCCGCAGCTTCGGCTGGCTCGCCCGGGGCGGTAGCGTCGCGGTCGTCAGCCCGCAGAACTGGCTCTTCCTCACCACCTACAAGAAGCTCCGCGAGCGGTTGCTACGCGACGAGCAGTGGGACCTCGTCGCTCGGCTTGGGCCGGGCGCCTTCGAGACGATCGGTGGGCACGTCGTGAACGTCGCGTTGCTGACGCTCACGCAATCCGGTCCCGCCGACACCCACGCCATGCTTGGCCTCGACGCTTCACCCGGCCGTGACGCCGACGAGAAGGCCGCCCTGCTGCGGGGCGAGCTGGGCCAAGCGGACCAAGCCGCCGAGCTGCGACAACTGCCGCAGGCGGGGCAGCGGAAGAATCCGGATGCTGTGGTGTCCTTAGATTCCCTTGGCTCCAGCACCCACCTAGAGGAATACGCACGCTGTGCCGAAGGGCTTTCGACGGGTGACAAAGATCGCTATCTGCTTTCATTTTGGGAGATCGACGAGCGGGAAAGGAAGATATGGGAGCTCTTCCAAAGTGCGCCGCTCGACAATCAACCTTTCAGCGACTGTCATATGGTGATTCGCTGGGAAGAGGGAAGTGGCGAACTTGTTCGCTCCGACGGGGCTCGCGTGCAGGGCAATGCTGCGTGGGGAAAACGCTCGGTCTTAGTTGGACGTATCACCACGCAAATCGCAGGATTCGGGCTGGGTTGTAAGCACGATAAGATGGCCGTTGCGCTTGTACCGCGAACCGAAGATGTCCTGCCGGCGGTTTGGTCCTGCTGCTCGTCATTCACCTTTCACGAGAACCTACGAAAGATCACTCAACGCCTGGACGCAGCGACTGGCTCAATGGTTAAGGTCCCCTTCGACCTTGCCCACTGGCAGGCAGTTGCGGCGGAAAAGTATCCGGAAGGGCTGCCGGAGCCGGAGAGCGACGACCCGACGCAGTGGCTCTTCCACGGTCGGCCAGAGGCAAGTGAGCAACCCCTGCAGGTGGCAGTGGCGCGACTGCTGGGCTACCGCTGGCCGGCGGAACTCGACGCCGAGATGCGGCTGAGCGAGCGGGCCCGGACGCTGGTCGCCACGTGCGGGGAACTGGCGAAGCTCGCCGACAAAGACGGCATCGTCTGCCTCCCGGCGGTCCGCGGTGAAGCCCCCGCGGCCGACCGGCTCCTGGGGATGCTCGCGGCCGCCTTCGGCGCGGCCTGGTCCGGCGAGAAGCTGCGGCAGCTGCTCGCCGCGGTCGACCACGCCGAGAAGCCGCTCCAGTCGTGGCTCCGCGACAAGTTCTTCACGCAGCACTGCAAGTTGTTCCACCACCGCCCCTTCGTCTGGCACGTCTGGGACGGCCTCAAGGACGGCTTCTCGGCGCTGGTGAACTACCACAAGCTCGACAAGAAGCTGCTCGAAACGCTGATCTACACCTACCTCAACGACTGGATCACGCAGCAGCAGAACCAGCTCGGCAAGGTCGACGGCAGCCAGGAGCGCCTCGACGCCGCCAGTGCCCTCAAGGCGAAGCTGGAACTGATCCTCAAGGGGGAGTCCCCCCACGACATCTTCGTCCGCTGGAAGCCGCTCGAAGAGCAGCCCCTCGGCTGGGACCCCGACCTCAACGACGGGGTCCGCCTCAACATCCGCCCCTGGTTGACCGTCGGCGACGTTGGCAAGAAGGGGGGCGGCAAGAAGGGGGGCGGCAAGAAGGGGGCGGGCATCCTCCGCGACAAGCCCAACCTCCACTGGAAGAAGGACCGCGGCAAAGACGTCGAGTCCGCCCCCTGGCACCACCTCGGCCCCCAGTACGGCGGCAAAGAGGGGGACCGCATCAACGACCACCACCTAACCCTGGCCGAGAAAACGGCCGCCAGAACCAAAGGTAACGCTTGAAATGCACGGTAACACGGGCCTTGTTACCGTGCAGAAAGACCGAATCAACGAAGAACGGACCCGCCGCCGCTCCTTGAAAGTCGCAACGAAAAAGTGAACGAACACGCATGGCTTCGATTAGCGACAAACTGATGGAGTCGGTCCGCAGCTCCGCGGCGTACAACGCCAACGTGCAGGTTGCGCCCGCGTGCATCCTCTGGCCCGACGGCGACCGGCAGTGGGAACCGGTTGTGCCCCGGCTGCTTCAGGAGCTGCCCGAGCTGTGCGTGCTCGGGGACTACGATCCCGCGCAGCGGACCGGCCCGGCGATCTGGCTGCGGGTGGTGATCGCCGACAAGGCAGAGGACACCAAGCTGCCGAGCGACCGAAAGCCCATCCTCTACCTGCCAGGCGTCCGGCGGCAGGACCTGCGGGCCGTGGAGAATTGCCCCGACCACCTGAAGCCGCTCGCCGAGCTGCAGTACCGGGGCGTGATCTGGTCGCAGATGAACGCGAAGGACTGGACGATCCTCGCGTTCCTGCAGTCAAGGCAAGGCGGCCTCGGCCTGGACGTCGCCGCCGACAACGAAGCGAAACGGGCGATGCGGCTCGCCCTGTTCCGGTTGCTCGACGAGCGGCTGGAGCTGCTCGACGGCAAGCACCTCGACAAGGACTATTTCAACAAGCTCCTCACCAGCGGCGACCCGATCCGCGAGGTTCTGCAGTGGATCGACGACCCAGCCGGGTTCCGTGACAAGTGCGACGAGAACGCCTGGCGGGCGTTTGGCGAGATCTGCAAGTCGCAGCTGAAACTCTCGCCCGAGCGGGACGGGGAACTCGAGGCGGCGGGCCGACTGGCCGAGAAAGCTCCGCCGTGGGACAGCGTGTGGGAACGCTTCGCCGAAGCGCCGAGTCGGTACCCCAACATCCCGCAGCAGATCCGCAAGACAGCGCCCCCGAAGCCGAAGGGGCTGTTCGACGACCTGAGCGGTTGGCCTCAGTGGAACGACGGGCAGGAAGAGGCGCTGCGCGGTGAGCTGACGAGCCTCTCCGAACTAACTCCGGAGCAGGCCCGCAGCAAAGTCCTGGCCCTCAACAAGTCCCACGGCGAACGGCGGAGCCAAGTCTGGGCGTCCTTGGGGATGTCCCCCCTCGCGGTCGCCACCGAGCATCTTGCGGGGCTAGCCCAGGTGACGAGTGACTCGATCGCCGCTGGGACCGCCGAAGACATGCTGGCCGCCTACCAGGCGAGCGCCTGGCGTGCCGATGACCGCCTGCTGCGTTCGCTGGAGGCCGTGCAGACCGACTCGGACCTCAACGCGGTCGAGACGGCGCTGAGGGCCTTGTACCTGCCTTGGGCGACCGAGGCCGCTCATCACCTGCAGAAGGTCGTGTCCGCCGATGGTTATCCCGGCAAGTCGGCGACCGACTTGGTCGCCGATGATTCTGAGGCGGGCGTTTGCTACCTCTTTATCGACGGGCTTCGCCTCGACCTAGCGAAGCGGCTGGCCGAGAAGCTCGAAGAGAAGAGCCTTACCGTGAGCGCCTCGGTTGGGTGGAGTGCTTTGCCGAGCGTCACCTCAACCGCGAAGCCCGCCGTCACCCCGGTGAGGCGCCTCATCCAAGGCGCCGACGCCAACAAGGACTTCACGCCGGAGGTCGCTGCTTCTGGTAAATCGCTCCAAGGCGGCTACCAGTTGCAGAAGCTGCTCGAAGAGCAAGGCTGGCAGAAGCTCAGCAAGACCGAGAACGGAGATTCCTCCGGTCGCGGGTGGTGCGAGATGGGAGACATCGACCACGAAGGCCACGAGCGAGGGTGGAAGCTGGCCCGCCATATCGACCTGCTGCTCAACGAAGCGGTCGAGCGAGCACAGCAGCTGCTTGCAGCCGGGTGGAAGCAGATCCGCATCGTGACGGACCATGGCTGGCTGCTCATGCCGGGTGGTCTGCCGAAGACTCCGCTGGCGGCCTCTCTATCAGAGAACAAGTGGGGTCGCTGCGCCGCTCTGAAGCCGGGGGCGTCAACCGACGAGCAGCTGTTTCCATGGTTTTGGAACCCGAGCCAGTGCTTCGCGTTGGCCGAGGGCGTTTCTTGCTACCGGGAAGGGGTGCAGTACGCCCACGGCGGGCTCAGCCTGCAAGAGTGCGTTACCATGAGCCTTGTGGTGGCGGGTGGCGCCGCGTTTCGGAGCGTTAGGATCGTCAGCGTCGAGTGGAAGCAGCTCCGCTGCAAAGTCGAACTCGCCGAGCCCGTCGATGGGGTGACCGTCGACATCCGCACCCACGCCGCCAATCCGGCGACCTCCCAGGTGGCGGCAAAGAAGCAGTTCACCAGCAAAGCGGCTTGTTCGGTAGTGATGCAAGATGAGGATTTAGAGGGGCACGAGGTTTGGGTTGTTCTGCTCGACGACGACGGCGCCCTCTTGGCTCAGCAGTCCACGATCGTGGCGGAGGACAACTAGATGCAACTGGACAGCATTGACCAGGTGGCCGCGAAGGCGTTGCAGGGGTACCTCGTCCGCAAAGACTTGGTTCGCACCTTTAGTCGCCAGTTCCCAGTGCCGACCTACGTCGTCGAGTTCATGCTCGGACGGTTCTGTGCGAGTACGGATGAAGAAGAGATCAACGAAGGACTCGCCATCGTGCAGAAGCAGCTCGCTGCACGCACCGTGAAGGCAGGAGAGGAAGAGCTATTCAAGGCGAAGGCGCGCGAAGAGGGCACGGTCAAGATCATCGATGTGATCAGTGCCCGACTGGACACGAAGACCGACAGTTACGTGGCTTCACTTCCAAGCCTACAGCTCAATGGCATCCCGATCGCCACGGAGTTGGTGCAGGCCAATGAGCGGATGCTCACGGGCGGCTTCTACGCGGAAGTCTTCCTCGACTACAACTTCGAAGAAGGGAAGCAGAACAAGGGCACTCCTTTCGGCATCGAGGGGCTGCGGGAGATCCAGCTGTCCAAGCGGGACGTGCTCGACACGCTCGCCGAAGCGAGGAAGCAGTTCACCACCGAGCAGTGGAAGACGTTCCTGCTGCGGAGCATCGGGATCGAGTCGGTTGGGATGGAGCCGCGGTCGGTCGACGCGTTCCTGCTCCGCATGGTTCCGTTTGTCGAGCGGAACTACAACCTGGTCGAACTGGGACCGCGGGGGACGGGCAAGAGTCACCTCTTCCAGCAGGTTTCGCCCTACGCCCGCTTGATCTCCGGCGGCAAAGCGACCGTCGCTCAGATGTTCGTCAACCTCGGAACGGGACAACGGGGATTGGTGTGCCAGTACGACGTCGTGTGCTTCGACGAGGTGTCGGGCATCTCCTTCGACCAGAAGGACGGCGTCAACATCATGAAGGGCTACATGGAGTCCGGCGAGTTCAGCCGGGGCAAGGAGACGATCCGAGCCGACGGCGGCATCGTCCTGGTCGGCAACTTCGATGTGGACGTCGAGCACCAGCAGCGGGTGGGGCATCTGTTCGGCCCGCTGCCTCCGGAGATGCGAGACGACACGGCGTTCATGGACCGCCTCCACGCCTACCTGCCCGGGTGGGACGTGCCGAAGGTGAGCAAGGAGGTCCTGACGGACCACTTCGGCTTGGTTAGCGACTTCCTGTCGGAGTGCTGGAGTCGACTCCGCACGCAGAGCCGAGTGTCTGCTCTTCAGGGCCGCGTTTACTTCGGTGGCGCCCTCAGCGGTCGCGACACCAACGCCGTCAACAAGACCGTCAGCGGCTTGCTGAAGCTGCTCTACCCGGGCGAGACGGAGGTTCCCGAAGAGGACCTCGAGTGGGCCGTCCGCCTGGCGCTGGAGGCCCGCCGACGGGTCAAGGAGCAGCAGAAACGGATCGGGGCCGCCGAGTTCCGGAATACGCATTTCAGTTACGTAATCGGTGAAGACGGCGTCGAGAAGTTCGTCACCACGCCCGAATTGCAGAGCGAGGGAGGCATTGGGGAAGATCCTCTTGAGCCAGGGCAGGTTTGGTCGATCAGCCCAGGTGGGATGGACGAGAACCCTGGGCTCTTTCGTATCGAGGTTACGGAAGGTCCCGGCTCAACAGTCAAGATACTCAACAAGCCGGTCCCTGGCCCGTTTAGAGAGTCGATAGGGTTTGCCCAGCAAAATCTCTACGCTAGGGCGAGTCAACTTGTAGGCGACAAGGACCCCAGGCAGCATGAGTTCTCTGTTCAGTTGAGGGCCTTCGACGCCGCGAAGACTGGCTCGAAGTTAGGAGTCGCCGCACTGCTCGCAATGTCGACAGCTTTGCTGAAGAGAAGTGTACGTGGCGGATTGATCGTCTGCGGGGAGATCAACCTGGGTGGATCGATCGAGCCAGTCCACAATGCCGTTTCAATAGCAGAGATCGCTGTCGAGAAGGGTGCGTCTGCCTTGCTTATGCCGGTCTCCTGCCGAAAAGACTTGTTTGACTTGTCCGACGACATGGCAACGAAGGTGGACATCCAGTTCTACTCCGACGCCCGCGACGCGGTCTTGAAGGCGATTCAAGAGTAGTCATCGACCCTCATCTGAGTAAGGAATTCTTTCAACCGAAAGAATAATCCTGCTGATTGAACTTGGAGTGATAATAAAGATTAGGGAAAATGACGCCGGGGGTCGGCTACGGCCCAGGCATGTCGGGTCGGTCGTACCGCGGCCACATCACCGCCTCGTACTCGGCACGATTCGCGTGGTGGACGTCCAGGCACCCCTGGATGAAGCGGCGTCGCTCGGCTTTGGGCAGCTCGCGGAAGGTCTGGTACCCATCGGCGAGCTTGCCGATCACGTGCCGGACTACGGCACGTTCTGATTCGGCGACGTGGCAATCGCGGTCGATGATCTGGCGGACGATCGGGTGTGCGTCGTGCTTCTTGGCTTGGAGTTGGTCGTACTGGCTCTCTTTCATCTGCAGAGCACACTGCCACAGCCAGCCGAGGTTGCCAAGCGTTTTCTTAGCGTCGCGGCCTTCGGAGCTGCCGTCGTCTCTGCTGAGGCTTCGGACGTCGTCGCCGCCTCCGCTTGGGCGTAGGAGTGGCCCGACGTTTCTTCTTCGGTCTGGTGAACTCGCTGGCGGCTATCCCAAACTTCGCGGCCAGCAATCGCTTGATCACAAGGGTCTTCTCTAGGCTGGGCGAGGAGGGCTTGGTCATCGGTCTCCCCTCCTCCTACTGCCCAAGACTTGGCAACTTGAAGACGGTGGACACGCAGCCCCGAGATCGCATCAACACTTGGTTCCAATCGGCGCCACGTTCGGCGGGGCGGTCGTCAAGAAACTCTAGATCGGCTCGGCCCGATCGTTCGACCAGTTGAGCCAGTTCGTCCGTCAGAGCGTCGCCCGCCTCGTCGTTGTCGAACGCCGCGACGACACGAGCCCCCTCCTCCATCCGCCGGATCGCAGAAAGCACCAACTCGGGCTGCTGCGGGTTCATCCGCCCACTGAGCGAAGCAACACGTACAGAGTCCTTCCCACGTACGGCGAGGTAAGAAACCGCATCGAGTCCGCTCTCGGCAAAGGCAAGCACCCGGTCACCGGGCAACCCGGCCGACATCCAAAGCCCCTTGCGGCCCCCTTTGCTGAACAGGTTCACGCCGGGGCCCTTAATCTCGTAGCCGACCAGACAGCGGTCCCCTCCTCCGCCGGCCTGCCCCCAGTGCGGGAACACCGCGCTGCCCCGGCGAGGGCAACAGGCGATGCGGCCACGGAGGCGTACGTCACTGAGCAGCTCGGCAGGTACACCTCGCTGTTGACACAAGTACGGATGCGATTGGGCGATAGGAACGAAAGAAGCGTACCGGGCGGCAACTCCGATCAGATCGGTCTCACTCGGCTTGATCTGCGGGGCGAAGCTCCCTGCCCGCTTCTGGCGGATCTCTGCTGCGTAGCCGCCACTGAGGAAAGGCCGCAGCAGCTGCCGTACGCGGCCAAGCGAGCAACCCGGCTCGATCACCCGTTGCGCAAAGTCGATCGCGGTGCCGCTCGACGCGGGGTCGTAAACGCTGCAGTAAACGTAGTGCTGAGCATTCTGGGCGATGATGATCTTGTCGGCCCCACTCTGCATCAGGGCGGAGTGCTTGGTTGATTTGCGGCGGTCGAGTTCGTAGCCGTACTCGGCGGCGATCAGGCTCAGGTTGATCCGTTTGAAGGCTTCCAGTTCCGATTGGCGGTCCAGTTCACGCATCCCCACTCCTCAACCGAACAGCTTCCGCCAAAGCGACTTGCTCCGCTCGGCCTGCACGAGCTTCTTGAGTTGGGCGGTCTCTTTTTCGTGGCGGGTTTCTAGACGCTTGAGCTGCTCGTTGTTCTGCGAAGCGAGACGGTTGGCGATCGTCTCGGCCTGGGCTTCGAAGGTCGCTTGCCACTTGGCCTCGCTCGAGCGTTGGTCTTCGATCAGGCTGGTGATCAGGTTCTGTCCCTCTTGGGCCCGCTTGAGGGCCGATTCCAGCCGTTCGACCTCCCCCCGGTACTGTGAGATCAGCTGATCCTGCAGCTTCAGAAACTGCGGCGATAGTTCAGAGCGGGTCGCCTCGGGCGGCGGAGCCTCGGTGGCGGGTCCCCTACCCTCCGCCCGGTCAAACTTCGCCTGGTCGCCGTAGACGCGAATCAACTCATCAGCCCGGACGATCCGGTTCTGGTTCTCGTCGAGTTCGTACGAGAGTTTGCCGCTCGCGAGCGCCCGCTGGACCGTCGCTCGGCTCTTGCCGATGATCCGCCCAGCCTGGGTGAGATTGAAAGTCGTTTTGGTCATGCCGCCTCCTTGCTGCACCAACCACCCTACCACGCTCTCCGCGGGCGAAGCAACGAATGACTTGCCCGAGCGATAGGTTATCCACAGGGGCGTGCGGTCGCTGGGCGGCTCGGGCGAGCAGAGAGGAATCACCCGACGAACACCCGGGCGGCGCTCGCCCACTCCTGATCGTGCGCCGTGCAGCACGGCCACAAACCAAGCGAAGCCAACGCCTCGGACGGAGAGAGCGCGACCGGTGGCAGCGTCCGTTCGGTGCCCATGCCGCACGCTGAAGCAATGCACGGGCGGGGCGCTCGCACCGTAGGCACCAGCTCGATGTCTTGGCCGCAAAGCGTTCGTACGGAGCGCTGACATCTCGCTGCGTCATGACGCGGCGTGAGCGGTTGAGAGCACGACCGGATAGGCAGCGGAGGAGGGGTTTCTCACCAGTAGACACAGAAACGAACACCGCCCGTCGCATGCCTCATGCCGCACCACGAACACGCGGCGAGCACGCAAAAGTGCGAGAGGTTTTCTTTGATGGCACGAGCGGCAGCCGAGCGAAACACGAGCGAGGCGGGCGGCTTGTAGCGACTGCCCCGGACTCCACGGTCGATAAGGGCAAGCAACCAGGCCGACCCAATGTGGGCGCACGTCTTTGACGTTCGTGACGCATCGCGAGCACCCGCCGTGCAGAAAGTGGTGGATAACTGACGAAGAATCGTGCTACGGTGCTTGGAGCGAAGGCCGAATCTCGGCCACGCTTTTCTCACCGGCCCACGCCGTTCTGGCGGGCCACTCAAACCAACCTCAGAAGGGAGGGCGTCACCCGAAAGAAGCAGAATGACAAGAAAAAACCGCCGTTGGCGCGGCGGTTTGAGAACAAAGAGCGTCTTTGTTGAGCTTCGATAACTCACCCTAGCGCTCTTTCGATCGAGATGCAAACGATTTCTTCGTTCGGCAGCGTTTCGCTGCGTCCGACCGTTTGCGACCGAGCGTCAGGCCGATGAGGGAACGTCAACACATCAATGCAAACAACTGCAAACACAACCAACCAAGGGAGTGGGGGCCTCGCGAGCGTCCTCACGGAACCCCTAACCGAACGCGACCTCGACTTCAGTCGTCTCGACCGGACCGTCGATCGTTACCAGCTCCTACTACTGGCCAAGCGGGTCGGCAAACAAGCCGGCTTCACGCCGCGGATGCTGCAGCTGCTGGAGTACTACTTGGCGTACACCACGGCCAAGGACTGGGAGGAGGGGAGCCGCCCGATCGTCTTCCAGTCACTCGCCCGCACCGCGATGGACCTGGGCGTCGGCGAACGGCAGATCCAGAAGCTGGAGAAACGTCTTTTCGATATCGGCGCCATCTGCTGGAACGACAGTGGCAACCACAAGCGGTTCGGGCGTCGCGATCCCAAGTCGGGCCGCCTGATCTTTGCCTACGGAATCGACTTGACGCCGCTAGCCTACCTCCATGACGAGCTTGTAGCAAAGCTGCACGAGAAGCAGCTTTACGCCGAAACGTGGCGGGCGACCAAACGCGAGATCTCCGAGACGCGGCGTCAGATCCGCGAGCGGCTCGAGCAGCTGGGGGAGGAGGGTATCGATTCCCAAACGCTCACTAATTGGGAAGAGCGATACCGCGAGATCGCGTTCGAGCTGAGGAGCCACATTGATCTGTCGTGTTTACGTGAGCTAGCCAAGCGTCACACCAAACTCCACGACACACTTTACCAGGCAATCACCCCCGAGACAGATGTTTTTTCTCCCCAGCCCACGACTTCTTCTCCTATCGCCCTTACCCCACGAAAACGTTCGCGCAGCCACGTCCAAAAGTTCGCGCACGAAGAACACACCACTCCAATAAATAAATTAGATCGAGAAACTCAAACGGAAAGCGACTCGAAAACCGAGCAGACCCCACTCCAGCCACGGCTTGCGTATCAGGCGATAGGGATGAGAACGCCACGCGAGGTAGCCGCTTACGCGACCGAGGCCTTTCGGGCTCATTTGCCTGCGACCAAGGGCCTGCTCACCTGGAGCAACCTGGTCGAAGCGGCCAACCGCCGAAGATCGGAGCTGCGGATCAGCCAGCAGAGTTGGGCCGAGGCTTGCGCGTCGATGGGGAGAGCTGGGGCGGCTGCTTGCGTCATTCTCACGGACCGCGCGATGGGGCACCAACAGAACCCGGTTCGTCGCCCTGCCGCGTACTTCAGTGGTCTTGCCAGGAAAGCCCGGCGAGGGGAGCTAGAGCTACAGCGGTCTCTGCTGCTTCAATCGTTGGTGCAGGGACTTGTCCTAGCCAAGAGGGGCCCATCGTCTGGTGCTACTCCTGACGCCCCTCGAACCCTGCCACTACGTCCGCGGCCAACCCCTCGAACTTCTCGCGTGGCACCTGGTAAGCGACCCGCCTGATCGTCCGCTTCTCGGCGGAAACAAAGTGCACAAAGAGAGGCCCGGGCTCTACCGAGTCTGGCAAGACAAGACTGTCAGGCTGGGTAGACAACAACGTCCACTGTGCCTGCGGTGGCGGTTCGGCGTAGAAGCCGGCGTAGGTGCGAATCAGCACGTTGCGTAGCTCTTCGCTTGCTCTCTCGGGTTCGTCAACGAAGCTGAACAGGTTGGACGCTCTCCCGGGCCGGCTGGGGTCTTGGTAGAGGTACAGCCAACCGGCCGGGACATTCTGCTTCTGACCGGGAAAGGGAGTGAGGTGGTTTATCAGGCAAGGATCGACATTGGGGACGAAGAAGCTCTTGGAAGACCAACCGTCCAAGAGCCGCACCGAAACAAACAGACCTTGCCAACCTGGTGGGATCAGCAGATACCCTTTCCGTTTACGAACCGCGGGTCCGTAGGCTGTATGAAAAGCAAAGTCGTACTTGTATGGCGGCGGCTTGAGTAGCGCATGCCGAAGGGTATTCACCTTGGGGTCCCAGAGCGGATCAACCGTCATCTCCGACGCGTCACCGAATGAAAAGGTCCTTATCTCGCCCCCATGACCGGCCCGTATGTTGATCTCTTTCACGACGCTGCAGATCGGCTGAAATCCAGTGGGCTTGAAGTAGAGCCCGACGAAATCGCCCATCGGGCTGCTGGGTGACAATGAGCCCAGCCACGCCTTGGCACGGCCCACCCGCTCCTCCTGGCTGAGGTTGGGCCCGAGTACTGGTGGCGAGGCCGGTTGGGGCAGTAGCGACTTCTTCCGCAGCGCCCGATCAATCGTTGGGGGACCGTCAGGGTTGTACGGTCCGACTGCTACCGGGGCGTACTCCATTCCCTCCGGGGGCCGGGGAAGGTCTGCCTTGAAGGCCATGCCATCGTGCCCCGGGGGAAGGCCTCCACCTAGTGCCCGCTCGCCACCGTCTGCGTGATGCTCACCTGGCGGCTTGACCGCAGGTTCTTCTTGACCGGATGGCGTTGGGGCGAGCTCTGGACCTGCAGAGGCGGACGATGGCGGTCGCCAGACATGCCCAGGCGGACCGAATACCACAACAGCGGCGACGACGCCTAGCAAGACGAGTAGCAGCGCAGCCGCGCGCAGCCTGGCAGGTGGTTTGCGAACGACGCCCACCGCAACCAGCCTGTCCCCCAACTCAACGGCAGAGCGGTATCGCTCCGCGGGCTTGATCGACATCGCCTTCAGGCAAGCCCGCGTAAGCGGCTTGGGCCATGCCGTAACTGCGGAAAGCTGGTCTCTGTCGAAGCGGCCCTGCGCGGCGTGCGAGAGTAAGCTCTGCCTATCGACACTCTCGTACAGCGTGGCCCCAGTCCCCATCCAGTAGAGCACCGCCCCGATCGAGAAGACGTCACTGAGCTCGCCGTCGTTCTCACCGTCAGCCGCCGCCTGTTCGGGAGACATAAAAGCAGGCGTTCCATGAAACTCGCCAACCTGGGCTCGCGACGAGCCCCAACTCGACCGGTCGATCGCCATCCCCAGATCGATCAGCTTCACCGCTCCCGAGTCATCGAGCCAGACGTTCTGCGGCTTGATGTCCCGGTGCAGGATACTGCGGCCGTGCAAGTGATCGACCACGCCGCACAGCTCGGTGGCGACGCGCACCGCTTCCTCAGCCGTGGGCCGATGCGTGGCGTACTTGTCGGCAAGCGTCATGCCCCGCAGGAAGGGCATCACGAAGTAGGCCCGGTCCTCATCAACGCCCGAGGCGATGACGTCGGGGATGCCCGGGTGCTGGCACTGACCGAGCAGCTCCCGCTCGCGGAGCAGCAGTTCGTTGTGCTCGGGCGACGCGCTGAGCTTGATCGCCACGGCGCTGTGCATGTCGTCTTGGGCCCGCAGCACGATGGCCTGGCCCCCTTCGCCCACGACCCGCAAGACGCGATAGCCCCGCAGCTCGACCGGCAACCGGTAGCCCGCGGCAAGCAACGGATAGGCGTCGCTTAAGACCTCGGCCAGATCGGGAAAACGTGAACGCAGCTCGTGGAGTGTTGGCGTGCGGCCTTGCCGTTTGCGGTCGTGATCGATCAGCTGAGGAAGCAACTGAGAAATGAGAACCGACCGCAATCCTTCGGGCGCCGCCTTGACCGCCTTCTTCAGCGCAGCGGCGCCCTCGTACTCGTAGCTCTGATCGAACGTGTCGATCCAAACACTCACCGCCGCCTGCTCTTCAGCAGAAAGGGCGGAGTAGGTATGGGGGTGATCGCTCAAGCGCCCCCCCCTGACGGATCGTCCTCACAGGTTGGTTCGAGCAGGCCACGGATCTGCGCGAGCCGTCGGCGGACCTGGTGCTCTGAGAGTTCCATCGTCTGGGCGATCTCGGCCGTCGTGTGGCATTCCAGCTTGAGCCTCGCAATCTGCAAGAGGTGCTCGTCGGCAATCTCTTCCGACAGCAGGCTCAGCGCTTGCGCGACATACGCCTCGACATCCTCGGGGCTCTTCCCTTGTTGGGAGAAACCCGTTTCGGCTGGACGCCCATCGAGCTGCGGCGTCATCTCGCTGTACCGCACCGCCTTCTTGTTCTTGAGGTAGCGCTGTGTCGCCGCCGCCTTATCGATCTTCCGCGTGAGCTGCTGCTCCAGCACGGGCCACAGGCTGTCGGGATCACTGGGAGGTGGGAGCTCGCCGCTGTCCGTCTGCCGCAGGTAGGTCCGCAGCGTGCTCATCGCGGTGTCGTCGGCGCTGACCGTCCCTTTGCGCATCCACCAGAGCGACCGCTCCGCCTGGCGGGCCAGCTTGTGCATCAACGCCGACCACTCGGCGGACGAGATCGCCGGGGTTTCATCGGGCTGGGGTTGGGGGTCAGCGTCGTTCTTCAAGCGGATCGCTCCTTTCACGGGTCAAAACGCAGTTTAGCCACCCCGACCCGCCGGGTCACGAACCGGCACCAAAAGACCTTAACGGGATTGTTTCGAGATTCTGCGCGCATCCCGAGTGCCTGCCCTCCCTGTAGCAAGTGTCGGCTCGGTTTGTCGCCAAGCAGCGGCGGCCGGCACCCCAGCAACAGCAAAGGGCATGTCATGAAAACAGAAGCTCCCCCAGGTCCCCGCGACGCATCCCACTGCGGCGTCCACGACGAATGGCAGGCTGACGATAAGCAGCTCGCCAAACCGTGGGACCCCGCCCCACAGGCACAGCGACACCCGAGTGACTTAATTGATTCCCTAGCCGAACGATTCGAGTTCTCCGTCGGCTTTTCGACGCTCGACGTCTGGTTCTGCACGACCTGGGAAGAACGTTTCCAGTGGCTCTCTGGCGAGCTGAAGATCGCCCATTTGGATCCCGCCTTCGCGGAGAGGAGCACGCCAATCGTATGGCTTGAGAAGCCGCAAAACGCGACGTACCGAAAGACCCTCTTGATCGCGCCAGTCGACGCCATGGTCGTCAGCAAGAGCGAACGCGGGAGCGTTAAATCTTGGACGCTGAAACCCACCGAGACGCAGAGCGTTTCTCGTTGGTTCGATTCCTACGGCGACCACTACGGGACAGCCTTCCTCGAGCTCCACCAGAAACTCAAGGATGCCGCGAAAACACCGCTTAAGACGTGGCAACCCGAGCTTGGGAGGTTCCTATGAGCACCCGCAGAAAGCCTTGCGATGGATCGCCTGCCTGCCAGCCGGTGTCCTCAGCGGACTGCTAGCCTCCGCTCTAACTTGGTCCTGCTTAGCGCCGTTCTGTGAGGGCGTTGTGTTGCTGGTCTTCGCTGCCGGAACGCTCAGCGGTTTGGTGCAACCGGTCGTAGGCTACCACGTAGGCCGAGCGAGCGCCCCCTCGAAGACGCGTAAGAGTCGCGACTTGATGCTCTACCCGTACGCCCTGCTTGGCTACGCCTCCGCCTTTTTCATTTTTATGCATTGGTGGGATGGACGACCGGTTGAGCCCGTCGCCGCCAGCGAATGGTGGGCGGATCTTGGGTTCTACATCGGGTCGGCGTTGGGGTGCCTCTCACTTCTTCACCCACCAACGCCTCGTCCGTTGGATCAACGCGACGCAAGCAAGCAACCCTTCGCTTCCCCCTTTGACTGGCCAAAGCCAGCCAGCAACTCCTAAAGGCTCCTCCATGTCTGCTTGTAAATCCAAATCGACGACCCGTCCTACGCGCAACGCCTGCCAGAACGAGCGGCGCCCTGGCCATCGACACGGCCTCACTAAAACGTCGGTGATCCTGCTGACAAGCGTCGCCGCCGTGGTGTCATTGCTGTTGGGTTTGGCGCTTCGTTCCGATCTCTCCAAAGCCGCGGAGCGGCGTTCAATGTGGGAACGCCAGCAAACGCTTGAAGAAGCGAGCGGGCGGCGTTGGTGGGCGATCAATTTCTACGCCACCACGGTCTATGAACCGGGTGATTTCCCAAAAGAGGGTTACTTCCGGGAGGACGGAACGCCTTGGACGCCCGAGGGAGGAGGGGCCTGCTTTGACGCTAAACGCAACCTGTTGCAGCCGCACCTTGACCTCGACCCAGAGGCTGATCGGGGGCCTTTCGGGCTTGGTTTCATCGGGCCGAGTCCAGCGTTCAGGTGACCCAACCGGAAACGCCGGCTCGAGGCCAACGCCAAACAACTCATATCTCACATCAAGGACTGCCTCAGGCAGCAGCGCCATGTTCCTCCTGTTCCTCCGCTACGTCCCCGCCGCCGCCTTCTGGATCGCGAAGCACGCCGGCGCCATCTCCTACCGCAACTGCAACCTGCAGACGCTCATTCTCGCCCCGCTGATCGTGGTGCTGCTGCTCCTTCCGGCGGTCTTCAGTGGCGGACGTCGTGAGCCACGTAGCAGCCAATCGACCTTCGCCACGACGGTTGGCCACACGGCTGCCGGCTACGAAGCGCCGACACCCTGGGGCTTTGAACGCTGAACCGTTGCCGTTTCGCCCTCTCCCACGCCTACACATAAGGAACCCCATCATGGACTACTACGGACCACGAACCCTCCTGAATATTCTTGCCGGGGCCACGCTCGCCACGCTCTGGCTACTGCTGGTGCCTTCGTTGACGGGGGAGCAGGAAGTCTCTGGAACCGCGCAACTGCTCGCTGCTTTGAGTTGGTCGGCGGCGATCGTCTACTTGCTCTCCTACCGCTTCCCTGGCCTCCGTCGTTGGATGCGACTGCCGGTGACCCTGCCGATCGTCGCGGCGGCGGTCGCCCTCGGGTACTTCTCCGTTGGCACCGAGCAGGGGCGATCCGAAGCCTTCTGGCTCTCGAGCTGTGTGCTTGTGCCGGTTTCGCTGCTGGCGGGTCCCCTGGCGATCAGCAGCCTCGCCTCACAGCTCCAGCGCCAACCCTGGTTCCGCGAGAACTTCTGCTCCGGCGACGGCGACAGCGCGACCTGGGCGAACCGGGGCGAGTACCACGCTCGCGAGATGCAGTTACCCCGCACCAAGGAGGGCAAGCTCGGCTGGACCGACCGCATCCTGCTTGGCGCCACCACCTTCCGGCACGATTTCATGCCCCGACTGGTGGGCATCAAGACCGGGGTGCATCTCTGCACGGTCGGCATGACCAACTCGGGCAAATCGGCGACCGCCCAGTGGCCCAACTACGCCATGTACGGCGGCGCCGGGCTGATCATCGACATGAAGGGGGAGCACGCCCAAGTCACCGGCCGGCGGCGGAGCGAGCTGGGGCCGGTCAGTGTGTTCGACCCGCTGCAGGTGACCGGGCTCCCCTCGGCGACCTGCAACGTGCTGGCGGGCATCGACGAGACCACCGATGACGGGCTGATCCAGATCGCCGAGATCCGTCAAGCGTTGATCCTACCGGAGAAGAACGCCGCTTCCGGCCCGCACTTCGCGGACAACGCCGGCACGCTGCTCGAAGGGGTGATCACCTGGGTCTGTCATACCCAGCCCCCCGAGCTGCGGAACCTGGCGACCGTCTACCGGATCATCGAGTCCCGTGACCCCGAGACCGGCGTCTACGACGAGCAGGTGTGGTCGAACGCGATTTACGAGATGTCCAACTGCCCGGTCGGCCAATGCGTGCCGGCCGCCAAGCTCATGGTAGACGCCGCCGAGGAGGAAGGGGGCTCGTTCAAGACGACCCTCTCGAAGAGCCTGAAGTGGATGGCCGGGAAGGGGATGCAGTCGTTTCTCTCCGGCGTTGAGAACCCGCTCTTGGAGCTGCCGACTCTAGGGGCCGAGAAGCCGACGATCTACGTCGTCGTGGGGGTCGGCAATGAGAAGAATTACACCCGTTACATCCGTCTGATGGCGGCGATGGGGGTCTACTACCTGCGACGCGACTTCCGCCGCACTCTCCAGAAGCCCTCCCCGAGCGTGCTGGTTGGCCTCGACGAGTACCCGCTCTACGCCGAGGGCCTCGACTCGATCAGCGATGGCTTCGGCAACCTCCGCGAAGCGGGCTGCATGCTCTGGGTCGGCGCCCAAAAGATTTCGCAGATCAAGAACGCGATCGGCCAAGAGCCCTGCAGTCTTCTGTTGCAGAGCTCTACCGTCCAGGTGTTCGGCGTGAACAACGACGGCGAGGACGTGGCGGCCTGGGTTTCCGGTGAGCTGGGCAAGCGGGTCGTCAAGAAGCGGGAGGGCTGGGGCCCCCTCGCCAAAGAGGTCGGCGAGAAGACGGTCCCGCTGATGACCTACCGCGAGGTCGAAGACACACTCCGCCAGCACGCGGCGAATCAATTCGTCTTCCCGGCCGACGGCGGGCCGCCGATGTGGCTCCACCGCCGCGCCTACAAGGACTTCCGTATCGACGGCAAACGGTGTTTCCAGCCGCTGCCGCTTGGTGATGTCTTCGAGGAACGCCGGAACGCGGCACCCGTCCCTGCTGATCGCTCGTAGTTGCCACTCTTACTTTTAAATTCTAGCCCCCCGAAATGGAGTCCCAAGCAATGGCCAAACAACCCAACCACAGTGCTGCTTCCCTCAGCGGCCGCCCCAAAGCGTTCTCCCACGTCAAAAGCCCGCGTCCCCGCTTCCAGCAAGCCGCGAATGTCGTGCAAGCGAAGAAGCCGACACAGGCCATGGCCACCGGCGTGAAGAAGCAATTCGGTAAGGCCCACGAAGGCCCCCGCGAGAAGCTCGCCAAGCCGAAGAAGCAGCTCGTCCCGACGCCCAAGGGCAACGAGGTCGAAGAGGTACACACGCAGGTCGAGCGTGAGAAGCAGGCCCGAAACCGCCGGCGAGACCAGCAGATGAAGAAGTGGCGTGAACGTCGCATCGAACCGTCGCATGGCGCCCGCCCGAAGCACGAGCTGAAGAAGCAGACGCCCGATGTCCACCTGAAGGCCGAGAAGAAACGCCAATTCCAACAGATGCTGCAAGCCAAACGAGCGATGCGTCGTGGCCGCGGCCGCTGAGCGACTTCATCAACACACAAGACTTTCATCTCACCATAAAAGGTTCAACCAATGTCCTCTCTCAACCACCAAGAAACCGCGGCCCTCCAAGAAGTCGATACCCAATCGCTCCGCCTACCGGGCGGCAAGACCGCCGTGGTCACCACGACCTGGCACACGTGGCTCGCCTACGAAGAGTTGCAAGCGTTCTACGGCTGGAGCGAGGACGAGATCCTCACGCTGCTGGTCGAGCAATGCGAAGCGGGCGACAGCGACCCGAGTCTCGCCTTCGAGATCGTCGTCGAGCACGCCTACGCCGGCTGTCGCCATGAAGACGAGCAGTTGCACGAAGCCGACACCGGAACGCTCCCGCTACCCCTCGGCAGGCTCCCCCGCCACGGGCAGGCCTCCCGCCGCCAAGCGTAGCCGCACCACTCCCTCTTCCTATCGCCCATGAACCAAGGAACCCAAGCCATGAACCCCATCGAAGCGGGCAAAGAAGCCCTCGAAGCGATCGTCCTCCCGCTGCAAGAAGAGAAGCGTGCGCTCACCGAACGAATCGCCGAGATCGACATCACCCTGAAGCCGCTCGAAGCCGCAATAAGCCCGCTCGAGGGCAAGGCACGCGGCAAGAAGAAGCCGAATCCGGGTGCCACCGCGCGGACGGTCACGCAAGAAGACGTGCGGAAGACGCTGCTGAGGCTACTCGACGTCAAACCGGCGGCTTCCAAAGAGTCGTTACTAGCCGCGGCAAAGAAGTCGCTCAAGGTCGAGCAAGGCTTGGACCTCAAAGGCTTCTCGAACCGCTGCCGCGAAGTCCTCTCCGAGGAACCGTTCCACGTCGATGAAGCCGGACGCGTCCGGCTGATCGATGCCGCGGAAGAACTTCCGGCGGCTCGTGAAGCGGCGTTGCACCACCGTGAACCGAAAACGGCTGTGGACAACTTCGCCTCGGGCGTTCTCGGGCGTTGATCGCAACGGGCGAATCACGGCAGGCTGATGCCACCTAGGGCCCCGCCTAGGAGACATGCCTATTCCTAAAAACAGAACCCCTTAAACCAACCACCCAAACGAACCACCAACCCAACAAACAAGACCCAAAGCAAAGAGCTACCAAGAAACCCACCCCGAAGAAGCCACCAACAAACGCCCCCACCAACCCCAGCCGAAGCAGCCAACCCGCCAACCACTCAGTAGCCCCTCATGTTGATCGCCACCCAAGCCAAGAGCATCGCCGGAACGCAGAAGTACTTCGACAAGGTGCTGACGCAAGGCGACTACTACCTCGGTCAAGAAGTGAACGGCGCCTGGCGTGGACTCGGCGCGGAACTGCTCGGCCTAGTCGAGGGAGAGACCGTCACCCGCGACCAATTCAGCCACCTGCTCGCGGGTCTCCACCCAATGACCGGCAAGAAGCTGGTGCAGCGACTACGCAAGGACCGCCGCCCCGGCGTCGATTTTACCTACTCGGTCCCGAAGAGCGTCTCGATCGCCTGGGCGGTGAAGAAGGACGATCGGATCCTCGAAGCGCTCCGAGAAGCGGTGCACGAAACGATGGCCCGCGACGTGGAGCCAAGGATGTGCCGCCGCGTGAGAGCGGGAGACAAAGCAGGCACTAAGGACCGCAAGCCAACCGGCAAACTCATCTACGCCGATTTTCTACATAAGACTTCCCGCCCCGTTGAAGGGAAGACCGACCCCCACCTGCACATCCACGCCTTCTGTCTCAACTGGACCCACGACGAGGGGAAGCACTACGCGGCCGAGATGGAAGAGATCATCCGCAGCCGCCCTTACCTGCAAGCCGCCTTCGAGGCTCGCCTCGCGAAGAAGCTCGGCCGCCTCGGCTACGGCGTCACCGCCACCCAGTACACCCAAGGGGGCAAGCAGAAGCGAGGCTGGGAGATCGCCGGCATCGAAAGAGCGACCATCGAAAAATTCTCGCAGCGGACCCAGCAGGTCGAAGCGTATGCCCTGGAGCACGGCATCACCGAGGAGGCGGCGAAGGCGAAGCTCGGCCTGAAGACCCGCGAGAAGAAAGACCAAGGGGCCACGGTCGAGACGCTCCGTGAAGAATGGCAGACCCGATTGACCCGAGAAGAACGCGAGCGGATCGAGGCCCTCGGGAAGGGGGCGATAGGAGAAGAGGGCGCGGCGGAGCGGATCGAAAGGTCGCGGGAGGCCTTGCAGCATGCGCTCGACCATCACCTCTACCGCCAATCGACCGTGGAAAAACAAGCGGTTATCGCGACCGCCTTAGAACGCGGGTTAACCCTCACTCCCGAAGAGGTCGCCGCCGAGCTTGACCGCAAAGAAGTCATCCAAGGCGAACGCGACATCCGCGGCGCCAAGCGGCAGTACGTCACCACGCCCCAAGTCCTCGACGCCGAGCGGAGGATGATCGCTTACGCCCGCGAAGGACGGGGCACCCGGCTACCCATCGCCAAAGAAGAACACGCCTTCAAGCGGGAGTGGCTCAACGACCAGCAGAAAGAAGCGGTCCGTCACGTATTGAAAAGCCGTGACGCGGTCACCGGCGTGATGGGGGGCGCGGGCACCGGCAAGAGCTCCCTCATGCAAGAAGCGGCCGAAGCGATCCACCAGAGCGGCAAGGACCTGTTCGTCTTCGCTCCCAGCACCGGCGCCAAGGAAGTCCTCGAAGAGAAGGGCTTCGAGAAAGCCCAGACCGTCGAGCATCTGTTACGCAATGAAAGACTTCATCCCGAACTGAAAGACCAGGTCCTCTGGATCGACGAAGCGGGCCTCTTGGACACCCGTTCGATGCTCGGCGTCTTCGACATCGCCAAACAACAGAACGCCCGCGTCGTCCTCTCGGGCGACACGCGCCAGCACTCCAGCCCCCGCCGCGGGGAAGCGGCTCGGCTTCTCGAGCAAGAAGCGGGCCTGTCGGTCGCGCGGGTCGAAAAGATCCAACGCCAGCAGGGCCGCTACAAGGAGGCGATCGAGCTGATCAGCCGCGGCAATGAGATCGTCGACAAGAAGCGGGGCACCACGGGCCTCGTCGCCGGCTTCGATCTGCTGGACAAGCTCGGCAAGATCAAAGAAGTCTCGACCGACGATCGGCACGCCCTCCTGGCAGAAGAGTACCTGAAGGCGAAGGGGAAGGAGACGCCGCTGGTGGTGTCTCCCACCCACGCCGAGGGCCGCGCCGTGACCCGCCAGATCCGCGACGGCCTCCGGGAGCGGGGGGCGATCGGGAAAGAAGAGCGCGAATTGGTGCAGCTCAAGCCGCTGAACCTGACCGATGCCGAGCGGAAGACGCCCGAGAGCTACCGCCAGCCCGGCCTGGTGGTGCAGTTCCATCAGAACGTGAAGGGGGGCTACGTCCGCGGCGAGCGTTACCGCGTTGAAGTCGACAAGCAGGGGCAGGTGGCGCTCGCCCCGATGGGTGGCGGCGCCAAGAAGCCGGTCCCGATCGACTCGCCCAACCGCTTTGAGGTCTACCGCGAAGAGAAGCTCGGCCTGGCGGTCGGCGACAAGGTCCGCTTCAGCCTCGGCGGCACGGGGATCGACAACAAGCGGAAGATCAGCAACGGCCGCATCGACGAGGTCGCCGGCTTTGACAAGCGGGGCAACCTCAAATTGAAGAGTGGCCTGGTCGTCTCCAAAGAGTACGGCCACCTCGACCACGGCTTCGTCATCACCAGCCAGACCGCCCAGGGCAAGGACGCCAAGAAAGCGATCGCCGCGATGGGCTCGCAGTCGCTCCCCGCCATCAACGCCAAGCAGCTCTACGTCACCGCCTCCCGCGGCAAGCAGGACGTCACCCTCTACGTCGATGACAAGCAGGCGGTGCGGCGAGCGATCCAGGGGGCAGGGCAACAGCTCTCCGCTACGGAAATGGTCAAGGACCAAGAGCTTGTCCAGCAGCAGACGAAGCGCCCGGCCCAACACCAACAGGCCGCATCAAGAGCCCAGCAACGGGCAGCCAAACCGACCAAGCGACCCCAGCCGAACGCTGCCCCCCAAACGCCACACGCCCGCCGCCGGCAATCGGTCATCGAGCGGGCCCACGCGTGGTGGGCGAAGCGCGGGTCGGGACGCGGGCCGAAGGTCGCCAAGCAAACCGGCTTCGCCTCGCCACACACTCGCCAGCAGCACAAGCCACAGCCAGGAAGGAGCTAACCAATGGCCCAGAACCTCCCATTCCCCTCCAACGAGAACCGTCAGCACGCGGCCGCCGCGATCGCCGGCACCAGCCAAGTGCCTTGGAAACGGGTGTCGCCGACCGAGCCCGCACCGCTGATGTTCCAGGTCTGCTTCTGCGACGGGTGCGCTACCAGCTATGCCTACTGCGACTTGCGTGAGATCCGCCTCCGCGACGCCGGCTTCCTGCAGCTCGGGCTACTGGGCATGGAGAAGCTCGTGATCTCGATCGCCGGCCGGAACCTGACCGAACTCGCCGAACTGATCGCCGCGGGCAAGCTGAAGTCGTTCACCGAGCTCGGCCCGCGCACCTTCGACCGCCCCGAGACGAGCCCCTCAATCGACAAGGTGACCGTCGAAACCCTGACCGGGCACGACTACTAGCGTCACGGCGAGCGCCTTCCCAGCCCCCCTTACCAATGAAACGGAGCGTCTCCAATGAGCTTCCTCCCTGACCCAAGACCGAACGACCCCGTCGCCCTCACCGATGTGCCGGCGATACTGCCCAAGCGACACGGCAAGAAGGTGCACCACTCGACCGTCTACCGTTGGGCGACCAAGGGGGTGCGGGGCCGCGTGCTGGATAGCCACAAGGTGGGCAACGTCCGCTTCACCACGGTCTCCGCGCTGAACCGCTTCTTCGACCCTACCCGGGGCCGTGAAGAAGACGATCGGCGGACGGCGATCAAGCGCGCGCTCTACGGCGACAAGTAGCTACGGCGTTCCTGAAGGAGCCCACCCAGAAAAGATGGAACCGCCCGTCTCCGGGCGGCTCCCAAGGGGTGGTGAGTTAGGCTTCTGCCTTGCTCGCCTGGTAGTCGGCTTCTTCCAGCTCGCGGATCGTGTCGTAGGCCTGCTGGTAGAGCCTTGCCGCCTGCAAGAGCTGGGTGCCACTCAGACTGGAGGTCACTTGGTAATCTCCGGATTTGTCCTTGTAGCTCCGCTGGATGGCCGAGGTCGAGTAGAACGGGCGTCCGTTCTCGGTGTCGTTCTGCCAGATGGCGATCTCGACAAGGCCGTCCTTGAAGCGGGCGACGGGTTCGTTGGTCGTTAGAGTTTGGTTTGTCATGGTCTTTCTCCTTTTCTAGTTAGTTGACGTACGCATCCGGTTTGTCCACCGAAAAGCGGGCGTGTCCAACGTCTGCCCGGAGGGACCACAAAAGAATTTCAAGCGCTAGCGCCTCGTGAAATTGTTTTTGGCGTTTGACTCGGCCGATGCGGGGGACAGGATAGCGCTACTCAATCTGGCTGGAAAGGAAAAAGCGACGAGCCGATCTATACCACAACGATTCCTGTGCTCACATCAAAGGTCATTGCTTGCCAGCCGACAGCCGCCCGGACGATAACGAGCGGGCGTTCTATTTCTCACCGTTCTCGGCCACGAGGCGCAAGGATGATCCCAACCACGACCACCATTCACGATGGCGTACCGCCGATGCAGGCGGCGACGGTTCTCGGCAGCCAACCACGGGGCGTGACGAGAGACGATGATGAATGAGTGAGCCAGGTAGAAGCTTAGCTCCGCAGACCCAGTTGATCCATCGGTGACGGTCGGCCCATGCTGGAGTGGGCGCTGCCGACAATCGAAGGAGCACAGCGCGAGCACTCCGAACACGGCACCACGCAGGTCGAGTAGGGCTTGTTATCGGAGCCCCGCAGGACGCTGGCGTCCGGCTCGCAGTGGCCGATTTTGTGATACGCTCTCGCGTCCTTGAGAGAGGAAGAGCGAGGGAGCCTCTGCGTCGTCGCCGCCATGCACGACTGCTTGCGGGCCGCCCGAGAAATCCACCTATTGTTCGGCTGAACCTGACAGGCTTCTTCCCTCTTTCTCTCAAGAGAATGCCGCGATAGCAGCACAAAATCGGCCCCGGTCAACTGCTCGCCAGTTGACCGGCTTAGGAGACTTCCCTCGCGAGCCTGGTTTGGCGCTGCGGTGAGGATCACCTCAGCAACTTTGCGGAGGGCCTTCGGCAGGTCGGGTGAGGTAACCTCGGAGAGTTGTCCAGGGGCAAAAGCCCGCGAAGTCGATGCAACGTCGCTCAGTCGCAGCAGGTAGATTGAGCAAGGCGGTCTGCACTGACGCGAGCTTGAACGGCACTGCCCGGCTTGTCCGACAGTAGACGCCGTCTACCCACTTCTGCACCGCTGGGCAAGATAGCAGTGGCACCCAGCGCTTAGTGCTAGGCGATGTTCAACACCACCGCCTCGGCCGCTTGCTGTTCGGTCAGGTGGTGCAGCTGCTGCAGGGTCAGGGAGCCGAGCGACCACGTGCAGGTCCTTGCTTTGCCTGCCGAAGCCTTCTCAGAACGCCACGGCTAGTTCCTTCACCGACAGGTGCCCCAGCAAGTAATCGTTCAACAGCCCCGACCCGCTCGACTCCAGCAGCTTAGGCCGGGTAATCCCATCGGTCGAGGAGGGGCTTACTCGTCTGGTCGCGGACGGTTCTCATCCCGACAGATTAGCGCCACGCCATGACCGAGCAAGACCGGACGGCGGCTTTTTTGCCAATGCATCAAAATTCGACGATAATTCCCGAACGAGCGATCGGAAGAGAACCTTTTGTGTGCGATCGCGTCCTTCGGTACATTCTCGCAAGATTGGAGGCAACGCATGGCCCGAATGTCAAACAACGAACACCGCAAGCTGGTACGCCTTTACCTCGGCGTAAGTGGCGGCTACTTGGGAGAGTTCAGTGACATAGGGGTGCTTGAGCGATTTTATATCCGGATCGGCGTTGATGCTGACCCACGCGCTGGCTCGGGGACGAACCGCGAGAGGTTTGAGCGGATTCTGAAGGAGTGCCCGCCGAATGAGCAAGCGGCAATTATCCGTGGCTCGCTTAAGATGCACCCTCCAGACGCCTCTCGCTTCGAGGGTCGATCCCAAGAACTGCACGACGAGTTGCTAGCCGTGTCGGCGCGGCTAGAAGGGTGTGCGGCGGTCACGATTCGTCGGCCGGCAGTAACGTGCGACATAGTTGAACAAGCGATCGACCAGGCCGAAGACCTCATTGGGAAGCGCGGCTTCGCTAGCGCGGTTGATCGAGTCCATACCATGCTGCACGGCTACCTTCGCAACCTCTGCGATGAAGCTGGTATCGAGTTTGGTCAGAAAGACTTGATGAGCGGACTGTTCTCATTGATTCGCAAGCAGCATCCAGCCTTTCAGAGCGCGGACCAGAGGCAGGGCGAACTCGTCAAGATTTTTCGCGCGATGTCGAGCATCATGGATGCACTTAATCCGATCCGCAACGACAAGAGCATGGCCCATCCCAACAAGGAACTGATCGCTGCTCCTGAGGCTGGTCTCGTAGTTGATCTCGCGAGAACGATGCTCCACTACATCGATATGAAGGTGACTGCACAGCGCGTGTCCGCACCGTCATGAGCCACACAGCTACCCGCGAACTGCGACCCGTCGTACCCCATGGGCTCAGCCTCTCGCGTGACCAAGTAAGTCTTTCAACAGGAGCTTGTGCGATCAGCAAGTTGGCAACTGTGCCCTCCCAATTTGCAGTAACGCGGTAACGACTACTTGCCGTCGAGCCAGCTGGCCAGGTCAGCCAGAATCGCCTCTCGATCGACCTTCGCAGTGCAGAGCTGGATGATGTCTGCCGCAGGGAGTGTACGGTAGCCGCTGGAGTCCTTCGGCATGGCCAGTAGCTGATCTGCTATTTCCTCAATCAAAGAGCGAAAGCCATTGAGGCCAAGAATGCGTAGCGAAGTCTTCTCTGCCTCGAATATAAGAGCAGAGGCTTCCGGGGGCTCAAACCCTAAGGGAAAGAGCGTGCGAACTTTGGATATACCCAGATGCCTGCGAACTGCGTGGCATATGTCCTGGAGGTCTTTGTCGAAGTCGTTCTTTCCAGTAGCAGCGGTGCCAGCCCACATAACTAAAAGATACTTCCGCAAGTCGGACAGGCTTGTCATATCCGCCTGAATGGCGGGTACCATCTCAGCAGGCGGCTTTTGGCCAGAGCCTTTCAGACGAATGAGTTTAAGCTGATGTTCCCAGCCGACGAGCCAGAGAACGGCTGCGTGACCAGCTTCGTGCAGGGCGAGGTCTTTGTCGGATGCTGCCATGACGGGCTATTTTAGCGTCGGGAGTTTACCTAAGGGCATGGCTGGCTGATCCAGCTATCCTGCCATAGCCCCTCTATGAAGGCACGTTGTGAGTCAAGCGTACTTGATTGTTGAATCGGTGGCTTCCCTTCCCTTATCCGGCGTTCAGTGCCGGACAAGCCGGACAGTGGCGCTTAAGTCTCGCGCCTGTTTGTCCGTCACCTCAGCAAGATACGGGTCATCAATTGCCGCCGCGGTTGGATGTTTCGGGCTTCGTCGAACTGCAGGCAGTGGCATTCACCGACCGCAAGTAGAACGCCGGCGAATCACCCTCAGCCAACCTCCCTGGCTACCTTTTCAGCCAGCTGCCGATCCCGCTCGGCATACACCTGCGTAACGTCTGCCCGCTCGTGCCCGCAGATCACCTGAGCCGCTTCCAGGCCGTACTTCTTGCGGATCTCGGTCGCCCCGGTGTGACGCAGCTGGTTGGGAGTCCATACCTCGACACCTGCCTTCTTGCAGCCGCGGCGGATCGACACCCGGTAGCTGGCGACCTGGTAACGCTCAGCCGGTGGACGCGCGGCCGATCGCTTCCAAGGCTTGTCCTTTAGCTTCTGCTGACGCTGGCGAGCCCTGGCGACAGACTCCTCGGGCGAGAAGCAGAACTTCCCTTCATCACGCTGGAGGTAAGGAGCAAGAAGCCGCTGTGCCTGCGGCCCGATGTAGACCGACCTGGACTTCTCGTGGTGCTCGGTCTTATGAGCGTCAGGCGTATAGACCCAGACCTCACCGCTACGATCGATGTCGCAAGGCCGCAGTGCACAGACCTCACCCGGCCTGGCACTGGTCAGCCGCTGGAACCGCACCATGTCCGCCACAATCTCCGGCAGGCAGGGCAGCGTCTGCTGGATCCGAGCGTCCTCGACAGGCTGCACGTCGGCCAGCTCTCGCGCATCGGTCCGCCCCTTCTTAAGCCCGCCGAGCGCCGCCAGCTGCAGCGGCACCTCCGCCGCACACATCTCTTTTCCTACCGCCCACTTGAACATCCGGATCAGCCGGCTGATCTGCTTGTTGATCACCTTCCGCGACCAATCCCGCTCGGTGATCAGGTCGTCGCGGAAGTTGTCGAGCTGCACCGGGCCGAAATCATCGACCGGCTCGTCCCCGTGCTTCTTGCCGAGCAAGCCGGTCAGCTCGACAATCAGCTCCGCTTCCCGGGTCACCTTGCCGTACTTCACGTAGTACGAGCTGGCGTGCCGGCGGTAGACGAAGATCAGCTCATCGAGCGTGACAACGCCCCCTTCGCGACGCTTGCGGCGGAGGGCTGCCGGGTTGAGCGTCTTGGCGAGCGAGTCTTCGACCGACTGGACGGCCTCATCCCTCTCGATGACGGCCTGCTTGGACCGCCATTCGGCCAAGTATTCTCGGTACCGATCGTGGCTCTTGGGGGAGCCGTACTTGCCGAGATAGACCTCGCGGCCGTTGACGTAGACGCAGGCCTGATTAGAAGCTTTGTGCCGACCGTATTTGGGCGGTCTTTTCAGAAGGCGGGGCATGGGCGGAACCTCGTTTTGGGAGCCAAACCCGTAGTCCGCCACCCTCTACGGGTTTTGACTACGGGTTTTCGCTACTAACGAGCCGCTCTGCCAACCGCTGGCAGGTAACCTAAGCGTAGGTATCAGCTAGACTTACAAAAAGTGGCGGGGGCCGGATTCGAACCGACGACCTCGAGGTTATGAGCCTCGCGAGCTACCTGGCTGCTCCACCCCGCGTCAGACTTATAACAGTATCGCCATAATATCGGCCCGACAAGGGGTCGGCTCTCGCCCCCTCGAGCTGTGCCGCAGAGTTCGCCTAATCCGCAACCTTGGCCACCGGAGCTGCCGGTATGAAAGCGTTCCGCTGATGGCCTGTCTTGCCTGGGGTCGATAGTTTTTGAAGTCATCGGCGAAGATAAGAGTGAAGCGTCGTGCGGATCCGCAGACGCAGTTGCTCTCCCCCATCGGTAGCCCGGGCAATTGTCGCAATTCATGCCCCCACCGACTCTCCCGCCGCCAGCCGAAGCCGGTGCAAGGTTGCCCGGCAAGCATCGCAGCACGCAGAAGACTAGCGGCCTCGATCACGAGCCCAAGCTGATCGGCGTGGGGTGGTGGCTGACCGATGCGCCGGCCTGGCTCGCCAGCGCCGCACTGCATCTTACGGTGCTGATCCTCTTAGCGCTGCTAGCCATCGCGATCGATGAGGATCGTAACCTGACATTGACCGGGGTTTTTGCCGAGGATCTGGGTGAGCAACTCATCGAGCCACAGCTCGACCTGTCGGCAGAGATCGAGGTGGATGAACTCCAGCAATCGCTAACGCCCGAATTCTTAGAACCGGTACCGCTTCCGCTCGCTGCGCCGACTCCAACGCAGATCAGCCCGAATGCCCGGGCGCTGACGAGCCTGCTGGACATCAAGACTCCGGGGGCCGCTTTTGCAGGACGCGAGGAAGGAACCCGCATCGCCTTGCTAAAAGCCTACGGCGGGACCGAGCGAACTGAGGCCGCCGTACTTGCGGGGTTGCGCTGGTTGCGTCGTAAGCAGCAGCGTGATGGGGGATGGAGCCTTGAAGGGCGCTACGCCAATCCCGCGAATACAGAGAACCGCGAGGCGGCGACCGCCATGGCGCTGCTCGCGTTTCAGGGTGCCGGACACCTGCCCGAGGGAAAAGGCGAGTTCTCTAAAACGGTACGCGAGGGGTGGGAATGGCTGCTTAAGCGGCAACAACCCGACGGATCGTTTTTCTCCGAAGGCAGAAACAACCACCGCTACTATACCGATGCGCTGGCGACAATCGCTCTGTGCGAGCTGTTCGGCATGACGCGCAACAACGATTATTTGCTGTCGGCCCAGTCGGCCATCGATCATCTGATCGATGGTCAGACCACCGTCGGCGGCTGGAAGTATCGGCCGCGTGAAGGAAATGACCTGTCCGTGACGGGCTGGGTGCTGATGGCGCTCAAGAGCGGACGCATGGCCGGCTTAGAAGTGCCGTCGGAGGTCTTTGAACAGGTCACCGAGTTTCTCGACAACGATGTCTCGCGTGCCGAGGGCAGCCAATACGTCTATGAGCGCTCCATCGTCTTCAACCCCGAGCAGCCCCCCGCGATGACCGCGGTGGGGCTGTTGTGCCGTCAGTATTTAGGTTGGCCAAAAGACTTCGTGCCGCTGCGGCAGGGAGTCGATCTGCTGCTGAACCATCCGCCGGAGTGGATCGATCGGCGGCGCGACATCTACTACTGGTACTACGCCACGCAGGTCTGTCGACACATTGGGGGCGACACCTGGAACGAATGGAACGGCGTAATCCGCGAGGTGCTGCCCGATCACCAAGTGAAGTCAGGCTCCGAAGAAGGAAGTTGGAGCCCCGTGGGTGACCGCTGGGGATCAACTGGGGGCCGCTTGTATCAGACTTGTCTGTCGATCTACGTGCTGGAGGTCTACTACCGCCATCTGCCGCTCTATCGCGAAGGTGTGACGATCGACGGTAAATAAGCGCGTATCGTTACCAACAAAAAATCCCTCCCCTTCGCGTACGAAGAGGAGGGATCGAGGCACGGCAATGCGATCGCTCGGCTGATCACTCACCCGGGGGCGGGGGCGGAGGTCCGTCCGGTCCACGCCCTTCGCGCGGTCCCCCTCTTGGAGGACCGAAGCCGCGGTCGCCCCGCGGTCCCGGAGGCCCCGACCGACCGCGCCGCTCGCCCATCCGCTCACCCCGTGGTGGCGGCGGGGGCATATCAAACGGCTCGCCAAGCATTTCTTTGAGCTGGGCCTGCTGCTCGGTGGTCAGCTCCTCATAGAGCTTCTCGCGCGAGGCATCGGTTACATCACGAATCTGCTGGGCAAGAGCACCGCGTAGCTCGTCCGCCTTCGCGCGGATCTGTTCGCCTTGCTCAAGAGTTACGCCGAGTTCCTCGGCCAGTGGTCCATGAGATAAGACCATCGGCCCCATTCGTCGCACGCGGAGCTGCAGTTCGATCTGCTCCAGACGTGTCATTTGCTCGGTGGTAAGCACCTCGCCTAGGCGTTGCTCGATCTCACCACGCATCGCGTCGAGGCGTTCACGCATCTCGGTACCCCGTTGAGGTCCGCCCTCGCGTCCGCCGCGTTGGCCACGCTCACCACCGGGGCGACCCTCAGGCCGTCCTTCAGGACCACCGGGCCCGCCTTCGGGACGAGGCGGACGTGCCCCATCGCGAGGTCCCTGGGGGCGTCGGGCACCACGCTCTCCACGCTCTCCTCGTCGCGTGCCGGCTTGCTCGCGCATGTCACGGGCCAGCTCGCGGAGCTGGGTCTGCTGTTCCTCGCTAATGCCGAGTTCCGCTCGGACCTCTTCCATCCGTAGCAGCATGCCCATGTGAGCCGCGGGGGGGGGCGGCGGGGGCATATCGGGCCCCGCTCCGGGAGGCCCGCCTGGTCCGCCATGACCAGGCCCGCCCGGCCCTGGCTGGGCGGTCGCGACGACCGCCACCAACAGCACACTGCTCACGCCCAGCACCGCGGGCCATGCCCGCGAGGCACTCGCTATCGATCCCATGACGCCTGTCTCCCTAATGTTTCTGTAGTGCGGTAGCGGCTCCAACGGCCCCGCCGCTGCACGGCAAGCGGGCAGCGGGTCAGGCCTGTGGCCCGTGTTGGAGCGGCTCGGCATAAGCCGAGTTATCAAGACCACTAACCCCGTCGCGCGGGTGGGGTGCCGCTAAAACGGGGAAAGAAATCGGGCGTGCCGGCAGGCGACCGAGCTTGCCAGCTAGCGAAACCCGCCCTAGCCTTCGCGGAGCGGCAACTTGGTTGGTGATGCTGCCTCGTTGCCGGATTTGCCTCCCAGCCCGTCGAGGGGTCGCGTGCCAGCCACCAACTGCGGGTAGATTCGCCCGCTCCCCTGAAAGTGCAACTTAGCTTCAGCCGCTGAGAGCCCCCCAAGTGAGACCTTAGCGCATGGATACGCCCCTCGATCCGCAGGCTGACCTTCCCACCAAGGAGGCGCTCGCGCGTGATTGGCTGCCTCGTTACACGGGGATGTCGCTCAGCGAGTTTGGTGACTACGTGCTGCTAACCAACTTTCGCGACTACGTGAACCGCTTTGCGGAACGGTTTGACTGTCCGATCCGCGGCATCGACCGCCCGATGCAGGCCGCCACAAACAGCGAAGGGCTCACGCTGATCAACTTCGGCATCGGTTCGCCCAATGCCGCGACGATCATGGACCTGCTGACCGCTCGTCGCCCCAATGCGGTGTTGTTTCTTGGCAAATGTGGGGGCCTGAAGCACTCGACCGAGATCGGGCACTTCATCCTCCCCATCGGAGCCATCCGCGGCGAGGGCACGAGTGACGACTACCTACCTCCAGCCGTGCCCGCCCTGCCCTCTTTCAAGCTGCACAAGTTTGTTTCGGACAAGCTCCTCGAGCGTAAGCTCGACTACCGCACCGGTGTGATCTATACAACCAACCGACGCGTCTGGGAGCACGACCCCGCGTTCCGTGAAAGGCTCAAGAGCTACACGCCGATTGGCATCGATATGGAGACCGCCACGCTATTCATTGTGGGGCACAGCAATCAGATCGCGCGGGGGGCGTTGCTTTTGGTTTCGGACGTGCCAACGTCGCCCGACGGGATCAAGACTTCGGCGAGCGATGCCGCGGTGACCCGTGACTGGTCGCACATCCATCTGGAGCTGGGTATCGATGCGCTGACCGACCTGGAAGATAAAGGCGAGCCAATCAAGCACTTCACTTACTAGCCACGGAGTCCTCCTCCTAGCCGCCGAGTCTTCGCCGCTCAACGCGTGGCGGTAAAACAAGAGGGGTTACCGACTGTTTCCCAGCCCCAACGGTCGTTCGCGCCGGCCTGTGTAGGGCACGGTTATCCGGAAATGCCACTCCCCCGAACCGTTAAGAATCGGCGGACTACCGCGTCAAGTCGTTTGACGGCTTGTAATTTTCGGGTAGGCTGCCGGTCCCCCCGGATGGCGTGCCAGCACGCCTGGCCGATTGCACCCCATCCGCCCGCCCGCCTCGAACGAGTCGCTCCGTGCCCGCGATCATGATGACGCCCCGCCGGACCAATCCCTCTGCCTCACAGGCTGCACAAGCACCGGTACCGATAGCGCAATCGCCCCCAGGCTTGATCACGCCGGTAATTGCCGCCTTGAGCACGCCGACAGACGCAGTCTTGAGCACGTCGTCAGACGCAGCCCGCAAGCGATTACGCCTGGCGAGGCTGGCGATGCTCAGCTTTGCTGTGACGATGCTCCTGGGCTGTGGCGATGGCAAGATTCGCCGTTACCCGGTAAGCGGCTCGGTACAGGTGGGCGGTAAGCCCGCAGCGGGTGCGCGGGTGATCTTCTGCCCGGTCGGGGGCAGCGAAGCTTTCCAAAAAGAACGTCCTTCTGGCGTGACGGGTCCGGACGGTTCGTTTATCCTAACAACGTTCCTGAAAGACGACGGTGCCCCCGCCGGTGACTACCAAGTGATGGTCGTCGGCGGCGGAAGCCGCGGCAAACGGGGCAACGATGACGATGCCACCAGTCCCCCCAGGATCGATCGCAAGTACGCCAAGCCCGCCGAGAGCGGTCTAACCGCCACCGTGCCTGCCGAAGCGACAACCCTTCCCCCCTTCCAACTCGAACCCGCGACACGCCAGCGCCGCTAACGGTGCGGGGTCGCGAGAACACGACCGACCGGTCATCGACTACCACCCGGACGAGCGGCACACGCCGATTGCTTCCCGGGTCATGCCAGGCCCCCCTTCCTATGATCCCCCGATCATTCCTATGAAGCGACGCCCTGCCCCTGGTTTCACGCTCGTTGAGCTGCTCGTGGTCATCGCGATCATCGGCATTCTCGTAGCCCTCCTGTTGCCCGCGGTGCAGGCGGCGCGTGAAGCGGCCCGCCGTATCCAGTGCACCAACCAGTTCAAGCAGCTCGGCTTGGCGGTTCTCAACTACGAGTCGGCCTTCGGCGAACTGCCGCTCGCTTACACGCCCAATTTTGTGCCGAACGGCACCAAAGACGGGAAAGTCCCCGTCAAACTGCCCAGCGGGGCAACGATTCAATTGGATTGCGTCAAAGAGAACGGGGGATCGGGTCCCTGCGAGAGCCGGCAATCTGGCGAGCGGGTCTGCCCCAACGGCAAGACCAGCCACTACCTGTTCACTTTTATCCTGCCTTATATGGAGCAACAGGCGATCGCCGACCAAATGGACTTGGGGTTCAGCTGGGATAGCGATCGGGTGAATGCGGCGGGCACGACGAACCTGCAGGCGTCATCCAGCATCGTCCCCGAGTTCTACTGCCCCTCGGCACCCTCGATCGATGAGCGTCGCGGCATTCAGGTACAGACTGTAGGCAGCCAGACCTTTGATGTGGGTGCCGCCGCGTGCGACTACGTCGCTCTGGTCGATATCCAAGCCGTTGAATTCTGCGATACGCTTGTCGCCGCGGGACTCGCGCAGGATCGCGGCGTGGAGACGCTGGTCGGCATGATGCAAGACACTTCTTCGTCGCTGCGTAAGGTCACCGACGGCTTGTCGAAAACCTTTATGCTCTTCGAGCAAGCCGGACGACCCCTCAACTATGTCGCGGGTAAACCAAACGGCAATGATCCCTTCATGGATCGTTTGACCGACGGGGGTCCGTGGGCAGCTCCAAGCTCGTACGGCATCTTCGGTGCCTCGCCGGTCTGCGGCCTAACGACCGTTATGAACTGCGACAACTTCGGCGAGATCTACGCCTTCCATCCGGGCGGCAGCCAGATCCTGTACGGCGACGGATCGGTTCACTTCACCACCGAAGACATCGACGTTGAGACGTTCGTGACCTTCTTCACCCGTGCTGCGGACGACGTGGCCAGCGAGCTGCCATGAACCGCACCGGTCGATTCCCCCTCTCTGCTGCCCTGCTGACTCTGACGATCCTGGCGGGGCTTGCTCCGGCCAAGGCAGCCGAAACCACAGCCGTACGGATCGTTACCTTCAATGCCGAGATCCTGACAGCGCCCGGGGTCCGGGCCGGCCAGCTGCAAAAGTATCGGTTCAATCAGGCTCGCGACGCGCAGCTCGATCGTGTGGCGGACCTCATTGAGGTGCTCACGCCCGATGTGCTGAACCTTGTCGAAGTGACCAGTGTCGAGGCCGTCGATGCACTCATCAGCCGTTTGCACGACAAAGGCCTGAAAGACTACCGCGGCTATCACATCGAGAGCCACGACAACTTCTCCGGCATGGACGTGGCGTTGATCACGCGTCTGCCGATCGACGAGGTCGAGGGCCAGCCGATCCGCACCATCTGGAGCGAGGACGACGACCCCACCTGGAACGCATCTTATTCGTTCACCAACTGGGACGGCGACCCCGACACCGACGTCACCTCGCTCGGTCGCAATTCGCTGTACTACCTAACGATCGCGGGCCACAAGCTGGGCTTCTTGGGGTTGCACCTGAAGAGCAATCCTGACGAAGCCTACTCGAACGCCAAGCGGATGGCCGAAGTTGAGGTCGCTCGACGGATCGTCCGCAGCCAGATTGTCGGCAAGGGCTACCTGCCCGTCGTGCTGGGCGACCTGAACGACTATGACCCGGCCGTCCCCGACCGCGACGACACACGCGACACCAAGACCGAAGCGCTCGCCAAGCTCAAGGACTTCGATCCCGAGCGGCCGGGGGAGGAACTGGTGAACGTCGCCAAGAAGATTGTCAACAAGGAAGACCGCTACACGTCGCACTGGGACCGCAACGAGAACGGGGCGGGCGACGGAGACGATGTCTACACGATGATCGATCACATCTTGCTCCCCAAGGCGTTCGAGCCCTATATCCGCCGCGCGTTTATTGCCCATGTGGTGGGCCTCGAAACCTCAGACCATTTCCCCGTGGTCGTCGATCTGGCTCTGCCGCCCGCCACCGCCACGCGGTGACGCGCTTTCGCTGAAGCAAGCGGTGTGGCAGCCGACCCTGCCGCCGTAGCGCTGCCCAAGTCCGCTACTCAGGCAGTTGCCTCGCGGCTTCGACTGGCTTAGTCTCTCGGCTCGTACGCATCTCTAGCCGAAGGCCCCCAACCGATGACCAACGTAGTCAAGCTGATCGATCACGCCGTGCTGCACCCCACGCAGACCTCGGCCGATGTCGAGTCGGCTTGCGCGCTGTGCCGCGAGGTGGGCGTGGCCAGCATCTGCGTTAAGCCGTCACACGTCGCGCTAGCGACCCGGCTGCTCGCCGGTTCTAGCGTCTTGCCCAGCACCGTGATCGGTTTCCCCCACGGCGGCACAAGCACCGCCGCGAAGGTCGCCGAAACGCACGCGGCGTGCCAGGACGGCGCCCGTGAGGTCGACATGGTCGTCAACCTCGGCGCGGCGCTGGCGGGCGAATGGTCGCTGGTGGCAGACGATATCGCCGCGGTGGTCGCCGCCGCCCGTGAGCATCGTGCCATCACCAAAGTCATCTTCGAAACCGGCCTCCTGCCGGACGACGCGACGAAGATCAAACTGTGTGAACTGAGCGAAGCGGCGGGTGCCGCTTTCGTAAAGACCTCGACAGGCTTCGGCTTCGTTAAAGGCGACAGCGGAGCGCTCACCTCCACGGGCGCGACCGTAGCAGACATCCGTTTGATGCGCGGCGCATGCAGCCCGGCGGTGCAGGTTAAAGCCTCGGGCGGTATCCGCTCTCTGGAGGACGCACTTGCCATGGTCGAAGCCGGGGCGACGCGTCTCGGCACCAGCGCCACCGCGGCGATCGCAGCGGGCAAGTCGGGCGCTTCGTATTGATAAACCGGTGAGGCCCAATTCTTGCCCACCTGATAACCGCCTCTTATTTTCTCAACGTCATGCTGCACCTGTTTGATCAGATTAACGAAGCGGTCGCGAAAATCCGCACCGTTTGGGACAAAACGCCCCACGCCGGCATCATCCTGGGCACCGGCCTGGGCAACTTCGCCGAGCGGATCGAAGTCGAAGCGACCCTCGACTACGCCGACATCCCTCATTTCCCCGTTTCGACCGCGACGAGCCATCGCGGCCGTTTGGTATTCGGCGTGCTCCGCGGCTTGCCGGTGATGGTCATGGAAGGCCGCTTCCACGCCTACGAGGGCTATCCGCTCAGCCAGATCACCCTGCCCGTGCGGGTGATGCGGGCGCTCGGTGCTGAGATGCTCGTCGTTTCGCAGGCGGTTGGTGGCATGAACCCCTACTACAAGCCGGGCGACGTCATGTTGATCGACGATCACATCAACCTGATCGGCGACAATCCGCTGGTGGGGGTGAACGATGATCGGCTCGGCCCACGCTTCCCCGATATGTCACAGCCCTACGATTTTGAGCTGTTGGCAGAAGGGCAAGCCATCGCACGGCGCAATGACTTTGTCGTTCATCGGGGCGTGAGCGTCGCGGTGCTGGGTCCCTGCCTGGAAACCCGCGCCGAGTATCGCTTCTTGCGCGGCATTGGTGCCGATGTGGTCGGCATGTCAACCGCCCCGGAGGTGATCGTCGCCGTGCATTGTGGCTTGCGGGTATTTGGCATGGCGGTGGTGACCGACATGTGCCTGCCCGATGCGCTCGAGCCGGCGATCGTCGAAGAGATCATCCGCGTGGCGAATTCGGCCGAGCCTAAGCTGCGCGCGCTGGTCGAAGGCATCCTGGATCACGAAGCGGCGAAGCTTGAGACGGTGGCACCCCGGTGAAGCATCTCTTCGGGGCCGTCGAAGAAGCCGCCGCTGCAATCCGCACGGCCATCAACTCGGTGACGCCGCGGGTGGGGATCATTCTCGGCTCAGGACTGGGCGATCTGGCCCACGAGATCCACCAGCCGATCGCCCTGCCCTACGCTGACCTGCCCCATTTTCCACGTTCAACGGCCGCGGGACATGCGGGCCGATTGATGGTGGGCAAGCTGGGCGACACGGGCCAATCTGTCGTCGCTCTGCAAGGACGCTTTCATTTGTACGAAGGCTGGAACGCGCAGCAAGCGGCGTTCCCGGTGTGGGTGCTCAATCAGCTGGGGGTTAACACGCTGCTCGTCTCGAACGCCGCCGGTGGTTTGAATCCGCGCTACCAGGTGGGCGACGTCATGCTCATCGACGATCACATCAACTTTATGTTCCAGAACCCGCTGCGGGGAGTGAACGACGACCGTCTCGGCCCACGCTTCCCCGACATGTCGGCACCTTACGACCAGCCTCTGATGGAACTAGCCGAGGCGGTTGCCCGTCGTGAAGGTTTTTTTTGCCCGCGCGGCGTCTACGTCGGCATGCTCGGCCCGACGTACGAAACCCGCGCCGAGTACCGCATGGCCCGGCGTTTGGGCGGCGACGCCGCCGGCATGTCGACCGTGCCGGAAGTTGTCGCCGCCGCGCACTGCGGCATGCGTGTGCTCGGCCTGTCGACCATCACCAACGCCTGCTCGCCCGACCAGCTTGGCGAGACGACCCACGAGGAAGTGATCGCCGCAGCCGCTTCGGCCGGAAAGAAGCTGCAAGCTATCGTCGAGGCGGTGGTTCTCGCGAGTTCCTAACGCAAGATTGATCGTATGAATGTTGCCCAACTGATCGCCAAGAAGCGGGACGGAGCCGAACTCTCCGCGGACGAGATCGGCGGGCTGATCACCGCTTACGCCGCCGACGAAGTGCCCGATTATCAAATGGCGGCGTGGGCCATGGCCGTCTTTCTACGCGGTATGAGCACCGCCGAAACCGCCGCGCTGACCGAGGCGATGCTCCGCTCAGGCGAGACGTTTGCCTCTTCAGCCGCAGCCGATCGGAAAAACGTCGACAAGCACTCCAGCGGCGGGGTTGGCGACAAGGTCTCGATCCCGCTCGCGCCGGCATTGGCCTGCTGCGGCGTGCGGGTGCCGATGATCTCGGGTCGCGGACTCGGGGCCACGGGTGGCACGCTCGACAAGCTCGAAGCGATTCCCGGTTTCCGGATCGATTACGACTCAGCCGCAGCCCAGCGTATCGCCGACGAAGTTGGGTGCGTCATCTGCAGCGCCTCGCCGAAGCTCGTCCCTGCTGATCGCAAGCTCTACGCGCTGCGTGACGTGACCGGCACGGTCCCCTCGATCCCGCTCATCACCGCCAGCATCATGAGCAAGAAGCTGGCCGAGGGGCTCGACGCGCTTGTGCTGGATGTCAAATGCGGCAGCGGTGCCTTCATGAAGACGCTCGACCAGGCTAAGGAGCTTGCCCGTTCGCTGGTTGACACTGGTAAGCGGATGGGGGTGCAAACGGCCGCGCTGATCACGCAGATGAACGAGCCGCTCGGGAATCTATGTGGCAACGCGGTTGAGATCGACGAGTCGATCGACTGCCTTAAGGGGGGTGGCCCCACGGATCTGCGTGAGCTGGTCATCGCCCTGGGTGCGGAAGCACTCGTGCTGGCAGGCGTCTCGCCCAACGCCCACGAGGGCAGTAAACGCATCGCCGCCACGCTCGACGATGGCTCGGCCATGCAACGGTTTGAGCAGATGGTCCATGCTCAGCAGGGCGATCTCAGCAAACCCCGGCCGCGCGGCCGTCAGGTGGTGATAGAGGCGGATCGCGCGGGGGCCGTCACATCGATCGACACCGAGAAACTAGGCTATGCCGTCATTGAACTGGGCGGCGGTCGCCGTCAGAAGTCTGACGTGATCGATCCCACGGTGGGGCTCGAGATCCACGTTCGGCTGGGAGATGCCATCGAGGTCAGCCAGCCGCTCGTGACGCTCTTCGTGGGCGAGCGATCAGAAGCCTCAGCAGCGCAGCTCTCACGAGAGGCGATTGCTATCGGTGCGGGAGCCCCCGCATCAGAACTTGTGCTGGCTCGGATCGACTGAAACGGGAGGGGTGACTACGCTTGAGCGATGAACTCTCCCACGCCCGAGCAGATTGAAACGCTGATCCGAGCCGCGCTCGACGTCCGCAACAACGCTTACGCCCCCTTTTCTGATTTCTTAGTCGGGGCCGCGGTGCTCGACGAGCAAGGAAGAGTGTTCGCTGGCGTGAACGTGGAAAACAGCTCCTACGGGCTGACGATCTGCGCCGAGCGCTCGGCGGCCGTCACCGCGATCAGCAGCGGATCGAAGTCGATCGTGGCCACAGCCGTGGCGACCGACCCGGTCGCGAACCCCTGTGGGGCTTGCCGACAATTCTTGTACGAGTTTGGCCCCGACATGGCCATCTTCCTGGTCAACGCAACCACCAAAGAACTTGTCACCCACACAACGCTTGGCGTGTTGCTGCCGGGCGGCTTTCGGCTTGATCGCTGAGCCATTACCGCACCCGCCAATAAAAAAACCGCGGGCCCGCCCGATTGGCGGGCCCGCGGCGAAGGGTCGCGAGCTTTCCTGTTGGCCTTCTTAGCCGAGCTGGTGCCGCCGTGGGGGCGGGATTGGCTCGGCTTCCCCCCCGCGATCGCTCAACCGAGTGAGCCTCGCGGCGGGTTTCTTCTCGGCGATCGCTCAGTAGGTGAGGATCGCGTCGATGCCGAAGGAGGTCTGGTCGTAGTCGTCCTGGTTGGCGAAGCCGAGGTTGGCAGCCGCCGCATCGGACGGGGTGAAGTCGTGACGAATTTCCGGACGAATCACCAGGTTGGCGTGCGGCCGGTAGTTCAGACCGTAGGTCACTTCACCGTAGCTGAACCCGTCCGACTTCCACCACTCCGCACGGATACCGGCGGCCAGGCAGTCGTTGAGCGTGTAGAACAGGTACTGGTTGATCGCCACCTGGTCGTTCGCCGTGACGGCGCCGCCCTGCGAATCGATACCCACCAGGTCGCTCTGGAACACGTAGTTCAGCTTGTCGCTCAGCGTGACGTCGAACACCAGCGAGTGGCTGTAGTCGGTGTCGCCGTCCGGTGCCCCCTGCACGAACCCACGCGAACGGGCACCGAAGTCGCCGATCGTCGTGATGTAGGTGAAGGCGATGTCGTCGGTCAGGTTGGTGCTNAAACCACCGAGGAAGTTGCTACCGTTGTCGAACTGATCGAAGCCGGTGTCCCAGCCCGCGGTCCAGCCGGCGTACACTTCGAGGTTATCGAAGCCGCTGTACGTACCGACCACACCGGTGTGGGTGAACGGCTCGCTGTTGAACANCGTGAGGGCGTGGCTGTAGAAGAAGTTGTCCGGAGCGGTCACGACTTCGTAGCCCACCAGCGTGTAGAAGTGGCCGGCGATGATGCTCCAGTCACCGAAGGCGATCTCACCGTACAGCTGCGGCATGGCCCAGCCGTAGTTGAAGCCCGCGGCACCGTNGCCGTTGTCCCAGCCGTTCTGGAAGTCCCACGACCCGGGCGGGTTGCCGAAGGCCTGGGTCTTCTGGGCGTCGATGCCGTACATGACGTCGGCACGGAAACCCCAGTCCCAACCGCAGCAGGGGGCTTCAGCGACCTTCTCGGCCCAGAACCACTGCTGGTGCAGGTTCAGAGAGTCGGGGCGGTCGTTGAACGACAGGTTGTCGTTCGTGGCCTGCGAGAGACGGTAGTTGTTGTTGTGGTAGCCCACTTGGGTCCAACCACCGAAGTCGATCCCGTAGCAGTTGCACGGGTCGACCGCACCCTTGAGCGTCCACGCGTCGCCCAAGCAGCAGGGGCCCAACAGCGAGCTCAAGCAGCACGTGTCGCCACATCCACAGCACGCGTCGCCGCAGCACGCGTCGTCACCACAACCGCCGTCGCAACCGCATGACGGTTCGTCGCAGCCAGCGCCACAGGCTTCCCCCGAGTAAGTGGCCGAGGCCACCGGCGCTCTCGATGAATGCGGCGCAACCGGGGCCGGTTCGGCGAGCCCTTGAATCGGTTGGGAGTAGTAGCTGTCGTACGGAAGCGGCGGCGTATCTATCGCGGCGGGCTGCGTCATCTCGGCGAGCGCAGGACCGGCGATAAGTACCACCGCCCAGCTGGCGGCAATCCGAGAGAACATAGCGAGGCTCGATGACGTGGGGAGGGAGAGCGACGGGGACAACCGAGTCCCTTGCACCTCACCAAGATCGGCCGATGCTAGCACTTCGCTTCAGCCGCCCCCACAACACCGCAAGCTCAGCTGCCACCGCAACAAGAAGCGATGCCGCTCAGGCAGAGTTTGCCGAAAGGATAAACCGTAGCGGGCCTAAGCCTTCGTCGGCTGAAGCACGTCGGCAAACAGGGCATCGACAAACTCGTCAGGAACGAAGGGCGTGAGGTCCTCATGCCCTTCGCCCACGCCTACGTACTTCACCGGCAGGCCGAGCTGTTGGCGGATCGCCACCACGACGCCTCCCTTGGCGGTGCCGTCCAGCTTCGCCAGCACGATGCCCGTGCAGCCGGCCGCGTCGGCAAACTTTTGCGCCTGGCTGACACCGTTCTGACCGGTCGTGGCGTCAAGCACCAGCAACACCTCGTGCGGTGCGTCGGGCAGCTGTTTTGAGATCGCTTGACGAATCTTGGTTAGTTCGGCCATCAGTGTGGTTTGCGTCTGTAGCCTGCCGGCGGTGTCGATAACGGCCACGTCAAACGGTTCGGCAATCGCGCGCTCCACGGTTTGATAAGCGACCGTGGCCGGATGGGTTCCTTGAGCCGCTTTGACGATCGAGGCCCCCAGGCGATCGGCCCAGATCGTGAGCTGCTCAACCGCAGCGGCCCGAAACGTGTCGCCCGCGCCGAGGACAACGCGCTTGCCCGAACGGGTGAATTGGCTAGCCAGTTTCGCGATCGAAGTCGTTTTGCCCGCCCCGTTCACGCCACAAACCATGACGATCGTGGGCCCCGTTGGGGCGAAATCGATCGGCGACTCGGGTTGCGCCATCAGCTCTTTGAGCTTTACTTTGAGCACGTCGACGACTTCGGCCAGTTCAACAACCCGGCCACGGAGCTTGGTGGCGATCTCATCGACCAGGGCGTCTACTGCGTCGAAGCCCATATCAGTACGAAAGAGAATGCCGCGGATCTCTTCGAGAAACGCTTCGTCGATCAGCCGACCTTCGCTCTTGAAGAGGTCGCGGATATCGGTCTTCAGCAACGAGCCCGTTTTCTTCAGGCCCTGTTTGATGCGATCGAAGAAACCCATGCGCAGTCGTAAGTGAGTGAGAGGATAGCGGCCGCAAGGCGCGAAAATCTTATCCGGAAAGGCCCACGGCCTCTGGCGAGGCGTGAGGGCATGATTCTCAAGCCTCGGGCACCAACGCTCAAGCCTCGGGCACCAACGCTGAAGATGCTGCCCGCGCTAAGCCTCGGCCTTTTTCATGCCCGGTGCGGGTTGCCCTTCTACCTCGGGCTTAAGGCGATCGAGAATGCCATTCACAAATGCCCCCGACTGGGCGCTGCCAAAACGTTTGGCAAGCTCAATCGCTTCGTTGACTGCCACGCGGAACGGGGTTCCGGCGAAGAGGATCTCGTAAGCCGCGAGACGCAGAACGTTGCGATCAACGCCAGCCATACGTTTCAGACTCCAGTTGGCGGCGACTTCGCCGAGCCGCAGATCGATCGCGGACAGATTGCGGCGCGTTCCCAGAATCAGGTCAAGCGAGAACTGCTCCATACCCCGATTGCGCAGCCGGCCCCGCAGAAACGACTCCATCTCGGCCGAGGTTGCGCGGGTGTTCACATCGTCCTCAAAGAGGACCTGCAAGGCGACTTCGCGTGCTCGGCGGCGTTGGGACATGCGCTACGGGGAGACCACAGGGGGGCGAAGAAAGGAAGCTCACAGGATACTCGAAGAACACCGTCTTCCACGATGATCCCAAGAGTCGGCCGATAGCGTGAGGAGGATGCCCGGGCAGAAGGGCTCAAGGCGGATCCCCGCGGGGAGTGCCGCCGGCACCGGAGCGATTTTCCGCAGGGCTTAGGATTTGGGCAACGACCTCAGCAAACCGACCATCTTCAACGCCGCCTCGGCACACTCCGCCCCTTTGTTGCCAACTGATCCGCCGGCACGGTTGATCGCCTGCTCCATCGAGTCGCACATTAAAACCCCGAACAGCACCGGCAGGCTGTGCTCGGTCGCGATCCGCATGAGGGCCTCGGTCACACCGTGGTTGATCCAATGGTCGTGGGCTGTCTCGCCCTTGATAACCGCCCCCAGCGTAAGAATCGCTGCGTAGCGACACGTATCGGCCAGCCGCTGGGTTACGACGGGAATCTCCCAGGCACCCGGTGTCCAAGCGACATCGATCGCATCGGGCGAGACTCCGGCGGCGGTCAGCGAGGCGATCGCCCCCTCGACCAGGTTCCCCGTCACCGCCTCATTCCACCGCGCAACCACGATGGCGTAGCGGTCATTGGCGGCCGCGGTGGGTTCGGCATCGTAAACGTTCGGCATCGGGGGGGGCTGGCTGGCGTTGTGGCGTCACGCGGGCCGAGCATTCTCGACCCAGGGAGGGGATAAGCCATTACGCTAAGGCGCCGCCCGGTTGGGGCCTATCCCCGGCTACCCCACAGACAGAAGCCTGGCCAACGCCGCGCCGCCGAATGTTGCCAGGGGCGGTCTTGATTCGGGGCTACGGTCGCCCTACCTTTTTCTGATCATCGTGTGCGAGTGAAGATCGACCAACGGTGGGGATTGGTGTAATCGGTAGCACGACGGATTCTGATTCCGTTAGTCGGGGTTCAAGTCCCTGATCCCCAGCTTTTGAGACGCTCGCTCTGGGCTAGTCCCTCTCAGCGGTGATCGTGCCGCTCCGAGTCTGTCGTTTGATGCCCGTCCCGATCCCGTTTTTTTGGTGAGGGGGTCCTTGGGTGAGGGGTCCGCTACTTGCGTCACCAGGACCGGGCATCGGTTAGCCAACGTGGTAGAGCACCTAAGCAGCGCTTGGGGACGGTAAATACTGGGTTTTGCCGAGCGGCTTTTGCTGCGACTCCGAGGCGGTCACGCAGCCTCTTACAAGGCCGGCCGGCAGTTGAAGTACTATAGCCGGCTCAGCGGAGACTCTAGGCGGGTGCCAAATAGAGGCGAATCGACGGGCTTGAACCGAATCAACGGGCCTCCCCGACGACCCGTACGGCTTTCCGCCGAAAATTGTCGAGAAAACGCTCGACAAGTCCCCCTGCGCAATTTGACTAAATAGGTGCGCATGAAAGTGCCACCCTAACGACATCACCTTGTTACGTTAAGTACTGATGAAGGTTCATCGGCCAACCCTCTGCCCGCTGCCTCAACAGCAGCGACTACTCCAAGGCGATATCGCCCTTGGCCGGTACTTTTCCCTCCGCTCCCCTCCCGAGTCACTCGGTACGCTTTGCGTAGCGACGTGCCTCATTCGCCGTTACACCTCGTTAGACCCCGAGAGCCCCTCCCCATGTCACTCTCCCCGCTGTTCCGTCCTCTTGCCGCTGTGCTCGCAGCGACCGGCTTCACCGCCACGGCGATCGCCGTGCCGTACGCGTCCGGCCTGCGTAACACCACCGGTAGCACGTATGAGTTTGTTCTCAACGAAGCCGCCGACAATGTGACGATCGCTCGTACGGGCGCATCGGCCCTCAACCTGGGTGCTCTGGGTGCCGGTCGGCACACCTTTGACCTGGGCACCGCGACAGGCTTTGGCATCGAGGTCTCGCACACCGCGTCTCCCGGTTTTAATTACGTCGATGACACGGCGACCTTGTGGACCTCGTTCGATCGTCCGGGTGGTCTGGCGATCAACAACATTCCCTCCAGCCCGTTCTTCGGCACGGTTTACGTCAACCAGAACCGCGGCCTCAATGGTGCCAACCCGGTCGTTACCGCGGCCGGCCGCACCATGGGCAACGGCATCTACGCCTTCACCGCTGACCGCATCGGCGTCGATCTGCCCACCCGCAGTGTGCCTGCCAATGCTAACGATCCCACGCTGGCGAAAGTTCCGCCGGGAGTTACGGTCAGCCAGACCAGTTCCAGCTCGTTCTACCGCATTGGCATGGACGAGGCAGGCAACCTGCTGATGTCTGACTGGACCAACGACGTCGGTGGCCTGAAGGTCGCCTCGGCCGACCTCACCACCGGTGGCGTTCTGCTGCGGGAAGAGAGCGGCCCGACCGGCGGTGTCGCCAGCGATGACTCGGACGAGTTCGGTCTGCTGCCGCTGCACGGCTCGATCAACGGCGAACCCCAAGCCACCGGCGTGTGGGGCGTGAACCTGTCGGTCGCGGCGATGGACGAAGACCTCGACGCCGACCTGCAGGTCACCACCGCCAGCGACGGCAACAATGTTTGGCGCTGGAACATCGGCGCGACGACCACCAACTTCGCCGGTGCCCCCAGTCTGGAAATCGCTGTTGGCGACCTGCACACCTCGACCGGCTCCGACCGCAACACGTCTGGCGTGACCAGCGCGCTGTCGGGCGAGAGCGTCGGTACGCACTCCGATGGCAGCCAGGTTTTCCTCGACTTCAACATCGGCGTGACCGCCAACGCCCAGTACAACGCCCACTTTGATAAGTGGTACTTGTCGGGGGCACGCTCCAACGGCGATGACTCGTCGAGCCTCGTGATCCTGACTCCCGAAGGTGCCGGTGGCGATGGCCGCGATATCACGGTTGATTGGGCGTCCAAGCAGTTCACGATCGACAACGGTCTGGACGGTTACGTTGACACGACCGATCCGGTCGAGGCCCTCAGCCTCGATGCGGCGAACGACATCTTCCGTCAGACTCACAACGTGAGCTTCTCGCCGGACAACACCATCATGTACGTCCAGCGTCGTAGCGTGGCTGGTGAGAACCCGGTTTTGGGTCCGGACAGTGCCTTGGGGGCCAAGATCCTCGCGGTTCCTCTGGACGCCAACGGCTTGCCCGACCTCCAAATCGATGACAATGGCACCCCCGGCGACACGAGTGACGACTTCATCACGAACATCACCCCGATCTTCACGCAAGACGCGCAGGGCTCGCAGGGTTCGTTCTCTCAGGTGAAGACCGACATCGCCGGCAACCTCTACTACACCAGCAACCTGTCCGAGCAGCTTGAGTACTACTCGCTCGGCGGTGCCACCAAGGCGATCACCTCGAACAACGCCGCTCTGACGGCCGGTGCTTTCGCTCTGGAAGATCTCGTCGCAACGCCCGTCAACGGTGACTTCAATGGCGACGGCAAGGTCGACAACGGCGACCTGAACCTGCTCCTGGGCAACTGGGGCTCGGCGACCGTTCCCCCGACGTGGGTTAACGGCTTCGTGACCCCCGTCGATAACGGCGAGCTCAACGCCCTGTTGGGCAACTGGGGCTTCGGTGTCGGCGTGGCCGTGCCCGAGCCCGCTTCGGCTCTGCTGGCGGCCTTGGTCTGTGGTCTGGTCGCTCGTCGCCGTCGCTGAGATAATTCGATCCGTCTCTCTCGGTGGCGGGGCAACTCCCCGCCACCGAGAGACCGGTCGATAAGATTTTTGTTTCCTGTTCCTGCTTTTGACTCCCTTAGATTCTCAACCAGAGGTAACCGCTAATGTTCTGTAAGACTTGGCTCGTGGCATTCGCCGCGGCACTCATGATCAGCTCGGGCGCCAACGCCGTTGACATTGAAGACACCTTCGAGGTCGATTCGTCCGGCAGCTACATCGTTCGCACCGATAGCGACGGTGCCCCCGGCGACGGCCTCTTTGACGGCACGGTCGCCTTTGCCTACGACTACGTCGCCGCCGGCCTCCCGCTGGCCCCTAACTCGGCTCCCGGCGCTGGCAAGGGCATCCGCTTCACGGTCAACGACACCGAAGAAGGCCCCGAAGGCCCGACAACGACCGAGGAAGATCACGTCACAGCGTTCCTGAACGTGCCCGTCACGGCGGCTCAGTACCGCGTTGACGTTGACATGTACATGCTGGTCAACACGGGTGCCTCGGGCACGACCGAGTTCGGCCACTTCGGCGTCGGCGGCACCGGCGCGACCTTCAACTCGATCTTCACACCGATCGCCGGCTCGGGCCACTTCGTCGCCATCACGGGCGAAGGCGGCAGCGCCAGCGACTACCGCCACTATGTCGATGGAGGCCTTGTCGTCCCCTCGGGCGATGCGAGCTACCTCAACAGCGCCAACACCACCAACGCCACCGGCGACACCTATCAGTCGATCTTCCCGAGCACCGAATTCCCCGGTTCACCCGGAAACAGTTGGGCCACGCTGTCGATCGTTGTCGACGCCGCTAACGTGACCTACCTGATCAACGATACGCCGATCATCCGCACACCGAAGGTCGCCACCAACGGCCTGGTGAGCATCGGCTACACCGACGCGTTTGACTCGGTCGGCCCGCACGCCGTGATCTTCGACAACCTGCGCGTGACGCTCGTTCCCGAGCCCGCCTCGGCTCTGCTGGGCCTCGTGGGTCTGGCCGCCGTCGCTTCGCGTCGTCGTCGCTGATCAGCTTTTTTTGACAACTGAGACCTTGGCGGGGTGGACGATCTTTGGGTCGTCCGCCCCGCTATTCGATTACCAATCCCTAAAAATGCGCTATCGAGAGACTTCGTTGAGCCGATTCCTTGCTTAAAAGAATTGGCGTTTTCTCGACCTGCCCCCCCGGCAACAATCGGCTTGCCCCCACCCCGCTGCCCTACCCCGCATCACACGCTGCCCCCACTGCCAGGCTTGTTCCAGCGACGCCTTCCCCGCGTTGCACCCTTCCGCACGGAAAGCTCAGGAATCCAAAAGCATGTTGACTCCCTTTGCAAATCGACACTCTCGCCGGGCGTTCACACTTGTCGAGTTGCTGGTGGTGATCGCGATTATCGGGATCCTGGTCGCTCTGCTGCTGCCCGCCGTTCAGGCCGCTCGCGAGGCCGCGCGTCGCTCGCAGTGCCAGTCGCAGCTGAAGAACGTCGCGTTGGCGGTCTTGAATTACGAATCGGCTAAGGGGGAGTTTCCCCCTGCGATTGTGCACGACGGCCCCTTTATTGGTTCGATCGCCTCGGGCCCCTTTCGCGGCCAACAGGCGCAGCCCATCGGGCGTACGACGCTGTATCGCAGTTCGTGGTTGATCGAATCGCTCCCGTACCTCGAATCGCAAACGGTTTACGACACCTTCGATTTCACCCAGCGACACACGGGCGGATTGATCACCAACACGGGTGCCGTCAACTATCGCAACATTCAGGCTCGCGGAACCGAGATCGCGGTGCTGAAGTGCCCCTCGGACGGCAACAATGAAGTCAAGTTCCAGTCGACCGCGCTCGGCGACAACTGGGCACGCGGCAATTACGCGGCTAACGCCGGACCGGGTAACTGGCTGCACGGCGTCAGCGACGCGGGCCCCCAGGCCCCTGCGTTGATCCAAAACACCACCGGTCTGGCGACCGACGCCTGGAAGGGTAACGGCACATCACGCAACTGGCCCACCTCCATCCGTGGTGTCTTCGGCCCCAACGAGGCGGTGCGGTTCGCCCAGCTCACCGATGGCACGAGCAAGACGATGATGCTCGCTGAGCTTCGGGCGGGGGTTAGTGAACTGGACTGGCGGGGGGCATGGGCCCTGCCGATGCCCGGAGCCAGCGTGGTCGCCCGCTTTGGCGCAGGCGGCGACGCCAACGGCCCCAACCTGTGTAGCGCCAAATCGGACGACGCGGCAGGTTCGCTCGTGGGACCCAACTTCTCATGCGGAACCGACGGTCTCGCGTTCGAAGCCGACTGCATGACTTGCAACAACGATAATGATTTCGCTCAGGCGACGGCCCGCAGCTTGCACGCCGGCGGCATCTTCATCGCCCGCGCCGACGGCAGCGTGACGTTCATCCTGGACGACATCGAGACCACCGGCGGAGCCCCCTGCTGTGCGGCTTGGGACCATCTGCTGATGGGTGCCGATGGCGACTTTACCTTCGTCACGTTCTCGACCCGCTGATTTGCAACAAGCAGGGTGATTGCCTTGCCAGCGACAACAGAAAATCCGCCCACCACCGCTTCCATCCCCCTTGGGTCACGCTTGTTCTCTCTCTGCTTACAAACTAATTTCCGCGCCGGAGTCACGGCAAGCGTGGCAACGCTGGTCCTTGGCTTGGTTGGCTGCGGTGGCAGTCCAACGGCTCAGATCAGCGGCCGGGCTGTTTTTCAAGATGGCTCACCAATCACCGGGGCCGTGCGGACTATTACTTTTAAGCCCACCGACGACTCGCCGGCCGAGATTCGCAAAGCGGCTCAGGGGGAGATCGATCGCGAGAGCGGTGCCTTCACCCTCTTCACCCGCAAACGGGGCGATGGCGTCTACAAGGGCAAGTACCACGTTTTGTTCACGGTGCTGAAGGACCCCAACATGGGCGGCCTGCTCGTGCCGGAGAAGTACTTGGCACCGCAGCAGACCCCTTTCAGCGTCGAAGTTACCGAAGATCGCACCGACCTGTTGTTTGAATTAGAAAAACTTTAGTCGTACGGTGTTGGCGGCTCTGTGTTTCTGCGGGGCCTCTGACGGGCCTTGACCGGCTTGCCCCGCCCGCCGCGACCGACCACGACCAGCCTGCTCCCTACGTAACAAGGATTCCTCCCCATGCCGTCCCGACACGCCAACCGTCAGGCCGCCAGCGCCCCCTCAGTCCGCCCGCTCCGCGGCTTTACGCTGGTTGAGCTGCTAGTGGTGATTGCGATCATCGGCATCCTGGTAGCGCTCTTGCTGCCGGCGGTGCAGGCTGCCCGCGAGGCCGCGCGTCGCAGCCAGTGCAAGAACCAGCTCAAGCAGGTCGGGCTGGCGTCGATGCTGCACGTCGACACGTTTGGCTTCTACCCCTCGGGCGGCTGGGGAACGCTGTTCATGGCCGACCCCACACGTGGCTACGGCAAGAAGCAGCCAGGCAGCTGGTACTACAGCGTGTTCAGCTACCTGGAAGAAAACACGCTGCGCGATCTGGGTAAGGGGGAAACGGTCGGCTCACAACAGTGGCGCAATGCCATCACCCAGTTGATCGCCACCCCGGTCAAAACTTTCAACTGCCCCAGCCGACGCAATATCGCTTTGCAGCAGCACGATTCGGGATCGCTTGCGCCGGATTTTGCGTTCGTGAATGCCGGCGGGGGGCTTGCTGTTGCAAAAGGCGATTACGCTGCCAACAGCGGCGACGCCCGTCGGCATGCTTCTACGGGCCTGACTTCCGGCGAGAACATGCCTTTCCCCGCAACGCTTGCGCAAGGCGACAACTATAATTGGCCCGCCATGTCAGACCCTTTCACTGAGACCGGAGCTGAGAATCTAAACTATCAAAACGGCGTGGTCTTCCTCGCGAGCGAGATTGATGGCGCAAAAATCTCGGACGGCACGAGCAAGACTTATCTCGTCGGTGAGAAGTTCGTCGCCCCCAAGGCGTACGACGACAATACGGTCTATCAGGACGTTGATCGCTACGGCGACAATCAATCGATGTATGCGGGCTACGAGTGGGACAACCATCGGGTCGCGTGGCGCCCACAGGCTGGCCAGCGCTTCTTTGGAGCACCTGACGAAGCGTGGCAGCCGCAGCAAGACAACAACCGTATCTTGCAGAGCAACCTCGTTGCTTTCGGCAGCGCGCATGCCGGCTCGATGAACATGGCTTTCTGCGATGGCTCGGTGCAGTCGGTGTCGTACGACATCGATCAAGACACACACCGTCAGCAGGCGGTCCGCAACGATGGCGGCGATGTCACCTGGTACATCAAGCAGGGCTTCCGTAACTAGCTACCGAACGTGTTGCCAAGGGCAACTAATGCCAAGGGCCACGTTGCTCAATTGCCAGCGGGCCGGAGTGTCTCCCCGCTCGTAGGAGGCGGTCTGTTACCGTCTCGTTGAGAGAGTTAAGTGGCTCGCGGCAGGGGGCGTTCGTGCCAATCATCTGGCCGCCGTCTGGCGGCGTGGCGTTCCTCCCCCTGCGCGAATGCGCTTTTTCATCAGATTTGTGCGCTAGAAACAGCGACGCCGCGGCAAACGCTTATTAGCATGTAAGCTGCGGATTGCGTGAAGGCTGCGGCTGGGGCCGTAGCCGGGCGCTCTGCTACCGCTTTTCTCGATCAGTCTGGCAGCAGAACTTCGTTGAATCGGCCTCGGGGATCGCGACAGCGGGAGGAATCGGCAGACGCTGGGGCCCTCGCCCGTCACCCCCCGAAGCCCGTCACCCCCCGAAGCCCGTCACCCCCCGACGATTAGCCACGCGCCCGCCACGCTTACCACAGCCCCCGACGTTCTCCCCGGCACTTGAACACCGCTCGGCCTTCAAACCCGCCCGGCCTCAAACCCGCCGCGAACCACTCCCCCCGACAGAAGGATCCCCCCATGAAACGACTCCTAGGTTTGTCCGTCGTCGCCCTCGGCTTGGCCATCGCGCCAGGGGCCTCGGCGCAGACGGTCTTCGTCAATGACACGTTCGAATCGTACGCCGATCAATCGGCCTTCCTGACCGGTTGGCGTCCCGAGGCGGGCGACGGATTCAGCGGCGGTGCCGGCTCATCGGCCCAGCTGGTGCTCTCCGGCGCCCCCGAAGCGGTCGCGGGCCAGCAGGGCAACGCCGCCACCGGCGTGAGCGGTCAGATCAACGAGCAAACCGGCGGCTTCAGCCCCACCGGTGTCGTTAACCTAACCGGCTACCAGTTGGCACCCTCCGAGACCGAGAAGATCGTCGTCCGCGGCGACATCTTCGCTCGTGGCGATCAGTCGAACTCGCTGGCCGGCACCGATCAGAGCTTCCGCCAAACGCTCGGCCTGCGGAGCGACATCTTCGACCGCAACCCGGATCCGGGCATCACCGAGGCGGGCGTCAACTTCCTCGAGCTGGGTTACTACAACGAAAGCAGCTGCCTGCCGACCAATCCCAGCTGCGTCGGCCCCACTGCCGGTGATCCGGACAACGGCATCCCGCCGACCGAAGGTGACCCGGAGTTCCGCGACAACGCCGACTTCATGTTCCGCATGGTGCTGTTCGATTTCGCGTCGTTGGGCGATTACAAAGAGAACGGCGTGAGCATCGGCTCGCCCGTGCTGCAATCGCCCAACTGGCAGCAGTTTCCGCTGAACCCGGACCTCGACCTGGTGACCACCACCCTGCCGAACGGTTCGGTTGGTAACGGCGACGGGCGGGTCAATCTGATCGACATCGGCGACGGCTGGCACACCTTCCAGGCCGAAATCTTCGACACCAAGATCGTGCTAACGCTCGACCTTTTCGGCGACGAGCTTGATAACGTCACCGGTCTGGGCGGCGTCGATGCGACCGTCGAGGTCGAGATCGCCATGGCAGCCTCGTTCACGCAAGCGCCCTTCGACCTCGATCCCGCTCCGATGAACAGCCTGCGGATTGGTGCCCCCTCGGGCGTGAGCAGCTTGAGCGGCACGGCCCTGTTTGACAATATCTACTTGGCCCTGGAAGACGCCACGACGGCCCCCGCCGTGCCCGGTGACTTCAACGGCGACGGCAAGGTCGACAACGGCGACCTGAACCTGCTGCTGGGCAACTGGGGTTCTCCCACGGTGCCGGTCGAGTGGATCAACGGCTTCGAGACTCCAGTCGACAACGGCGAGCTCAACGCCCTCTTGGGCAACTGGGGCTTTGGCGTGGGTGTCGCGGTGCCCGAGCCCGCCTCGGCCCTGCTGGCCGCCCTGGCCTGCGGCCTGGTGGCGCGTCGTCGTCGCTGAGTCTTAACGAGCGAAAAGCCCGGCCGCTGAAGCGTCGTGAGGCGTTTCAAAGAGCCAGGACAAAGAGACCCCCGGCCGGGGCGGCGAGTTGCCGCCCCGGCCGTTCTCACAAGTGAAGCGTCCGGTGTGGCTGGTTCGGTCCAAGACTTGGCGAGCGACGGATGCCTGAGGTGAACCGATTTACCTCCGCTTCTGACACGCAGCGCGGTGCGTAACGAGCCGTAAAACCTTGCGCAAAAGCGCGACATCGCTTCGGCCGACCTGCGCTCTTGCGCTATGAAAATGCGCTGTTTGCGTTGCGTGATTTGTAGCGGCTGTGGATACTAGAGAGGTCACGGAAAGCAGAGGCGGGCGGCGGATGAGGGCTTTTTTTAGAGGCACCTAGCAACCAGCCCACGACCACGTGCTCGCAACCGCCTGCCGCATCCGTCTGACTGGCAGCAACCAAATCCCCGGTGCCGCTGAGCCCTATGGCTCGAGCGCAGCGGACACAAAGGAACAGGAATCGATGGCCCCTCTCTTTCAGACGAGCACGAAGGATCGCGTCCGCATGAACGCCGTTAAGAACAGCCCACGACACCGCATCGGCTTCACCCTGGTGGAGCTGCTGGTGGTGATCGCGATCATCGGCATCTTGGTGGCGCTGTTGTTGCCGGCCGTGCAGGCGGCCCGCGAAGCGGCACGCCGGATGGGTTGCCAGAACAAGGAAAAGAACGTCGCGCTTGCCATGCTGAACTATGAGTCGGCACTTAAAGCGTTCCCCGCGGGGGCGACTTATCAGAGAACCGCTGAAAACAGCCCTGGATTTCACTACAACCTGCTTCCTTACCTGGAAGACCAAGCGCTATTCGACGCCGCCCAAGCAGCAATCGAACAAGAGTTGCGGACCAACCCCAATGGGGGTCTCGACTACGGCAATATCGCTGGCTTCGGCAATGTCAACGTGGGCATCTATCAATGTCCCTCTGACTCAGAGGTCTACGCACGTGCCGATTTTGCCCCCGGCAACAGCGGGACGTACCCGAGTGTTAGCTATGCGGGCGTGATGGGATCTGCCGCTGCCAACGCGGTTTATGTTCAAGGCAAAGGAGGAGCGTTTGGCGGAGCTGGTATCTGCGACTGGTTCTCGCCGACGGGCAAGACAACACAGTGCACAGGCGGTTCCGCTGACATCAACGGGAGTTACATCAATGTTGACGGCATGCTTTATCCGCAGAGTGCCGTCAAGATCGGGCAGGTTACGGACGGTACTAGCCAAACTTATCTGTTCGGCGAGCGCTGGTATGAAATGCGGGTCTGGTCACAGGGCGTTCGCTACGGTGGCGTAGGGGCTAACCAGCCGATCCCTGAGATTCCCGTTGCTGGTACCGTTGTCTACGTTTGCAAAAACCTGACTCCGCAGACACCGATCAATGCGGACCTCAACAAAGTCGGTTACTACGGCGCTCCTGCCGGACATAGCGATGAGTTCAGCCGGCCCGGACCTGTGCCACCGGGAGGAAAAAGAACCGTCAACCAGCACCAACTGCCCTTCGGTAGCTTCCACCCGGGCGGGGCTAATTTCGCCTACGCCGATGGCAGCGTTCACTTTGAGAACGATGACATCGATGATGCGGTCTATCTGGCCCGGGGATCGCGCAATCTCGCTGACACCGGCGAAGAGCAATACGTAACCCCAGTGACCTATGCCGGCGGCAGCTGACCCCCGCGTGACCCGTCTCCAGCGGTTGCGAAAGCCGCAGGGGTGATTACCCTTAATGAATAGCTATAACCTGTTTTGACCGGCCCCCTGGGAGCCTCTCCCGCCGGTCTCCCGTTGCTTCTCCCCCTCTGTTTTTCACTTCGAGTTCTAGAAAGGTACGGCAGACTCATGAGACTCACCAACCTATTCGCCCTCTTGGCCGCCGCTGCGGTGGCCGCCCCGGCATCGGCCGGCTTCATTGTCGAGATCGACACCGACGGCCTCGATAACGGTGCCTTCGCGTTCAGCCCGAACTTCTCCTACGGCGTGGTGCAGCTGACTGCGGCCCCCGACACCTTCGGGCCGATGATCGCCAGCCAGAGTATTGCCGCGACGACTGTCGGCCTGACCGGCGGCGACAGCATCTTCGGCGGAACGGCCCTCTCGGGTCTGTCGACCCCCAACCCCGACACCTACATCTACACCTACGCCCCGGGTGTTGATGGCGACAACGACGACGGCAAGATTGCCTCGAACACCGTGCTGAACGCCGGTGGCGACGTTGGCTCGAACATCCAGTCGGGCGGCTCGGGCCTCTACAAGGTCTACGCCACATGGCCGCTGTCGAGCAACATCTCGAACATCCCGACCAACTTCGTACTCAATGACGGCACGAGCGACGTGCTGTCGGTGTCGCTCGACCAGAACGGCAAGGGCAACGAGTGGATCCTCCTTGGTGCCGTCAACCTGGACGCCAGCAAGACCTACACGCTGACCCAGACCAACACGCCGGCGTTCGTGTCGGGTGGCGGTTTCAACCCCGATGCCTACAACAACGGCTTCGTGTCGATGCGGGCCTCGGCCGTGTTCTTCGACGCGGTCCCCGAGCCCGCTTCGGCGCTGCTCGTGGCGCTCGGCATGGTCGGCGTCGCCGCTCGCCGTCGCTGAGCCCTTCGCTCCTGTCGCCCGCGATTCTGAATCGTTTGGCGGATAAGACCCAGGCCCCCGCCGAGCAATGCTCGGCGGGGGTTTTTTCGTAGCGCGACGCCTTGGCATCGCCAGCGGCCACTCCCAGCGGCAGCGCCCGCTCATCGGCCAGCCGCCGACAAGACCATCCACGGCTGCGTATCAGTCGTGCGCGGTTTCGCACCGGACCAAAGCGTTGCCGAAGCGGAGGAGCGTTTCTTCGGGCTCAAGGTTGAATACCACCCGCCCGTCGGTGTCCCATCGGTCGGCACGCCAGACAAACACGGCGGTCGCACCGCGGATGTCACTCACCGCCGCGACTTCTTCCATATCGCCACCGGCGATCGCATCGAACGTGATATCGACCGCGGCCAGGGCGTAGAGCTCTCCCGTGGCGGTATCGCGGGCTAGCAGGGGTCGCGGGGCCTGAAACCGACAAGCCTTCCAAATCAGGCCCCGAGGTTTGCCGCCGCGGGACGCAACGGCAAGAAAACGGTCCGCGAGCAACGCGGCGTCGGCCAAGAAGCGTGCGGCGGCCTGCGCCGCCTCGCGTGCGGCGCGACGGCGGAGTGCCGCTCCGCGCCGCAGCCACCACCAAGCGGCACCCGCGGCGAGACCGATCGTTAGCAACCAACCGAAAATCGAGGCAAACATCAAAGCCACTTCCCCAGCGCCGTGTGGCCCGCGCGGGATCAAAAGAACGTGTGCCACCAGCATAGCGGCAAGCGCTGACGATGCCCCAGCCCGTGTGGCGAGGCGAAAGCCGCCGCGCGGATGGAGACGGGGCTCGGCTCGCGCAGGCAGCGCTCACGCCCGCGAGAAGCGGCTACCCAGCGTGAATCTACCCAGCCAGAACCTACCAAGCCAGAAAGGGCTCGCTATCGCTAGTCCGGCCTACGGGTGCATTGCCCGCGGGGAAGCTAACCGCCGGTCCATAGGTTTGCGGGCCGTATTCGGTTGGACCGTAGGGGGCCGGACCGTAACCGTAGGCATCCGCGGGCTGAGGACCGTAAGCGGCTTCGCCATGGGTGCCAAAGCAAGATCCGTCGTCACCGGCAGCTGGGAGGAAGGCCCCGCCATAGGCCGGCACCGAACGCGGAGCGGGTGGCTGCGGCAGCCGCTGGATGCGTTGCCACTCCGTGCCCCCCCGCCAAACGTGACTGAGCGTCAGCGGCGCGTGGTAGCCGGCTCCGTAGCCGATGCCCAGGCATTGAGGCAATGAGGTGGGCAGATTGAAACGCCCTGCGGCCTGTGTCTCAGCAACGGACAGAACGCCAAGCAGCGTGAGGCTAACGCCGAGGGAACGGCTCGTCGCACGAAGGCCTGAGCACCACATTGGATTTGTTCCCTGAGCGAATGGTAGGTCCCGCTACAACTGCTTAGGCGGACCTTCGCCACAGAGATCGGCAGCCCGTGGGCACCGCGGCCAGCCAGGGCTTGTGGTGCCTTGCCATTGTTGGCAAGCCCTGCCCGATGGCAACGGTTGGGCGAAGCCGGAGGCTGGCCGATGATTTCTGCCGAGCAGTTTCGCCGGGGAGAGCGACTTTGAGCCGCTTGGCGAGCCGGCGAACGCGAGCTTTACAGGCCCCCACGCCGCCGACTCACCGACCAGCTAACCGGCTGGCAGTGCGAGCATTAACGGGGGGGCTTGGGGTTGGGGGCGATCGCCCGCCAAATCAAGCGCAGCAGCCGGCAATTAGGCCCAGGCGACGGTCAACAGGTTTTCGACCTGCTGGACGCCATCAATGCGACGCGCGACTTCCTGAGCCATCTGCTTCTCGAAGAATGACCCGACGTGGCCATGAAGGCTAACGCGTCCTTCACCGGCCTCAACCCGCAGCCGATTGCTGGCAACGAGGTAGGGGCTGCCGGTGAGGGCTTCCTGCACGCGCGATTCGAGGGGCGCGAGGTCAGCCAGGGCCGGCACGGCGAGAGCCGGCGTAGATAGTGCGGGCATAGTCGGCGGGAATCACGAGGGGGAGAGCGGGCGCCGGCCGCGGGGAACGCGCGCCGACAGGCGGGACACTCACCAATATCGGACGCGTCTGCGTAGCCGTTCGAGTCTGCCTGACAGCGATTGCCAAAAATCTGCGGCTGGGGGCGACAGTCGAGCGGCCCCTGCGGGTTGCGCGGCCGCGCAAGCTGCCAGAAGCGCTCATCCTGCCGTGTTCTAGCGGGGGAGAACCCTACTACCACGAGTCCATGAGATGAGGCCGCAAGCCACCCCCCTGCTGGCCCAATGACCGGACCAGAGGAGGCTCGTAAGTGGGGTTATACCGGGAGAAACACGCACCCCTCCCAAGAAATCAACCGACAAGTCAGCAGCCGGCAAGCTAGCGGGACGCTGCCAAGGCCCCTTCGACGCCCTGAGAAAAAAGCCGTGCAACCCTCCCACGGGGAGACCGAGGCCCTGACTTTCAGGGCCTCACACCCCGTGTCGGACCGCCGCTTATTCCCGTTCAGCCCAGCCAGTGCGGCAAGGTCCCGGCAGCGGGGAGTTGAACGACCGTGGCGCTGCTGATCGCTTTGTGGGCACGGACCGCCGACAAGGCCGAATCGGAGATGTCGCCGTCCACATTGAGAACGCCAATCGCGTCGCCACCCGGTTTGTCGCGGCCGACCGCCATCTGCGCGATATTGACCCCGCCCTCGCCCAGCGCGATGCCGATGGCACCGATGATGCCGGGGACGTCTTTATGGGTGAACACAAGCATCGTGCCGTCCAGGAACGCTTCGAGACGATAGCCATCGATCGAAACCAGGCGGGGCATATCTTGGCCCAGGAGCGTACCGATGAGGGTGTGGGACTTACCGCCCCCCGCCACTTCGACCGACATCGAGGCCCGAAAGGCACCCTGGGTGCTGCAGCTCTCGGTGACCAGCTGAATGCCGCGCTCGGTGAGCAGGGATTCGGCATTAATGAGATTGACTTCCTCCCCCATGGCCCGCTCCAGCAGGCCCGCCGCGAAAGCCGAGGCGAGGATTTTGGTCTCTTTGTCGGCGAGCTCGCCGCGGTAGGTCAATCGGCACGACTCGATCCCGCTGGGCAGCAACCCCTCGCACAGCCGACCCAATCGGTGGGCAACGTCGATGTAACCCTTGAGCGCTGCAAGCGTCTTCGGGTCGAGGGCCGCGACGTTGACGGCGCAGCGGATGGCCCCGGTCATCAGGTAGGCGGTGAGCAGTTCAACCGCTTCCACGGCGACCTGGTTCTGCGCCTCTTCGGTGCTGGCACCCAGGTGGGGTGTGCAGACCACGCCGTCCATGCCAAAGAGGGGGTTCTCGGTGCAGGGCTCCTCGGGAAACACATCGAGGGCGACGCCACCGAGCTTGCCCGACTTGAGCCCCTCAACCAGGGCGGCCTCATCGTAGATGCCGCCGCGTGCGCAGTTGACCAGCCGGGCACCGGGCTTGAGGGCCGCGACTTGCTCCGGGCCGATCAGGCCGCGGGTTTCGTCGGTCAACGGGGTATGAACGGTCAGGTAGTCCAATCTTGGCAGCATGTCTGCGACGTTCTCGACCAGCTCGATGCCGAACTTGTCGGCGTGCTCGGCCGACATGAAGGGATCGTAGCCGATGAGATTCATCTCGAGCGCTTTAGCGCGGGTTGCGACGGCCATGCCGATACGGCCGAGGCCGACGATGCCGAGCGTCTTGCCGGAGACCTGGGTGCCCATGAATTTTTTGCGATCCCAGCGACCCTCGATGAGTGATTGGTAAGCCGGTGCGACATTGCGGCTCATGGCGAGCAGCAGCGCGATCGTCTGCTCGGCCGTGCTGACCGTGTTGCCCGCAGGCGTGTTCATCACCACGATGCCGGCGCGAGTGGCGGCTTTCTTATCGATGTTGTCGGTGCCGACACCGGCGCGCACGATCGCCTTGAGGCGGGTGTTGCCCTCCAGCGATTCGGGCGTGATCTTCACCCCGCTGCGGCAGATGGCACCGTCAAACTCGTTAAGCGACTTCTTAAGGGCGTCTCCGCTGAGGCCCGTTCGTACTTCGTAAGTAACGCCTTCGGCGGCTTCGAGCAGTGCGAGGCCTTCGTCAGAAAGCGGGTCGAGAACAAGAACGCTGGGCATGACGTGGCGGGGGGGTCTTGGAGAGGCGGGAGCGGCGGAGTGCGGCGGAGTGCGGGGAAAGCTAGAGGGCTAAACCGCTTGGTATCGAGAGGCGGCTTGCGAGATCACCCGGCGTGTTGGTTACGAAAATCGACCATGTAGTCTCGCAGGGTTTCCACCCCGGCGATCGGCATCGCGTTGTAGATCGAAGCGCGGATCCCGCCAACCGACCGGTGTCCCTTGAGGTCGGTCAGGCCATGCTGCTTACCCCCTGACAGGAACGCGGCGGTCAGGTCTTCGCTGGGCAGACGGAACGCCACGTTCATCAGGCTCCGGCACTCCGGCTGGGCGTGTCCTTGGTAGAAATCAGGACTCTCGTCGAGCAGGTCGTACAGCAGCTTTGCCTTCTGCGCGTTGTTCTTGTGGACGGCGTCGAGGCTTCCGTAGGTGTCCAGCAACCACTGGGTTACCAGTTGAACGACGTAGATCGCGAAGGTCGGTGGCGTGTTGTTGAGCGAGTTGGCTTCGATATGCGTGTTGTAGTTGCAGTAGACCGGCAGCGAATCACTGGCTGACGCAACGAGATCTTTCTTAACAATCACGATGGTCACCCCCGCCGGGCCCGCATTCTTTTGGGCACACGCATAGATCAGGCCATATTTGGAAACATCCAGCTTGCGATGCAGGAAGTCGCTCGAGGCGTCGCACACGAGCGGGATGCCGCCCGTCTCAGGCTCGCCGGGGAACTGCACCCCCTGGATCGTCTCGTTACAGGTGTAATGCACAAAGGCCGCGTCGTCCGAGTACTGCGGAGTGGCTTCGCCAGCGCAAAACGGAGCGGGCAGGCGATCAAAGTTCGTGGCCTTAGAGTTGTAAACCGCTCGGCAGGGGCCCACCTTGACCGCCTCTTCAAGCGCTTGCTTGCCCCACGAGCCCGTAATCAGGTAGTCGCCCGACTTGCCTGGGTTGGCTCCGTGCTCACCAATAAAATTCATGGGAACCATCGAAAACTGCAACCGACTGCCACCCTGGATGAACAGCACGGCGTAGTCGTCCGAGATGTCGAGCAACTTCCGAAGATTCGCCTCGGCCGACTCGATAATCTGGGTGAACGCGGCTCCGCGGTGGCTGATCTCCAGGATGCTGGCCCCGACGCCCGGCAGGCAGAGCATCTCATCGCGCACCTGCTCCAAAACGGGCACAGGCAAAACCGCGGGGCCTGCCGAGAAGTTGTAGACGCGTTGCTGAGGGGTCGTGGCTGGCATCGTTCGTTTTGAGCTGAGGCGTAGGCGACTGTGGGGGGGAGCAAACGCCCCGCGTCGCGGACCCGTCGCACGCATCGCGATGCAGGGGCCGTCTAGACCGAACAATTCGGCCAATACAGGGGCATTCCAGGGCCGTAGCGACGAAGACGCTCAGGGAGGGCATCCGCCTGGAAGGCCTGGAACTGCGTAGTGTATCGAGGCCACCAAATCTTGACGATGGGGCGTTACACAGCAAAACGCCTTGGCGCGAGGCCCGTGCGCAAGGGTGGTGGTTCCCGCGCCAAGCCCGTACGTTACAGGCTTGTTGCCCTCAGCGCCGGCAGCCACCCGCCGATCCACCCCTCAGCAACTGCTGTTCCCGCCTTGCTCGCCCGATTGATCGCCGCGGTAAGCAAACGCTTTGAGCGGGGCGTGGTGCCAGGGTCCTCGTTGACCATCCTGCTCGCCGGATTGGTGGGTTTGGCGGCAGGGTTTGCCGCCGCCTTTTTTGGGCACTTTATCCACGAGATCACGGAAGCCACCTACGGAGCGGCCAACTCCCGTCGGGGCGAGTCGTTCGTCTGGACGCTGGCGGTCATGGCGTGCCCTGCCCTGGCGATGCTCTTTGTGGCGTGGCTGACCCGACGGTTCGCCCCCGAGGCCCAAGGGGCCGGCATCCCCGAAGTGATCACCGCCGTCGCCCGCCACGACGGCGTCATCCGCCCGCGGATCGCAGCGGTCAAGATCGTCGCTAGTGGTATCACGATCGGCGCGGGGGGATCGGTCGGCCGAGAGGGCCCGATCGTGCAGATCGGTTCGGCCTTGGGGAGCACGGCCGGCCAGTTGTTCAAGCTCTCGGCCAAGAACATCAAGGTGCTTGTCGCCGCTGGTGCGGCGGCGGGCATCAGCGCCACCTTCAACGCCCCCCTGGCGGGGGTCATCTTTGCCAGCGAGATCATCCTGGGCTCGTTTGCCGTCGAGTCGCTCACCCCGATCGTGCTGGCGAGCGTTGTGGCCGATGTGGTTCAGCAGCGGTTCGGCGAGCACCGCCTCGACCCCGCCTTTAAGGACTTGCAGTACGAGTTCGCCGGGGCATGGGTGCAGCTCCCCAGCTATCTGCTCTTAGGGCTTGTTGCCGGGCTCGCGGCGGCGGCGTTTATCAAGGTGCTGTACGCGACCGATCGCATCGCTGAGCGTTTGCTGCCTCGCTGGTGGATCAAGGCGCTGGTGTTGGGGCTGATCGTAGGTGGCGTGGGGGTTTTATACCCGGCATCGCCACCCGTGGTCTCGCGTTCGGCTGAGCGCGACGCGGCCCTGCGGCCGCCTCTTCCGCCGGTGATGGGGGTTGGCTACGAGGTGGTCGAGCATGCGCTGCACCTCAAGCGAACCGAAAGCCAAGCTGTTCCGAAACAAAATGGTGAGCCCGCCCCGTTTTCGCTCAATCCCTTCGAGACACTCTTCCGCACGGCTCCCGAGCGCGAAGTTAAGCTGGCCCCCGAACGGATGCTTGCCGAACTGGCGTGGCTGGCTCCCCTGATACTGCTGAAACCCTTGCTCACGAGCCTGACGCTGGCGGGGGGCGGGTCCGGCGGAGTGTTCGCACCGTCCCTATACCTCGGCGCGACGCTGGGCGCCGCGTTCGGACTGGTAGCGAATCTTGCGCTACCCGAGCTGAGCAATTCGCCTGGTGTTTACGCGATTGTGGGCATGAGCGCCGTTGTCGCCGGAACGACCCAGGGCGTGCTATCGGCCATTTTGATCGTCTACGAAATGACCGATCAGTACGCGATTATCCTGCCGATCATGGCCGCCGCCTGCGTGTCGAGTGTGATCGCCCGGATGATCGATCAGGACAGCATCTACTATAAAAAACTCACCCTGCGGGGTGAGCACATCTCGCGGGGACACGATCTGCACAATCTGGACCACGTGATGGTGCGCGACGTGATGATCCGGCGTTTCCCGAAGCTGGCTCCGGCTGACAACGCCTTGGAGATCGTTCGCATCGCCCGCGAGCATCCCGAGCTCGAAAGCCTTCCCGTCATGAGCGACGATGGCAAGCTGATCGGCATCATTCGTGCGGAGGACCTGCACCGGGTGCTGGATAGCGATATCTCGCCCCGACTGGTGAACGCCGAGGACATCGCCCTGCGGACGCCCCTCTCGGTGCATCCGGCGCAGAATCTGCTCGAAGCGATGCGAGACTTTGGTGCCCGCGACGTCGAGACGCTGCCAGTTGAGGTTGGTGCCGGAGAAAACCGGCGGCTGGTGGGCCTGCTGCTGCGCTCGGACGTCATCCGCCGCTATCGCCAAGAGATGCTCCAGCGGCGCTAACTTCCGTTCAGCGAGCCATCGTTATCGATGGATAACGCAACCCCACCGTTAGTCGGTCTCGGGCGCGTCGGACTCGGGCTGTGCGGCGATACTCACGGTTTCAGCGCTGTGCGGGGGAGGCTCGTCGCGCAACTCGGACAGCGCGTTGTGTGCCGCGCGCTGCTCGGCCGATTTTTTGCTTTTTCCCCACGCGGGAGCAAACCGCCGCCCCGCAACATGAGCCTCGATCAAGAACGACTTCTCATGATCGGGGCCCTGCTCCTCGACGATCCGATAGGCGGGGGTCGTTTGGTTGTCTCGTTGTGCGGCCTGTTGCAGCAAGGATTTGTAGTTCTGACCCGATTCGTCCGCGGCGGCGGCCTCGATGTGCGGGCCCAGGGTGCGATCGATGAACGGCTCAACGGCCTCGCGTCCCCCGTCCAGATAGATCGCTGCAACGAGCGACTCAAAGACGTCTGCCAAAACCCCCATCGGAACGTTCGGGGCGGTTGTCATCCCCTTGCCGAGAATCAGAAATCGCTCGAGCCCGAGTTCATGGCTAACGGCTGCGCAAGTCTTACGGCTCACCACGACCGACTTGAGCTTGGTCAGGTCCCCTTCTAAAAGGTCGGGGAAGCTGTGGTACAGACGCTCGCAAACCACGGCACCGAGGATTGCATCGCCGAGAAACTCCATCCGCTCGTTCGACGCCAGACGATGGTCGGCCCCCGAAGCATGGGTCAGAGCGGCTAGCAGGAGCTCTTGCCGCTGGAAACGATAGGACAGCACGGCCTCGCACTCGGTAAACTCCGAGGCGGGTGCGGGGGGGGCGTTTGTGGAAAGGGAATCGTTCATTGACTTCACGGACGTTAGCTCCGGCGGGTACGTCGGTCAATCGCGTGGCGAATACCGCTAGCCAAAGCCGACCGGTACACTGGCCCCCTAATGGCTCGAGAAGCCCTTACTCTGCCGCCCTCCGCCAGGCTTCGGCCGGCCCTCGCCCCCGGCTTTTGGACCGATGAACACCCTCTATCTTCCCGAGCTGCGCGAGATGATCGCCGCAGGCGACGCGCCGGGGCTGCGCGAGTTCACCGAAGCGATCAACGCCACGCGGGCCGCCGAGTTCATGGAAGGGCTCACGGCCGAAGATTCCTGGAAAGTGCTGCTGCACGCCGATCCCGAACGCCGTGTTGAGGTGTTCGCTTATTTCGACGAGCACAAACAGGCCGATCTGGTCACGCAAGTGGCACGCTCGGAAGACGTGGACGCCATCAGCCAACTCGTGGCGGATCTGCCAGCGGACGACCGGGTCGACCTGCTCAACCAGCTGGACGACGAGCTCGTTGAGGAACTGCTGCCGCGCATGGCGCAAGAAGACCGCCGCGAGACCCTACGGTTGCGCGGCTTTCCCGAGGGCACCGCCGGGTCGGTCATGACGACCGAAGTCGGCCGATTGAGCATCGGCATGAGCGTCTCGGAGGCGCTGAGCTTCATGAGCGATCACGCCGAAGAGCTCGAAACGATCTACACGAGCTACGTCGTGGACGAGGAAAATCGGCTCTTGGGCATGGTGGCGACCCGTCAGCTGATCGCCCACTACAACCAGCCAAACCAACCGATCGCCGAGCTGATGCAGCGCGACGTGGTGACGGCTCGCGCGATGGACGATCAAGAATCGGTCGCCGACAAGGTGGCCGCCTACGACTTGCTGGCGATTCCCGTGGTGGACGACGACCGCCGACTGCTCGGTATCATCACGCACGACGACATCCTCGACGTGCTCCGTGCGGAAGCAACCGAAGACGCCTTGCTCGCGGCGGGTATGGCACCGCTGGATCATGGCTACTTGCGCAGCCATTGGTTTACGTTGGCCTGCAATCGCGGGATGTGGCTCAGCGTGCTGTTTGTAGCGGCACTGTTAACGGCGCTCGCCCTGCGGGGCTACGAAGAGGAGTTTCAGAAAGCAAGCTGGCTCGTGCTCTTTATTCCGCTAGTAATCTCAAGCGGGGGCAACTCGGGCAGCCAGTCGGCAACGCTCGTCATCCGCGGCCTGACCGATGGCCAAGTCGCCCTGCGCGATTGGGGGCGTGTCCTGCGGCGCGAACTTCTGATGGGCCTAACGCTCGGTGCCGCGCTCGCGACGGTCGGTTACTTCAGCGCCTACGCGCTGACACGCACTACGAGTGAAGCCGAGCCGGCACCCACTGCCCTGGAAGTGGCCGTCGTGCCGATCACCCTGCTGCTGGTCGTCGTATGTGGGACCGTGTGCGGTGGGGCTTTGCCGTTGCTGTTTCAACGCCTGGGGGTCGACCCAGCACTGATGAGCAACCCGTTCGTCGCGGGCATCATCGATATCGCAGGGATCGTCATCTACATGACGGTCGCGATGGCGATGATCGTCGGGCTCGGCTGAGAAGCGGCCAATCTACCGCGATCGCTTCCCGACTGCCTGCGTGTGAGAAGACGATCAAACGTCGAGGACCGGATGTCCGACGTACATCTGAAGGATCTGACTCTGCACCTTGATGGCACGGATCAGCACCCAGATCTGCTCTTGGCTGAAGGCCTTCGGATCGGAGCTTGCCAGCTCTTCCAGCTCGCTGGTCATCGCGGCATGCTGGTCGGTGGCGAACTGCAGCTTGAGCCCGATCTGCCTCCAAGCCGTCTGCAGCTTTCGCTCATCGGTCAGCGGAGCGAGCTCATCATGGGCATTTGCGAGCAGCAGACAGAGCCGCGCCACGTCTTGCGTCGTGGCATTGGGCTGTAGCTTCTGGATCTGTTCGGCCAGCATTTGACAGTTCATCGGAGCAATCACACGGCTGCGGGGAGGTCGTACGGGCGAGCGGGGCGTGTGCCCCGAGGCCTCGGCGATCCCCAAACCTAGCCCGGCTTTGACGCCGTGGCAGGCATGAATCCCCCACGTCTTGCCGCAGCAAAGGGGTTGGTAGGTCCGCCTGGAACGGCTGGATAGAATCCTCCGTGAGGCGTCTCGCCGTCATCGGTGCGATAATGCAACTAGGGCGCTCCCCGAACGCCTCATGTCACCTGACCAACTGCTTGGACGCTTGACGATGGATCCTTGCCCCGATTGCGGCCAGCCACGCCCCCCCAGCCGTGCGGCTAAGGACGAAGAATCGGCACTCGTACGGCCTCTGACCACAACGACGAGCCTTGCCGAGGCCGGTTTCCTCGCGGATCGATTGCAATCAGCCGGTTTTGCGGCACGGGTTCATTCCGAAGACTCCTTCGACGCTATCCGAGGCGCTTGGCAGCATCGTGCGATGGTGCTCGTCACAGCCGACCAAGCGATCGCCGCTGCCGAGCACCTGCAACAGGTGCTCGCCGAGGACCCGGCACCGAGGGAATTGGGTGCCACTGCTTCTCCGCCTGCAACGATCTGGCCGACGAATTTTTGGATCGGGGTTGCGGTCCTCGCAACAGCGGCGTGGCTCGGCTTGTCGCTGTCGCGACCCGCCGCTGAGCCGAACCAAGACCTCAACGCCCCGCGGCCCGGCGTGCACTCCATCGCCGAACTTGGCACGCGTGTGGCCCGCCTTCCAAGTCCCCTGATCACGCTCGCCCCGAACGGTGCGGCGCGTCACCGACTGTCCTACGACGAGAAGGATAAACAGTGGCTTTGGGAGACCGACGCCAACGGTGACGGAGTCTATGACCGCAGGGAGCGTTATCGCAACGTGCCCTGAGTACGGCCCCCGTCGCCGGTCTCGACAATGCCGACTAGAATCCTGCTGGGTGGCTCAAAGTGATCCCTCGTCGATTTAAGGCTCCCCCCTCCCACTTCTCCCTCTGTCAACAGGCGCTTCACCCCGTGGCTACGCTCGGAGTCAACATTGACCATGTCGCGACGATCCGTCAGGCCCGACAGGGTATCGAGCCCGATCCGGTGTGGGCAGCTGCCCTCGCCGAGCTAGCCGGAGCCGACGGGCTGACGATCCACTTACGAGAGGACCGTCGTCACATCCAAGATCGTGATCTGGCGCTGCTGATGCAGTCCGCCGCGGTGCCGGTGAATCTCGAAGTCGCATGTGCTGCCGAGGTGGTCGCGATCGCGTGTCGTGAGCGCCCCCATCAGGTAACGCTCGTCCCCGAACGCCGCGAAGAAGTCACCACCGAAGGGGGGCTCGACGTGGTCGGAAACCACCAAGCCGTAGCCGCAACCATCGATCGGCTTCACGAGGCCGGTATCCGCGTGAGCCTGTTTATTGACGCCGATCAGGCACAGATCGATGCTTCGGCGAAGCTTCAGGTCGATGGGGTCGAGTTGCACACGGGCCCCTATGCCCACGCGTTTGCCAACGGCGACGCGCAGGAAGCCTTTGACCGACTCGCCCGGTGCGGCAGCCACGCTCTAGCCGCGGGGCTTCGGCTGCACGCCGGCCATGGTCTGAACTACCGCAACGTTTCGCCGGTCGCCGCGTTGCCCAGCATGAGCGAACTCAACATCGGGCACAGCATTATTTCGCGGGCCGTGTTTGTCGGCATGGACGCCGCGGTACGCGAAATGAAGCGGCTGATCGTTGGGGCTAACGGTTGAGGGCCCGGCTTGGCCACTCGCTGCGCTGGGCATTGTGGTTGCTCGCGTTGTACGTGCTGAGCAGCGGCCCCGTTCTCGCAACCTCGTGTTGGCTGCGGGAGGCGACCGGCGATGATCGGTTCTATGCGAGCTTTTATGCCTACTGGCCTCTGCTGATGCTTGGCCGAAACCCCGCGACGGCGTCACTCATGTGGCCCCTCCACGCTTATATCGAAGGGTGGTTCAAGTTGCTCGGCACCGTCGGTCCCGGCTGAGGTGGGGGGCTCGGATTGCGCTGCGCTATCCTGATAAAGTTTTCAATCATCGGTTGGCCATACTCGGTGAGAATCGCCTCGGGATGAAATTGAACGCCGTGAACCGGCAGCCGTCGGTGGGCAATCGCCATGGGGACGCCATCGTCCGATTCAGCGGTGATGGCGAGCACTGCCGGAAGCGTAGGGCGATCGGCTGCGAGCGAGTGATACCGGCAAACCGTGATCCCCGGCGGGATCCCCGCGAAGAGCCCCTCGCCGCTGTGCGTGAGAATCGAGGTCCGACCGTGCATCGGCTCGGGGGCTCGGACGATTTTACCGCCGAACGCCTCGACGATCGCTTGATGGCCGAGGCAGACGCCGAGAATGGGGGTGGTTTCCGCCAGCTGCCGGACAACCTCGACCGAACAACCAACCTCAGCGGGAGAGCCGGGACCCGGTGAGATGACGATCGCAGCGGGGCCCAGGGCGCGGACTCCCGCGACATCAATCGCGTCGCTGCGGACAACGTGCGTTTCGCTGCCGCACAGCCGAACAAGGCGTGCCAGGTTGTGCACGAAGCTGTCGTAGTTGTCGAGCACCAGAATCATCGGCGTCCTGCATCGAGCAGCCCCGCGGCCTTGTGCCAAGTCTCTTGATACTCCGCCTCGGGTTCGGAACGGACCGTCACGCCACCCCCCACGGGAGCCTGAACCCAGCCGCGCGCATGGGTAAGCGTCCGGATCAAGATGTTGCTATCCATGGGCTCGTTGCCCCGCTCGTCGGGATAGCCTGTCCATAAGAGGGTTCCGCAGTAGGCACCGCGGGCGGTAGGCTCGAGGCTCGTAATGATCTCCTGGGCACGCACCTTTGGCGCACCGGTGATCGATCCACCGGGAAAGGCTGCGGTCACCAGATCGATGAGATCCGCCTCCGGGCGTAAGCGTGCGGTTACTGCTGATACAAGGTGCTGCACATGCTCGTAGCGTTCCAGGCTGAAAAGCAGTGGAACCTCGACACTGGCATCTTCCGCCACGCGTGCCAAATCATTCCGTAGCAGATCAACAATCATAACATTCTCGGCCCGCTCTTTTTCACTCGTTACCAGTTCGATCCCGAGCCGTTCGTCTTCGGCGGGCGTCGCGCCGCGCGGGCGAGTGCCCTTGATCGGGCGTGTTTCGACCACCCGATCCGTGACGTGCAAGAAGCGTTCGGGCGACGCGCTGGCGATTTGCCAACTCCCGCCGTCCAAGTATCCGGCGAACGGAGCCGGATTACGCTTGCGGAGCCGCAGATAAGAGCCCACCGGATCGCCCTGATCCTGAGTCAGCAGCCGCTGAGAGAGATTCACCTGAAAGGCGTCGCCGGCGCGTAGATGCTCGATGACGCGCTCAACGGCGGCCAGATATCCCTCACGAGAAAAGTTGCTCCAGAGGCCCTCCGCGTTAGGCCGTTCAAAGCACGGTGCCAGGCGATCGCGTGCTAGGGGCGTGATCTCACGAGCGACCTTGCAGTCAGGCGACAGACCGCCGCAGATGAGTTGGTGGACCCAGGCGGCACGCTCAGCTGCGCGACGGAGCCGTGCGTCTCCCGTCTCGGGCAATCCTTGTGAGACGATCCAGGCTCGATCGGCCTGATGGTCGAACGCGACAACCCAGTCGTACCAGCCCAGCGCGAGCACCGGCAAACCAAACTCATCCCATTGCGTTGCGGGAAGGCGCTCGATCGTGCGGCCCAGCTCGTAACCCAACAGGCCGGCGACCCCTCCCTGCCACGGCGGCAGCTCCTCCTTCCGCATGGCGTGCCATCCGGCCCCCTTCTTACGCCAAGACTCGAGCGGTGCGTCGCGCGGGGTTCGCTCAAGCCAGCAGAACGGATCCGCAGCAAGATACGAGTAGCGCCCGCGCATGCCGTCCCGCAGAGAACTGTCGAAATACACCAGCCGAGGTAGCCCGGCGCAGCGCTCGAACACCGCCGCCGCCTCGGGGGCTGGCGTGAGTTCGATGACGACCGGCTCGGGAAGGTTCGAGCGGATCATTCCAGGCAGGGGGCAGAGCGGTCGCAGGGGCTGTTGTCCGGGTGTGCGACGGGCCCTAGGATCGACCAAAACCACGCCGCGAGTTAATGCAGCCTAGGCCCCGCCGGACAAGAAAGACATGGCCCCCAACTCCTCAAACAGCGCCCGCGATCTTTCTTCGGCTGCCGAAAGCGATCCCCGCAGCTCCGAGAACGGCGCGGCCGCTCCCCGACGTGTTGTTTTTCCTTTTGTCTGGGTCGCCTTGCTCGTCGCGCTCTACCTCGCGTTTGAGCGGTCCGAAGCAACCTCCGATATCAAGACCCTCGCCAAGCTAGCGTCGATCGTGCTTTCCGTCGTTGGCGTGGCTTTCTGGTACACGGTCCGCGGCCGGGCACCGTGGGTCGTGCGCGCGGCGGTCGGCATGGCCCCATTTATTGCGGCGTTTTCGCTGCTCTCGATGTATCAGGTTCAGCTACGGGGAGACGGCACCATTGCCGGGCTGCACCGTCGCGGCACCCCCCTGCCCGACCAGCTGCTCGCAGCGGTTAGCGTGCAATCGACTGAGGCGGGACTCAGCGACTGGAGCCCCGGCACCTACGACTACCCGCGCTTCTTGGGAAACGGCCCGTGGGCCGAAGCGGTGGGGCCAGCGCTGGCGGCGGATTGGAAAGAACGGCCCGCCGACCTCGTTTGGCGTCAACCGATTGGTGCCGGCTGGTCTTCCTTTGCGGTCCAGGGTCGCTACGCCGTGACTCAGGAGCAGCGGGGCTCGCAAGAATTGGTCGTTTGCTACGACTCGCTAACGGGCGAACCGGTGTGGTCGCACGCCGACGACCTGCGCTACGAGCCCGAAGCGGGCCAAGGCGAGATGGGCCAGGTTGGGCCTCGGGCGACGCCGACGATCGTCGGCCAGCGGGTCTACACCCAGGGTGCCGCGGGGCTCGTAAACTGCCTCGACGGAAGAACGGGCCAGCGACTCTGGTCACTTGATACGGCGTCCCACTTTGGTGCCGATGTCGCGGTCTGGGGTAAGAGTGGATCGCCGCTGCACGTGCCCGCCGCTGGCGCGATCCCCGAGCTGGTGATCATCAATGTGGGAGCCCCCGAAAAGCAAGAGAACCCCACCTACGACGCCTCACTCGTTGCGCTCGAAGCAGGCAGCGGCACCGAAGTCTGGCGGAGCGGCACGAAGCAAACTTCCTACGCCTCTCCGCAGTTAGTCATGCTCCACGGAGAATCCGTGGTCCTGCACCTGTGCGACGATCTTCTCATGGCCCATGCGGTTGCCGATGGAACCGTGCTCTTCACGTATCCCTGGCCCGGCATGAGCGACAACATGCCCAGCTGCAGCCAGCCGATTTCCGTTGGCAACAACCGACTGTTGCTGTCAAAAGGCTACGGCCACGGAGCTTCGCTGATCGAGGTTCAGCGCGATGCAGACGCATGGACGGCCAAGCCGCTGTGGTCGCCGGCCGTGCTCCCCGTGCTACAGACCAAGTACAGCAACTTGGTGGTCCGCGACGGTTATGCTTATGGTCTCAACGGAGACCATCTGCAATGTGTCGAGATCGAGTCGGGCAAACGGGTCTGGCGTAAGCGCCGCAAACCCTCGTTTGGGTTCGGGCAGATACTTCTCACGCGACAGCATCTCCTGATCATGAGCGAAGCGGGCGAGGTGATCGTCGCCGACGCAAGCCCGGATCAATATCGCGAGATTGCCGCTTTCGCAGCGTTGTCTGCGGACGATGTTTGCTGGAACAACCCCGTATTGATTGGCGACCTGCTGCTGGTGCGCAACTCGGTCGAGGCGGCGGCCTATCGGCTGCCATTAGCCACCGAGGAGGAAGAGTCGGCCATGAGCGAACCAACCGGCAAGGATGTCGCGGCGGCGGGGGTCTCTGCCGAATCCGGCGCGTGATCGAGCAGCCAGTCTTCCAGGACAATCTGCTGCAGCTGTGGAGCCCGCAGCAGTCGTGTGTTGGTTGGCAAACGGGCGGCAAGCCACGGCCGCTCGACAAGCGATTGAACCGCTCTGAGGCCTAGGCCACGGGCGGTTGCGGCCCCCGTCTGTTGACGAACATTCTCGGCGAGTCGCTGGAAGGTTGCGGGGATGACGTTCGGCGCTGGCCCCACATGGATAACACGACGCGCATCGCTGGCAAGCGTCGCCACAACCGCGCTCCACAGCCGCTGAGGCTGATCGGTCCACCGACGCAGCACCTCGCGAGTGACCCCTTCACCGTACGCAAACGTGCCCGTCACAAGCGAGAAGACATCTGGAGAGGGCGCGCTCGCTGAACAACGGATCTTTTCGATCATGCACGAGGCCCGATCGGGCACCGCCCGTTGGCGTACGATGGGCGTATGCAGCGGCGGCCAAACCCCGTCGTGCTTGCGCAGCCGCACGCCCCGTTCGCGTAGCACGGGGAAGCCGGTCTGAAGGCGTTCGAGCAAGTCTCCCTGCCCGATCACCAGCGCCGTGTTGGGTGAGAGAATCGCTGAAACGGCAATCGTACCGCGGCCGTCACAGCTCAGCTCCTCGCACGCCTGATTCAGTTCCGTAAGCGGGAGTGCCGCGGTGCGCGAGAACAAGACGGCCATCGTCGTTTCCTGGGCAAGCGCCTCGCAGTCGGCAGCCAGCTTTAACGGGATGCGGAGCACCTCTTCGGGAGCACAGAGCCCGCCTGCCGCCAACGCCGCCAGTTCGCCCAAGCTATAACCGAAGGCAAAACGGATCGGCACCGCTTGGAGCTTGAAGTGGGTGCGTGCCAGCTCGACCTGCGCCATCTCCACGGCAAAGACCAGCGCAATCGCCTCAGCATAGTCGCCTGCAGCAGGCTCCTCGGACCGCTCCACCCGAGCGATCAAATCGATCGGCCGATCGGTCTGCTCGGCCACAAGCCGCTCCGCCCAGCGAAGCCAACGGCTGACGGTTTCCGTATAGGCGGGCACCTGCAGCAGTTCGCGGGTGCGGCCCAGATTGGTCTGGTTATACCCCCTGTACGCCAGAACGGTTGGCGTACGCTCGTCGAATTGAGGCGCACTGGCAGATAACGCCGTCATGGCCGCATCTCCCTCTACTTACAAGAGAAGGACTCGGAACCGTGCCCTCTTTACGCGGACCGTGCCACCCCGGTTCGCCTAAGCGTAAGGGTTACACAAGCGTACCACGAGCGGGATCGGCACAAACGCTCGGTTGCACCGATTCTAAGGTTTTGGAAATCGCTTGGTTCGGGATACCGCTGATGGCAAGGTTACGCCTTCGCCAATAAGGCGACCTAGGCTTCCTAAGCCTTCAAACCTAGGACTGCTGGGGCCCGCCCGCTAACAGCCCTCTAAAACGCTCCTTCCACGCGAGACTCGTCATGCCGCTCGTTCAAGACATTATGACCCGCAACATCGTCACGATCAGCCCCGAGGCGTCGATCGGAGACGCGATCGAGCTGCTGCTCGCGCGCCGAGTTAGCGGTCTGCCGGTTGTCGATGACGATGGCCGTCTTGTTGGCATCATCACCGAATTCGCTCTGTTGGGCTTGGCTTACGATCAGAACCTAACGCGTCAGTCAGTCGAAGAGCATATGACCCGGACCGTCCTCACCGTCGATGCAACCGATTCGGTGAGCAAGGTGGCGGACCTGTGCATCGTGCATCGCGTCCGTCGTCTTCCTGTTTTGGAAGAGGGTCGCCTAGTCGGTTTGGTCTCGCGGCGCGACGTCTTGGCCACGATCCACACCAGCACGCCGGCTTTTGTGGGCTGAACCCGGTCGGTTGGCTTTGACTTTGTGCCGGGGCGACGTAGGTAATGCTGGCGCATCGGGTGCCGTACCCGCGTCAGCCTGCGCTGATCCCCCCATCAATAGTTAACAAGCCCCACGATGAGCTACTCTCACAAGCGTATCTTGCTGATCGAAGAGGACGCCACGCTCCGCGAGATCACGGCGTTCCGTCTGGAGCTTCTCGGGCATACGGTCGACTCATTCTCGACAGGCGAGCAGGCCATTACGCAGCTTTTGCAGGAGCTGCCCGATGCCGTCATCATCGGACACTTCTTGCCAGATATGGATGGCCTTGAGCTAGTGGACCGCCTCAGCAACGAGGTTCGCACGAGTGAAGTGCCCGTCATGCTGCTTTCGCCCAATGCCGAGCTCGAAGACGTACAGCGGGCATTCAACTCAGGAGCGGATGAGTTCCTGGTAACCCCCTTCGACCCCCAAACGCTCGAGCAGAAGTTGACACGATTGCTCAGCGATCCCGCTGCGGCCAGCGTCTAGAAAGTAAATACGCCCCTGCTCCCTTCCCGTTTGATCGTCGCACCCACTGCTAATGGCTCGGCTCGGTGATATCCTTGTTTCGCGTGGCATGGTCACGCAGAACCAGCTCGAAGCGGCGCTGGCCGCTCAGGGTTCGGAACGGGGTATGCTCGGCCAGATCCTGCTGCGACGGAATCTGATCTCGCTCGACCAGCTCGGTGACGCTCTGGCCGAGCAGTACGGTGTCGATTACTTCGACATCGTCCCCCAGGCGATCAATGTCCAGATTGCCCGCTTGCTTCCCGAGAACCTCGCACGGGAACGCAACTGCGTTCCCGTGGCGATTCACGGCCGCGAGCTGCAATTGGCGATGGTCACGCCCGACGACATCGACACGATCTCTGAGACCGAACTCATCACGGGCTATCACGTCAAACCCTTAGTGGCGCTCGACAACGCGGTACAGGCTGCGCTCGATCGTGGGTTCGACGATCGCATGACCGCTCGTCAGACGATCGTTGACATGAAAATGGCCGACCTGGAATCGGCCGAGCATCTCGAAGAGATCGACCTCGAACCTACCGATGCGGTCGAAGAAGAGCAGGCACCTGTGGTGCGGCTCGTTCGTTCGATCCTGATGGGCGCTATTAACGCCGGATGCAGCGATATCCACCTCGAGCCTCACGTGCCCGAGATGCGTGTCCGTTATCGCGTTGACGGCGAACTGCAATCGGTGATGACGATTCCCAATCACACGGAAGAATCCGTCGTCGCGCGCATCAAAGTCATGGCCGATATGGACACGACCGAGAACCGGCGCCCGCAAGACGGTCGCCTGACGATCACCGAGGCGGGCGCGCGGGTCAACTTCCGCGTTAGCACCATTCCCACCGTCGGCGGTGAGAAAGTGGTGATGCGTCTGCTCGATGAAGGTGGTAAGTCGTTCGAGCTACGCACGCTCGGCCTTAGCGACGCCGACCTCAAGAAAATTCAATCACTCATCGACAAGCCGCACGGCATGATCGTCGTGACGGGCCCCACCGGCTCGGGGAAGAGCACCACGATGTACTCGGTGCTGTCGCGATTGAACGCGGTCAATCGCAACATCGTGACTGTCGAAGATCCCGTTGAGTACCGGCTCACCGGCATCAACCAAGTTGCGAGCGACAACGAGCACGGCCTGGGCTTTGCGAATGCTCTCAAGTACATGATGCGTCAGGACCCCGACGTGATCATGGTCGGCGAAATACGCGACCAAGAAACCGCGGGCACCGCGGTCCAAGCCGCTCTCACGGGCCACTTGCTGATTAGCACGCTGCATACCAACGATTCGGTGGGAGCGGTTGCTCGCCTGAACGACTTGGGTGTGGACAATTTCAAGATTGCCGGTTCGCTGAACGGCGTGATCGCTCAGCGCCTGCTGCGTACCATCTGCGACGAGTGCCGCGAGCCCTGCTCTCCTAACGAGCAGCTGTGGACACAAATGATGGGTGACAAGCCGATCCCCGATGACGCTTTCTTCTTCCAGGGGCGCGGCTGCAAAAAGTGCCTCGGCACAGGCTATTCAGGACGGCTGCCGATCTTTGAGGTGCTGGTGATGACGCCCAAGCTCGCCGAGGCGGTCGAGCGGGGCGCTCCCGCTTCGGAAATTTCGCGGATCGCGATCAAAGAAGGGCTTGTCGATCTGCGCCAAGCCGGTCTGTCGCAGGTGTTCGCCGGTCGAACATCGCTGGAAGAGGTCTACTACAAGCTCTCTAGCTAAGGAGATCTCGTCATGCGGACCGCCGCCAAGAAAACGCTAGCGCCGATTACCAAGGCTCTAACCGGCAAGAAGAGCAAAGCTGGCACAACAAAAAACAGCCTTGGCTTGAGCTGGCGGCGGGCTACCCCTGCCGACCGGCTGAAGAAGACCGAGGTGACCTTCTTCTTCCGCAACCTGGCAACGCTCACCGGCAACGGCGTCCCGCTCACCAAAGCCGTCGGGGCGATCGCCGAAGAGCGCACGCTCGAGCGGCGTCGGAAGATGTTGCTAGCCATCAAGAAACGGCTCGAGAGCGGCGATACCTTCAGCCACGCCCTTTCCTGCTACGGCGCGACGTTTGACAAAGTAACTCTCAGCCAGATCCGTGTGGGCGAGCGTTCGGGATCGCTGTGCGATTCGCTCATGAAGATCGCCGAAAATCGCGAGAAAGCCGGCAAGGTTAAAGAGGATATCGTCAAGAAACTCGCTTACCCGGTCGTGCTCGCCCTGGTGGGCTGCTGTGTCGTTATGTTCTTGCTGGCGTATGTCGTGCCGGTCTTCGAGGACACTTATCGATCAGCGAATGTCCCCCTGCCCGCGATCACGAAAGTGATGATCGGCGTGGGTGCCATTGCACAGTCGTACTGGTGGGCCGGGCTGCTGTTGGCCTTAGGTATCCCGCTGGTGATCAAACAACTCCGCAAACGCGACCAATTCGCCTTAGCGTTAGACCGTAAGATCCTGCAGACACCGTTGCTGGGACCTTGGCTTCGCGATATCGCCCTGCTGCAGCTGATGGAGGTTATCGGGAGTCTCATGGAGGCCGGCTTTACCCTAGCCGAAGCCCTGCAAGAGGCAGCCGACTCGGTCAGCAATCGGGCGATGAAGCGCGGTGTTACGGACCTGCATAAGGCCGTTCAGCGCGGCGAACGCTTCAGCCGCGAGGTTGAACGTCACGCCGATCTGTTCCCTCCGATGGTTAGCCAGTTGATCATCATCGGCGAGCAAACCGGGGAGCTGACTCGTTCAACGCAGCACATCCGCGCACACTTGCAAGAAGAAATCCAACGCAAGAGCGATATCGCCATCGGCGTCATCGAGCCGACCCTGACCATGTCGATGGCGGGTGCCGTCGCTGTCATCCTGATGGCGATCTACTTACCCATGTTCGACATGATCAGCACGGTGAGCTGATGATCCGCTATCGTTACCAATCGAGGGGCCTGAGCCTCGTCGAGCTTACGGCCTCGATCGCCATCCTTGGGCTGTTGGCCGCGATGGCGCTACCACGGGTACGTTCGGCACTAGACGAGGGACGTGTCGGCTCTTGCCACTTGCAGCGCGCCGAGATTGAGCTGCAAGCCCTCCGATGGCGTCGTGCAACGGGGTCTTGGCCGGCTACCAATCTCACCGACGTGGGCATTGACGCGTTCTACTTCCCCGAAGGCGTTCCAAGCTGCCCGGTCGATGCTAGCGCCTATGAAATAGACGCTACAACCGGACTGGTTGTCGGGCACACGCACTGAAACAAAGCGCTTTTTGTCACTATTTAGCCGGTTTCTTAATCACGACGAAATGGTGACCTAAGTTATTGAAACGGGCGAGGCACGCGGATGATGCGAGGCCTCTGAACCAACCATCACGCCCATCGATCCGTCTCCAGAAGAACTAGGTAGTCCCATGAAACGACACGCCCCCCTCTCACGTCGCGGCTTCTCCCTGATGGAGTTGCTGGCTGTTGTGACGATCCTCGGCATTATTGCTGCGATCGTTGTCCCACGCGTCACCACATCGAGCGATGTCGCTAAGCAGAAGGTCGATGCGCACAACCGCGCCACGCTCAACTCAGCGATCGAGCGCTACTACATCAACACCGGTTCGTGGCCCTCGGCCAACCTGGCTGAGCTGAACGTCGTGAGCTACTTCCCCGATGGTCTTCCCACCGTCCCGGGAACCGGTGCGGCTTACACGATGAACACCACTTCGAACCGGGTGAACTGACGTGTTGTTGTCGGCTCTTTCCGACGAAAGCACCCCCCGCACAGCACCGCACAACGCACGCGCTCGGCAACGGGCGCGTGCGTTCTCGCTGTTGGAGATGGTCACGGTCGTGGTGATCCTGGGCATCGTAGCCGGGATGGCGATCACCCGCTTCGGGCATGATACGCTGGCAACCGTTGATGCCGAGGGAGTCGCACGTCGAGTGACCCTGGCGATGCGGCTCGCTCGCCGCCAAGCGATCAGCGAAGGCGTGAACGCCGCGGTCATTCTCTCACCCGATGGAACGGCGGTCAGTTCCTTCACGGTTGTTCGCGCCGCCGCGAGTGGCGACGAACCCGTTGAAGCCGTGATGCCTGTGGCTTCCGGTGTCACGATGGTCGCGACAGCGGCAAGGTGGGAATTCGACTACACGGGAGCCCTCGCTACGCCGAGCGGAGGAACCGTTACGATCACCTCTCCCGGTTGGACGTGGACGATCACCATGAACGCTCTGACCGGACAACCGCGGCTGAGCCGGGTTGCTTCTTAACAAAAAACCGGGTGTCGATTCTTCCAGAGACACCTCCTCTTGTTGCGGCAAATTGACCGGCACAGGCCGCGAGCTACGTTATTTCATGCGTAGCATTGTTCCTATCCGCCGTCACTCTGCGTGCAGCCCTCGGGGCTATTCGCTGCTCGAACTCGTCGCGGCGCTTGCGCTCGTTGCGGGAACGCTGGTTCCTGCCCTGGAACTGATGAGACATGGACTGCAACAGAGCATCGAGACCGATCGCCGTCTGCAGATGGCAAGCTATGCGGTTTCGCAGATGGAAAAACAACTCGCCGCTACCGCCGCCACCTGGGCGGTTGGTTCGTACACCGGCGACTACGCGGCAGATAACAATGCCGATATCCGTTACGCAGCGGTCTGTTCTGATGATCCCCTGAACGGGGGCGTGACGGGACTGTTGATGGACCTGCGCGTGACGACCTACTACGACGCCAACGGCGATGACGCTCTAACCAGCGACGAGCCGCGGTGCGACTTCCGTACTCAACTGGGCCGCTTCTCGACTTACGAGGCGCTAAACCCATGACCCGTCGTGCCGCTACCCCCGATCGCTGCGGGGTGACCTTGCTGGAGGTGATGACCACGCTCGCCCTTTCCGCGACGCTGATGACATCATCAATGGTCGTGCTGCGCTCGAGCTATGCCACCTGGCGACTCCACGAGGAAGAGCTAGACCGTGCGGGCGCTGCCAACGCCGTGCTCCGCCACTTGGTGCGAGGTGTTCGTCAGGCCAATGCCGTTACCGCCGTTACCGCGACCGCAGCTCCGAACGGAGCTTTGTCCGTGCAACTTAACGATGGCTTGGTCGCAACTTGGACCTACAGCAGCGGCACGGTTTTGTACCAGATGACAGGCGGCTCGCCACAAACACTCAGCGATAATATCACGGGGCTGTCCTTCACGGGTTACGAAGCAGACGGCGTCACGACAACCGACAACCCCTCCGATATCCACGCTCTTCGGTGTGCCGTGACAACCACCTTACCAAGCGGGGCCAATCGCACGGCCTCGTCTTTCACCTGGGTGAGGGCATGGTGACGAACACCCGACAACCACGCCGTGGCGCGGCGCTCTTGATGTGCCTGTTCATCGTGCTGACGGTAACGTCGCTGGTGATCAACGTCATCGATACCGAGACGTTGCAGCTAGCTGCCACTCGCAACACGATCGAATACGAGCAATCCCTGTACTGGGCCAACGGCGGCATTCATCGCGCTTGTGTGGATCTGATGCTGGACCCTTCATGGCGCGGTGTTTTGATCGAAGGAACGCTCCCCCCCGCCGCGGATCCAGCGGGTTACTCCGTCACCGTCGCTGAGGGTGCCTTGGGGATCGTCATTGTCTCGAGTGGCTACTCGGGCCGAGGACACCGCACGCTTCAGGCAACCGTAGAACTCTGAATACAAACGACCGATGAGCCTTGATTCTCCACCGAACCGTCGCCAGCTATCTGACCGTCGTCAGCCCACGACGCGCCGCCGACACGCGGACTCACGGACGCTCTATGTCGAGCTCTGCCATTCGGTGCTGCGCGTCGTTTTAGTAATCGATGATGGGCGTGAAGAGCTTCCTACGCTGGTCGCTAAGACCGTCCGCTGGCGCGTTGACGCTGCGGGCCTCGATGAAGGCCGCGGATTGGTTGAGCTAACCGCCGCCCTGCGTGGCATCGTAGCGGAGCACCGACTGGCGGGATGCCGCGTCTCGATCGCAATCAGCAGCACACTCTGCGTTAACCGTGCAACCTCGGGCCCTAAAGCGCGTGTCGAAGAAGAACTCGACGAACTCGAGCAGCGCAGCCAACTCTACCTGACACTTGGTCCAGGTCCTAAGACAACGGCCATCGGTCGTCGTCCGATCGACGCGCGCCACGAGCATGCGCTGATGACCGTTGCCAACGAGTCAACACTCGAGCTCTTGGTCCAAGCGGCCGAGGCCGCGGGACTCGTCGTCAAAGTCGTCGAGTCATCGCTGGTCGCCTTGTCGCGGCTTTACGGGTTGCTCACCGACAACACCGAAGAGCCCGTTATCCTAGCCCAGCTCGACGAAGATAGGTTCGAAGTAGGCGTCACCCGTAACGATCAGCTGCTGGTCGAGTATCGTCCGTCATCCGACGCTACGACCGCCAATCTGGGCACCGTGATCGACGATCACCACGGACGACTCGAACGTTTCTGCCGACGGCAGTATGGCCTGGGTGCCATGCAAATCAGCCGCCTGTGGCTAGTGGGAGACAGCACCGAGATCGAGGGCACGCGTGCGAAGACGAAAGCGGCCCTCGACACGAAAGTGCTTAACCTGGCCAAGATCAGCGACACGTGGCAACTGCAAGATAATCGCATCCCGCCCGCGGAGATGAGCGCTGCGATTGGTTTGGCGCTGCTTGCAAGGAAGGATGACCCCGCGCAGACACCCAATCTGATGGAAAAGATCCTCGGCCGGGCCAAGACTCCGCTCCGGCCGTTCCTGACTAAGGCCTTTGCCCCCATCGCGGCGACTTTGCTGATCGCGGCGGGTTTGTGGGCCTTGAACCTTGAGCAAAGCGGCGAGCTTGTCGCTCTCAGGGCCAAATCGGATGAACTACGTCCGGCTGAACTGCGGCTCAAACAACTTTCTGAGCGAATCCGCTCAAGCGATGTTGAGATCGAGCATCTCAATCAATTGACAGCTGCCACGCCCGCGACGCGGCTCGAGCCGCTAATGACCGGAGTGGCGCACTGCTTGCCAGACGATGTCTGGCTGAAGCAGTTAAGGATCCAAAATGACTCTCAAGCAAGCGTCGCAGGTGCCAGCTACACCGAGGGGGGCGTGTACGACTTTGTGGGCTACCTTGAAAAAGCACCCGTCACGAAAGAGGTAGCACTCCGTGGCACCGGGGTCGAGCAGACACGGCAGGGTCCGGCCACCAGCTTCGACATCGAGGTCGATCTTATCCCCCCGCCTGAGCGAATTCCGACAGTTTTGCCGACCGGAGAGAAACCATGATCCGCATGCTAGCAGAGCAGTTCTGTACCAACCGGCATCGTTGGCTAATCGTTACAGCCGTCACCCTCGGGATTGCCCTCGCGACCATCCTGCCTCAGGTCGATGAATACATTGCGATCCGCAGTGAGCGGACGTCTCTAGAGCAACATGTTCTGGATGCGTCCGAAGCGCCGCGACTGGTACCCGACTACGAGAGCAAAGCGGCTGAAAAAGAAGCCCAGCTCACCGCCCTCCGCGATCGAGAGATCGATGAGTCGCAAGTGGCTGAGCTAAGAACCTGGCTGGTTAACGTGTCGCGCGAAGCGGGCTGCACGGTTCGTCGGATCGACTTGGGGTCCGCGAGCAACCGACCCTGGTCAACCGATGATTCACCGCTGAACGAAGCGGCGACCGCCCCGCCGAAAGAGAAACTAACCCCGTTCAACCTCCAAACACGCAGCATTACGCTCTCGGTGACCGGCGCGCCGGAAGAGGTACGAACGCTGCTAAAAACGATTGACACCGACTCCCGACTCAAGCAAGTCCAACTCCTCGACCTGCGCCCCGGAAGTCGCAGCAACGCGGAACTCCAGCTCGACCTCAGCCTGCGATACTTCGCTCTAGTGAAGCCCGCCGTCTGACAACCGAGCCCCTGCCCTAAGCGAAGTGGTCAAGGATGACCCTAACAGTACTCCCAGCAAGAACGCTCGCGGTAGCGACGCCTATCGGACCCGTGGTCCGTCGAGTGTTTCTTTCCGTGGCGATCAGCTTAGGGCTGACAGGCGTCGCTGCAACCGCGTTAGCGGCCCCGCAGCTGAACCCGCCCACCGGGGTCGGGGTATCGTCTTCGGGTCGCGTGATGAAGCAGCTCGCGCGGCGCGGCGATCTGACCTTGCGCAACTCCTCGCTCGAAGCCGCACTCTTCACGATCAGTGAACTGTGGGGGATCAACATCGTTGCTGGCGAAGTGCCCGGCTCGGTCAACGGTGTTTTCAAGGATGCGCCGCTTCGCGAGATCCTGGATTCGATCCTGCTGAGCAACGGATACGCTTACCGCCCAGTGGGAGAGAGCCTGGTGGTTAGCCGCCTTGCCGAACTGGGGCAGATCAACCCGTTCTTCGTCTCGGAAACGATCGCCGTTGGTGCGGCCGAAGTGGGCGAAGTCGTCGAGGCCGCGCGGCTCATGTCGACCCCTCAGGGTCAGGTCCGGGCGATGCCGTCGGCCGGCGCTGTGCTGGTGGTCGATTTCCCCGATCGTGTTGAGAAGATACGCGAGCTGATCGGGCAGATTGATCGGGCCACGCGCGGCATGGGTCAGCCGGGCGGCTCGGCGATGGGACCGCAGCGGCTGGAAGTGGCTTACTTCCGTACCCACTTTGTGCCCGCCGCCGATGCCCAATTGGCGCTGAATGTGGTGCTCAGCCCGCAGGGTCGCATCGCCGCGATCGATCAAGAGGATCGCTTGCTAGTGGTCGACTACGCTGAGAATCTGGCGATGGTCGAGGTCGTCCTCGCCCGTATCGATCGTCCGCGGCCCCAGGTGAAGATCCAGGCACTCATCTACGATATCAACCTTACCGATATTGAAGAGATCGGTGTTAACTGGAACGCGCTGGTAAGCGGCACCACCGACGGCACCGGCAACCCCACAGCGGGGGATGGGGCGCTGTTCAATACCGTTACTAAGACCCCGTTCGACGCTGCCGGAACGGGCGGATCGTTCACCTTCTTCAGTCTGAACGCGGACCTGAACCTGCAGGCGGTTGTGCTCGCGTTGCAGCAGGCTGACGACTCACGGCTGCTAGCTTCGCCTAATGTGACGGTGATCGACAACGAAGAAGCGATCTTCCAAAGCGTCTCGGAGATCCCGTTCCAGCAACTCACGCAAACCGGTGCCGGCGGACAGATCGGCACAACCAGCTTTCGCGATGCCGGCATCTCGCTCAAGGTGACGCCAAAAGTGGCCAGCGACCGCACGATCAACTTGAAGATTGCACCGGAGTTCAGCCGACTGACCGGCTTCACGCCCGGCGATAACCAGCCAATTATCGACCGACGTACCGCGAGCACACGCGTGCGGGTCGCCAACGGTCAAACGCTGATGATCGGCGGTCTGCGACAACGCAACGATGTGGGCAACTTCGACGGCGTGCCGCTGCTCAAAGACATTCGCTATCTGGGGCATCTGTTCCGAGCCCGTGAAACACAGATCGAAGAGAGCGAGTTGGTGGTGTTCATCACGCCCGAGATTGTCGGCTACGCCGATGGCCTCGCGACGCGTGATCAGCTAGCCGCCGATACGGTGCGTTGTCGGCTCGACCGCATTCCTGCCCCTGAAGGCTGCCCCACGTGCGATGCGTGTCAGGGCACGGGCTGCGAGACCTGCGGCCCGGGAACAAGCACGACCATCGGGTTCCATGAGGGGCCGGCCAGCCTCGACCAGACTTCCCCTGAAATGGCACCGATTATCCTCGGACCGGAAGTCTCACAACCGGACGAGACTCCCGTCCTAGAGCCACTCGAAGCGATCGAGCGCGGCGAGCCATCATCTCCATCAGCCGCACTCTCCCCTGCAAGACACAACCCCGCGGATCTCGATCTGCGGATGCCGTTGCTGACTTCCAACCCTCCCCGACGTCTGCCTCCGATAGGCTCTGCCGCCCCGACGAGCAGCCCGCCACTTGCCACACCCCCGATTGCTCCGGTTGAAGCGGTTGCTGATAAAACGGCGTTCCCTCTCCGCAAGAGCTACGACGAACGGTTCCGTGCATCGGGATCGCTCACCCAGCCCCGCGTAGCCGCGAAACTGCAATCGGAAGCAGACACAACAACCACCCCGAGCGAACCGGAGAAGCCCGGACGATTCTCCTCCATTACCGAGCGGTTCTGGCGGTAACGATCAGGCGGATTACGCGGCCCGCTGCGAGCAGGTGCCAACGGGAGCGGCACAGCGAGGCGGCTACCACGACGTAGGATTGAACGATCGGCAAAGCAATCCGCGTTGCCGCACGTCGTCCCCGTCGCCCCCGCCAGCCCCGATGGCCCGGAATTCCTTTCGCCTGCTAACCGCCGTGCTCGGCCCGACGCTGCTTGCGGCGAGCTTGGCTGGGTGTTCGCGCGGGCCCGTAGCCGTTGAAGCCGCTACGGTTCTAACGGACACGAACACTGATGCGACTCCTGCCGAAGCGGAACCAGCGGAACTGAGTCCCAACGCTTCGAGCCCCGATCTGGCTGTTGCCGAACTGGTAGCGACGCAGCCGCCTGCCGAGGCTTACGAGCCGCCCTTTCCGCTACGCGAGACACTGTTCGATCCCCCGAAGCAGGCGGCAGTCGCCGCGGGACCGGGGCAGACTCAGCAATCAGGCAGTGTGCAACTGCTGGGCTTTGCCAATCTGGGATCACAAAGGGCCGTGCTGTCGATCGATGGCGTTATCGCTCCGCTCGAAAGCGGGGGGGAGCACGCTGGGGTGAAAGTCATCTCGGTGTCGCCACCGAAGGTGGTCCTCCAAAGGGGCCGCAATCGCTGGACCGAGTCGATTCAGTAGTCGATCGATCTCTTGGTCAGCAGAATTATCTTCGCGCTGCGGCATCGGTCATCCTTCGCGCTCTTCGGTTCGAGCCGTTCGAACCGCCAAGTCTCCCCAGGGATTCGTTGGCACAGGCTGCGCAGCGGGGGCCATTGACAGGTCATCTTCGATCACGCGTTGGGGCTTCGCGACGCGACGCAGCCCCGCTTCGCGCCCGGCCAGCCTGAGGCACACAAGCAGCACGCTAGCGGCCGCAGAAAAGACAACCCCCGCGACGAGGTACTCTTCCGTCGCATCCAGTTGACCATCGGTCAGACGCATCACAGTGAGCACCGGGCTGGTAGTCTCATACAAGGTAGCGTCGCCCAGCCGGACACGATTGCTAAGGACCTGTACCAGCAACGGGACGCCACTGGCCGCCAGCACGAGCAGCACCTGAACCAAGAATCCGCCCAACAGTGTGAGTGTCGCGACCTTACGGAGCGCCGTTATCGCGAGCAAACCAAGACCCAAGAACGTGACTATATAAGCCCAGCATACCGCCGCGATGAAAAGCGCTGACGCAAGTGGCATGCTGCCTGTAACTCGGCACCAAATGATCGACCCGGCCCAGAGCAACAGCACCAATCCCAGATTGGTGATCGCAAAGATGTATCCCGAAGCAGGGCCGGGGCAGAACCAGCTAAACAGGGCACGGCCCACGAGGCTCTGGGGTAAGCGGCGGCGCACACGCTGTGAGAGTTCGGCAGGTTCGCTGGTCAGCACCGCTCCCGCGACAAACCAATAGATGGATGCCGTAAACACGATCGCGAGCAGTCCGTCCCCCACCGCTGGGGAAGTCGCGATCATGCCGGCGCACCAAGCGATAAACACGGCTTGCTGAATCACGAGAGCAACCCGCAATGGGGTCGAGCGGTTCGCGCTAGAGAACGTGCACAGCCCGGCTGTTGCGACGTAGACGATCCCAAACGTAGTAGCGTAGAGGCTGAGCAGGCCCAGATGGATCCAGAAGAACGCCGGGCTCGAGCGTTCGCCGGGGTCCAACTCCATTGCCGCCATCGACATCGCGAAAATCGTCGAAAAAGCAAAAAAGAGACCTCCCGCGAAGACCACCGCCAGAAAGTTCTGCCCACGACGCTGCTTGTTGGTCGCCGCCAGCAGCAGACCGATCATCGACAGCCCGATCGATGCCAGCACCGCGTACAGCAGCAACAGACCGATCGTCAGCAGATCGACCCCCCGCAGCAGGTAAGTGAACGCGATACACGGGGCTAAGGCTGAAAGGTACATCAGCATCTGCAGGACCGCGCTGCCCAGCTTGCCGTTCACGACTTGCCAGGGCGTGAGGGTCGAAACCTCGAGCAGATCGCGGGTGTTCTCTTCTTGCTCGGCGGTTAGCGATCGGAACGCATTGAACGGGATCACGACCGTCAAGGGGAGCAGCAGCACCGCGTAGTAAACGCGCAGCAGATAGCCGCCTGCGGACACGTAGTAGATGCTGGGCCCCACCAGCGCAACGCCACCGACCGTCGTGATCCAGCAGGCAACCAGCAACAAAACGAACCAGAGCGTGAACTGCCGGCTCTTGAGCGCTTGGCGTGTCTCTTTGACAAGGATCGGGTTGAGCCCCTCACCGAGCCAGCTGATCAGGGCGTCGAGCCGTGTCCAAAAGCCCCCCTCCGCCCGCGCGGGCGTCGGCTCGGTCATCGCAGCGGGGTCGGAGGCGATCGCCATGGGGATTTCGTCTGAGGGGACGGGCACAAGCACAGGTCTTGCCAGGCAGCAACGGCAGCTATTGCACGCGTCCCTGAGTGACGTGCAGAAAAACGTCTTCGAGCGATTTGCTTTTGGTGGAGAACTCGGTCACACGAAAACCAGCGCCGATCATTCCCGCCAGCGTGTCTGCCAGATGCTCTGCGCTACGCTCGCGCTCCGAGCTTTGCACGAAACGCACATGGGCCTCGGCCGCTGAGACCTCTTCGATTTCAGGCTGCTGCTGCAACCAAGCAACGAGCGGGCCCACCTCGCCCAGCAGCCGCACCTGCACCGCGATCCGTTGCTCGACACGGCTGCTGATCTCTTCCACCGTGCCAACGGCAACGAGCCGGCCCAGCTCGATGATGCCCACCCGATCGCAGACCTCGGCCAACTCGGTCAGGATATGTGAGCTAATAAGAACGGCTTTGCCGAGTTCCGCGAGGCGTGTGATCATCTCACGCAGCTCGATACGGGCGCGCGGATCAAGGCCTGCAGCGGGCTCGTCGAGAACCATAACCGAAGGGTCGTGGATCATGGTGCGCCCTAGGCACAATCGCTGCTTCATTCCTTTGGACAAGCCGTCGATCGGCTTGCGTGCTAAGTCGTCAAGCCCCGTAAAGTCCATCACAAAGTCGAGTGCGCGCTTGCGTACCGTGCCCCGCAATCCGTACGCCCGCGCGAAGAAATCCAGATACTCCCAGACATTGACATTCTGGTACGTGCCGTAGTAATCGGGCATGAAGCCCAGCCGTGACCGCACTCGGTCAGGATCTTCGACCACCGAAAAACCATCGACGAAGGCGTCGCCCGAGGAGGGCTCGTCGAGGGTTGCCAGGATCCGCATGCTAGTGGTCTTGCCGGCACCGTTCGGGCCGATGTAGCCGAATACTTCGCCGACACCGACCGTGAACGTGACGTCGTCAACCGCGTGCGTCGTGCCAAACCAGCGGTTGAGGTTGCGAAGCTCGATCGGCGGTGCTGAGGTCGCGGCCGGACGGCTCGACATGGTCCAAGCGGCCGGATCACTTGCAACGGGGCCGCCGTTGGAAGAAGGGCTCAGGTTCATGGTTCACCAGTTCCCAACGGTTAGATGAAAACTCCCCGCCTCGGTCACGCTCTCGAATCCCAGCGGAACCCCCACCGTTTTTGTGCTGAGCGCCACGTAGCTACGGGGCGGCAGATTCAATGGGGCTCCCCCTTCGAGGCCGACGAGTCGGTCGATGGCTTGGTTCATCAGGTTTCCGCCAGGAGATACATCGGCAACCTCCCGTTGCAGCCGCCTTGCGCTGCGTGATGCCCCGATACGTTCGAGCGAATCTTCAATCTGCCGGCCCGCACCAAGCGGGATTTGCGGTTCGTTATCAAGCGTGATCTGGCGTATCTGAGCGACGGCTTCGACCTTGTCGATCGCTTCCAGCCGGGCGACTCCGTCAACATTGATCGACTCGCCACGCCACCACTGACCGCCCTCGTCGTAGACCATGAGTAGCTGCAGATCGGCACCGAGGCGGTTACGCACTTCAACCTGCTGATCAGCCGTGGTCGTCACCAACAACTCCTTGGCGAAGGGACCCGCTCGCACCAATAGATGCTGGGCCGAGGTTCGGGCCGGCAACCAGCCGCTGACCAGATGCTGCCGATCCGGTTCCCACGCCAACCCACGCGATTCGCTCTGTTGCGGACCAACCGCCACCTCCCAGCCAGGCTTGATCGGATAAAGCATGGTATCGGGCGGCATGGAGAATTCGCCTCGTACGCCAAGCCCCGCGTAGTGACAAAGGCGTGCCCAGGTAACCGCCTCTCCGGCGGGTTGATTGATGACGGTCAGGCCTCGAGCCCTGACACGCACCCCAAAGCCATCGGAAAATGTGGCGTACACAAACAGGCATGCCGTTACCAACAGCGCACCAAGCGGGGTGGTGATCACGAGCAGGTCGAGCCGCTGCTTACGCCACAGCAGCCAGTAGTTCAGCGGGCCGATCGCCAACACGAAGAGCGTTATGAGCACCTGGAACTCACCCACGGGGGCGAATCCCACGCCGGGGATCAACAGGTTCGCAAAGTCGGGGCTGCCAACTTCGGGGCGCACGCCGTGACGCCGCTCCCAGCCGCGGTTAACCCACCGCTTTGAAGCGTTCGCGGCGACTCCAGGACTGATGCGACGGGGAATGTCGAATCCTTCGGCAGGAAAGGCCATCACACGGCCCAATCCGGCCCCATGAACGGCGTACCAGCCCCGGCTGGTAAGACCGCCACTGCTCGATTCGAGCGCCGCAGAAAGCAGCCCGCGGATATCCTGCCCCAGCGTTTGCCCCTCGGAACCAGGCGGGCTGACGGGCCGGCTCATTAATGATTCGCGATTCCAGCCCTCTGCTTCGGATACCGGCGTCAACGTGGCGTCGAAGGGGGTGTCGAGATCGAACGACCAGCCGCCGATCGCTAGCAGTCGCGTGATCTCATTCAGCGCCTCGGCTTCATCCTCAACGTTCTCGATCCAGACAAAGCCGCCCGCCAGCGCAAACCGACGCAGTGCAGCAATCGCTGCGGGATCACGTTCGGCCATGATACGCAGCATCGACAGCTGCGTGCGGACGATGTCTGCGGACGAATAATCGAGCCATTGATCACAAGGCTCCGACACCGCATCCTCAACCATTAGCTGGTCGAGATCCTGATACTGCCGTGGCATCGAGCGCCGGCCAAGCCACGACACGGTACCGCTGCCCGCGTCACGCAGCTTGAGTTGCTTCAGGCCGATCTCCTCTCCTGCGGGTGAAGCAAAGAACTGCGCAGCTTTCCGATCAATCGACAGCGACGCATCGGCTTTGCCATCAACGACGACATCGCACCACAAGAATCCCGACTCGTTATAGCCAGGCATTCGGATAACTCCCTCGGCGGTTGTCTGGCCGGCGGGAATCGTGAAGCCCTTCGAGACGGTCAGGTTGACCGCGTCCTTCACGCCATTACGCGAAGACCAATAGAGCTTGAGAGCGACTTCGCGGTCGAACGACTTTGCGACGGTTGCGGTGAAGCGCACCTGGATCGGGCGATAGCCACCGGAATTGAACCAGTTGGCGTCCAGCTCGAGCGCGAGCCCGCTCTTGGGCGATGCAAAGCCTACGCTGGGCATCCGCATCGTGAAGCCGTTAAAGGCCGCTGCGCTGGCAGCGATCGAGATCACCGTAAGCAGAGCCAACAGCATCACGGCGTTAGACGATAACCGCTGAGATCGTTCACACGATAGCGAAACGCGAGATAGCTTTCCGAGAGCGGTCGCTGCCTGGTGCGGAGCTGATGTCGGGATGGTTCTCACGCGGGCGACTCCGCGCTGCTTTGCTCGGTTTCTTGCGTGCGTCGCACCGGTGAACGTGCGAGCATTCTCGCCAGGGCGTAGAGCAACGCGTGAAAGCAGAGCAGCACCGGAAGACTCAGCACACCGATGCCCGCGCCGATCGCCCACGGCTCGCCGATCGCTGCGGCCCGCAACGACACCGCCAGGAGTGCCCCGACGGTCAGCGCAATCAATCCGGTGCGCAGCGAGAAGCGTGGTAAAAATTGCATACTTTGATTGTGACGAATCCGGCGGCCACAGCAACAACCTCAGGCCACGACTCTACCCGATGATGCCGCTTTCTGAATCCGAAAATCTGCCTGACCCCCTGTCGGAAAGGAGCTGGCTGAGCTGCCCTCTTCACCAACAGGCGGTCACCCTTTTCAACGAGAAAGCCTATTGGAATGCCCACGAGGCGTGGGAGGAGCTCTGGATCGCCGCGGGACGGCGCGGGCCCAGCGCTGACTTCTTGAAAGCCCTTATCAAGCTGGCCGCGGCGGGGGTCAAAGAGCAGGCCGGCAACCCAATCGGTGTCCGCAGGCATGCCAGGCGTGCGATCGAGCTGCTCGCCCCGATCTCCTCACCTCGGCGGTACGGGCTGCTGGTCGCTCACCTGCGAAGCTTGGCCCGCTTCGCTGAAGAACACGGACGATTGCCCGACGCCAAGCACCTGGTGCTCGGGGATTGAAAAGCCGATTGCTGGCTGGGAGCCTACCAACCGAGCGGTCAGAGGCAGTCTGGTGCATGTAACCCCTGTGCGCAACCTGCCGAGTTCAGCGTCGGCAGGCGCGTCAGAGCTGTCCCGCGGAGGTCGCAGCGCGGAGCTGTTCGCACGCGCTACGGGCAGCCTCGCGAACCGCGTCGCGCCAGTCGGGCTGCGGGTTCTTCTCATACGCGAAGATGACGCCACGAGAGCTGTTGACCACGGCTCCAAGTCCCTGGGCGTCGAACCCCGCGGCGACGTCCGCTGCGGCTCCCCCTTGGGCACCAAAACCGGGTATCAAGAACCAGGTATGCGGCATGGCCGCGCGCAGCTCGGCCAGTTGCTGAGGATAAGTCGCTCCGACAACGGCACCCGCAACGCCATAGCCGCTCGCGCCGACGGTAGACGCTGCGATCGTCTCAACGTATTCACCGACACGCCGATAGAGCGTTTTGCCCTCAGCCTCCAAATCCTGCCACAGGGCCCCTCCCGGATTAGAGGTCTTCACCAGCACAAAAACGCCCGCATCGCGTTCGGCGGCAAGCTTCGTGAAGGGTTCAAGGCTGTCGTCGCCCAGGTAGGGACTGACCGTCAACGCATCGCCTCGCCACGGGCTCTGTTCCCCGAGCCAACCATTGGCGTAAGCTTGTGCCGTGGTGCCGATATCGTTTCGCTTGCCATCGACACACACCAGCAGACCGGCGCGGTGCGCCTCCTCGATCACGGCTCCCAGGGCGACCATCCCCGCGGGGCCGAGCTCTTCAAAGAACGCCACCTGCGGCTTAACGATCGGCGTGAAGTCGGCCACGGCATCGATGACGCCCCGGCAGAACTCGCAGAAGGCGTCGGCACGCTCTGCTGCGGAAGCCTCTAACGGCGGGCGAAGCGAAACCGGCAACTGATCCAGCCGCGGATCAAGGCCCACCATCAGCGGGCTACGCTTCTCACGAACAGCGGAGGTAAGCCGATCGGCAAACGACGGCATAGAGAGGCTCCGTGTCGGCACGAAAGAGACACCGCGACCTTGCGTCTTGGCCGCCCCCCCCGCGCCATGAGCGATTAAAGCTTACGCACGAGGCTGAGCTGAGCCCGCGCCTGGGAAACCAACCGATCGCGTAGCGCGATCGCGTCGTCTCCTGTGGCCAACTGCTTGAGGCTGCCTTCGAGCTGCGTGCGAGCCGCCTCGGCATCGAGCTTATCGAGCGGTGCGGCTCGGCCCGTGAGCACACTCACAACGTTATCGGCGACTTGGACAAATCCGCCATCGACGTAGTAGCGCGTTGTGACGCCCTGAGCCGTTAAGCGCATCTCGCCAAAACCCAGCCGACCGATCATCGGTGCGTGACCACGAAGGATGCCGATCTCGCCATCAAAAAGGGGCACGACCAGCGAATCGACTGTCGTCTGAACGACGGTCTCCTCGGGAGTAACAACGCTGACGCTCAAGGTTCCGATAGCTTCGGCCATGGTTAATGTTCTCTGCGGCTACGGCCGATCGTGAGAACCGTCACCCAAGACGGCCCCCGGTGAGAGCTGCTTGGGCTTCACTACTTTTGCTTCTTCTTCCACTGCTCTTCGGCCTGCTCGATCGGACCGACGTACATGAACGCGCTCTCAGGCAGGTGATCCCACTTGCCCTCGTAGATCTCGTTGAAGCTGCGGATGGTGTCGGCAATCGAGGTGAACTCGCCCGGTTTGCCGGTGAACACCTCGGCAACGTAGAACGGCTGCGAGAGGAAACGCTCCATCCGGCGGGCGCGGTTAACGACTTGTCGATCGTCTTCTGAAAGCTCATCGACGCCGAGAATGGCGATAATGTCTTGCAGCTCGCGGTACCGCTGCAGCGTTGTCTGCACGCGGCGGGCACACTCGTAGTGCTCTTTGCCCACGTACTGCGGATCAAGGATCCGCGAGGAAGACGCCAACGGGTCAACCGCCGGGTAGATGCCCTTCTCGGAGATCGAGCGCTCAAGGTACAGGAACGCGTCGAGCTGGCCGAACGCGGTGGCGGGGGCCGGGTCGGTCGGGTCGTCGGCGGGGACGTACACGGCCTGAACCGACGTAATCGCCCCGTTCTGAGTCGAAGTGATCCGCTCTTGCAGCGCGCCCATTTCGCTGGCAAGCGTGGGCTGGTAACCCACCGCCGAAGGCATACGCCCGAGCAGCGCCGACACCTCGGAACCGGCTTGCGAGAAGCGGAAAATGTTATCCACAAACAGCAGCGTGTCGGCACCCGTCGTATCGCGGAAGTACTCCGCCATGGTCAGCGCTGACAGCGCAACCCGCAGACGCGAGCCCGGCGGCTCGTTCATCTGGCCGAACACCATGCAGGTTTGATCGATCACGCTCTTGCCGGTGTCGCCGATCTTGGCTTCCTGCATCTCAAGCCACAGGTCAGTCCCCTCACGCGTACGCTCGCCAACTCCTGCGAAGACCGAGTAGCCGCCGTGCTGAGTCGCGATTCGCGCGATCAATTCGGTGAGAATAACCGTCTTTCCAAGACCCGCACCGCCGAACAAGCCGGCCTTACCGCCACGCACAAACGGCGTGAGCAGGTCAATCACCTTGATGCCGGTCTCGAAAATCTGGGTATCGGTGGCGAGGTCTTTCAGGGCAGGCGCGTCGCGGTGGATGGGCCAGCGTTCCTCCGTATGAACCGGGCCGCGGCCGTCGATCGGCTCACCGAGCACGTTGAACACGCGACCGAGCGTGGCCTGTCCAACCGGCACCGAGACGGGGCCGCCGGTGTCGATGACCTCTGCACCACGCACCAAACCGTCGGTCGAGCCCAGCGCGACGCAACGCACACGACCGCCGCCGAGCTGCTGCTGAACTTCACCCACCAGGTGAATTTCAACCCCCTTGTTCGTGGCGTCGATACGGACGGCGTTGTAGATCGGCGGCAGCGCGTTCTCGGGGAAGACGACGTCGAACGTCGAGCCGATGACCTGCGTGATGCGACCGTTAGTTTGTGTGGTGGTAGTTGACATGCTGCGGGGTTGGTTGCGTTGCTTGATGAAGGGAGTGGTTGGGACGCTGCGGGGAGGCAGGCCGCGGGGCCGGACGAGGCGATCGCGCCGGCACCGAGGATGGCAAGAGATAAGCCGCTGGCTTAGGGGCGCTGAAACGCCGCGTTAAGAGGCACCTCATCGCTTGCTCTCTCTTTTCCCCTTTGCTCCCTTCTCGAAGTCACAGTACGTATTGAGTAGCCGGTGTAAGTTGCTTAACTGAGTGCGTTAACACCGCCGATGAGGTCCATCAGCTCGTTGGTGATGCGACCCTGGCGGGCGCGGTTGTATTGCATGCTGAGCGACTTGATGAGGTCGTCCGCATTTTCGGTCGCTCCCTTCATCGCCACGCGGCGGGCGATCTGCTCGCTCACCGCCGTATCGAGGAAGCACTTGAAGAGCTTCACCTTGAAGCTGGTCGGTACGACTTCTTCGAGAATGCTCTCGGGAGAGGGCAAGAACTCGTAGGGAGTGTTAGCCGACGCGGAGTCAGCCTTCTCAACGTCGCCCAAAGAGCCCAACGGCAGAAGTGTTTCGACGACCACTTGCTGGCGTGCGGCATTCAAAAACCGAGTGTACACGACATCCAGCCGATCGAGTTTGCCCGCGGCAAACTCGTTCAGGTAGCGCGTGGCGATCGCTTCTACCTCGTCGAAGCGGGGCTTGTCCTCGAATTGCGTGAAGCCCTCAGCGACGGCAATACCACGGTAGCTCATGCCCGAAATACCGCGTTTGCCGCTCACCTCGAGTCGGCAGTTGGGCACGCTGGCCTCGAGCGCGTCCCACTGACGAGCCCCGGCCCTGATCACGTTGCCGTTGAAACCACCGCACAGGCCTCGATTGGCTGTTAAGACCAGGAGCGTGGCGTTTTGCTCATTGTCTCGCTTGGCGAGCAGCGGGTGGCTAACTTCGAGCCCCGTTTGCATCAGGTCGGCAACCAGCTGCGTGATGCGGTTCGTGTAGGCCGTTGCGGCCGACGCACGATCCATCGCCTTCTTGAACCGCGCGGTGGCGATCAATTCCATCGTCCGCGTGATCTTGCGGATGTTCTTGACCGACTTGCGGCGCTTATCGAGGAGGCGTGGGTTGGCCATGACGGGGAAGCGGGTTGGCGGCGCAGGACGCGAAGATCAAAACAGACGGGCGGATGATTAACTCATGGGTCTCGGCGTCATGCGCCAGCGAGTGCCACGCCCTCCGCCTTATCCAAGGCAGACGGTGCAACGAACTGGGTTTTGAATTCGGCAATGGCAGCGGTGATCGTTGCCGACAGATCGTCGCTGATGGCACCCGACTCGCGGATCTCGTTGCGAATCTCGGGCTTCTGATCGTGCAGGAAAGTGACGAACTGGTCACCAAAAGCGCCGATGTCGGTCACGGACACGTCGTCCAGGTGACCTTGGGTGCCCGCCAGGATCAGCAGCACCTCGTCTTCGGTCGCAAGCGGGGCGTACTGCCCCTGCTTGAGCAGCTCGACCATGCGGTAACCGCGGTCCAGCTTAGCCTGCGTGTCCGGATCGAGCTCGGTGCCCAGCTGGGCAAAGGCTTCCAGCTCGCGGAACGCGGCAAGGTCGAGCCGAAGTCCGCCCGAGACCTTCTTCATCGCCTTGATCTGGGCGGCACCGCCCACGCGGCTCACCGAGATACCGGCATTCATCGCCGGCTTCACGCCCGCGAAGAACAGGTCCGGCTGCAAGTAAATCTGACCGTCCGTAATCGAAATCACGTTGGTCGGGATGTAAGCCGAGACTTCGCCTTCGAGGGTCTCGATAATCGGGAGCGAGGTAATCGATCCGCCGCCGAGCGCGTCGGACAACTTCGCGGAACGTTCCAGCAGCCGGCTGTGGCAATAGAACACGTCACCGGGGAACGCTTCGCGTCCCGGTGGGCGACGCATCAGCAGCGACAACTCGCGATAAGCGACCGCCTGCTTGCTGAGGTCGTCATAGACCACCAGGGCGTGGCCGCCGTTGAACATGTACTCCTCGGCCATCGCCGTTCCGGAGTAGGGACCGATGTACTGGAGCGGTGCCGGATCGCTGGCTCCGGCCACAATCACCGTGGTGTAATCCATCGCGCCGCTATCGCGGAGCTTCTCGATCACACCGGCGATGGTCGATTCCTTCTGACCCACTGCAACATAGAAGCACTTCACGCCCGAAGTCTTCTGGTTGATGATCGCGTCAATCGCGATCGCTGTCTTGCCGGTCTTGCGGTCGCCGATGATCAGCTGACGCTGGCCGCGACCGATCGGGGTCATCGCGTCGATCGCCTTGATGCCGGTCTGCATCGGCTCGCCGACCGGCTGCCGCTCGGACACGCCGGTGGCGATCACCTCAACCGGACGACGCTTGGTCGTGTTGATCGGACCCTTGCCGTCCAGCGGGTTGCCGAGCGGATCGACCACCCGGCCAAGCAGTTCGTCACCAACCGGCACACTGAGCAGTTCACCGGTGCTGCGAACTTCTTCGCCCTCGGAGATCTTCAGGTAGTCGCCAAGAATAATGACGCCGACCGAGTTCTCTTCCAGGTTGAACGCCAGGCCAGTCACGCCTGTGGCGAACTGAACCATCTCGCCAGCCATGACGCCGCTCAGGCCATAGACACGAGCGATACCGTCGCCCACTTCCAGCACCCGACCGACCTCGCGGACATCGATCTTTGCGTCGTAGTTAGCAATTTCTTGCTGGATGACCGAGGCGATCTCGTCGCTGTTGAACTTCATCACAAGCTCTTTATTGTTTTTTGACAGGATCTACGGGTTCGACGGGATTGGCGAGGACCGTCTCTTGCCAATCGATTCGGCGAACCACGCTTAGCGCTACCCTGCGGTGGTAAACCGCAAGGGTTGGGTCTCGATTGCTTCAACCGTCTGCGCAACGATCGCCCGGTGCGCTTTGGCAAAAGCGGTTTGCACGGTGCCATCGAAGACCGTGTCGTCAACACGAATCTCGAGGCCCCCCACCAGCTCGGGTACCACCTCGACCGAGATCACCGGCTCGAAGCTGAGCTTAGCCCGAATGGCCGAGGCGATCTCGGTAACCAGGGCATCGTTGATCGGCGAAGCGACGCGGATACGCACGGCTTTACGGCCGCTAGCCTCGTCAAACAGCAGGCGGACTTGCCGAACCACCAGCCGCACGATCGGTAAGCGGTCGTGGGCCGTGAGGGTTTTCATCAGGTTGACAACCGACGGGGTGACCCGTCCGCCGAAAACCCGATCGATCATCGCCAAACGCTCTGCCTTATCAACGAATGCCGAGGAGATCGCGTGCAGAAACTGCGGATGTACCGCCAGCACCTCACGATCGATCGCCTCTAAATCCGCAACGGCCGTAGCATTTTGCGCGACGGCACCGAGAAACGCCTCGGCGTACGTGCGGGCGATCTGCTCGGCGGTGACGTCGAACACCGGGTTGTCGGCGGCGAAGTCAGACAAGGCGAAAGCGTCCGTGGCTAGAGCAAAGGTAACGAAAGCAAAACGATCGGCAGCATCTTCGTGGACCGGATCGATCGACGCTTATCGAAGCGATCCGGCGGAGCTAGTTTGAGCTGGGCCCGGCCTCGGAGAATCGGCCCAGCGCGTCACGGACGAGTTCCGCCTGACGTTCGGCGCTGATGTCCTGACGCACCACTTTGGCGGCCAAGTCGATGGCCAGTCCCGCACTGCGTTCGGCTAGTTGCCGAACCGCCACGTCACGGGCCTGCTCGATCTCACGCACGGCTCGCAACCGCTCCGACTCGGCAACCGCCTTGGCGTCAGCTTTGGCCTGAGCGATGGTGGCGTCGGCGTCACGACGGGCCTCTTCCAACAGGGCTCGGACTTCATCGGCAGCCCCAGCCAGTTTGGCTTGATGCTCGACAAGCAAAGCCTTTGCTTCTTCGTGCTTCTGGTCGGCGGCAGCCAAGTTGCCGGCGATCCCGTCCTCACGCGCCTGCAGACCGTCCATGATCGGCTTCCAGGCCACTTGGCTTAGGATCGCGAGCATCGCGAGGAAGACGACGAACGTCCAGATCGCGAGGTCGGGATCGGTGGCCAGCGGATCGGGGCCGCCTTTGGCTGCATGGGCATCGGCATCAGCGTGATCGTGCGCTGCTGCGTCGTGCGTATCGTCGGCCCCGGCAGCTTCCGCGTCAGCTTCTGCGGAATCGGCGGCAGCCGGCTTAACGGTTTCGGACTCTTCAGCCCGAACAGCGTTGCCAATGCTGCCCAAGCTTAAGGCCAGAGCAAACACCAGCGTTAGGAAACAGCGATCGATCATGATGCGATTCATGCGTACGAAGGAACGCAAACAGGCACGAGAAACCGAGCGACGACCACCGTCAACAACGGGGCAACGCTCAGCCAGAATCTCCGGGCTTACATCAAGAAGCCGATGAGGATCAGCGCGAAGAAGGTCGCACCCTCGATCAGGGCCGCGGCGATAATCATGCCGGTCTGGATGCCACCGGCGGCCTCGGGCTGACGGCTCATGGCTTCAACGGCCATGCCGCCGATCTTGCCGATGCCGAGACCGGCACCGAGGATCACGAGGCCGGCACCGATGCCCTTGCCAACAGCGTCGAGCGACATGCCAGCGGCTTCCTGAGCCGAAGCGGTCGAATTGATCAGCAGCAGGGCCAGGCAAGCGCTGGCGATGCGGAACAGGTTAGCCACGGGTGGATCTCCGTCGTTTCGAAAGAACACGTTGAGGGGGAGCGACCGGCCGGCCAGCGGGAAATCAGTGCGGATGCACCACAGCCCCGATGAACAGCGCGGACAAGAACACAAAGATGTAAGCTTGTAGGAAAGCAACGAACAGCTCGAGCAGGCTCAAAGCCGTCGCGCCCAGAACACTCGCCGGGGCCACGCCCCACCAAGCCACCGATCCGGCAGCGTACGCGATAAAGCCGAGCAACACCGCCAGCACAATATGGCCGGCCATCATGTTGGCGAGCAAACGTACGGCAAGCACCAAGTGCTTGATGAGGAGGCCCAGCAACTCGATCACGAAGATCATCGGCACCAGCAGCACCGCCACCGGGGCGGGTAGATCCATATGAGGCACTTGAACTTTCAAGAAGCCCGCGAAGCCGTATTTGACGATGCCGACGCCAACGACCGTGACGAACGTCATCAGGGCGAGCACAGCGGTGACGGCAAGCGAACCGGTCGGCGAACCCATCCAAGGGATCATGCCGAACAGATTGCAACCCAGCACGAAGAAGAACAGCGTCCACAGGAACGGCAGATAATCATCGGCGTCCTTGCCGCCAATTGCGGGGCGGGCCACCTCGTCGCGGATAAACACGCAGAAGGTTTCGAGCAGGTTGGCGAGCTTGCCCCGGGCCGCACCACCGCGGCGAATCTGGCTCGCGAGCCAGCCAAAGAGCACCACGCTGATGATGAGCACCAGGGTCTCGATGACCATGAATTTCGACAGGACCAAGTCGAGCGGAAGCAGCGACTTATCCAGTACCGCCACGCCCGTCTTGAGCTGAGCAACCGGCTCGTAAGCCGGGCCGTGACCATGGTCACTTCCTGCTACCGGCTTGGCTAAGGGTTGGGGCAGGTAGACGTGCCCGTCGGCCCCTTCGGCGGCGAAGCTCCGCGGCAGGTGAAAGTAGGGGGCGTCTTGGACGTGCTCGAACAGCACGTGCGGATCGAGCGGATTCTTGCCAGCTGCCATGCTTATGCTGCCTCTTCCCTGCTGACGACTTGAAGGGCAAGCCTTTGCGACGGATGCAGTTGCATCGCTCCGATCGCTTCACCTGCGATCAAGCTTAAGTAAATCGGCAACGCGATCAGCGCTACCAGCTTGGGTTCCAATCCCAGACCGGCAATCGCGATCAGCACTACCATCATTGCGCCGGTGGCCCGCACCAACATCGTAAACAGCATTCGTTCGAGCGAACCGAGTCCCCCGGTTAGCCAGGCAAGTGCCGCGGCCAAGGCCTCGGCCGCGCCATGCAGCCCGACAGCGATCAGCACACCTGCGACTGCCATACGGGTAGCCTCGACTCCGCCGAGCCAAGCTGCGACCACGATCACGACAGCGCCGATCCCCACCAGTGGGATTAGCGGTAAGGCATAGCGGCGATCGAGCAGGCTCGCCATCACAATCGAATCTGAAGGGGGGAGGAAAGGTCGAGGGTGGGAGGGTTGCGGTCGGGAAGGTTGCGGGCGAAGGCGGAAGCGAGGGGGGGGATTATGCGTCCCGTCTTGAGGGTCAGCAGGCCCGTTTGCTCACATTCCGCCACCGCCGGAGGGCGATCACAATGAAGCTGAAAACCCGCTTGCCGCTGCCGATTACTCCGCGTCCTGTTCGTTGTTTGGTTGCGACGGCTCGCGTTGCTTGGCAAGGTTGATGAGCTGCCAGAGCCCATACGTAAAGCCAAACGCGAACCCTAACAGCAGCAACACGGGACCTGACCCCAGCCGCCCATCCAGCCAGTAGCCCAAAAAACCGGGCACAAGCATCCCGATGGCGATCGAAACGCACCGCGACGCTAGCCGATGGGCACGGGCGATTGTCGATCGGCGGGAGCCTGCCACGAGTCCTCCAAGCGAGCCGTAGCGGCGGGTGCCACCCGAATTGCTGCCGTGCGAAGTATGGTGGTCGTCGATCTAACTCCCGTCAACGCCCCAAGATGGGAATTCGTGCTTTTTTTCACAAAGTCTTGAAGGGGGGTCGGCAAGGGGGCATGGTATCCCTCGCCAGCAAGCGGAGGCCTCTGCGGGAACGGGGGTTCCTCACGAGGCTGAGGGCTGGGTCTCCATTTACCATAAAGTCATTATATTAAACGACTTAAAAGACTTCACCCCCCACAGCTAGGCGCCTCCCCGAGGTTTTCTTGGAGCTGCGAAGAGGTCTTGTTAGAATAGGCAATATAAGTGTTTTAACCTGACCTTTCTATCTTCCTTCCCGCGCCTTCGTCTGCGTTTGGCTTCCCAAGCTGGTCGCGACTCGGTCTAGCCTCTCCCGCCAACGCATGTCAGTTCCTTCCGAATCGAACGAATTGCGTGCTCGAACGCGCAAGCAACTCGCAAAACTTGCGCAGTCCGCCGGCGTGCTCGGATGGCATGCGATGCGTAAAGAAGAGCTGATCTCGGCGCTGGTGAGCAGCAAGCGTGGCAGCTTGGTGAGCAACGGTCGCAAGACCTCGGCGACTAATTCCCCTAGGGCAGGCCAAACAACGCGGGGCGCGAGCGCAGCAAACATGCGGAGTGCCGGACAATCCGACTCGAAAGCGTCCGCTGCCAAGCTAGCACCCCCCCCTTCTGCCGCTTCCCAACGCATCAAAAAGCGGTTGGCAGAGTTGCACCGCAACCGTCATCGGCTGCACGATATCAGCACGATTACTTCGCCCACGACCGGCAGCAGTCCCGAGGCAGATCGCCTGCTGCTGCTGGTGCGGGACGCTTACTGGATTCACCTCTCGTGGGAGATCCAGCCGGCAACCGTCCGCCGCGCACAAACCGCCCTCGGTCAGTTTTGGCACTCGGCCGAGCCGGTCATCCGGCTGCATCGGCTCCACCCCAGCGGGGCATCGGCCGGATATCAACAAGTTACGATCCATGGCGGGGTGAACCATTGGTACATCAATGTCCAGGACCCGCCGGGCAGGTATCGGGCTGAAATCGGTTACGCGACTCCCGGTGGCAACTTCTACGGCATTGCTAAGAGCAACGAAGCGACGACCCCGACACACGAAGCGGCACGTTCACTTGCGGCCCAGTCGATGGACGACAACTGGACCGATGTGGCCCGTAACGCCGATCGGATCTACGCCATGAGCGGCGGCTACTCAGCCGACGGAGTCAGCCCCGAACTGCAAGAGGCGCTCGAAGGGCGGTTGAGGCGCCGGCTGGGCCGACCGACCGAGACGCGCTTAGGCCCCTCCGGTCCGATCACCGCCGACAACACGCTGCTAGAGCTCACCGCCGAGATGGTCGTCCACGGCCACGTCGCGCCCCACACGCATCTGACCGTCCAGGGCGAACCGGTTGAGGTCAGCCCCGAGGGACAATTTGCCGTGCGGGTTGCTATGCCGGACCGTCGCCAAGTCATCCCGGTCGTCGCGAGTTCGGCGGATGGGGTGAATCAAAAAACGGTCATCCTCGGTATCGAAAAGAACACCAAAACGCTCTCTCCTCCACGCCGTGAGAACGGCGTGCTCTAAACGGCCTTAAAGACCCGATCGAGTGGCTTGTCGACGGCGACCTTTAATGGATGGGGGGGGGAGGAACCGCATCCCCTCCGGTGGCCTTCTGCAGAAGGATTGCCGCGGGGATCGGTCTGATGAACGTAGGCCCCTTCGTGTAAGCTCGGGGACTTCCACCGAGCCCCCCGATCCCCGCTGCGCTGAGAGCCGTGAATCGCGATATCGCCCCGATCCTGCAGGAGTGGCCCTTCGATCCGGACGCGGCCAACGCCCGCGTCATTACGGGTCCGAACGGAGAGGAACGTATCCAACTGCGTGTTGACCTGGGATTGCTGCAGATGCACCGCGACGGCCGACCGGACGGTCTGCTAGTGGAGGGCTACGAGTCTTGGCTAGAGCTTCACGAAGCGCGGCTCCTGGAACATGAATCCGAGCACTCGGACGAGGCTCCCTACCAACTCGAGACCGAGGACTGTGCCGAGCTGGTTCGCGAAGCCGTTCAATACTACCACCGGTATGTCAGCTTCTGGAAACTCAAGCGTTACGAATTATGTGCGCGTGATACGGATCGCAACCTGCGGCTGATCCTGTTCGTGCGGGAGCACGCCCGGCACGATCGCGACAAGCTACAGGTCGAGCAGTGGCGTCCCTACGTGATCATGATGCACGCGCGAGCCGTCGCGACTCCCCTGCTGGACCTCAAGCAACACGAAGCTGCCGTTCGCGTTATCGACGCTGGCATCGAGCGCATTCGAGAGTTCCTTGCTCAGTACGGTCGCGAGGCTGACGCCGACCAGGTCAACGAACTCCGTTTTTTGCTACGCTGGCGTGAAGAGGTTGCGGACGACCTCGGGCATCAGCCGGGTTATCGTCCCTCGGGAGCGGATCGGCCGACCGATCCGGCGGCAAAGCTTCGCTCAGCGCTTACCATCGCGATCGAGCAGGAAGACTACGAAGAGGCCGCCCGTTTACGCGATGCCTTGCGTGCGTTCGACGAGCCGCAGCCGCCCCCAAGCTGAGAGGCGACTTGGCAAAGCGTTCGCTAGGTTCGCTAACGGCAGGCGTGCTCTAAAAATAAAAAGTCTCTCTCTTTCTGGCCCCCCTGATGTCTGCCGCCCCCGCCGCTGAGATCCTCGCTGCTCGGCTCGTCGAGACGATCCGGACTTACGGATCGTGCGCGGTAGCGTTCTCGGCCGGGGTTGATAGCGCCGTGGTGCTCAAAGCGGCACACCTCGCCTTGGGCGATCAAGCGCTTGCGGTCACCGGCGTGGGCCCCGCGCTGGCCGAAGGAGAGCTCGCCGCTGCGCAAGAGCTCGCCGCACTCCTCGGGGTCGAGCACCTCGCGGTTGCTACCGATGAGATCTCGGATGCGGGCTACATCGCCAACGCGACCGACCGCTGCTATCACTGCAAGACGGAGCTCTACACGCATCTTGAACGGGTCGCCCAGCAGCGCGGCCTGCGTGAAATCGCCAACGGCTCAAACACCGACGACCTGGGGGATTATCGCCCCGGTCTGCGGGCTGCCGACGAACGCCGCGTACGCAGCCCGCTCGTGGAATGCGGTATCGACAAAGCGGACGTGCGACGACTCGCAGCGTACTGGGAACTTCCCGTGGCTGAAAAACCCGCGGCCCCCTGCCTTGCCAGCCGCCTCGCCTATGGCGTGCAAGTCACCCCCGAGCGGTTGGCTCGCGTCGATGCCGCGGAGCGCTACCTGCGGCAGCTCGGCCTCCGCGAGGTACGAGTCAGACATCACGCCGATGATCTCGGACGGATTGAGGTGCCGCTCGAGTGGATCGCTCGGCTCGCAGAGCCCGCGGTCCGCGAGCCACTTGTGGCCGAGCTTACGCGGCTAGGATTCAAGGCCGTAACGCTTGACCTCTCCGGCTTTCGCTCGGGTAATCTCAACACGCTGGTGCCGCTCGAAACGCTGACGCGTAGCGCCGCACGCTAGAGCGCGTTTTAGATAGCCGTAAACCGGTTCATTGTGCCTCGCTACCGGCGGGCACTCCGTTTTCCGACTCCGTTCGAGAAACCTGTTTGCCGGCGGGTGCGTCGGCGGTTGGCTCAGTGCGGGGCAAGGCGCTCTCACGCATGCGGAACACGATTCGGTCGCCCCGGACCTCAACACTTTCCAGCGTGCTGATCAGCCGAGCTGTTTGGGGGTCTTCTTGCAGGTCCTCGGCGAGGTTCTTCTCCGCAAGGGCGTCGAGCACAAATTGGGGCAGGCGTTTGCCTTTGACCGCGGCATCGACAAGGTGCACTTTGAGCACACCGTTCTCAAGTCGCACGGTGAGCTTGGCGACGGCGTTAAGGAACCGCCCGCCCGCCATCGGGATACCATCGGTAGGGATGCTGACCTGCCCCTCGATCTGCCCCTCGGCAATCGACACATACAACCGACCGCGCAGCGTGGGATTGCTGGCGATCAACGTGTTGAGCTCCTGCGCGCTGAGCGAGAGCTCACGCTCCAACTGTTTAGGCTGATCGACGGCTGAATCCGGGTCCCGGGGTACTTCTTTGGGAGCCGGGGCGGGATCAACTTCCGCGTCTGGAGGCGGTATGTCAGCGGGCAGCTTGGTGCTTTTTTCGACCGCCCCGCTAAAGATCTCGATCCGCTTTTGGATCCGCACCACCTCGGCCGGATCCGTTTTCTCAACGGGCAAGGGCATCGGCTCTTCGGCCGTGTACTCCTGAAGCTGCCCTCGCGCGACGTAAAACAGCGTCCCCGCCGCGATCACGGTCCCTAACAAGCCCACCAGCAAAACGCCCAGACACCCATAGACCACACAGCCCCAACCTGCCTTACGAGATGGTGGCGGATCACTCTGCGCAGGCACCTCGCTGGATGCCGTTACCTTCGAAGCATCGCGGGCCGCGTCTTCAGCCAGCTGGGCGTACGGGTTCGTCATCACGTTTACTCGTTGCGTCTTGGCGGGCCAGCAGAGCGCTCTAGTGATTTACACTAAGGTGTTGAACACTGATCTCGATAGCTGACGATCCTCCCACGATACCACGCGAGCCAGAAAATGGGGCCAACGCCGACCAACGAGCCCTCGGCATCGCGCCGCGACGACTTGGCGCTGCGGCGCACGTCGCTGGCCAACGAGCGAACCTTGCTGGCATACGTTCGCACGGGCATCATGCTGGCAGCCTCGGGCGTCACGCTGATCAAACTGCCGGGCTCGACGCCAACCGACCGCACACTGGCAGCCGGGCTGTTGATCGGAGCCGTGGTGGTGCTGCTCTTTGGCGGACGCCGCTTTCGACAGGTTAAGCGCAGCCTTTAGGCCAGCGTGGTCAGCCCCGTCACCTTCCTCAAGACTCTCCGGCCACAGCAGCTGAACGGCTCAGCCAACGCGCTGCAGCGCCTCAGCGAGCCACTTGGCGGTGTGGCCCACGCCTGCCTCGGCAATCTGCTCGGGCGTTCCCGCGGCCACGATGCGTCCACCGCCCACACGCCCGGGGGCCGGATCGCCGCCGTCGGGGCCGAGGTCGATAATCCAGTCGGCGACGCGCATCACGTCGAGCTGATGCTCGATCACGACGACCGTGTTGCCCGCTTCGACCAAGCGATCCAGCACACCAAGCAGCCGATGGATATCGGCCACGTGGAGCCCCGTGGTCGGCTCATCCAGCAAATAGAGCGAGTGTCCTTGGCGTAGCGCCCCCTCGCGGCCGTTGGCAGCGAGTTCCCCCGCGAGCTTGATCCGCTGTGCTTCGCCCCCCGAGAGCGTGTTGGCCGGCTGTCCGAGCGACAGGTAGCCCAGCCCCACTGCTGAAAGGGCCTCGAGCGTGCCATGGATCATCGGCACATCCGCGAACAATTCGCAGGCGTCGTCGATCGGCATCCCCAGCACCTCTGCGATCGAATGCCCTCGATGCTTAATCGTGAGCGTCGGTCGGTTGAATCTTGCTCCACGGCAAGCAGAACAAACCACATACAGGTCGGGCAAGAAATTCATCTCGATGCGCTGCTGGCCTTGGCCCTGGCACTCTTCGCACCGCCCCCCCTTCACGTTAAAGCTGAACCGACTCGCCTTATACCCGCGTTGTCGGGATAGCTTGTTACGGGCGAACAGCTTCCGAATTTCTTCGAAAACGCCCGTGTAGGTCGCCGCGTTGCTCCGCGGCGATCGGCCGATAGGCGATTGATCCACCATGACGAAGCGCTCGATGGCTTCGAGCCCGGTCAGCGACTCGTACGGGCCTGGTTTGGCGGTGGCTCCGTTCAACTCGCGCGCGAGCGCCCGCGCGAGTGTGCCCATTACCAATGAGGTTTTTCCGCTGCCGCTTACCCCCGTGACACAGACAAACTTGCCGAGCGGCACGCAGAGCGGGTCTCCTTGTAGGTTGTTGCGAGTGGCACCGCTCAGAGAAAGCACCGGCGCTGGGGCCTCGGCTATTGCTTTGCCCTGGGCGGATTTGGCCGATATGGCGATGCGCCGGCTGGCTGGCGTCGGGATACGCTCGGTGCCGCTCAGATAACGTCCGGTTACCGAAGCCGCGTCGGCAGAAACCGCTGACAAGCTCCCCTGCGAGACAATCTGCCCGCCACGTGTTCCGGCCCCCGGGCCGACATCGACAATCCAATCGGCCGCGCGGATCAATTCCTCATCGTGCTCGACAACGATCACGGTGTTGCCCTGCTGCTGCAGCTCGCGCAGCGACTGAATCAGACGGTGGTTATCACGCGGATGCAGGCCGATCGAGGGCTCATCGAGCAGATACATCACGCCGACCAAACCGCTGCCCACGCCCGTTGCCAACCGAACGCGCTGCAACTCTCCGCCCGAGAGCGTGCTGGCCCCCCGGTCGAGCGTCAGATAGCCAACCCCTGACCGTGATAAAAAATCCAGACGCCGGAGAATCTCTCGAACCAGGGGGCTGGCGATTGCCCTCCGCTCCTGGTCTTGATCCTCCGATCCCCGGTCTGACTGAGGCATGGCATCGGGCTCCGCGCTCGCCAACCATGCGATGGCATCTTCGATGCTCATGGCATTGAATTCATGAATCGGCTTGCCCGCAAACCTCGTTGCTCGGCCGACCGGTCCCAATCGCGTGCCCCCACAAGCGGAACAGGGCGTCGGCCCGCGGAACGCGACCAGCCGATCGCGCGTTGCTTCTCGCTTGGTTGCTGAGAGTTCTTGTTCGAGCAACTCGAACACACAACTCAGCTTGCCTCCGGTGCCCCTCAGGAGTTTGGCCACCGCATTGGCAGGGGCCTCGGCGAGGGGCTGCTCGGGATCGATCCCGATCTTTTCCAGCAACGGCATGAGCTGCTTCAGTCGCTTCTGTTTGCCGATAGCGCTCAGGGTTCGCCACGGTGCGATCGCCCCGCCAGCGAGCGAACGCGCAGCATCGGGGAGCACTAGCTCGGCGTCAAAAGATTCCACCTCGCCCAAGCCCTCACAAGCCAGGCAAGCACCGTACGGACTGTTGAAGCTGAACGTACGGGGCTCAACCTCAGCCATGCCGGCCCCACAACCGGGGCAAGCGTAGCGCGTGTTGAAGAGACGTTCTCGCCAGCCCTCAGGGGACGCTGCGGGCACCGTGCTTTCCGCTCCCTGCGCATGCTGCCGATCTTCGGGCGTCTGGTACACAACACGCACGACTCCCTGTCCGTGCTTGATGGCAAGCCGCACCGACTCGGCTAGTCGCGACTCAATCCCTTCACGCACGACAATGCGGTCCACCACCGCCTCGATGTCGTGGAGCTTCTGAGCGGTCAGTTCGGGAACGTCTTCAATCGGATAAGTCACGCCATCGACCCGGACGCGGACAAAGCCGGCTTTGCGGGCCTCGTCGAGCACTTCGGCATGCTTTCCCTTGCGACCCCGGACAAGCGGTGCCAGCAGCATGACACGCGACTCAGCGGGCAACGTAGTAATCGCGCGCTCGATCTCTTCGGGGGCCTGTTGGGCGATTGGTTCATTGCAGTCGGGGCAGGTCAGCTCGCCCGCGCGGGCATAGAGCAAACGCAGGTAGTCGTGTACTTCGGTCACCGTGCCGACAGTGCTACGCGGGCTGTGCGTTCCCTGCGATTGGTCGATCGCAACGGCGGGTTGCAATCCCTCAATGCGATCCACATCGGGCCGATCGCGACCGGTAAAAAACTGCCGAGCGTACACGCTCAAGGAGTCGATGTACTGGCGTTGGCCTTCGGCCAGCAGCGTATCGAAAGCGAGCGAGCTCTTGCCGCTGCCGCTCACGCCCGTGATGACCACCAGCCGGTTGCGTGGCAGATCGATATCAACGTTGCGCAGGTTGTGTACGCGTGCTCCACGGATGCGGATCGCGTCTGGACCGATCGACGAGCTCGCAGCGGTAGACACGGCAGGCTTCCCTGGCGACCCCAGCGGGGCGGGTACAAACCGTCGAGCCTACCCCGCAACCAACGGCTGCTCAACGCCCTAACCCCGGCGAGCCCCTCGTGAGGGGCAAGCCCTGGCGTGGTATGGTCGGTGGCATGAGCACCCCCGCGTCACCCTCCGACGGCCTGCTAGCGATCGATATCGGCAACTCGCGCGTGAAGCTCGGGTGGTTCGCGAACCCGAGTGCTTGCGTAAGCCCGCCGCAGACAACGGCTCTGCCGATCGCATCCAGCCCTTTGCCCGAACCGGGCGAGACACTCAGCGGCTCCGCTGCCGAATTGCTCGCCGGACCGCTAGCGGAATGGCTCGCGAGCCTGCCGGCCGAGTCGCTACAAATCGCAATCGCAAGCGTTTGCCCTGCCATCAGCGAACCGTTTGAAACGGCGGTTAGCACCGCACTAGCGAACGCCGGAATCGGTTTCACTGTCTTACGTCTGACCAATAGCGCGGCTCCGCTCACCATCGACGTCGAAGCTCCCGCGCTGGTTGGAGCCGACCGGATCGCTGCCGCGGTCGCCGCCAACTGCCTCCGCCTTGCCGACACTCCGGTGATTGTGATCGACATCGGCACCGCCATCACGGTGGACTTGATCGATAGCAAAGGCGTGTTCCAGGGCGGGGCGATCCTGCCTGGCCCGACGCTGGCCGGTGCCGCTTTGGCAGAACGAACGGCCCTGCTGCCGAAGGTGTTGCCCGGCGAACTGGATCGATCCCCTGACCCCGTCGGACGCAACACAGAAGCCGCGTTGCACGCGGGCCTATACTGGGGAGCGGTCGGAGCGCTCCGCGAGCTGATCGCCCGACAGCGCGATCGGTTGCCACGGCCTCCGCAGGTGTTGCTCACCGGCGGCGCGGCACCGGGGTTCGCAAGATTGATCGGGGGGCCTGACTACACGGTCCGCCATGTGCCGCACCTAACGCTGGCCGGAATCGCCCTTTCCGCCACCATGGTTGATACGGCTCCCGTCAGCGATCCGCCAACATGACCGATCCGCTCACGACCGCACGCCTCGTCACTGCCGCGGGACGCAGCGCCGTTGCCGTCGTGCGGGTTGAAGGTCCGGAAGCGATCGCGACGATTGACCGCTGCTTCTGCCCGGCCGGTAACGGCAACTTGGCTAGCGATACGCTCGATCGCATCCGCTTCGGGGTTTGGCGTTCCACGGGCGAAGAGGTCGTCGCCGTGCGTGTGGGCCATGCCGCCGCTGAGATTCACTGCCACGGTGGCGTTGCGGCACCGGCAGCGGTCCTCCACGCGCTGGCTGAGCTGGGGGTCGCGGACCGCATGGTAGAAGATACCCCGGCACCTTCGCGCTCCGCTGAAGCCGACGCCCTGCGTGCTCTCCGCGAGGCTCCCACCCAACGCGTGGCGGGCGTGCTTCTCGATCAAGCATCGGGAGCCTTCCGCGATGCGATCCGCACGATCAATGAACAGCTTGCCCTCGAAGACGTTGGGGGAGCGCAACGCCGGGTACAACAACTGCTCTCGCACCGCCGGCTTGCCGAGCGGCTTCTCACCCCTTGGCGTGTGACACTCGCCGGGCCGCCGAACGTGGGCAAGAGCAGTCTGATTAACCTGCTAGTGGGCTATCAGCGCGCCATCGTCTTCGATCGTCCTGGCACAACCCGCGACGTGGTAACCGCCACCACGGCGATCGATGGCTGGCCGGTCATGCTTGCCGACACGGCCGGACTGCGCGCTAGCGACGATCCTCTCGAACAGGCTGGCGTGACGCTCGCCGAAGAAGAGATCGCCGCGGCCGATGTGGTGGTGCTGGTACGCGACGCGCGGGAAGCAATCGACAAAGAGATCCTCGGCCAAGTCGCCAAGGGGGTGCCCGTGATTCGGGTCGCCAACAAATGTGATTTGGCTCCTGCGGCAAAACTTGCCCCGGAAGAAATCTCGACCGCCGCCGTGCAGTCCTTCGGAGTCGAAGCGCTGCTCCACGCGATTGGCGAAGCGTTGGCTGACGCCAGGGGCGCGGCGGCACCGCAACCTGGCGAAGCCGTTCCGTTGGGGGCGTGGCGGTTCGAGTCGCTAACACGAATCGAACGCGCGATCGCGACGGGTGACCTGCAATCCGCGGCCAAGGGGCTGCTAGCACTGCTATCCGCCTAACGGTTTTAACGATTAGGCAAGAGTTGGGGGGTACCGCTGTCGATCTATGACTGATAGGTCGCAAGCTGCGCGCCGGGTTCGCTTTCTCCCTCACGTCTGAAGTCTGGTTGTTGCTATGCGTATTTTTTGCCTGCTGACAGCGCTGACCGTGCTTACCTCACTGGCAGGAGCCGCTTCGCCAACCGCGCTGGGTCCCGCCCCCGCAATCGGGTTGTCGCAGGGCACCGCAGCGATGCAAGCCTACAGACGCGGCACGCCACCTCGAAACGCCATGGAGTACTACGGCGTGGTGCAGGCCGCTGCGCAGGGACCGGCCGGCGTGCCATCGAGTCGGGTAACGCGCTCCACAACGGGCAACTCTGCCGTTGGTGGTGCCATGGGCAACAAGCCGTTCGTTGACGCGTCGTCCACGCCCACGCTCAGCCCCTACCTGAACCTCTATCGCGAAGATGGTGGCCAGGCGGCCCCCAACTACCACACCTTCGTTCTGCCTCAACAGCAGCAGAACGAGTTGAACCGTCAGCAGTCACTTCAATTGCAGCAGCTCCGCCGTCAGGTGCGTCAGACGCAGTACACCTCGCCCGCAGTCAGCGGCGCTAGCGGAAGCTTCAACAACACCGGGCGTTACTACCAGCAATGGCGCTGAGATGCCGAAGAGGTGTCCGGTTCGCGCAAGCGACGCGGCGCAACCTCAGCTAACGCCCGCGCCCTCTCGTTTCTACGGGAAAACGAGCAGGCCGAACGCATCTGGCGAGTCGGGGCTCGTGCTCGTGGACCAGGGTGTGCTCGCCCCGGTCGGATCGATGCGCTCGACGGCCACCGCCCACGCGGCTCGCTCAAGTTCCTTCGGATCGGTGAGCGATGCGAGCGCGACCGCGGCCTCGATCCGCCAAGCCGCACCGTCGGCCTGACGGGCAACGAACCAATCGGGCCGCCAGTGTCGATCGCCCCAGAGCGCATCGTGGGTAAAGCCGCGGCAGTCCACGGTTAGTTCGTAGGCCGTGGTGTAGTCACGATCCAGATCAAGCCGGATATGGACCCGATCGAAGCCGCGTAGATCCGCATCGCGGGGTCGCGGCGATTCATCCGAGACAGGCGGGGAGTCGATCGCGGCATCAATCGCGGCATCGATGGCTAGGTAAAGAAACGCGTCGTCGCGCACCAGACGGAGCGTCGCTCCGCCCCGTTGCGGATCCCCCAGCGGGATCTTGTCGGCATCCTTCCAACAGTTCTCGCTCAAAACCCCGTCAAGCAACGGCCGCCTAGCGGTTCTACCGCACGAAACAATCGGTTTCTCGGGGGGCAGGCGTTTGGCGTCCACCAGCCATTGCTCAGCGGTTGCAGCCCGGAGCCACCCCCAGTCGACCGACTGATTCGCCAGCAGCAGTGCGGTCTTCTGAGCTTCGGCACCGAATCCTCGCGCACGCTGCGCGGCGGCACCCGCCATTCGAACGCTCGGGTCGGCGTGCAACGCCGGACGGTCCGAGCGAAGGAACCGTTCCAAGGCACGCGCCCGCTCGCGGCGATCTTCGAGCGAGAGATTCCCCCCCGACGATGGAGCGGGCAGTGATAGGGCCGTGGCGGATTCGACATTCAACAGCGCAGCCGGGCCTTGCGACGAAGCGGCCTGCTGCGCGATCGCGGTCCAACCACATTCGGTGCTCGCGTAGTAGCGCACCAGCCACACCAGTGCCGCATCGGCCAGGGGTTCCCCCGGATACCGGCGCGCCAACAAGAAGCGCGTTTCGGCCGCGGTATCGGTTCGGCCGGTCGCCTGATAACCGCGCGCCAACTGATCGAGCAGGGCTGCACCAGCGGGGGGATCGAGCCCCGCGGTAAGATCGACCACTTGGCCCGACCAGGAGAGATCCCCCTGTGACGTCGCCAACAGACGCTCCAGGTTACGGCGCCGCTGCGCTAACCGGCGCAGATCGTCGAGCTGGCCCGTCGGGGGGGCTGCCAAAGGCCTACGATCGGGCCCCCCGTGGGGCACGCCGGTCGCATCGCCCAGGTCACCCCGTCGGCCCGTTACCGGCCGGCCGGAAAGGACGGACCATTCGAGCGCTGCGGGGGCCTCCAGGCGTTGCTCGCCCAGCACACCTCGCGTGTCCTCACACCATTGGGCGCTGGTCTGACCGAGGGCCGCCACAAAGTCGCCGGTTGAGAAGCGTCCACCTCCCGCAGGCGGTGGGCCGATTCCGCCGTACGACGGGCCCACCCGCAAGACATGCAGCGGGGGGGTGATCGTGAGCCCCCATTCGTCGAGCACCGCCAGGCGCGCTTCTGGCACGCTGTTCATCGGACCGATCGTCTCGGTTAGCCAGTCCGCCAGCCCGGCAAATTCTTGCGGGGTTGCCGCCGGCAGCGTCAAAACTGACGGCCGATAGATCGCCAACAAACGGAACATTTCACGGCGCGCAAGCTCCCCTGCCTCGCCGTCGATACGGCTGGCGAGCAGCTCGGCAAGGGTCCGCTCGTTCAAGCGTGACTCCTCCTGATCGAGCGGCAAGCGCCACCCCAAACTCAGCGCGTTGACACCAAGGCGCCGGGCAGCCTCGGCCATGCGCGCCGATCGATCTGCCGCCAGCTTGCTCTCGGTCGGCGCAAGCGGCGACGCGATCACGGTCCGACGGGCACCAGCAATCGCTGTCGCGGCGATCAGTTCGGCGGGGATTTGCTCCTCGGCACCAACCACCGATAAGACCGCCGCGTGGCGTCTTTCGCCCCGCTGCGAGATCCACGTGGCACCCCCGTCGGTGGTTGCCAAGACCACGCCAAACTCACCGACCGCCCAGCCATTATGCTGATCGACAAAGCAGATCGCGCACAGCGGAGTCGTCACTCCGGTGTTGCTGTGCGACCAGCTAGCGCCCGCGTCGTGTGTTTGTAGCACGATCGACCCCGGCGCACCGGCGATCCACGCATGGGGACCGTCGGCCTCTACGGCCCGCCAGTCAAACCAATCCGCGAGCGTCTCGGGCGGTTCGGACAACGGGGCCCGCCAGGTTCGGCCCGCGTCGCGCGACTGCCGAACCAGTGCGCCATCTCCTACGAGCCAAGCTTCGGTCTGTGACGACCAGCGTACGCCGTGATAGCCACGCCGATCGGTAGCGGTTGCGGCGGCCTCGACACGGCTGGCGACCAGACGGCCAACGGCTCCGCGTGCGCCCACCAATAACGCCGCTTGCTCGGCCCCCGTGCCAACAAAATCGGCAGCGTTCCAGCGCCACGTACGGTCCGTCGTCGTGGCGTTCCAGCTGCGTCCGCCATCGTTGGTGATGAACACGCCTGACGGCGAGAACGACGAGCCCGCCCCCGCGGCGATGCCATGCTGATGGTCGAAGAATCGCACCTCGCTCAAGGCCGGCAGCGTCGGCTGTGGAAGCAGCGACCAAGTGCGGCCACCGTCCTTGGTACGGAGCACGACACCGATCGAGACACGTGTGTGCGGCTGCACCAATCCGCCAACGGCCCAGCCTCTTCGCGCATCGATAAACGAAACGCTCTGCAAAGCGCCTTCGATCGGAGCCCCCTGGCGGCTCCAGGTGCGGCCCCCGTTGTCGGTAGCGAGGATCACGCCGCGATCCCCCACAGCCCAGCCCTGCAGCGCATCGATCATCTCGATCGCGTTGAGCGTGGCGTCTTCGGCGAGAACCTCGTCGAGGGTCGGCGTGGGGGCGGCGATCGCCAAGCGACTTGCCGCCAACAACGCGACGGCACAGCCAGCAAGAATTGCGGTCAATCGTAGATGGGGCGTCACTGCGGCTTCCTTGCTGCGGCGGCTGGTGGCGAGGGGGGCCCCTCGCTGGGCGATGACTCCCCTCGGGAGAGCTGCTCCTAGTCTACCCGCTAGCCCGGCTAGCCCCCACACGAGATTGGACTGCAACGGTTAGCACGGATCTAGCGGAGTGCTGATCCTCGGCATACCTACCGGGTGAACCCCTCCCGAGCCGTGGCAAGCTAGCTTTTCAAGTAGCTCTCTTCCGCCGTAATTGCCGCCCCCGCTGAGCCGATGCCCGTTCCCACGAACCACACGCTCGACTCACTCTTGCGTCAAGCCGGCCAGCTTCACTCGCCGCCGGCGGTCGCGCTCGAGATCGTTCGGCTCACAGCCGAGCCACAGGTAGATGCCGCCGCCATCCGCGACTGCTTGGAAGGAGACCCGGCCCTCACCGCCAAGCTGCTGCGGGTGGTCAATAGCTCGGTCTATGGCCTGAGCGGCGAGGTTTCAGACCTGACGCAAGCGATCGCGCTGATGGGGGTCCGCCCGCTGAAGCTGCTCGTGTTGGGCTTCTCCGTGCCTACCACGCTGATCGACAAGATCGACACCGAATCGCTCGCCGACTACTGGACCCGCACCATCGTTCGGTCCGTAGCGGCCAAACAGATTGCTCAAACGCAGGGTGCCGCTCGCGGCTGGGCCGCTCTGGCCGACGAAGCGCTCGTTGCCAGCCTGCTGCAAGGGATCGGGCAGCTCGTCTTGCTGACCGAAATCGGAGACACCTACGCGGCCGTCTTGAACAAAGCAAAGGGAATTGCGGCGCGTGAGCCGGCAATCGCCGCAGCCGAACGCGAGGCGCTCGGTTTCGAGCACCGCGAGCTCTCGGTCGCGTTGCTCCGCAGCTGGAAACTCCCTGAACGCCTGGCAAGCGCTATCGAGTTGTTAGACTCAGCGGCTTGCGCTCCCGAGCGAAAAGGAGAGCTTAGCAGTGTGCTCGAGCTCGCCAACCTTGTCACCCGCCTCGTCGTGGACCGCGAGCTGGCTGCTTTGCCCCTCTTGATCGAGCGGGGCGAGAGGCAGTGCGACCTAACCCGGCGGCAAATCAACACGCTGGTCGAGGTCCTTCAGCCCCGTGCCGTTCAGCTCGCCAATGCGCTGGGGGTCGATCTCAGTCCGGCAGCCGACTTCCACGAAACGCTCGTGCTGGCCCATCGCCAACTGGCGATCGCTTCCGAGGGCGCGGCGGGACGCCTGCTTGGTGCCCCAGCCACCTATGAAGACCTGGGCGACGAGCGGCTCTACAACGATCTGCTGGCCAACGTCCAGGACCTCACGCGTACGGTTCAAGACTACCTGTCGGCCGGCAAGCCAGGCCTGATGGGGGTCTCTCCACAGATAAGCGGGCACGGTGCGCGGGCAACGGTGCGCCGGCCGCATACGCAAGTGATCGACCCGGCGATGCATCGCTTGATGGAAATCACGCAAGAACAGGTCGATTCGTGCCGGGCTGAGCGTCGCCCGCTCTCGATCGCGATCGTCTCGGTTAATGACGCTGGTGCGGAACCTATTGATCAATTCCGACAGGATTGCGTCCGCACTCTTCCCGCGGGGCTCTTGGATGACCTGGTCTGGGAACCGCTGAGCGGCAACCTCGTGGCCGTGCTCACTCCCGGTCACGACCGACTCGACGCGGTGCGACTGTGGACCGCCGCGATCAAACGCTTTTCCGAAACGCAGTTTCGCGCCGACGCCGGCGTTGCCGGGGCCTCGGTGCTCTCGAAAGGATTTGATACGTGGTCGCTGATCGGTGCGGCCCGGCGGTGCCTTGACGCGGCTCTCAACGCTGGTGTCGGTAGCGTAAAGAGCCTTGAGGTCTACTAACTACAGGGGCGACCTCAACAAGTCCGCAGTGGCCCTCAAGGCCAAGAGGTAAGGGCCCCATCATCGCGGCACCGCCGTTGTGCTACGATCCGACGAATGACTGAACACGACGCCGATCCAACGCCCCCCGCCCGTCAAAATCCCGCCGCGGCTAAGCCCGCAAGCGAGTCGGCCCCGCGCCTCTCGGTTGAGGTCGGCGGCGAGCTAACCGAGAAGAGTTCACGCGAGCTCCGTGCCTCGGATTTTGATTCCCGGATCTCCGCCGACCGACAGGGCACGCCCCGCCGGCGCCGCGTGCGACTGCCGCTGGTGTTGTTCCTCGCGACTTGTGCAAGCACCTTTTGGGTGGGAGCCGCAGAGTGGGAGCCGATGAACCCCGCTAAAATGGCGACCTGGTCGCACGTGGCGACGACCATCGCAAGCAACTGGCGGCAAGGGCTTACCTACATGGGGGCCGTGCTCGCCATCTTGCTGACGCACGAGATGGGCCACTTCATCATGACGCTCCGCCGCCGGATCCCGGCGAGCTATCCGCTCTGTATCCCGGTGCCTTTCAACGCCATCGGCACGATGGGAGCCGTCATCGGCATGGAGGGGGTCCGGGCCAATCGCCGCGAGATTTTTGATATCGGCATCGCGGGGCCTCTGGCCGGGCTGGTGATCGCTGCGCCGATCCTGTGGATCGGGGTCGGCAAGCTCGACCTGACAACGCCCCCCCGACCCGGAGAAATCCAGCTCAACAGCCCGCTGCTGGTGAAGTGGATGATCCAGGCCCAGCAGCCCGAAACGCTCCGCAAGGTAGGGACGAACCGCGCCGAATGGATCGGCATCTCACAGGTCAATGCCTTCTTTATGGCCGGCTGGGTTGGCATGCTCGTCACGGGGCTCAACATGCTGCCCATCAGCCAGCTCGACGGCGGCCACACCATCTACGGGCTCTTCGGGCGCGATGCGCAGAATGTGGCCCGCGGTTTCTTGGTTGTGGCGATCACCTACGTGGTGATCAACCTCGACCAAGCCTCGGTATGGACCCCCATGCTGGTGCTTGTGATCCTCATGGGCGTCGATCACCCGCCGACTTCTGACGACACGAAAGAGCTCGACCGATTCCGCTGGGCGATCGGCGTTGCGTCGCTCGCGATCCCGGTGCTGTGCTTCCCGCTGCTCGGGCTGCGTCAGTAACGGGCCAACAACGCGAACGCCGCTCTTACGACGATCCGACGCGCCGCCCGAAACGCTGCCAGCCGGCGAACGCCTCTTCGCGCTGCGTTTGTTCACCGGCGTCCTGGCGGTCACTGTCACGCTCGAAGGAGACCAAGCGGTCCGTTTCGCCACGTTGTGCCGAGCGAGCCGCCAGCAGCAGATCGAGGCGTCGTGCAGCGCCGCGTTCGGCCGGCGAGCCGAGGCTTCGTGCCCGCGGTACATCGCCGCTTGCCGCGGAGTCGCTCGACGCGACCGAGAGAGCGAACGCCGCGTCTACCGACTTAACCACCGGCTGCAACTCATCGGCCTCGAAGCCCTCGACGATTGTCAGGCCAGCCGAGGCGGCAAGGAACGAACGGGCGGCCGACGACGCAACCGGCACCGATTGGCCGAAAGTAGCAACCCAGATGTCGTAATCGGCCTGGGTCACAACGCCATCGAAGTCGGCGTCTCCGGCCTCACCGGCAACAACGTTTGCCCCAAGCGAGTCACGCCAGACCGTGTAGTCGGCGATATCAACGGAGCCGTCGTTGTTGAAGTCACCCGTAGCGACAACATCCACGTCCAAGAAGATCCGCACCGCATCGGCCACCACCCGATCAATGTTGGGCGAACTCTGATCCGCATCGAGTGAGATCGTGATCGGCCCTGCTGAGGTGTTTTCTGACCCGAGCGACACCCAGGTACGACTTTGCGTCTGCTGGTTCACGTTCGCCGTGAAGGTGCCGCTGGGGGTCGTGATGTCGTAGTTCACACTGGTGGCGTTTTGGGCGTTAGCGGTGTAGATCACAAACACCTCGACGCGTCCGGCCTCGGGCAGGGTCGTCTGCCAATTGGCCCGCGCGTTGTCGGAACCGGCTAGCTCGTAAACCTCGGTAAGCAGGTCGAGGCTGAACGCGCCGGTGTTCAGCCAAACGCCGTTGGTGGTGAAGGTGGGGGCACCGTCGTCGTTGTTCAGCAGGATCTCGGTGCGCCGCGTCACGATGATCGGGGGTGTGCTATCGATGTCGAAGAAGTCCAGCACGCGGGCGATCGCCTGGGTACGGATCGAGTCGTCGGTGATTGTCTCGAAGGGAAAACCGAGCAGCACGACTCGCTCGCCCGCAGCGCCGCCGTCGTACTGGATCGCGGCTCCGGCCCCGCCACCGTAGTTCATCGCGGTGATCGCGCCGCTGCCCGCCGTAGGGACAATCACGTCCGGAAAGGTCACGTCGTAGAAGCGTTCCCCATTGTCGAACTGTAGGGCGAGGCCCTCGAAGATCGATCCGGGGGTGCCGCTCGCCGAGTAAGTGTTGGCGTCATCGGCCACGTAGTCCGCGCGAAGCGTGTTGTTGAAGAACGCGGCTCCGCCGTTCTGCGCTTCTAGATCCCAGCCAATCTCGGACCCCGAGACAAACAGCTTGCCCCCTTGGGCCAGATAAGCGGTCATCAGATTCTGTTCGAGCGCGTTGAACGTTTCGTCAGCGGTTGACTCCTCGCCTGCGATCCAGAACACCGCGTCGTATTCGGCCAGTGCGACGGCACCGGATTGGAGCCCCTCGTTCGAGGCGGTCGAAACGGCTGCGCGGGCACCAGCCGCCGCGAGCGCATCGCCGATTTGGACGGCGTAGTCCATCGAGTTTGCAAACCGGGGTCGCACGCGATCCGCGGTCAGCGTCGCGCTGCCGGTGAACGATTCCTTCGGCACGAGCGAGCGTTCGAGCCGGTCGAAACCGTTGACGATGAGGATCTTCGCCGTGTCGGCCGAAGGCTTGGCGGCAACAACCTCGGAGCCCACCGATTGGCCACCGGCGTTATTGGCCACGATCTTGAAGTAGTAGGTCTGGGCCGGGTCGAGACCGGTAAGGGTGTGCGTGTTCAGGGCTCCGCCCGCGACGAACGTGCCGCCGTCGAACCCGTAGCCGTTGGTCGAGGCGTAGATCGTGTACCCGGTGGGAGTTCCGCCAGAGTAGGCGTTCGCGGGGGTCGCGACCCACTTGAGCGTCACCTCTCCGGGAGCCGTTGACTCGGCGTTCAGGCTGGCAACCTTCGGTGGCGCATCGATATTCGCAGTCGCCCCGCCGTCCACCTGGACAAAGTAATCGACAATGCCCTGATAGGTTGCGCGGGCGATCGCATCGCGCACGCGGGGATCACGCAGCATCTGCGCATCGAGCGTGTTGTCGTGGAAGCCGGTCTCAACGATCGTCGCATCGAACTCGTTGTTGATGACCGAGTTGTTGATCTCACCGTAGTTGAACGTTGTCTGGAAAGTGAGCGACGTACGGTTCTGCCAGTTGTGTTCAAACTGCCCGTTCTGGGCGACCAGATCGTTATTGACCTGCTGAGCGAGTGTCTGGGCAAGAAACAACTGGTTGGGGGTGGCTCCGCCGTTGGCCGTGTTGTGGAGCCCTACCACTCCCCGCGAGGTGGCCGTGGCCGGATTGCCGGTCGAAGCGTTTGAGTGAAAACTCACAAAAACGCGATCGGAAAGCGAACCATCCTGTTCACGGTTCATGTACTCGGCATAACGCGGCGAGAGCGAGACCGTGGCCGAACTGTCGCTGCTGCTGGTGCGGTACTCGCTGGTGGGGATCCCCTGCGAGCGGCTCACATGCCACTCGACCCAGTAAAGGCCCGCCTCGTTCTCGCGGGTCTCTCCCGAGACGCCGCCGCCCCGGTTGATGTCTCCCATGCCGTTGCCGAAGCGGATCATGTCCGCGATCACCACGTTGCCGGCGGTGGCGGATTGGTTGGAGATTTCGACGTAGCCGGCGTTGCCCGCTTCGAAGTGGAACGTGCCCAGGTACACCAACCCGTTGCCCACCCGCCGATGATTGATCGTCACCTCAGTGGCTCCGCCCGAGTGATGCACTCGGTACAGATGATCCTCCGCTCGGTCGCTGCCGGAACGAGTCCAGGCATAAACCGGGTAGAAGCCTTCTTCGGAAATGTTCGGACGGTACTGAGCGGTCGCGGTCTCGGTGGTGGAAGTGGTGGCGAAGCGATAGGGGACATCGCCCGCTGAGCCAAAGTAAATGCTCGATGAGCTGTTGCTCCACGCGCCGGTGAAAGTCACCTCGACATCGTCGTTGTCGAGAACCACTTCATTGGGCTGATGACCCACCGGACGGAGGGGGACCACCGTTGCCCCGGCGTTCCACAAGTAATCGACCAGATAGGTCATCTGATCTTGGTTGCCGAGATCCTCGACCATGTCCAGCAGAAGCGGGCGCTGATAACCCCAGCTGCTGCCCGTAGCGGTGTAGCCGTGCCCGCCGTGGACATACACGATCTTGTCGTCGAGGGCCCCCGAGGGTTGCTGTCCGATCTCGACCAATCCGGCCGCCGCGAGGAGCTCTCTCTTTTCGAGCGATTCGATCACCAGCGCGCGATCGCGTCCGCGAGAGGGTGTAGCGGCTTGCGCAGCCAATAGCGTAAAGAACATCAAGAGCCTCAAGATCATGGTTCCGTGAGAGTTGGATCGCTAAGAGCACCTCCGCGGAGCCCCGGAAGAGCCTCCCCAACCCGTGCCTTTAGCTTAGTCGAACGCTGCGCTTTTTCGCTATCGAGCTGCTGATTTTCCCGCAACCCGCGGATCATTGACGGCGATCAGGCGATCCTCGGCATCGCGCCCAATCGCTTGACCAACGCCCGCTGTGGGCAATTGCGTGAGCGTGTGCCCGCGATCCAGCAGGCCCAAAAGCAAGCCCGGATCGAAGCCCTTCTCGACACTCAGAACATCGGGCCGCCACTGATGGTGCCACCGCGGGGCCGCGACCGCCTCAGCGAGCGACATCTGACGGTCCACTGTATTGATGAGCATCAAAATGACCTGGCTGATGATCTTCGGGCCCCCCGCCGCGCCAAGGGCCATCAACGGACGGCCCTCCGCATCGAGCACCAGCGTTGGGCTCATGCTGGAAAGGGGCCGCTTGCCCGCTGCCACCGCGTTATTCGCGGCTCCCACCAGTCCAAAGGCGTTGGGCGTGCCCGGTTGGATCGAGAAGTCATCCATCTCGTTGTTGAGGATCACCCCCGTACCGGGCACGATCACCTTCGAGCCGAAGCCGGTGTTGACCGTGGCCGTGATCGCGACCCAATAGCCCTCGGCGTCGGCGGCGGCGATGTGGGTCGTGTGACGTCCGAAAACATCTTGCCGCCACTCGGGTGGTTCGCCGTGGCTCTTAACCTGTGTGACGCGCTTCAAACGAATCTTTCCGGCCAGTTGGTCGGCGTACGACTTGGCACTAAGCCCGCGCGGCACCTCGACAAAATCAGAATCGCCCAGCCAATGAGCCCGATCGGCAAAGGCAATCTTCATGGCCTCGGCGACCACATGGGTCGCGGTCAGCGGATCGTCCTCGAACAGGGTGCTCAGCTCGTAGCGCTCGATCAGATTCAGCACCTGAGCCACATGAACGCCGCCCGAACTGGGAGGCGGGAACCCGATGATCTGGCGACCCCGATAGGTTGAAACGATCGGCTCGCGGCGAAGTGCTTTGTAGGTCGCAAAGTCGGACGCGCGGAGCCGACCGCCCTCCGCTTGCATCCACGCCCCCACACGCTGAGCGAACGGCCCGCGATAGAACCAATCGGGGCCGTTTTCAATTAGCGCACCATAGGTCTTCGCGAGATCGGCTTGCACAAGAGGGTGCCCCTCTCGGTGCGGCTGACCCTCGGCGTCGAGGAACACGGCCCTCGTGGCCGGAAATTTGCCCAACTCTTTCGCGTTGGACTTGAGCCGATCGGCATAATTCTTGTCGATCGCAAAGCCCTCCGCGGCGGCCCGCCGACCGGGTTCCAGCAGGCGCGAAAGGGGTTTGCTGCCAGCCGTTTTGGCGAGCAGGGCGTACGCCGCCAAGGCACCGGGCGTGCCAACCGCAAGCGGACCGGTCTGACTGAGCCGCGGGTCGGCCTCTCCGCCGACGACAAACATCTCCGGTGTGGCAAGTGCCGGGGCGGTCTCGCGACCGTCGATCGCGAGCAGTTCGCCCGCGGGGGTGCGGACCAGACACAAGCAACCGCCCCCGATGCCCGAGTTGTGATTGTCCACAACGCTGAGCGTTAGCGCCGCGGCGATCGCAGCGTCGACCGCATTGCCCCCCTCTTCGAATACCGCCATTGCCGCATCGGTTGCGAGCGGCTGAACGGTCGCCACCGCGTAACGCGACCCGACTGCCGAGTGGGTGCTGCCAGTATGCGGCTTCGCCGCCAGCTGGCTCACGATGAGCGTCACCGTCAGGGCCGCCAACCAACCGCGCCGAATAAGGAATATCGCCATCGCTCGAATCATTTTTCCACAGGAAGGATGGCGGCCGCGGCGATCGTACCGATCCGCCCGGCCAAGTCATTCACGTTGCCCTCGCCGTCCGGATGAAGCCGGCTCGAGAGGAAGATGACGAAGAGATCCAGTTCGGGGTCGACCCACAGGGCGGTTCCCGTAAATCCGCCGTGGCCGAAGGCCGCCGCTGAGAACAGCTCTCCGCGATTGCTCGAGTAATCGCTCTGAACGTCCCAGCCCAGCGCGCGTTTTTGTCCCGCGACGTCACGCGCTCGGATCATCTCGTTGAGTCCTTGCGGGCTGAGCAGTCGCACCCCGTCTAGCGTGCCGCCGTTGAGCAGACAGCGGGCATAGCGCGCGAGATCAGCGGCCGTGCTAAAGAGCCCGGCGTGCCCCGCAACGCCCCCGAGCAGCGCAGCACGGGGGTCGTGAACCTCGCCAGTAAGCCACGCACCGTCGCGCTGCTCGGTCGTTGCGGCCCGCGCGCGGCGTTCGGCCGCCGGCAGATAACCGGTATCGACCATGCCCAGCGGCGTAAAGACTCGGTCCTTCGCAAACTCGTTAAGTGGGCGACCGCTCACTTCTTCAACGATCTTTCCCAAAAGCTCGAATCCGACGTCCGAGTATTTGAACGTGGTGCCGGGGGACCAACGCGGCTCGAGCGCTAGTAATCGGTGCCACGCCTCATCGGGGCCGTGCTCGTAGTCCGCCAGCGCGTTATCAGGGATATATCCCGCGCTGTGGGTCAGGAGTTGCTCGATTGTGATTGCTTGCCCCCCCGCAGCGGTAACCCCCGCAAGCCGATCGACCATCTTGTCTCGCAGCCGTAGCTGCCCGGCCTCAACCAGGAGCATGACGCTCGTCGCGGTCGCAACCGGCTTTGTGAGCGATGCCAGATCAAACACCGTATCGGTCGTCATCGCGATGCGTGTTGGTTCGATCTGTCGATCGCCGTACGCTTTGAGCAGCGCCACGCCGCCCCGACGACCGATTGCGACAACGCAGCCAGAAAATTGCCCCGCCGCGCGAGCCTCCTCGATTGGCGCATTAATCGCCCCCAGCCGTGCCGTATCCAAGCCCAGCGCTACGGGCTCGGCAGCTCGCGCAGCGCTGATACAGCTGAGCAGACAGACCGACCAAGCAAGTCGAGGGAACATACGAGCCTAGGATTCAAGCGGAGCAGAAGCGTGAGCCGACGCGATCTTCGCGGGGGCGTTGGGGCCGGCGAAGGCGTGTACAACAAGCCCGCCGAGCAGCGTCGTGCTGCACGCGACAAGCGAATTCCAAGGCCAGCTTAATTGACGCCAGCCCGCTAGGGCGGGCCATTGCTGATCGATACCAAAATTGAGCCCCGCCAGGAAAAAGCTGAAGGCAAACCCGGTGACCAGGGCTCCATAGGCCGCGCGGGTCGATGATCGGGGCCAGCCGAATCCCAACGCAAAAAGGCCAACCAAAACCCCTGTCGTGAGCGCCGCCACGGCCAGTACGGCGCTGATAACCGACGTACTCTGAGCCAAGCCAACCGCATTCGCTCCCAGCGCTACGCCAACCTGCAAGACAGCAAATAGGACCGTGCCGACTTTCGCCCACCAGACCGCCGCGCCACTGTCGGTCGCGATGCCACTCGGGGCCAAGAGGTCTTTAACCAGCACGCCGGCCGATGCGTTCAACGAGCTGGAAAGGGTCGACATCGCGGCCGCCAGCACCGCCGCAAACAGCAATCCGGCCACGCCGATTGGCACCTCGTGGGCCAGGTAAGCGGCAAAAGCCTGATCGCCGCTCGCGATGGAGTAACCAAACTGTCCGCTCGAATAGAAGCAGGCCAAGGCGGCACCGATCAACAGAAACAGAAAGAACTGCGCCGCGACGAGTGGTCCGCTCAACGCCAAAGCCAGGCTGGCCGACGCTTTGGACCTTGCGCACAGATAGCGCTGCACCATCAGCTGGTCCACGCCGTGCGTGGCAAGCGACAAGAATCCGCCCCCCACGAGCCCCGACCAGAACGTGATGTGCCCCCCGAAAAGCCCCAGCCCCGGATCGAACACCCGCAGTCGGCCCGTCTCGTCGGCAAAGCGCCAGACTTCGCCGATTCCGCCCGGTATGGCGCGTGAGAGCAACAACAGGGCGATCAAGGCCCCCGACGTGTAGACGATCAACTGAACGCAATCGTTCTTCACGACCGACGAAACGCCGCCCAGCGTTGCATAAATCGTTGTCGCCGCCGCGACGATAACCACACACAGCGTAAAGTCCAGCGCGATTGCCTGCTGCAACGCCAGTGTCGTGAGAAACAAACGCAAACCGTCTGCCAGGGTGCGGCAGACCAGAAAAGTGAGCGAAGCGGCCGCCCTCACCCCCTCTCCATAGCGCTCGCTAAGCACCTGGTAAGCCGTGAAAGGCTTGCCACGGAAGTACAGCGGCATCAGCAGAACGATCACTCCCAGTCGCCCGACGATGTAGCCCAGTGTGATCTGCAGGAAGCGCATATCGCCTCCTTCGGCATACGTCTGCCCGGGAAGACTCAGAAAGGTGACCGTGCTGGTCTCGGTCGCGATGATCGAGAGCAGCAGGGCGTACCACGCTGTGTCGCGTCCGCCGACGAGATAAGCCTCATCGGTACCAGCCCCCTTACGGGGCCAAGCACCCCAGACCACGGTCGCCAGGAGATAAACGGCGACAATCGCAAGATCCCAGCTCGAGAGCCCCGTCCGAGCGAGCAGCGGCGGAGCTAGCGGGCAAACGAACGGGCTGAGCAAGGCAGATCGGTCGCTAAAAAAGAGGGATCTCTAGCCGCGGTGTGGCCAATTTGGGGCCCTTACGGGGTCCCTAACACGAATTAGCCTAACAGGTTAGCCATCTGGGCGTGGGGGGGCGTTGCGCATACGATCCGCCGCATTGCGCAGCAGGGGGCGAGCGAGCCCCCGTTGTTCGACTAAACTAATGAGGCTACGCCGCGGTTGTCGCGACGTCGCATGACCGCTCCCGCCGGTGGGTTCCATGAGCAACATCGCTCTCGATCACCTCACAACCGAAGCCCGTAACCCCGCAACCATGGGGCTCGATGGCGTTTCGCCACTTGAGATGGTGCGTCTGATCAACGCCGAAGACCATCATGTGGCAGAAGCCGTCGGCAGCGAATCCGAAGCCATCGCGCAAGCGGTTGAAGTGGTCGCCGATCGGCTCCGGCGCGGAGGTCGGCTCGTCTACACCGGTGCCGGCACCTCGGGCCGGCTGGGCGTGCTCGACGCCGCAGAGTGCCCCCCGACGTTCAACACCGACCCTCGCCAGGTAGTCGGCATCATCGCCGGAGGGCGCACTGCGCTAACCAACGCGGTCGAGGGTGCCGAAGACAGCCCCGAGCTCGGTGCCGAAGACCTCAAGGCGATCAATCTGGGTCCCGACGACGTGTTGGTTGGCATCGCCACCAGCGGCCGCACACCGTATGTCGTCGGAGGCCTTAAGTACGCCAGGCAGGTGGGGGCCTTCTCGGTCGCGCTCTCGTGCAACGCCGCGGCTGAAATTATCCCGCTTGCCGATCTGTCGATCACCCCCATAGTCGGCCCCGAAGTGCTGAGCGGCTCGACCCGCTTGAAGGCCGGAACCGCCACGAAGCTCGTGCTCAACACGATCACGACCGCCGCGATGGTGCTGCTAGGCAAGACCTACGGCAATCTGATGGTTGATCTCAGGCCGACCAACTCAAAGCTTGAAGCGCGTGCCAAGCGAATCGTCCGCCTAGCAACCGGCGTCGAGCCCGAAGTAGCGGCCGAACTGCTCGCCCGCTGCGATGGCGATGTGAAAGTGGCGATTGTCGCCCAACTCACCGGCTCGACTCCCGCCGAGGCCAAATCTCGCCTCGTCGAAACGGGCGGTCGCGTGGGCGTCGCGGTTGCCCGATGAGTCGGCTGCTACTGGGCATTGATGGCGGAGGCACCAAGACCGCCGCGCGAATCGCCGCGGTCCAAGACGGCAAGCCGCTGTGCGTGCTGGGGTCGGGTTTCGCCGGGGGCAGCAACCCCTACAGCGTCGGCTGGCAGCCCGCACTAGAGGCGATCGGCCAAGCGGTTGTCGCGGCCCGCGCGAACGCGGGCGTCGTCCAAACGATTGACACCGCGGTGCTAGCCATCGCCGGCTGCGCCACCGACTCGGCGCGCCGGCGCGTCCAACAAGAAGCCGAAACGCTCGGCTTGGCTAAGCACGTGGTGGTAGCGCCGGACACCGCTCCGCTGCTGGCCGATGCCCGCCCGGGCTGCTCGGCGGTTGGCCTGATCGCTGGCACGGGCTCGATCGCCGTGGGCCGCACCGAGGCGGGCGAATCGTTTGCGGTCGGCGGGTGGGGCTATCTGATCGACGATGCCGGCAGCGGTTTCAGTCTCGGCCGGGCCGCGCTCCACGAGCTGTGCCGTCAGCACGATGCGGAGCTGCCGCTCGACCCCGTGCTGCTCGAAGCGGTGCTCCACACCTGGGCGATCGGATCACTGCGCGAGGTCAAGCGTGTTGTGTACGAAGCCGCTGACCCACGCGCTCAGATCGCAACCCTTGCCCAACCCGTCTTACGCTGTGCGGCGGCAGGCTCGCCGCTAGCCGCTGAGATCGCGGCCGCAGGGGCCGCGGCACTGGCACATCTGGCGGCAGAGTGCGCGGCAAAGGTCGATCGGTCGTTAGGCGACCAACCCGATCGGGCAGCGCCCGAGTTTTACTTGGCGGGCGGACTACTCACCGGATCACCCTCTTATCGGGCGCGGGTTCGAGACCAGATTGAACGGCTCCGCCCCGGTGCCGTAACTCATTTGGCCCCCGACGCGGCATGTGGCTGCTTGTTGATCGGACGCCAGCTGGCCGCCTCGAGAAACGCGGCAGCCATTGGAATCTAATCGGGCCCCGCGCTCAGCAAGTTACGGCACCGCCGCAACGTGGCTCACGGCAACCGGTGGTTTCGGGCGCGGTGATCGGGAGGCCTCGCAGTCGCCGGACTGCGAGCCAAGCGAAACACTCGGCTTCGAGCGTTTCGCTATTCAGATTTCGCTCATCGACACTATGAACCGAGTCAAAATGCTCGCCGAGCATTTGCATGATCACAGGGTGATGCACGCCTCCGCCGGTAACCCATAGCGTGCCGGGTTTGGCCGGAAGGCGATCGATCGCCTCGACCACCGCCCTGGCTGTTACAGCGCACAACGTCGCGGCACCGTCTTCGACACTGAGCATCGACACATCAACGTGATCGAAATCGTAGCGATCGGCCGCCTTCGGAAGAGCCCGTGCGAAAAACGGCGCGGACAACGCCGCCGCAACCACCGCATCGTCCACCGAGCCGCGAAGCGCAAGCTTGCCATCTTGGTCGTGCGGCAGGCCGGCCATTTCCTGGGCCCACTCGTCAAGCAGCCCGCAGCCTGGGCCCGTATCGCCCGAGATCAACGCATCGTCCGGTCCCAGCCAAGTGACATTCGCAACCCCGCCCAGGTTGAGCACCGCAACGGGGAGTTTCTCGCTCGCAAAGAGAGCACGGTGGAACATCGCGGCCAGCGGAGCCCCCTGCCCTCCAGCGGCGATGTCGCCCCGCCGGAAATCGGCCACTACGGGCAATCCCACCGATTCGGAGAGCTGCCAGGGATTACCAATCTGCATGGTCAATCGTTCGTCCGGAATGTGCCGAATCGTGTGACCGTGGAATCCGACCACCTTCGCATCGGCCCCCTGCTGGGGATACTTCTTGAGCAGTTTCTCAATCGCCTTGGCGTGATGATCGGTAACGTCGCGTTCGAGCACCAAGAGTGCGGTCAGCGGAACATCGTGCTGCGAGGCCTCGAGCAGTCGCGAACGCAGGTCTTCATCGTACGAGAGCGTCAATCCGCCCACGAACTCGATGCTGCCGGCCCCATCGGTACGTAGCAGAGCCGCGTCAGCACCGTCGGCTGAGGTGCCACTCATCAGGCCAATTGCGGTGATCGGGCCGTCAACAGCGATGGCGCTGCGGTCTTGAATTACGTCAAACACGGCGGGTGAGCTTTCAAACAGCGGAAGAAGTCGTTGGGAGTCTCGGCCGAAAGGTTGGTGGGGCAGCTACCGGGTGTCGCCTGCCCGAAAAGGAGTCCCAACCGATTCAAGCGGATTCTTGCACCCAACGCAAAGGCGAGAACTTTATGCAAAAAAATGCGCAAAACCGCGCCGGTTGGCTACGATCGAATCATGGCGCGTGCGAGCTAGGCGTCAAGCGTCGGACCCGATGAATCCGAGGATTTCCCCGGTTCGTTGGGAGCCGGAGCTCATTGTTATGCGTATTCCTTAGTTTCCCCATCGAATAACCGTGTTCGATCCCGACCCCCAATCAACCGACCCGTTTCAAGCGCGAGTAACACGCTCGGCGAGCCTGAAACAGGTCGCGGTGCTTGTCGAGACCGACAGCAGCGCTGGATGCCGCGTGATCCGTGGGATCGCGAACTACGCAGACCGCTACGCTGACTGGCATCTGCTGATCGATCCGCGTGACCACAACCATCGTCCGGTCCTTCCGGACGGGTGGCAGGGACACGGAATCATCGCCCGACCAACAAGTCCCCAGGAGCTTGCCGCCCTGCAAGCCAGTGGCTTGCCGCTGGTGAATGTCGATGACTTGGTCGCCGAAGAGCCGAAAGTGGCATCCGTGCTGACCGACGAAGAAGAACTGGCCGACATGGCCCTGGGCCATTTGTTGGACCGTGGTTTCCGTACATTTGCCTACTTCGCCCCGCCCAGCCTCGAGTACTCCAAGCGCCGGCGCGACGCTTTTGTCACCCGGCTAGCCCAAGACGATCGACCCTGCCATGAGTACAAGCCGGGTTACCGCGCCGGGCGCCGCATCGGCTGGGCCGAACAACAGCGGCGTGTCGAACGGTGGATCCGGGGGCTGCCGACGCCGATTGCGGTCTTGGCGGTCGATGCGCCGCGAGCCCGACAACTGGCAGAGATCTGCCACTTGGCCGGAGTCCGCGTACCGGACGATGTCGCGATCCTCGCCGGCAGCCTCGACGAGCTGATGTGCGACGTCTCCACGCCGCCGCTCTCCAGCATCAACGTCGCGAGCGAACGGATCGGACACGATGCCGCGCAGCTGTTGGATCAGTTGATGAACGGCGCAGCACCGCCTACAGCGACGCTGCTGGTGCCTCCCCGCGGAGTGAACAGCCGGCAATCGACCGATCTGCTGGCGATCGATGACGAAGAGATCGTCGATGCGCTCCGCTATATTCGCAACAACGCCCACCGGGGCATCGTGGTTGAAGACATTTTGCGGCAGGTACCCATCTCGCGGCGGAGCTTGGAGATCCAGTTTCGCAAGTATCTGGGCCGGTCTCCCGCTCGCGAGATCCGCCGTGTGCAATTGGAACGTAGCCGCGACCTGCTCGGACGCCGCGAGCTCTCGATCACTGAAGTCGCGTTGGCGTGTGGGTTCGCCAACGCCACGCGCTTCGGTGTGGCGTTCAAGAAAGACACCGGCAAAACCCCCTACGCCTTTCGCAAAGAGCTGCTCTCCGGACAGCCCTCGAGCACCCTCAATGTCTGATGCGCGAACTCAGTCGGCCGCTCGACCAGCCAGCGCGCTGTGAATCATGACCGTGGCTTCGCTGAAAAGTTTCTGAAGCAGCGTGTCGTCGGTGCCTTCGGCCATCAACGCGAAAACGTAGGCGCAGCCATTGCACCGCACGAGCGCCCACTCGGTGCGTAGCCCGTCGAGCATGCCCGGCTTGCTGGCGAGCACCAGGCTCGGCTCGCGACCGTGCAGCGCTTTGGTGACCGGACTTTCTTTCTTGAGGGTCAGCATGCCGATGACCGCCTGTGCGGCGGCATCGCCCGCACGGCAACGCTGGTCGAGTAGGGTCATTAGCCGAACCGCCTCAGCGGGGGTCGCGGTGTTCTCGCGCCCTGCGGCACGGGCGGCGAAGTCGATCATCACCCGCCGTAGGCGTGTCTGCTCAAGCCCCACCGACGCGAGCCGATCGTTGATGCGCTGCATGCCCAGCCGATCGATCAACAGATTCGTGGCGACGTTGTCGCTCAGCACAATCATCAGGACGGCAAGATCGCCCAGAGCGATCCGGGACGCACCAGGCGTAAACTGCTGCAGCACGCCACACCCGCCGACACCGCTGGCCAGCGAGACGGGAAGCGTTTCATGCAGTGCGAGGAGGCCCTCTTCGGCTTGGGAGTACAGCTCCCACAGGATGGGGATCTTGATCGCGCTGGCCTGCGTGAAGACCTCGTCAAATCGATCGCCACCCATCTCCCCCTGCGACTTATCAGCAAGGCTTTGCAGGGCGAAGCCGAAGCGTGTGGCGTGGCCTGTAGCAAGAGCGGCAAGCCTAGAGATCAGCTCAGCAGGTGGGGGTGTCGTCATGGCAGGGTTGAACTCGTTGCAATAGCGCGGGGAGCGGTGCTTCGGCCGCGTGACCTTCCAACCGCCGTTTCCTCAGCTTACTGTTATCGACTCGCGACGCTTCGCCTGACCACCCCGCCCCCACTTTTCGACACACACTTTCCGTGATGCTGCAAGCCGACGAGCTGGAAGCCTTCTCGGCCATCACCTGCCCCCCGGGCGGTTGGAAGCCCGCTGCGATCCGCCAGGAAGTGGATCGGCTGATCGCTGATTCGCTTGTGCCGATCCAACGCGTGTCACTGGGCACCTCGTTCGAGGGACGGCCGATCGAGCTGCTAAGCGTCGGCACGGGGCCCCGCCGGGTGCTGATGTGGTCGCAGATGCACGGCGACGAACCGACGCACACCTCGGTGCTATTGAACTTGCTGGCGTTGGTCGCCCGTGGGGATCAACCGGCAAACGAGCTGCTCGCGGGTCTGACGCTGGGGCTGATCTTGCCGCTCAATCCCGATGGTGCCGAGCGCAACACGCGTCACAACGGTCAGGGGATCGACGTCAATCGCGACGCTTTAACCTTCTCAACGCCCGAGGGGCGTGCGCTACGCCATGCGGTCGAGACGTTCGCACCGCGCTACGGCTTTAACCTCCACAACCAGCATCACCGAACCGCGATCGGCACACCGCCCGCTCCGGCGGCCGTATCGCTGCTCGCCCCCCCCCTCGATCCACAGAACACCCAAACTCCTTCCGTCGAAGAGGCCGCCCGGGTTGCGGCCTGCTTCTGCAACGCCACTTACGAACGCTGCGAAGGGCGCGTTTCGCGCTACGACGTAGAGTACATGGCTCGTGCGTTCGGTGAATGGGTTCAGCGACAAGGTGTCGCGACGATCCTCGTGGAAGCGGGTGGATGGCCCGGCGGCGATTTCCTCGGTCTCGAACAGATCCACTTTGCCGCGCTGGTGCAGACGCTGCACACGATCGGCACGGGGGCTATCGACACCGTCGACCCGCAGGCCTACCACGGGCTCGCGCGGTCGTCGGAGCACCATCTTTTCGATCTACAGCTGAGCGTGGCGGGTGTTGCGCAACAGGCTTCGGACGTGCTCACCACGTGCGACGTCGGAATCGACTACCCCCATCGTCGCGCGGGGTGGTATGAGTTTCGAGACGGCGTGATCCGCGCGTTGGGCGATCTGCACGTCAACGGCGGATTGTCGGAAGTCAACGCGAAGGACTGCGTTCTGCTGCCCGGACGGATTGCGCTGGTCGCCGACACCCAAGGCAGCGCAAAACCGACCTGGGACCAACTGACCGCAACCGGTGTAACAAGCTTTCTGGTGCAGGTTGATCTGTCGGCAAACGGCTTCGAACAGCGATTGCTGGATCTGCTGAGCCAGTCACCGCCGCTGAACGCCTCGCTGGTCGGGCACTGGGCGATCCCGCCGGTCGGCAAAGGAGCGTTTCTCGAACAGCTTCACACGGCGGTCGCCGTGGGCATCGCCGCAGTGGTCGGGCCACTGCCCAACGAGGAGCTCGCCAGCGACTGCCGCCGCCTCGGATTGCCGGTTCTCAATCCCCAGCTTGTTCCTCTGGCAACCGACCCGCCCCCCGCCAGCATCGCTGCCTGGATAAGTCAGACCACGGAAGTCGCGCGCGAACTCGGCTGGACGTCGCGCGGACGCATCGGCCTGGGAACCCCTGCCGACTTTGTCTTGGCAGCGACCCCGCCGCGAGGCCCACTTGGTGATTGCTTGCGGGCCGTCTACGTCGGCGGTACGGTGGTCCGCGACGAGCAGGGGCCAACGCCCCACGCCCCAGGGCGCTGGATTACTCGTGGCGAAGCCTCGGTGGCCCCCCGCTTCTCGCGCGAACACCGCCTGATGGCGTGACACTCCCCCTAGCAACCGCGCCTTCCCGCTAACGAGACCGAGGCCGACATGCTCAATCGGATCTGGTTCTGGCTTCTGGTGATCGGCGTGTGCTACGCGCCCGTCAAGTCAGTGGTGGCACCGCTCATGGGAGTCGAGATCACCGCTTTCGATCGCGACACCGGTCAAGCGATCCCGCCCCCGACGATCGCCGACATGGGCCAAGAGGTCACAACCGCCGCGATCGAAGGTGCCGAGTCGGCCGTTTCGCTCTGTTTGAATTTGATCGGGCCGATGGTGTTGTGGCTGGGGGTGATGCAGATCGCCAAGGATGCCGGGCTGGTCGATGGCTTGGCGTGGTTGATGCGGCCGCTGATGCGGTGGCTCTTTCCCGAAGTGCCCGACGGCCATCCGGCGCAGGGGGCGATCCTGATGAATCTTTCGGCCAACATGTTGAATCTGGCCAACGCGGCCACGCCATTCGGCCTGAAGGCCATGAAGGAACTGCAAACCCTTAACACGACCGAAGAAACCGCCACCAACTCGATGGCGACTTTCCTGGCGATCAACACCAGCAGTGTGACGATCATTCCGTTCACGATTGTTGGGCTGCGGTCGGCCGCCGGCAGCGAAGACCCGGCCGCGCCGCTGTTTGGCATCTTCCTGGCAACGCTCTGCAGCACGTGTGTCGCGATCTTTGCGGTGCGGACGCTCGCCAAACTGCCGGCCTTTGCCGCCACCGCGCCCGAGCCACTTTCCGTGTCGGTTAAGGAGCTAGCGTGATGCTCGACGGCTTTATTGGCTTCACGCAAGCGCTCAGCCAGTGGATGATCCCCCTGGTAATTCTGGGGATCGTGCTGGCAGCGCGCTGGCGCGGTGTGCTGATGTACGAGTCCTTCATCACCGGCGCGAAGGAAGGCTTCAATGTGGTGATCATGATCATCCCCTACCTGGTGGCGATCCTCTTCGTCATCAAGGTGTTTCTAGCGAGCGGCTTGTTTGAAGACGTCCGCTGGGTCGCGGCAAAGGGGCTCGGGACGATCGGCCTGGAGCAAGCGGCGGAGTCGCTTGAGCTGCTTCCGCTGGCGCTCACTCGACCCCTCTCGGGCGGAGCCGCGCAGGGCGTTTTTGTGGACCTGATTCAGAAGCCGCCGGCGGGCCGCTTCGGCCCCGACAGTTACATCGGCAACACGGCTTCGCTGATGATGGGCAGCACGGAAACCACGTTCTACGTGCTCAGTGTTTACTTTGGGGCGATCGGCATTAAACGCTTCCGCCACACCCTGCCCGCCTGCCTGATCGCCGATGCAGCGGGAATGTGCTCAGCGCTGTTCTTCGGTTGGCTGCTCTTTACCTAACCAGCACACGGTTACTCCACCAGCCGGGCCATGAACAACCGCCTGCCCAACCCCGCGCGACTGCCCGCATTGCGACCGGGCGACACCGTGTCGCTCGTCGCGCCGGCTAGCCCGCCGCAACCCGCCGCCTTCACAAACGCAGTCGCTGCGCTCGAGCGGCTTGGCTACCCGAGCAAATGCTATCGCGATGTTTGCGCCTCCGCGGGCTATCTGGCCGGGGACGATGCGTCGCGGATCGCGGAGCTGCATGCCGCTTTCGATGATCCGGACACCAAGCTGGTGCTCGCCGTCCGCGGCGGCTACGGGGTCGGAAGACTCCTCGATCGGATCGAATTCAAGCGGCTTGTGAGGCGCCCCAAGTTCGTCGTCGGCTACAGCGACATCACCGCGCTGCACGCCGCGATCCAGCGGCAGACGGGGCTCGTGTCGCTGCATGGGCCGAACCTTGTTGGCGGCCTGGGCGATGATTCGGCCGCTTCCCTACCAGAGCGCGATCAATGGCTGGCCTTGGTCTCGGGTAAACTTGCCACCGGGGCCGATCTGTGCCCGTCGTCTGCTGCCGCCAACCTCCGCACCGTGACCCCCGGTGTCGCCCAGGGACGGCTGATCGGCGGCAACCTGGCAGTGCTAAACGCCCTGATCGGGACGCCGTTTCAGCCAGACTTTGAAGCGGCCATCCTGCTCTTAGAAGACACGGGCGAGACCCCCTATCGGATCGATCGGCTGCTCACGCAGCTCCGCACCGCCGGCCTGCTTGCACAATTGGCAGGCGTGCTGGTCGGAGCGTTCAGCGACACCGGTGCCGAGACCTCCGCGGGAGCCGTTGAGGCCCTGCTGGACGAGTTCCTTACGCCCCTGGGCGTGCCCGTTCTGGCCGGGTTGCCGATCGGCCATGAGCACCCCAACCTGCCGCTGCCACTGGGCGGCTTGGTCGAGATCGACGCGTCGAACCGGCGGTTCTTGCTGGCCCAGGATCTGATCGAAGACCAAGCCGCTTGAGAAGCTATCGGCGCAGACGAGCGCCCGTTGTCGCGCGGCAGGGCATGGCGTAGAACGCACCTGCCGCGGCAAGGAATCCGGCAACCACCCCAACCTACCACTGCCTCTGCAATCGCTTCGCTATGGCTTCGTCTTCAGTTTCGCCCACTAAGATCGGCGGCAGCCGGATTGTCATTCTCACCGAGGGAAAGACGGATCCGCTCACCGCGAAAACTGCCAACGTGCTGCTCCGTTACCGTGCGGAGGACATCGTCGCGATTCTCGACTCGACACAGGCGGGCAAGCGGGCCGAAGAACTGCTGGGTGTCGGTGGCGACACGCCGATTGTCGGCTCGCTCGACGAAGTCGATGCGCCCGACACGTTGCTGATTGGTGTTGCGACGGCCGGCGGCAAGATCCCCGCTGAGTGGCTCGAAGTGTGCCACGACGCCGTCAAGCGCGGCATGTGTCTCGTTTCGGGCATGCACCAATTTCTATCTTCCGACCCACAACTTTCGGCCGCTGCGGCAGCGGCTGGGGTCGCGATTCACGACGTCCGCAAAAACTCCGAGCACGAGGTCGCCACGCGACAGGGCATCGATGAACGCTGCCTGCGTGTGCTCACCGTCGGGCAAGACTGTTCGGTCGGCAAGATGGTCGCGGCGCTTGAGGTTGCCCGTGGCCTGCAAGCCGCCGGGGTCGATGCCAAGTTCGTCGCGACCGGCCAAACCGGCATTATGGTCGAAGGGGACGGACTGCCGATCGACTGCGTTGTGTCGGACTTCGTCAACGGTGCCGTAGAAAATCTGGTCCGCGCGAATCAGCACCACGAAGTGATGCTCTTCGAGGGACAAGCGACCATCACGCACCCACGGTTCTCAGGGGTCTCGGCCGGGTTGCTGCACGGCTGCAACCCGCACGGCATGATTCTGTGCTACGAGGCCGGACGCACCACGATCCGCGGGATGGATCACCTAGCGCTGCCGACGCTCAAGAGCGTCGCGGAGGCGTACGAGCACCTCGCGGCGTTCGGCCACCCGGCCAAGATCATCGGCGTCGCGATGAACAGCCGCCGGCTTACGGCCGACGAGGCTGAAGCCGAGCGCGCACGGATGCGGGCCGAATTTCAGGTGCCGGTGGCCGACCCGATCCGGCACGGCCCGGGGGAACTCGTCGATGCCGTCCGCGCTTTGCTGGCCTCCCACCGGGGCTAAGGCGGCATCGGACTCGGGACCCCCACCCTTCTCCTCGCGAGAAACCCGCCACCCCCTCGCGAAACACCCGCTGACAGAACCGAGCCCGTTTTGATCGAACTCGCTACCCGAGCTTACCAGCTCCCGCTCAAGCACGTGTTTACGATCGCGCGTGGCTCGACGAGCCTGCGCGACACGCTGATCGTGGCCGTCACCGCCGGCGGTAAGACCGGCTACGGCGAAGCAACCGCCAATGCCTATTACCGGGCCACCATCCCCGAGCTGACCACCGCGGTCGAATCAGCACGCCAAACGCTCGCCAGCTTTGACGTGACACAGCCCGATCGGCTGATCGACACACTACTGCCGCAGCTCGCCACCTTGCTGGGCGAACAAGCGTTCGCTCTGTGCGCGCTCGATCTGGCGATCCACGATCTGTGGGGCAAGCTCCGCGGTGAAGCAACCCACCGTTTGTGGGGCCTCGACTCGAACAAGGCACCGCTCTCGAACTATACGATCGGCATCGACACGGTCCCCAAGATGGTCGAGAAGATGCAGGAAGTGGCCGACTGGCCGCTGCTGAAGATCAAGCTCGGCACGGACAACGACCTGGAAATCGTTCGCGAGCTGCGACGCCATTCGCAGGCCATCTTCCGCGTCGATGCCAACTGCGGCTGGACCGCCCAGCAGACGATCGACTACTCCGGCGAATTGGCCGATCTGGGCGTCGAGTTTATCGAACAGGCACTCCCTGCCGACGACGTGGAAGGGGCCGAGCGGGTCTTCGCCGAGTCGCGACTGCCGGTGATCGCTGACGAGAGCTGCGTGGTGGAAAGCGACGTGGCACGTTGTGCGGGCAGGTTCCACGGGGTCAATATCAAGCTGGTCAAGTGTGGCGGCCTCGCACCGGGCCGGCGGATGGTGGCAGCGGCTCGTGAGCTCGGCATGAAAGTCATGGCGGGCTGCATGACCGAATCGACCGTGGGCATCTCCGCCCTGGGCCAGCTGGCACCCCTGCTGGACTACGTTGATATGGACGGTGCCGCCCTGCTCGCCAGCGATATCGCGACCGGGGTTCATCTTGAACGCGGTCGGGCTATCTACCCCGACCGTCCCGGCAACGGTGTGGAACTCCTTGAACCCCTGGCGGGGTGAGCCCCGCGCTAGCCGCCTAGGGACCAACCCTCGGCGTGGGCCGCCGCGGGTGCCTATGATGGAGGTCGATCCGATCGCCCCCCCTCACTCAGACCTCTCCGCAACGATGCCTCACAAGTTCTCGCTCTGCTGGGTTGCCGTCGCCGTGTGGCTCTTGGTGGCCGTCTCGGCCGAAGCTAAGAACCCCCAACCCAAAAACTCGGCGGACCCCACCGCAACCCAAACGGTGCTCCAGGCGGCTCTCGCGCCGATGATCGATGCCCACCGCGGCACGGTTGCGGTGCGATTCGAGCATCTCGTCACGGGCGATGCCTACGCCTACCAAGCCGATCAGCAAATGCCCTCGGCGAGTCTGATCAAGTTGCCCGTGATGATGGCCGCCTACGAGGCCGCCGCCCGAGGCGCGCTGTCGCTCGACGAGCGCTGCGTGTTCGAAGAGGCTGACAAGACTCCGGGGTCGGGGCTGCTGTCAACGCACCTTTCACCCGGAGCCCAACTCTCCCTGCGCGATATGATCCGCTTGATGATCGGTTGGAGCGATAACGCTGCGACCAATGTCGTCATCGAGCGGGTCGGCATCAAGGCGGTGAACGATCTGATGGATCGCCTCGGTTGCCCACACACCCGGCTCAACTCGCTTGTGTTCAAACGCGAAACAAGCATTGCTCCGGAACTTAGCGCGAAGTACGGCTTGGGAGTTATGTGCCCCAAGGAAACCGTGCTGCTGCTGAAGCGGCTGGCGGAAGATGACCCCTTTGCGGCGGGTATCGGCAAAGGCTACGGCAAGGCGGACGCGGCCGCGGTCAAAGAGATGAGCGAAGAAATGCGGGAGCACCTGCGTGCGTGTCAATCGACCAGCATGGCACCACGCCTGCTTCCCGATGGCGTGGTGATCGCGCATAAGACCGGTTCGGTGGCCGACGCCCGCTGCGACGCCGGCATCATTGAATCCCCGGTTGGGCCGATCGCGTACTGCGTGATGACCGCCGACAATGTCGATCAATCCTGGTCCGACGAAAACGAGGCCGCCAAGCTGATCGCGGAGGTGACCAAAGCCGCTTACGACCGATTTCTCAAGCCCGATGGCGAGGTTGAAGCCCCGCGGGTCGCAAGAGTCTTGCGGATGGGCTCCGACGGCGAGATGGTCGAAAACCTCCAGCGGACGCTCAACCGGCGAATGAAGCCTTCTCCCGAACTGGGGGTCGATGGCGATTTTGGCCCCAACACCGTGCGGGCGGTTCAGCGCTTCCAAACCAACGTGGGGCTCGAACCGTCGGGCGTTGTGGACAGCGAGTTCTGGAAGGCACTCGGACCGTTGGTACTGAAGGACGACCCCGCACCGCCACCCGAAGAGGTCAACGCGGGTCCTCAGCAGCGGCAGCCCGCCGACCCGCTCAGCGGGCCGCCAACGACCACCTGCAAGGCGTGGGCGATCGCCGACGCTGAGTCGGGCAAGGTGCTGTGGGGCTACAACGAGGGTCTCACCCGTGACCCGGCAAGCACCACAAAGATCATGACCGCCTATCTGGTCACCAAGCTAGCGGAAGAAAACGCCGACGTTCTCTCCGAAGTAATCACCTTCAGCGAGCGTGCCGACAACACAACCGGCTCAACAGCCGACGTGCGTGTGGGAGAACGCGTGTCGACCGGGGAACTGCTCTATGGCCTGATGTTGCCCTCGGGCAACGACGCCTCGGTCGCGTTTGCCGAGCACTTTGGCAATCGTTTTCCCGCGGTCGAAGGCAAGCCCAACGGCGGCTCGCCCTACGAACGCTTTGTGCAAGCGATGAACGCCGCCGCGAACGAACTGGGCATGTCGGGTACCGGCTACCGCAACACCCACGGCCTGACCGACGAGGGGCACGTCACCACCGCGGCGGACCTCGTCAAGCTGGCGCACGCCGCGATGAAGTACGAAACGTTTCGCCGCGTCGTGGGCACCCCGCGGCGGGGGGCAACCCTCGGCTCGGTCGATGGCTACCAGCGCAACACGGTTTGGAATAATTCCAACCAGCTGCTCCGCCTCGAAGGTTTCTACGGCGTGAAGACCGGCACCACCGGGCCGGCGGGTGCCTGTCTCGTGGCCGCCGGCCAGCGCGACGACAAGCCGTTGATCGTTGTCGTGTTGGGCTCCACGTCGGGCGACGCTCGCTACGTCGATTCCCGCAACCTGTTCCGCTGGGCCTGGAAGGAGCTCAATGCCAAATGATCACGCTCTGCCCCAAACTTTCGCCGGGACCACGGTTTCTCGGCAAGACGCCGGCTTACCCTCGGCTCGCCGCAACGCTCCTGCTGCTGATGATATCAACGCACGCGCCCGCTGATCCCGACCCAGCACGGGCACCGATCGTCGTCTCAGAAGAAGCCGCCGCGCTGCACCGCGACTGTCTGGTGATCGACGGCCACAACGACATGCCGTGGGAGATCCGCACCCAAGGGGCGTCGGACTTCTCCAAGCTCGACATCTCTCAGCCGCAGCCCTCGCTGCAAACCGACCTGCCGCGGGCAAAGCAAGGCGGGCTCGACGCTCAGTTCTGGAGCGTCTGGGTTCCGGCAGAGCTAGACGGCACCGGCAAGGCGCTCTCGACCACGCTCGAACAGATCGAGCTGGTGCGGCTCATGCTCGACCGCTACCCCGACCAGATGGAACTCGCCCTCACGGCGGAAGATATCAAGCGGATCGCGGCCTCGGGCAAGCTCGCCTCGCTGATTGGCGTCGAGGGCGGGCACTGTATCGAAGAATCGCTCAGCGTGCTGCGCCGGCTGCATCAGCTGGGTGCCCGCTACATGACACTCACCCATGGTGACACGATCTCGTGGGCCGACTCGGGGACCGACGAACCCCGCAATGGCGGCCTGACCGCGTTCGGCCAAGAAGTGGTCCGCGAGATGAACCGCCTGGGCATGATGGTCGATCTCTCTCACGTTTCGATCGACGTGATGCACCAGACGCTCGACATCACCACCGCCCCGGTACTGTTTAGCCACAGCTCGGCACGCGGCGTGGCGGACCATCCGCGCAACGTGCCAGACGAAGTCCTCGTCCGGCTGAAGGAGTCTGATGGTGTTGTCATGGTGAACTTCTTCAGTGCATTTGTGGTCCCCGCCGCTGCCGAGAACTACGCCACCCAGTTCAACCTCCGCCGCGAACTAACCGCCAAGAAAACCGAACGGGCCGAAATCGAACGGCAGATCGCCGTCTGGCGGAGCGCCAACCGTATGCCGAGAGGAACGATCCACGACCTGCTGGATCACATCGATCATATTGCCAAGGTGGCGGGGCCTGAGCACGTCGGCCTGGGCTCGGACTACGACGGCGTGAGCGTCCTGCCCGCAGGGCTCGAAGACGTCACCTCGTACCCGCGCATTACGCAAGGTCTGCTCGATCGTGGTTACACCGCCGAACAGATCCGCGGCATTCTGGGTGGCAATCTGCTGCGCGTGATGCACGGTGTCGAGAACGCCGCCGAATAACCGCCGAATAACCAGCGCCCAGCCCCGCGCGTCCTGCCCCCTGCGTTAGTGCGCCACTGCCCTCGCCCCGGCGTCTGCATGAACCAAGCTTCCCCTTCTCCCGCCCCGACGCATCGCCGGGCCGATCACGTTCTGATCGAGCGGCTGCGCGCGATCGTCGGTGGCGATAACGTCCTGACCGAACCGATCGATCTGGCCCCGTACGCCTTTGACGGCACCGCCGCGCTGAAGCAGACCCCCGCGTGTGTCATCTTTCCTCAGCAGCGTGAACAGGTGGCACCGTGTGTCGCAGCGATCACTCAGGCCGGTGTTCCGCTCGTAACCCGCGGATCGGGCACCGGGCTGTCAGGAGGCAGTCTGCCGATCGACGGCGGAGTGGCGTTAGTCATGACCGCGCTCGATCAGATCCTTGCAGTCGATACGGCGAATCTGACCATCCGTGTCGAGCCGGGCGTCATTACCCAGCGGGTCGATCAAGAGGCGGCCAAGCACGGTCTGTTTTATCCGCCCGATCCGGGTTCGCAGAAGATCAGCACCATCGGCGGCAACGTCGCGGAAAACTCCGGCGGGTTGCGGGGTCTCAAGTACGGCGTGACCCGTGACTACGTCATGGGGCTGCGGGTTGTGCTTGCCGACGGGCAGGAGGTGTGGCTCGGCAATCAGTGCGTCAAAGATGTTGCAGGGTATAACCTCAAAGACCTGTTTATCGGCTCCGAAGGAACGCTCGGCGTGGTGACCGAGGTGCTGTTGAAGCTGCTGCCGCGCCCCGCAGCGCGGCGGACCATGATTGCCACCTTCGCCCAGATCGAATCGGCGGCCCAAGCGGTTTCGGACATCATCGCACGCAAGATCGTTCCCTGCACGGTCGAGTTCTTGGATCAGATGACCATCCGCTGTGTCGAGGACTACGCGTCGCTTGGCTTGCCGACCGATGCGGCAGCGCTCTTGCTGCTGGAATCGGATGGCCATCCGGCGGTGGTGGAAGAGGAGTCGGCCGCCATGCGCCAAGCCCTCTCCGACAACGGAGCCACCGGTATCGAGACCGCCGAGACCGAAGAAGAGGCCGACCGGCTGCGGACCGCCCGACGGGCCGCCTTCTCTGCCCTGGCGCGGGTTAGCCCGACGACCATCCTCGAAGATGTCACGGTCCCCCGCAGCGAGCTCGCCGGCATGGTCCGCTTCTGCGCGGACTGTGCCCAGAAGCATCGGCTGCGGATCGGCACGTTCGGCCACATGGGAGATGGCAACCTCCACCCGACGTTTCTTACCGACGAACGAGACGCCGACGAGATGCACCGTGTCGAGCTCGCGCTGGCGGAAATCGTCACCGAGACCCTCCGCCGGGGGGGGACCATCACCGGTGAACACGGCGTCGGGCTGGCGAAGAAGCCGTTCTTGCGGCAGCAGCTGGGAGACGCCAGCTACGAGTTGCTCCGCACGGTCAAACGATCGCTCGACCCGCAGGGGCTTTTGAATCCTGGCAAGATCTTCGACTGATTCCTCCTGCGCAGCTTGTCTTGCTCCGCCCTTCGCCCGCGTAACGACCCCGCATGTCCTCCCCGCAGCCGGCAACTCCCGGCGATCCCACACCGAACCTCTTGCAGACGATGGACTACTCCATCGTCCAGCAGTGCATGCATTGCGGTCTCTGTCTGCCGACATGCCCCACCTACAACGAAACGGGACGCGAACGAAACAGCCCTCGGGGGCGGATCGCGCTGATGCGCGCCGTCGCCGATGGCGATCTGCCCCTCTCGCGAGGGTTTGCCGAGGAGATGGACTACTGCGTCGGCTGCTTGGCCTGTCAGACGGCGTGCCCGGCGGGCGTGGAGTACGCTCAATTGTTAGAAACGTCGCGTGCCGCGGGGGAACAAGCGGGCCTGCTCGCCAGTCCCTCGCGCAGTGTTTATCGCTGGCTGGGGCTGCGGCTGCTGATGACGCGGCCCTGGTTGCTTCGGCTGGTTGCGCGGCTGGTTGCGATTCAACAGCAGCCCGCTATCCGCAAGACGCTCTATCGGATCGGTGCGATGTGGCTGGCACCAAAAACGCTCCGCGATCTGGAGCCGCTAGCTCCGCTCATCGACCCGCCGTTCAGCGATGCGCGCATCAAGCCATTCGAGTCGCCCCGCAGCAAGCCCGTCGCCAGGGTCGCGTTGCTGACCGGTTGTGTTCAGGACATTGCCTATGCCCGCGTCAATCGCGCAACCGTCGATGTGTTGCTGGCGTCGGGCTGCGAGGTGGTGACGCCCCGCATGCAAAGCTGCTGCGGCTCGCTCCACGCACACAACGGCGATCTCGATACCGCCCGCGAAATGGCCCGCCGCACCATCGATCAGTTCGATTGGCAGAGTGAGCAAGCGGGGCCGCTATCGTTCGCTCAGCTGGACGCGGTCATCAGCAACGCGGGGGGCTGTGGCAGCCACCTGCGTCATTATGGCGAGCTGCTCAAGGGAGACCCCGCCTACGCGGAGCGGGCCGCAGAATGGGACAAAAAACTGCGCGACGCGCAGGAGTACGTTTATGAAGCCGGCGGCTGGCAGCCAGCCGCGTGCCTCGCGAGCAGCGCACCGCCTTCCCCCGCTGCTTCCCCCGCCGCCAAGCCCCGGCTTACCTACGACGCTTCGTGCCACCTGTGCCACGGCCAAAAGGTGGTCAACCAGCCGGTTGAGCTGCTCAAGCGGCTGCCCGGCTATCAGTTCGTTCCGCTCGGTGAGAGCGATTGGTGCTGCGGGGCGGCCGGTGTCTATACCATGACCCAGCCCGAGCAAGCCCAGAAGCTCCTTGATCGCAAGCTCGCGAACCTCCGGATCGCAAAGCCCGATGTGATCGCCACCGCAAACCCGGGGTGCATGCACCAACTGCGGCTCGCCTGCCGCGAAGACGCAGAGCTGGCGGGCGTGAGGGTGGTCCATCCGATGGAGCTGCTCGCCGAGGCCGTCTCAAACTAGTGCTTCGGCATCGGAAAGAGGCGCGGCGTAATTGACCTATCATCATTAAAGCAAAGCAGTTACGATTACTGCCGACTGATAGCTTAAGCTCGACGGCCTAAGCTCGGCGATTTGCAACACACGAGTTGCCCGCTGCCGACTAGGCTTGAAGCTTCCCCCCCCCTGCCCTTCAGCCGTCCCCTCACGGGGAAGGTCCCGCCCCGCCGCCGTTCACCGGCAAGCACTTCGCTTCGTTGACTCGTCTGCGCTGCTGCAGCCGAGCGGAGCGTCGCCCCGCCTGCACCGGTTTGATCCGGCTTGCCTGTCTGCTTTCAGACCGACCGCTGCCTCACGACCGACCCCTTAGCGCATGACCGATCTGCTTATCCAACGCGATTCGAACCTACGTGCCGAGATCCTCTCGGGGCTTACCGTGGCCTTGGCGCTCGTGCCCGAAGCGGTCGGGTTCGCTTTTGTCGCGGGGGTCGATCCCTCGGTGGGTCTGTGGGCCGCTTTTTTTGTGGGCCTCATCACGTCAGCTTTGGGAGGCAGACCGGGCATGATCTCGGGTGCGACCGGAGCGATGGCGGTGGTGATGACCGCTTTCGTAGTCCTCTACGGCCTGGAGTATCTCTTCGCCGCCGTCATCCTGTGTGGCGTCATCCAGATCGCTTGCGGGCTGCTGGGCGTCGGCAAATTCATCCGGCTTCTACCACACCCGGTGATGCTCGGATTTGTAAATGGGCTGGCGATCGTGATCGGTCTTGCCCAGCTCGAACAGCTAAAAACCAACCACCATTTGAGCTTCAACTCCCACAGCCAAGCGCTAGAAGTCGTTGGACAGTGGGTCAGCGGCACCGAACTGGCAACAACCGTGGGTTTGATTCTCGCGACCATGGCGATCATCAACTGGCTGCCTAAATTCACCAAGCTCGTGCCCGGCACCCTGGCGGCGATCATCGCGGTGACGATCGTTGTGCAATTTACACCGCTGCAAGCCGTAACGGTCAGCGATACCGTGGCGCAGATGAATGTCTTGACCACCGAGAAAGGGGTCAAAACCCGTCTGTTTGAAGCCGAGAAGCCCGACTTGCGCTTCCGTCAAATCGATGACCGCGGACAGCAGATCGCAGCCGCCGACCTGGCGTCGTTGCCGACGCTCTCTGCGGAACCGGCCACCGCGCGTAGCGCCGGACGCTTCGCGATCCCCACAATCCCGCTGACGTTCGAGACGCTCGTCATCGTCGGCGGCCTGGCCATGACGCTCGCCTCGATTGGCCTGATCGAGTCGCTCATGACGCTCACCCTGATCGACGAGCTGACCGACACCCGCGGTTCAAGCAATCGTGAATGCGTCGCCCAGGGGTTGGCGAACATGGTTGCCGGCCTGTTCGGCAGCATGGGCGGGTGCGCGATGATCGGTCAGTCGATGATCAACATCCGCTCGGGCGGGCGGGGCCGGCTGTCGGGCGTGGTGGCAGCCCTCAGCTTGCTGGCGTTTATTGTGTTCCCGCCACTGTGGAACTGTATCGGGCTGATCCCCGTCCCCGCCTTGGTCGGCGTGATGTTTATTGTCGTGATCGCCACGTTCGAATGGACCAGTTTGCGGTTGTGGAACAAGATCCCCCGCTCCGACATGTTCGTGATCGTTGCGGTGAGCGCGATCACGGTCTTCTTTGATCTGGCGATCGCCGTCGCCTCGGGCGTGATCATCTCAGCGCTAGTCTTCGCCTGGCAGAAGTCTCACACCATGCAGGCCAGCGTTTCAGAAAACGACGGCATCAAGTGCTACGAGATCGAAGGGCCGCTCTTCTTTGGCGCGGTCACCGCGTTCAAAGAGCTCTTCAGTCCCCAAACGGACCCCAACACGGTCCGCATCCGCTTCACGGGCTCGCGGGTCCACGACCACTCGGCCCTGGAAGCCATCAACGGCATCTGTGCTAAGTACCGCGCCCTCGGCAAAGAAGTCACGCTGACGGGGCTCTCAGACGAGTGCCTCGATCTGCTCGGCCGTGCCGACCGCATCCTCGACGTGCGGCTGGAAGAAGCCGACCCTCAAGTAGCGGTCTGATCGAGGCACGCGATTGTCGCCACCGTCCGCGCAACCGTCCGTTACGAAGGCGTCGTTTCGACTGGCTTGCGACGACGCGAACGCTTCGGCGGAGGGGCTCCCCACTCCTTGGTGAGCGTCTCGAACACCTCGGGGGATTCGTAACGGACAATGCCCTTACCGTCTGGCATCGGCCCGATCAGGCCGCGAAACACGGGAAAACCGCGGAGCGACAAATCGGTTGAGCAGTCGTCGATCCCGATCTGCGAATGCATCCGCAGCAGCGAATCGACATGCGGATAATCTTTGCTACGGATCTCGCCGTTGGCACCACGCGTGACGATGCGGATTGTCTTTTCCATGGAGGGCCCGGGTTGGGGAATGACCGCAGGGCAGGAGAGCCTGGCGGGCGGAAGGTTTTTTCGCGCGGTAGAGCCCCTTCCTGGCGCATCCCCAAGCGTCGTCCCCGGGCGGTTGGCCCGGAGCTTGACGAGTCACGGCCCTCCATGGGCCTGTCGCGTGACTCACGTGATTGAATCGGCCGCGGCACCCCAGCTGCCTGAGGCCCATGTCGTTGCGCCGCGTAGGGCCTACGGCCCGCAGAACCGCGTTCAGGCGTTTCGCACGACCTAGCCGCTCATTGCGCGGGATAAGCCGATCGTATTGGCTCCAGGCTGTCCAACGCTGGTCCAAGCCGAGGAGCCAGCTTGTCGGCCGCGGCCGAACGAGATACCTTCTTGTGAAGCCGTTCGAGGAGGGTATGCGAATGGTTAGCAGGCTGACTCGAAATCAGTTGCCGGGTAACCGGTTGAGGGTTCGAATCCCTTGCCCTCCGCTTGACTTACGTCGATTCCGGCTCCTGGCCGGAGGAGCCGTTTGCAAGACATTTGCAACCACTCAACGGTCCCACGACACGGCTACAAGCCGCGCTTGGGCCGCGTTAGCGTGGCATGCACCCAGCGGAGCGACGTCTTACCCCGACCACCGTTGCCCCGCGTTGCCCGGGGTCGCTCCATGGATCGTCCGATCCGGCATCTCCTTGCGGTGTGGCATGACAGGCGAGATCAGCGGCTTAGCGGAGCCGCTCTCGCCACCAGGCGTACCTCTAGCGGGTACGATTCTGCGGATCCTAACGGCAATGTCAGCCGATTCGGAACTCCACGTAGACCGCTCCAGGTCTGCCCCCCGCCTTTGAGCAAGCTAGGCTTGTTCGTCCCGGCACCGATCGCGATCCCTGGTCGGACCAGCGCTCGACATACGATACCCATGAACGACGCAACGTTTCTTCACCGACAACCCATCGTCCCGCGACGCGCCTTCTCGCTCTTGGAGCTGTTGGCCGTGGTGACGATCCTGGGCGTGATTGCCGCCATCGTCTTGCCGCGTGTCACGCAAGGCAATGATAAAGCCAAGCAGAGCGTCTGCGCTCACAACACCGGCCAACTTAACAGCGCTATTGAGCGTTACTATCTCGATAACGGCGTTTGGCCGAGCGCGAATCTCAGCGAGTTGGGCGTCTCCGGGGGAACCTACTTCCCCGATGGTTTGCCGACATGCCCGGTCTCCAGCCAGGCGTACCGGATCGATCCGTCGGGGGCAACGAAGCATGTGGTGGGTCACACCAACGGCGACCACTCGCCGTAGCCCGAGGAACAGGCCACTAGCGCTTGGCAAGGTTTTCCGACCGCGGGACGTGCAAGCGGCACAAGCGTCCTAATCCGACGCATACCCTTGTTTCCTACATTCTGTGTCGCACATCGGCGACGGAATTGGTCGGCCGATGTCGATCTCTTTAAGAGCAGACGAGCGCTGACCCGAAGCGCTCAAATCAAGAAGTCCCGTAAGGGGCCCTCTCGAGTGACCCTCGTGCGCCGATGTGTTCCTTGAGGTCTCGCTAGCCGGTATCGCAGGCAGCCCCCCACGCGGCGAAGGAACGCCAGCCCATGCCAACCGCCTTCCGATCCCGCACCGCTGCTCGGCAAGCGCCCGTGGGGATTGAGGCCACGCTCCGGGTGCTGTTGCATTGCCAAGACGAGTCGAGCGACGCCGTGTTAGCGGTCGCTGCAGCTTCGTCCGATCCGGCCCTCCGAATAGGGGCGGTTCGCACGATTCTTCGTCGCCACAGTTTAGCGGCTCATGCCAATCTCGTGCGGGGCTGGAATCGTCTTGCCGAAGACGCGCTTGCCGTGTTGCTCGCCGAAGCGCCCCGTGCGAGCTTCGCCTCCTCCTTGCAAAGATTCCTCGGAGGATCGGAGGGTCAGCTTGCCGAAGCGTCGGCGAAGCTGGCCGCCCAGGCGCTAGTTGTCGAGGCGTTGCCGGCTTTGATCACGCGCGTGCTGACTGGCCGCAGCGCTAAAAACGAGCCGCTGGCCGTGCTCGCGTTGTCTCGCGAGCTCCGCCGACGCCTGGACAACCCCCCGACGCGTAAAGAGGGGCTCGCCGATCCTGCGTTTGCTCGCCGCGCCGCACTCAACGAGTTGGCCCTGGCACTGACGCAATTTCATCAGCACGGTCAAGCCGACTTGATCGACGCCCTGCTAGAGATAACCCCAGCCGACGATCCCCTTTTTTTACAGACGCTTACCGACCCGGAACGGGGGGGGCATGCCGCCTTGATCGAGCGGTTGCGGGCGGCAACGGGCACCGGGGTCGTCGCGCTTTATGCCGCGCTGCTCGACAACACCGCAACGCCCACGGTGGCCCTCGAAGCGATCGCTTCACGCGCTGACTTGGCAACGCTGGACCCTTTGCTCGCCCGTTTCAGCAAGCGATTGGGGATGCGCGTCTCGACCAACGTTAAACGCTTAAAAGATTTCGAGTGGCTTGCCAATGAGCGGCGCCCTGAACTGCTCACGCTTAGCGATCAGGCGGTCGCCGGTGCGATACGCCTCATGGGAGCCTCGGAGGTGAGCCGACGGCGGCTGGTTACACTGTTGGAACAGGTGCTGCTCTCGGTGCATGATCCCCGCGTCGCGGCCGGTTTTATCCTTGGCGATGCGGCTCGCCTCGCCGCGGCCGAAGTGATCGGGGCGCTGCCGCCCCATCTGGCCAACACTCCGCTTGCGCTTGCGGCACGAGATCCCTCTCCGGCCGTGGTTACCGCCGCCGCGAATCTCATCGGCAAGAAGCAACTGCCGAATGACAACCCGATCCTCGTCGAGATGCTCAGCCACCCTGCGGTAGAAGTTCGACGGGCCGCGCAGCGTTCGATGAAGGGAATCACTTACAGCTGGCTGCGTGACGAGGCCGCGGAGATGGATTTCGAGGAGCAACGCCGCACGGGGTCCCTCGTCGCGAAGGCCGACCCGCTGGCTCAGGAACAACTGCGTAGCGAACTCGGGGCCCCGGGCTCCAAACGCAGGCTCAAGGCCATCGAGATGGCTGAGATTCTTGGCCTGGTTGACGAGGTCGTGGATGACCTGATGGCTCGTTTGAACGACCCCGACGCCGCGGTGCGTGCCGAGGCGGCGCGTTGCTTGGGCACGAGTGCGGGCGAACCTCGGGTACAACAGGCTCTTGCCGAGCTGCACCGAGACCCTGCGGTCGGCGTGCGTCGCGCTGCCGAGCAGAGCTACGCGATGATCACTGGGCGGCACGAGAGAGCCCTTCTGCCCGCGGGGAGGCCCCGATGAGCCCGCCCAGCTTAAGCGCCCTGGCAGACGATCTGTTGCTGCTGGCCCAACGCGCAAACTGGAGCCGCTTGGGCGACCAATTCAGCGGGCCCAATTTACGATTCCAGTTCACCGATCTTGTCGGCTTGCTCGCTCTGCTGCTGGGTTTTGTGGGCTTAGTGGTGGGCCTGCACTTTGCCCTTCAGGCTGCCAAGCGGAATGAGTCCCGGCAGAGTCACACCGGCTTGCTTCAGAAGCTTGCTGCAACGCACCGCCTCACTCGCAGCGAGCAACGACTGCTGCGGAAGATTGCCAGCCAAGCGGCACTCGCTTCGCCGGCGGAGGTCTTCGTAAGGCCCGAACTGTTTACAGCGGGCTCCAGCGCTTTGGGCGATCAAGAGGCCGAGGCCCGACGGTTAGCCAAGCGTCTGTTCAGCAAAGGGTGATCCGCCGCCAAGCCGGTCACAGGGCCAACGAATCACGGCATACGGAACCGGTAGTAGCCGCCCGATGAACCGGTTTCGCCACCGGTCTTCGCTCCCGAGCCGCCGCCGAACCGGAAGGTGCCCTCGGTCGGCTCGTAGCCCATCTGGCTCATGAAGTCGATCAGCGACATCGTCTCGACACCGCGGAGGGCCGCTTCTTTGCTCATCGTGTCAAAGCCGCTGCGAATCGAGCCCTTGCTAGCCTGCTCAGGATAGTCGCCCAGGACAAGATAGCGGGTATTGATGGTGATCTCGCCATCGACGGTACCGTCATCCTCGAGCGACGCGTCCAGCACGCCGCCGTTGAGCGCGATCAGGTCCTTGGCCTGTTGCAAGTCGCTGCGTCCGTCACCGTCCAGATCGATCAGGCCGGTGAGGGCAAAGCGACGCTGCTTGCCACGCTGCCAGACCTGGCTGTAAACCTGGTCACCGGGCAGGACGGGATTGGTGGGGTCGTCGCTAGTGATCCGTGCCTCGGCCAAGTGGTCGCCGAGAATCCGAACGACTTCCACACTCCCCTTCTTATCCGCTTTGCCGGCGTCGGTCAGGTCGGACTCGAACACGCTGAAGGTCACTTGGCGCTGGAGCGAGTCAGCCGAACCGAGATTGATCCACGCTGCGCCGGTTGCTTGATTAACGAAGGTCACGCGGCCATCAGCAACCTCGAAGCTCGGGTTATCGACGGCACGTTCGCTGAGCAATACCTCGTTGGCACGCTTGGTCTTATCGAGTTCATCTTCGGCAACGCCCTTGGCGGTCTGCGCTGCAGCGATGGCTTTTTCGGTCTCCGACTGCAGTTCTTTGACACGCGTCGCCAGACGCTTGGTCTCGGCGTTGATCCGGGCACGCTCGATTTCGTAGTTGCTCTGTTCCGCAGCAAGGTCGGCTTTAGCCTTGTCGAGCTCTTGCTTGTGCTTGAGGATCTCGGCGTCCTTTTCTTTTTCCATGGCGACCAGGCGATCCTTGAGATCCTTCGCCCGGGTCTTGGCCTCAGTCTCTTGCAGCGCGATCTTTCGGTTCTCTTCCGCGAGGGTGTCGATCACCGCGCGATAGTTGCGGTTCGTCTCAGCAAAGGTGCCCATCAGCCGCTTCTTGTCGGCCTCGAACTGCTCGGTCACGTCAGAGAAGTTTGCCTCGCCAGCAAAGCCGAGCATCTGCTTGAGATCAACGGCCTGGAGCGTGGCCTCGCGGGCCGCCTTGTCGCTGGTATCGCGACGCTGCGTCAGGTCGGCAACAGCCGCCGCCTCTTTCTGGTAGCTGCTGTAGGCAAAGTAGAGCCCGATACCGAGCACAAAGATCAGCACGCCGCAGGCGATCAGAGCGATCTGCTGGGTTTGGTCTTGGCGAGCCGCCATCGAGAGTTCCTTGAGCTACGAGCGATCAATCCGATCGATAGGCGAACCCTGCGGGGCGCGCCGAAAGTTATATCTTACGCAGTCTTCTTATTTTAGCGACCACCTTGGCCGAGCGCGTCCGCGATGACGCGATCGGCTTTGCAAGTGGCGTGAGACCTCTCCCGCGGGGTTGCTCGGTCGCAGCGCCGTTGCCGAGCCGCCCGGCGAGTCCCCCGGGGGCTAGCCGCGGGATAGGCCTAAGTCGAAACTAGTTAGGGCATTAGCACGTGTCAACGAACGAGAGCGAACCCGGCTCCCAGGGGCGGATTGTACCGCCTGGAAGGGCTCCGGGGTTCGGTTTGGCGCGGCTCTGCCGGTCGCAATTCATTCGGTAGTGATTCCGATCGCCGCCCGGCACGGGCTGATCCGGCTACCTTGAGCGCTCCCTCGTCGGCCGTGACCGGCCTCGGCTGCCCCTCCCCCCCTCCCCCGCACGGATCCGCATGGCCGCTGACCCGCCCGCCGACTGGACGGTTTACGTCGTCGATTCGCATTCGCTCATTTTTCAGGTATTCCACGCGATCCCTGAAATGACGAGCCCCCGTGGCGAACCGGTGAACGCCGTCTTTGGCTTCACCAAGGACCTGCTAAAGCTGCTCGAAGAGAAGCGGCCCGATGCCTTGATCTGCGCTTTCGATCCGCCCGGAGACACCTTTCGCCACGATTTTTATCCGGCTTACAAGGGCGAGCGGGGCGAGATGCCCGAGGCCCTACGCTCTCAATTCCCAAAGATCGAGGCGGTGGTCCGCGCCCTGGGGCTACCGATCATCTCGGTGCCCAAGTACGAAGCGGACGATGTGCTCGCCACGCTCGCCCGGTTGTGCGACGAAGCCGGTGCCACCTGCCGACTCGTTACCGGTGACAAAGACTGCCGGCAGCTCATCACCGATCGGGTCGCGATCTATAACCTGCGTAAAGATCAGGTCTACGATCAGGTCGCCCTACAGGCGGATTGGGGCGTCCGGCCGGACCAAGTGGTCGACTTCCAGGCCCTGATCGGCGACAAGATCGACAACGTGCCGGGCGTGCCGCTGATCGGCCCGAAGATCGCCAAGGAACTGCTCGAAGAGTACGACACCTTGCTCGGCGTGCTCAACAATGCGGAACGCGTCAAAGGTGCCAAGCGCAAGCAAAACCTACTCGAAGGCCGCGATCTGGCGCTGGTTTCCCAGCGACTAGTGCGCCTGGATAACCACACGCCGTTTGACGTGGACTGGCAAGCTTGGCGTGTTGCCGAGCCCGACGCCCCGCGGCTTGCTGAGCTGATGGCCGATTTCGGTTTCCGCAGCCTCGCCGAGCGGGCCGCAAAGCTCGCCGGCGGTGCCGTCGATTCACCGCAAACCGATTGGGTCAGTGACTACCACATCGTGGATACGCCCGAGCGATTGGCAGAGCTGGTGCAGCAGCTCTCGGGGTGCGAGATCATTTCGGTCGATACGGAGACCACCTCGGTCTCGCCCCGCGAAGCCGAGCTGGTCGGGCTTTCACTTGCCTGGGCTGAAGGCAAGGCCTGCTATGTGCCGGTTCGTGGCCCCTCAGGCGAGCGGGTGCTGCCTGTTGATCAGGTGCTGAGTGCGCTGGGTCCTGTGCTGGAAAACCCGGCGATTGAAAAACTGGGCCAAAACCTCAAGTACGACGCCGTCGTGCTCCGCGGCGCGGGGGTCATACTCCGCGGACTACGGTTCGACACCATGATCGCCAGCTACCTGCTCGACGCGGGCGAACGGACCCACAACCTCGACGTGCTCGCTGAGCGCTATCTGGGCCACCAGACCGTCAAAATCAAAGAGCTGATCGGTACGGGCAAAACGCAGAAAAGAATGGACGAGGTCCCCGTTGCGAAGGTTGGCCACTACGCCGCTGAGGACGCCGACGTGCCACTCAGGCTCTGGCCGCTGCTGGCCGATCGTTTGGACGCGGTCGGGCTCCTGCCGCTGATGGACGAGATCGAGACGCCCTTAGTGGACGTCCTCGCCCAGATGGAATGGAACGGGGTGCGTGTCGATATCGATCGGCTGGCCAAATTGAGCGAGCAGTTTGGCAAACGCCTCCAAGAACTTGCCGAAGAGATTGAAGAACTGGTCGGCCACCCGTTCAACCTGGCGTCGCCCAAACAGTTGGCGGAGGTGCTGTTTCAAGAACTGCGTCTGCCGATCATCAAACGGACGAAAACGGGCCCCAGCACCGACGCCAGTGTCTTGGAGCAGCTTGCCCTGCAGCATCCCCTGCCCCGCCTGATTGTCGAACACCGCCAGTACGCCAAGCTGCGTGGGACCTACGTCGATGCGTTGCCGGCACTCGTGCTGCCTAGCACCGCAAGGGTCCACTGCTCGTTCAACCAAGTCGTGGCGGCAACGGGTCGGCTGAGTTGCAGCGATCCCAATCTACAGAACATTCCGATTCGGACCGAAGAAGGCCGCCAGATCCGCTCGGCTTTTGTTGCCGGCCCCAACGCGGCGGAGAGTGCCGACTGGAAGCTGCTATCCGCCGACTACTCGCAGATCGAGCTGCGTGTTCTGGCCCATTTCTCGCGTGACGAGACTCTCTGCCAAGCCTTCGCCGCGGACCAAGACATCCACACACTTGTGGCCAGCCAGGTTAACGGGGTACCGCTTGGTGACGTTACCAGCGAGCAGCGGCGTGGTGCTAAGGCGGTCAACTTCGGCATCATCTATGGCCAGAGCGCCTTCGGATTGGCAAAGTCGTTGGGCATCCCACAAGATGTCGCCGCATCGTTCATCGCCGAGTACTTCGCCCGTTACCCGGGCGTCGCCGACTTTATGCTCGACACGCTCGAAAGCTGCCAGCAGCTCGGCTATGTCGAGACGCTGATGGGGCGTCGGAGGGCGATCAGCGGCGTACGCAAGCCCGCTCCACCGGCCGGCTCGCTCTTCGACGATCGCCCCCAACCCCTGCAGATGAACCTGCCCGAACGCACGGCGGTCAACACCGTGATTCAGGGCACCGCTGCCGATTTGATCAAGCTGGCGATGCTCGCCGTGCATCGGCGGATGCAGCGCGAGGGTTTGCGTGCCAAGCTAATCCTGCAAATCCACGATGAGCTTGTCTTCGATACCCCCATCGATGAGCTGCCGGCTCTGGAAACCCTCGTCCGCGAGGAGATGCAGAACGTCGCCGATCTGCGGGTGCCGCTCTCGGTTGATATCGGCGTGGGCGACAATTGGGCGGAGTGCTAACGCATGATTGTGATCGGACTCACGGGCGGGATCGCCAGCGGCAAATCGTTTGTCGCCAGCCGGCTGGCCGAACTCGGTGCCTCGGTGCTCGACGCCGACCGCCACGCTCACGCCGCGCTCTCCGATGAAGCGGTCATCGAGGCCCTCCAGCAGCGCTGGGGACAATCCGCTCGGGAAGCCGACGGGCGGATCAATCACCGGTGGGTCGCCCAGCAGGTCTTTGGGGATTCGGCGCAAGCCAAGGCCGAGCGAAGTTTTCTCGAAGGCCTGATCCACCCGCGGGTGCGTGCGCGTCTGACGGAGGAATTGAACGAGGCTCAGGCCGCAGGGCTCAAGGCCGCTGTTCTCGATATCCCCCTGCTGCACGAAGCCGGCTGGGCCGCGGCTTGTGACCGGATCCTGTTTGTCGAAACCTCGGACGCGGTCCGCCAAGCCCGCGCCGCCCTGCGCGGCTGGGACCCGGCCGAGCTGGCCCGCCGCGAGGCAACGCAACTGTCGTTAGCCGAGAAGCGTGCTCTGGCCCATACGATCATCCCGGGAGACACCCCCGAGGAAGCCCAGCAAGCGATCGACCAATTCTGGCAAGATCTTCTGCGGGCGGACTGATGGGGCCCCCTAGGAAGCGCGTTTCTCCCCCAAAAGGAGGGGCTACACCGCTCTATCGATAAAATCCGCTACCACCTTGGCAAACCTTTTGTCATACTCGGATGAACCTTCCGATCAGGCTCCTCAGCGACTTCCCTCCCCCCGCGACACTCCTTTCTCCTGGGCGGTGTTCCAAGCTTGGAACACCGGACCGAATCTCGACCCTTACGTCCCACCTTTTTTTCGGCGTCCGCCGAAGCTCTCCCCCCCTTTCTCCCCTTCCCCTCCCTCACGTCCCGCACCAGCGGCCGGCGATTATCCGGCTTGCCGTTCGGCAGAGCATTGACGCGCCGCGGGCCGCTCTTCGGAACACTCCTGTCATGGCCGATACCAGCAACCGCGATTCTCGCTCCGACCGTCCCCGCACCAGCGGCCCCGGCGGGGCTAACGTCGGTGGCGGGCACACCGGTGGTCCGCACTTGCCGCGCCGATCGCTGAGCAACATCTCGCCCACCCCGGTCGATGACGAGCTGCTCCGCCGGCTGGACCGCGAGGAGCCGCTCTCGATCGCCGAGGAGCTGGACAAGGCCGCCGAGCGGATGCGACGTAGCGGGTCGCAGATCTCAAAGGCCAAAGAGCTCGACAGCAACATTCACATCGCCGCGTTGCAGGCGTTGTCGTCGGCCGACCTGCTGGACATCGCCGAGAACGAGGGGGTCGAGAACGCTGCGGGGCTCAAGAAGCAGGATCTGATCTTCCGAATCCTCAAGCAGCGGGTGAAGCTCAACGGCATGATGGTCGGCCAGGGCACCCTGGAGATCCTGCCAGACGGCTTCGGCTTCCTCCGCAGCCCCGAGTACCACTACCTCTCGTGCCCGGACGATATCTACGTTTCGCCCAGCCAGATCCGCCGATTCAACCTGCGCAACGGCAACACCGTATCGGGCACGATCCGCCCGCCAAAAGAGAACGAGCGCTACTTTGCGCTCTTGCGCGTTGAGTCCATCAACGACGACGACCCAAACAAGCTCACCAAGAAAGTCTCTTACGACGACCTGACCGCCGTTCACCCGGGTGAACGGATCCGGATGGAAACCACGCCCGACGAGATCGCCATGCGGGTCGTCGATCTGATCGTGCCGATCGGTTTTGGTCAGCGGGGCTTGATCGTTAGCCCACCGCGTGCGGGCAAGACGATCCTCATGCAGAAGATGGCCCGCAGCGTGCTGGCGAACTACCCGGCCGCGTACGTCATGATGCTGTTGATCGACGAGCGTCCGGAAGAAGTCACCGACATGGAGCGTGAAGTCCGCGGCCCCAACTGCGAAGTCATCAGCAGCACCTTCGACGAACCGCCGGCCCGCCACGTGCAGGTCAGCGAGATGGTCATCGAGAAGGCCAAGCGGATGGTCGAGTACGGCCGCGACGTGGTGATCTTCCTCGACTCGATCACACGCCTGGCGCGCGCCTGGAACTCAGAGTGCCCGCCCAGCGGCAAGATCCTTTCGGGTGGTCTCGACGCCAACGCCATGCAACGCCCCAAGCGGTTCTTTGGCTCGGCTCGCAAGGTGGAAGAGGGCGGATCGCTGACCATCATCGCCACCGCTCTGGTCGACACCGGCAGCCGGATGGACGAGGTCATCTTTGAAGAGTTCAAGGGCACTGGCAACCAAGAGATCGTCCTCGATCGTCGCTTGGTGGATAAGCGGATCTGGCCGGCCATCGATATCGACCGCAGCGGCACCCGCCGCGAGGAGATGCTGATGGACCCCGACGAGCATCGCCGCGTGTGCGTGCTACGGCGTGTGCTGAGCGAAATGAACCCGCCCGACGCCATGGACCTGCTCACCACCCGCCTCGCCAAGACCGAATCGAACGCTGAGTTCCTCATCAGCATGAAAGACTAGCCGGTCGAGCGCTCCCGAAAAGAAGGGCCAGAACGGTCCGATGAGCGAGAGGGCTCACAGCGGCTGCGGAGACTTGCCCAGCGGCTTCCGATCGAAGCCCCGCAGGCTTACACTCTGCGGCTGAGGGTTTCCAATCTGAAACGGCAGTTTCTGTCGCATTGCCCCCGCCTCTTTTTGGAGGAAGGGCTAGGAGAGGTGGTGCTGCTGGTACCAGGGTTCTGCCCCCTCCCCTAGCCCCTCCCCCTGAAGCGGGAAGGGAAAAGCCTGGCGACTCTGGTTGGTGCCCGTTGAGCACCCCGATCTGGCGATTTTCGCTTACCACCGTCCCCCCACGCATTGATGGCGTCTCTCCGCTTGATCAAGGGCGTCCAGCCCGGCAAAGACTTTCCGCTGACCGCCAAGGTTTCGGTCATCGGCCGTAACAGCGACTGCGAGGTCTCGCTCGATGTCGCCGCGGTCAGCCGCCGCCACGCCGCGCTCCACGCCGAGCCCGAAGGGCACTATGCCGAAGACCTCGGCAGCCGGAACGGGACCTACGTCAACGGCGAGCGGATCGTTGGCAAAAAGCAGCTGCGCTCCGGCGATCGGATTGTCGTCTGCGATCAAGAGTTCGAGTTCTTTGGGCCAGCCCCCTCGCTGCTGGGTGGATCGGGCCCCCCCGCCAAGTCGACACTGGTGCAGATGATCGCAGAGGACGACGGCCCGGCCTCGACCACTAACGTCATGGCGACCATCGACCTGAGCGGAGCCGCCACGGGGTCGGGTGCCACGTGGTCTCTCTCGGCCCGACCCGAGGTGAAGCTCGCCGCACTGGTCGAGATCAGCAAGGGGCTCGGCCGGGCGCTGTCGATCGATGATGTGCTGCCCAAGATCCTTGACAGCCTGTTCAAGATCTTCACGCAGGCCGACCGCGCCTTCATCGTGATGCGGCCCGAGCCCGATGCGCCGCTCGTGCCGGTCGCCTCAAAAACTCGTCGCGGTGAAGGAGATGAAACGATCCGCCTCAGCCGCACGATTGTCGAGGAGGCGATGACCGGCAAGAAGGCAATCCTCTCGGCAGACGCCACCAGCGACGAACGCTTCGGCATGGCCGAATCGATTGCCGACTTCCAGATCCGCTCGATGATGTGCGTGCCGCTGATCAGCGCGGAGGACGAAGCGCTCGGTGTGATCCAAGTCGATACGCTGAATCAGGGCAGCCGCTTCACCGACGACGACCTGGAGGTGCTGGCCGCGGTAGCGAGCCAAGCGGCTATCGCGGTTGATAACGCCCAGATGTACGACCAGATGATCGCGCAGCGCGCCCTGCAGCGAGATCTGGAGCTCGCCGCACGGATGCAACGGGCCCTGCTCCCTCAGCCCCCCCCACCGCCGCCGGGTACGGTTTCTTTGATCATTACGAGTCCGCACGGCAAGTTGGCGGCGACTACTATGATTACGTCAATCTGCCCGGTGGCCGTTTTGCTGTCATCTTGGGCGACGTCGCGGGCAAAGGGGTGGCCGCGGCGATCATCATGGCCAAGCTCTCGAGCGACGTCCGCTTCGCGCTCGCGACCGAGCCGGACCTGACCAGCGCCGTGCATTACGTCAATCGAGCCTTCGCAGCCCAAAACCTCGAAGACCGCTTTGTCACAATGATCTTCGCTGTGGTCGATCCGCATACGCACGAGGTCACGATGGTCAACGCCGGCCATATGGGGCCGATCCAGCGCAACGGAGCGGGCGACGTGAGCGTCATCGCCGAGGAGATCGCCGGCCTGCCGATCGGCGTCTTCGACGAGTACGAGTACGAATCGATGACCTTCACGCTCGCCCCGGGCGAGTCAATCACGGTCTTCACGGACGGCTTTAGCGAGGCGATGAACGCCAATCGCGATCTCTACGGGGCCGAACGGCTTGCCGAGCAGGTAAAAATCCCCGCGAAGACCGTCGCCGATCTGGGTCAGCACGTGCTGGAAGACGTCCGCAAGTTTGTCGACGGCTTCGCCCAGAGCGACGACATGTGCCTGTGCTGCTTCGGTCGTGACGAGGAGTAGCGTAGAGCACCGATCCGGTAGTGCTATCTTGTTACATGTCTCGGGCTCTGGCTTTCAGATTCCAGCCCAAGCCACTGCACTCCGCATCTGGCGTGCCACAACTTCTAGAGGCACCACGAGCCTTACTCTCCTGCCGACCCCAGCGACTGCAGGAACTCGCTCATCTCGCCGGCGGCGTGGGCGTTGCCTTGTTGTCGGGCCGTTTCGATGCCGTCTCGCAAGTAGGCCCGTGCCTCGATCACTCGGTCTAGCCGAGCCAACTGCTGGGCGGCCATAAAGTACGCGGGCACATAAGGCGTGGAGTCGTGCGTTAGCTCCGCAAACCGGGCGAGGCTCGCGTCGTGATCCCCCTCTTTGTCGAGCTCCATCGCCAAGCTGTACCGCAAGAACGCATCTTGCGGATCATCGGCAAGCATCGCCTCGATCTTCTCTCGTCGGCTCATCGCTTCCTATCTCGATTAATCGGCGGTTGGTGCGAGGTGCGTGTGGTGCTTCTCGAAGGCCGAAATCTTGGTCTCGTGCTCGAGCGTCAGACCGATGTCGTCCAGGCCGTTCATCAGGCAGTGCTTGCGGAAGGGATCGACCTCAAAGGCGATCGATAAACCGTGCTCGTCGCTGAGGGTCTGTGCCGCGAGGTCGGCGGTCAGGCGATAGCCGGCGTGCTGCGCGGCACGCTGGAAGAGTTCTTCCACCTGCGCTTCGGTCAGCACGATCGGCAGCATGCCATTCTTGAAGCAGTTGTTGTAAAAGATGTCGGCATAGCTCGGCGCGACGATCACCCGGAAGCCGTAATCCTCCAGCGCCCAGGGGGCGTGCTCGCGGCTGGAGCCGCTGCCGAAATTGCGACGGGCCAGCAGCACGCTGGCCCCCTTCGCCTCGGGACGATTGAGCTCGAAGTCGGGATTCTCAACACCGTTTTCGTCTTTCCGCCAGTCCCAGAAGAGGAACTCGCCGAAGCCGGTCCGCTCGATCCGCTTGAGGAACTGCTTGGGGATGATCTGGTCGGTATCGACATTGGCCCGGTCCATGGCAACGACCAAACCGGTGTGAGTGGTGAAGGGATTCATCGCAAGCGTAGAGCTGGAAAGGAAAAAGCTAGAAGGGGGAAGCGGCACGAGGCGGGCAAGGGTGCCGCAGGGTCAGTCCCAATCGCGGATATCGACAAAGTGACCGGCGACCGCTGCGGCGGCAGCCATGGCGGGGCTCACCAGATGGGTGCGCCCGCCGCGGCCCTGACGGCCCTCAAAGTTGCGGTTGCTGGTCGAGGCGCAGCGCTCGCCGGGCGAGAGCTTATCGGGGTTCATCGCCAGGCACATGCTGCACCCCGCCTCACGCCAGTCGAAGCCGGCCTCTTTGAAGACGCGGTCGAGCCCTTCGGCTTCCGCCTGCCGCTTCACCACGCCGCTGCCCGGCACGACCATCGCCGAAACGTGCCCGGCAACCTGTTTGCCCTTTGCCACAGCCGCGGCAGCGCGGAGGTCTTCGATCCGGGCGTTGGTACAGCTGCCGATAAACACGCGATCGAGCTTCAGATCGGTAATGGGCTGCCCGGCCGAGAGTCCCATGTAATCGAGCGCCGCGGCGGTCGTCTTCTGGTCGGTGGGGTCCGCAAAGTCGGCGGGGTTGGGAACCACGCCCGTGACGCTCGTGACCTGGCCCGGATTGGTTCCCCAGCTGACCTGCGGCGCGATGTCGGCCCCGGCAAACACCAGCGATTTGTCGTACTTGGCTCCCGTATCGGTCGGCAGGACGCGCCAGCGCGCAACTGCTGCGTCCCAGTCTTTGCCCTGGGGAGCGTACTTCTTTCCTTCGAGGTAAGCGAAAGTCGTTTCGTCGGGAGCGATCATACCGGCGCGAGCGCCGGCCTCGATCGACATGTTGCACACGGTCATCCGACCTTCCATCGACAGACCGCGGACCACATCGCCCGTGAACTCGATACAGTGGCCCGTACCGCCCGCCGTGGTGATCTGACCGATCAGGTACAGGATCATGTCCTTCGCGGTCACGCCGGGGCCCAACTCGCCGTCGACGCGCAGCTCAAGCGTCTTCGGCTTGTTCTGCAAGAGTGTCTGCGTTGCCAGAACGTGTTCAACCTCGCTGGTTCCGATACCAAAAGCCAACGCGCCGAACGCACCGTGAGTGCTTGTGTGGCTGTCGCCGCAGACGATCGTCATGCCGGGCTGTGTATAGCCCAGCTCGGGCCCAATGACGTGGACGATCCCCTGGTTGATATCACCCAAGTCGTAGTGCTTAACGCCGAACTCCTTGCAATTGGAGCGGAGCGTATCGATCTGGGTCTTGCTGATCGGATCGAGAATCGGCAGCGAGCGATCCGTCGTTGGCACGTTGTGGTCGGCCGTGGCGATCGTCCGCTCGGGCCGCCGCACAGGGCGCCCGGCAAGGCGGAGCCCCTCAAAGGCCTGAGCGCTGGTAACCTCGTGAACGAGCTGCAGATCAATGTAGAGGATCGTCGAGCGACCCTCTTCGGCATGGACGACGTGGTCATCCCAGATCTTCTCGAACAGCGTACGGGGAGCGGCGGGAGCGGTCATCGCGATCGGCGGGGGTTCTCTACGGGACCTCAGTCAATAAAAGCCAGACCCGCAGTGTACGCCGGGGGTTCGCCGCTTGGTAGCACGCGGCCAGAAGCCAAAGCATTGAGCCCCCCAATGTGGCCCAAAACCTTCCGATAAGTCGGCCAAACGTCCTTTTAGACGGCGGCCGCCTCGATGGCCGCCGCGGCCATCGCCTTGCGCTGCGGGCAGCCCTTCTCGGTCCACCATTCGGCGGCCCGATCCGCCGACCAATAGTCTTCCAGGGGGGCTTCGCTCAGAGCAATCCGGAGCTGATCGACGGTCTGGTAACGGTCCTCGGGGTCTTTTTCCAGGCACCGCAGAATAACTTCTTCCAGCTCGATCGGCAGGCTCGGGTTGTGGTGCCGCGGGGGAACCACGTCTTCTGATACGTGGGCGATGATCACCTTGACCGCCTGCTTGTACTCAAACGGCGGTGCCCCCGTGAGCAGATAGTAGAGCACGCAGCCTAGCGAGTAGATATCGCTGCGGATGTCGGCCTCTCGTTCACCGGTGGCCTGTTCGGGGGACATGAACAGGGGCGAGCCGGTGATCGCTCCTTCTTGCGTCAGCGCAACATCGGTCGTTTCTTCGCTAGCGTGCAGGATCGGCTTGGCGAGGCCAAAGTCGAGCAGCTTCGCGACGTCGAAAATCCCGCCCCGATAGGCACAGAAGATATTCGCCGGCTTGATATCGCGATGCACGAGCCCGTGGGCGTGCGCTTCGGCCAATGCTCGGCAAACCTGATCCATCAGGTACACAACGCGGCTGGGCGGGAGCGCGCCTTCAGACTCGACCAATTCGCCCACGTTGTGGCCGGGCAGGTATTCCATGACGTAGTAGAACGTTCCGTCTTCCGTCCGGCCGTAGTCGTAAATGTCGATCGAGTTCCAGTGCGAGAGCTTGGCGGTCGAACGAACCTCGCGCTCAAAACGGGCGAGGATACGCGGGTCGCCGGCCTTCTCCGGGCGGATCACCTTGATCGCGCAGGGCCGCTTCATCATGCGGTGCTCGGCCAGATAGACCTCGCCCATGCCGCCGGCACCGATCCGCTGCTTAAGGCGATACTGCCCGAGTTGCTTGGCCTCAAACACCTCGCGACGGAGGCTGTTGATCGTATGTACCCCGAGCGCCGCGGTCACAGCGGTCAGCAGCATCTCGAGCCCCTGCATCGAAGCGTAGTCGGCATTGATGGCTTGGCCCATGCACGCCGCGGTCTCCTGGCAGGTGAACATCCGCCAATAGATGATCCCCACGGGCACAATCGCCGCCGGAACGATAAAGCGGAGCGATCGGCGCCAGGTATTTGGGATGAACAAAGCGTAGGTGAAAATGATGAGCATCCACGGTGCGACGACGATCGGCAGGGCCCCCCCCCCTTCCTGCTGCCAGCCGCGTGCTGCAGCGACCGAGAGACTGTGCGTGGTGATCATCGCAAAGAAGACGGCTGGCACGCCAAAGGTTGCCCACTCGGCGATCCGCAGCATCGTCAGGTCGAGCGCCGCGGCTCTGCGCAGGCACAACGACACCGCAGCAAGCACGACAATGACCGCCCCGTGCGAGATTAGCAGTGACGAGGTACCCTCTGTCTCGCTGCCACGGAAAAACAGGGCGCGCAGGAAAAAGACAGAAAAACCGGCCAGCAGCAGCGTCGATACCAACAACAGTCGGCGGTGAAGCACGTCGCGGGTTTCAGCGCTCAGGTGGGGCGTGCCCCCCTCGACCAGCCGGACCAGCCCACGGGCCGCGGCACCGATCGCCGCTGAACCGCGACTGCCCGAGTTGCTGCCGCTCTGCGTGCGCGTCGCGTCGGCAGCGTTATTTCCGCGCACGGTTGGTGCCGCAGCCGCAGGCAGCGGAGACGCCATGGTCTCGGCGTTATCGAAGTCAAGCTGTGTCACGTCGGGGCTCCCGCGCGGACTGTCCCTTCCGCCTGAGGCACACACCCTATCATTCCAACAGCGGAACGAAGTCGTCCGCCGCAATCCAGACGGTGCGGCAGGACGATCTGAACTAGGGGTGCCCAAGCATCGGCAGGCGAGCGTTACGCAGCTTACCCGACTGCCCTCCTACGCCACACCAGTATAGGCGGTTCATACGGCTTCGGGCAGGCTTTCTGCCGAGTGCGAGATGGCTCACGCTGCGGCGCGCCAGCCGCTGGCGGCTTGGCGTGCCTGGCGTTGCACGTCCGCTAGCGGCCAGACCGTCCAGGTGTCGGGCTCCTCGGCACGGGGCGTGGGCTCGACGACGAGGGTTCCCGGGTGGCACATCCGGGGCAGATAGAACCAGGCCGGAGACCCGCTGCGTTCGCCAATCCCCAGGGGCAGCACTACCAAGTCGGTGTCACTAAGGCTGTTAGCCACTGTCGCCAGGGAGTGCTCCGGGTCGCCCGGCGTGAGCCGCGCTTTGACGCCACACACTGACAGCGTGCGATGAGCGGCAATCAGCGAGAGCGGAGCCTGCCCCGGCTCACGCTGCTCGAACGGATCCACCGCCGTATAGCTGACTCCCGCTCCGCCAGCCGAATCAACGATCGCCTTAAGTAGCGTCTGAGTCTGTTCGAGCGAACCGATGCCCAGCTCCACCACGCGGCGAACCGAATGCTGTCGGGCCAGCTTGATCAGCTGACGCTCTGGCGTAGGTTTGGCGAAGAACGCGTCACGCGCATAGCGCAGAAAAGCCCCGACGCCCATCGCTGTCTGTGCCCCGATCCCTGGTGAGTCCGGCCGCTTCCCTGCGGCCTCCTTATTCAGATCGGTGGTTAGGAGGTAGGTCGTTCAGCCCGAGTTCATGCGACTGACGGAACCCGTGACGCGCTGTGTTAAGGCGTGCGGCCTGCCCGTTTTCCGGTCCTATTACCGGCGGAGGGCCGTGCCAAGCGGGACCCTGCCCCGTTCACCTTTCACACCCCACCAAACGCAGCGACAGACTCGCCGCAATCGGCAGACTCGGCGCAGCTTACGAGGCTTGCCGCCGGTTAACGTCCTGCGAAGACCAACCGCGCTCCCCCGCCTACCGAGCCGCGGCGTTCTGAGGGCTGGTTGCGCTGCGCGAGCGTGACATCTTCAATCAGCAGAACAACGGTGGTCGCTGCCGGCGGGGCGGTTTTGGCCGTCCAGAGATTGACCGCCAACGAGCATCCCGGCCCGTGCAACTCAGCAAAGCCGACCTCGCCCCGCAGCGTAAAGGCACCCATTTCATCGGACTCGGTCTCGATACTGCGTCCGTCCTCCGACAGCAAGCGAATCTGAGCCCCCGCCAGGGGAAACCCGTCGGCAGTGACCGCCTGGCCAAGCAATCGGCCTTCGGGGCTGAGGGTCACGTCGACCAGGGGCATCGTGACCGTGGTCGATGCCAGCCTCTCGCCACCGCCGTCCACCGGGATCGCCAGCGTGAGCGCTAGCGTCAGTAGCCAACCTGATGCCATCACGGCCCTTCCAAGGAGTTTGCCCGACTGTGAGCCGCCACAACCTGCGGCCGAAAGCTCCCACCGGGGCGATGCGCGCGGAGTCTAGAGATCCGTTCTGCACAGCGGTAGCGCAAACCCAGCGGCACTGCCCCGTCAAGCTTGTAGACCTTGCGCAGCGGCCGACGGACACGCTAGCAGCAGGCACGGCTCGCCAGACGTTAGCCGGCTCGCACACTGCTGAAGCGGGCAGCCTGCTCAAGCCGCTGCGGCCATTCCTGTAGGAAGTGGCGTCTCAACGCGGCCTCGGGCTGAGGGATCTCGCGTGGCAGCGTAAGGGCTAGTGGCTCGATCGCCTGACGCCGACGGCCGGCTTCCAATCGGCACCACAAGGTTCGCGTCGCAGCATGCGGACCGTGCAGCAAGTAGTGGGTCCAGGCCCACGCAAACCGGTAGTCACGCGCTGTTAAGTCACTCAACCCTGAACGTTGTTCGAGCTCAGCGAGGGTCGTCATCCGACCACCACGCAGGTCGCGCAGCAACGGATCGTGATGAATGCCTCCGGCGGGTCGCAGCGGGGCGGGTTCCTGAAAGTAACTGGCGATTCCCTCATCGAGCCATAGCGGCAACGCCGGTTGATCGGCGTGCAACAGGGCATGCGTCCCCTCGTGGCGCAGGTCGAGCGCCAACTCGTCGTGCAGGTACGACAGCACCACCGCCTGGCCCCGATCACGAACGTACAACGCTCGACGATACGGAGTCGCTACCCGCAGCTGGCTGACCGTCTTGCGATGGGCCGTCGCGTCAGCACCGATCACCAGGCGGATCGGCGCGCCCGGCGGAGGCACGTTAAGTACGCGGAGCAATTCTTGCTGAAGTTCGCCCAGGTTGGCTTTGGCAAAGACCCGGCGAAGTTCCTCAGGCGGCACCTTGGCCGCTTCGACCCGGAAGAGCCCCTCAGCACCCGCTCGTACGGCCGCGCTAGCAGCGGCCTGAGCCACGCCGTGTGTGCTCCCCGCCAACGCTGCCCCGGCAAGCCAAAGGAAACGGCGGCGCGCGATCATCGCTGCTGATCGCTCGGTCGCCATTGTCATCTCAAGCAAAGGTTGCTGCGGACCAGACCCTGAACCTAACAGGCTTACGGCTTGCACGAGCCGCCGAGCCGAGGGCTTCACGGGGCGTGAGTCTAGGGCGATCCCCGCGTGGGTCAAGATCGCCCTGCCGCGGCTGCTGGCAATCACAGAACAGCACAGCACAGAACAGTACAGCCGGCTTAAAGGGCTAGCGGCCAGTCCGTTAGCAACGTGACTCCGGTCTCTGTCACAACGTAGTTCTGCTCGAGACGCAGCCCCAAGCGAAGATCCTCGCCGTACAGACCGGGCTCGGCGGTGAAGTAATCGCCAACCTCAAAATGGTCGTCCCAATTCGGATTCAAGCGCGGAGCTTCATGCGGAGCAAGTCCGACACCGTGACCCAGGTGGTGGTTGAAAACCCCTCCCGTGAAGGTTGCGAGTTCCTTATTGATGCGTTCGAACAGCTCTCGACAGCTTGCCCCTGGCCGGACGTAGTCCTGTACGATCGGGAACACCTGCGTGACCCGCTCCCAGGCCGCGACTTGCAACGCCGATGGCTCACCGACGGCAAACGTCCGGGCGTTGTCCGTAAAATACCCGCCGTAGCCGACACCCAGGTCAAGGATCCACAGCTCGCCCTCGGCCGCGACCCGGTCGCGGGGCGCACCGCCTCGAGCCGCACAGCAAAAGTCTTGTCCGAAGTAGGTCAGCGGCTGACCGAGCGTCTTGACCGCGATCGTTTGCAACTCGCTGTAGAGATCGATCTCGTTGAGCCCTGGCTGGATGCGGCGGCGGGCGTGTTCGTACATCGCCCGATTGGCCTCATTTGCCCGGGCCATGAGCGCGAGTTCGTCGGGGTCTTTGCGACGCCTAAGGCTAAAGAGCGTGTCGTCAAAGTCCAAAGCGCCCGGCCCGGCTACCGCCGCAACGAGTCCTCCCCCTACGGCAGAAGCTTCGTAGCCGATGCACTTTCCGGACATCGGACACGCCTTAAAAAGCTGCTCCAGGCTGGCATGCTGCTGATGACAAGCGTCGCGCATGGTCGAAAGTCGCTTCTCCTCATAGGGCAACACCTCGGCGGCGACGGCAGGCGACGACACCTTGCGAGCCGGCAAAACCAGGGTCACCTTTCCGCCTGCCTCGATCGCCACACAAGGCGAAAAGAGAGGCCCCACATAGGCCCCCGTGAGCCACTGCACCGACTCACTCCGCGTCAGAATCGTCCAGGCAGCGCCCACCCGATCCATCTCTTTGAGCAAACGCTGCTGGCGCGCCACGATTAGGGAAGTGTCGAGCATCATGGGGCGTCGTGCGGCTGTGGGCGGGGGGAATTTCACTGAGTGGTCGGCGATCATGGCCGTGGTCAAAAACTGGTCGGCCGTCTCGCCGCGAGGTGCGTGGGTGTCTCAAGTCGAGACGGCCATCTCAAGATGAGACTTCCTGGCAGCTCTGATTGCGGTAGCAGGCCGGCATCCGGAGCCACAAGACTTTAGCAATAGTCGCCAGATCGCGGAGAATTTCGCTCCTGTGCCGCTTCTGAGACCGCTCGGCGCGTAACTAGGGGAGCCATCGGCACACGGGTTGCATTAGTTGCATTAGCCGTCTGTAGGCAACGTTCTTTTCGTCGACCACGGCGGAGCCGTACTCTTAGTCAAGCAGGATTAGTCATGCTCGTTCTCAGTAGAAAAGCCGGCCAGGCCATCACCATTGGTGATGACATCACGATCGAAGTCCGCCGGGTGGCGGGCAACCGTGTCACGCTCGCCCTGCAAGCACCCGCAGAGAAGCGTATCCTGCGTGGCGAACTCAAAGAAATCGTCGAGTCTTTCGACGGTGCCGCCAATGCGGAGCCGGCTCCCTCGGCGGAGCTGAAACCCACGATCGAGTTTCTCGCCACGCTAGCAATCGCCTAAGCAGTTTGTCCGGCATTGACCGGCGCGGGAGTGACCCGTAGGGTCCACATGGCAGCAGCCTCGTCACTATTGTAGTAGACGGCTAGCGCAGCCATTGGCTCCCCCTCTCCGCCGGCAAGCAGCGACCGCCCCGCGATGATCGTGCGCTACGAATCGATCGTTCGGGCAAATCTCAGGACTCGTCCCTTTCAAAGCGCGAACGCAGCGCTGCTCACCGTTGTACTGTTGGCGTCTCTCGGCAGCGGCTGTGCTAGCAGCGAGCAGTGGATTCAGCGCCGTCCCGCTGACAGCCCTTACGCCGCGCGGCTGCTGGGAGTGGGCAACGACAAGCCACGATTCTCCGAGACAACGCGCCAGGTAGCGACCAAGGCGGGGCTCAATCCGGAGATCGACGATCAGCGTCAGCGGCTGCTCACCCTGCTGGCGGATGCACACGGAGAGACCGGGGCCCCCGAAGTGGAGTTTGCCCTGGCTGAGCTAGCGGCCGTCCAAGCCGATTCTTTGCGTGAAGATGGCGACGATGACGCTGCCATTGGCTTCTATGCCGAGTCGCTGGTGCATGGCTATCACGCGCTAGCGGGCGATCCGTTGCGGCGTATCGGCGGCGCGACCAGTCGCTACAACACCTCGTTGCAGTCGCTGCTCCGCCTGCTGCAGAGTCGTGACCAGGTACATCCGGGGGCCCGCATTCCGCTGCCCCACAGCGAGCACGGTTGCTCGATCGCGGTCGAGCTGCACAGCAGCCACTGGCGGCAAGAAGACTTTGACGGCTTTGAGTTCGCCGAAGACTTCCAGGTTCTCGCGTTGCGGAATCACTACCACACCACCGGCGTTGGCGTTCCGCTCGTCGCGAAGCGAGACCATCCCGATCGGAATCATCCTGAGGATCGCTTCTATCCGACGACGCTCTGCTACCCGCTCACGGCGTTTGTGCGGGTCGAATCAGCCGATCATCACCAGCCGGCAACGCCCGCAGCCGATCCGCATCAGGGGCTGCGGCTGGTGCTTGAGCTGCACGACACGATGGAGCACGAGCAACTGAATCTCGCTGGTCGGCGTACGCCACTCGCCAGTGACCTAACAACCCCGCTCGCGTACTTCCTCAACCAACCCCAGTTTCAAGAGTCCAAGATCTCTAACAGCGGACTCTTTCAGCCCGAGCAGCTCGAAGCCTACCAGGGCCTGTACCTGCTTGAGCCGTACGATCCCAACCGCATCCCGGTGGTGATGGTCCACGGACTGTGGTCGAGCCCGGCGACGTGGATGGAGATGTTCAACGACCTGCGCAGCGATCCGCGCATCCGCAGCCGCTATCAGTTTTGGTTCTATCTGTACCCGACCGCGTCACCGTTCTTTGTCAGCGCCGCGCAGATGCGTGAGGATCTGCAGCAAGTCAAACAGACCTTCGACCCAAACGATTCGACGCTCGCCATGGATCAGATGGTGCTTGTCGGCCACAGCATGGGGGGGCTCATGTCGCGGCTGCAGGCGGTCAACAGCGGCGACGATTTTTGGCGAGTGGTTGCTACCGACGACTTCTCGAAACTTAAAGCCGACGAGGAATCGCGCACCCATGTGTCGCGGTTGTTCTATTTCCAACCAGACAGCTCGGTTCGCCGCGTGGTGACGATTGGATCGCCCCACCGTGGCAGCCGCTTCGCCAACGGCGTCACGCGTTGGGTAGGCAACAAACTGATCGAACTGCCGGTGAAGACGATCGCACGCCGACAAGAGCTATTCCGCGACAACCCGGGCCTGTTTCTGCCCGCGGCAACGAGCATGATGACCAGCCTCGACTCGCTGGCACCCGACTCGCCGATGCTCTCAGCGCTGCTTACCGCCCGGTCGGCACCTTGGGTGTCGTACCACAACGTGGTGGGCGACGCTCCCCGCAGCGGACCCGCATCGTGGTTCACCACTCGCGGTGATGGCGTCGTCTCGCTCGCCAGTGCGCGGCTGGACGACTTGCCAGGATTGGAATCGCAAGTGATCGTGCCGGACTCGCATGTGACCCTGCACCGCCATCCCCAAACCGTTGCCGAAGTGCAGCGCATTCTGCTCGCCCAGGCGGCAGAGCTCGAAGGCTACGATCCCTTGCAAGCCAGCTTGACGATTCCCCGGTCGAGCCCAGCGATGCCGACGGTTCGTTTGGTAAGTGGCTCAGAACCGCTCGACACGCCGTTACCAGCGTCGGTGCGCTGACACGCCGAGCAGCAGCTGAGCATCTTCTGCAAGCGAACCATTAGCTCACAAACGTTGAACGCTGCTGCAGCATCTCGCGGAGGGGGCCGGCTTCTCCCAGCAGATTGGGTAGAACCGTGCCAACCTTTGAGCGGGTTACCCGCTCAAAGCGGACCGCCTGGGCCGTGTCAGACTTGGGCTTGGCAGGCTTGGGGCTGCTGACCCGCTCCGCACCCTTGCCTGCGGACGGAACCGCCGCGGTGCTTGAGTCCTGGGGGCTATGCTCCGGGGTACCAAACTCCTGAGCGGCATTGATCGCAGCGGCCAGTTCACCGCGTAGCACCGCAACCTCAGCGGGTGCCTGGATGCCCAACCGGACCGCCTTGCCCTTGGTCTTGATCACGGTGATCGTGATGTCGTTGCCGATCTGGATCGTTTCCTGCGCTTTGCGAGTGAGAACCAACATCTGAGCCTCCGTGTGTGGGTTGGTGTTCCTTACTTACCCGAACTCGCCAGGTGGATCTCGGTTATCTCCGAGGGGGTTAATCCTCTGACGAGCAGCGGCCTTTTCCTTCGCAAGACCAGCCAGTATCAGCGGGTCAGGCGAAGGGGTTGGCCGATTCTCTCTTCCTGATGGATACCTGTACGCACGGCGCGTGCCGTAGTTCGCCCAGCCGGGAACGCTTCTTGAAAAAGCCTATGAAACAAGGCTTGATCGCCCCAAGCAAGGAGTGCTAGCAGCCGCAGCGTAGCGGCTTACATTGCATATCTTACACTTGCACCAGAAACCATTTTGACAATCCCCACGGTGAGCAGATCGTGCCGATTGGCGGGAAAGCTTCTGGGAGGGGGAGAGCCTCAAGAACGCTGCTGAGCGCTGATCTGGTCACGCAACACCGCAGCACGCTCGTACTGTTCTTTGGCGATCGCCTCAGAAAGTTGCTCCTCGAGCGAAGGATCGAGCCCGTACTCGCTGAGGATCGAATCGCGCAGCGCGGCGAGCTTCTGCAGAAACTCGCTCGGTCCCTCGGCCTCTTCGGTCAGGTCCTCGCCGGCCTGAAAGCGACGTCCGCCGCTGGGGGAAGCCGGGTCGCTCTCGCTGAGCCCCTCTTCTTGCGACTCAAGGCTCGCGATGAGACGTCGACCGGCGTCGATCTCTCGTAACGCCAAATCGGGTGCCGACTCCTCAAGTTCGGCAAGCGCTGCCGCCTGGGTCCGATGAAAGAGCACAAACGGCCGGTATTGCTCGTGCGCCTCGACCCACTCCTCGGTTGGTGAATGGGCGGCCGAACGATCCATCAACAGCAGCGTGTGATCGGCGTCTGCCTGAGCACGACGAAACTCGTGCAGTGCGAGCCACGCCACACGGCGATGATAAAACTGAACAAACTCCCGATCCACTTCGGCGCATTGCTGGGCGTCAAGGATCCAGGGCTGTTTACCGCGTTTCTGTTCGTAGCGCGCGATCAGCGCGCAGTAGCTCTCAGCGCCCTCGGGGCGATTCCCGTCGGGACGCCCCTCCACTTCCATCTGCAACACGCCCAGGTCGATACGCATCTGCAGCACGGGCCGACCATCGGCCCCGTGGGCCCAGCGAGCCACGACTTCGCCAAATTCGTAGGGCCACTCGCGCAGCAGCTGGTCGAGCGAAGTTGGTCGCTGCGTCATGACGAAAAATCCCCGCCAAACCCGGCGAGCGGGAGCAATCCGCTCGTCGTATCCCAAGGGCAAGAAGTAAAAAAAGGGCTAGCCGCACGGTCGGCACGCACCGACAACAAGCCCCGCTCTTCCCTTATTCTACCCCGTGGATCGTTCGGAGGGCGAATCTCGGCACCAACTTATCAGCGGGTCGGCCCGATTTCTTGGCAGAGGAGGAATTAGCCCTCGCCGCCATCCTCTCGCAGCAGCGTTTCTTGCAGCAGGCGGACCTCGTGCCGATCGTGGCGATCGACCTCGTCCAACAGCTGCTTGACCGCGACTCGCGATAATTTGAGCGACTCAGCTTGCCAGGCTGCGGGTTCGTCGAGCTTGGGCTCGAGCTCCGCGATCTGCTGGCGGATTCGGCTGTGCTCGACGCGCAGCCGTCCGACGCGTGACTGACAATCGGGCCGCTCTTGGGCAATCTTGTCGAAGTAGTCGTCCGACTCTTCAAACGCCATGACCCGCTCCAGATGCCGGCAGAACGAACGCAGCGCGAAGCGCAAGCTCGACCCTTGGCGTTCCTGACTAATCGTCGGGGCCTGCCATTCGACCATCACCCGCAACGCTTCCTTGACCCGAGCCAACAAACGTTGTTCGCCAGCGACTCCCATGCTCGACGAATTCAGATCGGCGATCATCGGTGAGCTCCTTATACATCGGGAGGGGAGCGAAAGCTGTCCGGCAGAAACGAGGCCGGCGCACGGATCAACCGCTACGCCTATCACTTTCCTTGCCGGTGCAGCTTATCGCGATCGAGAATAGAAAAGCGCCGGCAAGGTCCGCCCAGGTGTTGCCAGCACGGAGAGTCTAACCGCAGTTTGCCGGACAGCCAAGAAAAAACAGTTTGGGCAACCCTGGGGCTCCGGGCGATTACACCACCGACCCCGCTGACCCCCCCTAAGCCCCGCTCAGCCTGCCGCACGCAGCTTCTTCGGAGGCAAATCACTGGCTGCAGAAGGCAGCGGTTGAAAACTACTCTCCGCCAAGCGGCTTGCGACGCTGCGATTTTACCTCGGAGCGCTGACGCTTGGTTTTAAGGCGGGCTTCATTCGCTCTGCGCGGCTTACGGGTCGGACGACGCCGCTTCGGAGGATCGGCCGCGGCGAGCAGCAGCGCCCGCAACCGCTCTAAACAATCCGCGATATTGCGGCCCTGCTCGCGATAGCGATCTGACGTGATCATCAGCTCGCCCGCCTCGTTGATTCGCGTGCGACACTGAACGGTCAAACGCAGCAAGACCGCCTCGGGCAGACCGAGTGAGTCAGCGGGCTTCCAGCGCAACACCGCCTTGGTATTGAGCTTGTTGACGTTCTGCCCGCCCGGCCCTGAGCTGCGCGCAAAGCTAAAGAGCAGCTCAGACTTCGGAATCACGATCCGATCGTTGACCACTAAGGTGTCCGCCACGCGTTGCTCGTCAGCTGTAGGGAGGCTCTTTTTCCCGCGCTTCAGGCGAGCCTTTCGCTGCTCCCCGCGAGAGTGACCGGCATGGTCGAACGGCGACGGGTGCCACGCGGCGCCGTGCCCTGGAGCAGGCCTCGCAGCGTCATCGCCGAGCCATCGACCGCTCGATGATAGATCGAGGGCTCGATCGCGGCACCGCGTAATTCCACTTCGATAAAGCCATCGTAACCAACTCGATCGAGCGTTGCGATCAGCCGGTCGAGCGGTGCGGCACCCTCTCCCAGCAAGCAACGCTCGCCGTCAATGGTGTGCGGCGACTTATAGTCTGCTACCTGGACAAGCCCAATCAACGGAGCGATCTCCGCGAGCAGCATCTCGGTTTGGCGGCAGAGCGGCGCATGATAGGCGTCGTAGGCCAGCCGCAACCAAGGTGAATCGTACGAAGCCACGAGCTGCGCCGTAGCCGCCAAGTCGGTCAGAAAAGTCCATTCGCCGGCACACGCCGGGTGCATTGGCTCAAGCACCAGCGGTGTGCCAGCGGCTTCGGCATGCGGCAGGAGGCTTTCCAGCGCACCATTCAGCAGCCGATAGACGTGGCGGTGGGTGTGCCGATTTCGTGAGCCCGGATGCAGCACCACGGATCCGGCATTGCAGGCCTGGGCCAGATCAAGGGTTCGGCGGGCCTCGGCCAGATTCTCGCCGCCCGAGAGGGCATCGCCGCCCGTAAATCCGCCCACCCAAGAAACGCTGGAAACCTTGATACCGCTGTCGTGAATCAGTTCCAGACCGCGTTCGAAGCCAAAATCTTCGAGCTTTCGCAGCCACAGGCCAACTCCCTGGTAGCCAGCTCGAAGATAGTGATGCAGGTCTTCTTCAAAGGTCCACCGATAGGTCGTGATCTGATTGATGGCCAGCTGCATCATCCCTGATTGCCTCGTCGAAGACCGTATGAAAAGCGAGGAGAACGCGGGGCGGCCGCCGTCAAGCAGGCCCGTCATTACGTCCACAATTCGCTGGAGCTTGCTCCCCAGCGGCGAATTATCGATCAATCGGCCAGTCGGAGTAAACCTCGATAGCGCCGTTGCTTTAGGTTCGTTGCCAAGAACTTGCTTTTATGTGGAAGCGAACCAGGGCATAATTGCGGACGCCGTTCGGGGGGGCCGCGTTCCCTGACTTGCCCCCGTGCTGTGCCCCCGTGCTGTGCCAGCCGAACTGTGCCTGCCTGCTACTTACTCCCCCCCCCGCCCGAGGCATCTGCCGCACATGCTTGCTCGCATCGTTGTGGCCGATCCGCGCGAGGTGGTTCGTGCCGGACTCCGCACTTGGTTCGAAGGTCGGCCGATTGAGATCGTTGCCGAAGTCGCTGACGGGCTCGCTGCGCAAGAAGCCGTTGCGAGACTGGCCCCCAACCTGCTGCTGCTGGAGATCGATCTACCGCCCCAGGACGGATTGGCCTGCCTCACTTGGTTGAAAGCCAACGGGCATGACACCGCGGCGCTGTTCTTCACCGAGCGCACCAATCCTACCTACGCGGCGCGCGCTTCGGCGCTGAGCGCCGCCGGCATGCTAGCGAAATCTGCCTCCCGAACCGAGTTGCTCGATGCGGTCATGACGGCCGCAGCGGGAAAATCCTGTTGGACCCCGGACGAGATCCGCCGACTCACCGCGGTTGGCCCCGAGTCGGCGTCACCGATCGGTGATGTGGCTCTGACCACCCGCGAGCGCCAGGTGCTTAAGCAGCTAGCATTCGGCCTGAGCAATAAAGAAATTGCCCAAGCACTGGGCATCAGTTACGAGACGGTCAAGGAGCACGTCCAGCATGTGCTGCGCAAGCTGGGGGTTTCGGATCGCACGCAGGCGGCGGTGTGGGCCGTGAGGCACGATCTGGCCTGAAGAACCTCAGCAGCTTGTCGCGCGCTAGTGCTTGCCCCCGTCTGAGGGGCTCGGCTAGCCTTCAGCCATCAATACCTCCACACCAGTTGTTTTTCCGGACCCTTGGTTCGTTGGGTTGGTTGCCGTGTCGCGCGTGAACGAAACCTTCTCTGCGCTGGCCAACCACCACTCGCCAGCCAGCACGCCCCGCTATGCGGACCTTCTGACGGCGACACGGCAGCTGTTCTGCGCAGCGGCACAGCGTATTGAGAAGCACCACGCCGGGCTGGTTGAGAACCCCGCCCGATTCGTTCGCCTGATGGAAGATCTGCACAGCGGCGTGCTGCTGAAGGTGTACTTCACAATCTGCGAGGCGGACCGGAAGTGGTCGTCGGCTGAGCGTGAACTGGCCACGGACCTTGCCGAGCACCTGTGGGCGCAGCGTCTCCCGACGAAGCGGTTGGTCGAGGTGATGCGCGAGGCCGCCCAGCGCAGCCAGCTGCTTCAATGGGAAAGCCTGTTGGGACCGTTTCGACGCTTGCCACCGCTAGCGGACGACATCCCCATGCTGGAGACGCTCGTCATCCGCCAGTCGAACCTGCTCGCCCGGTGCGATGGCCCGCCAGCGGAAATCGAACTGGCCGCGATCCGCGACCTCGCCCACCGGGTACGGGTCGCGATCGATCCGTCGGCCGATCGCATCCCGCTGGAAGAAGAAGCCGAGCCGATGCTCCGTTCAACGGCCCCGACGCCTGCCCGGTCCCTCTCCACAGCCACCAACTCTGCCCCTGACACGGCCCCCGCCCGGCGCACCTTGGATGAGGTGCTCGCCCAGATCGATTCGCTCGTCGGGCTGGAAGGGGTCAAAGCCGAGGTGCGTTCCTTGGCCAACTATCTGTCGCTGCAAAAGCGGAGGCAGCATGCGGGGCTCCCCGCGACCAGCATCACGCTGCACATGGTGTTTGTTGGCAACCCCGGCACGGGCAAGACAACGGTCGCGCGGCTCGTCGGCGAAGCGCTCGCCGCGCTCGAGGTGCTGCCGACGGGGCAACTCGTGGAAACCGACAGGGGCGGTTTGATCGCCGAGTACGCCGGCCAAACCGCCAGCAAAGTGAACCAACGCGTCGATGAAGCGCTCGGCGGCGTGCTGTTTATCGATGAGGCTTACGGTATCGTCTCTCACGACGGCAGCGACGTGTACGGAGCCGAAGCGATCCAGACTCTTCTCAAACGGGCCGAGGATGATCGCGACAAGCTGGCGATTGTGCTGGCCGGTTATCCCCAACCGATGGACCGCTTGCTGGCGAGCAATCCGGGCTTGGAATCGAGATTCTCACGCAGGTTTGCTTTTGCCGACTATACGCCACCGCAGCTGTGCGCGATCTTTGGTCGGCTACTCACGGTGCATCACTACGAGATCACCCCGGTGGCACGACTGCGTGTGATCCACACGCTGACCAAGCGTTATGCCGAGCGCGACGAGCATTTCGGCAATGGTCGCGAAGTGCGCAACCTATTCGAGCGGGCCGTGATGCGCATGGCGGATCGGCTCGCGCAGCTGGCGACCCTCGACGAGCAGCAGCTGATCACCTTTGAAGCAGATGATATCGGCCCGGGCGACGGCGACGGGCACACCGGCCACCAGGAAACCGACGAAGGGGACACCGACGCGGTTACACCGGCTCTGAGCGACGCCAACCCTGTCGTGCGGCTCCACGTCGGCTGCCCCGGCTGTGGGCATGCCGCATGGATTCCGTTTACGCAGCTGGGGTCGACCCTCAGCTGTCCCAAATGCCCGACGCGTTTCGTTGCCGAGTGGGGCGATCTGGCTGATCCCGGTTAGGGCGTCTGTTCCGAAGCAGCAAAGCCGCTCAGTAGAGCGGTGCCACCACAACGCCGGGGGCGTAGCGATAACGGACCCGCGAAACGGCACCGCCCAGGATCGGTCGGTACCGAGTCGTCACCACGGGCTGCAAGGTCGGTGCGGGCACCGCCACCACCGGCGCGGGGACGGTAGCCACGACGGGCTGGGCGGCAAAGTAGGGCGTGACCGGACGATAGACGATCGTCGGTGCCACCGGAGCCACGACCACCGGAGGAGCCACGATCGGCGCGTACACCACGTATCCGCGTGCGGCAGCCGGCGCGGCAACCGCTGAGACTAAGAGCGCGGCGGCAAACGATTTCAGGATCAACACGGCTAGAACCTCTTTGCGGTTGCAATAAGCGGCGGCAATTAAGCCCGCTGCGGTGGACGAGTAAAGGTTCGTCCGCAACGGCTTGGCTTATCTTAACTATGGGCCCTAAAGATCGCTGGGGCAAGCATTCCCGCGCGAGACTTGTTTGTCATCACCGAAAATCGGGGCAAGGTTGGCCGAAAACGCCGCCCCGCTAGCAAGCCTCTCAGCTAGCGACGGCGTGTCGGCGGGCGGACGTTGGCGAGCCCGCCATCGACTCCGATCACCTGGCCTGTGACCCACGAATTCGCGGGATCCAGCAGCCAGACAATCATCGCTGCCACGTCATCGGGTTCGCCAAGTCGCCCGGCGGCGTGGAGCTCTTCGGAAGCAGCGGCGGCGGTCGGGGTCCCCCAGATCCGCTCGGTGAGCGGTGTGCGGACCAGTCCGGGTGCCACGGCGTTGACCCGGATCCCGACCGAGGCGTAGCTCGCCGCTGCGGAACGGGCCAAGCCGATTACGCCTGCTTTGGCGGCGGCGATTGCTTCATGGCTCGCAAAACCCGCCCGACCCGCCGCCGACGAGATCAGTACCACCGAGCCACCGGAAACGCCGGCTGGCCCGGGTCGACGCATCGTCTTAGCAGCGGCCCGCACGGCGGCGAAGGCGGTCGTGAGATTGGCGGCCAGCGTGTCGGCCCATTCCTGGTCGGTGGTCAGATGCGCGGGCTTGAGCAGCAACGAACCGACGGCGTTCACCACGCCGTCGATTCGTCCAAACGACTCGAGCACCTGCTGAGCGGCAGCCTCGACGGCCTCGGTCTGGGTGGCATCGACCACGAGGGCCTCACACCCCAACTCGGTCGCCAACGGTGACAGATTCGCTTCGCTGCGGCCAGCCAACAGCATGTTAGCCCCTGCTTCGCGCAGGCGGCGACATGTCGCCGCGCCGATTCCGCCCGCCGCCCCCAGTACCAAATAGCTCGCCCCGCTTAGCGCCATGGATCGCTCCTGTTGCTGCGCCGCGCACGACCTCTCATGACAGGGCGTAAGGCGCAGCGGCTACCCTTGCTGATCCGTCGCGCTAGCGCCCGCGGTCATACGCCCGGGCCCAGGCCGATCAGTTTTTCTCGTACTCTTTAAGGAAACCGCGGAACAGGACCAGATGCTCCTCTTCATCCGCCATCAAACGGATGCAGAGATCTTGCGTGATGTAGTCCTCACCGTCAGTCGCTTGAATGATCGACTTGTAGTGCTTAACCGCAGCCGTCTCGGCCGCGATCACTGCCTTGATCACGCCCACCACGTCGGTGGTATCGGCGGGGGGTTGGATCTGGTTGCCGAGCTTCACGTGCTTCGATCCCGGAGCAACCCCGCCCAACTGCTTGATCCGTTTGGCGAGGAACTGAGCATGGCCCACCTCTTCGACAATGTCGGCCGCGAGCGACTTTTTGATCTCTTCAGCACGAACACCGTCCAGATTCGTGCTGTTTGCCAGATAGTTCATGACCGTCTCGAGCTCCATGCAGTAGGCGGTCGTCAGGAGCTCGATCGTTTCTTCGCGGGTAGCAGCCATCGGGGGAGGCACTCCGTTAAGGCAAGTAATTTGGTGAGGAAAAACGCTGAGTTTCAGCGATGTGTGTGGGTTAAGAAATCAGCCATGGCCGGTCGCGGCGGGATTCCCGCAGCAACGGCACCGCTTGATTGTCAGCCGACAGGGGCCCCTCGACAACCCGCGGCGTGTCGTCGCGTCTTGTTGGAACTGGTCACCTCGAGGGGGATTTCCTACAGAACAGACACTTCCATCGCATGGAATACTGAATTGAAAAATCTCGCCATGCTGATTGACAGCCTTACCGGCGAACTCCGGTGAGAGCCCCGAGCCTGAGTAGCCAACACGGTAGCCAAGCGTTCCCCACGAGCCGCAGCGATCCGTCAATTTTTTAACTCCGTTTCAACGTTCTCTAAGAATTACAGGGATTACCGATGCGCACTTTCTGTGTACTACCCGCTTTGCTCTTTTCGATGGCTTGCTTGCTTTGCGTCACGGTCGGTTCCGCTTGCGACACTTGCGGATGCAAGGACGCCAAGCACGACGATGCCCACACCGCGGGTGAGGCTCATCAACACGACATCGTCGATACGGCGATCGAGAACGGCAGCTTCAGCACGCTGGTGGCTGCGGTCCAAGCAGCCGGGCTTGTCGAGACCCTTCAAGGCGACGGTCCGTTTACGGTCTTCGCCCCGACCAACGAAGCATTTGCCAAGTTGCCCGCCGGGACGATCGATAATCTGCTGAAGCCTGAGTCCAAGGACCAACTCGTCGCGATTTTGACGTACCACGTCGTTCCCGGCAAAGTCATGGCCGCCGATGCGGTCAGCCTCAGCGAAGCACCGACGGTCAATGGCAAAGCAGCACCGATTGCGGTCAGCAACGGCACGGTTACCATCGGCGGTGCTACGGTCACGGCCACCGATATCGAATGCACCAATGGCGTCATTCACGTGATCGACTCGGTGATGCTGCCGTAAGGGCACGCACCAGGTTTTTTCGGATAGCATGGCCCTCACCGCACCCCCGCTTGTGGTGTGGTGAGGGTTATTTTTTGATCCTGAAGCCAACAAACCGTCGGTACACGATGCAGAGCGAAGTCCCCGCAATCCGGCTGCGTGCGATGCACGGTGAAGCCGGGCCCGGCGTGAACCAGGGGGGACGTTATGTCCTGTACTGGATGACGGCGTTTCGCCGAGTCGGGTGGAACTTTGCCTTGCAGCGGGTGGTCGATTGGGCGCGCGAGTTGGGCAAGCCGATGGTGGTGCTTGAGGCCCTGCGGATTGATTACCCCTGGGCGTGCGATCGTTTCCACACCTATGTCGTTCAGGGAATGCACGACAACCACGCTGCACTGCAGGGCGTGGAGGGGGTGGCTTACTACCCTTATCTCGAGCCCGAGCGGGGTGCCGCCGCAGGTCTGCTGCGGACCCTGGCCGCCGAGGCCGCGGTCGTCGTGTCGGACGAGTACCCCTGCTTCTTTTTGCCAGCGCAGGCGCGCGCTGCGCGGCGATCAATCCCTTGCCGCTACGAGCTAGTAGACTCGAACGGGTTGTACCCTCTAAGGGCGACGCCCAAGAGTTTCTCACGGGCGTTCGATTTTCGGCGGCACTTGCAGAAGGAGTTGCTCCCCCACCTGAGCGAAACCCCCGCGGCCGATCCCCTAAAAAATGCGAAGCTCCCCTCGGCCAAAGGAATCGTGAGCAAGGTGACCGCACGTTGGCCGGCGGTCAAAGTCAAAGACCTTGCCGCGCCTGATAAGCTGATCGCTTCACTGCCAATCGATCATCAGGTGCAAGCGGTCACCGAGCGGGGCGGCAGTGTCGCGGCGCGGGCGGCGTTGGATCGTTTTCTTGACGATCGCCTCGAGGCTTACGCAACCGACCGCAACCAGCCAGAGCAGGAGGTCGCCAGCGGACTGTCGTTTCCGCTCCACTGGGGCCACCTTTCTGCCCATGAGGTGTTTGCCGAGTTAACGCGGCGCGAACGCTGGACACCGCAGCGATTGGCCGCCAAAGCGAACGGCTCGAGCGAGGGCTGGTGGGGCATGAGCCCCAACGCCGAAGGCTTTCTTGACGAGCTGATCACGTGGCGCGAGGTCGGCTATCAATTCACCAGCAAGCGGCGCGATTACGACCGCTACGAATCGCTCCCCGATTGGGCCCAGCGGACCCTCTCTGAGCACGAGCATGATCCGCGCGAACACGTCTATAGCCTCGAAGCGTTCGAGAACGCACGCACCCACGACGAGCTCTGGAACGCCGCACAACGCCAACTGCTCCGCGAAGGTCGCATCCACAACTATTTGCGGATGCTGTGGGGGAAAAAGATCCTGCACTGGAGCGCCACCCCGCGCGACGCCCTGGCGGTCATGCTCGAGCTAAACAACAAGTACGCCATCGATGGCCGCGATCCCAACAGCTACTCAGGAATCTTCTGGGTGCTGGGCCGATTCGATCGTGCCTGGGGGCCCGAGCGGCCCATCTTCGGCAAGATCCGCTACATGACGAGCGATAACACGGCCCGCAAAGTACGGGTCAAAGACTACCTGAAGCGTTACGCCGCGGAGAGCACTAAAACGCTGTTCTAGGCCAACGGGCAGTAGTGCCCCGAACCGCCGAGTTGGGGGCTGCTTCCCCCGCCGTTAACGATGATCCCCGGGCGTCATGGCCAAAACAAGAACCCTCGCGATTGTGCTGGGCGATCAGCTCGACCAAGCCTCGCCGCTGTTTGACGACTGGGACCCGCAACGGGATGTCGTTTGGATGGCTGAGGTCGCGGAAGAGTCGACCCACGTCTGGAGCCATCAAGCACGGATCGCCCTCTTTCTGTCGGCCATGCGACACTTCCGCGACAGCCAGCGCACCGCGGGCCGCCGTGTGGACTATCGCGAGCTGCCCACCAAGAGCGATCGCAGGACACGCGTCGGCAGTGAAGAGACGCTCTCTGCCGCGCTCGGCGACGCGCTCGAACGGCTCAGGCCCGAACACGTTCGGGTTGTCTTGCCGGGCGACTGGCGGGTGCTCGAAGCGCTCCGGGCGACGACCGAAACCGCAGGGCATGAGCTGGAGGTGCTCGATGATCCCCACTTCTACACAACCCCCGCTGACTTCGCCCGCCACGCCAAAGGGCGCAAGCAATTGCGACTGGAGTACTTCTATCGCGAGCTACGCAAACGCTTTGACGTGCTCATGGAGGAGGGCAGCCCCGCGGGGGGCGATTGGAACTACGATCAGGACAACCGCGGCGCTTTTGACAAGAAGCGAGGCCCCCAGGCGATTCCCGAACGGTGTGGCTTTCCGCCCGACAAGATCACCCGCGCGGTGCTCGATCTGGTCGCCGAACGCTTTGCCGATCATCCGGGCGAGTTGGATCACTTCGACTGGCCGGTCACGGTCGCAGACGCCCGCCACGCGCTGGACGATTTCATCGAACATCGGCTCGCACGCTTTGGCGACTATCAAGACGCCATGTGGACGGACGAGCCGTGGCTGTATCACTCGCACCTCTCAACGTCGCTCAACCTGAAGCTCCTCTCGCCGCGTGAGGTGGTAGAAGCCGCCGTGGAGGCTTGGCACCGCGGCCGAGCGCCGCTCAACGCGGTGGAGGGCTTTGTGCGACAGATCCTCGGCTGGCGCGAGTACGTGCGCGGCATCTATTGGAACTACATGCCAGGCTATCTCGATCGGAACGAGTTGGGGGCCGACCAGCCGCTGCCCGACTTCTACTGGACCGGTGAGACCGAGATGCAGTGCCTGCGGCATTCGATCGGACAGACGCTACGCTACGGATACGCCCATCACATCCAGCGGCTGATGGTGACGGGGCTCTTCGCCATGATGCTGGGGGTTGCCCCGCGGCGGGTCCATGAGTGGTACTTGGCCGTTTACGTCGATGCGGTCGAATGGGTCGAGTTGCCCAACACGCTGGGCATGTCACAGCACGGCGACGGCGGTCTGATGGCCAGCAAGCCCTATGCCGCCACGGGCAAGTATGTCCAGCGGATGAGCAACTACTGCGGGAGCTGTCGCTACGATCCCGCCCAGGCGATCGGCGACACGGCCTGTCCGTTCACCACGCTGTACTGGGATTTTTTGGCCCGCCACCGCGATCGGCTCGCGGCCAACCCGCGGATGTCGCTCCAAGTGAAGAACTTAGAGCGCAAGGCGGCCGATGAGGTGGCCGCTATCCGCCGCCAAGCCGAGAAGCTCCGCCAGCAGCTGGCCGAGGGATCGGCCGGATAGCGGGTGGCTGGACGCCGGGGCGGGCAGTACATTTAAGCCTGAAATAACCCACCAACGCGTCATCCGCGGCGCGTCATTTTGCCAGGGCCATGAGCCCCTCGCCCGCTTGGAGATTTGACCATGAGCGTGCTCGTTCAGAAGGAAGCCCCCGACTTCACCGCCCAAGCCGTCTTGCCGGACAGTCAGTTTAAGGAAGTGAAGCTCTCCGACTATCGCGGCAAGCATGTCTTGCTGTTCTTCTGGCCGCTCGACTTCACGTTTGTTTGCCCGACCGAGATCATCGCTTTTTCGGATCGTGCGGCCGAATTTGAGGCCCTGGGTGTCCAGATTCTGGGGGTTTCGATCGACAGCCACTTCACTCACCTGGCGTGGACCAACACCAGCCGCGAACAGGGGGGCATCGGCAAGACGGCTTACCCGCTCGTGGCCGACCTGAGCAAGAAGATCTCCGAGTCTTACGACGTGCTGCTGCCGGGCGGGATCGCGCTGCGGGGTCTGTTCTTGATCGACAAAGAGGGGATCGTTCGCCACCAGGTGGTTAACGACCTGCCTCTAGGCCGCAGCGTCGACGAAGCCCTGCGGATGGTCCAAGCCCTGCAATTCTTCGAGAAGAACGGCGAGGTCTGCCCGGCCAACTGGAAGCAAGGCTCGGCAACCATCAAGCCCACGGTAGACGCCAGCAAATCGTTCTTTGAGAACGAGTACGCGAGCAAAGCCTGATCAGCCGCTCGGCGGGCTCGATGGAAGCGTCGGCCCAGCATGCCTGATCGGTGCCCTCCCACCGCTAGCCGCTGTGAGCCTCGGGGCACGACCCCCCGGGGCTCACGGCTTATGGTTGGGTTTCGGGGGGCGGGTTGTCTGTGTCCGCCGAGCGCCTACAGTTGTGCGTTCGCAAGCAGGTTGCACCGCTCGCCTTTTCTCGTGCGAAGCCGCTCGCTTTCGACGGATCTGCCTCATTGACGGGTCATCGTTCTAATCGCCGCCAAAAGGTGGCGGGCGACGCCCCCAAACACACGGAGACCCGCCATGTCGGTGGCCTTAGAAAGCGAACTGTCCTCAAACGGTTTTCGCGCCCCACGAAATGGCTCGTGCAGCCAAGCGAATGGAGCTCCCATGCAGCGTGTTGATAAAGTCCCTAAAGCGACCGATTCGCCCGTCGATCTCGAAGCGATCAAGGATGCCGTGCGGACCATTCTACGGGCAGTTGGCGAAGACCCCGAGCGAGACGGTTTGCTCGAAACCCCGCGCCGCGTGGCGAAGATGTATGCCGAGATGTTCGAGGGCCTACACAAAGATCCGGCCCGCCATCTCGAAGTAACCTTCCCCGAGTCGTACGACGAGCTCGTGCTGGTTCGCGACATCCCTTTCACCAGCATGTGCGAACACCACCTGCTGCCGTTCAGCGGGGTAGCTCACGTGGGCTACTTGCCCAACGGCCGCGTTACGGGACTCAGCAAGCTGGCCCGCGTGGTGGACGAAGTCGCCCGCCGCCCCCAGGTGCAGGAGCGCATGACACAGACCATCGCTGATATGATTGAAGACAAGCTCGGTTCGGCAGGCGTGGTGGTCGTGATCAAGGCCTCGCACTCGTGCATGTGCATCCGCGGCATCAAGAAGCCCGGCAGCACAACCATCACCAGCGGGCTGCGGGGAGTGTTCAAGACCAATCAGGCCAGCCGGGCTGAGGTCATGTCGCTGATCAACAACGGTTGAGCCCGATGATTATCCAGAAGCAGTACAAGTTCTACGCGGCCCACCGCAACGAGGAACTGACCGACAAGTGCCGCAACCTGCACGGTCATCGGTACGGGCTGATTTGCCATTTCGAGGTCGAGCGGACCGGGGCTCTAACGACCTTGTTCGGTGACTTCGACGCACAGATCGAACCCCATCTGAAAGAGCACTACGATCACGGGATGCTCATCAACAAGAGCGATCCCCTTTACGAAACGCTCAAGGAGCACGAGCGCCGCACGGGCGAGCGGTTCCGCTTCAAGGAGTTCGACGCCCCCACCACGGTCGAGAACCTCGCGTTCACGCTGTTCAGCGAGATCATCGAGATGGGGTTCCGCCTGTCGCACATCGAGGTACGCGAAACCGACTCGTCGGTCATCACCTACACGCGCGAGGATTGGATCGCCGACAACCGCGATCGCTCGCGCCTGAGCGGTGAAAAACCTTCGGCGGTACGCGAGTGACCGACCCTGCCCGCTCTGTGAGCTCTTTCAGCGCAACGCTGGCCGGTGTCGATGGCTGTCGAGCCGGCTGGATTGCAGCGGTCGGCGACGCCGGCATGAGCACGATCCGCCTGGTTGTCGGGACCAGCCTGGCTTCGCTCGTCGAGCAGCATCCGGAAGTGACGCTTTGGGCTATCGATATGCCTGTCGATCTGCCCGCGGGCAAGCCACAGGACGAAGGCCTGCGGGACTGCGACGCTGCCGCCCGCACGCGCTTAGGATGGCCTCGTTCGTCGAGCGTGTTCTCGGCCCCGCCGAAACCGGTGCTCGCTGCGCAATCCTATGAAGAAGCTTGCGAGCTTTCTGTTGCCCTCAGCGGGCAGAAGCTCTCGGTACAGGCCTGGAATCTGGTCCCCAAGGTCCGCGAGGTGCAGGCCCTGCTTGTCGAACGTCCGGAGCTTGTCGGGCGCTTGTTCGAGACCCACCCCGAGCTGTGCTTCGCTCAGATGAACGGAGGTAAAGGGATCGAAGCCTCGAAGAAGACACCCGAGGGGCGTGCGACGCGGCTCCGCCTGCTCTCAGCGGAATTCGGCCAAGCAGCGATCCGCCGCGCAATGGCTTCGACGAAAGGGATCAAGCAGGTCGCCAACGACGACAAGATCGACGCCCTGGCCGCGCTCTCCGCCGCCCGTCGCCACCGAGACGGCCAGACCCGCCAGGTGCCGGGCAACGCCCCGCCGGAGTCGCCGCGGATTGTTTACTAGCCCGCGAGCGCCTCGGTGTCTTCTTCACTTCGCAGAAGAGCGCGCGCTCAGGTGACGCGTTGATAACACCCGCGCAAGAAAAATCCGCTGCCATAAGTAGCTAAACGGCATAAGGTTGCGTCGAAGTCCGGAAGGTGGCATTCGCTTGGAAAGCCAACTTGGCAATCCGAATTTCTCGGGAGCTATCCCAAGATGTCGCACTGAATGCTCCAGAATTAGATTGCTTTTCGCTAACTGCGGGTGATACGGTCTGCTTATCCCGATAAGCTGGGTAATTATTTCGGTTGGGGACTCTTAAGGCTTACTGAGATCGACCTGGCCGTCGTTCTCGGCAATGCTATCCACCCCGCACCCAAAAACGACACTCACAGGAAACCTTATGACTGATAAGCCTCGGTTGATTGCCCTGCTTGTTCTCTTGTTGATCACAGTCGTTTCGCAAGCTAACGCAACAGCGCTGTACTCAGAGGCTGTGGTCATTGAGGGGGATCAGTCCACGGGGACAGCGCTTGATTCGGCCAGTTCAAATTCAGGCTCGGCAGTTTCTGCGAGCGCTTCCAGCTCCCACGATGTGTCCGTACTCGGCGGGTCGGGCGACCTGACTTTCTCCGGCTCGGGAACCGCTCAGGCGAACTATCTGTTCCTCCGCACCAGCGTGCAAGGGATGGTGGATAACACGTATTTCGACCCCGACTACAACTACGACAACGGCACGGGGGACGTTCCGACAGCCTATGCGGTGCAGTCGATCGCCCGCTTTGAAGACACGCTTCAGTACGGCGGGACGGCAGTCGGCTACAACTCGAAATACATCATCCGGGTGACAGGCACCATCACCGATTACAACGCCTTCGCCTCGATCGAATTGACACACGGCATGGCACCACCCCAACGGTGGTTCTTCGGCGAGCCGGGTCCCATCGATATCACGCTGGTCTCGAACTCCTTCGTCGGTGCGGCCAATCAACCTTTTGTGCTTGAGCTGCTCACGGGCTTTAATGCCGATACCGAGTTCCTCGGTGATGGCGGCTTCGCAAGCGCAGCGGCCCAATTCGGCAATACGGTGGAGTTAATCGGCATTGAGGCCCGCGATGCGGCGGGAATGCTTCTGTCAACGACCGACTTCACGAGCGCCTCGGGAACCACCTACCAAATCCTCGCAGCCGTCCCTGAGCCCGCGAGCGCTCTGATGATTGTGGTGGCATCCTGTTTGTGCATGGCGCAGCGCCGGATGATCGGGATTGATCGGTAGGAAGCGACGCGGCGTAGCCGCAACATCCGTTTGTTGCTCTCGTCGGAACGAGATCGCCTCGCAGAATCGTTCACCACTCTGCCACAACCTTGTTAGGCCTGGCACGCTCGCTGCGCTTCGGCGGCATAGTCCGGCCGTTCGGCGGCGCTCGTTAGCGCACGCTTCCAGACCACCGCTCCGTCGCGCACCAGCGCTAGCCCGCCGAGTTGGAAGCCGTCGCCCGCAAGGGTTCCTACGCCGTGCCCCTGCAGCACGCAGGCGCTAAAGCCGCGGCGAAAGACCGCCGGGCCGAGCAGCTGCCGAAAGCCGCCGCGCGGCAGGCCGAGCTGCTGATACAGACGACGCTCGGGATCGCTCACATGGATGGCGTCGAGCGTGTAGCGCGACGAGGCAGCCTCAATCGCGTTCGGCCCGTCCCCCATGTGGACAATCGCCAGTTGCGCGCCGGCGGCTTCAATCGCGGACTCAGCTTGCTGCAAGTCCGTCAGCGCCTCGCGATGGAACGTGCAGCCGGCGTGTCGCAACAGGACAACGAAAATCGGCTTGGCTCGCGAGAGCTCGGCGAGCGTCTGGCCGCCGTCGCTTGTCAGTTCCGCTAAAGCATCTCCCGGCGAAGCCAGGTCGGGCAAGGTGGTCGCTTGCTTGAAAGCGGCCCACAAGATGAGTGCGAACGGGACCCACCAGACAAGATCGTTCGTGAGGATCGTCGCACCAAAGGCGAGCGGTAGACGCCCCTCGACCAGCGCACCGGCAAAGCCGAGCGGCCCCAAAACCTTTCCCAACAGGCCCACCAGCACGATCGGCCAGTGACGCAGCGGATGAAAAGCGGCGACGGCGTACCCTACGCCATACACGCCGACGATCATACCGATGCACTGCCACAGCTCGGGATAGCGGGGCGGCTCCATCTGAGCCCAGCGAAAGAGCGCCAGGGGCGCGGTGATTGCCAGCAAGCCCCACAGCAAATTGTACGCCCCGGCCGCCAGCAGCACGGGTTTCATCCACGCCCGCTCATACTTGCGATCGGGCGGGGATGAAGCTTCCATCGAATTCCTCGGGGAGGTTGCCCGTATCGGGACGGATCAGCTTAGCAGGCCTTCCAGCCGATGCTCGGGGGCCAGTTCACGCAACTTTTCCATCGCACGGTTGGCAAGCTGCCGGACACGTTCCTTGGAGATCCCCAGCCGCTCTCCCAGACGGCTATAGGAAGCCTTCTTTGCCGAGTCATCAAGACCGAACCGGGCCGCAACGATCAACTGCTCTCGTTCGTCCAGATGCTGCATCATTTGCGCGATTGCTCCACGGAGCTGCTTCCATGCGGCCTCGGACAGCTCGGTGTTCGGGTCGGCCGCCCTCTCGCAGCCGTCGAGGTACTCGCCGGATCCGGTTGAAAACCGTTGGCGGTCTTTCTTGGCACTCATCACCATGCGGTACAGGTCACGCCGCACCGCGCAGGTGGCGTAGGTGCTGAAGCGATAGCCACGGCCATAGTCAAACTTGTCCACCGAGTGCATCAGCGATGCGATACCCTGGCTGAGCAGATCATCAAAGTTGTTCCGCGGGTCCGCGAAGCGTCGCGCGATCGACATCACCAGACGCGTGTTGGCTTGCACCAGGTAATTGCGGATCCGTTCGGCACGCGCCAGGTAGTCTTCCACCTCGACGATCCGCTCGGCGTTTGGCGCGTTGATCCGCAACCGCGAGCGGAGGGCGTTCGCCCGATAGCGGCAGAAATTCATCCGCTGGAAAAGCTCGCTCTCTTGCTCGCTGGTCAGCAGTGGCGTGGCGCACATCCGGCCGAGATGGGCGGGCAAGCCGGCCGCGAGCCGCTTCATCGGATCGGTTCCCGACTCGACTGCTTGGGCAAACTCGGACAGCTCTTGGGTATCTCGACGGCCAACAAAGCTGTCGTTTGCGATAAAAGCGATCTCGGTGCCGAGGATCTCGCGAACCTTGCGGCTGAGAGTCTCAGCTTTCACCGCGCTACCGTCCCGCCGGCAATCCGAATGATTAGCGGAGCTACCGAGACGGCTGGAAGCGCTTGCAGAAGTCGTTCTCATCTTCACAACTCCGGTTTCAATGACGAGCCAGCTGTTTCCAGCCTGTAGGGCTCGGTGTTCCGAGGGACGAACGAGCGAGGTTCAAAATCGTTCAAATCGTTCACTCTCTTTCTACCGGTGTCGGCTATCCGAGGCAACCGAAATTCGTCCAAATCGTTCAAATCGAGCGCCCTATAGTTTTGGCGACCTGTCAGCTCGCCAAAAGTTGCCGCTGCGCTATAGTCCTAAAATGGATCTGAGACTGCTTACGTCCGAAGGCTTTACTGTGCCGGCCCTGCGAGTCCACGCATGAAGGAACTCCTTAGCCCTAAACAGGTTGCGACGTCGATCGGCGTCAGCGAATCCTCGCTCAAACGCTGGTGCGATCAGGGTGTGATCAGCACCGAACGCACTCCCGGCGGCCATCGGCGGATCCGCCTGGGAGAGGTTCTCCGATTTTTACGGGAACAGCAGCATCCTCTGACTCAGCCGGAGGTGCTCGGCCTCCCCGTCGGGACCGGAACGGGCCCACGCTCGATCGAAAAGGCGCGCGAACCACTCCTCTCGTTTCTTAGCGAAGGAAAGCCGGAGCAGGCCCGCCGGGTTCTGATTGACCTATTTCTTGCGGGAAATACGTTGGTGAGGATCTGCGAAGAGCTGATCACACCGGTCCTGTATGAGGTGGGCGACAACTGGCAGTGCGGTCGCCTCGAGATCTATCAAGAGCATCGCGCCTGCGAGATCCTTAACCGCGTGCTCTACGACTTACGGGCGATCTTGCCCCCCCCCGAGCCCGGATCGCTGCGGGCGATGGGCGGCACGCCTGTGGGCGATAACTACCGTTTGGCAACCCTCATGGTGGAGCTGGTGCTGGTTGATGCCGGCTGGAACGCGACATCGCTCGGCAGCTCGTTGCCCTTTGAAACGCTGATCTCGGCGGCGAACAAGCACCAGCCCGAGCTGTTCTGGTTGAGTTACTCAAACGTTGATGACGCCGCCCAGCAGACCACTGAGCTGGCGGAATTCTTGGCCGCCACGCCCGCCTCGATGCAGGTCGTTATCGGGGGGCAGCAGCTTCCCCGTGAGTTGCCCGCTTCGCCGCGTTTGCACCCCTGCCAGAGCCTGCGAGAGCTCCGTCAGGTGATCAGCCAGCTCCGCAGCAGCTAAAGAGACGGCTTCGTTGCGGAGCGACATGCTGGCCCTCGAATCGTGCCCCCCGAAAAGTGGGCCTGGGCTCGCTTGCCGGCCGTGCTGGGCGGGCCCGCCCTTGTCGATCGGCTCTCAGCCGATGACGATCTGCACAGGTTGGTGGGTGAGCGTGCGTACGCCTCGCGATTGCTCGCCCCTTTGCTGCACGGCAGGGCCTTGCTGCACGGCAGGGCCGATGGGCGCTGCCAATGAGCGTGCGGCGAATCGTTCGCTAGAATTGGCTCCCCACGCGATCTTCTTCCCCCTCGTAATTAAGAATCTCTGCTATGTCACTGCTCGTCGTCGGCTCGGTTGCGATCGACAATGTTGAAACCCCGCAAGAACGCCGCGACGACCTGCTCGGCGGATCCGCAACCCACTTTTCGTATGCGGCCAGCTTCTTCACGCCGGTAAGGCTGGTGGGCGTTGTCGGCGAAGACTGGCCCGCGCAGCACACCGAGCTGCTGCAATCGCGCGGCGTCGATACGGCCGGGTTGCAGCAGCGCGCGGGGGGCAAGACGTTCCGCTGGACCGGGCGCTATCTGCCCAACATGAACGATCGCGAGACGCTCGACGTGCAGCTAAACGTTTTTGGCGACTTCGATCCGATTGTGCCCGCCGCTTTCCAAGACGCACGGTTTGTGTTCTTGGCCAACGGAGTGCCGGCCGTGCAGGCGAAGGTGCTCGCCCAGGCACCGCACCGCGACATTGTTGTGGCCGACACAATGGACCTGTGGATCAACGAGCACCGGCCCGACCTCGACGCGCTGCTGCAGCAGCTCGATGGCCTGGTGCTGAACGATGGCGAAGCCAAGCTGCTCACCGGCCAGCAGAACCTGGTCGCTGCGGCCGAAGCGGTGCTCGACCTCGGCCCACGGTTTGTGATCGTCAAGAAGGGCGAGCACGGCTCGATGTACTTCGGGCGCGACGAAGCGGGCCGCCTCGATTCGAGCGTGCTGCCCGCCTTTCCGACGCGCGACGTGGTCGATCCGACCGGCGCGGGAGACAGCTTTGCTGGCGGCTTCATGGGCTACCTGACCGAGCAGGGCAAGATCGACGGGGCCACGCTCCGCACGGCGATGGCCTACGGCACGGTGGTGGCCAGCTACAACGTGGAAGGGTTTGGCCTGGAGCGCATGACGAGCGTCACCCGCGCAGCGATCGACGAGCGGCTAGCGCAGTATCGCAAGATGCTCGCCTTCTAAGCGGTAGTCGTTGACACACGACGGTGCTACTACTGCGGAAAGTTCTCGCGCACCGGTATCAGGCCCCATTCAGTTAATGGCGGCCTCGAGAGCCAAGCAGGGACAGAGCTGAATAAGAGCATGAGGCTCGCAGATGGCTCTGGTAACGCCACCAGTCGTATGCCAACAAAGTCTTGAGATAAAGATAAATTTCAGCCGCCGGAGATGCTGAATCGAGATGACAGCCCCGCTGGCGATGCGTCGTTCCGACTGCCGCCACGAGCACCTCGAAATGCTAGAGGGTTAGTGATGGTTAAGTCTAGACTCGTCTACTCCCACTCATTCACACTCACACTGCCCGCCATCCCGACTAAGCCAAACGGGCTAGCACCTCTCGCTTCATCGATGCCGGTCGAAGGCGTTCGCGCCGGTGCCGAACGTCAAAGCCTGCGAATAGGCACCGGGCAGCAGAACCACTAACGCACAGCAGGCTTGACGCATCTTTCCCTCCACGTTTCGTCTCCGCTTGCCCAGCAAGTAGACTAACTGCGAACGTTGCCGCCGCGAAGCAAGAATCGGCACCTAACCCCGCGCCAGCCGCTCGCCGAGAGGGAATACGAATGAGCAAGACGCGCACCTTTATCGCCATCGAAACGGAGCAAGATCAGACTTCGCGCGCGCTGGCGCTCATCGATCGGCTGCGACCGCTGGCACCACGAGCGCGGTGGGTTGAAGAAGAACAGCTGCACCTGACACTGCTCTTTCTCGGCGACCTCGACGATCGCGAAGTGGTAGATGCCTGCAAGCACACTGAGTGGACGGCGGCGGCAACGCCCCGCTTCACGCTACGGCTGTCGGGCGTGGGGGCCTTTCCGGACGTCCATTCTCCCAAGGCACTGTGGCTTGGCGTGACCGAGGGAGCCGACATCTTGCACCGCTTGCACGACGACCTGCTGGCGGACGTCGGCCACCTGCAAACCAGCCGCGAGCGGTCGCAATTTGTGCCCCATCTGACGCTAGCGCGGCTGAGTCGGGGGGGCGGCATCTCTCCGCACTTGCCCGCCACATTGACGGGGCTGGCCGACTACGACGCGGGAGTCACCCGAGTGCGCCGTCTGACGGTGTTTGCGAGCGAACTCAGCTCGGCAGGGCCCGAGTACTATCCGCTGGCGCAGTGTCGTTTGGCGTGATCGGCTGCCGATCAGCCGGCGTTTGTGCGGTGGCGGCGGAGAATTTGGGGAAAAACTGTTGCGTGAACACCCGAACACCGATAGAGTGTTCTTGCGTACAGTACCCATCGCCGCCGCTTGCACTGGCCGGCCCCCGCTCCGATAACCGAGGAACCGCGAGATGGTCTCCACCGCTTCCCCCAATGGGCGCACCGCCCCCGCTACCCAAATGGCCAAGAAGAGTTCTGCAAAGAAGAGCAAAGCCAGCAAGCCCAGCTCCGCGATCGAAACGATGCTTGAAGGCAGCGACGACCTTCGGCACACCGTGGCGGCCATCGAAAAGCAGTTTGGCGAAGGGGCGATCATGCCCCTGGGGAGCGAGGCGGATCGGCGGATCGAGGGGATCTCGACCACCAGCCTGTCGCTGGATCTGGCCCTCGGCGGGCAGGGGATTCCCAAGGGACGGATCATCGAGATCTTTGGCCCCGAATCGAGCGGCAAGACCACCCTCGCCCTGCACGTGGTGGCCGAAGCGCAGCGCAACGGCGGCATCGCCGCGTTCATCGACGCCGAGCACGCCCTCGACCCGAGCTGGGCCAAGAAGCTGGGGGTCGATCTCGAAACGCTCCTGGTGAGCCAGCCCAGCCACGGCGAAGAGGCCATGCACATCACCGAGATGCTCGTGAAGAGCAACGCGGTGGACATTATCGTTGTGGACTCGGTCGCGGCGCTCGTGCCGAAGAAGGAGCTAGACGGCGACATCGGCGACTCCCACGTGGGCTTGCAGGCGCGCCTCATGAGCCAATCGATGCGCAAGCTCACCGGCGCGATCGCCAAGAGCAAGACCTCGGTGATCTTCATCAACCAGATCCGTGAGAAGATCGGCGTGATGTTCGGCAGCCCGGAGACCACCCCCGGCGGCCGGGCCCTGAAGTTCTACTGCTCGTGCCGGATCGACGTCCGTCGCATCGGCCAGTTGAAGGACGGAGAAGAAGTAGTGGGCCAACGCGTTCGCGCGAAAGTCGTCAAGAACAAGGTGGCCCCCCCCTTCCGTGTCGCCGAGTTCGATATGATGCACAAAGACGGCATCAGCTACGAGGGCGACCTCTTAGACCTCGGCATCGAGAAGAAAATCGTCTCGCGCACCGGGGCGTGGTTCCGCTACGGAGAGATGCAGCTCGGTCAGGGCAAAGAAAAGGCCCGGGTGTTCCTCAAAGAATCCAAAGACGTGGCCGACGAGATCAAAGATAAGCTCCTCGCCATCGGCGGCTTCGATGACCTGCTTGCGACGACGAAGCCGACCGAAGAAGACGACGAGCCGCTCGAGGACGAGATCTGAACCCCTTACACGACTGCCCGATGGAAGACGCCGCGGCAAAACTTGCCTTGAATCAGCTTGGTTTGGTTCCGAGTGCCTCGAACCACCAAGTTAGCGTTGCTGCCTCGCACGACGGCGCTGCTGCCGTGCGAGGCCGTGTTGCTGCTAAGCGGTGCCAGAGCGCCGTGCGATCGCATGGCGCAGCGGCCGCGGCGGTCCAAGTCGCGCTTGTCGGAGCGCTGTCTCTGGCTTGGATGTCGCAAGCGGTCGCCCAAGCGGCCGACGCGCCTTCCGCCAAAGCCGCCGTACTGGCTGCCTTACAAGACGAGCTAATCCAGACGATCGCCGCCACCGAGCGCTCGGTCGTGGCGATCACCCGTTACCCGCAGCAACGTCCGCGGCCAGGGCTCGCCGCTCAACTCAACGCGATCGGCCCGGCGCTGGCCGATCGGCAAGATCCGTTCGCCGACTTGCGTTTAATCGGGAGTATCGCCGCGATCGGCCATGGAGCGGGCGTGGTTATCGGGCCAGACCTCGTGCTGACTCAGTACCAAGCGATCGGCGTCTCCGACGCCCACACCATCACGACGGTCGAGGGGCAGGTTTTGCCGGCGATGGTCATTGGTGCCGACCCCCGAAGCAGTCTGGCGGTTCTGCGGGTTGAGCCGGAACGCGGCCAGCGTTTTGAACTGCCCGCCTTGCCGTTGGGGCAGGCCGAGAAGCTGCGCAAAGGGCGCTTCGTGATCGCTATCGGCAATCCCTTTTCGATCGCGAGCGATGGCCAACCGACCGCGAGTTGGGGCATTATCGCCAACACCGCCCGCCGTGCCCCGGCGGGGGAAGATCTGCTGGCCGACGACACCGAAGAGCTGGACACCCCCCGAACAACTCTCAGCCACTTCGGTGCCTTGATTCAGACCGATGCTCAGCTGGGCTGGAACGCGGCCGGTGGAGCCCTCGTGACCTTTGAAGGAGAGCTCGTCGGGATACTCACCACCACCTCGATGATTGCTGGGCACGAGCAACCTGCGGGCTACGCGATCCCGCTGAACAAGCCTCTCCGCCGCACCGTCCAGCTGCTCAGCGAGGGGAAAGAACCTGAGTACGGCCTGTTGGGAATCCGGTTTGGGATCGATCCGCGGGCGCTCACCAAAGACCGGGGAGTTACGGTGAGCGAAGTCTACGGCCCGGGGCCGGCAGGCCGCTCGGGGTTGCTCAATGGCGACATTGTGACGAGCGTCGGCGGCAAGCCAGTCACCGATGCTTATAGCTTGCAGCTGGCGGTCGCCGCGTTCGGGCCGGGCGAAGATGTGGTTGTTAAGTATCTCCGCGGGCCTCAGCAGTCGCAAACCACGGTGCGATTGGGCAAGGCCTATGTCGAAGGGCCGAAGATCGTCACCAGTCAGCGGCCGCAGTGGCAGGGATTGCGGGTGGATTATCCGACAGCCGTGCCGGCAGCAACGCTGTCGGATCGCGTTCTCAACGGACACCTCGATCCCGAGGGCTGCGTGGTGGTTTCGGAGGTGGAGCCGGGCAGCGTTTCGTGGAGCTTAGGAGTCCGACCCTATGTGTACATCAGCCATGTCGATGGGAATCGGGTCAGCACCCCCGACGAGTTCTACCAAGCCGTCAACGCCGCTCCCAAAACCGCCCGCCTGAAATTCACCAAGCCGCTGCCAAGCCCCGCACAAGGGCCGGGGCTAAACGGCTTGTGATGCTTGCGATCCAGCAGCTAACGAAGGGGGATGCCGCCTCTGCTGGTCGGTGTCAAGCTTCCGCTTCAACGGCAACGGCAACAACGGAGCTTACCGGTTGCCATCGCGACCAGCAGCAAGGCTGCGGTAGCGGGCTCGGGGATACCTAGCGCAAGGGCCAAGCGCGCTTGCGCACTGCCCAACATCGGCTCGAAGCGATCGCGCCAAATGGTGTAGTCCGCGGCGGAGACAATGCCGTCGTTATTGCCGTCGGCCCGCAGGTCGATCGTTGACCCAAACGTGGCGGTAAACACAAAGTAGTCATCGACATCAACGTCTAAGTCGTCGTCGTAATCCCCCAGAAGCGAGCGAAAGCTCACCGCCACGGGCGTCTCCACAATGCCCTGAAAAGCACGGACGGTAAGGGCGGGGGTGCCGAGCGGGTTGTAAATATCGCCCAAAGAAACCACCTCTCCCGCAGTGAGCAGGCCGCTCGAGACGCTCCCCGCTTCGGCCAGCTCTTGCGAAGTTGCCGACAAAACGAACCACGGCGAGGAAGACACCGACTGATCGCCCGCCGAATCGTAGTTGCCCGTAATCGAAACCCAGGGACCGGGCGTCAGGCTCAGAAAAGGAGAGTTGATTGCGTAAGCGTCGAGCACGAAGGACCCCGGGCCGGTGTTCTTAAAATAGAACTCGCCCGAATCATCATCGACAATCGCGATCAGCGCCGCGCTGCTTGTCGCTACGGACAAAATCAGCATCCCGAGCGTCGCGATAACGGTCGATCGCCAGGTAGTTTGCAAGGGCCTTCTCGTGTTCCTGGTCGAGGCAGCTGAGTGGCTTAAATACGGCGAAAAGGGCCAAACCACTTGCTTTCTATTGTAGGTGGTCGAACCTCGGGCAGCAATGAATCCGTTGTCGCCTAAGGCGGCTCGGGCCACGCCGTGGCGGGTTGCTCCCCTAGTCGGGCTGCGGAAGCCGCGGGTGGAACGGATTATCCGGCCCGGCGAGTTCGGCGGCCCCGCTGGCTTTGTCGAGGCTGAGAGAGTGAAAACTCCGTTTCGGGATCGGTTGTTGGTGCTTAAGCCACTTTGACCAGACGCCCCCGACCGCTAGGATCGGTAGCTGAAAGTACGGCTGGTGCCATAGTTTAGGAGGCTTGCCAGTCTCCCCGCTTTCTAAATCACTGAGACCTCTGCCGCCCGCGGCACTGAAGGAGCTATTGCCCACAATGACGCCAGTTACCCAGCTCGAGTTTGCCCGTGCCGGTGAGATCACCGACGCGATGGAGTACGTCGCGAAGCGCGAGAACCTGCCCGCCGAAACAATTCGCGACGAGGTCGCCCGCGGCCAGATGGTGATTCCCGCGAACACGGTACACCTGGCTGGTGTGCTGGAGCCGATGTGCATTGGCGTCGCGTCGCGTTGCAAAGTCAACGCCAACATCGGTAACTCAGCCGTAACGAGCGACATCAACGGTGAGCTTGAAAAGCTCCATACCGCGGTGCACTTCGGTGCCGACACGGTGATGGACCTTTCAACCGGCAAGAACATCGACGGCATCCGCAAGGCGATCATCGGTGCGTCGCCCGTGCCGATAGGTACGGTGCCGATCTATCAGATGCTGGAAGAACTGGGCGGCGATATCGAGGACATGACCGCGCAGCACTTCTTGGACATGGTCGAGCATCAAGCCAAGCAAGGGGTCGATTACATGACGATCCACTGCGGTGTGCTGCTGGAGCACCTGACCTACACCATGAACCGGGTGACGGGCATCGTCAGCCGTGGCGGATCGCTCATCGCCAAGTGGATGATGACACACCGCAAGCAGAACCCGCTCTACGAAGCGTTCGATGACCTGTGCGATATCATGCGTCAGTACGATGTCACCTGGAGCCTGGGCGATGGTTTGCGGCCGGGCTCGATTGCCGACGCGAGCGATACGGCGCAGTTCGCGGAACTTGATGTGCTGGGCGAGCTCACCAAGCGCGGGCGCGAGCGGGGCACGCAGGTGATGGTGGAAGGTCCGGGCCACGTTCCAATGGACCAGATACAGATGAACATGGAGCGCCAAGCAGAGGTCTGCGACGGAGCCCCCTTTTATGTGCTGGGCCCCCTCGTGACCGACATCGCGCCGGGCTACGACCACATCACCAGCGGCATTGGCGCGGCCCTGGCCGGTTGGCATGGTGCGGCCATGCTCTGCTACGTCACGCCGAAAGAGCATCTCGGCCTCCCCGAGCCCGAGGACGTCAAGCAGGGCATGATCGCGTACAAGATCGCCGCCCACTCTGCCGACGTGGCGCGCAAACGGCCCGGTGCCCAAGATCGGGACGACGCGCTATCAAAAGCCCGTTTTGAATTCGATTGGAACGAACAGTTCCGGCTGGCACTCGATCCCGAGACCGCGCGTCGCTACCACGACGAAACGCTGCCCCAAGATACATTCAAGAGCGCTCACTTCTGCAGCATGTGCGGGCCCAAGTACTGCTCGATGAAGATCACGCAGGACATCCGCAAGATGGCCGATGAACTGCCACAGGGCAAGCTCGTGGAACTCTCGGCACCGAGCGCGGACTGATCGCAGGAGTTCCCCGTCTAAACCAACGCCTATCCTTTAGAGAACAAGTCCCATGCGCACCGTACCCCCCGCGACGCTGCTGGCAGCGTCGCTGCTGTTGGTCTCTCTCGTTGTTGGGTGCAGTGAGGCACCCGTTGCTAAAACACCGCCCGCCGACCGAGTCTCAACCAACATCGACGTGACACCGGCTGTCTTCAACGTGGCCGGAGCCCCGACCGTTGAGTTTGAGGTTCCGGGGATGCACTGCAGCGCGTGCGCAGCGGGAGTCTGCCGCGTACTGAAGGGAACCACCGGAGTGCTAGACGCCAAGGCCGACGCCGACGCGAAGATCGCAACGATCGCCGTCGACGAGGCGACCTTCGATGCCGACGCCGCGCTAGCCGCCCTAGAAGAGGAGTACGGCGAGGCAACCGTCAAAGGCGACGACGCTCAGAACCCCGAGCCCACCGACGAGTCGGGCGAATCTGCCAGCAAAGGCTGATCGTCGTACCCCGAGCAGAAGGGTAGCGGGCAAGCTGCCTACTTCGGTCCCGTGCGGGATCGGATCGTTCTTGAATCAGCGTTTTCCACTCTCCTGTTGCGGCATCATGTCAACTGAATTCAGCAACGTCACGGTGGTTGCTCGCGCGAATGTCTACTTCGACGGTAAGGTCACCAGCCGCACGCTCAAGTTTGCTGACGGATCGACGAAAACCCTGGGTATGCTCCAGCCAGGCGAGTATGAGTTTGGCACCGATAAGCCCGAACTGATGGAGATCACCGCGGGTCGGGTGACCGTTCAACTCGCGGGCGAAACCGACTGGCAGGAATATGGCGAGGGCGACTCGTTCAACGTGCCCGGCGGATCCCGCTTTAAGATCAACGCACGCGAGCTTACCGACTACGTCTGTTCGTTCTTGGAAGCGTAGTGCGGTCATACGGCCCTATCGCGTTAGCAGCGATCAAGCATCGCGATCGTTACGGCGAGAATGACGCTCCGGCTATCTGGAGCGCGTTCTAATCGCCCAGCGCTCTTTCTTTGGGCTGATAGAAGATCGCGATGGGCAACATGACCAGCGCCCCCACAGCGAAAGCGGTGTTGCGCGGCTGATCGAGCGCTTCGACGCCCCACAGTGTCGCTTTGTAGAGCAACGCTCCAAAGATGATGCCAACCCAGTTGCACTGGTTCATCAGGGCGATCATGCGGCCCTTTTCGTTGGCCGGGGGCAGCGCTTGAACCGCCACCTGGATTGGCACGATAAAGATTCCTGTGCTTATCCCGGCACCGATCAGGACAGGAATACTGCCGTAGAAACCCAGCAGGTGATCATTGGGCCCGCCACGCAGACTCAAGAGAGAGAGGCAAACGACGATCCCGACGGCTCCCGCGGTGACGACACGCGGATTGATGCGTCCGGCAGAAAGCTTGCCGCCGATCAGGCAGCCAACGGGGATCCCCACGCCGAGCATCGCCGCGAGGATGCTCGTGTTGCCATCATCAAGCCCTAGCTGTGACTTCCCCAGCGCGTTCACCGCTTGCTGAACGATGCTACCCAGCAGCCAGAAGCTGCTGGTCACGACGAGGGCCAGCAGCAACTCGCGGTCGGCTCGCACCAGCCGTATCGACTCGGGCGGCACGAAGAAATCGGTCCAGCGGAGCGGGCAGCCCGGATTCGCTGCCGACACAGGCCTGACAAGCAAACTCGTCAACGTGCCGACAACCGCGATCAGCACACACACGCCCGACACCATCCAAACGGCACCGCCCGCGTCGCTCAGCTCCTTTGCCATGCCCGCCAGGACGGTTCCGAAGATGATGGCCACAAAGGTGAACATCAAGAAGATACCGTTCGCCTGCGGGAGATCACGCTCGTGGATCATCTCCGGCAGGATGCCGTACTTGGGCGGGCCGAAGAACGTGCTCTGAAGCCCCATCAGAAACAGCACCGCGAACATGCCAGGCAAACCGATCACGTCGTAATAATAAAAGCCCACCATTCCGAGCAGCATGACACCGATCTCGGCAACCTTGGCGTAGCCGATGAGCGTGCGTTTGCTCATTCGGTCAGCCAACCAACCCGCGATGCCAGAGAACAGCAGGAAAGCCGCGGCAAAAACAATCATCGCCTCGGCTTGGCGATCGGGGACCTGCTCACCCCGGGCCTGCGCGGCGGCGATCATCACTGCCGAAGGCGTGGCTAAGAGCAGCAACAGCTGCTTGAAAAGATTGTCGTTAAAGGCACCAAGAAACTGGGTGACCGACATGCCCCAAAAAGAAGAGTCTTGCAGCAGCGGCGGCAATGGCTCGGCTGCGCGGCGGGGTTCTGTCTCGGGTAAGGGCAGCGGCCCGCGTGGCGGTGTGGATAACAAGATGGTCGGAGAGGGCTCGTGGTGGTCGGTCATGCGGACAATTGTTGAGCAGAATGGGGCTCGCCGATAGACGAGTCTCACCACACCCCTCGCGTCTTGAGAGAACTTGGATCGGATGCCGGAGGCCCGATTGCGGCTTTCAAGCCAAAAGGTCACGATGCGAAGCATGGTCGATTCCGTCGCCGCCGCCGCGCGTCCCCCCCGGCTTGCTTCGCTCGACACGATGCGTGGGCTTGTGATCGCGCTGATGCTGCTCGTGAACATGACCTGGAACGCGGCGGCGCTTCCGGCCCAGTTGTTTCACGTGCCGTGGAATGCTCCCGAGCAAGGTGCCACGCTGACCGACCTGGTGTTTCCCTGGTTCGTATTCATGATGGGTGCCGCCGTGCCGCTTTCGGTGCGGAGCGGTCGCGGGCGAGGTTGCTCGGCGGCGGCAATGCTGAGGGGGGCAACGCTTCGCGGCGCGAAGATCTACCTGTGGGGCGTGCTGCTGACAATCGCTTCCTACGCGACAACGCGGCCGATCACATGGCGGAGTCTGTTCGAATGGAACATCCTCCAACTGATCGGTGTCGCGTATGTGGTGACGGTGGCGGTGTGGCTGCTGCCGCGCGCCGGAAAAATCGCCTTCGTCGTGGCGACACTCTTGGCAAAATGGGCCACCTTGCTGTTGCCCTGGGAGTGGGTCAGTCAGATCGTCACGCCCCGTCCGCCCGCGGGCGCGCCGACAGGCCCCGGCACTTGGGCCCACTTCGACGCAATCGGCCAACTGCTTCACGGTGACTACGTCCCCGTCGCAACCCTCAGCAGCCTGCTCATCGGCTGGATCGGCATGGCCGATCAATTTTTGCCACTGGCGACCATCGCGGTGCTGGGAGGTCTGGCAACCGAGTGTTTAGTCCCCCCCGTTCCGTTGCCCGCAAGCCTGGGTCGCGAAGCACGCTACCTGCCGGCTGCTCGGCTGGCAGCGCTGGGCTTGTCGCTGCTGCTGATTGCGGTCCTATTGCAGTGGGGCTACCAGCCTGAAGGGGGTGGCTTATGGGGCACGGCCACCGCGCCCTACAGCAAATGGTTCTTCACTCCAGCCTACTGTTTGCTCGCGGCGGGAAGCGCGACCCTGCTGCTCGCCGGCTGCCACGCGTCGATCGACATCGGGGGCCTGCCCGGCACGGCGTGGCTTCAAGCGATGGGCAGGAACGCACTCGCGGTGTATGTGGGTGCCGAACTGTCTTTCAAGCTGATCTTCGCCAAGTGGCTTGTACCGCTACCGGACGGAGGAAGCGACTCGATCGCCGCCGGCGTTCAGGCGTGGCTAGGCACGCTGACCGGTTCGCCAGCAGCGGCGAGCCTTGGCTGGGCGCTATTGTGGATCGTGGGATGGGCCGCGATCGCCTGGCGACTTGACCGGCGTGGAATCTACTGGCGTGTCTGATTTGCACCACTTACGCCAGCGCGTTATCGCCCGGCTTCGCGCCGCATTCGCTCGACCACCTCGGGCAGCGGATACTCCGTAATCGGCAGCTCCTGCGCCTTGGCAAGCTCCCGCAACCGGCACCAGCCGCGTGTCACGAGCGCTTCGCGCTCGCGTACAAACGCCGGGTCGAGCGTGCGCTTGTCGAACGCGCCCTCGCAGACGACTGCTGCAAACCGCTCGTCCACCACGTACTGCGCAAGGGCCGGGTTGCAGCGCAGGTGTCGCTCGCGGGTGGTGTGCAACACCTCCGGGTCGAGCAGACCAATCACATAACGAAGATAGAGGTCGGAGTCGGTAATGGCTCCGACATCGTCACCGCATACTTCGCACAAGTAGCCCTCGTCACAATTGGCCATCAGCCCGATTTCTCGCGATTCCTCTAGCGGTTGATCCCCTGGCAGACCATGAGGTTCGCTATAATCGGCGCATCCGGCAAGGGTCGCGGCGGCTTGATCCGTTCCCGTGGGGAAAGCCGATTATCCTTATTGTGTTTCTTCGTGTCACGCGAAAGGGATGTCTCAGGCACGGAACCCTTGCGAACTGCAGCTCTGATATGCCCATCGCGACATTCTCTCCGAAGCAGATCGCGTTCGCTTTGGGCGTGAGCGAGTCGTCGGTCAAAAGATGGGTTGATTCGGGCCGGCTGGAGGCCTCGAAGACAGCGGGCGGCCACCGCAAGGTGTTGCTGCCCAGCGTCGCGCAGTTCGTGCGCGAGACCGGCCACCCGGTCGCCCACCCCGAGGTAATCGGCCTGGTGGCGTCGGGCTTTGCCAAACCCCTCTCGGCGGCGCGTGATCTGCTGCACGAGGAGCTCGTGGCGGGCCGCGAAGAGGAGTGTCGCAACCTCGTGCTCGGCTTTTATCAAGCCGGCGAGTCGATTGCGCGGCTCGGCGATCAGTTGATCGGCCCCGTGCTCCGCCGCATCGGCGATGGCTGGGAGGCGGGCACCGTGGCTGTCTACCAGGAACGACGAGCCTGCCAAGTGATGATGGCGATCTTGCACGAGATACGCCGCTGGCTGGACGACACGGACGACGAACGGCCGCTGGCCATCGTCGCGACACCGCTGCAAGACTTTGCGGAGGTACCCCTCCGATTGGTCGAGCTCACGCTGATTTCCAGCGGCTGGCGGGTAATGCCTGCCGGAAGTGGTTTGCCGCTCGAGGAGATCCTCGCCGCCGCGGTGGCGCATCGACCCGGCCTTCTCTGTGTTAGCGTGACGCACCTTGAGTCGCCCGGCGACTTTGCTGAGCAACTCACGGCCGAGCTGATCAAGCCCCTGCGTGAACGCTCCCCGGAGACGCTGGTTGTCATCGGTGGGGGTGCCATCGAGTCTGCCGGATTGTGCATTGCCAACGTGGTCGATCAGCAGCTCCCCTCGCTGCACCATCTCACCGAGTACCTTGAGCGTCTCCAAGGCGTCGCCTAGTCTGCGGCGCATGAAAAGCACTCACTCGATCGCACTTGCCGGCCCGGGAACCCACGTCGGCTACGTGGGCGTGGGGATCATGGGTGCCGCGATGGCACGCAATCTGCTGCGCGGTGGGGTCCGCGTGACCGCATGCAACCGCACCCGGAGCAAGGCAGAAGCCTTGGTGCCAGACGGGGCAACCGTCGTCGATACGCCGGCCCAGCTTATCGCCGCTGGTTGTGAGGTCGTGTTCCTTAACCTGCCCGACACACCCGACGTGGAGCGTGTGCTCTGTGGCGAAGCGGGCGTGCTGTCTGCCCCGGCCGAACAGCTGGCAGGCCTCGTTGTCGTAGATCACTCGACCATCTGTCCGGTCGGCACCCGAGCGCTCGCGGCGCAGCTTGCCGAACGGGGCGTAACGCTGTGCGACGCCCCCGTGTCGGGCGGCGACGTGGGTGCCCGTGAGGGGACACTCTCGATCATGTGCGGCGGCGACGCGGCAGCGCTGGAAAGGGTGCGTCCGCTACTGGAAATGGTCGGTAAGAAGATCGCGCACCTGGGTCCCGCTGGCAGCGGCCAGGCCTGCAAAGCATGCAACCAAGCGGCCGTCGTCGCGACGCTCGTCGGTGTCTGCGAAGCCCTGGCATTGGCCAAACGGAGCGGGCTCGACTTGCAGCAGGTCGTCGGCGTGCTCGCCGGCGGAGCCGCACAGTCTTGGCAGCTCGAGCAGCTTGGCCCCAAGGTCGCTCGGGGCGATCACGCGCCAGGATTCATGATCGATCTGCTGCTCAAAGACCTTCGGCTGGTGTCCGGTGCCGCCGCCGATCTGAAGCTACCGATGCCGATTACCGGGCTTATCGAAGCGCTGTTTCGCGCCGCGGCATCCCAAGGACACGGCTCCCAGGGGACTCAGGCCGTGGCGAGCGTGCTGGAAACGCTGGGCGGCTTCCGCTACGACCGCGATTGAAGCCGACTGACAAGTTGCTTTCGGAACCGATTCTGTCGCGCCGACCGTTCGGTCTGCGACCCCTCCGCTGCGGCAGAGGCGACCTCAACAGGAGAGGATTCACTCTTTGGTTCGTGCGGCGTGAGTTCGTTTTTCGCTTCGTGATTCTTCGCTTCGATCAGCAGCATTTCCAAGGCGGCATCGGCTGCGCTGGGGTTTAGCGGCGGCGAGACCAGAGCGGTCTCATCGGCGGCGATCAAGCTGGTGCTCGCCGCGGCGGTCGTCATCAACGCCAAGCTCGGCACAACCGCGGGATGCGAGACGCTGCTCGCCTCGGCAACCGCCGTTTCGTTCTCGCTTAGCAAGACCGAAGTGGCAAACAACGGTGCCCCGAAGAACGAGGCTCCGAGCGTTGGTGTAGGTGTATCCCACGCTGCGAAAAGCGGCTCGCGTGCCGTGGGCGTCTGGGAAATCGGTTCGGTTACGATGGGACCCGCAGCGGCGTAAGAGGCGTTAAACTCTGAGAACTCTGCCGGAGATGTCTCCAGCTCTGGCTCGTAGGTCGCGAACGCCGGCGCAGGCACGTAGTCGATCCGTCCGATCTGTCCGCCGATATCAACGTAGTACATCCGCCCATCGGGCCCCATGGTCATCTCGATCACCGTGCCGACCGATCCCATGACGAACAGCGTCTGCTGCCCTTGCCCGCTGGCGTTGAGCTTCAGCGCGCGAATATCCGGCGCTCCGTAGTCCGTGAAGAAGGCGGTTCCCTGGTACTCGGCCGGGTAGACCGTTCCCGCATAGAAATCGCCCATGACGATTGCCACGCCACCGGCCGAGTGCGAACGGCTCCACACGGGAGGAGTCGAGATCGTGTCGCCCCCAACGCTGTAGAAGGTCTGGGCGTCGGGCAGATCGCGATAGCCGCCGGTTTGGAGATTGACGTTATTGACCCCCTCGCCGCCCGTAGCGACTCCCCCTTCGTAGAAGGGCCACCCGAAATTGAGTCCCCGGCCGGCGTTGATCTCTTCCCAAGCGGTCCAACCTACGTCACCTATGTAGGGCAGCCCGTTGGCGGGGTTCACCGCGATGCGGAATGGATTGCGCAGGCCAACATTGAACACCTTCGAGCGGTCATCGGTCACGTCGCCCGAGTAAAAAGGGTTGTCCGTGTAGCCGTTACCCGTGATCGGATCGATACGCAGGATCTTGCCCGACAGGCTATCGAGACTCTGCACCCGCACCGTCCGGGGATCGACCCGACCGTAGCTCGTGCCGTCGCCGTTTGACACATAGAGCGAGCCGTCGGGTGCAAACGCCAGGGCACCGATGGAGTGCGACTGGCTATCGGTGATGAGGATGTCCTCGACAAACTGACCGTTGGGCAGCAGGCCGGAAGGGGGCAAATTGATGTCGCTCGTGCTGTCCCGATCGGGGGAACTGATGTACTGCCAGGTGCTGTTCTTACCCAGCAACACAACATCGCTGCCGGGAACGGCAGTGCGGTAACCGTTGTTGACGTCCGCGGTGACGCGTGTCAGCCGCGAGCCGCGGTTGCCCGCCTGATCGGGTGCCGCCAAGCCGCCGGCACCTTGTGTCTCGGGGGGGTCGTAGGTGTACAGCAGATAAACGTAGGGCGTCGCGGGGAAGTTGGGATGCACTTCCAAGCCCAACGCGCCGCGGTCGCGGACGTTGTTCACCTGAGTGCGGTAGTCCAGAAAAGCGCTCGCCTGGAGCACACCGTCGATCGCCAAGCGAATCTGGCCATCCTTCTGCAGAATAAACATGTACTGCTGCGTGCCGACGCGGACAAACTCGATCGCCGTCGGCTGGTTGAGCCCACTGATCACGGTCTGCGCGACAAACTGCCCGTTATCGGAAACAACCGGTTCGCTGTAGAGCTGCGTGGTGGGAACCACCTGGAAGGGTTGGCTTGTGCTCGACCACCCCAGCTGCGCCGACGCCTGACCGCCGCGCTCGTAGTACTCCATGCGGATGTCGTAGCGCTGCCCGGCCTGGAGCGCAATCGTGCCGAAGCTGGGATTGGAGGACCGATCGATCCAGTCGTTAATGATCAGCGTTCCATTGACCCAGAGGCGCACGCCATCGTCGGTGGTCGCGCGGAACGTGTAGGTCTCGGAATAGAGCGGTTGCACCTGCCCGGTCCAGCGGACCGAGAAGTTGTCGGCGCCAACGCCCCCGCCGGGTGATCCATTACCCCAGTTGTAGTTAACCGTGGCGTCGGTGCGGGTATTGACGAGGTTCACCAGATCCACGCCAGCAAAGTACTCGCCCTTCAGGCCGTTGCCGGTGCCAGCACCGGGGGCTTCGTCGTCAAAGATCGAGACCGTCGCGGTGCGGGGCTCGGCCAGAAACGCGCCGCCCAGCACGCGGTCGGCCGCCACGTTGAACGCGTGCGTCCCTTCGGCCGAGGTATCGTTGATAATGCTGATGCGAACGGTCCGGCTTGTCTGGCCTTCGGCGAAGATCAGCGTGCCGCTCGTCGCGACAAAGTCTTGTCCGCCGATGGCCACGCCGTTGACCGTGGTGTAGTCGATCGAGACCGCACCGCGCGATCCCCCCGTTCGGACAAAATCGACGTCCACAAAACCGGCCGTCTCGCTCACCGAGTACTGTGCCGAACCAAGCCCCAACAATCCGGCGCGTGACGGGTCATCGCCGAACTGGAAGTAGCCGTTCGCGTGGAGGCGTTCTTCCTGCGTGTAGCCCGGCTGGACGCTGAAGCCCGGACGCCAAGTGCCGGTCGAATAGGTCGTGATGTCTTCCGCTTCAGTACGGACACCGTTCAGCTTGATGGCATCGATCCGGACGTTGCGATCCCCGGCGGCCGAGACGCCATCGTTCACAAAACGAATACGGACATCGGCGAGATTGAGCGATTGCGGATGGGCGACGCCGTAGGGGATAAACTGACGAGCGTCGTAGTCGCCTCCCAGGTTCGGCAAGCTGCGGGCCGTGCGGCCGGCCAGTTCCAGATTGATCGTCTCTTCCCCCGTGTCGCCGGCAGCCCACACGATCAGCTGTGATCCGACTGAAGAGGTGTTGTCTTCGCCGATGGCCGAGTACGCGAAGTAGCCGTTGCTGTGCAAGAACTCTCGCTGAGGAAAGCTGGGCTCAACGACGCCCGCGACCCACGTGCCGGTGCTGAAGGTGGCCGCCGACTCAGATTCGTAGCGCCGGTTATCGATCACGATCGAATCGATGCGCAGATTACGATCTTGCCCCGCTGCGGATCCGTCATTGGTAAAGGCAACGCGAACGTCCTGGGGATCCACCTTGCTGGCATGCTGGTAGGTGTAGGTCCAGAACTCTCGGGCGTCGTAGTCGCCGCCGATGTTCGACGCGCTGTAGACCAACTGGTCTTTGATGTAGAGCTCGAAGCGTTCGGTGTTCGTCTTGCCGGCGGCACGCACCTGAACGGTCGATCCCGCCGAAGCGGAGTAGTAGAACGCACCGGGACGGGAGAAAAGCACCTCGTCGGTTAGTCCGCCCGATCCGTACTCGGGCGCGATGGCACCCAGGCTGCTGTTCCAGCCGCCGGTGCTCCAGGTGCGGGTCGATTCCGACTCGTACTTCACACCACCCACGGTCACGCCATCAACACGCAGGTCGGTTGCTCCCGCGCCGGCACCGACAAACCGGACCGCAACATCATTCGCCGTGACGGTCGTCGGATGGGTGTAACTGAGCGTCTGGAACTGCCGTGCGGCAAAGTTGCCCCCCACATTGTCCCAACGGCGCACCTCTTGGCCGTTGATCTCGAGGGCGACGTCTTCGGTCCCCGATAGACCGGCTGCCAAAACCTGGATGGCGGTAGCCGCAAGGACGCGGCGGTCTTCGAGCGCCTCCAATCGGTTGACAAGTGAACGATGGCGGCCGATTTGAGGCTGACGACGGGAGTGCAACGGGCGACGGGACATGACGGAGCAACTTGCGAGGAGCGTGCGGGTGCTAGCACAAACAGTGCCGACAGTAATTGCGGCGTTCCTACGAGGGAAGGGTTTGCTGACTATTTCGGGCCGAGCTGCTTGCCAGCGGAGGCGAAACTGGGGTGGGTCCGCTCGGCACCCGGGGGTTAAGCTCGGCGACTGAACGCCCGAAGGATCGGGCGGCGTTGTCGCGTTCCCCGCACGACAGCTCGTCAAACCAGACCCCCCAACCACACGGAGCAGAGCATGGAAGCTCGCCCGAAGCGTGCGGCTCGGATGGCCGCGCTGATGGTCTTTGCCCTCGTTTTGCCCCCCTCGGGGGCAATCGCCCGCGGCGTCTATCGCACGGCCAACTTCGAGGTCCGGGCCGCTACGCCGGCCCTGGCCCGCGAGCTGGCCGAGGCCGCTGAGGACTGGCGAGAAAAGCTCGCGATCGAGTGGTTGGGCAAGCCGCTCCCGGCTTGGACCGAACCGTGCAAGGTCAACGCCGACGTTCATCCGCGGCTGGGAGCCGGCGGCTGGACGACGTTCGTCTTTGACCAGGGTGAGGTCTTTGGTTGGGACATGCATGTCCAGGGCAGCCACGAACGGGTCATTGACTCGGTCCTGCCGCACGAGATAACGCACACGGTGTTCGCGAGCTATTTCCGCCAGCCGCTCCCCCGCTGGGCGGACGAAGGAGCGTGCACAACGGTCGAACACCGTTCAGAAATCGGCAAACAAGAAGCGCTGCTGGTGAACTTCCTCAAGACCGGCAAAGGGATCCGCTTCAGCGAGATGTTCGCGATGCGTGAGTACCCCGAAGATGTTTTACCGCTCTACGCCCAAGGGCTCTCGCTCACGCAGTTCTTGATCGAGCGCCGCGGAAGACAAGAGTTTCTAGCGTTCCTTTCCGACGGGCTGCGCGACGGCGACTGGCGCCGGGCGATCGCCGGGCGGTACGGACACGCGAGCCTCTACGAGCTGCAGGAGCAGTGGTTAGCGTGGGTCAAAGCGGATCGTCCGCGACTGCCGCTCGACGCCGACGTCGCCCAAGCGATCGCCGCCGCGCCGCCCTCTCTGCCCCGAGTGGATCCGAATGTTGTGCCCGCAAGTGCTGCGCTGCCGACCCGTCCCGATCCGGGACCGCACGGCGCGAGACCGCTGGCAATGACCGAGGTCACGCCCGAGGCGCAGGGGCCCCGCTCCGCAAGCCGCCCGTCGGTGTACGAGGTTACTCCCGAAGCGCGAGCCGCCGAGGGGGGGGTCCGCGACGCCGCGGTTCGCTCCGACCAGCCCACGCTGCTGCGCTAAGCTGCGTAGTGGACAGCGGGCACCGGGCCTGTTCAGCCCCGCCGACGCGCAGCCGTCAGCAGACCTAACGTCAACAGCCCCAGCGCTGAGGGCTCGGGGACATTGTTCGTCGTGATGAGCAGGTCGGTCGTGACAAGCCCGTCCGCATCCTTCAGCTTGATGAAAGCGCTGTTGCCGCCCACGGTCGAGGCGCTGAGCGTGGTGTCTACCGTAACGGCAACCAGAGTCGCTTGAGCCGAGTAACCGGCAAGAACCAGTTCGGTGGCCACATCGATCGAAGCCATTCCGCTCCAGCTTGCCTGATAGAATACGCCTCCACCCGAATCGGTATTGAGCAAAAAGTCGCCGGCCGAAGGATTGTAGGTGAGCGCTTTCTGAAAACTGATGGCGACCGGCGGCGCAACGCCGTTGATCTCCAACACTTCGATCATCAGGGTCGCGACCACGCTGGTACGGTTGTCATCGGTCGAAGGACCGCCGACGATCGTGGTGTCGCCCGCCTGCGCAAAGCGAAAGCTCTCGATAACGCGACCCGGCTGGGCAGCCACGTTGAAATTCAACTGGGTCGTGGTGTTCGTCGTGCCGGGGGTTTCGGAGCGTGCTTGAAAGCCGGTCGGATTGAAGTCAATCGAATCGAGCGCAACATCCGGTGTATTGTGCAGTGGGACCGCGGCACCCCCGCCCCCGAGGGTGTTGGTCTCTTCAACGCTCAGGTACCACGCCGTGGCCCCTTGCCAGCCCGAGGCCCCGCCGGGTCCCACAGCGGGCCCCGGATAGGCGATAGTTCCTGCCGAGGCGCTCACCAAAAAGCTGGATGCCAGGGTTGTTAGTACAGCGGCTAGATAGCGAATTGTCATCGGAGGTGTTGGTTGAGATCCCGAGGTGTTTAGACAAGCAGAGTTAATCGAGTCTGCTCTGAGTCCCCGACGCCCTCAACAAAATCGTCGAAAACAAGGCGATTTTCGGGTTGTAACGATATTGAGAGCCACGGCCGGGACGGGTAAGCGCAGCAGGCCTGCCCCTTCGCGAGACAACCCCTACCCCGAAATCCGCAACGCGTTGGTCAAGCCGACAAGAAATGTCGGGCGACGTGGTAGAAGACCGGTGCCGCGAAGCAGAGGGCGTCGATCCGATCGAGGACGCCACCGTGCCCTTCCACCAGGGTGCCGTAATCCTGAACACGGCGGTCCCGCTTGACGGCCGAGAGCGTCATGGCACCGGCAAAGCCCATGACCGCGATCAGCAGAGAGACAAAAGCGGCTTGCCAGAGTTCGGCAAACGGGGTGGCCCCAAGCTGGTGTAGAGCAGCACCAATCAACGCGATCGTTGCGGAGGATCCTAGAAAGCCTTCCCAGGTGCGGCTTTGGTTAATCAGCGGGGCGATCACGTGCTTGCCGTAGAGCCGACTCCAGGCAAGCTGGACGGCCTCGGACAGCATCGAGAGCGTGACCAGAAAGAAAAGCAACCGGGCGTTGCCGCTGTAAGTGGTCCGCGGTCCTTCCAAGTACAGCAGCGCCGGGGCATAGCTCAAACAGTAAACGCACACGAGCAGCCCCGCCTGAATCTTCGAGGCACGCTCCAGAAACCGCTTAGGATCGCCCGCAATCGCGATCCGCATCGGAATGAAGAGGAACCCGAAGACCGGGATCAAAACGCTGTAGAGCTCATAGGCGTCCCATCCCACGAGCACATACTGCAGGGGTGTAAAGAAGAAGAACACCCAAAACAGCGCCCGATGGTCCGATAGCCTTGTGGGGGTGAGGGTGATGAACTCACGCAGCGCCCAAAAGCTGAGCAGGCCGAACAGCGTTACGGTGATCGTCGGACTGAGAAACGAGACGGTCAGCAACGCGCAGATAACCCACCAGCTGCGGACGCGGCTCTTGAAGGCGTCGATCGCGGCGGGGTTGAGACCGAGTTGGGTTTGGTCGCGGAGCACGCGGCCGACAAGCGTCGCCAGGCCCAGCAGGCAAACGATGATTGCGGCAAACGCCCAATTCTCTTGAGCCATAGTGAGCAGGCTTGAGGCTAGTGACCCGCGGAGCGGGATCGAAGGCGTTCAGGATGCAGAGATAATCAGCAGAGATAATCATAAGTGCGGGGCAACTGCCAGCCGGGCCCCATTCTCGGGAGTCGGCGGGTCTCCGGCGGCCCGTCCTCAGCGGAAGACGGGCTATCCTCACGCCCGCGGCCGCGAAGCTCAACCCTGGTCAGTCTTCTTCGCGCGGTGCCAAACGCAAGACCGCCTCGCGAGCCCGGTTGAGAAAGTCGGCTTTCGACTCATCGGCTTCCAGCCAGATTGGGGGCCCGAACGTCACGCTCGAAAGCAGTGGCACGGGCAGATACTCATCACGGGGCAAGACGCGGCCCATATTGTGCAGATACACGGGCACCGCTTCCAGCTCGGGACGCTTCTTGCACAGATAGTAGAGGCCGCTCTTGAATTCGCCGACTCGCTGGCCATCGGTCCGGCCCCCCTCGGGGAACATCACCACCGAGTGGCGATCGCCCATTTCGCGCAGCATGAGATCGACCGGGCTCTGATGGACCTTGATACTGCGACGGTCGATCAGCATGGCGTTGTACGCCTTGGCAATCCGCGGCCGGAACCAGCCCCGGCTCCAGTAGTCTTTCGCCGCAACGGGCCGCGTCAGCCGGCGCACCTCGCGCGGCAAGGCAGACCAAACGATGACCACGTCGATGTGGCTGGTATGATTGGCAAAGTAAACCCGCTGGCAGGTATCGGGCTGGCAATCGACCCAACGAACACTAGCCCCGCTCATAAAGCGCGCGAGCCCCGTCACGACCAACTCTAGGGTGAGTGTGGCAGCGTTGGAAAGCTGACCGGCGAGCGAGGAAGGAAGGTTCACAACCTCGCTATTATGCCAGGGGAACCGCTGCGAAACGAGTCGCCGTTTCGCGATCATTGGCATTGATCCCGCCACGTTGCCTCCGGCGGGGATCGCGGCTCAGACCACCGCCAGCGGGGTCTCGCTCGGCTCAGACGCCGCTCGGGGCTGCTCGATCGACCAGGGCTGCCCGGTTCTACGGGCGTAGCAATCGGCGAGCAGCTCTTCGTAGCCACACACCATCACGTCCAGCGATGCGGTCCGGATGACCCGCTGCCGACCCGCCCTGCCCCGCTCTTTGGCGATCAGCGGCTGTTCGAGGAGGCTCGCAATCCGTTCTACAAGTTGCTGTTCGTCTCCAGGGGGGACCACCGAGCCGGTTTCGCCTTCGATCACCGAGGCACTAACCGACCCGACATCGGTTGAAACCACCGGCACCGCGCAGCTCATGGCTTCCAGAATCGAGACCGGGCTTGCCTCGTTGTGCGACGTCAATGCCAAGACATTCAAAGCCGCGAGGACTTCGGGCACATCCGAACGATTGCCCAGGAAGTGAACCACTGAGCGGTCCGGGGCCTCGGGAACGAACAGCCCGCGGTCCGCGGCAAACTTTTCCAACGGCTCGCGGCGGGGCCCGTCGCCGATCACGACGAAGTGGGCATCGCTTACCCGCCGGCGAATCTTTTCTGCCGCCGCCAGGAACAGCTCGTGGTTCTTCTCGGGCCGCAACGCCGCCAGGATGCCAACCAGCGGCGTAGTGGGCGCAAGCCCTAACTCAGCGCGAAGCGGACCACCGTCGGCTAGCGGCTGAAAGCGCTCGGTATCGACCCCGTTAGGAATGACCCGTACCCGGTCGGCAGGAAAGCGTTCGTGCTCCACCAAGAACTGGCCATGCGGCTCAGCCACCGCGATGAACGCATCTGTGATCGGCGTGAGCCAACGGTTCAATCGGCCGACGCCATCGGGCCAGCCCGTGCTGTGCAGCGCGGCACCGATCACCGGCACGCCCGCCAAACGCGCAGCCAAGCGTCCCCAGAACATCTTGTCGCCAGCCCCTACCGTGACGACCGCCGCAATACGGCGGTGCCGCATCAGTCGTACCAGGCGTGGCAGCACGCGAAGGTCAAACTTGTTGGCGAGCAGCTCGCTGTGAACGGTATACCCGGCCTGCGCCAGGTAATCGCCCAGCGGGCCCCGTTCCTTCAGGCAGACCACCTCCGGAGCAAACCGCAGCGGGTCGAGCCGCTCGACAAGGTTCACAAGCAGGGTCTCGGCCCCGCCAACCGGCATGCTGGTCTGAACGAACAGTACTGGCTTGGGTGCGAAGCTGTTCATGATCTTGATCAGAGGGGGCAAGTATTTGGGCACCGCGGGCAGCAGCGTTGTCAGGTAGGGGTCGGTTCCGCCAAGCGGCGGTGCGGTAGCCGATCACGCAAGGTTCTCAACAGCACTTCGCGTTCGTGAGCGTTCAGCACCCAACCGCGCGACGTCGTCAGCGTCACGAGAGCAATCGCGCCGATCGCCGCGGGGGCGGCCCCCAGCACGAGCAACCCCGGTGTGAGCGAAATCAGCACCGCGTTGCGTTGCACACGCATGCCGATGCGGCGATTGACTTCGAGCTGGGCAAGCAGCGCCATCAGCGTGGCAAGCGCGGTGGCGACGAGCGCTCCGAGCAGCCCTAACACCGGCAGCAGCGCTAAGTTAAGCCCCACATTGACCGCGATGCCCAGCAGCAGGGGCAACGCGGCCCGCCGCGAGCGTTCGGCACACCACACGTAGGTCTGGGCAACCAGCAGCAACGAGAACCATACGCACCCCGCCAGCGTCCAAGGAAGCACTTCCAGTCCCGCGGCATATTTATCTTGGAAGACGTAATGGAATAGCAGCGGACAAAGCAGCAACACTCCGACCCCCGCAACGAGCATCACCACCGAGAGCAGTTTGAGTCCCAAGTTGAGCCGCTCAGAGACCGCCTCGCGACGGCCAGACTCCCAGTCGTGGCTAAGATGCGGAGTCATCGCTCCCACCATCAGGTTGGCGACCGACACCAGTAGCACAGGAACCATATGGCTCGAGTGGTAGTTACCGACTTGCGTGAGCGCTTGCTCGGCTCCAAAGCCTCCACAGTGCAGGATCATGTAGCGATCAACGATCGAAAAGACATTCGTCAGCAGATTCGTAACCCATACCCAAATGGCAAACCGCATCAGCGGCGGCCAAAACTCATGGTGTGCTAGCCATTCGCCCGAATCGGGTTGGCGTTCGATCCGCGCAAAAGTCCACAGGGAAACTCCCAGTATCGATATCAGGCAGGCTAAGCCGTAGCCAATCACCACGCTGACCGCCGCATCGCGCCACCAAGCCAGCAGCGCAAGGCTCACCAGCGCAAACATCATGCTCTGCGTAAAGTGCATGGCCGAAACCACGCGAAACATTCTCAGTCCGGCAAAGACCGCTTCGAGAAAGTGATGCGTGATGACAATCGCTAAGCAAGCCACAACCACTTCCGCCAATGCCGCCTGCCGCGGGTCGCCAAAGACGAGCGTGGCGATCGCGTCGCTTCGCCAGGACATGAGGGCCAGCACACTCGCCGCCAAGACAAAGGTCCAACTAGCGGTGCGACGCAGAAAGAGCCCTAACCGGCCCTGCTGACGGTACCGCTCAAGGTATCGGCCGAACGAGCCCGGAAGCCCGAGCACCGCCAGCGGAGCCGCCAGCATCAAAAAACCGAGCGCCATTTCCCAATGGCCCAGTTCCGCCGGTTCCAGCCATCGCCCAAAGAGCAGCGATCGACCCAGCCCGACGCTGCGTTGCAAAGCGTTGACAACGAGCACCACCATCAGGCTCGAAGCGAGCGTCTCGGGGCGCAATCCGCCCTCGCGTCTTTTTGAGACGCGTTTTGTGTTGACGTTGGTCACGATCCCGCTCCTACGGCTTCATGCAGCCGCTGGTAGGGTTTCTCGCCGCCGAGCCAGATCGTGTCGTTAATCGGTTCCGGGGCGTGAAGCTTGCGTGGATCGAAGGTCATCCAGTTGATAAACCGCGACCACTCCGGATCGGCGTGCATCCGGCGGAAATGCAGCGCACCCTCATACTCACGAGTGGACGAAGGGATGTTGTACGCGCCGTAGGCGGAACAGATCGTGCGGATCCCGGCTTCGCGCGCGATCTGCATCCCCAGCGGGGTCATGTTGATCGGAAAGCCATAGGGGAAGGCAAACGAACGCACATCGCGGCCAATCCACTGCCGCACCTGGTCGATCGAGCCCACGATTTCTTCGCGAATCTGGCGTGGTGGACACTCGCCCAGATTGGGGTGCGTCAGCGTGTGCGCGCCGATCTCGACCCCTTGATCCGCCATCGTACGCAGTTCGGTCAACGTGTTCGGTTTGAGCGGGGCTCCTGCCGCCTTGTCGTGCGGAAAGGGCGACTGGTTGCGGATATTCTCGGTCGTCACGAAGTACGTAAATGGCAAGCCGCGGTCGATCAGCATCGGGACCGCATGGGCGCAGTTATCCGCATAGCCATCATCAAACGTGATCACAACCGCGGGCCGCTTGCTGTCTTGCTGGATAAGACGGCGGTGCGCCTCGGCGAGCGACACCACATCGAACCGCTCGGCGAGCCAATCAATCTGCCGACGAAAGGCCTCGACACCGATCGTCCAGTCGTTTGGCGTGGTGTCAGCAACGCGGTGGTAGAACAGACCGCAGATCGGGGCGTCACCGCTGCGTGCAAGCCGATTCACCAACCGGCCGCGCAGCGTGCCCGTCATGCAGGCATAAGCGCGCATCAGAAGTTGGGCAGCAGGATTCATACGCAGCGGAGCCTAACGCTCAGGCGCGGCGGCATGTTGCCGCCGGACGAGCATAAGGGGGTCATTAATGAGAGGCACACAAGGCACCGGATTCCCCAACTCTTAGTCACGGGGTGATCAATGCAAGCGACGTTGCCAATACGCCACGTTGTTGACCGGCCGCAACATTGGACGAGATGGACGGCGCGGCACGACCGGACCACAAAACGGTCATTTGTGCGGTTTGCAAGGCCCTCGGCTGCCGTGCAGGAGATCTGGCACTAGGGTTGCCTGGGAAAGAGGCGTAGCGCTGCTGCCGCCACTTCGCCTACGGAATTATCAGCCCGATGCCGAACGCTCCTGTGACGCTCTCCGCCCTAGACCTGATTGACCTCGTCCAGCGCCGCCGCAATCTGCTGGTGGGGCCGGCGATCGCTGGCTTTGTGCTCGCGGCAATCGCCTCGCTAATCCTGCCGCGGTACTGGCATGCCCAACAAGGCTTGCTAATCCGCAGCGATGCCGCCGGCTACGCCGACCAGCGACTGGGCAAGTTCACCGACTTGGCCGAGATGAAGACCGTCCAAGAGACGCTTCTGGAACTAGCACGCAGTCGCAGCGTCGTAGAAGCCGTCCTGACCGAGGTCCGTGGCAAAACGCCGACTCCGCGGGCGATTGCCGACTTCCGCGACCGCTTGCGATTCTCTCCGCCGGGCGGTGCTGAATTCGGCAAGACCGAAATCTTCTACCTAGGTGTCCTCGACACCAATCGTGATCGGGCGATTGCGCTGGTCGAATCGACGGCCCGCGAACTCGACCTACGCCTCCAAGCGCTCCGCGATCAGCGGGCCGGCAGCATGGTGGCCGAAGTCGGACGGAGCGTCGAGGTCGCGCGGGCGCAGCTAACACAACACCTGGAATCGCTCGCCAAGTTTGAGCTCTCGGTGGGTGCTGATCTGATTGAACTGCGTCATCTGATCTCGCCGACCGGCGGACAGAGCGAGTTCAGTGCCCGAACCCTCGCGATCGAGGCTGATTTGCGAACACTCGTGCAACGTTCGCGTGAAAACGAAGCCTTGCTGAACGAACTCGAGTTGGCGGCGACCGATCCGGCACGTCTTTCCGCCACGCCCGACTCCCTGCTGGCAGGCCAGCCCGGCGTCCGCCGGCTGAAGAGCGGCCTTGTCGAGGCACAACTCAATGTCGCACGAATCGCTGGTGCCCGCACCCCCGATCACCCCTTCGTGCTGGCGGCTCGCCAGGCAGAGGTTCAGGTTCGTAACGAGTTGAGCCGCGAACTGCCTACGGCAATCGCCGGCGTGAAGCTCGAGCTGGACGTCGCGACTCAGCGTGAAGCAGAACTCCGCAGCCAGCTACAGAATCTTCGGCTGCGTTCCAGCGAATTGGCAAGCAAGCGTTCCCGATACGCTGAAATCAGCGCCAACGTTGACAGCCAGACCCGCGTGCTTGAAGGGGCCCTCAAGCAGCTTGCCGACGCCAAAGCGCATCGCGCCGGTGCCGAATCGGCCAGCTTGCTCTCGGCGATCGATACGGTTGAAACCGGTGTCAATCCGGCAGGCCCCGGACGCACCACCATCGCCGCTACGGGAGGCCTCGCTGGCTTGCTGCTGGGTGCCGCGATCGTGTTCCTGCTGGAAGCGCCGGTGGCCCCCGGCAGCACGCCCCGCCGCCCCATCACAACACAAGCCTCGAAGCCTGCGGCGGGCGACTTCGGCTCCCCTGTGCCACCTGCCCGCACTGATGTCGCCCCCCCTGCGGCCACCGTTGGCAGCACACTCCGAAGCGATGCCGAAAACTGGCTCGCATCGATCTCGGGGACTCGTCGATAGGTTCTTCCCACGCACTCCCTCGGTGCTTCTTACGGTGGGAGGCACGAGCCCACACCACGGACGACCCGCGGCAACGTCTCCTGCTAATAACGTGGTTCTTACTCGCAAGACTGCCGACGGCACTCGCCTTAGCCCCCCCGCTGCCCTGTCATGATCGTGCCGCTCGGCATCGCCGCGATTGCGTTCGCGCTGCTCGCCCTGGCGGTTGCGAGCCGGGCTTCGCTCGTGAAGCTGGTCGTCTCGGTCGTGCTGGTTGGTTATGTGCTGGGCTACGATCTCTGGCACGCTGACTTCGGCCCGATGCCCTTGACCCTCGATCGCTTGATGCTGATCGGCGTAGGCATCCTTTTCACCTGGCGGCTCGTTACCCGCCAGACACCACTCACCCAGCCGACCGCGGTCGATTGGGCGCTGGGGCTCACGCTCGGCTGGCTCACGCTGAGCTGGCTCACGAGCGGCGAGCCGATCGTGCCGCCGGAAACCTCTTCGCTGTTCCGACTGCTGGTGAGCTTCTGGTTTCCTGCGTTTTTATACGGTGTGGCGCGTCACGCCTCGATCGACGGTCCCGCTGCCCGCTGGATGATGACCGCCCTGGCTTCGCTCGGGATCTACTTGGCGTTCACCGCCTTGTGCGAAACCGCCGGGGTGTGGTCGCTGGTTTTCCCCAAGTACATCGCCAACCCCGAACTCGGGTTGCACTTCGGCCGAGCCCGTGGACCCGGTCTCAACTCCGTAAGCCTCGGAGTCTATCTGGGCGTGTGCGCATGCGCCGCATGGCTGCTGATCCCGCAAGCAAGTCGGGGGATGAAGCTGTTCTGGTTCGCCGCGGTAGCGGCGATGTGCCTCGGCGTGCTGCTCACCTACACGCGTTCGACCTGGATCGGACTCGCGGCTGCCATCTACCTGGTGGTTGGTTTGCAGCTGCCCCAACGGATCCGCAAGCCGACGATGATCGGCGTCGCCATCGCCGGTATCGCGCTGCTTGCCATCGGCAAGGACGCGATCGTCGGGCTGGAGCGCGAGGACTCGGGCAACGTCTCGGCTCACTCCGTACAACAACGCGCCGCGTTTGCGTACGTGTCAGCCCGCATGTTTGCCGACTATCCGTTGTTCGGCGTGGGCTTCGGCCGTTTCTATGATCAGAAGCTGCCCTACCTGACAGATCGGCGCCAATCGTTCGAGCTCGAATCGCTTCGCCCCCTGCACCACCACAACACCTTTCTTGGCCTGCTGACCGAAACCGGCATGCTCGGCCTTGCCGCCTACTGTGCGGTGTTGATGGGCCTGGGCCGCGCCGCTTGGCGGCTGGCAAACTGCCCGACCGTCGATCCGGACTGCCGCCGGTTGGGCCTGCTGCTGCTGGGCGTGCTGGCGGTCTACCTTCCCTCGGCCTTGTTCCACGACTTGACCTTGGTCCATAGCGACCAGTGGCTCTTGATGCTCGTCGGCGGGGCGGGAGTGGGCTGCCTCGTGAATCACACGGCTCCGCGCCGCCTGACCGATTCAAGCCCCGCCCGCTTGCAGCCCTCCCTCTCAAGTTGCGCCGGCACCGCTAGTGCCTAGTTTGATAATCCGTCCTCACCCTTAAACACGATCAGGCATGCCGCTCTCACTGCTCACTCTGCCCTCGGAGATGGATCCGCTCGCTCTAGAGCCAGCGGTCGCGATCGCGCCGCAACCGATTGACTCGGCAGAATTGATCTCATCGGCCGCCGAGGCTCCCGCCGAGCGCGTTCGCCTGTTCGGCATGGCGATCCATCAGCTGACGCTGGGTGCCGCGGCAGAGCAGCTACTCGATTGGTGCCGAACCGACCAAACGTCGTGCCGCTACGTCGTAACGCCCAATGTCGATCACGTGGTGATGCACCACCATCGAGCCGATTTAAGAGGGGCCTACGAAAAGGCAGCGCTGGTGGTTGCCGATGGTGCGCCGCTGATCGCGGCCTCGCGTCTGCTGGGCAAGCCGTTGCCAGAACGGGTCGCGGGCAGCGATCTGGTGCCCCATCTGTTTAGCGCAGCGCAACAACGCGGGGGGCAACCGTTAAGGTTGTTCCTGCTTGGTGCTGGGCCGGGAGTCGCCGAACGCGCCGCGGCAAACGTTCATGAGCGCTGGCCGCTGGTGAAGTGCGTGGGGACCTACTGCCCTCCGCTGGGTTTCGAGCATGACGAGGCCGAGAATCAGCGGATCCTGGCCGCCATCGCCGCCGCCCGGCCCGACGTGCTCGTGATCGGCTTGGGGGCCCCCAAGCAAGAGCTGTGGGTGAGCCGCTTTCACGAGCAGATCGCGGCCCGCGTGGCGCTCTGCGCCGGCGCAACGATCGATTTTCTGGCGGGAGAGAAGAAGCGTTCACCCCGATGGATGCAGCGGATGGGCCTCGAGTGGGCCCACCGGTTGCTGAGCGAGCCGCGCCGCCTCGCCGGCCGCTACTCCCGCGACGCCTGGATTTTCCCGCAACTGGTATGGCGCGAGCTGCGTCGCACCCCGCACGAGGCCCCCTCGCGACCATGACCCCGGCCGCTTATCGTCGGCCTCATGCATGAGAGGACGACACTGCTAGTGACGATCGACGGGCTGCGAGCCGCGGCGCTAGGAGCCTACGGGCAAACTAGTTACGAAACGCCGTTCTTTGACCGCCTCGCCACCTGCGGGCGAACCTACGACTGGTGCTACGCCGAAACGCCGCATTCCCAAACGCTGCTGAACCGGGTTGCCGCCGCAACGCTCCGCCGCGGTAGCGCCAGTGTGGTCGCCGTGACGGACGATCCGGCGCTGGCAGGCAGTACCGATTGGCAAGCGTTCGAGAATCGCCACCACTGCGCCACGATGCGCCCCTCCCGGGTTGCCAACGAAATCGGCCAAACGGCTCTAGCGGCAACCCTTGCCGACACCGCCGATTTTTTGGGCGAGGTCCGTTCAACGAACCTTTCTGCTTCGCTGATCTGGCTCCACCTGCTCGGCGGCTACGGTCCGTGGGACGCCCCGCCGGCGCTCTTCGCAGGGATGATTGACGGCGACGATCCCGAATTCGCGTGCGAGCCGATACCACCGGCGACGAGCTTTGCCGACTGGCAATCTCCCGCGGCGTGTGAAGCCCGCTTCGCCGCAAGTTGCCGCTACGCGGCTGAAGTGCAGAGTTTGGATGCTTGTCTCGACGCTTTTCTGGAAGCGATCACGCCACTGTACAACGACGCGCTGGACCTGATTGTGGCCGGCCTGCGCGGATTTCCGCTCGGTGAGCACGGCTCGGTCGGCGGTGTCGATCCACGACTTTACTCGGAACAGCAACAGACGCCGCTGATCGTGGTCCGCGCTGACGACCACGCTGCCAGCTACACACGCTCTGCGCAGCCCGTCGGAGTCACGGACACGATCGCGTCACTGCTAGCAGTGACGCGACCCCTACCCTCCCCGCCCGACGAGGGCTTGGTCTTAGAATCGCCCGGTGTCGCACGGGGCATGCGCACGAGGGATTGGTACCTTCGCACCGAGGCCACGCTAGCAACGGAGGCCGAGCCAACCGAATTATCGGATGTCGAAGAGCAACCCCTTGCCGAGCTGTACCTTAAGCCAGACGATCGCTGGGAGCACAACAACATCGCCAAGCTCCGCCCCGACGAAACCGCCGAGCTGCTAGCACGGCTGCCGTCTTAAGGCACCGCGTTCTGTTAGACCGGCGTAGGCATCGGATCGCCAGATAGCTACTGTGCCGGGCAGCGTCTGCCGCCAGGATGCGCGGCAACGCTCGTGATTTCTTTCCCGCTCGCCTGACCGGACACGGAAGTCCGATGCGTCTGGCTACTGCCACGACACGTTTTTGCGCACAACAGCTCCCGATTGGGCTGCTGCTGATCGCGTTTGCCTGCTCCGCCAGCGCTGAGAGCGCCACGCCCCCGCTCCGTTTGCGGATGTCGTTCGCCTCGGCCGAGCCCCAGCTATGGAGCGGAGCGATCAGCACCAGCCCCGGCCAGATCGCGAACGAGCAACCGCTCTCCACCGATCCGCTGCACGTGGGTTCGCTGTGGATCGAGAAAGGCGTGCTTCAGATGGCCTATCGCCACCCGGCACGGCGTGGTGTGGTCGATTTTGACGCCGCTGCCCCACGCGATGGCGTCGTTAGGCTGTCGCTCAATACCGGACCCACGGTCCGCGAAACCGAGTTCTCCCTGGCCGAACTCGCCCGTGGCAAACCGCTGCAAAGGCAGATAGACGGTACCTCGGTAACGATCCAGCGAGCACCAAGCGATCGGCTGCGGATCGAATGGCCCTCTGCGACGCGCTTTTTCGCGCCGCTCGAGACTTGCGAGTACCGCGTCAGCGTTGATCCCCCCTCGCAGACGAAACCAACTCCTCTTGAGCTCACGGCGGTGCTCCGCCGACTGGACGAAGAAGAGCCCGTTTGGCGCAGCGATCCAATCCGCTTCGAGCCCCGCATCAATCAACCCACAACGCACGCGATCAAAGCGGTCCTCCCGCGTGAGGAAGGCATTTACGAGTTTCATCTGCAGGTGCAAAAACCCGCGGGTTTCAGCCGGCGATTCTTTCCACACGGCGATCCGCCTCCGCTCGTCGAGCGGCGATTCCAGGTCTTGGTCTTCGACCGAGATCACCCGCCTACCGCACCGCCCTCCGACCTGACCGCCTGGCGGGTGGTGCAAGACGTCGATTTCGCCGAGGGACGCTTGCGCGACCGGCTTCCCGACTGGGCCGCTTGGCGTCGATCGGGCTGGACCGGGCAAGAGGCCGCGCCGACCGATGCTTTACCGCCTGCCGAGGCTGGATTCGAGCTGCCAGCCGCCACGGAACCGGGCGTCGCCACTTGGCGGGGCGTCCCCCTAGCGCTTCCCACCAATAACCTGCCCTGCCTGGTCGAGGTAACGCTTCCCGCAGGGTCCGAGCAACTTGTGGGCCTGTGCTTTGTCGAACCCGATTCCGGCGGTACCAACACGCTATCGGGCAGGCCGGTTGTGGCGGCTCCCACAAGCTGGACCACCGGCGAGGCCGGCGTGTGCATCGCCCGCTGGCTCTCATGGCCCCGCACGCGCGAGCCGTTGCTCGTTGTGAGCAACCCCAGCGTTGAGCAGGGCGCTCGGATTCTCGCGATCCGGGTGCGCCAGCCCCCCGAGCCCGACAAGCGCTCCACGGCACAAGACCTTGCCAACAGCAATGATAAGCACCGTCAGGTGCTACTCGACCTCCGATCGAACGACTTGCTGGCTGACTTCGGTGTGCCATTGGCACGCGATGAACCCAGCGGCGTGACCTACGCTGACCTGCGTTCGGCATGGACCGCGGCTCGGCGGATCGCGGATCTCGTCGAGTTCCAGGGGGCCACGGGTGCCGTCGTAGCGATCAACCCGCGCGGGGCACCGATCTACACGAGCGACGTTCTCGGGCTGACACCAACCCATGACCGGGAAGTATGGTTCGACGGGGCTGCGGACCTACCGCGCCAGCCCTTTCTGCCGCTCTTGCTCGGCGAATTTGAGCGACGTGGTCTGCTGCTGACTCCGGCCCTGAACCTGGCGGGTCCGCTGCCGCGCCTGGAGCGCATGGCGTTGCACGATCCTGAGAGTGTGCTCGTCCAGCCCACAGGTACCGACCCCACGCTGTACCACCCGCTTTCACCGATTGTGGCAGACGAAGCCGCAGCGGCACTGCAAGAATTGCTGGATCGTCATCGCGATTCGGCAGCGCTGGGCGGCGTAGCGCTGACGCTCGACGAGCGTTCGCCGCTTTTGCTGAACGACGGGGACCGCACCGGCATCGATCGAGCTTGCGTGGACCGGTTCTTAGCTTCGATCGGTGCCCGCTGGCCCGCGAACGAGCCGCGTTCACGCGAATCGCATGCCGCTATCCTCCGCGAAAAAGAGGGCCAACGCTGGAACCTCTGGCAGCACCAACAGCTTGCCACACTGCACGCTCGGCTCGACGCGATTGCCGCCGGTCAGGCGGATACCGATCGATCCGTACCGCTGATTCGGCTCGTCGATCGGGTAGCGCTGGCGGCAGCCTCGGTCAGTCCCCTCGTCGAGCCGACAGGAGAATCCGTCAGCTCGCTCCCGTCGCTTACCGGCCTGGGCCTCGACGCGAGCGCTGCCATTCCCAACATCGCGCGGCTGATTGGCATCGCGCCGCCTCGCCCGCTGCGCCTGCTAGCGGAGACAATCGCCCTGCGACAGTTCAGCGACGGGCTGGCCTCCAATAGTTCAGCAGCTTCGCTAGTCAGCCCAACGCTCAGCTACCGAATCGCGGGGGTTGGATCCTCGAACGCGGTCGGTGCCGCAGGCGTTGAACTGACCGTGTCCGCACCGGTTGAGACGGCCGGCAGCAATGCGGTTGGGCTGTCGTCAACGCTCGCAGGCGGACTGCCACGCATCTTGATTGAGGCGGGGCCCGCCGCCAACGGCTGGGCGGACGAGGCCGCTACGAGGACCCGGCGACTCGTGGCATCCATGCCGCTCTCGACCGCTGATTCCCCCCCCGCGACCGTAGTCGAAGACAGCGTCGCGGTAATTGTTTGCCCTGAGCCCGCCGGAGCGATGGTTGTCGCAATCAATCGGGGTCCCTGGCCGCAAAGGGCGCGGCTCTCGATCAATGCGGCAACAAGGTGCCGGGTGAGCCCCTGGTCGGCGGGAAGTGCTATCGCCGCGGATCGAGCCGGTGATGAATGGTGCCGACCCGGCGGGCATGTTCTCGACATCCAACTCGACCCGCACAGCAGCGCCGCCTGGAGCTTCTCATCGAAAAACGTTTCGCTGACGGGGCTCCGCCTTGAAACCGCTCCCGAAGCAGCCGCCGCGCTGCGTCAGACACTCGATCAACTCAACAACCGCGATCGCTCGGCAAGACGCCCCTACCCGCGACTCGCGAATGCCTCATTTGAAACGCTGGACGCTAACGGCAATTTGATCGGCTGGGCGAACGAGAGCGGGAGCCTCGTCTGGCCATCGACGCGGCCTTCGGCGGCCTACGACGGCTCGTCCGTGTTGCGACTGACCGCGAATTCTAACGATTCTTCAGCAGCGAGCGACTGGTACCCGGCTCCCGCGACGGGCCAGTTTGCCCTGGTTTTGCAGGCTCGCGGCGAAGGGCTCGAGGAATCGGCAACCATGCGGATTGATTTCCAACTGCGCGACGGTGCCACCACCACCCGCACCCTCCAGGGCACCGATCTGTATGATCAGTGGCGCGAGGTGGTGTTTGCGGTAGATGATCTGCCGCTGGATGAGCGGCCGATGCGCGTTCGCTTCTCGCTGCTTGCCGAACAGGGCATGGTCGAGATCGATTCGCTCGAAGCGGAAGACCTCATGCTGCCGCTGGATTACTATGCTGAGGAAACGCGTGGTCAAAAGTTTGCGCTGGTGCGCATGACCCACGCCGCGGAAGCGGCTCTCGCCGAAGGACGGCTGGACGACTGCCGACGGTTGCTGGACGGTTATTGGCCGCGTTTTGTGCTGCAGAACTTCCCGGCGTCGGCCAAGCCGGCCGAGTCTCTCGCTGCACCAAAGACTCCCGCTGATCCCGTTGAAAAAGAGGCCGCCGAGGCAGCCCCGTCCGTCGCCGAACGGGTGCGCGAATACTTGCCCCGGTGGTGGCGTTGAGAGCGCGCGGCAAGTGTTTACGGTGCGCGATTTAGCTCGCAATTCCCTTGATCGTCTCCCCGGCTGTGAGCTTTCCCTTTGACGCTCGGCTCGGTCATCTCATCTGCTACGGACCTCGACCCACCGCCGCGGCAGCTCGTTTTGGCATGGGCAGCAACGCTGGCCGCGCTGATCGCGGTGACTTATCCCCTGTGGGTCCCCGGTCGTGAAGTGCCCACGGTGGTCCCGCATGTCGCGCTGGTGGGAGCCACCGCAGCGGCCAGTTTTGCCGGGCTGTTGCTGATCGCCTGGGGGGGGATCGGGTCGCTGCTCTCCAGCCGACGCAGCCGTGGGAAGATCGCCGCCGTGCTCACGGGGCTTTGCCTCTTCGCCGCGGTGGATGAACTCCGCTGGCAGGCGTGGGCCTATCACGCGCTGGTTGTCGGCACGTTCCTCTGGCTCGCAACGCCAAGTACCGCCCTGCAACTGACGCGCTGGCTGGCGGTTGGAATCTATGGCTACTCGGCCATCGCCAAGCTTGATGTCGTGTTTGCCGACACCCTCGGCCAACAGATGCTCATCGCGCTGGGCGATCCCGTCGGGATCCCCATTGAATCGCTGAGCGTTACCGCGCGGCGGGCCGCCGCGCTAGCGCTGCCGGTGGCAGAACTCGCCATCGCGGGAGCGCTGGGCGCAGCGATCCGCTGGCCCCGACTGCGGCCTTACGGCATAGCGTTTACCGTGCTCCAACACGCGCTGACGATCGGCTTGCTGGGTCCCTGGGCCCTCGACCACGGCTGGGGCGTGCTGATCTGGAACGTAGGCTTTGCCACCCAGACAGCGGTCGCGTTTTTGACGATCGACCGACCCGCTAATCACTCTGCTAGTCTCTCGACTACCACCAGGCGTTTTACACCAGACGGGGTGGCAACCGCTTTGTGCGGATTGGTGCTCATCACCCCGTTGGCCTACGCCGCGGGATACGGAGACGCATGGCTCAACGCCGCGTTCTACGCTCCGCGCGGCGAACGGGCGACGGTATTCGTGCAACGCGACGCCGTTGAGCGCTTGCCGCAGACGTTGCGGCAGTACGTCGATAACAACGACGAGCCTTGGCAGCGGTTGCGACTGTCCGACTGGGTGCTGAGCGATACCGAGGCCCCCCTGCCCCCTCAAAATCGGCACGACGCAGCGCTGGCGATCGCCATCGGCCAACGCTTTGCCCTGAGCGAACGCCTGCGGGTGGTTGCCGAAGGGCCGGCGAACCGACTCACGGGAGGACGGGCCTCGACGACTTTAACGGGAGAAGAGGCGATCCGTCCCGCCGCGTGCGGACGCACGGCAGTTTGGCCGTGATCAGCCCACCGCGGCCTCGGTGGAAAGCGGGTTGGGCTCATCGATCGGCGGGAGTACGCCCGGCAGATCGTCGGCGTACCAGCGCTCGAGCACCTGTCGCCAAGCCCCCGGGGCTTTCACCGCGCAAAAGTCGGCCCGCACCTGCTGCTGCTCGGGGTGGAGCTTCGAGTACTTGATCGCAAATTTTCTCATATCGGGCAGGCAGCGGTGCTCACCATAAAGAAGCTCCGCCAGCCGATAATGCTCGGCGATCACCGTGCGCTGCTCGTGTAGCGAGGGGGGCAGTGGCAACGGCCGCCCTGCCGCGAGCGCGTTGGCTTGCTCAAAGATCCACGGATTGCCGATCGCCCCGCGCGCGATCGTCACGCCATCGACCCCGGTGTAGTCCATCATATCAAGGCATGCTTGTGCGCTGAACAGGTCGCCGCTGCCCAGCACGACACGATCGCCCGCATGGGCTTTCAGCTCGCGTAAAAAGTCCCACCGCGAAGGGCCATCATACCGCTGGTGGACGGTACGGCCGTGCACCGTGACGGCCGCCACGCCGATCTCAAACGCGTGGTCAAAGATGCGGTAAAAGTTATCGCGACTGGCGGGAGTGTCATCGATCCCGCGGCGCATCTTCACCGTCACGGGCTTTTCGGCCGGCACGGCATCGCGGACGCGCTGGACGATCTCGATCGCCACATCGGGTTGGCTCAGGTGATACCCGCCCCGGCAGCGGCCGAGCACCTTCTTCACGGGACAACCAAAGTTGATGTCGATGACGTCGAATCCCGCGTCCGAAAGCACTTGCGCTGCCGGGCCAAACTGCTCGGGCTCAGCGCCCATCAGCTGCCCGCCGACCGGAGCCTCTTCGGGACCGATGTGCAGGAGATGACGCGTGCGTTGGCGCGGTTTGTAGGCCACCAAGAACTGGTCGAGCATGACCTCGCACAGCGTGTACGACGCCCCGAACCGGCGGGCGAGAGTCCGCATCGGTGAGTCGCTGTAGCCCGACAAAGCCGCCTGGACAAAGGGCGCACCGATCCGCAACGGCCCGATCCACAACTCGCGCGCAGCGGCTCGAGCGGATCCGATCGACAGCGTGCTGCTGGAAGCTTGGTTCACGTTTCGTTTCGGCAGAAAGCGGGCGGCGCAGGCTAAGCGGCGGGGAATTCAAGGGCGACAACGATTTCGTCGTGTACCAGCGGATCGGATTCGTCTGCCGCCCGCTCTATTAGAACGGCTCGCGCGGGTTTGGCGAATGCCGCCGCCCCAGCCGCGTATCTGCCCAAAGCCCAAGCGCAGGCGGCCCGAACGAGCGGCTCGTGATCGGCAACGCCGCGTTGCAGGGCGGCGAAGCCCGCGTCGGGGAGGGTGTTACCCAGCACAATCGCCGCGTTGCGGAGCAGCCCGCGGCGCTTTGCGCGCCACAGCGGTGTTTGCCGATAACGCTGGCGAAAAGCGGCTTCATCCAGTGCGAACAGAGCCACCAAGTCGGTCGGATTGGCTCCCTCACGCGGCGTGAAGCCCGACTCTTTGCTGGGTTGTGCGCGTCGGTTCCAGGGGCAAACCTCCTGGCACACGTCGCAGCCGAACAGCCAATCGCCGATCCCGGCCCGCAACGATCGGGGGGCCAAGTCCGGAGCCTCGATCGTCAGGTAGCTGATGCAGCGCGTAGCGTCGAGCACCCGTGGCCCGACGAATGCCTGCGTGGGGCAGGCGTCCAGGCACGCGGTGCACGTACCGCAATGATCGACCTGCAACGGGGCATCCGTCGGCAGCTCGGCCGACGTAACAATCGCCGCCAGAAAGAAATAACTGCCGGCAGCGCGTGACAACAGCAGCGTGTTCTTGCCGATCCAACCGAGCCCGCCCAACTGAGCAAAGTCGCGCTCCATCAGCGGTGCCGTATCGACCACACAGCGAGTTGTCGCGCCGGGGCACAGCTCTTTCAGCCGGTCGGCCAAGGCATGCAGCCGCGGCCTGAGCAGGTCGTGGTAGTCCGCTTCGCCCCAGGCGTAGCGAGAAATCCGTCCGGGTGCCTCGCCGCCGTTTTGGGGCTCGTCGGTTAGGTAGTCGAGCGTCAGCACCAGGAGGCTGCGGGCGCCGTCTAGGAGACGGTCCGGGTGCGAATAGGCCGCGCGACGTTTGGCGAGGTAGTCCATCTGACCGGCGTAGCCCGCGGCCAGCCAATCGTCAAAAGCGCCCAAACCGGGAGGCGCAACCGCCGGAGCCACGCCCATTCGGCTGAATCCGAGCGTGCCGGCGAACCCTGCCAGTTTTTCTCTAACCTGTTGGCTCAACAAGTTTTCCGTGGACTGAAGCGGTGCTGCGGGCGGGCCGGGCAAATCTGCTTGTGTTCGGGTCGGGTCGGATTAGCGTGGAAAAGATAGTGTGATCCACAGCGCCAGAGCTCGCGCGGAGAAAACCGCGCCCCCGAGGCTTCCCCGCTACGCCTACGAGAACCGCAACGATGAAGACGATCAACATGGCAAAGGTCGGCCTCGCCGCAGCGATGACGCTGGCCGTGACCGCTCCCGCGAGCGCTTTCCCCGGCGGCTGCGATTACTGGGGCATCGGTGGGCTGTATCGCTCGCTCGATTATCCCACGGATCGCCGCGTGCCCTACTTCGCGGCTCATCCGCCCGTGTATTACAGCCACCCGGTACCGCGGACCTACGGTTATAGCCCGTTCGCTTACGGGCCCGACGTGCGGACGCCCGATTACGCCGTGCCGCAGCCGGTCGAGATCGTCAATCCTTTCGTGCCTAGCGCCGCGCGTAGCACCGACTCCGCAAACGTAAAACAATCGGCACCGGTTGCCCGGGATCAGACCATCTCGACCAAAATCGCTAAGCCGGCACCCAAGCCCCTCATGATCATCAACCCGTTTGTGACCGATACGGACACGGCCGAAGCCTACCACTGAGCAAGCTCCCGGGCTGTGGCTTGGGGGGGTACTGGTGGAGCTTCAGCCGCTTGCACTAGCTTAAAGAACGCCGTTGCCGGGAGTCGGCCACGGCGTTTTTTTTGGCCACGTGCCTTATTTTTCGTACGAAATCAGGGGGCTGCTGTGGATCGTCAGACGCTGTTCACCAAGATCGCCGCGCGTGAAATTCCGGCCGACATCGTCTACGAAGACGACCGATTCCTGGCGTTTCGCGACATCGCCCCCCAAGCACCGACCCACGTGCTCGTGATTCCGAAGAAGCCGATCGAGTCGCTCGAAACCCTCGACGATGCCGATGCCAAGCTCGTCGGCGAGCTGTTCGTGGTGGTGCGCGATCTGGCCCGCCAGCTGGGGCTGGGCAACGGTTATCGGGTCGTCGTCAACTGCGGCGAAGAAGGCGGGCAGACCGTCGACCACCTGCACTTTCATCTGCTCGGCGGCAAGCCGCTGAAGTGGCCCCCGGGGTGAATTAAGCCTCGCAGCGGCTGGCGGCCACTAGCGCCAGTGCTCAGGCGTGATTTCGAGCGTGCCGAAGCTAACGGGGAGCTGGACCGCCTCGGCCAGGCGGTCGAGGTACTCGGATCGGCGAATTTCGACCGCCCCCATCCGCGCGGTGTGCGGTGTCGATTGCTGAACATCGAGCAGCCGATAGCCCCGCTGTCCAAGGTGCGCAACCAGCGTTGCGAGCGCGACCTTCGAGGCGTCGTTCGATCGATGGAACATCGACTCGCCCGCAAACAGACCTCCGATCGCCACGCCATAGATCCCACCGACCAGCCGATCGTCGTCCCATGTTTCGACGCTGTGTGCGCTGCCCAGACGGTGCAGCTCCTGATACGCGGCCCGCATCGCGGGAGTGATCCAGGTGCCTCCGGCCCGGCCCGGCCCCTCGGCACAGCCCCGCATGACGCCCGCAAAGTCTTGGTTCGCCGTAACCCGATACCGGCCGCTACGAAGCGATCGCCCGAGTCTCCGTGAGATGTAGAGCCCGTCTAACGGCAAGATCGCCCGCGGATCGAGCGACCACCACAGCAGGGGTTCTTCATCGGACGAGGGCCAAGGAAAGATGCCGTGCGCGTAGGCGTCGAGCAGCCAGTCGGGATCGAGCTCGCCCCCGACGCCAACAAATCCGTCCTCGCCCGCCTCGCGCGGGTCGGGAAAGTAGCGTGATTCCTGCGGTCTGCGGGCTCGGCTGGCCATGCGGTTAGCCTAGCGCGCCGAGCCCGACGGGTCACCACGGCATTTTTATTTCTTCGAGCAGCTCTTCCCAACGCAGATCCTTCGGACGCCGGGATTCGGGCCAGTCAGTGAACGATGCTCGGCACATAAAGCGGGGCTTCAGCCACTGAGCGCTTGCGCTCGTCCGCACGAACGGTCGGGTTGTTTCGGCCCCCTTGAAACGCGCGAGGATCTCGTCGATCTGATCGGTTTCGAGCTTGGGCCGCACGTCGCCTACGTAGCGCAGCCTGCCGTTCGACTCGCTCGCGAGTAAAACGGAATCGATCCGGCCGGACTTGGTCAGCCGGTAGCCAATAATGAGGCAATCAAACTGTGTGCGGGGCTTTTCGTCCGCGGCCTGGTCGGTGTCGAGTACGTCGCCGGCACCTTGCGAGGCAAAGTCGTTGACCGCCTCCTCCATCGACTTCTCTTCGCCGCGCATCTTCGAGGCCTGGTCGGCGATCGCGCCCACGAGGTTTTGCTTGGGGCGTTCCTTGAATCCCCAATCGAGCAACCGCTCGTAGGGGATGCCGCCGATGATGAGCATCGCACCGAGCACTGCCGCCAATCCGCAGCCCGTCAGGTGCACCACGCTGATCCGGTAAGGTAATCCGCTCAGCACCTTCTTCCAAGCGCGCAACGGCTTGACGATCAGGTCCTTGACCCCCATGTCGGCGTCTTCGGAAGAGCAGAGCAAAAACGCCGTCAAATGGCCGATCACCGCTAGGCAGTAACCCAGCCCGAGCTGCGCGACGGAATAAGTTGTGCGCCAGGCGGGGGCGGCCGCATCGAGCACCAAGCGGGCAACGACGCTTGCCACGAGCACGCCGCCGATTGTGGCGATCAACGCCCATCCCCAAGCGGGGATCACCGTTCGCCAGACTTCCAGGTGCTTGTGAAGCTCGCTCTTCGCGGATCCCGATGCAGGGTCCGTCGCGCTGCTCTCCTCCGAGCCCTGGAGGCGTTCGAACTCTTTGTCGATTTCCACAAAGATCTTCAGCACCGGGTACCAACCGCACGATTGGCACGCCGCGGCGGTGCAAACCGCATCGCATTTTTCGCAACGCGGGCGCTTGTCTTCCGCGACGGTTTCGGGGCAATCGGCGACCAATTCGGTCTCGGGCAGTGTAGAAATCGACACGGCAGCGGCTCGCGGTAGTGGCAATTCGGTGCGGGAGGGGGCTGCTAGGCGGACCTAGCGCAGACAAACCTAGCTCACCCCCAAGGCGGTGCCGGCACGCTAGATTCCGGTTCTGCGGCCTTTGCGGATAAACCGGATCAGAATTGCTCCGGTATCTGCGGCGCGAACTTGTGCCCTGTCACCAAGCGTATCGGTATACTGAGATCACCCCGGTTCGGGTGCGGGACGCCGCCGCCCTGTCGGTTTTTAGCCAAGCGATCGGCAAGAGGCACCCAGCAGATGACCCTCAAGAGTGATGGATCGTCCGAGATCGGCAGCCCTGAAGGGGACCTGGATCTCTCGAGCTCGAGCCCCACGGGGGCGGCTCCCTCAATAGGCAATCCGGCGACAGGCAATCCGGCGACAGGCAATCCGGCGACAGGCGGCCCGGCGGTCCGGACTTTCGACAAGCCCAATCTCCAGCTGCGTGACCCCGATCCTTATGCCTTCGCCAATCGTATCCGCAGGCTGACGATCATCGCGTGCGTAATGGCGTGCCTCGCCATCGCCCCGTTCTTGTCGCAAACCCTGTCGTACCAAATTGCCCGTGGCCAGTTGCTCGCCAAGTTCGATGTCGCGGACCAACGCTTTGTCGATGCGGCACCCGCCGTCCAGGCGATGGAGTCGTTTCAGCAGGTCTCCCAACTGGTTTGCATGAAAGTCGGCCCGAGCGTGGTCAGCGTCTATCCTCGCAACGCGCGGGCCGGCAGACGCGGCTTACAAGGCCAGGGGAGCGGATTCATTGTTGACTCGGCAGGATACGTGATCACCAACTTCCACGTGGTACAGAACGCGACGCAGCTAACGGTGCAGTTCGCCAATGGCGAGACCTCCGACGCCGCGATCATCGGGGCCGATCCCGAGACCGACCTCGCCCTGCTGCAAGTGGACAGCGTCGATCTACCCGCGATCAGCTGGGGCAAGAGCGAAGAGCTTGAGCAGGGAGACGTGGTCTGGGCGGTTGGCAGCCCCTTCGGCCTGCAGAGCAGCGCGACCTTTGGCGTGGTGAGCGCCAAGTCGCGCCGCGCGGGGAGCGGTGCCACCGACAGCCTCTACCAAGAGTTTCTCCAAACCGACGCCGCCGTGAACCCGGGCAACAGCGGCGGACCGCTCGTGAACCTCTCCGGCCAAGTTGTGGGCGTGAACACCGCCATCATGGGCGACAGCTATCGGGGGGTAAGCTTCGCGATCCCCAGCGATCTCGCCAAGGAAAAGTACGAGGTGCTCCGTGAGCGGCGATTCATCGAGCGCGGATTCCTCGGCATCGAGCCGCGGCTGCCCGAAGAAGCCTTGCGGAGGCGTTACGGCTTGGAGGTGGGTGAAGGGGTCTGGGTCTTTGCCTGCACGGACGACTCGCCCGCGACTTACGCCGGCATGCAAAGCGGCGACGTGATCCTCAAGTGGAACGACCAACAAGCCACGGACCCGACCCTGCTGAGCCGCACGATCGCTGCCACGCCCATCGGTTCTACTGCCAAAGTTGTGATCCGCCGCCTTGAGAACGGCAAACCGATTGACAAGACGATCGATGTGCGGGTGGGCCGCAAGGCGATCGCCGAGCCCCGCGCGCCGCGCTAAGCGGGCCGACACTTCCCCCCTCTCAAGATCCTGATTCGCGACGGAACGCCACGTGGACGACAACAAAGACATCGTTCGCCAAGCGACCGATATCGTCGATCTCGCCGGCTCGTATCTGTCGTTGCGTCGTCAGGGACGTGGCTACGTCGCGCTGTGCCCTTGGCACGACGATTCGCGGCCTAGCCTGCAGATCAACCCCGAACGCCAATCGTTCAAGTGCTGGGTCTGCGACATCGGCGGAGATGTCTTCAGTTTTGTCATGAAGATGGATGGGTTAGAGTTCCGCGAGGCGATGGAGATGCTCGCTGATCGGGCGGGAATTAGTCTGGCTCCTAATCCCAACGCCCCCCGCATCGAACCCGGCTCGCCCGGTGACAAGAAAACGCTTTACGCGGCGATGGCATGGGCGGTCGCCGCGTACCACCGGTGTTTGCAAGTGAGCCCGGCCGCCGCGCCGGCACGACGGTACCTAGCCGATCGCTCGATCACGGACGAGAGCGTCGAGCGGTTCGGCATCGGATTCGCGCCGACCGATTGGGATTGGCTGCTGCGTCAAGCGGAGGGGGCCGGTTTTTCTCCGGCGGTGCTCGAACGCGTTAACCTGATCGCGCCCCGCAAGAGCGGTCCGGGCCACTACGACCAATTTCGCGGTCGGCTGCTGTTTCCGATCCGCGATGTTCGGTCGCGGCCGGTGGCGATCGGCGGACGGGTGCTGCCCGAGTTAGTGGCTGCCGAACAGCGGCCCGATTACAAACCCGCCAAGTACGTCAACTCTGCCGAGACGCCGATCTACTCGAAGAGTCACGAGCTCTACGCGCTCGACCTGGCGCGCGATCGGGCCCAGCAACGCGATCAGCTAATCGTTGTCGAGGGCTATACCGACGTGATCGCGGCCCATCAGGCCGGCGTCACGAACGTGGTGGCCGCATGCGGGACCGCGGTGGGAGAGGGCCATCTGAAGCTGATCCGCCGCTACACGGACCGCGTGGTGCTGGTTCTCGACGGCGACGAGGCCGGTCGGCGGCGTGCTAGCGAGCTTTTAGAGCTATTTATTGCGAGTCCCATCGATCTGAAGATTCTGACCTTGCCTAACGGACTCGATCCGTGTGATTTTATATCGTCGCATGGAAGTGACGAGTTCGTGGCGCTGGTTGATACGGCGCCCGACGCCCTTGAACACAAACTGATGAGCGTTTCGGAACGGATGCCGACCGCCGTTGAAAACACGCATGACGCCGCCAGCGCGGTCGAGGAAGTCCTCGGCACGCTTGCCAAGACGCGTGTCGCGGTGGGCGAGGCGAACTCGTCCATGGTGCTGCGTGAACAGAGCGTTCTGGGGCGGCTGTCGCGTCGGTTTCGGCTGCCCGAAGAGGGCCTTCGGCAGCGGCTCAACGACCTCCGCAAAGGTTCGCCCGCCGTTGCGCCGAAGGCCTCGCCCGCTGGCGATATGCCGGCGCTTCCCCCCGCCAAGACGCTCTCCGCCTGGGAACGCGAAGCGATCGAGCTGCTGCTTGTCAGCTCCGAGATCGCGTTGGAACTCACTGCCACGCTGGACGAAGCCGACTTTTTATCCGCCGCGGGACGAGCGGTCTTCGTTCTGTGCCGCGAGCAGGCCGAGCAGGGCGATGCCTCGTTCGAGCGGCTGATGCTGGCGGCGGCGAGCGAGCGGATGAAGGGGCTGCTCGTCGAGCTAGACGAGCGCGGCCGCGACCGCGCAACGAGCGACGTCCGTCGCCGAATCAACGATCTGCTATCGGCCCGTCGCCGGCGTCACGAGGACGCCCGCCACGGGGAACAACTCGCCGCCCTCGAACAAGGAAACCTCGCTGAGACGGCGGCGGACGAAGCGGTGATCGCTTTGTTCGCCGACCGTAAACGGCGCGAGACCGGTCCCTTATCCACGGACGGATAGGAAGTCTCGCTGTCGAAGGGGCCACGCCGCGTCACGACGCCCGCACGTCGCGACGCACCGCCGGTCCCGCCCAACGTCCCCCCACCCGCACGCATGACGCGTGCTTGGAGACGACCCATGCCTTCGCTTGCTATCGCCGAAGAGAATTCCAGCCTCAAGCTGTTTAGCCCCGAAGCCCCGGCCCAGCCGGACACCACGAACAGCTCCGCCGCGGCACCCGAGCGGATGACCGTTGCGAACCCAACGGCCCACGACGACGATCCTCCGCGTGGCATCCCCGGCGGCGTGGACACTGCTCTCCGCCGCATCGCCGCGCTGGCACGCCAACAGGGATTTTTGACCTACGATCAGGTCTACGACTACCTGCCCGACGAAACGTTCGGCACGGAGCGGATCGACGCCCTGATGCGCGCGGTTGAAGGGCTCGGCGTGCCGTTGATCAACGACCCGAACAAGCGTTCGCCCGTCGAACCGATCTCGGCCGATGCCGACATGTCGCCGCTGCTGCGGGACGGCATGCCGACCTCATCCAGCGATCCGATCCGGATGTATCTCTCGCAGATGGCAGAGATCCCGCTGCTGACGCGTGAGGAAGAGATCAACCTGGCTAAGAAGATCGAACTGACACGCAAGCGGTTCCGCCGCAACCTGCTCCGCTCGTTCTACGCGCTTGAGGCGACCGTCAAAACATTGGAGCGGGTCCACTCGGGCGAGCTCCCCTTTGATCGCACGATCAAGGTTTCGCTGACCGAACGCCTGACCAAGGCACACGTGTCGGCCCGGATGCCGCACAATCTGAAAACGCTGCGTCACCTGATGGAGCAGCAACGCTCTGACTACGCGAAGCTGGTGGATCGTCGCGAAGCGAGCGAAGAAAAAGCCGATGCCCGCACGCGTTACCTGCGGCGGCGTGAAAAGATGCTGACCCTGGTCGAAGAGCTGAGTCTGCGGATGCGGCGTGTGAGCCCGCTCGCCAAGGAACTCGGCGAGTACGCCGACCGGATCGACGAGGTCCGTGCCGAGCTGACCGACCTGAAGCAGAGCGACGCTCCGACGGACAAGATTCACTCGGTCCGCGAAGAGCTCAAGCAGCTCACACGACGCGTTCTGGAGAGTCCCTCGAGTCTGCGTCGGCGGGCGGATGAAGTGCAGCGGCAGTACCGCGAGTTCGAGAATGTCAAGCGCGAGCTCTCGAGCGGCAATCTGCGGCTCGTGGTCTCGATCGCGAAGAAGTATCGCAACCGGGGATTGTCGTTCTTGGACCTGATCCAAGAGGGCAACACGGGCTTGATGCGAGCGGTGGACAAGTACGAGTATCGCCGAGGGTTTAAGTTCAGCACTTACGCAACGTGGTGGATCCGGCAGGCGATCACCCGTGCGATCGCCGATCAGGCCCGCACGATCCGCATCCCGGTGCACATGATCGATGTGCTCACCAAGCTGCGGAACACCTCCAAGGCGCTCCAGCAAGAGCTTGGACGTGAGCCGACGACGGAAGAGATCTCGCTAGCAGCGGACGTGCCGCTAGACGAAACCGAGCGCGTGCTCGATATCGGTCGCCATCCGGTGAGCCTGGATCGTCCGGTCGGCGATAGCGACGATTGCTCGTTTGGCGAGTTTGTCGAAGACCAATCGACCGACAGCCCGCACAAGCTGGCTAACAACGGCCTGCTCCGCGAGCGCATCGAGGAGCTGCTTAACACGCTTACTTTCCGCGAGCGCGAGATCATTCGGCTTCGCTACGGCTTAGCCGACGGCTACAGCTACACGCTCGAAGAAGTGGGGCGGATCTTCAAGGTGACCCGCGAGCGGGTTCGCCAGATCGAGGCCAAAGCGGTCGCCAAGCTGCAGCACCCGGTCCGCAGCCAGATGCTGTCCAGCTTTGTGCCCACGCTGGAAGAGATGGCGGAATGCGGCATGCTGCCCCCCGAAGCGGCGACGAAAGGCGAAGAGCCGCTGACGCTGCCCCTTGCGGACCTCGGTGAGAACGAGGTGGAAGAGTATCGCCTGCGGGCCGCTTAATGCGGTTTGTCGCCGAGGGTTGTCAAATCAATTTCCTATCGCAGGGCCGCGCGAAACAAGGTTGTTTCGTGCGGCCTTTGCGTTGCTATGCCGGTGGATATTCTCGGCGGCTGGGCAGTGATAGGCCGATCATCGCGGCAGGCCCGGGGGTTGGCAGCGGGGGCGGGGACAACGATAACCCTTAGACATTCCCCCTAAATCGCTTGTCTGTCCGCCCGGCCCCTGATGTCGACTGTTTCCGCCGCCACGCTCCGTGCGCTGCACCGGCTGCACAGCCAGCTCTCAGACCTGCGTGAGCAGATCGATCGGGCTCCGCGTCAGCTTACGGCGCGTCAGGCTGCTGTGACCGCTCTAGAAGCTGACCTAGCTGCCGCCACGCAAGCGGTTACCGATGCCCGGCGAGCCGCCGACAACAAGCAGCTCGATGTGAAGTCGCACGAGGCTAAGCTCTCGAACTGGCGAACCCAGCTCAACTCGGCGAGCAGCAACAAAGAGTACGACACGCTCAAAGAGCAAATCGCAGCCGTCCAGATGGCGGCGAGCGTCTTAGAAGACGAAACCCTCGACCTGCTGGAACGGATCGATGGTCTGATCGGCGAGGCCACCCGGGCAAAATCGCATCTGGAAAAAGGCCGGAACGACTTTTTAGCTTTTCAGAAGCAGCTAGAAGAACGCGTAGCGTCCGCTCGTGCGGACGCTACGCGTCTCGAAGCCGATCTTGTGGCAACCGAAAAAGACTTGTCGGGCGACTTTGTGTCCGACTACCGTCGGCTTGTGCAGGGCAAAGGGGCCGAGGCGCTCGCACCCTGCGAAGACGGCGTCTGCCAGGGCTGCGGCCATTCGATCACGGCCAACATGCACAGCGAGCTCCTCATGAGCAAACCGACTTTCTGTAAGTCGTGTGGCGTGCTGCTGTACGTGCCAGAGTGACCTGCCAGAATGCCGCGGCAGAATTCCCGCACCGTGGGCTAAGCTAAGCCCCAGGCTTTTGCCCCTCCACGGTGAGCCGATTGGCTGTGTGGAAAGGGACACTGGTGGCCAGGGGCCTGATCCACGGTCTTGCAGTGGCCTGCCGTAGTCCGGGCGGTTCAGGTCCTCTCTTTACGCAACCCGCGCAAAGTGCAAAATAGTGTGCATAAGCAGGGTCCCCCGCGGGGCCCTGCTGCTTTTGCTTTTGCTCCCTGGCAAGATCGTTGTCCGCTCAGGCAGCGCTTACGACCCTCCACGCCCTCTCCTGCGGTCTTCTACACCGGCTTTCGCTATGTCCGACATTCTCCCCATGACGCGCACTGGCTATGACAAGCTGCGTGCCGAGCTTGACGAACTCGAGAACGTCAAGATGCCGGAAGTCACCGCACGGCTAGCGGAGGCCCGCGCCGAAGGAGACCTGAAAGAGAACGCCGAGTATCACGGGGCGCGTGAAAGCCAGGGCATGCTTCAGGCCAAGATCAACCTGCTCAAAGACAAGCTTGGCCGGGCCAGCATCGTGGACATGTCCAAGCTGCCAAAGGACGAAGTCGTGTTCGGCTGCCGCGTCAAAGTGAAGGACCTCGACTTCGGTGACACCGAAGAATTCATCCTGGTCGGAGCCGGAGAAGAAGACTTTGACGAGGGCAAGATCAACGTCACGAGCCCCCTCGCTCAAGGCCTGGTCGGCAAGAAGGTTGGCGACAAGGCAGAGATCCAGGTTCCCGCGGGGGTCAATCGGTTCGAGATCCTCGAGATCGTTTTCGACGAGTAGCCGCTAGGGCCGGCGGATCAAGCTCCGGCGATCACCGGCGCTAGTTTTTTCTCGCCCGCCGACCGCTCATCGACAAACCGCTCACGATGATGATCGTGAATCGCGACGAGTTCATCGAAGCGGGCTAGGAAGCAAGCAACCACCTCGGGATCGAACTGTGTCCCCGATCCCGCCACAACGCTCGCTCGTGCCTCGATCGGTGCGAAGGCCTCTTTGTAGACACGCTTGCTGATCAGGGCATCGAAGACGTCCGCCACGGCAACGATCCGTGCCGAAAGCGGGATCCGTTCTCCCTCCAACCGGTCGGGGTAGCCCTTACCATCGAAGCGCTCGTGATGGCTACGGGCGACCTCTTCGGCCATGGTCAAGTACTGAGGTGGTTCCTCAAAACGGTTGATAGCGCGGGCCAGCATCTGCGCGCCAATCACCGTATGGGTCTCCATGACCGCCCGCTCTTCAGGATTGAATCTTCCCGGCTTCAGCAGAACGCTATCGGGGATACCAACCTTGCCGACATCGTGCAACACGCTCGCACGACGCAACGAATCGCGAAACACCGTATCGACAATCAAGGCATGGTGCGGGGTCGCGATTTGCAACTCGTCGGCGAGCACGTCGCAGTAAAGCTGGATGCGGCGGATATGAGCGGCTGTTTCGGTGTCGCGGCACTCAGCCAAGTCCACCAGCATCTTTACTGATTCCTCGTGAGCACGCTCGATTCTTGTTTCGAGGGCACCGGCTTTCGCTTCCGAGACTTCGATCAGTTCCTCGATGGTTTCGCGAAGGACGCCGAATTCGCTGAAGTCGTCGGTGTCGGAACCGTTGCGGGTGCCACCACCGATGCGGCACGTGGCAGCACCGCGGGCCCGGGTAACCAGGTCCCAGAACTCTGAGCGAGCACCGTGCTCAGCAATATTGAGACCCTGGATCTCGGCGTGCGCCGGCACGCGCAGCGGGCGCCAAGCACGCCAGGCCGCGGTCGCCGCGGACATCGTACAGAAGCTGAAAGCAAACACCGAAAGAACCCCCAGCGATTGCACGCCGAGTTGCTCCCAACGGGTCATCGTGAGCGCATCGGCCGGAACCAGCAGGCACAGGCCGAGGGTTCCCCACACGCCCGCTACGCCGTGCGCTGCGACCGCATCCAGCGGATCGTCGATCCGCATGCGTTCCAGTGCGTAGGCGGCGATGATCGCAAGCGCGGCCCCCACGATTCCGATAACACACGCGGCACGCGGTTCGAGCAAGTGGCAGCTTGCGGTTACCGCAACCAGTGAACCGACCGTGGCGGTCATAATCTCACGAACACGGAAGACGCGTCCCGAAAGCGTCTGCCAAAGAACCACGACTCCGCCACCCGCAACCGGTGCCAGCAGCGTGTTGATCACGATCTTGGGGATCAGCTCAGGGGTTAAGAAGGCGTTGCCCGCGTTGAAGCCGAACCATCCGAACCAGAGCACGAGTACACCCAGGGCCGAAAAGATCAGATTGCCGCCCGTGGTGCTTTCGACTCCGCCCGCTTCGTACCGACCGCGACGCGGTCCCAGTTGCAGCAGAACGGCCAGCGCGCACCAAGCGCCCAGGCCGTGAATAATGGTCGATCCGGAGTAGTCAATGAAGCCGATCCGCCCGAGCCAGCCGGCAGGGCCGCTGGCGTCGCCCGCCCAGGCCCAATGGGCAGCTACGGGGTAGATCACCGCGGCCAGCACCATGGTAAGAACCAGGTAAGCCCGGGTCTGGATGCGTTCGGTAACGGCCCCCGAAACGATTGTCGCGGCCGCGCCACAAAAAGCGAGCTGGTAGAAAACAAACGACAGGCCTCCGGGGCCGTCCCAATCGTTGGGCATCAGCACGGGCTCGCCAAAGAGCCCTCCGCACGTCGCTCCGTAAGCGATTCCCAGCCCAAAGCCCCAGAAGATACCTACCGAGACAAACAGGTCGAGCAGGTTCTTAACGGCGACGTGGATCGCGTTCTTGGAACGCACCACGCCCGCTTCTAAGGCGCAGAAGCCTGCCTGCATCACAAAAACGAGCAGCGAAGCGCCGAACAGGATCGCTTCAGGAAAGCCAAAAGCTGCAGGCATGGTCGATATCGAGTTGCAACGCATTCGGGAGAAAATCTTGATCAACCGAACGCAAACGAGTCACGGGCGCGTGTTGATACGTAAAAATACGCTGCCTTACGGGAACGCGCTCGCAAAAACGAGCAAAGCGGCCATGCGGTAGACCGCCAACAATCCCCATGATCGACACAGCCCAACCTAACCGGATCGCTGCGAAGCAACTCATCTCACCAAAGCGCACGTGAGCAAGCGGGCGTGCTATTCGTAAAGCAGCCGAACATCGGTCACCGTCATGCCGGCCGCTAGCGCGGCCGCGATTCCGGCATCGGCGTCTTCAAAGGCATGGCACGCTGTGGGTTCGATCCCCAGCTGCTCCGCCGCCTGCAAGAAAAGATCGGGCGCAGGCTTCGGAGCGATCGCGTCATCCGACGTTAGCACAACCGAGAACCAGCTCTCGATGCCCAACGCCCGGAGCGAGCCGCCGACGCTCATGCGGCATCCGCCGGACACGACCGCCATGGGCAACCGACCGAGTTGCTCACGCGCGGTGGCAACCACGGGCTCGATCGGCAATGCCTCGGCGATCCGCTCGAGGTAGAGGCTCTCTTTCTCGTGCTGAAATGCGGCGGATTCGATCGCAACGGCACCGGCCGCAAGCGGCACAAGATCACGGTTAATAATGTCGATAATTACGCGTGTCGGTTTTCCGGCATGGGTATCGACAAACCCCTCGGGCAGGATCACGCCGTGCCGCGCCAGGCACTCGGCCCAGAGCCGCTTGTGCAGAGGCATCGAATCGATCAGCGTGCCGTCGCAATCAAAGACGAGCCCACGTGTGCCTGGGGGAAGTGCGATCATCGAGCGTTGTTAAGGAGGGCAGCTGGTTGCCGATCGATCCGTGCGATGCACGGCCCTACCAGCTTAGCCAATCCAACGCGATTGACCGAGGTCCCCTCCGCCGAGCTGCCACCAGGAGCAAAGCCCCAGAGAGGACGAAAATAAAAAACGGAACCGTTGGCAAGCCAACGGTTCCGTCGCCCCCCTTATCGCTTTCGCGTCAGACTGCTCGCCGCGATCCGCAATGAATAGCCCGCGTGCGGTCCTATGCCGAGATGGTCAACGCCTGAAGCTCTTCGGCCGTTCTGCCGAGTCCGGCCATCGTGGCCGACTGCTCTTCGATTGCCGCGGCCACGGTGTTGGTGTTGGAGCTCACTTCAGAAACACTGCCGGTGATCTGCTCGGTTGAGGTCACAACAATGGCGATGCTCTGCTGGATTTCGCGAACGCTGATCTCGATATTCTCGGTCGCCTTGGCGGTGGCATTCGCCAGTTCTTTCACCTCGCTCGCGACCACAGCAAAGCTGCGGCCCGACTCACCCGCCCGTGCCGCCTCGATCGTGGCATTCAGGGCAAGCAGATTGGTCTGATCGGCTAGCTCTTGGATGACCGACACGACCTCGCCGATGCGGCGGCTGGCCTGGTCGAGCCCCTGTACCTCTTTGCCGGTCGACTCCGCCATGCTCTTTGCCTCGTGGGCAAGCGTCGCGGTACGGCTGACATTCTTGGCGATTTCCTCGATCGTGCTAACCATTTCGGTCACGCTCGAAGCAACCGTTTGGCCCACTGCGGCTGCCTGTTGGTTGGTCTCGATCTGGGCCGTGATATCGGAGGCGTACTTGATAACCTTGATCACGTTGCCGTTGGGTCCGACGATCGGATTGTAAGAGGCCTGGATCCAGATCGAACGCCCTCCCTTGCCAAAGCGTTGATACTGACCGGATTGATACAGGCCAGAGGCCAACCGTTTCCAGAAGTCGCGGTACTCATCCGAGTCGGTATAGGCGCTGTCGCAGAACAGGCGGTGATGCTTGCCGCGGATCTCTTCAATTCCGTAGCCAACCGCCGACAAGAAGTTGGGGTTGGCGGTCAAGATCGTGCCGTCCGGCAGGAACTCGATCACCGCCTGCGACTTGCTGATCGCTTCAACAACTTGCCGCTGCCAGTCAGCCGACTGATTCTTGCGAGCCGTGATGTCGGCTGCAAACTTCACCACCCGCACGGGCTTGCCGTTGTCGTCATAAACGGGATTGTAAGAGGCCAGGATCCAGATCTCGTCACCGTTCTTGGTGATGCGGCGGTACTCTCCCGAATCGAACTGCCCGGCACCCAGATCACGCCAGAAGTTGGCGTAAGAAGGCAGAGCCGCTTCGGCGGGATCAACAAAGATCCGATGATGACGGCCCTGAATCTCATCGAGCGTGTAGCCCACAGCGTTCAGAAAGTTGTCGTTGGCGGTGATGATCGTGCCATCGAGCTCAAACTCGATCACCGCCTGGGAGCGGCTGATCGCGTTGAGACGACCGCGCAGCAGGGCGATCTCAGCGGCTTGGGATTCGCACTGAATCTCAGCGGTGGACTGCTTGGCAGTGGGTTTGCGGTAGAGCGTCGAAAGCGTTGTGGTGAGTGTCATCGCGTTGCGTTGGGGACGAGGGCTAGCTGGCTGTAATCGGGAGATCGGTCCGGGGCATGCGGCCTGCCGTCGCGACGTTCCAACACGATGGAACCGTCCAAAACGGTCAAGCAAGGGTAGGCCGTCCCACTCGCTCATGCCGGCAATCATCTAAGTGTTAACGGCAAACCCCTGACCAAGCGCAACCCGTCGACACGGTCACGCCGATTAGCGCGGTTCTAAGGGGATGTCTGCTAAGCCGCACGCTTAGGCCGGATCGGCATCCCACAGCACGGGCTCTTGTGCCTTCCAAGCGCGGTTCAGCTCTTGAGCGGCCATCGCCCCACCGATCAGCAGACAGGTCGCCACAAGCGGAACCGTCGCCGCCAGGCCGTATCCGCTTGCCCCGCCGATCGCAACACCGAGGGGCACGGCGATCAGCGTAGCACCGGCCAGCCAGATCCACTTGGGAACGTTGTACGCCACCAAGAAACAGCAGGGGATGACCACCAAGGTAAGCAACGTAGCGAACGCGAGGCCAAACACCACGGCCCCCGTGAGTGGCTGCCAGAACTCGGCCCCCCCCGAAACGTTCAACAGCAGCGGCAGCAGGCCGCCACAGGTGGTGATCGTCGTCAGCAGCACCGGCCGGAGTCGATTGATGCCCGACTCGATCAGCGCCTCTTTCACCGAAAGGCCACGGGTGCGGGCCTGATTGGCAAAATCGACCAGCACGATCGCGTCGTTCACCACGATGCCGGTAAGGCTTACCAAGCCGATAAAGGTGGCGAGGCTAAACGGGAAACCGGTCGCCCACATGCCGAGTACGACTCCGATAAACGACAGCGGGACAGCCCCCATGACGATCATGCTCTGGCGAAAACTATTGAACTGCACCACTAAGATCGCGGCAATCAGCACAACGGCAATCACCATGCTCCACAGCAGGTAGCCGAAGTTCTTATCACGCTCGTCGTTCTCGCCGGTGAACTCGGCCTGGAGTCCTTCGGCAAGGCTCGCCGTCTCGCCGACAAAGTTCTTGCTAAAACCTTCGATGGTTTTCTCAGCGCCCAGTACGCCGACAAACCCTAGCTCGGGCAGCACTTCTTTCGCGAGCACCTCAAAAACGTCGGAAGGCGTGACCGGATCATCAACGTTGCACTTGGCGACAACGGCCCGGCTGCGATCGTAGCGGTTGATCGAGAACAAGCCCGTCTCACGCCGCAACTCAGCGAGCGAGCCGATCGTTGTTTTCTGGCCCGACGTGCTGGTCAGCATCAGCCGTCCCAGGTCGGCCGGGTTACGCTGGTACTGTTCCGCTAACTGGATACGCAGATCAACGTCTTCATCGTCTAGTGTAATTTGGATTCGGTTGTCGCCGGCGATCGCAATCTGCACCGCCTCCGCCACCTGGACATCGGTCATGCCGAACAGGCCGATAATGTCCGACCGGGGCTCGATCACTAGCTCGGGGCTATCGGGACGATAGTCGGTCGACACGTCGACCGTCCCGTTTAAGCCGCTGAGGCGCGCCGTGATGCGGGTGGCGATCTGACCAAGCTGATCAAGGTCTTTACCGGTCAACCTGACGGCGACTTCGGCACCACCGGGAGGGCCATCCTCCACTTCCTCAACGGTAAACTTCATGCCGGGCAATGGGCGGATATTCTCGCGCAGGTAGTTGATCACCTCCGACTGCGTTACCGCCCGGTCCATTGGCGGACCAAGCTCAACCTGCACCTGGCCGAACTCAGGCCCCGCAGCAGCATCTTCATCAACCCGCATCGCCAACGCGCCGGATGAACCGACCGAGGTCACATAGTGGCGCAACACACCGGTGTCGCGCCAGCGTTCAAGGGGCTCGACAATCACGCGCGAAGCGGCGAGGGTCTGGTCCACGCTGTAACCCAGCGGCAGCTCGTACTTGACGATAAACTGCCCGCGGTCGCTCGCCGGAAAGAAATTGAATCCGAGATACGCCACTAAGGCCTTCGCGCCCCAGCAGGCCAGCAGCACCCAAATCAGAACAAAGCCGCGGTTGTCCAACGAAAACCGCAAGGCTTTGGCGTAGCTACGTGTGAAAAAGTCGAGCTTGGGCCGGGTCCGTGTCAGCGCAGCGCCGCCCGGCTTGGCAGCCAGCTCGGGCGGAACGGGCCGCTTGCGATACCACCGCGCAGCGAGCGTCGGAATGATGAAGTGGTCCACAACGATTGAGCCGATGAGCGCCACGCTGACGACCTTCGGCATGACGCTCATGAAGTCGCCCATGATGCCCGGCACGAGCAACATCGGCAGGAACGCGGCCACGGTGGTGAGGTCGGCCGCAATCACCGGGATGCCCACCTCCGCGATACCAACCTTGGCGGCTTCGATCGGTTCTTCGCCACGCTCGATGTGGCGGTGAATGTTCTCGGCGACAATGATGGCGCCATCGACCACCATGCCTAGAACCAAGATGAAGCTGAACACCACCATGTTCGAGACCGGCACGCCCGTGAAGAACAGGAACACCAACGCAACCGCCATGCTGAAGGGGATCGCGAGCAACACGAGCACCGAGATGCGTAGCCCCATGCTCCAGGCAAGAATCACGAGCACCAGCATCGCGCCAAAGATGGCGCTCGATCCCAGCACACGAAACATCACCCAAATCTCGGCCGACGAATCGCGGGTGGTGTTGAATTGCAGCTCGGGATACTGCTGATCGAGCGAGGCGACCATCGCCTTGACCGCCCGTGCGGCACCGAGCGTATTCACGCCGGCCTCTTTGTTGACGATCAGCGTTGCCCCCGCACGGCCATCGAACTCGGCCATATTCAGCACACGCCGATAGCCGTCGATCACGTCCGCCACGTCCTTGACCCGCACCACACGCCCGTCGTCGCTACGAACCACCGCCTCGGCGATGTCGTCAACGCCGCGTAGCTTCGTTTCGTTACGCACCTGGCGGTCGAACTCAGCCGTGCGGAACGCACCGGCTGGCAACTCGGCGTGAAAGGCAGCCAGCGATTGACGCAAAGCCGCGAGCGTAACACCGTACTCTTCGGCGAGGTCGGGATTGACGTTAACCTGAATCTCGCGCTCTTTGCCGCCGAAAAGCTGGGTGTTTGCCACACCATCGACCGTCTCGATCCGATCTTGAACGTCCTCCGCGATCGTTTTGAGTGTCCGCTCGTCGAACCCCTCCGGAGGCGTGATTGTCACGAGCATCAGCGGCATGTTCTCGAAATCGACATCCGTGATGTACGGCTGAACCTCGCGCCCCGCGGGCAGCTCGTTGCGGATCCTGTCGATCAGGTCCTTTACCTCGCGACGTCCTTCGTCCGGCGTGACGCCGTCGAGGAACACGATCTGCGTGACCGATGACCCGCGCATGCTTGTCGAGGCAATAAAGTCCACGCTCTGAAGTTCGGTCAGGGCGTCTTCGACTTTGCGAACGATCTCGCTCTCAGCCTCGGAGGGCTGAGCGTCCGGATACGGAATCGCGACAAGCACCACGGCCTTGGTGATCGCCGGGCCCAGCTGCACCGGCGTGAAAACCGCCGCGTAAAGCGCGCAGAGCATCACCAGCAGCGTCATCACGGTGACCAGCCGCGGGCGATCAATGGCGGCGTTGCTGATCTTCATAGCAGTAGATGCTGGGAGCTAAGACGGAGGGCAACAATCAGCGGACCGCGAAACCGAATACTGTACCGCACGTCAGTTCAACCGCGACGCGCTGGTTTCGGCGACTTCGGCCGGGGAATCCGGCGCGGCTTCTTCACCATTCAGAGCAACCACCCGCACGGGTTGTCCGTCTCGTAGGCGATGCTGGCCACGGAGCACCACGTTGTCAAAGTGGGCGGTAGAGGCAGGGATCACGATCGTGTCTCCCTGGTCGATATAGTCGCTCAGCTCAATACGGCGGGCCCGATAGGCACTTGCCTGACCAATATCCCAGAACATCACGTCGAGGCTCTCATCGACTGTATCGGTTGAATACAGATAAGTCTTACTCTCGCGGAAGATCACCGCAGCCTCGGGAGCGCGATACGCGAGAACGCGATCGGTGACAACATTCGCGGTCGCAACCATGCCGGGCCTGAGCAGGCCATCATCGTTGGGAATAAACACCTCGACCTCGAACAGACCGGTCGCGGGCTCGGCGAGCTGGGCGATGCGGTAGACCTCCGCGTCGATAGACGGCCAGGGCCTGCCGTAAACATCCAGACTTTCTAGCTGCACGCGCGCACGGAAGATGGCGTCTTCGCCCGTGGCACCGCTAGCGATCGCGTCACGCACTTTCCGGCGGCGCACTTCGAGCTCGCGGACCCGAGCCTCGGGGACGTTCAGCACGAGCCGCAAACGGTCATTCTCAACCACTTCGAAGATGGTCGCATGGGCGTTGACCGACTCGCCCGACTCGACCATCCGTCGCGAGATCGATCCGGTAACCGGTGAATAGAGGGTGGCGTCTTCCAGGTTCTTTAGCGCGATCTCGCGGGCGGCGCGGGTGAGGGTCGCCTGGGTCAGATCGTTCTGGTAGTCCGACTCGGCTAACGCGCCAGGGCTGAGTTGACGCAACCGCTCGCTGCGTTTCAGATCCGAAGCCGCCAACTCGAGGTTCGCAGCAGCTTCGCTCAACCGTGCGCGGAAGATCCGGTCATCGAGCTGCGCGAGCAGCTGCCCCGCTTCGACCGGGTCACCGTCGTCCAGCGGCTTGCCCTCGGCGTTCTCGCCCAACTGTGCGACACGTCCGCCAATCTCGAACCCGAGCGAATAGGTTTCCCAAGGACGGATCTTGCCGCTGTACTTTACCGTGATGTCGCACAGCTCGGCCCGGATGGGCGCAACGTAAACGGCCATCCGGGCCGTAGCCACTCCGGCAGGCTGCCGCACGCCCGCAGCGGCGTCGAGGGCCGTTGGATCCGTGTTGGGCCGGCTGACCCACCACATCACGAAAGCAGCGACCGCCGTCAGCGCCGTCAGAAACCCGTAGCGGCCGAGCCGCAACGCCCATCGTGTCATCGTTTGTTCCGCTAGCCTCGTGGAGGTCCGTAGAGATCGTTATCGGTCTTTGCATACAAGCGGCGGGGCTACCTCTGATTTCATCGTCCCGCCGAATATTGCCAGCAGAGAAATGCTAAATAACCCCCCGAGCAGCTCGTTATCTGCGTAATCATTTCCTGTCGTATGGTAGGCGGCTCCCATCTCCTCAGCAACGCGAGGCACTCTGCGGCAATCGGTCGCCCATCGGCGTCCCGAGTGTTTCTCATTGTGCTGATAGCTTCTCACTGGCCGGAACTGGCGGTTTTTGTCACGTTCAGCCCGCCATCCAGAGCGCTAATCCGAACGACAATCCGTTAAACAGAGCGTGCATCGCCACGCAGGGCATCAGGCGATGCGTCTGGCGATAGACGTAGCCGATCACGAGGCCGAACACGCCCAGAGCGATCGGAGCATAGCCCTGCCCTTGGTGGGCCAAGGCGAAGAGCGCCGCGCTGGTTATCAGGGGCCACCAGGCCGTCCGGCGAGCGAATCGTTCGAGCCACCCTTGCAGCAGTACCCGGTAAGCAAATTCCTCCATCAGGGGGGCCACGACAACAGCCAGCCACGCGGCGGAGAGTTTCTGAGTGAGCGAAGCAGCAGCGAGCGCTTCGAGCATCGGATGCGAGGCGTCGAGTTCCAAACCGTTCACCACGAGTCCCTGCACCCCATACACCAACGGCAGCGCCGCCAGGCAGGCTGCCATTCCCAGCAGAGCGTCGCGCAGCAACGAGCGCTCGCCGACCGCGGGCATTCCAAAGTCACTGCGGCTTGTCGTCTGGTGAGAACTCACCACGAGCACCGCGAGAAAAATAAATCCTAAGTAGGCTCCCGTAACCGTTGCCGCATCCGCGATATCAACGGGCCGTGGGTCGGGAGCAACCTCGCCGCGCGATGCCAGCGTGAGGAGCGGCATCGCCGTGAGCAGCAGCGGCAGGCCAACCGCTGCCGGCCCCCACGGCACACGACGACGGCGACGCCAGTCGATTGCCGAACCGCCGCGGGCCCCGCGAACCAACACGCCCGCCCAGAGCAGCAGGCTCATCGAAAAGAGCAAAAGCACGATCGCCGCCAGAGCAGGCGACTCGGCGGCGGGCGGGTCCATCGGCTAGTGCTGCCCCTCTGCACGCGTGGCAAACCGCCAAGCGGCAATCCCGTACGTAACGCCTGACCAGACGGTGAGCACCACCGTGGCCACGACAAACGAGTCCACCACGGTCCACGCTTGCGGGCTCCAGGTGAGCCACGGTCCCGGCCATCGCATCCCCGCCAGCCCCGCGCTCTGCAAGAGACAAAGCCCCGCGGTGATGCATTGCACTGCCATCTTGGCTTTACCAAGCCAGACCGCCGAGAAGTCGCCCCCGGCCCCTTCAACAAAGCTACGGAGCCCCGTCACCACCAACTCGCGTGCCAAGACCAGCACCGCAACCCATGGCGGCACGTCGGAATCAGGCATCGTCGCGAGATAGACGAAGACACCGCAAATGAGCAGCTTATCCGCCAGCGGATCGAGCACCCGGCCCAGCTTGGTTATCGGGCCCCAGCGACGGGCCCAGTAGCCGTCAGCCCAATCGGTTGCCGCGGCAAGGATAAACAGGACTAGCCCCGCCGCGATCGCGCCAAACGACAAACAGGCAAAGCACGCGATGGTAGCCACCAGCCGCGCGACGGTGATCTGGTTGGGCACGTCGGCGAGCGAACCGACCGGGGGCTCCGTGTTCTCCGCCGGCAAGTTGGCGGTCCGCGGCACAGGATCAGAGGGCATGCGAGATCGGGGCTTGCGAATGGCGGCACCGATCGGCCCCGCTAGCCAAGGGAACCGACCACTCGTGCGCGGCAGGGCTAGCGGGGTTCACCGACGGCGACGGTGACCAAGTCGTAATCGTTACGGGCAACCACTTCGCAAGCGACCAAATCGCCCGGTTTGAGGCCCTCGCCCGTCACGTAAGCCACGCAGTCGACGTCCGGCGCGTCGGCCTCGGTCCGACCGATCCACGCCGAGTCTTCTCCTGGCACGCGGCTATCGATCAAGACATCGATCGTGCGGCCCACCTTCGAGTCGGCGTCGGCGAACGCAAGCTGCTGCTGAAGCTCCATCAGCACGTCACGCCGCTCGGCCTTGACCTCTTCGGGCAGATGGTTGGGCAACCGGGCCGCCGGGGTATCGGGCTCGAGCGAGTAAGTGAAGACCCCCAGCCGCTCGAAGCGTGACTCCTCAACAAAGTCGCACAGCTCGGCAAAGTCGGCATCGGTCTCGCCAGGGAAGCCCGTGATGAAGGTTGTCCGCAGCGTCAGCCCGGGGATCCGCTCACGCAGCTTGTGGATCAGCTCGCGCGTCGGCCCCGAGGAAACGCGCCGCTGCATCCGCTTGAGCATGCGGTCGCTGGCGTGCTGGAGTGGCATGTCCAGATAGGGCACGATCCGCTCGCTCGCCGCGATCGCGTTGATCAACTCATCGCTAAAGTACATCGGATACAGGTACATCAGCCGTATCCAGTCAAAACCTTCGATCTTTTCAAGCTCGGCCAGCAGTTCCACCAACCGTGGCTCGCCGTAGAGGTCCATGCCGTAGTAGGTCGTGTCTTGAGCAACCACCACCAGCTCGCGTACGCCGTCGGACGCCAGCTGCTTTGCCTCGGCGATCACTTCTTCGATCGGCTTGGTGGCGTGCTTGCCACGCATCTTGGGGATCGCGCAGAACGTGCACAGCCGATCGCAACCTTCGCTAATCTTTAGATACGCGAAGTGACGCGGCGTGATCCGCATGCGGCCTGTGTCAGGTAACGGCCGCGCCGGAGCCGGATGGAAAACCAACCGCTGCTCTTCAAGGCCCCCCAGCAACCGATCCGCGACGCGGGTCACCTCGTCACGACCGAAAACCCCGACAAGGTGGTCGATATCGGGCCGTTCTTCGAGCAACGCCTGCTGCTGACGCTCGGCAAGGCAACCGCTAACGATCACCCCGCGCAGGTCGCCCGCGCGTTTCAGCGCAAGCATCTCATCGATCGCGGCAAACGATTCGTTACGCGCGGCCTCGATGAACCCGCAGGTGTTGACGATCGCGAAGTCAGCCTTCGTCGGATCATCGATCAACTCATAACCATCGAGCTGAAGCAGACCGAGCATCCGCTCGCTATCGACCGTGTTCTTGGGGCACCCAAGGCTGATGAACGCGTAGCGTCCTTTTGCAGCCTGAGCAAGTTGCAGATTGTCGGTAAAAGTCGCGGCCAACGCGGGCGCCTCGCGTGATTACTAAGAGAAATCGTGAGCCCCCTATCTTCACGCTGCTCGCGTCGCTGAACAAGCCTTGTTACGGCGGGGTTCTCAGAAGAATCCGGGCGGAGGGTTCCCGTGACACAGGCAGAAACCATCGTGTTGCCCAATCGCGACGATTAATCGGGGAGTTGCTTGCATCATGACGAGGTCCTGATAAACTGTTCGCCTGTACACTAAACCCGCGGATCTCCGGAACTTTGCGCTATGCTCGCCGATGTCTCGCCCGAAGAAATGCGCCGTGCCCTGGATCGTGTCGCCGAGGATTTACTCTGGGAGGCGGCGGTGGATCGCCCGCCGGTTGATGCCTTCCGGGTTGCTCACGAGCTGGGCCTCAGAGTGATCCGCGACGAGCGAATCGCCGAGCGTGGCCGGTTTGTGCGGGGGGTCGGTACGGCCCACGGAGCCGTGGTGCTCGGTGCCGAGGCTCGCCCCGAACGCCGCCACTGGGCGGTCGCGCATGAAGTGGGCGAGGCTTTTTGCCATCGGCTGTTCGAGCTGGTCGGCGCGGATCCGCTCGAAGCCGGGGTCCTGCGTGAGGAGGCTGCCAACGCCCTGGCGGGGCGGCTGCTGGTGCCCCGCCGCTGGTTGGCCCGCGTTTACCTGGACACCAATCACAATCTGTTCCACACAAAGCAGGTTTTCGCAACCGCCAGCCATGAGCTGATCGCCCGCCGGCTGATCGAAGCGCTCGACGAGCCGCTGGTTGTGTCGCTTTTTGATCACGACCAACTCGTGTGGCGGCGGAGCACAGCCGTGGGCACCAAACTGCCTCTGCTACGCAGCGAGCGGCTCGGCCAACGTCGCGCACACCTGTTGGGGCAACCCGTTTTGCTGGATGCAGCGGCCACCGACAGCCCGCTCTTACGTAGCGCGATCGTGCGGTGCTGGCCGATCCACGAACCCGGCTGGAAGCGCGAGATCCTGTTTACCGAGTTGGGTGACGGGCTCGACCTCGACCTGCCCGACGACACCTACCACGAACCGTTTCAGCCCGATCACGAGAGCTGGGCCGCGTGAACGGTTTTTGGCGGTCCGCCTTAAGCTGCGTGGAACAGAATCTCATCCCGCGCCGACGGTACCAAAGCGGCTGCGTCGAGCGTTGCGAGTAGCTCGTCCCGTTCATAGGGTTTGCCAAAAACGGAGGTCGCTCCCAGCATCGTGGCAGCCGCAACGGTCTCGGGACGTGGAAAGTCGAGCAGCGTGATGAGTGGCACGTCGCATGCGACGAGACGCTTAAAGCGGGCAAGTGCTGCTGCTTCCGCCCCGCATAGCTGTCGGCCCTCCCACAACGCGGCGTCAACGGACTCGCCCTGCCAGCGGCGTCGGCAAATAACCCGCCAGCCTTCGGCGGCCAAGCTGTCCGACAGTGTGCGGATTGTCTCGGTATGGACTGAATCAACCAGCAGCGTGCGTTCGCGCGGCTTCTCTGTGCTGGGCGACAAAAAAGAATTTGGCGACACGCTCGGATAGGCGGTCGTCCACCATGACGACCAACGATGCCAAAAGACCCGCTCGTATCCGTCGAGCACACGCCCCGTGCGTTGTTCGCCCTCGCACCACGGCCCCAGCAATTGGACAAATCGGGTTGCCGGAAAACTCTCAGGCAACGTCGCCAAGTCGCTAGCATCGGCGAGCGGCAGCGCGCGCGCGAGGATCGCCAACGCGGGTTGCCGGCGCTCAATCTGGTGGGCGAACTCCCAGCGGTCGGGCACCTTGTTCGCGTACATCGGTCGCGCTGGTCCGCCAATGGCTGTCCTGGGGGCAAGCGACCGGGTCGGTGCCAGCACCGTAGTTTGACCGTGGAGCCCATCGTCCAGAACAACCGTGACAACCACGCCTGGGTGGCTTGCCGTAGGATCACTTGTCGGTCGCGTAGGGGGGCTCTCTGTGTGGCCTGTTAAAGGGGTGGCAAAGAGGCCAGAGAGCGTTTTGAGGCCATTCGGCGGTGTCGGCGGTGAGGACGGTGACGGCATAGGCGGGAGCGTACCTGCGACATCGGTTTCACCGCCACACCAACCCATGCCGACGCTGCAAGCCGCTATCGCCGGCTTGAAAATCGCCTTGACGCTTGAGGGCAATTCCAAGACGCTCCGCCCGCCCTGCCCAAGGATGGACAGGACGACCCGCCGCGGATCGCGGCGTACCGATTCCGGCAAGGAGGCCGGCCTGCCGTGACGTCCAACGGTTCCCCCCCCCTTCGTCTGCGACTGTTGCTGCCTGACGCCCAGGTTTTCCCGGCGTCGGCGGATCCCGTCGCATCGACGATCTGCGACCAGGCCACCGCAATCCGTCCGGGTGACGTCTATGTCCACCTCGACGGCTTTGACTGCATCGGAGCGGTCCAAGCGGCCGAGCGGGGCGCGGCTGCCGTTATCACCGAAAGGCTGCTGCCCGAGGTTCCGGCCCCGCAACTGATCGTGGCGGATTGCTGGGAAGCGAGGCGTGTGCTTGCCGCCGCAGCTCGTGAGGAAGCCAGCCAAACCAGTCAACAGCGTACCGGACCGCATGTCATCACCGTGGCAGCGTCCTATCCCAATGACCAAACGGCTACGCTGATCGCCACGATCTTGACCATGGCGGGGCAAACCACGGCCCTCCGAACCGACCAAGTCGACGACGACGGCCAAACGTGCTCGCCACTGAGCGACAACAATCGCCCTTCGATCGGTGACTGGTTCGGGCGGGCAACGAACAACAACGCGGCGATGACGGTGCTCGCCACCACGCGTTCCGATGGTCTGCGTGTACCTCCGCGAATCGCCTGCCTGACAGGCATCCAGCTGAACGGCCCCACAACCCAGGAACGCCGCGCCCGCACGGCGGCGGCACTCGGCGCGTTATCGCGTGACACGATTCTTGTCGCGAACGCCGACGACGCCGAATGCATGCGGATAGCCGCACAGCACACCGGCCCGCTGCTCACGTTTGGCTCCGCGGCCCACGCTGATGTCCGCATCGTTGTTAACACGGAACACACGGCGGGACAGCGCGTGCTGGCAACCGCTTCGGGCCACACCGCGGCCCTCGACCTGGATCGCCCCGGTTCACAACGACGCCGCGAAGGCGGCGCAGCGTTGGCAGTTGCCGTGGCGCTGGGACTTGAGCTTGCTCCGACAGCCCGGTCGCTCTCGATTGCTCCCGACCCGATGCAGCACCTGCAACGGCAGGCTCCCGCGGACGGGGTCATTGTGCTAACCGACTGTGCGCGTCACCCGACGCACCTGCGCGAGACACTGGTTAGCGCCGATCAGCTCACCACCGGCCGCGTCATTGTCGTGGCCGAGTTGTCCGAGCGTATCAACCGCGCCGAGCAACAACTGACGGTTCTTGAGGCGTTGGCAGACCGGTCGTTCACGGTCGGTCGCGCCGAAGGGCTCACGCTGGCCGATCCACGGGTTACCGCGGTCGCTGACCGCGAGAGCGCGATCGCGATCGCATTGGGCCTCGCCGATGAAGGCGATGTGGTGGTCCTTGCGGGGGCCACCCACGAATCCGCCGCGGCCGAGACCGCCTGGATCGACGCCCTGATGAGCCGCCGTCGGCAGAGCGATCAACAGCGTCGGGCCGCTTAATCGAGGCCGCGAGGTCTCACGTTTCCCTTTTTTTCAAATCACCAAGCCATTGATGGAAGCTTCATCGACGGTCGTTGCGAGATTGCGGGGTCTCGCTCGATCACCCTCCCCTGGGTAGGAGCCTTTGAGTCCACGCGCGCCGGTTACTGGGTCAATCGGCAATCGTGGGCGGTTCTCGATGAAGCTTCACAAGCTGAACGCCGGCGGCGAGCAACCGCTCACGCCGGCGTTCAGCAGACACACCGAGAGGGGCTCTTCGACGGGCCGCACAAGTCATGCACTGCGGGCACCACATCCTTTTCGCCGGCGGCGGGTCGCTGGGCTACCTATATCCGGGGCTGTCTATCGCCGCGGAGATCGAGGCGCGCTTGCCGGGCGTGCACATCTCGTTTGCCGGCGATGGTCGCCCCATCGAGCGGCACACGATCCGCTCAGCCGGATACGCCTACTCGGCGATCCCCTGCTGCCCCAAGCCCCGCTCGGCCTGGGAATCGCTCCGCTTTGTCACGGACAATGCGTTGGGCTTCTTCGCGTCGAGGTGGATGCTCAAAGAGCAAGGCGTCACGCTGGTCGTGGGACTCGGCGGGCACGCCTCGGCCCCCGTCATGCGGGCGGCCCATGGCTGGGGCCTGCCGATGGTCATGCTGGAACAGAACGCCATTCCGTCGCTTGCGGCCCGCTGGCTCGCGGGCGTTTCCGACGCCGTGTGCCTCGGATTCGAAGAGGCCCGAGCACACCTGCCCGTACAAGCCCCTGTGCGGGTGACGGGCGTCCCCGTGCGGCCCTCGTTTCAGGCCTTTGGCGAGCGTCCTTCGCGCTGCGTGGCCGATGCCGATCCGTTGCGTCAGCGCCGCCTCGTAGTGCTTGGTGGCTCTGGTGGAGCTCGCACCCTGAACGAAGCGATGCCGATCGCTGCGGCCCGCCTCGCGGGTGAGCTGGGCAACTGGCGAATCATTCACCAGACCGGCGAAGGTCAGTTGGTCGAAACCGAGCGTCGCTACCAAGAGGCGGGGATCGATGCGCTGGTGGTCACCTACATCGACGAATTGGCCGACCTGCTACGAGAAACCGACCTGGTTGTCTGCCCTGCGGGTGGTTGCACGATGGCCGAGATAGCCCTCTCAGGCACCGCCATGCTCGTGATTCCCGACACCCTATCGCGGCACGGATCGCAGATTGCTAACGCCAAGGTTTATGAGCGTCTTCAGGCGTGTCGCATCATCGATGAGACGCGGGGCACGCTCTCGGATACGATCGCCGCGGAGCTTGGGCCTTTGACAACCCAACCGGCGACGCTCGCACGCATGGCCGAGGCAGCCGCCACGCTGGTTCGACACGACGCCGCCCGATCCGTCGCTGAAGCCTGCATGGAGACCCTCGGACTGGCAACCGCACCGAAGGGCGCAGCATCCCGGCGGGCGGCCGCGGCCTAGGGCGAAAGGCCCCCCGGGCGGCCGTCGCTTGCGTGCGAGGGCAAAGGTGCGATATACACCGATCTAGCGGGCGGTGGTGCCGCCCCCTGATTGGCAGCCCGATCGACCCTTGAGCAAGCGGACCTGCTCAGCGGGTCCTGCCCGGCGGAACGGCGGTAACGCCGGGCACTACGCCTGCCCCCCCTTTCGGGCACAACGCCTCCCCCTCCTTAACGCCCCACCCTACCGCGATTCATGGCTGATTCCCCTAAGCGTATCCTGATCGTCGATGACGACGGGGAGATCATCCAAGCGCTGCGTATAGCGCTGGAGTCAAACGGCTACGAGGTGCTGGTAGCCCGCGACGGTAATCAGGGCTTGGCGCTCACCGTCCGCGAGCAGCCCGACCTGCTGCTGCTCGACATGATGATGCCCAAGCGGAGCGGCATCCTCGTGTTGGAAAAGCTCAGCCGTAGCGAAGAAGCCCATCCGCCGATCATCATGATGACGGCCAACGAAGGCAATCGCCACAAAGCCTACGCCCAAACGCTCGGCGTGGTCGATTACCTGCACAAGCCGTTTCCGATGGATCGGATGATCGACGCGGTGCGTCGCGTGTTGGGCGACCAAGAGGATTGAGTTCGGTGAGGATTGAGCTGGTCTTGGCTTGCGTTTCTCAACCGTCCAGGGCGATCGTGCGCGCTAACGGTTCCAGCACCGCCTCGATCACGTAGTTATCGAGCGCTTCGAAGCAGAGCTTGGCAAGTTCGTCAATTGCTTCGACGTAAGTCATTCCCGCTTCAAGGCTGCCATAGCGGCGGGCCGTGACATAAGCGCTGAGCTGCTCCTCTTGGTACTCGCCGGTGCGGATGTGATACGGAGAGGTGCGCGTCTCGATGGCGAGTCGCACCTGCGTACGGCAATCCTCGTCGAGCGAGATCGTTAGTGTCGGCTCGTTATTGATGAAGGTGGCCCCGGGCATTGAGGCGAACTTCTCGAAGGCGGGAGGCACGCCAAGCGCCCCCGCGACCACTTCGTTGTGATTGGCCCGACAGCTAAAATCGAACCCCACAAGCAGGTCGAGCGCTTCGCAATCCAGAGGGCTAACCGATAGCTCGTACGGAGCGAGCTCAAGCGCCCGCCGGTGCTGCTCCAGGGCCGACTCGATGCTATCCGGGTTGACGAATCCCGACGCAACACGCCGCGGCTCGATCGAGCACCAGCGATAGGCCCCCCGATCTTTGTCCTCTTCCAGCACAAAGTCGTTCTTGTCCCGGGCGTAGAAGTTCTTCATCTCCGGGTAGCGTTTCTGCATCTGCTCCGCGAAGTGGAGGATTGTCTCGCGGCTGCGGGACAACTCCATCTCGGTGTTCAGATTCATATTGAGATAGAAATCATCCGACAGCGACGCGTAGCGATTCATCGGGGCGAGCATCCTTCCGGGCGAGCAGTGTTTCTGCCGCTAGTATACGGACGGTATCGCGCGCGAGTCAAAGCGGTGGCCGATCAGGCGGCCCCCAGCACCCGCCGTTGGCGGGCCGCGGCGATCCATTGACCGACTTCCTCAAGATCGGGCCGGCTTGATCCTCGTAACGCACGCTGGCCGTCGTTCGTATCGCAAAACGCGTCCACAAACTCGAACAGATCGGCGGGCTTCATGGTGGCGATCTCTTCTGGTGTCGTGAAGCCCGAACCGACCAGCACTTGCGCATCGTGCCCTCGTAGCTCGGGAACCCGGCACACGAGGCTCGCCTGATGCTGCCAAGCAACGATCACCGTGGCATCGACCCGACGATCGTCCAGCTGTTCCGCGAGCTGGGCGGGATCGGCGTCCAGCAGCTGCCGCACCGTCGCGATACCGATCTCGGTCAGGGTTGCGGCCCGCTTCGGGCCGATCGAGGGGGCTTTTTCAATCTCGTCCGATAGTTCGAGGTAGAAGCGCGGCCCCTTGGGCTTTTCATCAGCGGCCTTCAGCCGGCCTTTCGACGAGCGTGACGACCGTTCAGAACGCCGCTCGCTGCGATCGCGGTCGTCCCGGCGACGGCGTCGCTCAATGCGGTCCGCTCGTTCCGATCCACCCTGCTGCGATACAAGGCGTTCTTCGCGGCGGATCCGCAGGGTCGAACCGCTGCCCGTCTCACCACGCCGCCGATTCAGTCGGCGATTGGCATTCTCACGGATCCGTTCGCGGCGTTCCGTGTGACACCGGGCCCAGCGCTCGGCGTAGCCGCGTGCTTGCCAGCCGGATAAGCGATCGAGCGCACGCTCGATCCAACCAGCGATCCGTTCCGACGACGAGCCATCGTTCGACCACACCGCCAGACGCTGCCGCAGCACCTCCGCGTCTGCCTCGGCCAGCTCTTCGGGCGAGTAGATCTCGGCGTCGGTTAGTTGCGTTGCGTCTTGCAGGCTCAGACCGGGCACGGTGCAAACCAACGAAAGATGGGCCTGCCACAACGAGACGAGTTCGGGGGTGACGTCGTCGCGGTCGATCTCTTCAGCCACCGCACTCGGATCCGCGAACATCAGGTCCCCGATGGTGCGGATCCGTGAGCGGGAAAACACCTCTGAACGGTCACCGAGCGGCACGGGAAAACGCTCCACCGAATCCTCCACCGACAACAGCGTGTCGCGTTTAGCGACCACCACCTGCTGAGCCGTTTCGCGGATCGGGGGCGCTTCGGCAAGCGGTGTGACAACCTTCGGCACGGGGGCCGCATGCTTCGCAGGCACCGAAACTGCCATCTCGATCTGCCGCACCTCGTGCCCCAACGAGCGGAAGCGATCCAGCGCGGCCCGTCGCTTCGTGAACAGAAAGACCTGGGCACCGCCACGGCGCAGGTCATCGAGCAGCATGGCAAGATTGGCGGCCGAGCGGTCGGAGAGGGAAACACCACCGTGCTCACTGGTGTGAGTATCGCGATGGCTTGCCGAGGCCGACTCAGGCCCAAACGGTTCGTTGATAATCAGCGGCAGCGAAACGCCGGCCGCCAAGCAGGCATCGGCCAGCGCCAGCCGTAACGCCCACAAGACCAAGTGACGCTGCTCGGGGTTCAGTGTTTCCAAACCACAGCGCTGGCCTCGCGAGGTGACCACTTCAACCGAACGACCACCGACGGCGAGGTGCAGCTCACGGAAATCGCCGTCGGAAAGTTTGGCCAGCGCCGACGAGGCCCGCAGGGTCGTGCGGCGATTCGACCTATGGGGCTGGCGGTCCCACGAACCGCCGTCAGCTAGCGCCGACTGCGCTGCTGCGAGCTGTTGCTGCAGGTCTGCCAACTCAGCCGGCGCGAGCAGCCTTGTCCGACGCTCGTTGAGATCCGTCCTGCGACTGAGCAGAGCGTCGCGCTCAGCCTGGGTGTCCGCCAACCGCGTCGCAAGTTCGGCGCGGGCTACCTCGCCCTGGCGGCGGTCGAAACCTTGGTCGAATTCTGCGCGGAGCGGCTCCTCGGCACGGGGCCGGGTGGTGCGGAGCAGCGTCTCGCGTCGTTCGAGCAGCTTATCGAGCTGCGTGCGGAGCTCGCTCCGCGAGCGATCTAGTCGTTCGGCTTCGTCGCTCAGCTCTTGCCACCGGAGGGCGGCTCCTTGTTCGCCAACAAGTCTCCGCAACCGTGCGACGTGCTCTCCGAGCGTCTCGACCAGCGGGTTGAGACGCGGATGGGCGTCGGCACAAACGCAGTGCGGTGCGCCCGACACGTGCGCAAAGCGTGCGACCTCACTCTCGAGGTCGGCAACGAGCCGTTCGGCGACCGCAACGCAGGCCCGCTGGTCGGCAAGGGCGATCTCGGGCCGAGCATCGGTCGGATGGGCTTGAGCGAGTTCGCTTCGGACGGTCGTTTGACGGCGATCTAATTCGGCGAGAGTCCGGCGCCAGCGCTCAATCTGCTGATCCAGATCATCCCGACGCGGCATAAAATCGTCCGCCGCCCGACGATCCTGGGTCTGCTCCGCAGCACGGGCTAATTCCGCGTACCGCGCACGCGATTCGCTGGCGTGGAGTTGCTGATCCAACAACGCTAGCCGACCACGCAGATCGTCCAGCTCGCTCTCGAGTCGATCGAGCGTATCGTCGATCTCGCGGAGGGTGCCTTCCAGCGTTGCGCTCTCGCGGCGTCGCTCTGAAAGCAGCGTCTCGATGCGGGCAGCGATCGCGTCGCGTTCCGCGGCCAATCGGGAACGATCGTCGGCTTCGCGTCCGGGCACCGCCGTAATGACGGGGCTGCCCAGCAGATTACGGATCGCTGTTGCTACGCGTGGCGAAAGCAACCGAGCCAACGCATGATCCACGGGACGCAAGCGCGGGCAAAAAATCTCGGCGATCACCTCGACCGGTGCCCCGGCTCGCCACGGATCAACCGCTGTTAAACCTGTGCCGCTCGGCGCTGTGCCCGATGCGATCGTGAGACGAGCCGTTTGCGGCTCACCCCTCCGTCGCAGGGTTGCTTCGGATCGCCCCTGACGAACAACAGCTTGTCCCTCGCGCCAGCCGCCGGTGTCGTCCTGAGCATCGCGCCAGCCGAGCACCAGATGCGCGAGCAATCCCGCGGCAGAAGCGCGCTCGAGCGCGTCGCCAGCCACGACGTTCAACCCCGGCGAGAGTCGGTCCAGCCGCCATGCGCGCTGGGTAGGACCCTCGTAGGCTTCGAGTCCGATTACGGTCATCGCTGTTCTCTCCACCTTCCCTGGTGCCCCAGATGCCAAATTGGCTCTGGTGCCTAACTGGCTGATCAATCACCGGCGTGTTGGCCCCCGAAACAACAGCAGACACGAAGGCAAACCACCATCGAGACATCTCGATGATGGCAACAAACTAGACCAGTCAGGGGAGACAGGCAACGTCAGCCGGGGGCTTAGCGTCCCAAGTTTGGCAGCGGTACCGAGGGTGCCGGGTGAGCTGGCCACCCTTTTCCTTGGCTCGTCAACGAGCCGGCTTATCGGCATACATGGCCCGGTCGGCGACGGCGATCAGTTCCGTGGCGGTCCGCGGGTCCGATCGGTTGAAGAAGGCGACCCCCAAACTGCCGGGGGAATGATAGGCGTTGCCCTCGGTCTCGAAAGGCTCGTTCAGCCTCGCAATCAAGCGCTTCTTTAGCTTTCGCCACCCTCCACCGGGCTCGATGCCGCGGAGCAACAACACGAATTCGTCGCCGCCAAAGCGCGCAACGACATCGTCCGAACGCACGGTCGCCTGCAGACGTTGAGCGATCTCGCGGAGAGTCGCATCGCCTTGCTGGTGGCCAAAGCGGTCGTTGACTCCCTTAAAATCATCCACATCGATGAAGACCAAGGCGAAACATGCCGGGCCGTTGGGCCCGGTCCACTCCGCCAGGCATTCGTCCATGACGGCTCGGGGGGCCAAGCCGGTGACCGGATCGTTCGACTCGGCGAGTGTGGCACGGGACACAACCGGCAAGCCGCACAGAAGCCACAGCGTGCCGCACTCGGTTAACCGCAGATCCGGTGCTCTCACTCCCGGCGTGTGGATCGGCTCGGCGCGAAAACTCCAGCCATTTTCTGGGGGTAAGGCGAACGGCTCCAGGACCCGTGTGAGGGGGATGGCTTGGCAGAGCCTTACCTGGGATGCCGTCGGCAGCTGCGTGAAGACCTCATTTGCCCAGGCAATGGCACCGGTGGGCAGCAGCAACGCGAGCGGAATCGGCCGAGGGGGATGAGCAGCGAGCGAAAGCGGATCCATCAACAAAACCTATGCCCGGGGCGGATCTTCGAGGTCAATCGCGAGGAGCGAAAAGCGGGAAATCACCGGCTAACGGGGGCCGTGAAAACGCCCTTTTAGTGCTTAACGACGCGGCAGCATCGCTCAAGCAACGGGCAGGATGCGGATCGGAACGGCGGTTCACCGCCACAAAAAATCGCTGCCTTCGTGACAAAATATTGAGCGAGAAAAATCGACAAACCCCTGCCAGTCACTATACTCGGCGTCAAGCCAAGCACACGCCATTGCCGGAGTAATCCGACGAAACCCATCTGGCTATCGTCGTTTTCTTGGCAACTACCCCCTGTGCATCAATCCCGCTGAGCGGTCTCTAGAAGCCGACCAAACCGCACTAACGATTCCAACCCGCCAGATTTGAGATCCAACTCGGCACCAAAGCTGCTTACACGGCAAACGTACGGAAGCGGCAAGTTTCCTGGCACGCTCCAGCCCGCTGGGACACACCCGCCCACCGCATAAGCCCGCTCACTCCGTGGTAAAAACGAAAGCCAAGCACGACACCATCGCTGCGAGAGCAAACTAGCTGGCGATAAAAACCCCGCTCGGTTTGCACGACAAACCGACACCAACAACACCGCTAAGAATTGCAACCGCGCTCGACACCCGTCCTGCGCTCGATATCCTGCCCTCCCCTACTGTTCACAACGCCTTGCCGGCCGCTCACCTGCCTGAGCTTCCGGCTTGTCTTCCCGCCGAACGCTTCGCAAATAATGGTCGTTAGCCTTTGCCAGAACGCCCCGCCTGGAGGAGTTCTTGCAGATGACCGTTATCCCGCGCTGCTGCGGCAGAGACCGTGGTGTTGCCTGCCCCCCCGATCTCTCTGATCATGCTCGACCTAGCCCGTTCTTTGTTCCGGCGCAAATCGTCGGAACTCAGCAGCCCCTATCTGCTCGGAACCGAAGAATTTGACACGGCCGCCGCCGCCGAACGAATGCGAGTCGATCGCAATCATTCGATGGTCTCGCTGCTGATGATCGATCTGCCTGCGCATCGGCGTCTCGAAACTGAGATCCAGCGATTTGAACGTACGATGGCCGCTCGGCTGCGGCTGACCGATACGGCCGGCCTGATGCGTGACGGCCGGCTCGGCATCTTGCTGCCCGACACGCCCGCCTCAGGGGCCTGGAAAGTGGCGGCCGATCTGTGCGATACGTTCCCCGTGGGTGGCGATCGCCCGGACTGCGAGGTCGTTGTCTATCCGGAGCATCCGCCCGCTGGCAAGCGCGAAGCAACGGGAACTTCCCCCTCGGCTGTGGGCGGTCCTGCCCCCGCATCAGACGGGTTGATGCGAGCCATCGGCAATGCGGGGGCTTCCGAGTTCGAAAAGCTGTTTATCGATCCGTGCCCCACCTGGAAACGGACAATCGACATTGTCGGGTCCACGATCGGGTTGCTGCTCGCCGTGCCGGTCATTGCGAGTGCGGCGGTTCTGATCAAGCTGACATCGCGCGGACCGGCGTTCTTCTTTCAAGAACGTGAGGGGCTGGCGGGACGGCGTTTCCGGATCTGGAAGCTCCGCACCATGCGGACCGACGCCGAGGCTCTGAAGGCCGATTTACGGGCCAGCAGCGAGCAAGACGGCCCCGCCTTCAAGATGCGGAACGACCCGCGCATCACGCGAATCGGCCGTTTTCTGCGAAAAACGAGCATCGACGAGCTGCCGCAACTCTGGAACGTGCTGCGTGGCGAGATGTCGATGGTCGGGCCCCGCCCGCTGCCGATCGACGAATCGCTGGCTTGCCAGCCCTGGCAGCGGCGACGGTTGCACGTAAACCCCGGGATTACGTGCACCTGGCAAATCTATGGGCGAAATATGGTGGCTTTTGATGAGTGGATTAGGATGGATCTGGACTACGCCGCCCGGCAGTCTCCGCTGCTTGATGTTCAGCTCGTACTAAAGACCGGCCCGGCGCTGGTTCTGCCCAAGGGGCAGTAAGCGACGAAGGACCGACAAGAACGTCCGTTACCCGTAGTGAATCGATCCTCCAAACCAACTCCTTCACGGCTCGGGCACTAACAGAATAAGCCTCAGCCTGCCCCCTCCCATAAATCCCCCCCCGGCCGAACCCCTCGCGACGCCGTGCGTTGCCCGCCAGCTCGGCCACCGCTCTTCGAAGCCCTGCCCGCCTCCCCCCCGGCTCCGCTGCCCCCTGGCAGCGCTCCCGAGCCGTAAGGAAGGCGAGACCATGATCGCCTCCACCTCCTCACCCTTCGCAATCCATGATGCGTCGCCCGAAATGGCCGGCGGGGCTCGCGTATTGCAAGTGGCCTTCGCGTGCCATCCGGACCATTCGATGGAGTCCCGCAACGGTTGGCGGCGGGCAACCCACGCGGCAAGAAGGCATCGGGTGACACTGATCTACGGCGACAGCACACCCGTTGAACTGCTCCAGCGTCGCGCAGAAGAAGAAGGAGTGGGCGACCGCCTTGAGCTGGTCCCGGTCCAGGCCGGCGTGATCGGCAAGCGTTGGCTACGCAGCGCGACCACTTATTACGCAGGCTTAAGACTCTGGCATCGGTCAGCGTACGCCGTGGCCAAGCAGCTGCACGCCGCTGAGCCGTTCGATCTCGTGCATCAAACCACCTTCTGCGGTTACCGCGAACCGGGCTACTGCTGGAAGCTGGGAGTCCCCTTCGTGTGGGGACCTGTGGGTGGCACGCACGCCTTTCCGGCACGCTTTCTGGGTCAGCTCAGCTGCCCGCGAACCCTGTGGATCGAGCTGTGCCGCAACGCGATCAACGCCTGGCAGCTGCGGTTCAGCCGTCATGTACGCCACGCTGCAAAGCAATCGGCCGTGTTGCTGTCCGCGACCCGCGCAGCGCAAGCCGACCTGCGTCAAGCACTGGGAGTCGATTCGACCGTCTGCCTGGAAACTGCGATCGACGGCCCCATCGCCGAACCGCGAGATGCCCGCCCGGCGGGCGAGCCGGTCCGCATCCTCTGGGCCGGACGCCTGCGGGCCTGGAAGACCTTGCCGTTGCTGCTCCGTGCTCTGGCCCGCATGCCCGCCGAGTTTCGGTACGAGCTACGGGTGATGGGGGTTGGAGCGTGCGAGCCGAAGTGGCGCGAACTCGCGGAGCGGTTAGGTATCGCCCAGCATATCCAGTGGATCGGTTGGCCCGCGTACGCGGAGACGTATGAGCAGTATCGGTGGGCAGATGCTTTTGCTTTCACCAGCATGCGCGACACCTCCGGCACGGGTCTGCTGGAGTCGCTCGCCAGCGGCACGCCGATCGTCGCGGTGAACCACCAGGGGGCGGCGGACATCGTCAACGCTTCGTGCGGGCTGCTTGTTCCGGTGACCGGCCCCGAGGCGTGCATCAACGCCTTCGCTGAGCATCTGCTACGGCTGTACAACGATAAGCCGCTTTGGAAACGCCTCAGCGATGGTGCGCTGGCCCAGGCGGAGCGACACACTTGGGAAGATCAGGCCGACGCGTTGCTCGGCTGGTACGAGCGTGCCCTGCATGCCCAAACCGCCCCCGCCACGGCCATTAAGCTGCCTAAAGCGTCTGGCTCTCCAACAACACGCAGCAACCCTGCCGGTAGGGGCACGACGCAACCGCCAGCTAGCCCGCGCACGGTTCAGATCCAATCGACCGTTTAGTCTTTCCCTGCGGCGGTGCTTAGCTGCCGCCCCGCTTTTAAACGTGAATCGCCTTCGCCTCGTTCCGCGTCCGCTGCCTTAAATCTCTTGCCGACATGAACGCCAAGCCTTTCAGTATCGCTTCGATCGTCGAGGCGCTGTTCCGCCACAAGTGGCTCGTGCTGATCCTGCCGACCGTCATCATCGGCATGGGGATCGCGGTTGCGTTGTTCGCGGCACGCTCCTATCGGTCCGAAGCGAAGCTCTTCCTGCAGGTCGGTCGTGAGAGTGTGGGCATCGATCCGACAGCTCAAACCGGCCAACAGATGATCAGCCTGCAGCAGCAGGGACGCGACGCCGAAGTGGTATCGGCAATCGATCTGATCACCAGCCGGGGGGTGCGTTCAGAAGTGGTCGAGCGACTCGGCGCAGATCTGATTCTCGATGGACTGATGCCGAGCGAGGAAGAAGTCGAGAAGCCCGCTCCGAATCCGATCGTAGCCGCTGTTTCGGGCGTGCTGGGAAACGTCATGTCGACGCTCAAGAGCATCGACCCGATCAGCGACGAAGAAGAGGCCCTGATCGAGCTGGGTGAAAACTTGGTGCTGGACTCTGAGCGTGATTCTTCCATCATCACGGTCTCCTATAGCAGCAAGTCGCCGGCCGCCGCCAAGCACATCTTGCAAACCCTGCTGGACTGCTACCAAGACGAGCACCTGCGGGTGCACCGCAACAGCGGGTCGCGGGCATTCTTCCAGGAGCAGGAGCAGCTGCTCCGGGCGCAGCTCGATGAGTCGCTCGAACGGCTGCGGCGTGCCAAGACCGACCTGGGCGTCGCTTCGATCGACACGCGTCGCACGAATCTTGAAAACCAGTTGCAGTCGATCCAGATGTCGACCTACCAGGCCCAGGCCGAACGGGCCCAGGCCGCGGCGAGCCTTGCCGACGCGCAGCGTCAGCTGGGTGTCGTTCCCGAGAGACTGGTCTCGTCAACGAAAGAAATCCCCAACCAAGGTGCCGACCTGCTGCGTGATCAGCTGTACGGCCTCCAGGTGCGACAGGCCGACCTCAAGGCTCGCTACAACGAATCGCATCCGCTCGTGCTGGCGATCGCCGAACAAGTCGCTTCCGCCGAGAAGGTCGCTTCGGCCGAGTCGGATGTTCGCGAAGAGACCGTCAGCGACATAAACCCGATCCACCGCGAACTCAACCTCTCCGCCAAGCAGCGTGAGAACGCACTCGCCGGTTTAAACGCGCGGCTAGAAGCGCTCCGCGACCAAGAGGCAGCGATCGTCAAAGATCTCGAAAAGCTCAACGCAGACGAGGTGCTGCTCGCCCAGCTCGAGCGAGACAAGACGCTCATGAGCAACAAGTACTTCCAGTACGCAGAGAATCTCGAGCAGGCACGGATCGATGAGGCGCTGGAAGACAACCGTGTATCTAGCGTGAGTATCGCCCAGAAGCCCACCTTTACGGAGAAGCCGGCCAGCCCGTCCAAGCTGCTCGTCGCGCTCGGCTCGCTCGCTATGGCGTTCGGCCTAACCGCCGCCTCGATCTTGGGGCTTGAGCAGCTCGATGATCGGGTGCGACAGGCTCGCGTTGTCTCGGAAGAAACCGGCCTGCCTGTGCTGACAACCATTCCGCAATCGGCCGTTCATGGCCGCGTGCTGACCTCGTAAACGCTGCGACGTGGCTGCGGTCACAAACGCCCTCTCAACCTCATCCCGCTCCGTTTAGAGATCTCGATGAAAGTCTCAACGCCAGTCGCTGAAGACACCGATCCCCTGTCGGACACGCAACCGGCTGAAACTAAGCGTGCCCCACGCCGACGGGGAGCCGACCCCTATGACACGCTGCTGTGGCGTTTACAGCCGCGGATGGAGGGTCGGCTGAGCGGGGCGTACTTGCTTGGAATCACGGGTTGCGAGAGCCGCGCCGGGGTTTCAACGATTGCCTCGAACCTCGCCATCCGGGCGGCCGACAATCAGGTGCGTCCCGTTCTGTTGATCGACGCCAATACGGCCGCGCCGCGGATCGCCAAAAACTTCCGCCTCCGCAAAACGCTCGGGTTGGGCGACCTATTGACCGGTGGCTGCGGCCTGGAAGACGCGATTCATGCCAGTTCCGTCGAGGGGCTAGATATCATGCCGCTCGGTTCGCGCGGGATCATCGAGCGGGGCGGTCTGGATCAGCGGGTCGTCGATACCGTGATCGAGAGTCTGCGTGAGTCGTACGAATTGGTCATCTTTGACCTGCCCGCCGTCGATCGCTTGCGACACAACCTGCTGGTGGCGCGGCGCCTGGACGGCGTCGTCATGACGGTCCGCAACGAATCGACGCCCGCGTCTCGGCTCAACGAAGCCACTGAGCAACTCCGTGCGGACGGCGTTGAGTTAGTCGGCGCGGTGCTCAATCGCCAGCGGCAGTACACGCCCGGGTGGCTACGCCGCTGGCTGTAAGAAACACGCTGATTGCCAATCGGCTTCTGTCCATTCCTTTTCGATTTTCAAGATCTACTTGGGTTTGCCAATGTCAACGCCATCCGTAGCAGCGACTCCTGTCGCGACGGCTTGGCAAAGGCGAGTCAAAGCTGTGCCGCGCGGCTTGTGGGGCGTTGCCGACCAGGGCGTGGTGAGTCTTGCCAACTTTGCTACCCCCGTACTGATCGGCCGCTATGGTGGACAAGAAGAGCTAGGACTCTACACGCTGGGCCTGTCGGTCTATCTGTTCGTGTACGCGATGGCACGCTCACTCGTATGGACCCCCTACACAAAGCACGCCCCCGCGATCGATGCCAATGACCTTCCCTCGTACACGGGGAGTGTTAGCTTTCACTTGGCCGCGTACGGAGCCGTTAGTGCGGCCGCCATTTTGGGTGCCGCAGGCATCGCCCTGGCAGCAGGGCAGACTCAATTGGCAGCGGTCTTGGCGGTTGTGGCTCCCGTCTCGGCAGCCATGCTGCTCCGTGAGCATGTGCGGCGATTGGGAATGGCCAAGCTGGACTTTGTGGGCGTCCTGGTCTTTGACTTGGTCGTGGCGGCCCTCCAGCTCTCGGCGATGCTCAGCCTTGCGGCGTCGGGGATGATGTCGGCCGATCGCGCTTTTCTAGCGCTCGCGGTCACCTCGCTCGCGTCCTTTGGTTGGATCGCCCTGAACCACCGCGAGTTCTGCTTCAAGCGCGAGAATTGGACTCCCGACTGGCGAAAGAACTGGTCACTTTCCAAGTGGTTGGCCGCCGCCGCATGCCTTGTGACGCTCGGCAACCAAGGTTACCGCTGGGTGTTGCCCGCCCTGGCAGGGATCGCGGAACTTGGCCGCCTGGGTGCCGCCCAGGTTATGGCGCAGTTAACGAATCCGGTGGTGATCGGTCTGTCGAATTACCTGGCACCCGTTACCGCCAAGGTGTTGGCTGAAGAGGGGCTGGTCGCGCTCTATCGCACCACGCTGCGGGTGACGCTCTCGATGCTAGTGGGGATCGTCTTGTTTTTGCTGCTGGTCGGACTGGTGGGTGTGCCGCTGGTTGAGCTGCTGCTGGCCGATGCGGCACGCGGTGTCACGACCACGCTGCTCGTGACCCTCACCGCCGGAGCCCTTTCCGAAGCGCTCTTGATCCCGGTCCAAGCCGCCACGGTTAATCGGGGGCACTCGCACACGATCTTTTATACGGCTCTAGCACGCCTCGCGATCAATCTGACACTCGGCTTCGGACTCGTCGGGATCTACGGGGCCGAAGCGATCGGTGTCGGCATGGTGATCGGCAGCGCGATCGCCTTGGCCTGGCAATGGATCGAGTTTACGGGTGAGGTGCGCCGTGCCTGATACTCAGTCTTTGGCGATCGGCGACGCAGCTTCTCCGCTGCTCGCGACAATGCGCGGCAGCGTAGCGCCGACTTCCACAAATGGCACCCTCACAACGGATAACCTCAATCACACCACGCGCTGGTGGTTGGTGCGGCTCATCGTGAATCAGTTCAGCGCGATCCTTCTTGACAAAGCAGCGAGCCGCAGTCTGCGGCAGTCACCCATTCGATCGGTGTCTTGTGCGAGCATCATCTCTGGCATGACCGTGCCGAGCGATTGGTTCGCCCCGCCTTCTTCAAGCATGTCAGCGTACGGCCGGTTCGCCAATGTGCTTGTACGCGTTGGGTCGGGAGGCGTACATGTCTGAAGGCTTCGCTATCAATTGCATGTCATCGCCACAGCTGGCTCACACCGCGGAAGTATCCGCAACGATCCGAACGACGCGTGTGGCGCTGGTCGCCGCGGCCTTTACGGTGCTGTTTTATACGTTTGAACACAGCGCCGTTGAGTTCGCTGGCGGAGCCGCTGCCGGAGCCCGTGAGGATCGTGTCAAAGACGAGTACATCGACGCGATCGAATCGGGCAACACGCAACGCAAGCTACTGCTGGTCTCCTATGCTACCGCCGGGCTGATTGCTGCGGCTCAGTGCCGGTCGAGGCCGTGGAATCTGCGGCGTGGTGCTGTGGCCGCCCTGTTGGCGACACTTGCCTGGGCGGCAATGACCGTTCTCTTCTCGGAAGAGCCCTCGCTCACGGTGCGCCGCCTCGCGGCTTCGGGCCTGGTGTTTGCGGGCAGTCTTGGCTTTGCTCGCCTGCTGCGGCCCAATGAATTACTGGCGGTTACGCTGGCGACGCTGACGATCCTTTGCACCAATAGTTTTTTAATCGACCTTGCGGCAGGAGGACGCCCCTGGCGAAGCGACTACCGCTTCTCCGGAACGCTCCACCCAAATATCCAGGCGGCCTACTGCGGCGTGCTGTGCTTAGCCGCCTACTGCTTCCCAGCCGGCTTTGGCAAACGCTGGCTGCCACGAATTCTTTTTGCGGTTGGTTTCGTGCTGCTGCTGCAGACGCAGTCGCGTGGTGCCCTACTCGCCTTACTCGCCGCGCTCGTGCTGGTCTTCATGATGCGATTGCCATCGCGCGTGCGAATCTTCGCCCTTGCGATGATCGTTTCGTTAGCGGCTGGAGGGACGTTCTTGCTGGGCAGCCTCAGCCACGGACAAAAAGGCCGGCTGACCGAGGTGATTCTGCTCGGTCGCACTGAGCAGGCTAGCTCCCTAACGGGCCGTGTGCCCCTGTGGGAACAACTCCTGGGCTATGTTTCGGCTCGCCCGCTGACCGGCTACGGCTACGAGTCGTTCTGGACACCCGACCGAATCGACGCGGTCATGAAGCAGCAGCAGTGGGCGATCCAATCGTCGCACAACTCTTTCCTAGAAATCACGCTTCAGCTAGGCATCGTCGGACTGTTGTTAACGGTCGCAACGGTGCTCTTGACGATGGGACACTTGCAATCGGCCTACACGAGAACCCGCCTTGAAGGCTACGCCTTCGCCTACGGGATTTTCGTGTTCGCGCTCACTAACAGTTTGCTCGAATCAAACTTTGTGAAGCTCAAGTATCCCACGGTTATCGCCTGGATCGCGATGCTGAGCATCTTGTGCTTCTATCCGGTGGATTCAAAGCATCGGAGTCCGCGCCGGCCGCTTCGTCTGACCGACAAGGCCTCTGATGCAAACGATCCCCTGAACGAAGCCTCTGCCGATGCGGCTGCCGCTTAGCCTTTTACCAAGTATCTCGTAACGATGTCCGAAACAACTCGCCCCGCCAACTCGCGTCGCGCCGATATCTCGGTGATCGTTATCACGTTCAATCGGGCTCCGATGCTCGCCCAAACGCTGGCAAGCCTCGTTGAACTCGAAACAACCTTGCCAAGCGGTGAGTCGTTCACCTACGAGGTGATCGTGGTGAATAACGCCTCGACGGATAATACCCAAGAAGTGATCGACGGCTACGCCTCGGACACGAATCGGGGATCAGCCCTCCGGATCCGCAGCTTCTATGAACAAGAGCCCGGCGTCGCACCCGCCCGCAACAGGGGTCTTTCCGAAGCAAATTCCGAGTGGATTGCCTTCCATGACGACGATCAGAAAGCCCATCCGCAATGGCTTGCCAAGCTGCTTGAACTCGCCCATCGCAAGCAAGTGAAGGTCGTCGGCGGGGCCGTGAAATTGCTGCTTCCTGAAGGGAATACTCGCCAGTTGGCTCCGCAGTGTCGCGTGCTGCTGGGCGAGCGCGTCGGCTGGGACGCTGAGGCCCCCTACACCCGCAAGCGCATCCCCGGCACGAACAACATTCTCATCCACCAGTCGATTCTGGACGAGGTAGGCAACTTTAATACGGCCCTCAAAGTGGGGGGCACCGACGCCGACCTGTACCGCCGCATCCGCAACGCCGGCCACGCGGCGTGGTACACGCCCGATTCCATCGTCTACCACATGATCCCCGAGAAACGCCTCGGGGATGAGTACATGAAATGGACCGCCACCCGCCACGGCATGCATCTGGCTCTGCGGGAGTACCTCGATTGGGGGCCCACAAAGCTGGCCGCAATGATGATTTTGCGAACAGGACAAGCCTGTGCAAACTATCTGCCCCGTTTTCTAGTAGCTAAGCTAACAGGCCAGCGTGAGAAGGCCCTGGGGGCCCGCGCGCTGCTCTGGCGCTCGCAAGCCTATCTGGCGCGGGCCTTTGAGCTACTCCGCCGCGGCGATACCGACGACACCACCCACGACAAGACGCTGAGCTTCCGCGAAGGAAGGGAAAAGCTGGTCCGGGGCGCTACTTCGACATAGATCAGATCCCTCCCTCCCGACTCCCGCCGACTGCTGATCCTCTCGCGCTCGTCCCCTTCAACCGTCCTTACTCACAACTATGTCGCACCCTCTCGATGAATCGGTCGGCCTTCTCGATCAACCGCGTCCTCAGTTCGAAGCTTCTTCTCACGAGGTCAAGCCGACCGTCCGGCTAGCATTGCCAGCCTACAACGAGGCCGAATCGCTGGAGATGCTGCTCGAGTCGCTTCACCGCACGCTGGCGGCAGCTGAGATCCCGCATGAGATCGTTGTTGTCGACGACGGTAGCAGCGATGAGACGGCCCAGATCGCTAGCGCCGCATCGTTCCGGTTGCCCGTTCGCTTAGTGCGTCACGAGAAGAATCAGGGCCTCGCCGCCGCGTTGCGGACCGGCTTCATCGACGCGGTCGAACACTCTGCGCCAGAAGACATCATCATCACCATGGACTCCGACAACACGCATCCGGCCGGGCTCATGCCGCGGATGATCCAAATGATTGGCGAGGGGCACGATGTGGTGATCGCGTCGCGGTTTCAGTCCGGAGCACGGGTCATCGGCGTGCCGTTCGATCGGGTGCTGCTGAGCATCGCGGCGCGGATCTTATTCAAGGTGGCGTTCCCGATCCGTGGCGTGCGTGACTACACCTGTGGCTATCGCGCGTATCGGGCCGGCATGCTCGCCGCGGCGATCAACCATTACGGCGACCGCTTCGTCAGCGAGAAAGGCTTCTCGTGCATGGTCGACGTGCTGCTGAAGCTGCGTCGTCTGCGGATTGATGGCGGACCGATCGTGATGGGCGAGGCCCCCATGATCCTCCGCTACGACCTCAAGGGGGGCGTTAGCAAGATGCGTGTGCTGCGCACAATCGGCCAAACGCTCTCGCTGATTCTTCGCCGCCGCGTGGGCGGAGCGTGATCGCGCGACGCCGACGAGCGTGCTCCGCAGCACCGCATCCACCGCTCTCATTCACCAAGACTTGGCAACCTCACGATGTCGAAAACGCCGACTCCGCTGAAGCGCGACGCTCCCCACTGGGCGGTGGTCGGCGGCGGCATGCTCGGCATGACCCTGGCGCACGAGCTTTGCAAGCAAGGAGTCCGGGTCACACTGCTGGAGGCCGCACCCGAACTCGGCGGACTCGCCGCGGCTTGGACCCTGCAAGATGAAGAAACGGGCCGCACCGTCACCTGGGACCGTCACTATCACGTGACGCTGCTGTCCGATACACGCTTGCGTGCCCTGCTGGAAGAGATCGGACTCGCCGAGGACATGCGCTGGGTCGAAACCAAGACCGGTTTCTACTCGGGCGGCAAGATGCACTCGATGTCTTCGACACTCGAGTTCTTAAACTTCCCGCCGCTGACCTTGATCGAGAAGTTCCGCCTGGGAATGACCATCTTCGGGGCGTCGAAGATCAAGAACTGGAGCCGATTGGAGAAAATCCCCGTCGCCGATTGGCTGCGCAAGTGGTCGGGCCGCGGCGCATTCGAAAAGATCTGGCTACCGCTGCTCAAGGCCAAGCTCGGCGAAACCTACGAGACCACCTCCGCAGCGTTCATCTGGGCACACATCAACCGCATGTACGCCGCCCGACGGAGCGGTATGAAGAAGGAGATGTTCGGCTACGTCCGCGGCGGATACCCCCGCCTGTTGGATCGTATGGCCGAGGTGCTCCGCGACAACGGGGTTGAGATCCGCACGGCGGCCCCCGTCACTTCCGCTTATGCACGGCCCGGCGGCGGGGTTGTCGTCGAGACCGACACCCAGACGCTGACATTCGACAACGTGGCATTCACCACCCCCTCACCGATAATTGCTCGCGCCGTCGGCGACCTTTCAGCGGACGAACAAGAACGGCACAACGGCGTGTCTTACTTGGGGATTGTGTGTGCGTCGCTGCTGCTCAAAAAGCCGATCACCGAGTACTACGTTACCAACATCACGGACGGCTGGGTTCCGCTCACTGCCGTGATCGAGATGACGACAATCGTCGATCCCGCCGAACTCGGCGGCCGGAGCTTGGTCTATCTGCCGAAGTACGTGCCGGCAAATGACCCGCTGTTCGAGCGCTCCGACGACGAGCTGCGCGCGGAGTGGCTCGCGGCGTTGGAGAAGATGCACCCGCACTTCTCGCGTGAAGACGTTGTCGCTATGCGCTTCTCACGCGTACGGAGTGTCATGGCGCTGCCGACGCTGAACTACTCGCAGCGTCTGCCGCCTATGGCAACCAGTGTGTCCGGGATCTTCGCGGTCAATTCGGCCCAGATCCTCAAGGGCAATCTGAACGTCAACGAAACGATCCAGGTGGCCGACGAGGCGATCGCCGGTCCGCTCGCCGCGGCGTTGCGTCAGCAGCAGACCCACATCACGGCCGAAGACCGCCAGTTGCAATCGATCGGCACGTGATACGCCACACCTCAGCGCCGCTCGCGAGTCTCTCGCTCGACCTGGACAACAAGTGGGCGTATCTCCGCTCACGTGGAGAGAGCGTCTGGCAAAAGCGGCCCAGCTATCTCCCGGCGGTCGTCCCCCGGATTATCGACTTCCTGGGCGAGCGTAGCCTCGCCTGCACAACGTTCGTTGTCGGCGAAGACCTCACTCGCGAGGCGGACGCCCACGCCATCGCCTCGCTGCGCCACGCAGGGCACGAGATCGGCAACCACAGCCAGTCTCACTTGCCCTGGATGGACGCGCTCAACGTTGACGAGATGGAACGCGAGGTGGAGCAGGCGGAAACGCTGATCGCACAGGTCACGGGCGAGAAGCCGCTCGGCTTTCGCGCGCCGGGCTTTAGCTGGTCGCCCCCCTTGTTGGCAACGCTCGTCCGCCGCGGCTATCGCTACGACGCCAGCGTTTTCCCGACGTTCATCGGCCCTGCCGCGCGTTGGTACGTCAAGTTGAGCGGCTTTCGATCTCAGCAGTCCCAGGCTACAGCCGAAGACCCCGCTCCTGCCGAGCAACGTTTCAGCTCATTCGGAGACGCCCTGCGGACGCTTCGACCGCATCGCGTTGCCACCACGGCTGGCTCGCTTATCGAGTTGCCGGTAACCACCATGCCACTCAGCAGGGCACCCATTCACTTCACTTATGTGTCGTTTCTCGCTCAGAAGTCGCCCGCGGCAGCGCTTGCCTACTGGCGGACCGCGCTGCGGCTCTGCCGGCTGCGGGGGGTGGGGCCGTCGCTGCTCCTCCACCCGCTCGATTTCCTGGGCGAAGAAGACGAGCCTCAACTGGCTTATTTTCCAGGTATGAAGCTCGCGAGAGCGGCAAAGCTCAAGTTGCTTTCCGAGGTACTCGACCATCTGGCGCGGGGTCGGCGTGTGGTGACGGTCGCCCAGCACGCGGAACAGGTAGACCTAACGCGCTAGAGCACGCTCCCCGTTTGCCGCTGCGTCTTTTCCCAGCCGGGTTCGCAATTCTGATCGTCGTCGGCGCGCGACGTCCGTGCGATACGCACTACTGCGCGATCAACGGACGCAACACGTTACGGCTGATGCGCAGCGAACGCTCACGAGCTGCCAGGCTCTCGGTGTAGGCTTCGTCTTCCACTTCGATACAAACTGGCCCGTCGTAACCGGCGTCGCCCAGCGCGCCGATCCAGGCCCCCCAGTTGATATCGCCCAGCCCCGGAAGCTTCGCCGTCGCACGGTCCATCGGCAACGCCAGCGAGCCCACCTCGTTCAGACAATGCGGATCGATCCGCATGTCTTTGGCGTGCGTGTGAAAAATGCGCGAGCCAAACTCGCGGATCGGAGCGATCGGATCGATCAACTGCATCCGCAGGTGCGAAGGATCGTAGTTGAGGCCCAGCGCCGGGCTGGGGATGATCTCAAACATCCTCCGCCAGATGGCGGGCGTGCGGGCCAAATTGAGCCCAAACGGCCAGGTGTTCGCGTACAGCATCGGGCAATTCTCGATGCCGATGCGTACGCCCCGCTCTTCCGCATGGCGAACAATCGGCGGCCACACCTCGGCATAGCGTTGCAGGTTCTCTTCCAGCGACAGATGCTGATTCGCGCCGATGAACGAGTTGATCGTCTTCAGCCCCAACAACGCCGCGGCGTCGATCACGCGGTACAGATGCGCCACCGCGGCCGCGGCCTGCTCGGCGGCTGCTGAGAGGGGAACGGAATAATAACCCAACGCGCTGGGCCCCACGCCGTGCTTGTCGAAGAGCGCCCGCGCGTCGTCGGCCATGGCCGGGGTGAAGTCGCTAACGTCTAGGTGCGTCACGCCGCCGTACTTGCGGTCTGGCCCGCCGGGGGGCCAGCACAGCACCTCGACACAGTCGAATCCCTCTCCCGCCGCGAAGGTGAGGACCTCGTCAAGTGACAGGTCGGCGAAGATCGCGGAAACAAAACCAAGTTGCATCGTAGCGGGCCTGCAGAGGTTCTTTGCGGTAAGCGTGGGCTCAGCGTGTCGCCGCGGCGATCGCTTGCTCGAGATCGGCCTGCAAGTCGTCGTAGGCCTCTAAGCCAACCGACAGCCGGATCATGCCGTCAGTTATGCCGTGCTTGGCGCGGTCGGCGGCGTCGTAGGAGGCGTGCGACATGCTCGCCGGCTGCTCGATGAGCGACTCGACGGCACCGAGGCTAACCGCCAACTGGAACAACCGGGTTGCTTTGCACAACCGTTTGCCGGCCTCGAAGCCCGCGCTCAGCTCGAACGTGATCATCGCCCCGAAGCCGCCTTGCATCTGCCGTTTGGCGATCGCGTGGCCCGGATGAGCGGGCAGACCGGCGTACAGCACGCGGCCGATCGCCGGGTGCTGATCGAGCCACTCCGCCAGCCGCTGCGCCGAACGACACTGCTCGCGGACGCGCAGCTCAAGCGTCTTCACGCCCCGCGAGCACAAAAAGCACGACAGCGGGTCCATGATGCCCCCCGTCGCGTTCTGGATGAACTTGAGGTCCTCGTAGACCGCCTTGTCGCGGGCGGCGAGCAGCCCCCCCATCAGGTCGCTATGGCCGCCATAGTACTTGGTGGCGGAGTGCATGACGATGTCGAGGCCCAGCTCCAAGGGCCGTGTCAGCACGGGGGTCGCAAACGTGTTGTCGCACGCCGCCAGGGCACCGTGCTTGTGCGCCAACTCAGCGACCGCGGCCAGATCAACGATCGACATCCGCGGATTGCCCGGCGACTCGACCCACACGAGCCGCGTGTTGGGTCGAAACCCTTTTTCGAAGGCCGTCAGGTCGGTGGCGTCGGCCAGCGACACCTCGACCCCCGCGCGGTTCATCACCTTATGAAACAGCCGATAAGCGCCGCCGTACAGGTCGCTGCCGGCCAGCACGTGATCGCCCGCCTTGAGCGACGAGGTCACACCGTGGATGGCGGCCATGCCGCTAGCGAAGGCCAGCGCTCCGCCTTCGGGATGGTCCGTGCCGGGCCCGCACCCTTCGAGCGAGGCAACTACCTCTTCGACCGCATTGCGAGTGGGGTTGCCGCTCCGCGCGTAGTTGTAGGGCCCCCACTCGCCGGCACCGGGCTGGACGAAGGTGCTCGCCAAATGAATCGGTGGCACGACCGCCCCGGTGTGGGGATCGGCGTGATGGCCAACGTGAATCGCGCGAGTTCGGAATTGCATAAATGATCAAGGTTCAGCGGTATCTAAGTCACGGCAGATCTTCTTCGTTAGGCGATCGTCGATATAGCGGTGGCGAGGAATCGCCGATCGATGGTTCGTGCCGATTTCACCTAAAGCTAGGCAGCCCTTCCCGCAACTTTGTTTTAGTGTCGTATGTCTGTTTCCATTGTCGCATTCTACCAACCTTTGAGCCCGCAAGCTGCTTGCGCTCGGCAGAGGGTTTCGCCGGCGCGCTGGCGTGCCTTGACGGCACCGGCGGCGAGGATCTCACGCACCTCGCCGGGCTTCGCGGCCCACTCGGCGCGACGCTCTCGGGCTGGGCCCCAGTAGGTCTCAGCCGCTTCGGCCAGGGCCTTCTTCACGTCGCCATAACCAAAACCGCCACCGCGGTAGGTGGCCTCCCACTCGGCTAGCGTCGCCTCGCTCGCCACGAGTTTCAACAGGTCGAACAGCACGTCGCCTGCCGGGTCCTTCGGCTCTTCCATCGGGCGACTGTCGGTCTGGATGCGCATGATCTGCTTGCGCTGCGCTTTGACATCGTCAAACACGGCGAGCGTGTTGTTATAGCTCTTGCTCATCTTCTCGCCGTCGGTGCCGGGCACGCGGGCCGACTGGTCTAGCACTTTGCCCTTTGGCAGAACGAAGGTCTCACCAAAGTGATGGTTGAAACTCTGCGCCAAGTCGCGGCAAACCTCGATGTGCTGAAGCTGATCCTCGCCGACCGGGACCACCGTGGCGTCGTACGCGAGGATGTCGGCTGCCTGCAGCACCGGGTAGGTGAACAAGCCGGCGTCGGCTTTGATCCCCTTGGCGAGCTTGTCTTTGTAGCTGACGCAGCGTTCGAGCAACCCCATCGGCGTGCCCGTGAGCAGCAGCCAACAAAGCTCGCTTACTTCGGGTACATCGGATTGGACGAAAAGCGTGGCTTTGTTGGGATCAAGGCCCAATGCGAGCAGGTCGATGGCACCATCGAGCGTGTACTGCTGGAGCCGCTCCTTCTCGCGGACGGTCGTGAGGGCGTGCAGGTTCGCGATGAAGTAGAACGAACCGTCGTCGCACTCATCCTGCAGCGCGATGTACTGCTGGATGGCACCAAAATAATTGCCCCAATGAAAGGGGCCGGTCGGCTGGATACCAGAAAGAGCGCGCATGGGTGTCTTGATTGGTCGCTAGATTAAATATTGTCAACCGACTTCGCAGCAAGAGAAGGCGGTGCGTTGTATTCCCCTCCCCTTTCAAGGGGAGGGGCTAGGGGAGGGGTCTGCCCCGCTTGCCAGGATCGCCCTTTGAATCGCCGCAAGAACCCCCTCCAAGTTGCTAAGAACTTCTTCATTAGTAAAACGAAGCACACGCATCCCGAGCACCTCGAGCCGCTGTTGCCGACTTTGGTCTTGGCGTTCGCGATCCGTGTGACTCTCGCCATCGAGCTCGATCACGAGATGGGCAGACGCACAAAAGAAATCAACAACGAACGACTCAATCGGATGCTGTCGCCGAAACTTGAAATGGTTGAGCTGACGCGCTCGCAGTGCGTCCCACAGTAGCGATTCCGGATGGGTGGCGTCGCGACGCAGCACTGCGGCGTTCTTGCGAGCGTTCGGCGTAGCACGTGTGCGGACGGCTTTCGTGACGGGAGAGTCCCCTGGCGGGCTACCCCCTCCCCTACCCCCTCCCCCTGCAGGAGAGGGGAATTTTTGGTCGGAAGCTGTCGTGGCGGCGGCCGGTCGATTCTCTGTGAGCGTGCCGACGCTATCCGCCAGTCTCGTCGTGCCCAACTCGGCCAGCGCCGCCGGCAATGCGTCGAGGATCTCAATCGCCACGGTGGGACGATAGAAGTTGATCGTTCCCAACTGGATTGCGCTCGCGCCGGCGACGAAAAACTCCATGGCGTCGTCCAGCGTCTGGATGCCGCCCACGCCGACGATCGGCGTCTGAACCGCCTGCCGCGCTTGCCACACGCACCGCAGTGCGATTGGTTTGATCGCCGGTCCGCTTAGGCCGCCCAGGCCATTGGCCAGCAGCGGCCGCCGTTTGCGCCAATCGACAGCCATGCCGAGCACCGTGTTGATGAGCGTGATGGCGTCGCAGCCGCCGGCCTCGGCGGCCCGGGCCATGACGGGGATGCTGGTCACGTTCGGCGTCAGCTTCGCCAACAAGGGCAGATCGGTCGCGGCGACACAGCGGCTCACAACCGCCTCGCATCGCTGGGGGTCGCTGCCAAAGTCGACTCCCCCGGACACGTTGGGGCAGGAAAGATTTAACTCGATCGCCGCCGGGCGGAGCGGGCTGTCGTTGAACTTACGACAGAGCACCTCAAACTCGTCGACAGTGCGCCCCGCTACGCTCACGATGATCGGCGCGCCGACTGTCGCCAGGTACGGCAGGTGACACGCCAGAAACGCTTCGACGCCGTCATTATCTAAGCCGATGGCGTTGAGCATGCCGGCAGCGGTTTCGACCGTCCGCCACGGGGCGTTGCCCTGACGGGGCTCGGCGGTGACGGTCTTGGGCAAGATGCCACCCAAGCGCGCCAGATCGACAAACGGTGCCATCTCACGCGCATAGCCAAACGTACCCGAGGCCACGAGCACGGGGTTCAGCAGCGTGAGCCGACCGAGTCGGACCGACAGGTCGCAAGGAGTCGATGCGGGCGGCTTCGCAACGGCCGGGGGCGCGATTGCGGGATCGGACATGGCATGCAGAGACGTGACGGCGCAGACGGGCTAGCAGGCGGCAAGCCAGAGCCTAACGGCCTCGGGCAGCACGGCCTAGTCACACGTTGTGCCGGGGTGGGCTCCGCTAGAGAACCAAACCACTGGTGCGATACGGCTTCAGATGGCTGGGCGAGTCGAGGAACCAGATGCGCTCCCACTCGTCCAAGAAGGCCCGCAGGTCTTCCGAGGTGTAGAGCAACTGCTGGGCACGTCGCGCGGGGTCGCCCGAGTACATGGGGATCAAGCACCCTGTGCTTGAGCTCAGGCAGACGGCAAAAAGTAGAGCGGTGAGCCACTTACGCATCGGACGGCACTCCTCCTTGAGCACCCCCAGCAGGATCGAGCCGCAAAAGAGCAGCATCGATCGCGGGGTAGCGTTGGTTCTTCTGTCGGCTTGGGGGGGGCGGGGGAACCCGCTATCGGTATCTAACCGCTTGGCTCATTTCGCTTTGCGTTCCTTGCTTAGCGTTGTGAACCCGTCTTACTGGTCGCCGGGTCCGCCGTCGAGACGGATCAGCTAATCCCGCTTTCGCGAGGCTACAGGCCGGTCCCGGGCGGATGCTCGGAAGCCGAATCGTTCATCGCAGCGTCGCTAGCGGGTCGGTCGTAGCCCGGATAATCGGGCGGGGTGGTTCGCGGGGCGGGTTGAGCCGCGTCCGCATCGACGTAACTTGCTTGCTCGTTGCTGCTTAGGTTGTTGCTAGCGGCGGCTTGCTGGGCTCGCAGCGCGGCGGCTTCTTCGGCCGCCCGGCGCTCAAGCTCACGCACCCGCTCTTCCATCTCCTTGCCCGGCTTGAAAGTGACGACGAATTTTTCCGCCACTTCCACCTTTTCACCGGTGCGCGGGTTGCGGGCCTTGCGGGCCGCCCGCTTCTTGACCTCGAAGACGCCAAAATTGCGAAGTTCGATCCGGCGGTCTTCGACCAAAGTCTCGACGATCGCATCGAACGTCTTTTGGACGATCTCCTTAGTCTTGAGTTGAGTCAGCCCAATCTCTTCCGAGATGGTCCGGACAATTTCTTTTTTGGTCACGACCGACTCTCCGGTGCGAAAGGCGGCTCGTTCGCGGATATGGTCCGAAGCGGACCCCGCGGGCGGCCTTTCTACGGCTGGCTCTGTCGTCCCAAGTGTATATCTGACAACGGTTAGAGTCAACTATCGCGATCCCAACGGGCCTAATTTGCGTTCTCTCAGCGGCTTGTCGCCCTCCGCTAGAAACGCCTCACTAGGTGCGGTAACTCTAATTTTGCCAATGGTTTACGTGGATAGGTCACGTTTGCAGCGGGCTTATGGCGGCGAACTTCGCACGCAAAAGACGCTATGCAAACAACTTACAGCTAATCTTAGCGGTCCGAGCAGCCTCGCTGCACGGACTCCTAATAGCCGCTAGATCCGTTATCGGCCCTACAGGCGGTCTTCTCCAGCCAACCCGCAAGGTTTGCCAAAGTTCGGCCCGATACGCCTAAACACGGATAACCGCACGCTCGCGACGAATCTCTTCGAGCGTGTACAGCTTGCCCACCCCTGCGCCCGGACAGGCCTCGCAGGTTTCGGCCCAGGCGGCGGGCGATTTAACGGTCGACTCCCAGAAGGGCCACGTGCGGCACTGCCGGGGCCGAGCATTGTAGGCAGTGCATTTACGCGTCTTGGGATCGAGCAGCACGCAGTCCCCATCGGCCCGCTCGGTGAGGCTCTTGCGGACCCCCACCTTACGGACGTGCTCCGCTTCAAACGCCTCGACCGTCATTCCCCGCTGCTCGGCCAGCGCTGCGATCTCTTGCTTGTTGACCCATACATAGCCCTCGGCACCAGCGCAGCAATCACCGCAACCAGTGCAGGTAAAACGCAGGCCGTCGGCCATCCATTCGTCGGGGCTCGGTTGTGCCATGTCGCATGTAACTCGGGTAAGCGAAGTGTCAGTGCGCTGCCAAATCGCGGCTGCGCTTATTTTATGTCGGCGGCGACAAGGGTCCTCACTGCGCGGAGAGCCGTTTCAATCTCGTCGAGCGTTGTTGTGGTGCCGACGCTAAAGCGGACCCCGCCCCGCAGCGGTGCCGGGACTGCCGTTTGGGTGGTATGGCGTTCTCGGTCGGCCAACGCACGATGCAAGGCGGGCGCACAGTGTAGTCCGGCCCGACACTCGATCCCGGCCAACTGCTCCAACACGGACGCCGCCTCGTGCGGATCGTAGCCCTCGACGTTGAAGGTCACAACGCCCGCCTGGCGATCAACCGGCGGGGTCGCCAGCACCCGCACTCCAGGCGTCGCCTCGAGGCCGGCGATCAGCTTGGCCGTTTCCTCGGCCAGCGAAGCAGCGATCGCCTCCACCCCTTGGTCCAAGACGTGCTGCACCCCCGCCGCCAACCCCGCTAGCGCTGGCACGTTCAGGCTGCCAGCCTCGAACCGGGCGGGCATGCGGGCGGGCTGATACAGCGATTCGCTATCGCTTGCGGCACCCCCGTGCCGCAGCGGTCGGACACGGTCTTCGATTCCCGGTCGAACCCACAACAAACCCGTGCCGAGCGGTCCCAGCAAGCCTTTGTGGCCGGGTGCCGCAATCAAGTCGGCACCGAGCGTCGCGACATCGAGCGGATAACGGCCCAGAGTCTGAGCCGCATCCACCAGCACCAAGACGTGCCGTTCGTGCGCCGCCGCCGCGATTGCGCGAAGGTCTTGCACTGCACCCGTCACATTGGACGCATGCGTTACCACGACCAAGCGCGTTTTGTCGGTAATCGCCGACGCCACGGCCTGGGGATCCACCAAGCCACGGTCATCGCAACCGACCAGCTCATAACGAATCGCTGAGTCGCCCGGTTGTCGCGCAAGCTCGGCTAGCGGCCGGATAACCGCGTTGTGTTCGCAGACGGTGCTAACCACGTGATCTCCACCGCGGAGGACACCGAACAACGCGGTCGAGAGCGCGTCGGTACCGCTAAAGGCAAACGCAACGCGCCGCGGATCGGGCTCGCCGATCAGTTGGGCGACCGCGTTGCGGGCCGTGGCAACCACCGAATCGGCCTCGCGTGCCGAGGCGTAAGCGCCGCGGCCGGCCGAGGCTCCGATACGGCGCTGGTAGTCGTCCAGCGCGGTGTAGACCGATTCTGGCTTGGGCCAGCTTGTGGCGGCGTGATCCAGGTAGATGCGGCGGCTCACCTGCTCCCTCGCCTAGCGGGGGCGTGCGACTCCAAGGCCATCCGATCAATCACCTTCCTTAGCCCCGGAAGGTCGCCATAGCTCGCGGCGAGCAGCTTGATGGGATGAAACGTCGGCACCGTTGCGGCTTGCTGCATCTGCAGGCGGCAGGTGCTGCACTCGGTGGCCCCCGCTTGTGAATCCCCCCGCCGTAAGGCGTTGAGCATCGGCAGCCCAGCGCGCAAGCTGCTGCGGTAGTTGCGCTTCAACAGGCCGTAGGTTCCGGCCATGCCGCTGCATCCCTGATCGATGCGCTCGACCATCAGATCGGGGATGAGCCGCATCAGTTTTTCGGCGGGGACGCCAACGCCCAAGGCACGCGAATGGCACGGCTGATGGTACGCCACGCGTATTGGCAACGGATCGAGTTCGAGCGAGAGCCGGGCGTTAAGGTGGCGCCTCCACAGGAACAGGCACGCCTCTTCCGTATTCTCGGCCACGAGAGCGGCGTCTTCGTCGTCCGGCAGCAGAACGCGGTACTCGTGTGTCAGCGCCAGAACGGCAGACGGCTCGGTCGCGACAACGGTATGCCCCTGGCGAATCGCCTCGGCCAAGACCGCGACATTGCGCTCCGCCAACCGCCGTGCAGGCTCCAGGCCTCCCTGACTGATCATCGCCATACCGCTTTGGGCCTGGGTCGGCGGTGCGTACACTGCGACACCGTGCCGCCGCAGCACCGCGACAAACGCCTCCGCCAATTCGGTATCAAATCGGTTCGCGAACGTGTCCACAAAGTAGGCAACCCGATCGCCCGAGTGGCTCACGGGTTTCGCAAGTTTGCGGGCTAGGCTCGACGCCAGAAAAGGTCGCCCGGCCAACGCCGGCAGCCGTCGGGCGGCAGAGAGCCCGGTAACCCGCTCTAGACACCACCGAAACCAAGCACGCTGGATCAGAGCGTTCCCAAGCCGGGGGGCCCGACCGATTGCCGCAGCGAGCGAATCGATCCGCGAACACCACCATCCGTCGAGCCGCATGCCGTTTGCGGCCACATGCGAGGCCTTTGCCTCGAGCATCATGCGGGGGATATCAACTCCCGCCGCACAGTCGAGCCGACACTGGTGACAATTGACGCACAGGTCGGCGATCTGACGGGCCTCGTCCGTCGCGAGGGTCTCAGTCGGAAGTTCGCCGGAGAGCACGCCCCGCAACAAGTTGGCCTTCGCGCGTGGCGAGGCCTCTTCGCGCGGTGTGTAACGAAAAATGGGGCACATGCGTGTCGTTTCGTCAGACCGCCGGCAGTCACCGCAGCCGTTGCAAGCATCGGCCGCAAGCCGTGCCGCATCGGCGGTCCAGTTGAGCTGCAACGCGACCGTCGACTTGTGCACCGCGTTCGATGGCGCGCTCACGGAGGTGGAATCGGCCGCGACGGCGTAGCGCGTGGCATGCGTCATCCGCGCGCCCGGCATCGGTACAATCTTGCCCGGATTGAGAACTCCCCGGGGATCCACGATCCGTTTGATCTCGCGGAACACGTTGACCAGCGGGCCATGCTGACGCGAAGTGAACGGGGTGCGGCTCAGTCCGTCGCCCCCCACGCCGGTGATCGAGCCGCCGAGCAGCCAAACGATATCGTAGAGATCACTCGCCAGCGTCTCTAAGCGGCGGAGCTCGCCGGGGGCAGAGAGGTCTAGCAGGGGCCATACTTGCACGTGGCCGTGTAGCGTATGGGCGAATACCGAGGCGGTTACTTGGCGGCGCTTGAGCACCTCTTGTACGCGACGAAAGAACTGCCCCAGGGCGCTGGGCGGGAGCGAGATCGCCTCGAAGCCGGGCGTCGCGTGACGCCGCCCCTCGATCCCCTGCAGCGTTGGCAGAAAACTTGCCGGCAGCGAAGCGAACAGCCGACGGTCTTCTTCGGTCTCGGCAAGGAGGGTGTCGCCCCCCCACGCGGCTTCGGCCCGTAACCGCTCGGCAAGGCCTGCAAGGCGGGCAATCGCTTCGGATTCGTTCTCGCCACGTGCCTCAACAAACAACAGGGCCTCGGCTTCGCCGGGAATCATCACGCTGTAGCGAGGGTCGCGCTGGCGACAAAGCCCCAGATGGCGTCGATCCAATAGATCGCACGCGGCAGCGGATTGCCCCACCAGATTCGCGGCGGCTTGCGCAGCCAGTTCAATGCTGGCGAACGTAAACAGCCCCGCCGCCACCCCCTGCGATGGACGGTGCACGGCAAGCCGGACCTCGGTAAGGACGCCCAGTGTGCCTTCGCTGCCGATCATCAGCCGTGCAAGCCGCGATCGGTCTTCGGGCAAACCGGCAGCCGCGGCCAGAGCATAGCCGCTGGTGCTCACACAACCGCCGGGCGTGTACTCGGAGATCGACGAAGTGTTGGTCCGCAAGGCCGCGTCGACCGAGCGCTCGATCGACGAAGCGGCTGCGGTCGCATCGCTGACGCCGGTGGCGTCGAGCCGCACCGTTTCGCCGCTGGCAAGGACAACGGTCATCTCGCGGACGGCATCACCGACAGAACCAAACCAATTCCGGCGGCTGCCGCTAGCGTCGGTAGCGACCGCTCCGCCGACCGTTGAGACGGCGCGATTGGCGGGGTCGGGACCAAAAGTGCGGTCGGGAGCGAGTCGGCGATTCAACTCGGCGAGGGGCAAACCCGCCTGCGCCACCACAGTTTCGCCCTCGTCGGCGATAAGCCGTCGCATGTAGCGCGAAAAATCGATAACGATCCCCGTGCCCAGCACGCCACCGGCCAGGCCGGAGCCCGCTCCACGGGCGTGGACCGGAATGCCATTTTCCGAAGCGTAGCGGACCGTTGCCGCAACATCGGCTGTAACACGCGGCCGGACTACCGCGGCGGGCATGATCTGATAGAGGCTGCCGTCTGAGGCGTACAAACGACGCGTGGCGACGTCGCTCAGTACGTCGCCCGACGTCACGCCGCGCAGGTCTTCGGCAATACGGTTCGGGTCAGCCAACGCGGTTCTGAGAGGGACAACATGATCAATTACCCCAGCGTGCGCCGAGACGACTCAGCGAGCAGTGCGACGCAGGGTGGATCTTTATCTTACTCTGGCAGAGCCCTAACGTCCGGTGGGCCTCGCGCGGCAAGATCGGAGAAGTCACCAGACGATTACCCGCGGACCCTCACTGACGGTCTCGATAGGGCATACTGAAGGGGGCAGGCTCCGCCAGAAGGGGCGGATAAGCCGGAGGGCCCCGCCTAAAACGGTTCCCTGGCTTCGCGGGCGACGGCTGTTTTCGTGTCCGCCCTAGTTGTCGCTGAACGAAGGGGGGTAACCCCATCCCGTGCCGCTTAGACCGTCCGCTTCCGTAGCCTCGTCGGCTGACGAATCGAGGGTCTCTAGCAGAATCTCCGCGCGGGCGGTCACATCGATCTCAGCGAGCAAGCGGCGTTTGATCTTGTCGGGAAGCGGCAGCGTGAAGGCCGCCAGGTCGGTCAACAGACTCAGCGGGGCTTCGCTGGTGAGTATCTCTTGCAGCTGTACCGGTGGCTCGCTTGGCAACGCTCGGCGGAAAGCGGTCGCAATGCGTTGCCGAACCGCCTCGATCTGCGCTTTATCGTCGTGCGGCTCGCGCTCGTGCAACAGGGTCACGTTTGCTCGGCGAAAGGCTTGCGGCGGCTCGATCTCTTGCTCGATCCGTACCCGCCTCACACCCGCCAACAACAAGTTGAAGCGACCGTCTTCCAGGCGATGGTGGGCAACAATCTTGCCAAGACACGCCACCGGCTCCAGCGCCGGTCGGCTCGGATAGTCGGGTTCCCAGCCCGGCTTGAGAACCGCCATGGCGATCAGGCCATCGTCCGCTAGAGCGTCTTCCATCAGGGCCCGGTAGCGTTCCTCAAAAACATGTAGCGGCTGCACCAGACGCGGAAACAGCGAGACACCCGGCAAGGGAAACAGGCGCGCGACCCCACCAAATTGTGACTCGTCGAAGTCGCCGGCGCTCCGATCCCCCGCAAATGACTCGCTCGACATGGTGTTGGTAGCGGAATCCAGGAGTAGGCTGGCCGGGCTGCTTGTGTTCAGTCACGGCTCGAGAGGGCCGAAAACAACCGCAGCAGGTACCAGAACAGTAACGCGACCGAGGCGAATAGCGCGAGCGAGGCCGCCACGTGCTGATCGGTGCGGTAGTGGTGCATCACGTTGGACGTGTCGTACAGGATGTACGCAGAGGCGAACACAATCATGCCGACCGTAAACAAATTGCCCAGGTTAAAGCCGAAGAGAAAACTGGCCGCGATCAGAGCGAAGATGCCGATGCCGGCAATCATGAGCCCGGTTCGCAGGAATGAAAAATCGGCACCGCTGAACCACGCGATCGCGGACAAGCCCGCAAACATCAGCAGCGTCGAAACGCCGGCAGCAGCGATCACATTCACATCCTGACCGGGCAGCAGCTCGACACTCTGCGACTGAACAAACCACAGCATCGGAGCCAGCAAAATGGCTTGAGCGAGCACATAGAGAACGAGCCCCGCGTATTGCATGGCCGGTGTCGCGCTGGTCCGGGCCCAGTAGTCCGCCAACCAGCTAACCGCTAAGAAGCCGCCGAAAACGATCAGCATGCCGTAGGGCAAGCCGGCAATCGTGTTGACCAACTGTTCGGCCAGCGAGGTGCTGAACAAGGCCCACTCGATCGCCACGAGGCCGTAAATGGCCATCGCCAAGTGGGTATACGTCCGACGGATAAAGACGGCTCGCTCTGCCGGTTGCGCCTCAGCGGCCGAGTATCCAAACTGGGCGTAGCGATTGTCAGCAAGCTGGTCAGCGTAAGCCATAATCAAATCTCGCCTTGGTTAGAAAAAAGCGTTCGCTTCAGGGGACGGACCAGCGGATGCCACTGTCTGTGCCACTGTCTGTGCCAATGTCTGTGCCACTGCCCGTGTCACTGCCGGACGGCACCAACACCGGCATCGCACCGGAGAGATAAGTTTCCCCGGGAACGACAACTCGCGAGCACGAGACTACGGGCCGGCGGTCGGCGCAGTCAAGGTTTTCTCCTAGGAATACCCTCTAAGCAGCGGAGCCTTTCGGTAAATCGACGGGAAACGAGCGGCCTGCGACAGCTCTGGCGGCACCGCGTTGACAGCTGCGGCCACAAAGGAAGAATACGATGCTAAGGGCCGCAGGGCATCCTTACTCGGTGCCTAACCGCGATTCATGGCTCTCCCCCCCGCCGAGGGCTTGGTCTCCTGTCACCGCTCCGCCCTGCCCCGCCATCGGACAACCCTGCCGCGCCATCGGACAATCCTGCCGCGCCATCGGACAACGAAGAGCGAAAGGCACAGGCCCGTCGCGTTTTGCGTCGTTTGCGTGCCGACTATCCTGACGCCGAATGCGCGCTGCGCTACAACAGCCCGGTCCAGCTTCTTGTGGCGACCATTCTCTCGGCCCAGTGTACCGACGAGCGGGTCAACCTTGTTACCGCGCGGCTCTTTGCTGATTGCCCGACGGCAGAAGATCTGGCCGGATTGCCCCTCGAACGGCTCGAGCGTTACGTGCAGAGCACCGGGTTCTTCCGGAACAAGGCAAAAAACATCAAAGCCTGCTGCACCACGCTCGTGGAAGAATACGACGGCCAGCCGCCCCGCACGCTCGAAGAACTGGTCCCGCTCGCCGGAGTCGGGCGTAAAACGGCTAATGTCGTGCTGGGGGTCGCCTACGGCATCGCCGCGGGCGTGGTCGTGGATACGCACGTCGGCAGGCTCAGCCGCCGCACCGGGTTAACCACTCAAGAGGATCCGGTCCGCGTCGAGCGCGACCTGATGGAGCTGTTGCCGCGATCGCGGTGGATCGACTTCTCACACCAAATGATCTATCACGGCCGTCAGGTGTGCGACGCGCGACGACCGAAGTGCGACACCTGCTCTTTCCGCCGCTTCTGCCCGCGCGTGGGCGTTGCTGACTAGCGACCAATTATCCCCCAAGAAGGCCTTCCGCCGATGATTCTTTCGGGCAATGAGATCGAAAGTCGCCTGGGCGGCGACATCATCATCGACGGATTTCGCCCCGATCGACTGAACCCGAACAGCTACAACCTTACGCTGCACGATGAGCTGATGGTTTACGAGGAAGTGGTCCTCGACATGGCCAAACCCAACCGTGTGCGGCGGATCAGCATCCCGCCGGAGGGTTTGGTCTTGAGCACCAATCAGCTCTACCTGGGCCGCACCGTCGAACGGACCACAACACACAATCTGGTGCCGCAGATCGAGGGGCGCAGCTCGATTGGTCGGCTGGGGCTGTTCGTCCACGTGACCGCCGGCTTTGGCGACGTGGGCTTCAGCGGCTACTGGACGCTGGAGATGTTCGCCGTACAGCCCGTGCGGATCTACGCCGGTGTGCCGATCTGCCAGATCTTTTATCACGAGCTAACCGGCGAGGTGACCGAGTACGCCAGCAAGTACCAGCACAACCGCGACATCCAGCCGAGTCTGCTGTTCGAGGAGCTGCGCGACCCGAGCAGGGCCGACCCCCAGCTGCCGCTCAATTTTGGCATGGAGAGGCCCGGCAGCCCCACCAGCCCGCGCAGTTAACCCGCAAGGCAAGGTCAACCCAGTACCCCAGAGGGGCACCGATCGTGGCTGGTCCCAGCTGGTCACCCGGCCAGCGAATAGCAGTGGGTTTCACGGACCGTATTAACCGACCAGCTCTCGCCTGCCGCAAGGCAGGGCTCCGTCGCTGATCATTTCTCCTGCGAGTGAGTCATAGGCTTCGGCCCAAGCGGCCTCAGTTTCCACGGTAAACGCGGTACCAAGGCACTGCTGGAACGTCCACAGCAAGGCCTCGCTGACCAGCTCGTAGCGATCGGCCTCGACACCGTACAGGTCTTGATGGCTCGAGAAGGCCTCGACGATCGGCGCGAAGGTCTCGGGGTGATTGAGTCCCGAGACCGCCGCGTCGAGCGTCTGAACCAGTTTGTCCCCCTGCTCGGAGACCGAGGTCTTGAACAAGGACCTCATGACCGGGGCGATCTCGAACACCCGGCGATAAAACAGGCGGACCGCGGTGTCCGCGATCGGTTCGAGCTGCTTCCAAGACGTCTGAACGAGCTTGATTTGATGGGGAGTCATCGGAGTGGCCCGTGGTCGGGCTCCAGCAGGAAGCGGTGTGAGAATCGGCCCCCAGCGATATCGGGAGGAGAACCGTTCACCCCCCGAAGTGGGGGGCTTACATCACCGCAAAGTAATTTTCGGTCGCAAAGTCAAAGGTCTCCGGTGACATCACCGGAGCTTGTTTCGTGTAGTGGCAGTAGTTGACGATCTGCAAGAGCAAGTCGCGAGGTTGACAGCACCGGAAGGGTCGGCCAGTGGCCCGATAGTGCTTCTGGATAAGATGATCGACCGCCGCCGCGTCGTACGTGACTTTCAAGCTCCGGCCCATGATCTCGAGCAGCTTGCGGAACGCCGTCTCGTCGGGGTCCGTGACCTCGATCTTGTAGGGGATCCGCCGCAAGAAGGCGTCGTCCACCAGGTCCCGTGGTTCCAGGTTCGTCGAGAAGATGACCAGCTGATCGAACGGCACCTGAATCTTCTTGCCGCTAGCAAGGTTCAGATAGTCGTAGCGCTTTTCGAGCGGCACGATCCACCGGTTCAGCAACTCGTCGGTGGTCATCCGCTGGCGACCGAAGTCGTCGATGACCAGGGTTCCGCAGTTGCTCTTGAGCTGGACGGGAGCCTCGCTGATGTTGGTGACCGTGTTGAGCGTCACCTCCAGCGAGTCCATCGTTAGTTCACCGCCGACGACGATGGTCGGCCGCTTGATGCGGATCCAGCGATGATCGATCTTGCAGTCATCGATCAGGCCGCTGCTGGCACCGAGCGGAGCCTCTTCGTGCATGCTGGGATCGAACAGCCGGATGATCTCGCCATCGACGCTCAGCGCGCGGGGGATCCAAACGTGCAAGCCGAAGGCGGCCGTAACACGCTCGGCGATGCTCGTCTTGCCGTTACCCGGGGCCCCGTACAGGAACAGGCCCTTCCCCGAGTTGATCGCCGGTCCGAGGCGCAGCAGCATCCGCTTGTCGATCAGCAGATCACTGAACGCCCGGGCAAGGTCCGCCTCGGTAGGATGCTGGTCCGCGATTGTCTGGGCTTTGACGCTCTCGACATAATCGCTTAGCAGGACCGGTGCCGCGCCGTAGTAGGTGCAATGGTCCGTCAGCTTTTTCGCTAGCTCGCGGCCGCGACCGGCCAACTGATAGATGTAGTCGTTCATCATCGCCGCACCCTTGTGCGCGACGAGTTGATCGTCCTTCAGCTGCTGCATCAACGGATCGATCAGACGGAAGGGCAGCTTGATCTGGTCCGAGATCTCTCGGCCCGATGACTCGGCGCGGGCGCCGAGAAACTTGAGAATCAGGTTCTCGACCTCGGAGTTGCTGAGGCCCGCATCGCGGAAAGAAGTGGGCTCGGCAGGATGCCACCCTTCATCAGCCGGTTTCGACGCGGTGCGGGCGGGCGGTGCAGGCCGCGCCGAGGGTGTCACAACAATACCGCTAGAGCCCTCCCCTTCGGCGGTAAGCCGATGGATGCGGTTGAGCAATTCGTCGAGGCGTTCACGCTCGTCCGCTATGATCGCGGGAGTTGGCGTGGCGACAGAATCGCTAGGTAACTTGACCGACATCGGTGCTCAGAGTCAGCGCTGCTTAGGCCAACATTAAGGGGGGTGGCGGGGATCGACGGCGGACTAATACCCGAGCAATAGCCGCCGCAAGCGCCCACGACAGCCTAGGTCGCCCCAGGACCAAGGCCGGCTCGGCATGCCGAGTCTGCTGGGGACCGCAGCTTAAGTTCGACACCGCAACACTCACGATGCGGGTTATGCGGGTCGTGACGCCCGGGAGCTTGCCCGGCCCGGGGAAGGTTCGCGGAGCGTGTGACGAGTTTCGTTTGGTCGGCTGCCGCGCCGTAGGTTTAACTGAGCCCTTGAATCGAGAGCCGCAGTGGTCTCTCGATGCTTCGTCTGTTTGTCTCAACCGTTCGCCAGCACGCAGCGTGTCTTTCGCTTTGAATTCACCGGCCGCTACCGCCGAACGGCACGCCTACGCTAACAGCGTGCGTCGGGTACATCCGTCGATCGAACCGATGTTCGAGCGACTCGGCGGACTGTGCTCACTGCCCGCGATCGCCGAGAAGGTAATCCAGGTAGCTGAGGACGAGCTTTCGGATGCGACCGACCTGCTGACGGTGATCGAGCAAGATGCCGCGGTCGCGACGCGGCTCATGCAAGTCGTCAACTCCTCGTACTGCGGGCTCCGCAACCCGGTGGGCGACCTCAAAACCGCCGTCACGATGCTCGGCCAAGATCGGGTGCGGAATCTGGCGCTGACGGTTTCGATCGGCGGGCAGTTTCAGCGTGCGACGCCGCTGGGCCAACTGGATCCCGCACGGCTGTGGGACCACTCGGTATGTGTGGCAACGATCGCCCGCATCGCCGCCTCGCGAAGCAACGCCTGCAACCCCGATGAGGCCTATCTGGCTGGCTTGCTGCACGATCTGGGTCTGCTATTCATCACGCAGCAACTGGCACCCCTCGTTCCACGTGTGTTGGCGCGTCTGGCGACCGGCTCTTCGCTGTGCGATGCGGAACGCGAAGTGATGGCCTTCGACCACGCCCAACTCGGAGCCTATGTCGCCTGGAGAGCCGGCTTCCCCGACCACCAGGTGGCAGCGATCGACTACCACCACACCACCTACGAAGCTTCCCCCGCCGCTCAGCCGCTGACGCAAACGGTCGCGGTCGCGAACTACCTGGCCACCCGTTACGGCCGGGGTGCCATCGAGGGGCGACGCCTGCCAGCCCCCGGCGAAGGCATGCTGCGCACGCTGGGCTTCACGCTGCCTCAACTGCGCGACCTGTGGGACGATCTGCCTGACACGGTCGCGGAAGTGGCCGCCCTCACCGGGATCTGACCCCTGGTCAGCACAACACGCGGCGATGTTTCGGCTGCCGTGTTACCTTGTGCCTAAAGTCACGATGGCTGTCTCGCTAAAGTATCGCGCAGCCTTGCTCCCAACTAATAACGATTGCTCCTGCCGCGTTCTGTTCGCTGAAAACTGCCATGCAAGCTGTGATCACCGCCGTTGGTGCCGACAACCGCGGACTAGCCGACCCCATTGTCCACACGGTCACCGATCTGGGCGCGAACATCGCCGAGATCCAGATGTACGACCACGACGAGGAGCGGGTCTTCTCGATGCTGACGCGCGTCGAGGTGCCCGAGTCGCGCTACCAAGAGCTGTGCGAAGCGATGGAGTTGGTCGCCCAGCAAACGGGCCTAGCGATCCGCACCTGGTCGCCCGATATACGTGACCGTAAACCCCGCATTGCGATCTGCGTCACCTATCGCAAAGAGACCCCCTTGGCAGTGCTCAACGGGATCCGCGAAGGGCTGATCCCTGCCGAAGCGAGCGTCATCATCAGCAACCGCAAGGCCTGCCGGACGATTGCCGAAGAGTACAACGTCCCCTGGCGCGAAGTCGGTAGTGCCGACGGCAGCCCCGACGATCAAGAGCTGATCGCCCTCTGCGACGAGTTCAAGGTCGATTACGTGGTTCTGGCCCGGTACATGCGCGTGCTGCCCGCGGCGAGCTGCTGGCAGTACGCGGGCGGGCGCATCATTAATCTGCACCACGGGCTGCTACCTGGTTTTCCCGGCATGCGACCCTACCACGATGCTTACGCGAGCCGCATGCTCACCTTTGGTGCCACCTGCCACTTTATTGTCCCGGAACTGGATGCCGGCAATCAGATCATCAACCAGCGCACCTTCTCGGTCTCGCCCGGAACGCCGCTTGAAGAGGTGATCGAACGGGGACAAACCGAGAACGAACCCGCCTGCTTGGTGGAAGGCGTGCGGAGAGCGGTCTCGGGCGAAGTGCAGCTCCACTTCAACAAGGTTGTGGCAATCCGCTCCCGGGTGTGACCTGGCGAGGGCCGGCAACTATGCTGTGTCGAGATGACTCAGCCCGTGGCCGGTTACGCCCCGGGCTTTTCCCTCCTGCTTGCCATCTCGCCGCTATGTCATTCCGCTGGCCGAAGCTTCGTACGATTAACTTGGCTCTCGCGCTGATGGCGGCGGGGATTGTCAGCGGGACCCAAGCGGCACCGCCGGCGGCGGATCGCGCTCCGGCCACCAAGCCCCGCGGCCTGACCCCGGGCGACACGATCATGATGGTCGCTCCCGCTGGCGAGCTCATTCCCAGGCGTGTCCAGAAGGCGGTCAGCCGCCTAGAGGAGATGGGCTACAAGGTGATCGTCCCCGACGACCTGTTCGAGGTTCGCGGCTACCTGGCGGGTCCTGACGAACGCCGCGCCGCCGAACTGATGCGCGCCTTTACCGACCCCGAGGTCGATGCCGTGTTCCCGGGCACGGGGGGATACGGCACGATGCGGATCCTTGATCTGCTGGACTTCGACGCGATCCGCGCCAACCCCAAGGTGTTTATCGGATTTAGCGACGTCACCGGGCTGCACGAAGCGCTCGCCACCAAGTGCAACCTGGTTACTTTCCACTCGCCGAACCCCCAATGGGGCCTCGGGAGCGATGACAACCTGCCCGAGTTCTCGGCCCAGTACTTTTGGCGCTGCCTGTTGGCCGAGCAAAATAAGGGCACCGAGGGATTTGCCTACGAAGCACCGCGCTGGTCACCCCTTGGTTCGTTTGCCGGGGGGGTTGCCGAGGGCCCGCTCTGCGGAGGAAACCTTTCGCTCATCGCCAGCCTCTCGGGCAGCGAGTACCAGCTAGACACGACCGGCAAGGTCATCTTTCTGGAAGACGTCAACGAGGCCCCCTATCGGATCGACCGCATGCTGCGTCAGCTCAAGCTCAGCGGTCAGCTTGACGCCCCGGCGGGAATCCTGCTCGGACAATTCCGCAAGTGTGAGGCTGACGGCAGCGAATCGAGCCTCTCGCTCACGGAAGTATTTCTTGACTACTTTGCTGACGCCCCCTATCCGGTGGTGTGCAACTTCCCCGCCGGGCACGTCACTCTGAACGCCACGCTGCCGCTCGGCGTGCCGGTGAGGATTGACGCTGAGCGTGGCACGGTCCGCGTGCTGGAGAATCCGGTGCAAGCCCGCTAGGGGCGGGCAAAGTTTTTGCCAGAAATGCACCGCGATCGCGTGGATCCCCGGGAAAACTGGGGTTGCTCGATCACGCCCAGGCTCGTACTTTCCCGCCGCCTCGGCTCCGAGCCGGGGTCACTCTCGCGCTGCGTAGAGTGATCGCAGATGCCAATCCATCACGGCGCCACCGGTACGCATTGAGCGGGTCACGGCCGCGGTGTTCTACTTTGCTCGCTGGCTTAGATGCTAGCGATCGAAGCGGAGCTCTCGCCGCCGCGCACTCTGTCTCGGCACGCCGGCAGATTCGCTGCTAAACGGGGAAAGCTCGCCCATGGTCGCTACCGGCCCCTCGGCCCTCGATCGTTCGCTCGCGTTGATGAGCCTGTTCGCCAGCCTACTATCCATCTCCGTGGCTAGTGCCGCTGAGCTCGACCTGCCACCGGGCCTGTCCGGCGGGGGCGATATCACTCAAGCCTACGCTACTGAGGGGTACGTCGATGACGGCCGACTCCTCGCGACGCCCAACGCCCAACCGCTCGGTGCGGAAGGCGTTGTCATGGGCGGCGGACCAATGAGCGTTTCTTCGGGCGGATCCTATTTCAATCCGACACTCGGATCGCACATCCGCGCCCGCTACAACACACGCAGCTACGGCCAGGAAGATGGCAACCTCGACCTGGGCACAATGGGGCTGTGGGAAATGGCGGACGGGTTCGGCTTCTTTGACGGTCAAGTGACCCTCAACGATGAGCAGAACGTTGGCTACAACCTGGGACTCGGCTACCGCTGGCTGACGTTGCCGGTGTTCCCCAACAGTGTTGATAGCCAGAAAATCGCGGGCGTGAGCATCTGGGCCGATGGCCAAGGCGTCGATGCCCAAAACTTCTTCCCGCAGGTCGGTGTGTCGCTCGAGTTGCTCGGCGATCGGATCGACCTGCGTGCTAACGGCTACATCCCCGTTGGCCCCAGCCACCGGGATCGCGACTTCGTCCCCGTCACGGGGAGCTTGGAGTACACGCAAAACTTTATCGCTCTGAGCACGCTCGGCATCCGCGACACGCCTCTCACGGTGGGCGAGGTGGAAGCGGCAGGCCGCATCGCGGATCTCGATGCGTGGCTGTTTGGCGGTGTCTACGCCTTCGATGGCGGACCCTACAGCGAAGTCGGCGGCAAGATCGGCCTGCGCGGCTACGCGACGCACGACCTGCTGCTCTCGATCGCGATCACCAACGACGACCTGTTCGATACCAACGCCATCTTTAGCGCCACTTGGTTCATCGGACGCACGCGCAGCAATAACTGCCCGAGCGGTGTCTTGGAAGATCGCTTCCGCGAACCCGTTCTGCGTAACGACTACGTCGCGATGCATACCGGTCAGGTCTCCGGCAGCGGCGACGCTCTGACTGACACCAACGGTGATTTGATCCGGATGGTGCACGTCAACAGCAGTGCCGCAGCGGGCGGCGACGGCACGTTCGAGAACCCTCTCAACGCGCTCGACACGATCAAGGCGAACAGCCTGGAAAACGATATCGTTCTCGTGACCTCTGGCAGCGACTTCTCCGGCCAAATGGCGATGCTCCAAGACGGACAGCGCTTCATCGGCGAAGGGGGTGGCAATGCCTTCAGCATCGGCACCACGCAGTTCGGCACGATCGACCTGCCCGAAACCTCGACCGGTGCTAGCGCTGGCGCTGCGCCCATCATCCGCGACGCCGCCGCCCAAGCGGTGCTGCTTGCGGACGGTAACACGGTCAGCAACTTCAACTTCATCAACAACGCTACCGCGGTCGGTTCGGACGCTACGAACGGCTCGGTCGGTGCGATCCTGAATCAGCTCACGATCGCAGGTTCGACCGTCGCGGCGCTGGACTTTGACACCACGGACGGTGTCTACGACATCCAGAACACGACCATCACGGGCGGAACGGGCCCGGCGGTGCGTGTGGTCGATACGATCGGCGGCTCGATCCAGATGGGTGCAACGACGAGCATCACCGATGTCGCCGGCAACGCGGTCGAGATCGACAATAACGACGGCACGGTTGTCATCGGTTCCGACATCACGACCACCGGCGTAAGCGGCGGCACGGTCTCGATCAACAACAACAAGGACACCGTCCAGGTCTCTGGCGATATCCAGTCGAACAATGCCAGCGCACTGCTTGTGACCAGCTCCGATGCTCAGATCACCACCAGCGGTGCCATCTCCAGCACCGGCACGGGCGATACGGTCTCGATCACCGACGCGGGTGACGGGGTCGCCACCTCGGCCGCGATCAGCATCAACGGCACCGTCTCTAACGACGCCGGCGGAAGTGTGGTTGTGATCAACGGCGGCGACGATGCGATCACCTTCAACGACGACGTCACCGACGCGGGTACCGGTATCTCGATCACCGATCGCGACGCCGGTCAGGTCCGCTTCACCGCGGCCACGGATATCGATACCCAGGCGGGTGCCACCCAAGCGGTCCTCATCAACAACAACAATGCGAGTTCGCAGGTGGCCTTCACGGGCGGGCTCTCGATCACCGCGGCTGGCACAACGAACGGCTTCATTGCTGGCGCAATCGGCATGGATCCGGGCAGCGTCACCGTTGCCGGCACCGGTGTAACGAACGAGATCACGACGGCCGACGGAAGAACACTAGAGATCATCGGCGGCACGTCAACCGGCGGCGTCAATTTCAACACCGTGACCTCTACCAACGGCAGCGCGAACACGATCAACGTGGACGCGTTCGCGGGCCAGGTAAACATCGACGGCGGCTCGGTCACCACCAACGGCGTGAGCGTTCGGGCGCGTGACACAAGCATCGACCTGGACGGTGTGGACCTGGAAAACACCGCTGCCGGGACTGTGGCGGACATTGACTTTTCCACAAATACAACGGCACGTACCGTGCGGATCGCCAACGGCGACCTCAACGGTGGCGACATTGATATCGACTCCGCCAGCACGGCGGGCGGCATCGTCACGCTGGACACGCTCAACACGGGCGGCGGCATCGGCGCGATCAGCCTCGATACGACCGCTGCGGCGAGTGGCAACGTTTCCGTCGTGGGCAATAACCTGACCATGGCGGGAGCGGCAACCGCCGACATCGCGGGCGCGGGGAATGGCTCGGTTACCCTGACCGATGTGACGGGAATCACGGGCGGAGTTTATAACTCCACGGGCGATGGCAACGTGACGGCGTCCTACACTCGGGTCACCGGCACTGGCAATGTCTTGGTCGCGACAACGGGCGAGGGCAACGGTACGCTGACTGCCACGCAGCTCAACACCGGAGGAACGGTCTCTGTCTCTTCCGCAGCCGGGCAGAACAGCGATCTTACCGTCAATATGAACAACTCGGGCAATACGACCGCCTTTGGTGCCATCACGGTCAACGACCTGGGGACGGGCTCCGTCAGCGCGACCTTTAATAACAGCTCGGCGTCAAGTATCGACTTCGATTCCGCTCAAACCGGTGCCGCCACCCTGGCGGTCAACGATGGTGCCTACACCGGCAACATTACCGCGGATGCGATCGGCACGGGGAACTTCAACGCGAGTGTTACCAACGGTACCCAGATCACCAATGGCCGTATCCGCTTCAATGGGATCAACGCGGGATCCGTCGATTACGAAGTCACGGGCCTGACTTACACGAACGCGGCGGCGTCCACCTTACCCGCGTTGGATCTGGTTCTTGGCGGCAGTGTCACCACCGCCGATGTCACGGTGTCAAACAACACCATCTCGCAGGGATTGGACGGCAACGCTTTCTCGCTCGATATTAATGCGGGCAGCTCGGTTGACTTCCAGTTGAGCGGTAACACGTTCACCAACGACAACGTTACCGACCAAACCGCTCTGATCGACGTCGGTAGCAACACCACACTCAACGCCACCATCTCGAACAACCTGTTCACCAACATCAATGTGGGCGGCCCCGAGTTCTTGCTTGACAACAGCGGGGTTTCTACAACCCGACTGGCCTTGAGCGGCAACGGTGATACGAGCGCCGCGATGATCTTCAATAACGACAATGGGGCAAGCAACTTCCAGGTCCGCGGCGTGAACGCGGTCGGAGTTGATGCCGCGAACGATGCGAACGTGACGTTCGATACGGACACCACGTTCGATCCGACACTGGTGGTTCCCACTCCGTAACTTCTCGACAAGACGAGGCGCGGGCTAGACCATTGAGGGAGGAAGTCGAAGCGGCTTCCTCCCTCTTGCTATTAGCTTGGATCCCCTCGCGAGGAAATGCCTTGTGGAGTGCAGCTGCTTAACGTGCGCCGCGTGCGGGTGGCGCACCCTCTGCAATCCGGCGGAAGGGGCCGCCCGGCTACGCCTAGTAGGCTTGCTCCGCCGCGCGGGGGATCCCGATCCCGCGATCGTTGGCGAGCTGCTCCGCGAAGCGGCACCGCGGATGACCTGCCCGAGTTGTAAGTCGATCGGGCTCACCGCCAAATCGGCTGCCGCGGAAGACGAGGAGCTCGACGACTGGCAAGCGGCGATCCTCTGCGAGGCCTGCCGCAAACCGATCCCGACCGAACGCCTCGAAGCCTTGCCGAGCGTCAAGCGCTGCGCGACTTGCCAAAAGCGCGCCGAAGCGGGCCACACCGACGACGAGCCCGACTTCTGTCCACGGTGTGGCGCGCTCATGGAGCTGCGGGTCAGCCGTGGTAGCGGACTAACCCGTTATCGGCTCTTCTGCACCGGCGTGCCCGCTTGCCGTAGCACGTGATCGATTTAACGATTCCTTGCTCAGCGACGCCGGGCAACGCCGGCTAGCGCCAGGCTCAGCAGCAGGGCCGATGCTGGCTCGGGTACGCTCAAGCCGGTCGACGAAACCGATAGCGGCGGGAACATCGAGGCGATGTCGCCCGGGCTCAGCGAGCTGCTGGTCGAGCTCCCCGAGGCCGAAGCGGTCGCAAGGGAATCCACGCCGAACGCGGTCAGCAGCGGACCGGTGAACGCCGCTTGCGCATCGATCACTGCGGCCGACTCGATAATGATCAGATTGCCGTGGTCATCGAGTGGCACGTCGATAAACGTGAGATTGCCCGACTGCGCAACAAAATCGCCCGCGCTGTTCTGGGTGAAGATGCGATCGCTGATATCGACCTTGGGGCCGTTCTGAATGCGCTCGATCACTGTCATGTCGGAGATCTCCGCAAACGGCACAAAGCCCTGCGAATCGAGGAACGAGTTGTCGTCTTGGTTGATAAAGAAGCTGCTCGATCCGGTATTCGGACCGCTCGACAGAGCGAGCGACACCGTGCCCCGCACGTTGGTTAGCCCCGTCGTACTGAAATCAACACGCCGGTCGTTGTTGCGGTCCAAAATAACCGGGCTGAAAGAATCCACCGGATCAAACCCTTCGAAGGGGATCCGATCCACCACGACCGTGTCCGTGCGGAAACCGCCCATCTGCAAAACGAAGCCTTCAACAGCTCGGTTGATGACGCTCTCGTGGTAAACGCCCGCGGTGACGTTGGCGATCATATTGTCCACGAGCGACTGCAAGTTCGCGTTGCCGGTGGGGTTCAAGACCATGTCGAAGTCGCCGACACTGGTCTGGAAACGGATCGTCTGAGCTTCGACCAGCGCGCCGGCCGAAAGAAGCATCGCAACTGCGAGAAGGTGCCGCTGCATGGGTGGGTATCTCTGTTCGATGAGGTTTGCGGGTACTGCGTACCAACCGGGCCGACTCACGCCGCCGGCCATGGCTGAACCTCCATACTAGTCAGCCGCGGCGCAGGCGGCGCGGCTCTGACAGCCCCCGAGCGGCGAAAACTGGGGCCGAAAAACCCGCACAAGTGTCACACGCCGATGTCTTCGTTCCAAAGCTCCGGCCGTTGGGCGATGAAATCTTCCATCAGCCGCCGGCAGCGGGGATCGTCGGCCATCACGAGCTCCACCCCCCGCGAGCGGACATACGCCTCGGGCCCCTGAAAAGTGCGGTTCTCGCCGATCACAACGCGAGGGATGCCGTACAGCAGCGCGGTCCCGCTGCACATATCGCAGGGGGAAAGCGTCGAGTAGAGAGTCGCGCGGCGGTAGTCTTCCGCTTTCAGGCGGCCGGCCCGCTCCAGGGCGTCCATCTCCGCGTGCAGGATGGCGCTGCCCTGCTGCACACGGCGGTTGTGACCCCGGCCGACGATCTGCCCTTCCACCACGAGCACCGAGCCGATGGGGATTCCGCCCTCGGCCAGGCCCGCTTCAGCCTCGCTGATCGCCTCCTGCAAGAACTTTTCGTCGGCGTCAGAGAGCATGCCCATGGCGAGCTTCCGGGGAGCTGGTACATCACAAAGGGGGGGAGGTGGAACACCGCAGCGCTTGGTGGCGACCCAGCGGCGTCGCGAGTATCATCCTCAGTTCCCCCCCTCTCGCCAAGCCGCAACCTGCCCCTCCGCCATGGAACGCCTCCGCAAGTTTGTCTATCTCGCTCCACTGCTCGTGGCCTGCGGGAGCGGGGCCTCGGAGTATCGTGAGGCAGACGACTTTGCCGTGGCGGTTGAGCGGGTCGAGGCGTACGCCGAGGAGTACGGTGCCGCTAATACGCTGCTGGTGGTCGATATCGACAACACGCTGCTAGCAATGCGCAACCCGCTGGGCAGCGACCAATGGTTCGAGTGGCAGGAATACTTGCGCAAGAACGAGCCCGAGTCGCCCCTGTTGGTGGCTAAAGAGTTTCCCCAACTGCTCGAAGCGCAGGGGCTGCTCTTTACGATCGGCCGCATGCGCCCGCCGCAAACGGACCTGCCCGCGCTCGTGGAGCGTGTCCAGTCGCTCGGCGTGCCGACGCTGGTGCTCACCTCACGCGGCGAAGATTTCCGCCCCGCTACCGAGCGTGAGCTAAAAAACAACGGCTACGACTTCGCGAGCAGCGTGTTGCCGACCGAAGGCATCCCCGCAGGACGCTACCTGCCTTACGATCCGAAAGACGTCACCACGGCGGGTCTTACCGCCGAAGAGGCGGATCTGTTTGAGCTGGGCGAGCCCCGCGAGGTGAGTTTCGAAGACGGCATCATGATGTCGTCCGGACAGCACAAGGGTGCCATGCTGCTGACGATCCTGCAACACGCCAAGCAGCTGCCCCAGGCCGTCGTGTTTGTCGATGACCACGGACGGCACGTCCACCGTATCTACGATGCACTCGAGCGGCGTGGAATTGAGATCTCGGCGATTCACTACCATCGCGAAGACCTCAACGTGGCCCGCTTCCGCTACGGCGACAAGACCGAGGTCGATCGACGCTGGCGTCGGCTTGAAGCGGCGCTGACCGAGGCGCTCAGTGTGCCGGTCGAAGCCCCCGCGCCCGCCCTCACTCCTTAAGGCCCTTGCCGCAATCGCAGCGAGGCATGTCAACGCGTGGCCCAGCACGAACTTATCGCCACCGCCACGTTCGGCCTGGAAACGCTTGTCCGCCACGAGGTGCAAGCCCTCGGCTATGAGGCGCGTGTCGCCCAGCCGGGGCGGGTCCGTTTCCGCGGCGGTGACGAGGCGGTGCGCGAAACTAACGTGTGGCTCCGCTACGCGGAGCGCGTGCTGATCGTTGTTGCCGAAGGGCCCGCGACCGACTTCGGCCAGCTCTTTGATCTGGCACGCGCCGCACCGGTGGGCGACTGGGTTCCTGCGGACGGAGCTTTCCCCGTGCGCGGACGTTCGCATAAGTCGCAGCTTTCCAGCGTGCCGGCCTGTCAACGGATCGTCAAGAAAGCGCTCGTCGAAGCGCTCCGCGAGGCGCACGGCGTGCAAGAACTGCCAGAAACCGGGCCCGAGTTCACGTTCGAAATCGCTCTGCTCGACGACCACGCCCTGCTGCTGCTGGACACAACGGGGATCGGTTTGCACAAACGCGGCTACCGTCGCTTGGTGGGCGAGGCACCGCTGCGCGAAACGCTCGCCGCCGCGATGGTTGACCTCAGCCGGTGGACCCCCGATCGGCCGTTCTGGGACCCTTTCTGTGGCTCGGGTACCATCGCGATCGAAGCCGCCCTGCGTGGTCGCAATCTGGCACCGGGCTTGAACCGCTGGTTCGCGTGCGAAGCATGGCCGCGGCTGGCGGGCGACGCGTGGCGGCAGCTGCGCGACACCGCCCGAGCCCGGGCGCAACCGACCTTGCCCGAACGGATCCTGGCAACCGACATCAGCGAAGAGGCGCTCAGCCTCGCCCGTTACCACGCCCAGGCGGCGGGCGTCGCGGACGATATCCACTTCCAGCGCCGCGCGTTTGAGGACCTTTCCAGCAAACGCGACTACGGCTGCCTCGTGACCAATCCGCCCTACGGCGAGCGGCTGGGCGAACGCGAAGCGATCGAAAGCCTCTATCGCACGATGCCCGGCGTGCTGCGCCGGCTACGCAGCTGGTCGCATTACTTGCTGTCGGCACGTGACGACTTCGAGCGGCTCGTGGGTCAACGGGCCGACAAGCGCCGGAAGCTGTACAACGGCCGGCTCGAATGCACGCTGTATCAGTTCCACGGCCCCCGTCCGCCCCGACCGGGTGCGATCGCTGCCTCTGCCGAGGCGACACCCGCCATCGGCCCCGTTGCCGAGGAACCAGCAGCAACAGCGGCACCCCTCCCACGTGCTGAGGCACCTCCTCCGGAGAAGCCCGCGCAGGCCTTCGGCGGGTTGCGTCCCGAAGCGGAACGGCAGGCACGTGAGTTTGCCAATCGGCTTGCAGCGCGGGCGCGGCACCTCCGCCGCTGGCCCACCAAGCGCGGAATCACCTGCTATCGGCTCTACGAGCGCGACATTCCCGAAGTGCCGCTGGTGGTCGATCGCTATGAAGACGCGCTGCACCTCACCGAGTACGAACGCCCGCACGAACGCACCCCCGCCGAGCACGCCGACTGGCTGGACCTGATGGCACGCACCGCCGCCAAGACGCTCGAAGTGGACCGCTCGCTCGTATTTCTCAAACGCCGCGAACGACAACGGGGCGATACGCAGCACACCCGCGTCGCCGACGAACGCTGCTACCGCATCGTCAACGAAGGGGGGCTCCGCTTCCGTGTGAACCTCTCCGATTACGTCGATACGGGGCTGTTCCTCGATCACCGCATCACACGCGACAAGGTTCGCCAGGAGGCCGCCGGCAAACGGTTCTTGAACCTCTTCGCCTACACCGGCTCGTTCACCGTCTACGCAGCGGCAGGGGGCGCGCTGGAAACGACCACGGTCGATCTCTCGGCAAACTACCTCGACTGGGCCGAAGCGAATCTGCGGCTCAACGGCTTCCAACCTTCCGCGACGCACGAGATTGTGCGGGCCGACTGCCGCGAGTTTGTCGCTGCGCTGCCGAATGAACCGCTGTTTGATTTGGCGGTGGTAGATCCGCCGACGTTCTCCAACAGCAAACGCCTGGACGACGACTGGGAGACGCAACGCGACGCCGTGCCACTGCTGGGCGCGCTCGCGCCGCGCATGGCACCGGGGGGCGTGGTGTACTTTTCGACCAACTTCCGCCGGTTCCACTTCGACGAAGGGGCACTGGCGGGTTACTCGGTCCGCGAGATCAGCAAACAGACCGTGCCGGAAGATTTTCGCAACCAGCGCATCCACCGCTGCTGGCGACTCATGCGCGAGACTTAGGCGGCTTGCCAATTCACAGACGAAGAATGTGCTGCCCCGTGGTCAAGCTATCTCGGTTCCGATTTAGACAAGTGCCTTAGCTACTCGCCGCTCAAGATCGGCCAGCGGCGCCAGGTTTTGGGATCGACGCTCAGCACGTCCAGATGCAGCGAAGGAGCCAGGCGTTCGCGCTTCCACTGGCTCGCACGCCACAGGCGGTCGAAACGCTCCAGCCACGCCGCGAGCTGCTCCGGTGCGTGCTCGGGGAAGCGCGCCTGCAAACGCTCGAGCGTGCGCTCGGTGGCGTCGAGATCGCCGATGGCCGAACGCTCGATCTCGTCGAGCACCGCGTACGGCATGAGGTCCGCTTCGTCGGTCTGGCCGGCGCCGGGAGGACGCAGCTCGGCGGTCGGCTGTTGGGCGTTGATCGCCGCCAGAGCGGGCAGCGGCCCCACGCCCGCCGGGCCGACCGTCTCCATCCACTGGAGCCAATCCAGCACGAAGCGTTTGGATACACCGGCGATGGGGGCGTAACCGCCGGAGGTGTCGCCGTCCATGGTGGCGTAGCCCACGGCCGCCTCGCTCCGGTTGCCGGTCGTCAGCAACAGCGCGCGGCGCAGGTTCGCCAGCATCCACACGCCCGGCGAGCGGACGCGCGACTGGATATTTTGCAGCGCTAAATCGTCGGTCTCCCACGTGAGGGGGTGACCCACCGCTGCGGCGGCAAGCCCGGTGTACCGCTCGACAAGGTCCTGTACGTCCCACTCGTGGTGCGTGGCACCGACCGCGGTGGCGACCGCGCGGGCGGCGTCGCGGGTGACCGTGCCGGAGTTGCTCGTCGCCTGATAGACGGTTTCGAGCGTAGCCGGGTCGCCGCTTAGTCTGCCGATCAGCCACACCAACGACGCCACCGCCGCCGAGTCGGCCCCGCCACTCAGCGAGAGCACAAACCCCTCCGCACGGCACTTGCGACGATAGTCATGGAGGGCGAGCGACACGGCCCGCGAAAACTCTTCGTAGACCACCGCGTCGCCGGTCTCCCACGCCGCCTGCGGGGGTGAGTGGGGGTTCAGCTTCTCCGCGTCCGCCGGCGAGCGCTGCCATGCGGCCGAAATGATCGTGTCTCCCGGCTTAGTCTTTGTGGGGCTATCCGCGACGTCAACATCAACAACCGTCAGGGTGCGATCGCCGAACACAAAGCGCGGCCCCTGATGCGTCAGCGTGTCGCGCTGAGCGATCAGGGTCCCCCCCTCGTACAGTGCACGGCCCGACTCGTTGCCCAACAGATTCGTGTAGAGGTAAGGACCGTCGATCAGCCGCGAGCCCTCGGTCACTAAGCGCCGGCGGATGGCTTGCTTGCCAAACGCAAAATGGCTCGCCGAGGGGTTCATCGCCAGCGTGACGCCCCGAGCGGCGTAGCCGTTGGCCGGCCGATCCGCGACCCAGGCGTCTCGGCAGATCTCGATGCCCAGTCGGACGCCCGCCAAGTCGTAGAGCAGGTCGCCGGCCAGCACGCTCAGGCCACAGGCTGAGATCGTTGCGACCTTGCCGCGAGGCCAGGGCTTGAACCAGCGCGGCTCGTAGTGGATGCCGTCGTCAGCCAGAAACTGCTTGAGCGTGAAGCCCAGCAGCACGCCGTCGGCGATACACGCCGCGGCGTTGTAGAGACGACCTTCAACCTCAAGCGGCAAGCCGACCACGGCACCAACCCCCTGCGTTGTGGGAAGCAGCGCCGCGAGAGAATCGAGAGTTCTGCGCCGCACGTGCGGCGCGTAGAACGCGTCTTCGCAGCCGTAACCACTGAGGCATAGCTCCGGCAAGCAAACGAGGGTCGCCCCCGCCCGGCGGGCCGCTTCAATGGCCTCGCTGGCGCGTGCCAGATTGCCACGCCAGTCGAGCGGTGTTTGGTTGAGCGCCACAGCGGCTATTCGGAGCGACTTCACGCGGAGACCTCGGCAGCGACGGGGCTCAGACCGAGCCGTAAAACATTCAGGGCGTGTTTGGCGACCAGCGATTGGTGAATCGAGCGGTGGCCCACCAGCACGATCCGCTTGGATTCGACGCCCTGCGGCCCCGCCACCGCGATCGGAACCCCCTCGCCCGTGCGTGTCGCGTCCGCGTGCGATTCTGGTGTCGGCCTCCCCACCGCGACGCCATAGTCCGCGTTAGTGGCTGTGCGAATCGCAAGGGCCTCGCGCTCGACCGAGGGGACATCGCACGGGGCTGTTGTGTCGAGGATCGAATACAAACGCCCACCGCGATAGATACCTCGTCCTTCATCAAGCCGTGACAGCCAGTGGCCAAGCCAGCCGGTCGTCATTGACTCGCTCGTGGCAACCGTCTTTTTACTCTTCGCTAGATTGTTGAGAAGCGCTTCGGGCAAATCGATTTCGTGCTCCGGATCGCATTCGGCAAAGATCAGGTCTCCCAGCACTTGGCGGACCTGCTCGAGCGTGGGCGTCATCGCCGCGAAGCATGCCTCCGCAGAGCTACCGGTGGCGGTAATGCGGAGCGTGATCGTCGCCTTGCTGGCGGTGATGCCCACCAGCGGCTCGCGGCCCCGGCGGATCAGGTCGGGGAGCATCGCTTCGAGCTGGCTCTCGCCGACACCGAAGCACTTAACCAGGTGGTGACGCATGACCCGCCCACCACCGGTAAGGCGCGCGATGGCGGGAGCGACCGTAGCGGCCCACATCTCGCGCATCTCTTCCGGCACGCCGGGCAGCGCGAAGAAACGCGTTTCGGCGAAAGTGAAGTCGACGCCGGGAGCCGTGCCGCCGGGGTTGGGGATCGCCCGCGCGCCGGCAGGCGACTGCGCCTGGCGGCGATTCTGCGGCGGCATCTCGCGCCCGCGGCTCCGGAAGAGGGCTTCAAGTCGCTCCACGGTTTCAGGATCGGTGACCAGTTCCACCCCCGCGGCAAGGGCCAGGGCGTCGCGTGTCAGGTCGTCGGCAGTGGGCCCCAGGCCACCGGTCGAGACAACCAGATCGGCACGTCGGCTCGCCACGAGGAAGGCGTCGCGGTTGAGGGCCAGATCGTCGGCCACGGTCGTGTGGGCGACGATTTCGACGCCGAGTTCGGTGAGCCGCTGACTGAGCCACTGGGTGTTGGTATCCAGCCGCTGGCCGGTCGTTAATTCGTCGCCAATCGCGATCACTTCGCCACGCATGCTCAGGTTCCTGCGCGAAATTAGCGGTCGGCTAAAGATTGCGGACAAGTGAGATCGCCTGTCCAACGGAATATTATTGTGTGCAGAGGGATTGTCGGCACACCGCTGATAAACGCCCAGGGGCTGTCCCGCAGGGCGTGAGCATGGGCATTCCGCGGGGCCATGAACTTAAGTCGCGAGAAGTTCGTGGTCGAGCCGCTTGCTAACGGTCCGGGCCGCTGCTACGGTGTGACAGATGGGATTTGTGGCCGCTTGCAGCCTTGACTGCTAAAGAGCCATCGCATCCGCCCTAGCCTGCTTCGTAGCTCGCCGACGTCTTCTTGGCGTTGATCGCTCTGAGGCTGCTTAGCGGTCCGCCGCCGCGGAGCGATCACTCTCGCCGTTCTGGCTCTGCAAATCGGTTTCGAGACGTAGCTTTCGTCTTGCCCAGCCCACGCTGTTGCCTGCCGTTTCAGGCTCGTCGCAACGCGGGATTATTGTTCTAAACCGAGAACACCAAACCGATGCCCACCAGCACCTCGCCCGACACCAAAACCGGTGCCGCGGCCCCTCACCCGACAACACGACTCCCCATGGCTCAGCCGAAGCCTACCGCGACCACCAGCTCTGCGGCACCGCAAGGCACCGGCACCCTCGCGGTGCACGCCGGCGAAGCTCGGCAGAAGGTCGGCGATTCGATCACCGATCCGATCTTCTGTGCCTCGACCTACACATTTACTGACACGCAATCGATCATCGACTTCATCGAGCAGCGTCAGCCACGCGAAGAGTACGGTCGCTACAGCAATCCGGGCGAGCGCGTCGCGGAGCAGAAGCTCGCCGCACTCGAGGGGGCCGAATCGTCTGTGCTGTTCGCCAGCGGCATGGCGGCGTTTGTCGGCGTGCTGATGGCCAAGCTCAATCAGGGAGACGAGGTTGTCTTCTTTGACGAGTGCTATCGGCGCAGCCGCGAGTTCTGCATCAAGCACCTCGCCCGCTTCGGCGTCGAAACCAAGACGGTCCGCACCGGCGATTATGACGCCATGGAGGCCGCCATCACGCCCCGCACGCGGATGCTCATCAGCGAGTCGCCCACCAACCCGCACCAGAGCTGCATCGATCTGGATCGCTACGCCGAGATCGGCCGCCGTAACGGCGTTGAGACAATGATCGACGCGACGCTCGCCACGCCCTACAACCTGAGGCCGATCGATGCGGGAATCGACTACGTGCTGCATAGCTGCACAAAGTACCTGGGCGGGCACAACGACCTGCTGGCCGGATCGGTAGCAGGGTCTTTCGAGGCCCTCGAATCGGTGCGCAACCTCCGCGGCATTATGGGAGCCATCAACCAGCCTCAAACCGTATACTTGCTGTTGCGCGGCCTGAAAACGTTCGAGCTGCGGATGCAGCGTCACAACGAAAACGGTCTGGCTGTGGCACGCTACCTGGAGGCGCACCCGCGGATCGAAAAGGTTTACTACCCCGGCCTCGAATCGCACCGCGATCACGAGCACGCGACACGCTATATGCGGGGTTTCGGCGGACTGGTCACCTTCTTGGTCAAGGACGCCGATTGGCGTGGCACCGCCGACGTTGTCGATGCGGCCCAACTGGGCCGCATCGCGCCAAGCCTCGGTGGTGTCGAGACCCTGATCGAGCAGCCGCTGGTGATGAGCTACTACGAGTGTACTCCCGAAGAGCGCGAAAGCTTCGGCATCCCCGACAACATGATCCGCCTGTCTTGCGGTATCGAAGACGCAGCGGATCTGATTGCCGACCTAGAGCAGGCGCTGCGCGCCTGACGCCTCCGGCCCTTCGAGCCCCCCGCGCTACAGATGGCTATCCTCGGCATCGGGACCGATATCATCGAGTGCCTGCGCATCGCGCAGCTCATCGAGCGTCATGGTGAGCTGTTCATCGCGCGGGTCTACACCGAGCACGAGATCGCCTACTGCTCGGCCCGCAAAGCGGCGATGCAGCACTACGCCGGCCGCTGGGCCGCTAAAGAAGCGGTTCTCAAGGCGTTGGGCACAGGCTGGGTGCGCGGCATCGGGTGGCGCGATGTCGAGGTTCGCCACGCCCCTGGCGGCGCACCGCTGGCGCACCTCCAAGGCGGCGCGCGCGACGTGATGGTTAACGCCGGCATCGAGCGGATCCATCTCTCGATCAGCCACTGCCGTAGCCACGCGACGGCCTATGCGATCGCCGAAGGGGGATAGACGCCGCTCAGTCGAACGCCACGTTTTCGTGGTCCAGCGTGATCGATGCCGCAACATCGAGCCCCCCGAAGAACTTTGGCAGCGCCCAACTGTTTTGGTCGTAGGGCGTTGTCGCGGCGACCGTCACGGAACGCGTTGTGGTATCGATCACTCCCGGCGAGACGGCGATGGTGGCTCCCAGCACGCCAGCCGCACGGAGCCGATCGGCCACGATCTGCTCCACTTGGGCGGTGGTCGCCCCGGGGACGATCCCCGTGCGGGCCCCCATGTAGACCGCTTGGTCCATCGAGTGACGCACCACATGGAAGCGGCCCACCTCGATCATCGCCAAAAAGAGGAAGAAGGTGATCGACGCGCTAAAGGCGAACTCAACCGTCGCGGTTCCGCGGCGATCTTTCGGACCACAGGCGTTCGAGCGACGTCGTGCGACGGGTTGGCGATGATGAAACATGCTGATTTCCTGCAAGCCGTCGGGCACAAAAGCCCGCCAGCGCGGAGCGTCTTTTTTATTGAACGAGGATCGCAGGCAACTGTTCGGCGATCGTCCGGAAGGCCTCGGTGAGCTGCTGCGCGGTGCTGGCATGGTAATGCTGCCCACCGCCAGCAAGAGCAACATCGGCCATCACCTGCAGATCGGCCCCATCACCAAACGATATCGTGTGTACGGTGATCCGACTGTTGGCCGCTCGAGCAGCACGGGCGACGGGATCGGCACCTTGGGTGCGACGCCCGTCACTCAGCAAGATCATCGTGCGGTTGGCCGTCATTCGCCGTTCGGACGCATTCAAGAGCACCAAGCGGCCCTCATCGATTCCGGCACCGATGTTGGTGTCGCCAATGATGGGACGGGTCCCAATTGCCGCAGCGGCGGTGAGGTAATCCGAGGTGTTCGAGCTGAGCAGTTGGTCACGCGTAACCCGAGTCGAGTTGAACAGGCCGAACGTATAGTCGCTGGCGTACGAAACGAGCCCCACCTGCGCGTTCAAGCGCCGATCCACGATCACGTCGCGGAACACGCCCAAGGCATCTTCAAGCTTGGCCCACCGGCTCTCGGTCGGGTGAGGTGCTTTGAAGTAGTTCTGCAGCGTCGAGTCGTTGTTGTATTCGGCCGGATAACTAAAGTCGACGCCCGAGAGGTCCCATGCCATGGAGGCGGATCGATCGACCACCATCACAATATCGTGATCGTAGCGTGCAGCTGTGGCGGTCTTGGAGAGCGTGAACTCGTCGGGATTCAAGATGTTGCCGAGCATGGTGGACACCGCCGCGGTGGCGGCACTCCCTCCGCACGCTGCTACAACCCGCGCTGAGTTGAGCGGCTGGACACCGGCGTTAAAGACAATCGTGCCGTTTGGCTGACGCTGGGCGTTGCCAAACTCGATGTCCGACCCGCGCAAAATCAGATCACGACCGCCGACCTGGTACTCGCGAGCGATCTGCCGCGCTATCGTGCGTGCCTGACTCTGATTCTGAGTCTGACTCAGCGCGACGACTGCCGCCTTGGCGGTAGCGTCGCTAGCCGATCGGAGCTGAGTGTTCGTCAGCTCGATGTAGGACCAGTTGATAATCAGGGCACCGAAGCTCACGAGCGCCGTCGACATGACGGCGATCAGCACGAGCGTGGCCCCGCGGCGGCGGCTTGCAGCGCCGCCGCCACGGAGTCGACGCCTCCCCAGTGGACGATTCGTTGACTTGTTCATAAGGAAGACTCCTGACGCAACCAATGGCGATCGAAATGGGGGTCGCTAAACCCATCACTCACGAACAAAGACAACTTCTTCAACAATATCTGGCACTCCGGTGAGCACCATATTGGAACTTGAGTTACCGCTTACGGGTGCGGCTCCGGTGATCCGAATGACCTGGCCAACGGTAGCCCCCGCCACCTCGGGGGGATCGATCGTCAGCGTTGCACCACTCACGCGGCGGTCATTCATGATGTTCTCGAAGCGATCGCGAACCATCGTCGAGTTCGTTCCCGGTCGGCCCGCCATCCGCCCCGCCTCGTACGTTGCCACCGCCAGCGACTGCTTGACGAAGATCACCTCGCACAGTTCGAGCGTGCCGAAGATGATGATCGACATGATCGGCAACGCGAACGCCAACTCGACGATCTCGGCACCGCGTCGCTGCCCCATCCGCCCGCGCCGCATTGAGCGGCGGCGGGCGGCGGCGATTTTGAGCGGAGTGAACATGAGAGGAACCCTTGCTTGGGACGAATCGGCAGCGATCCGTGGCTCAGCGAGGCAGGAGTGTCAGCGGGCCCTGGCCGAGGTCGTCGTTCAGATCGACAACCGCGACCACGTCGTTGTAGTCAAGGTCACCGCCGTTCAAGAGGTCCTCGAAGCCCAGCAGCACATAGCGATCCCCCAGCAGCCATGCTGCCAAGTGCTGAATGCCGTCCGGGTTCAGATGATCCTGATTGGTAAAGATGTGCCGACCACCCCGCACCGCGTCGCGAACGATGAAGAATTCGAACTGCGTGCCGGCGGGGAAGTCGCCCAGCTCGACAAAGTCTCCGTCGTTCAACATCACCGGACCACCATGGGTACCGTCCGAGACGTCCGGGAAGATGATCTTGCGAACGCCGGCACCAGTGGAACCGGCGATGGTCGTTGAATAGCCAAGCGTGTTTCGGTAGCCGGCTCCCTCATGGATGAAGTACACCCGCACCGGGCGGTCTGTCGGGTTCAGGATAAAGAGCGCGTCTTCATCCAGGCGGGTCACGCCTGCGGCGAGGAACTCAACCCCTTCACGCAGGTGCACATCAACCAACTCCGAGGCCCCCGGAAGGATCTCGTTGTTGAAGGCAGCGGCTCGATCGTCGGAACCGCTCACCATCACCGGGGCCACGTGGGGCATGCCAAAGACCGTAAAGGTCGACTGCACTTCCTTGACCTCCGCGGCAGACGCCCCGGTGATCGAGGCTAGCGCAAACACGCCAAAAACAAACCGTACGGATCTTAGCGCAGACATAGCCGTAGCCTCCGGGGCCGAGGTGCCGCAGTGATGCGGCTTAATGAAAAGACACAGGGTGAAGAGGGAGGAATCCTTCTCGACCATCGCTGGCAGAGAAGCTTCCACTCAAACCCTAGGTCACGATTCGGCCCGAGGTCGGGAAAAAAGCGGGCTCCCTGGAGTTTGTGACGTAACGCCTCAAAAAGGCCGTCACACAGTGCCCCGTGACGCTAATTCCCCGGAGAAATTGAGATCTTGAGGCTCATGAGCCTGTTGCGACCGACGAAATCTCAAGACCCCCGGGGCGGGAAATCGACTCCCTTGCAGTACGGCACTCCTGCGGTGCAGCACTGCCTGCTCCGAGCAGAAGATTGGGCTCAGCCTAAGAAGCAAGGCGCTTACCGCGGGGCTCAGCCTACACGTGGTTCAATTTGTTGAGCCCATTGTACGCGGCCACCTTGTAGCACTCGGCGAGCGTCGGAAAATTGAACACGTTGTCGATAAAGAACTCGACCTTCCCGCCCAGCGCCATCACAGCCTGGCCAACGTGGATCAACTCGGTCGCTTCGGCACCAATGATATGGATGCCCAACAGCTCGTGGGTCTCTTGGTGGATCAGCAATTTCATCATGCCGAGCTCATCGCCCAGCAGCTTCGCACGGGCGATCTCGCGATAATGGGCGATGCCCGCCTCGTAAGGGATGCCCTCATCGGTGAGCTGCTCTTCGGTCTTGCCGAGCATGCTGATCTCCGGCACCGCGTAGATGCCGAAGGGAAACAACTTCGTGTTGTAGTCACGCGTGTCGCACACGCCGCAGGCGTGGCACACCGCACGACGTCCCTGCTCCATGCTGGTCGATGCCAGCGCAGGAAATCCGATAACGTCGCCGGCGGCGTAAACGTGCGGCACGTTGGTCTGATAGTGCTCATTGACATGCAGCCGTTCGCGATCGTCGAACTCGATCCCCACCTTGTCGAGCCCAAGCTCGCCACAAACACCCTGGCGCCCCACGGCATAGAGCAGCACTTCAGCGCGGAGGGTCTTGCCCGATTCAAGCTGCGCCTGGACCAGCTTCGCCGGCCCCGAGTTCGGGCGTCCCGAAATGTCCGTCTCGGCATCGATCTCGGCGATGCTCTCGACTTTCTCTCCGAGCCGCAAAGTGATGCCCTTCTGTCTCATGAAGTACTGGAACGTCCCCGCGATCTCTTGGTCTAGAAAACCAAGAACCTGATGGCGTCCCTCGACCAGCGTGACGCGCACGCCGAGTGTCGCCATGATGCACGCGTACTCGCTCCCGATCACGCCGCCGCCGACAACGATCATCGTGCGCGGGATGCGGTCCAGGTGCAGCAGCTCATCGCTCGTGAGAATGTTGTGCGGATTGAAGGGGATATGGTCTGGCCGGGCCGGTCGAGTTCCGACCGCCACCAAAAAGCTGTCAGCCGTCACGCGTTCGGGCCCGTCTTTGGTGAGCACTTCGATCTCGTTTGGTCCGACAAAGCGGGCGTGCCCCCAGATCAGCTCGACATGGTTGCGCTCGAACTGGCTGCCGATCAGCTCCCACTCGTGCCGAATAATCTGCTGCGAGAAGCTCGCGAGGTCCGCGATCGTTACGTCCTTCTTCGCGCGATACGAAGCCCCCAGCAAATTGCGTTTGTCGGCCCCCGTGAGCGTGACGACGGCTTCGCGGAGCGCCTTGCTGGGGATCGTGCCCGTATTGACCTGCACGCCCCCCACGACGGGGCTCTTCTCGATGATGCCGACCTTACGGCCGAGCTTGGCAGCCTGGATGGCCCCTTTTTGGCCGGCAGGGCCGGTGCCGATCACGAGAACGTCGTAGTGCTTGGACATGAAGTAAGCGCGCGCGTTGGGAAGGTTGTAGCCGAGTAAGGGCCGCGATGGGCCTCCTCAGCCTAGCACCGATCAGCGCGGCTGAGAACGCGGGCCCTGCCCCGCGCTAGCTTTGGCCCCGCCCCTCGCAGGCCAGCCGCTGGGCAAGCTGGAACGACTCGACATCGCCGCTTCGGCCCATCACCACGAGCGTGTCATCCGCCTCGAAGCGATCATCGGGATCAGGATTGAAAACCATAGATCCCCCCGCGCGGCGGATGCCCACGATCATCAGATTGTGCCGCTGCCGCGCCGCGGTGTCGCGCACCGTAGCCCCTACCAGAGGACTGCTGGGAGGGATCAGCAGTTCCTCCAGCTCAACATCGATCTTTTCGTGGTTGGTGAAATTCTCAAGCATCTCAGCGGCGTTGGGCCTGGTAACCAGGGCCGCCATCCGACGCCCGCCGATCACGGCGGGCAACACCACCTGATCAGCCCCCGCTTGGCGAAGTTTTTTCTCGGTGGCGGCCTGCTCGCCCCGGGCAATGATCCGCAACGTGGGGTTGAGATTCCTGGCCGTGAGCGTGAGGAAGACGTTGTCCGAATCGCTTCGCAGCCCGATCACGATCGTCGTGGCCCGCTCGATACCGGCGTGCAGCAGCGTCTCCTCGTCGGTGGCGTCGCCGACGACCACCAGCTCTCCCAACTCGGTCCGCGCGAGGTCGGCAACCTCTTGATTGGAGTCGATCACCACGTACCGCTTCTTGCGACGAGCGAGCTCCGCAGCGATCGTCCGGCCGATACGTCCAAAGCCACAGATGATGGCGTGGCCTTTCATTTGATCGATTTCTTGTTCCATCCGTCGCGCCCCCAACGCTTGGTTGATCTGCCCCTCGACCATGGATTGGACAATCAGGGCAACCGTATATCCCACACCAAACACGCCGATCAGAATGATGGCGATGGTCAGCAGCTTCTGTTCCGCCGAGATCGTGCTGACCTCGCCGTATCCGACGGTTGTCACCGTGATCACGAAGAAGTAGACCGCATCCAGCCACGTGCAACCGGTTAGCGTTTTGTGCGCCGCAACCGCGATCGCAAAGAACACTCCGAGAAACGTCAGACTGCGACGGATCCGTAACAGTAGCGGAACCGACAGGTTTTGGTCGTAAGCTGGCAAACTTTTAACGACCCTTCTTGAAAACAGCTCGGGCTTCTTCGCAACGACAACAATTGGTTTGTTAGGTGCGATAGTCGGCGTTCAACCGAACATACTCGGCGGTGAGGTCGGTGGTCCAGAATCGGGCCGAAGCGGAACCTTCATCGAGTATCAACAGCAGCAGCGTATCGCGCTGGTTCGCGATGCTGTCGGAGACCGTTGCCTCGTCGAAAGGGACCGGTGCCCCTTTGTCGTAAACCAGCAGGCCGTTGATCAGCAGCGTCACGCGGTCGGGATCAAACGGCACCCCGGCGTAGCCGGCGGCGGAGACGATACGGCCCCAGTTGGGATCGGCACCGGCGATGGCGGTCTTCACCAGCGGACTATCCGCGATCGTCTTGCCGATACGCACCGCGTCGTCACGACTGCGGGCCCCATGAACCTCGACCGTGATCAGGTGCGTGGCCCCCTCGCCGTCGGCGGGGATCGCGACGGCCAGATCCTCGCAGACCTCGACCAGTGTCGCGCGGAACGCGGCCAGATCACGATCCGCCAGCGGCGGGCCGTCGGCCGCCCCGTTGGCTAGCAGCAAAACCGTATCGTTGGTGCTGGTGTGGCCGTCAACGCTAATGCAGTTGAACGACTCGACCACCGCCTCTGAAAGCGCGGCCTGAGCGTCGCTCGCCTCGAGCACGGCGTCGGTCATCACCACGGCCAGCATGGTTGCCATGTTGGGCCCGATCATCGCCGCGCCTTTGGCGACACCAACAAGCGAGATCTCGCGATCGCCGAGGCGGATCGTGCGGCTGCGGATCTTGGTGACGGTATCCGTGGTCATCATGCCGCGGGCGACGGCCTCGAGGGCCTCGGGCCCCGCGGCCATTTTCTGCGCTGCAGCGCTCACCCCCGCCGCGATCTTTTGCATGGGCAACGGATGACCGATAACGCCGGTCGAGAGCACCAAGAACTCTTCGGGGCCCGCTCCGGTCGCCTCGGCTGCCAGGGCGGTCATCTGCTTTGCGTCGGCCAGCCCCGCAGCACCGGTACAAGCATTAGCGACACCCGAGTTGATCACAACGCCACGGGCCTGTGTGGTCGGCGTCCGCTGTCGGTCCAGCAAGACGGGCGCGGCCTGCACCAGATTCTGCGTATAGACGCCTACGGCCACCACCGGCCGATCGCTAACAATCAGCGACAGGTCCAGCTTCGTCTTATCTTCTTTGACGCCGCTATAAACCGCCGCGCCCCGGAATCCTGGCGGGAAGCCAATGGGCTTGGCGGGCGGGGTATCCGCTTCAGTCGTGGCGGTTGCGGAGGTGGAGTTGGCCATGCGGATCTCTGTCTTGTGGCGGTGTCGCGGGGCTCTCGAGGGCGTCTCAGCGGAGCGCGATCGTCTCGTCGAGGCCGTGCATCAGGTTGAAGTTCTGGATAGCGGCACCCGAGGCACCCTTGATCAGGTTGTCAATCACGCTCACCACAATCACTCGACCGCGTACCAGCCGCGTGTAAACATGGCAGCGGTTGCTGTGAGCCACATCCTTCGTGCCGGGTGGTGTCTGCACCACGGAAATGAAAGGCTCGTTGTCATACGCCGCGTGCAGTGCGGCGTTGAGCGACTCGGTCGTGACGTCAGCCGCCGGTAATGCGTAGCTCGTGCACATCTCGCCCCGATCCATCGGCACAAGATGCGGCGTGAAGACCACTTCCACCGCCCCTGACCGGCCCCCGGCAACGCGTGAGAGCACTTGATCGATCTCAGGCATATGCCGATGCGTGCCAACCCCATAGGGGCTAAGGTTTTCGTTGCACTCAGGAAAGTGCAGGTGCTGCTTTGGATTGCGGCCGGCCCCGCTGACTCCGCTCTTGGCATCGATCACGATGCCGCTTGTTTCGATCAGGCCGGCTCGCAGCAATGGGGCCAGTCCCAAGATCGCCGCGGTCGGATAACAGCCGGGATTCGCCACCAGCTTCGCGCCGCGAATCTCTTCACGAAACAGCTCGGGCAAACCGTAAGGCGTCGTCGTCAAGCGTTCGGGATCGGGGTGCGTGACGCCGTACCAGTGCTCATAGATCGCTCGGTCGGTGAGCCGGTAGTCGGCACTCAGATCGATGACCCGCAGGCCCCGATCGACCAACTCTTTCACTACCTCGGCGCTCGCGGCGTGCGGCAGGCAGGTGAACGCGACGTCGGCCCGCTGCGCAACCTCATCGGCCGTGAGCTGCTCCAGCCAAAGGTCAAAGAGCCCGGTCAGCTGAGGATGGACCTGCTCCAAAGTCGGCGTGTCTTCTTGACGGGTCGTGACGGCTGTCACCTGGGCGTGCGGGTGCCGAGCCAAGAGCTTAAGCAACTCCAGGCCCGTGTAGCCTGAGGCTCCGTATACCGCGACTCGAAGCATAAAATCCCTACCGCTCGAAAACGCCTTATTAATCCGTGACCCGTGAGTTTAACCAACCGCTAAAAAAACGCCACAGCCGCGCCCAAAGCGGGCGTGAACGATATGAACGTTAACCGATTAGCCGGTCGTGAATCACTCCCAGGATACCCTGGGCCACCTCATCCTTCGGGCCGGTGAAGCGACCGACAACCTGGCCGGCACCGGTCAGCACCTCGACCGTGTTGGTCTCGGCGTTCATCGCCTCGACCCCGTTGCTGACCATCAGGTCGCAGTGCTTGCGTTCAAGCTTGGCCAGGGCGCGCAGCCGATGGTCTTCCGTTTCTAGAGCGAAACCCACCACCCACCGCCCTTGCTTCTTGGCACCGAGCGTTGCGACCACATCGTCGGTTTCGACCAGGTTGAGCTGCAAAGGTTCGCCGGTCTTCGCGATCTTGCCCGGCTCGACATGCACCGGGCGGTAGTCGCACGGGGCCGCGGCCCCGATCAGACCATCGCACGCTTCAAACTCGGCCGTGGCGACCGCCAGCATCTCCTCAGTCGAGACGACCCACACCACGCGGGCACCGGCGGGATACTCCACCTCAACGGGGCCCGAAACAATCACCACCTCATTGCCTGCGGCGAGCGCTGCCGCCGCTAGCCCGCGCCCCATGCGCCCGCTCGAAGCGTTGGTCAGATATCGCACGGCGTCGATGTACTGACGTGTCGGGCCCGAGGTGATAAGGATCTTCGCCATGGGGCACAGCGTACGCCGGAACCGGCTTCAGCGGAACGCGGACCTAGGCCCCACTTATGCCGGCCGGCCTCTCGCCCTCAACGACGAGCTCACCCCGACCCCGCTCTAGCCGCTGCCTGATTGGCAGCCCCCGCTGAGCCAAGCAGACTAGGGCGCTTCCGATGTGGGGCCCGTTGGCGGGGCCGGGAGCGACGCGGAGTGAGCGGGACTTTGAGTGGCGTCTCCGAAAGCACCAAGCGGGCGTTGAGCCCGTCGCTGAGCTGAATCGGCCATGATTAATTTGTTCCGCAACGTACTCCGCGCCGCTCCCGACCCCGCCGAACGGCATGGATCGGATCTCTTACTTAGACCGTAACGCCGGCTAGTGGTCCCGCCGCCACAATCTCGGGCGATGCCACATCCTCGTACTTTCTGAAATTTTCCGCAAACAGATTCGCTAGTTTCGTCGCCGTGGCGTCGTACGACGCCGGATCCTTCCACGACAGCCGGGGGGTGAGGATCTCGCTCGGCACACACCCGCACTCGGTAGGCACCTGGAATCCGAAGACCGGGTCAGCCTGGGTCGGGGCGTTTGCAAGCGAGCCGTCGTGGATCGAGTCGATAATCGAGCGCGTGTAGCCCAGGCTCATCCGGGCCCCCTTGCCGTAGGCACCGCCGCTCCAGCCCGTATTGACGAGGTAAGCGGGCACGCCATGCTTGCGCATCTTTTCCGCAAGCAATTCAGCGTACTTCGTGGGGTGCCACACCAAGAACGGTGCTCCGAAGCACGCGCTGAACGTCGCCTTGGGTTCGGTAACGCCCACTTCCGTCCCGGCAACCTTGGCCGTGTAGCCGCTGATGAAGTGGTACATCGCCTGCTCGGGGGTGAGCAAACTCACCGGCGGTAGCACACCAAACGCGTCGCACGTTAGGAACACGATGTTCCGCGGGTGACGACCCCGGCACGGGATCTTCGCGTGCGGGATAAACTCGATCGGATAGCTGGCCCGGGTGTTCTCGGTGATCGAACTGTCGTGATAGTCCACCACGCGGCTCGCCTTATCTTGCACCGTGTTTTCAAGGACGGCACCGAAGCGGATCGCGCTGTAGATCTCGGGCTCGCTCTTGCTCGACAGGTCGATGCACTTGGCGTAGCACCCGCCTTCGATGTTGAAGACCCCGTCGTTCCCCCAACCGTGTTCGTCGTCACCGATCAGATCCCGGTGCGGGTCGGCCGAGAGCGTTGTCTTGCCGGTGCCCGACAGGCCGAAGAACAGCGACACGTCGCCCTTGTCTCCCTCGTTGGCCGAGCAATGCATCGAGAGCACGCCCTTCTTGGGAAGCAAGTAATTCATGATCGTGAAGACGCCCTTCTTCATCTCGCCGGCGTATTCCGTGCCGAGGATCACAAACTCTCCGAGGGCAAAATTCAACGCCACACTGGTCGTCGAATCGACGCCCTCGACCGACGTGTCCGCGGCAGCCTGCCCGGCGTTGTAAATCACGTAGTCCGGCTCGCCGAACGTGTTCATCTCTTGCGCGGTGGGCCGGATCAACATGTTCGTCATGAACAACGCGTGATACGGCCGCGAGCAGATGACGCGCACCTTGATCCGGTCCTTTGCGTCCCAACCCGCGAAGGCATCGACAATGTAGATCCGCTCGCAGCGGTTGAGATAATCGATCGCCTGAGAACGATTCTTTTGGAACGACGTTGGGGTCAGCCGCACGTTGACGTCCCCCCACCACACGTCATCGCGGCTGGAGGTCTCATCGACAACCCGCTTGTCTTTGGGGCTTCGTCCGCACTTTTCACCCGAACGAACGGCCAGGGCACCGCTCGCGGTGATCTCGGCCCCGTCGTAGCGGATCGCGTGCTCATAGAGCGACGCGGGGGGCATGTTGCGATGGACGTTCGGAACATGGATTCCGTACGACTCAAGACTCATCCGATTAGGCATCGGCGCCAACTCCTACCCTGAGAGACATGCGGGCGGCGCTCTCGTCGCCCCCTCGGCGACGGGGGGTCCGCTGATAAGTGATCAACTTCACTTTCATTCTGACGCCTAGCCGACAGAAATAACACTCCTGAAACCGCCCGTGCGACGATTTGTCTCGGCTGACCAAGCGCTGCGACCGGCGCTCCGCTTAGATGGCGATCGGCTTGCCAAGCTCGCGGCGCAGCGGAGCCCACTGACCAACGTGCATCATCGGGTGCGTCGCGTTCAGCACGTACATCGAACCGACGGTAGGAAACATCGCTCGGAAGTCTTCCTTGGGATTCGGCGCATCGAGGTCGCTATCTCTAACCGCGGCAATCGCCGCGTGCGAGGCGGCGCGCACCTGCTTGTACAGGTCAAGATACTCTTGCTTGGTGCCGAAGTGGCTCGGATCGTCGCTGGAGGTGGCTTCTTTGCTATGGTTCTCAACGAAGCCCGCCGGCAGGCTGGGTGCCGCTCCAGGACTCAGCAGATTGAGCAGATTGCACTCCGCCGCGATCAGGTGCCCAAGTTGCCATGCCAAGTGATTGCAGCCGGGATGCGGACGACGCAACAGGTCGGAGTCTTCGAGATCCGCGAGGTACGCAGCCACAACCATGTCGCTGGTGGCCGCCGTCTGCTGGATCGCTTGTGCTGCGTTCATCGGAAAGCTCCGTGGCTTGGTCGCGTCGTGCCGAGGCCCGCGCCTGCGGCTCACAGCCAGACTACCGCAGCGTTCCCTCCAGAACGAGCCTCTCGTGGCCCACCGGGCGCAAGTTGACTCACGCTGCGGAAAGCAAAAGCAAGTGGCACCGCGCGACCAGCGAAGCGTACGCAGAGAAGGTTCGGGCTCAGTCGTCCGCCTTCTTGGTGGTCCGCTTCTTGACCCCCTTAGTGGTCGCTTTTTTTGCGGGGGCTTTCTTCGTAGCGGTTTTCTTGGGCGTCGCTTTTTTGGCCGCCTTCTTTTTTGCCGCCTTCTTCTTCGCGGGCTTCTTCTTCGAGCCTCCAGCCGCAGCGCGGGCCGCAAGCAGGTTGAGCGCCTCGTTAAAGGTCAGCTCCTCGGGACTCGTCCCCTTCGGAAGCGAGGCGTTCGATTCGCCGTCGCTGACATAGGGCCCGTAGCGGCCGTCCATAACCTGAACGACCCCCTCGGTGACCGGCGACTTTTCTTCGAATACCTTGAGCGGCGGCTTGGCGGCCCCACGGCCGCGCCCAGCCTGCTTGGGCTGGTTGAGCAACTCGATCGCCTGTTCGGCGGTCACGTCCAGCGGCGAGACATCGGCCGGCAAAGAACGGGTCTCGGACCCACACTTCACGTACGGTCCGTAACGACCGTTGAACACGGTCATCGTGTCTTCGAGCTTGGGGTGAGCCCCCAGCTCACGCGGCAAGGAGAGCAGCCGCAGCGCAACCTCGAGGGTGATGTGATCGGGGCTCATCCCCTTTAGCAGCGAAGCGTTCTTCGGCTTCTCTTCATCCTCAGGCGTGCCACGCATGATGTAGGGGCCGAACCTGCCAACCTTCAGATAGACAGGCTTGCTGGTCTCTGGACAGTAGCCCAGCGGCTCTTCTGCCTTAGCGGCTTGCGCAAGCAGGTCGAGGGCATAGGAAAGCTTGACCTCGTCCGGCGGGAGCTCTTCGGGCAGCGATGCCGTCTTTTCACCCTTCTCCACGAACGGCGAGTACCGCCCCACGCGGACGAAGACCTCATCGCCATCGTCCGCTTTGCCGAGCGAGATACGGCTGATCGAGCGCGCGTCGATCTCGTCGACTTTATTCTCAAGCTGTTTCTTCAGACCCGGCTTGCCGTTGCCAAAGTAGAACGACCGCAGATAGTCGATGCTGTCGCGCTCGCCACGGCTGATCGAGTCCAGATCGTCTTCCATCTGAGCGGTGAATTGGTAATCCACCAGCGCCGTGAGATGGTCTTCCAGCAATTTCACAACCGAGAACGCCACCCAAGTGGGAACGAGCGCACCGCCCTTCTTGAACACGTAGTTCCGCGCGAGGATCGTGTCGATAATCGAGGCGTAGGTGCTCGGGCGGCCGATGCCGCGTTCTTCGAGCGCCTTGGTCAAAGCGGCTTCGCTAAACCGACTGGGGGCCTGGGTGGTGTGGTCTTTGGCGATCAGCTCCACCGCGTCGAGCGCTTCGCCCACGACTACCGACGGCAACGTTTTCTCTTGGTCAGCTAGCTCGGCCCCCGGATCGTCCGACCCTTCAACATACGCCCGCAGATAACCGGGAAAGTCGATCGTCTTGCCGCTCACGGTAAAGACGCAGCCCTCGCCCTCGATCGTTACCACGATCCGCCGGCCACGAGCGTCTTGCATCTGGCTCGCGATGGTCCGCTTCCAGATCAGATCAAAGATCTTGAATTCGTCCGTTCCCAGCTGCGCTTTCATGACCGCCGGCACCGCGAACGGGGTACCCGCGGGGCGGATCGCTTCGTGGGCCTCTTGCGCGTTCTTGACCTTGCCGGTGTAGGAGCGCGGCCCCTCGGGCAGATACTCGGAGCCGTATTCGCTCTGAACCAGCTTGCGCGCCTCGCCCACCGCGAGCGTCGAGAGGTTGGTCGAGTCGGTTCGCATGTAGGTGATGTGGCCGTTCTCGTACAGCGACTGCGCCACCTGCATGGTCCGCCGCGCCGTGAAGCCCAACTTGCGGTTGGTTTCCTGTTGCAGTGTGCTGGTGGTGAACGGCGGGTAGGGCCGACTGGTGTACGGTTTTTCTTCGACGCTCTTCACGCGGAATTCGCCGCTGCGGAGCCGCGCTGCGAGCGCCTCGGCTGCCGGACCGTCCATCAGTAACAGATCGGCGTTCTTGAGCTTGCCGGTCTGCTGATCGAAGTCTTTACCGCTGGGAAGCTTGCGGCCATCGACTGAAACGAGCGTGGTTTCCAGCCGCTGCTTGGCGTCACTCTGCTTGGCAAACGTGCCGATCAGGTCCCACCAAGTGGCCGAAACGAAAGCCATCCGCTCGCGCTCGCGATCCACAATCATCCGCACGGCAACGCTTTGCACACGACCGGCAGACAGCTTGGGACGCACCTTGCGCCACAGCAACGGCGAGACCTCGTAACCGTACAGGCGGTCGAGGATGCGGCGTGTTTCTTGCGCGCGAACCAAGCCGTCATCGACTTGGCGTGGCGAGTCGAGCGAACCGCGGATCGCCTCTTGGGTGATCTCGTTAAAAACGAGCCGGTACACGGGCACCTTGGGCTTGAGCAGCTCCAAGAGGTGCCAGCTGATCGCTTCGCCCTCGCGGTCCTCGTCAGTCGCCAGATAGAGCGTGTCGGCCTTCTTCAGCTGATCTTTGAGCAGCTTGACCTGTTTTGTTTTGCCGGGCGAGACAACGTAGATCGGCTGGAAGTTGTCTTCGACGTTGACCCCCAGGCTCGACCACTTCTCCTTCTTGTACTTGGCGGGGATCTGCGCGGCCCCCTGCGGCAGATCGCGCACGTGGCCGACCGATGCCTCGACTGTGAAGCCCTTGCCCAGGTACTTGCCGATCGTTTTCGCTTTGGCGGGCGATTCGACGATCACCAGCGCGTTGCCAGTCCCCTTGGTACCGGAGCCGGTGGTTGCCTGCGTTTTTGCCATCGGGCTCTTTGGGGGTCGGTCGGCTGCGGTGCGGGGGGGGTGTCCCGCGAAGGTGGCGGTAAAAGCGATCGGTTTGGCGGACGATGTCGGTCAGTATCTGCCTCGACCCTACCGTCGCCGCAAGCGGCTTGAAAAACGACGGGTAGCGTCGATTGCTACGGCGGCGCTGACGCCACGCAACCTAACGGTTATGCGGCGCCAACGGGGCCCAATGCAACGGCGCCAACCGTCGGTTGGCAAGTTCGCAGCGACCCTTGCCACACGAAACGTGGCCGCCAGCATCGCCGACACTCCAAGATGGGATTGCCTTTACGTCGATGGCGCCGCAGAATCCGGTGCTCAAAGGAGCGGCTTTTCGTGAGCACGGACACGCTGCTTTGCGCTCTCCGACCCGCCCGAACGACGGAGCCGGCAGACCGCTAGCAAGCAACGAGCGAACCACCGGGACCGCCGAAAAGACCCTAAATTTAAAGCTCGCCCTCGTGGCGGGTGCCTTCCAATCCAACATTTAGCGGCGCGACTCGCGTCGGCCAATTCTCACCGCGTTGCCCCCGAGCAACGCCCGCCCCAGACAGCCATGGCCACCCCCTTTACGGTATTCCGCAAGTACACCGGCGTCTTGATGGCGTTCCTCTGTGTGCTCCTGATGATCTCGTTCATCGTCGCCGACGCCCTTCCCAGTTGGACCCAGGGGGGCGGCGGAGGGGCCAGCGGCGGCGGTAAGGTCGTGGCCAAGTGGCGGGGCGGCTCGATCACCGAGCTCCAGCTTACCGACGCCCTCGTGCACCGCGGCGTGCTGGAAACCTTCCAAAACCGCTTGATCGGCCTGGGCTTTCAGAGCGCCCAGAGCGCGGGGGTCGAGGACCTGCCGCTCCGTGTACTGCCGCTGAGCCTTCCCACCACCCGTGAGGGGGGGGTTGAACGCGACGTTGTCCGCACCAAGATCTTCGCCCAGCGGGCACGCGAGGCCGGCATGATGGTGAGCGATGAAACCGTCTCGGAGTTCCTCCAGGCCCTCGGCCGCGACCGCGTCAGCATCGAGCAGATGCGGACCCTGATCGGCGGCATGCAGATGCAAAAAGGGCGGCGGGCGACAACCGCCTTTCTGTTCGATCTGGTGCGCGAGGCATTGCTCGAGCGTAGCTACGTCGATAGCCACCGGTATCTTTTCAACACGGTGTTGCCGGCCGAGCAGTGGGATGACTGGTTGAAGGTCAACGGCCGAATCGAGCTCGAGGCGGCACCGATCGAGGCCGCGGACTTCGTCTCAGAAGTTGCTGATCCCACCGAGGAGCAGCTCACCGAGTTCTTCGCGCTCTATCAAGATCGCGAGCCCTCGCCCGACTTCTTGCGTGATTACGGTGGCATTGAACTCCCCTCGCCCGCTCCTGGCTTTAGCACGCCCGAACGGGTGCGGATCGAGTACGTGGTTGCCAAGTTCTCTGACTACGTCGCGAAGGCCGAGCCCGAAGTAACCGAAGAAGAGATTGCCGAATTCTACGAGCAGAACAAGGAACGGTTCATCTCTGCCGATGCCACCCTGTTCGGCGACGACTCGGTGTTTGAAGACGAGACCGACGACGTAGAAGCGTCGGACGCGGCCAGCACGGATCAGACGGATTCTGATGAAACCGCGGCTGACAAGGAAGCAGCGTCGACTGAAGAAGAGGAGGAGGAAGAGGAAGAAGAGCCGTCCGACGACACGGACGCCGCCAAGGACACCAACGTCTATCAATCGCTCGACGAGGTTCGCGACGAGATCCGTACGGTCATCGCCCAAGCTCAGGCGAGCGAAGCGATCGGCAAGCTGATGGAGGAGCTGCGGATCGAACTCAACGACGAGTACAACAAGTACTTCGATGCCGTGCTCGACGCCGAAGACGCCAAGCAAAAGCCCCCCACCGCGCCCGAGTCTCTGACGAATCTCGACGGGGTCGCTGAGCGACTCGGGCTGGAACGGGGATCACTCGCCCCGGCAAGCCTGCTCGAACTGCGCGAGACAACACTCGGCAAAGCGATCAACGTTAGCCAAGCCGCCGGCCAAGGCATCCCGCTGTGGGCGATGGCCTTCCGCGAAGGGATTATGGATCGCTACGAGCCCGCGATTGCGTTCGACCCGGCCGAACGTAACCGGATCTTGTTCCTAATCACCGAACGTCTGCCGCGGAAAACGCCCACGCTGGACGAAGTACGTGACGAGGTGGTTGCAGCTTGGAAGCGTCAGCAAGCGGCCGACCTCGCGCTCAAGCGGGCGGAAGAAGTCGCCGCGAAGGCCGAAAAGGCGGGCCAAACGCTCACCGAGTACTTTGCTGACGACGATACCGTGACCCCCTTCCGTACCGAACCGATCAGCTTTTTGACGATCGGCTCGGTTTCACGCGAAACGGGCGAGGTGCGGCTCCAGCTGAGCCAGCCGGAGTCGCTCGTTGCAGCAGGTCCGGAACTACTACAGGCCGCGTTTGACTTGCCAGCGGGCAAAGTGGGAGCGGCCCTCAATCACGATCGTACGATCGCCTACGTCCTGCGCGTGGCGGCGAATATCGGCTCGCCCGAAGAGTTGCGGAGCGAGTTCCTGCGCGATGGAGTGGCTTGGTACGGAGCCCCTTCGACCCGCACCGCCCGTCGCGTTCGCGCGGAGCTTACGCTGTTTGAAAACCTGCTCTCAGACGCCGACCTCGAGTGGTTCCGCGATACCGATCGGCAGTAGCGTGGGCGACCGCTGCTGGTTCTTCAGCCGCAGCCAGCAGCCGGTCCAAGCAGACGTTATTCGGTAAACAGTGCCAACAGCTGAGCGGAATACCGCTCAGCTGTTGGCATTAACGGGGTTAGGTTCATCGGTCTAGTTGCCAAGCAAGCCGAGGCTGTCGCTCTGCCCCGGCTTTGCCCGGGCGGCTTCAACGCCCGGGCGGCTCAACCGCGGCGGGGCTTGAAGATCATCGTGGCCAGCGGCGGCAGGGTGATCTCGATCGAAGCGGGGCGTCCCTGTGCCCCGGTTGTGGTCGCCATCACTCCGCCGGAGTTGCCCACGTTGCCGCCGCCGAACAGCTCCGAATCGCTGTTGCTAATCTCCTCGAACCAGCACACCTCGGGCACACCAAGCTTGTAGCCGTGGCGTGGCACGGGCGTGAAGTTGCTGACCGCAACGACGTAGTCTTCGGAGTCTTTGGCCCGTCGCAGATAGGCCAGCACGCTGTCGGCGTGGTTGTGGCAATCGACCCACTCAAAGCCCGCCGCGTCAAAATCGACTTCGTACAGCGCGGGCTCGCTGCGATACAGATGGTTCAGGTGCGCCACGTAGTTCTGCAACCCCTGGTGGGACGGGTATTGCAGCAGGTGCCACTGCAACGACTCGTTGCAGTTCCATTCGCTCCATTGGCCAAAATCGCCGCCCATGAACAGCAGCTTCTTGCCGGGGTGGCTCCACATGTAGCCGTAGAGCAGCCGCAGGTTGGCAAACTTTTGCCACATGTCGCCCGGCATCTGATCGAGCATTGATCCCTTGCCGTGTACGACTTCGTCGTGACTGAACGGCAGGCAGAAGTTCTCGGTGAAGGCGTAGATGAGCGAGAACGTCAACTCGTCGTGGTGGTAACCACGGTGAATCGGATCGTGGCGGATGTAGCGCAACGTGTCGTTCATCCAGCCCATGTTCCACTTGAGAGTGAAGCCGAGTCCGCCGACATAAGTGGGCCGTGAAACCCCGCCCCAGGCGGTCGATTCTTCGGCGATCGTCATCGCGCCCGGATGACGCTCGTGAACCACTTCGTTGAACCGCTTGAGGAAATCGATCGACTCGAGGTTCTCGCGGCCGCCGTACTTGTTGGGCACCCACTCGCCCCCTTCGCGGCTGTAGTCGAGGTACAGCATTGAAGCGACCGCGTCCACGCGCAGGCCGTCGATGTGGTACTTATCCAGCCAGAAGAGAGCGTTCGCCAGCAAGAAGTTGCTGACCTCGTTGCGGCCGTAGTTGAAGATCATCGTCCCCCAGTCGGGGTGCTCACCCTGACGCGGGTCGGCGTGCTCGTACAGCGCTGAGCCGTCGAAGCGGCGCAGGCCGTGGTCGTCTTTGGGGAAGTGTGCCGGCACCCAGTCGATGATCACGCCGATCCCCGCCTGGTGGAGTTGATCGACAAAACTCATCAGGTCGGCCGGGGAGCCATAGCGGCTTGTCGCGGCGAAGTAGCCGACGGTTTGGTATCCCCAGCTGCCCGTGAAGGGGTGCTCGCTGACCGGCATGAGTTCGATATGGGTGTACCCCATCCGATGACAGTACTCGATCAGCTGCGGCGCGATCTCGTTGTACGACATCCAGCGCTCGGGCTGGCCCGGGTCGCGACGCCAACTTCCCAGGTGAAGCTCGTAGATGCTCATCGGGGCGTCGAGCGCATTGTGCTTTTCGCGCTCGGCCATCCACTGACCATCGGCCCACTGATGGGTCGAAAGATCAGTCACGATGTTCGCGGTCTTGGGTGGTACCTCGGCGGCAAAACCATAGGGGTCGCACTTCTCGACCACGCGGCCGCCCAGTTGCTTGACCGCAAACTTATAGAGCGTGCCGAGTTCCATGTCCGGAACGAACAACTCCCACACACCGCTGGGGATACGCTTGCGCATGGCGTGCGCCTTGCCGTTCCAGCGATTGAAATCGCCAACGACACTCACCGCCTCGGCATTGGGGGCCCAGACAGCAAAGTTTACCCCCCGCACACCATCAATCTCACGCAGGTGCGCACCGAGGCGCTCGTAGGCGTCCCAGTGGGTGCCCTCGTGGAGCAGGTGCAGGTCGTACTCGGTCAAGAGCGGGTCGAAAGCGTAGGGATCGCGCATGGTTTGTTGCCCGCCGTTGGGATCGCTATACCGCAGATAGTAGTTGGGCTTTTTTGCCGCCCCCCCGAATTCGCCATCTTGCCCATCCCACAGGGCTTCGTACAGACCGGCCGGATGAATTCGACGCATCGGCCGGGAACTTCCCTGGGCGCTATCGACCAGCCAAACGCGGTCCGAATCGGGCAAAAAAGCCCGGACGGCGATCGCCCGCCGGCCCCCCTCGACCACCTCGTGGGGCCCGAGGATTTCGGCGGGGTTCTCGGATCGGCCTTGAATCAGAGCGCCAACGGCGTCCAGTGAGAGCTGCGTACGCATCTTCGCGGGGGAGGGTCGAAAGCGGCGGCGGGGGAGGTAAGTTCTCGCCCTGGCGGCCAGGACGGGCCAACAGGGGGGGCTTGGTTACTGGGGGGCTGCAAGGCCGTTCGATTAGCCGGCTGCCGCCACCGGTTGACGGCGCGGGGCAAGGCACACTGTCCGACGTGTCCGTCGGCCAGGAACGACGACCATCGCCGGTGAATCGCCGATCGCTCCGATCGTGCCGACAGGAAAGTGTGGCCGCAGGATCGCGGACCTGAACGCCGGGGGGGTCTCGGCACAATTGCTCGCATGCCGTGTGGGCTCGGGGTTACTCACCGCCGAATCAGCACGCCACGAACGACAACGCACCCGGTGGAAGGCCAAGGCACGATCGATCCGCCGCCATAAATCGGCGTCACGAACCGGTTCGAGCCGACCAAAACGCTCCCACCGCCAGTGATTGTTTCGCCACGCTTCCAGGCCGTGTTTGACGCCGCGCCGGACCGCTAACGAACGTGTCACGAGAGTCACTTCCGAAGGCTGATCGAGCGCTTCTAGCCCACGCACTACCGCGAGCAACTCCAGCCGCTCATCGCTGGCATCCGACTCGAAATCGCAGGCGGTCACCGAGGCGTTCGAGTCGATGCCGTGCAGCGCAAAGCGCCAGCTCCCGCGGAGCGACTCGGCTTCTGCAATCAACAGGAATCGAGGGCGAGGAGCCAACATGAGCGTGCGTCGTGCGATTGGTGACGGGGGTGGGGGTAAACCTCCAACGATCCGGCGTGCTTATGATATCGGCCCGAAGTGCCCATCCTCTCCAGATTTCCCCTACCAACTTATTTGCCTTACGCCTTCCCTGGGCTAGAGCCCGCTAAAGAACGCGGCTCTCCAACCTGCGACTGAGCTGAACTATTTGGCTGAGAGCCTATTTATGCCCGCCGCCCCGTGCGAGAAACATGTTTCCAACCGCCGTAGGAGCTACGCATCCGGGAAAAACCGCAACCGATTTTGCCGAGCTTGCGGGATTTGAATCCTCGCGAGGCTGGGAAACGTGAAATCCGCGGAGGGTTCATGAGACACATCGCCTACTGCCGCTCACAGCGTGGAGTACGGTTGAGGGTGTTAACTATGGCTAGAGCCCCAGCCAAAAGTGAACGCGAAGCGGTTTGGTCAGGTGGCGTCCTTGCGCGACCTGCCTCCCATGACGCCCCCCCACTTAAGGTTGGGTAACCAATGAAACCAGAGATTGAACTGCTACAGTCGGGAGCCATCACGCCCGAGCAGTACATCGCCGCGGCACGCCGCCAGGAGCAAGAGACGATCCCGCTGGGGCAACTCGCGATCGAAGAGGGCCATTTGTCCGCCCGTGAGGTGTTCGAGATCTTGCACACGCAGCGTCAAGAGTCGCACCAGCGATTTGGCGACATCGCCGTACGCCTCGGCTATCTTGAGCGTAGCCAGGTTGCGATGCTGTTGCTGCGTCAACTGGAGCAGCGTCGCTCGATGATCGATCTTCTGGTGGAGATGGGCGTTGTCCTCTCCAACCAGCCCTTCGAGATCGAGGGCCTACCCGAGCAAGCCTATGCGGCGGAGCCGATCGAAGCACGCCCGCGTGCGCTGGTTGGGGTCGGGGTGTGAGTGCCGGCACTAACCCGCCCGATCGATCGCCTCGTTGATGAGCGACGGCAGACCGCCGATGCGGGCAGCCTGGGCAGCGACTCGCGGCGGGACAAAGACCCGAACCCGTTTGACGTAGTCGTCGAATTGCTCGCGTGCCAGCGTGCGAACCATCGGCGAGATATCCCCCAACCGGCGATAAACGCCGGAAGGTGTGTCGAGCACGTCGATCTCGAATTCGACTTCCAACTCGGTGGGGGGGGCATCGATGAGCACTTCGTGCGGGGCCACCACGCGCGAGCAGGCGTGCGAGAGCCTGCCCGCTAGTTCTTCAGCGCACCGCACCAGCCACGGGTAAGGCCGACGGGCCAGCTGGCCGTAAAGCTCGGGCGACTCGAACAGGCTGTACTGTGCCAGCCGTTTGTAGAGGCGGCGTGTCGGTCCGAACAAACCGCCCAGCAGGTCGGCAGCGGGGCCATCGCCCGCCGCCTCGGTGAGGGTATCGATAAACCGCTGTTCGCTCTGCCGGAAAAGCGTGTCGATATCGACACTGCGGTGCGCCATATAGAACGCTCGCTGGAGCATCGCGGTCGCCGAGCGGACCGCATGGTGCCAGTACACCTCGCTGAACATGACATAGCGGGCAAAGACCATCATCTCTGCGGCGGTCTTGCCTTTAGAGGTGATCGCGACGCCGTCTCCCGCGGCATTGACACACAGGCTGCGGATAAGACGCGAGCGGTCAAAGTGCTGGCCATAGGGCACCCCGGCGTGAAGACTGTCACGCATCAAGTAATCCGCCTTGTCGACGTCGATCGGCCCCGACAGCAAGGAGCGCAGCAGCCTTCCGGCCCGATCGGTTGGCTTGCCCGACAGCATGGCGACCACGTCGCGCGGGGCGATGCCCCAGTCATCGCGAAGCGTATCGGCGATCTCACCTTCGAGCAGAAAGCTGTTCGCAAACAGCTCGTGCTCAGGCACCCCTGGCAGACGGATATCTTCGATCGGATGGCAGAAGGGCCAGTGCCCCACATCGTGCAGCAACGCCGCGACGATAAACAGCTTGGCCTGTTCGGGGCCAACAATCGCCGCAAAGCGATCATCGCGAGACAGCGCCGCCAAGTACTCGAGCGCCGTGCGATAAACGCCCAACGAGTGTTCGTAACGCGAGTGATGCGCCGCCGGATAGACCAGGCTCACCAGCCCCAGTTGGCTGATCCGCGCCAACCGACGGTACTCGGGCGTATCGATAAGCTGCCGCACACGGGGCGTGATGGGCACATCGATCCCCGGTGGCAAGCGCATCTGCGCACTGCCACCCGCGAGCGCAGCGATCTCCGGCACATCGAGCAGCGACGCGGGCAAGTTAATCGCCCTTCAGGCCGGGCAGGGGAGGCAACGCCATCACAAACCGCAGCCCAACGGTCACGGCAAAGTACAGCGCACAATGCAGGAAGCCCATTAATGGCTCAAGATCGAGCGAGACAAAAGCGGCAAAGGTGCCGATGCCGACTGCCACCGCCGCGGCGAACCCCATCTGCCAGATCTCGAGCCCGTTCTGCTGCCAGCCGGTCTCGCCGATCTGCGAGGCAATCAGCAAGTAGATCCCCCAGGCCAGCGCGTAGACGAGGCCGCACACGAGCGCCCTGATCCACAGCGGGCCGCCCTGGTAGGGCTCCAGTTCTTGATCGCGGAGGAACAGATAACCGGCCCATGCGAGCAGCGGTCCCAACAGCAGGGCCCCGCCGCCCAAGATCGGATAGCTACCCGCGGTATCGGGGTAGCCGCGCAGCAAGAATGCCGCGAGCAGGGTCAGCAGCACCGTGACGCCTACGCCGGTGGCGATCAGCGGGCTGAAAGCGGTGTCCTTGCGTTTGACGGTCTTGAGGACCCGCTTGCCCTCTTTGTTCGTCGGCCCTTCCCCTTTCGGGGCATGAATGACGATCTGATCCTCGGCCTTCGGGATCGTGATCGGCTTCTTGCACTTGGGGCACGGCCCCTGCTTGCCCCCATGCTCGTCAGCCACGGTGAACCGGGCCATGCAACCGGGGCAGGTAACTTGAATCGCCATAGCGGAGCGCAGCAAAGGACGGTCAGCGGAAAACGCAGGGAGAGCCTCGATCCTGAAAACCAACGGGCGCTTCTCGACCGGCATCTGGTCGCAAAGCCACCCGGGGCCTGGGCCTCAGTTCATCGGATCAAAATCCTTCAACTCTTCTTCGGAGATTGTATGGAAACCCTTCTGCGCGAGGGTGTCCAGGCCGTGCTCGATGTTGTCCACCATCAACGCGACCGCCGGGCGGCTGTTAGGGCGAATCAGCAGCGGATAGACCTGGGTGATGTTCACCTCAGCGCTCAACAAAGCGGTACAGACCTGCAGCAGGGGCTGGGGCGTTGGAGGAAGTTCCACGCCGATCAGGTCCGATTCGACGATCGCTAGACCAGCCCGCTCCAAGATCTCGCGTCCCGCTTCGGGATCGCTGAGCAGAAATCGCACGAGTGCGCACTCGGTCGAGTCGGAAATCGTCAGCGCCACGATTCGCACCCGACTTCCCTCGAAGCGTCGCACGACGCCCATCAGGGCTCCGACCCGGTTCTCTAAGAACACGGTAAACTGGCGGATGGTGGGGTAGTCGCGGCCGCGGGCGGTCAGGTTTTGCGTGCCGGCACCTTCGCCGATGCTCATGAGGTCTCCGAGAAGCGGAACGGGGGGATGACCGAAGCGAGCCTCAACGGCTCGTCTGAGTGGTCGCAAGTGTAGGCCCCGCCTAGGCTTGTTGCAACCAAGGCCAAGCAAACGCTCGCTGCTTCCCCGCGAGAGCGGTACAAACAACGGATGATCAGAAATCGACCGGCCGCCACCTTTGGCGGTCAGGACCCCGCCGCTCCGCAACGCTGTGTGACCCGATGCCCGACGCTTACGAGTTCGATCTCGCAGTTCGCTACTACGAGACCGACGCCCAAGGGCACGTCCATCACTCGAATTTTCTCCGCTATTTTGAGCTCGCGCGGGTCGAGATGCTAAAGGCACGGGGGCACGAATATGCCGACCTCGAAGCTGACGGCGTGCTGCTCGTTGTCAGCCGAGCCACGTGCCGTTACCACCGACCGGCCCGCTACGGCGACACCCTCCGGGTGCTGATCCGTACCGAGCGTGCCCGCGGAGCCCGCATCGACCACGTTTATGAACTGCGCCGCAACGACGAGCTGATCGCCGAGGGCGCAACCACCATCGCGTGTGTCGATCGCACCGGCAAAATCTGTCGCCTGCCCGCCTACTTGGAACTGCCCGAAGCGGAATAAAGCAGCCTGCCGCTCGACCGCCCCGCCGTCACTCCCCTGCCCTTCCCCCCTCTGTTTGTTGCGAATCCGAACCGATGACCAAGCGATTGCTGTTTTTGGTGGGCGACTACGTAGAAGACTACGAAGCGAAGGTTCCCCTGCAAGCGCTCGAGATGGTGGGCTACGAGTGCGTCGCGGTGTGTCCGGGGAAGAAGCCCGGCGACACCATCATCACCGCGATCCACGACTTCGAGGGAGCTCAAACCTACAGCGAGAAGCCCGGACACCGACTGATCATCACCGGAGATCTGGCCTCGGTGTCGGTCGATGATTTCGTCGGTCTGGTGATCCCCGGAGGCCGCGCTCCCGAGTACCTGCGGCTCGACGAGGGAGTGCTCGAACTTGTTCGCGCCTTCGCCACGGCCCCGAAACCGATCGCCGCGGTCTGTCACGCCGCGCAGCTGCTGGCGGCGGCCGACGTGGTGCGGGGCAAGCGGGTCCAGGCCTATCCGGCGTGCAAGCCCGAGGTGCTGCTTGCCGGCGGCATCTGGGAATCCCCTTCAGCCGGACTCGACAGTGTGTGTGTCGATGGCAATCTGGTCACGGCCCCCGCTTGGCCGGCCCACCCCGCCTGGTTGCGGGCATTCGTCGGCGTGCTTGGGGGCGAGCTACGCCCCTAAAGCTTATCGGCAGCCAGAAGCTGACGTGCTCCGGTCTATAAAAGCAGCGCGACCCGGCGGCTGATGCCGGGTCGCGCTTGCTTCGGTGGCTCCGTCCACCCAGCGCGGTGCGTACAGGACGATCGCTTACGCAACCAGCCGCACCGCAGGGGCGCAATCCTTTGCGCCCATTAAGAATTCCTCAAAAATCCGGAGGTCGAGCGCCGAAGCGGTCGCCGCCTCGGGATGGAATTGCGTTCCCATCGCGAACCAATCCGGCACGCGACTCTCGATCGCTTCGATCACGCCGTCCGGGCAGCGGGCGGTCACCTCGAAGCCCTCGGCGACCTCGTCAATCGCCATGTGGTGCCAGCTGTTCACACGCAGCTCGCCATCGCCAAAGACCCGATCCATGATCGAGCCGGAGGCGATCTCCAGGGTATGACGATGCGAGGGATCGAGGAGATCCTTGTGCGGCAAGGCACCGGGAATATCTTCGGGGATGTGCAGGTGCAGATTGCCGCCCATCACCAGATTCAGCAGCTGCATCCCCACGCCGATCCCGAACACCGGCACACGGCGTTCGCACACGATGCGAGCGAACGTGCGGTCAAAGGTCTCGCGACGGCTAGCGAGCGGGCGGACGCTGGGGTGCAGCATCCAACCGTCTCGGCGAGGGTCGAGATCCGCACCGCCGACGAGCAGAACGCCATCGACCGAGTCGAGCAGTTGCTCGATGTCCTGCTCTTCCGCAAGCGGCGGCACAATGATCGGCAACGCGCCGACCTCGAGTAGGGCATTGTAGTACCCGGCCGTGAGGACCGAGAAAGCGGGCTTGTCGCCCGTGGCTTCGCGATAGTCCGCGTTTAACGCAATAATCGGCTTCGACATTTTCGCTTCGCACTCCCTGCTGGCGACGCCGTCGAGGGCGCCTGGCTAGTGGCAAGGAGCAGCCTTTGGGCACGCGGCCGCAATCGAGTCGATATTCCGCCTAACGCTGGCGGCTGGGAAAAACGGAAGCCTGTAGGAAACGTTTGAGTATTCCGCCCCTGACACCTCGCGGTGCCGGGGAGGATCAAGCGTTGTGGCCGTCCGATTCTTGCTGAGTATTACCGTATTCTCTTTGTGCGTGTCTCGCCGAACCGGCCGGGCCGGTATCGCGCCTCTTTTCTTTTCCCTGACACGCTAAAGAGGTCTGGTTGCTCGCTCGCCCTGCGTGTTACCCAAGAGAAACATTTTCTCCTTAGCAAGACGTGGTGCCAGCGCTCATCCCCTCGCTTCAATGCAGTCGATCCCTCGGCTACCCCTTGTAAGGCAACGACCGTTGTCAGGCGGTCTGGTGGCGCGGAGTGCAAGTGAGTCAGAGAGTATCGCCGACCGGCGAGAATACAACCGAATAGGAAGATTTTCGATAAATCCGCCCGCGATAGCACAACATGCTGTGCCCCGGGCCAGATTTCCCTCCCGAGAAGGCCCTCACGTAGCGGGGTAGGACCCCGTTTGAGCGTGGCCTCGCGGACGGCTGACCGTATCCGCGTCGGCCCGCCGCGGGTAAGCTTTCGCTAGCCACCCACTGTATCGTAAGCCCCGCAATGACAACGGTTTAACGCTTGCTCTACAAGAATGTCCGCATCGCCTCGATCGCCCATGTCCTGCCCGAGGAAATCGTTTCCTCGAGCAAGATCGAGCAGCGACTGAGCCCGCTTTATGCCCGCCTCAAGCTGCCCGAGGGACGGCTCGAACTAATGTCGGGCATCCGCGAGCGCCGGTTCTATCCGGTCGGCACCCTGCCGGGCGATGTTAGCCTGCGGACGGCGGCGGCGGCGCTCAGCAGCAGCGGACTGGCCCCCGATCGTATCGGGGCGTGCCTGCATGGCTCGGTGTGCCGCGACTGCCTGGAACCCGCCACCGCGTGTCGTGTGCATCACGCTCTGCAACTGCCCCACCACTGCGTGGTGCAAGACGTCTCGAACGCTTGCCTCGGGATCCTCTCAGGGGCCGCTCAGATCGCCACGCTGATCGAAGCCGGTCAGATCGAAGCGGGGATCGTCGTGGGCACCGAGACGGGTCGGGCGCTGGTCGAGAACACCATCGTGCGCCTGAATGCCGACAAAACGCTCACCAGGGATTCGATCAAGAACTCGCTCGCCTCACTCACGATCGGCTCGGCCAGCGCCGCCATAGTGCTCTGTCGTGCAGACATGACCGACCGGGGAGGCCGCCTCGTTGCCGCAACGGCTTACGCCGACACCACGCATCATGAGCTGTGCCGCAGCGAGGGCCTCTCTCAGGTGATGCACACCGACAGCGAGCGGCTGATGCGGGCGGGCGTCAACGCAGGCTGTCAAAACTTCCAGCGGCTGCTGGAAGTGACCGGATGGAGCCGCGACGACATCAACCGCACGTTCTGTCACCAGGTAGGCTCGGCCCATCGCAAGCTGATGCTGTCTGAACTGGGGCTGCCCCTGGAGCGCGACTACGCGACACTCGAATGGCTGGGCAACACCGGCTCGGCGGCGCTCCCCGCCACGCTCTCGATCGGCATCGAACAGGGTCTGCTCAGCGATGGCGATCAGATCGCGCTGCTGGGCATCGGCTCGGGCGTCAATTGCCTGATGATGGCCGTGCGGTGGGGTGTTCACTAAAGCGCCCCCGGTCGTGAACGCGGCGGACAATCTAGCGCGTGGCAGTGACAGAGACGCCCGCCTCTCTGCCGATCTAGGTGGGCTTTATTGTTTGTGACGAGAATCGCTTCCGGCTTGGAGCAGCCGATCGATCTCCTCGGCTGACAGCCCTTGCGCGACCATCTCGCGCTTCAGCTCGAAGTCGATACGGTGCGTCGCGAATTTTCGCACCTCCGCCCCCACGATGCCAATCGCCGCAAGAGCGATACCCAGCGTACCCAGCACGATGATCATGTTGAAGGGGAACTGGACCTCAAGGGCGGTCCGAATTAGCTCATACATACGCTTACGCTGTTCGAGGGGTGAAGATCATTTAGAGGTTGTTCGCTCTTATGTGCTGGATCTTGATCAGAATCGACGCGCATCGGAAAAACACTACCCAGAACCAAGAAGGGTGGGTGCTTCATGCGCTCCACCAAGGGGGACGATTCAGGGCTTCGCTTAAGAACGATCCACAGGCCCGCGATCGATCGCCTAGCCCACCATTAACCCAACAGGTTAAAGGCGATAAACGCGGCCAGCAGCAGGAACACGCCCAAGCCGATCCACAAACCGATCGGCGTCTTGTCATACGGGTTGGTGTAGCCGGGGGGATGCAGCGGATCGTAGGCATCTTCGATCTTCGAGGCGGCCCGCTTCGCGATCGGATCGTCTTCTTGCTCGGCGTACTCTTCTTCGAAGATTGACCGCTTCCTGCGCGTCGCGGAACTTAGCGACGACTTGCTGGCGGTGTTCGCGGGTGTCTCTTTGCTCTCGCCGACGTCCGACAGCACCCCTGACGAGGAAGAATCTTGCCGGGCCTTCTTGCGGCTCGGACCGTCGTCGTCGTCGTCAAGCGGCGCTAAGCCAATGTCTTCGTCGGTGTCGATGCCGCTTGAAGCATACAGCTTGGCCGTATCACCCGAGGCGCTGCCGATACCGCCCGCGGCGGGCATACCGTGGCTGGAGGAACCTTGCGTGTAGCGGCTCAGGATGCCGCTGCCGACGCCGCTGCCCAGGCCCGAATCCGTGTTGACGCCATCGCGGGGCTTGGCCCCCGAGCGGGTCGGCGTGTAGCCCTGATCGTTGAGCCAGTCGGTCAGCAGTTCGGCGACCGCGTCCGCGGTCTGCGGACGATCGGCGGCACGCTTGGCCATCATGCGAGTGCAGATGGTTACCAGCGTCAACGGAGTGTCGGGGCGAATGCTGAGCAGACTCTCCGGCTCTTCCACCTGGTGCTTGAGCAAACGCTCGGAGATCGTCCCTTCGGGAAACGGGGGCCGACCGGCCAGCAAGTAGTAGAGCGTGCAGCCGAGGCTGTAGATGTCGGCCCGCGAGTCGGCTTCGTGGCTGTTGAGCGCTTGCTCGGGGGCCAAGTAATCGGCCGTGCCCAGCACGTTCTCGTCGTTTGCGAGCGTTAGCGACGTTTCGTCGTCGGTGAGCTTGGCGAGCCCCATGTCGAGCAGCTTGACGGTCTCGTTGGGGTCAACGAGGCAGTTCGCTGGCTTGATGTCGCGATGTACCAGACCCATCTTGTGGGCGTGCTCCAGACCGCGGGCCACCTGGGCGATGTAGTCAGCGGCGGTCTCGAAGCGGAGCGGTCCGTCTTGGCTCACCGTCTGATGGAGGTCACGCCCGTTGACGTACTCCATGACGATGTAGTGGTTATCTCCCTCGTTGTCGATGTCGTAGACCCGCACGATGTTGGGGTCGTCTAGCCGAGCCGCGGCGCGGGCTTCGAGCTGGAAACGCGAGAGATAAGACTTGTCTTTCACGCGCTGGCGTGGCAAGACCTTGACCGCCACGCGCCGCTTCATCAGCTCGTGCTCGGCCAGATAAACGTGGCTCATGCCCCCCTTGCCGATCGCGCCCAGCAGCTTGTACTTGCCAAGCTTGAAACCCTTGTGCTTGCCAGCCAGCAGCTTGTCTGCCTGCCACTGGGTGAGCAGATCGGCGTCGATCAGCGCCTTGGCGATGCTCTGCGGGGCTTGCTGCGCTGCCTCAGGCTGTGACGCCCATTTATCGAGGAACGGATCGAGCCGTTTGGGCTCGATCAGTTCACTCCGGCGAACCAGTTCGATCAGGTTGTTGGCGTCGAGCTCGGACATCCGTCGCGGAGCAATAACCTCACGCCCGAGCACCACCGAAAGGGTGTGCAGGAGCGCAAGCGTAAGGGAAAAAAGGGAACTGCGGTGAAGGGGTTGCGGGCCCTCGCTCGCGAGGAGGCCAACCCCCGCACGCGACGACCAAGCTTGGTCTTCCTTGAACGCGTCGTCCTAACTCATTTTCTTGAACCCCCGAGTCAGCCGCGGCTCGGGAATCTCCGCCTGGATAAGTCTGCGGGCCGAGCAGTGATTGGGCTTGCCGGGGAGCTTCCCCCGTGGGCGCAACCGCTGCTAGCTTCGCCACTTAAGAGTATCACGAGAGCGCAGAACCCGCCACCGTTTTCCCTGGTTCGCTCCGCAGCAGAGAAGAAATTCGGCCCCGGGCAGCCCCTCAATGCCGATCAATCCGCTTTCTCCACCACCGCCGTCACGATCTGGGCGTCGAAGTAGTTGACCCGCATGCCGGCGTCGATCACCAGCCGCTGGGCGTTCATGCCGCTCGAACGGGGGCTCAGCAGGAAGGCCACGGCGGCGGCGGCCTCTTCCGTCTTCACGGCTTCGCCGCGGAGCGTGGCCTTTTCAGCGTACAGGTAGGAATCCACATAACCCGGAATGCCGGCAGAGGCGGACGTCTTGAGCAGCCCCGGGGCCACGGCGTTGAACCGCACGCGGCTGAACCGGCTGAACGATTTGGCGAGAAACGCCAGCGACGAATCGAGCGCCGCCTTGATCGGAGCCATGTAGCCGTAGTTTTCGCTCGCCATCTCGGTGGTGCTGATCGAGATCGCCACGACCGAGGCGTCGGTGGCGAGCACCCCCTTCAGAGCATTGGCCAGCGCCACCAGCGAGTAGCACGAGATGCCGAACGTGCGGGCAAACTGCTGGCGGGTGGTCTCGTGGAAGGGCCGCGGGCCGTGCTCCAGGTCGGCGGGATCATAGTCCGCAAACGCGATGGAATGAACCAGCCCCGCCAACGGCTGATCGCTCGCTCGGCACCAATCAGCAACCTCACCGGCGAGGCGCTCGATCTGTTCGTCGAACTCCACATCGCAGACGAACACCGGGGCATCGGGCCCGGCGAGTTTCTGCACTTGTGCGCGGCGGGCCTCGCTCCGCACAGAATAGAGCACCGTGCAATCCGCCTCTTTCAGCAGCTTTGCCACGTGCCAGGCGACGCTCTTCTTGTTTGCGACACCAGCAATGAGAACCGCTTTACCGGCGAGTTGCAGAAAGTCATGCGGCATCGGAGTCTCTCGTTTCCCCCCCATCGATGCGAGAGGTTCGGGATCAGGGTGATCGGGGTGAGGGTGGTCGGAGCGCTTGGATCGCGGCGACCCTAGCCCTGCCTCAATGGGTGAGGGAATCAGGCGGGAGTGGCTACCGTACAGGCGAACTCGCACCGCGCGGCGAGTTTGCCGCTGGATTGGTTGGTGACCCGGCCCTTCATGAAGAAGGCGTTAGAGACCTGCTCGACGAGGTCGACTTCGACCGTGATCGCATCGCCGGGGCGGACCATCTCGCGGAACTGCACATTGTTGAGCCGCGTGGCGACCGGCACACCACCGGCATTGCCCTGCCCCCCCTGCGCTGTCTCGGTGATCTTCGACAGCAGCACGGCGCCCGCCTGCAAACACGCCTCGCACAGCAGCACACCGGGCGTCAGCGGATAGTCGGGGTAATGCCCGCGGTACCAGAATTCTTCACCCGAGAATTGTTTGGCACAAACAATCCTCACGTCCGACTGCTCGACAACTTCGTCGATCAGCAAGAACGGGTCACGGTGCGGGATGGCGGCTTGGATCTGTTCGCGAGACATCTAAGGAGCCAGGGATAAATTCGGATCAACGCCCATGCGTGCGTAGGCTAAGTCGATAATGCATGCGTCGCTCGAATGGCTAACGAAGCTCAAAGGGCTATCGCAGTCAGTCTAGATCGCTCCGATACGAGTCGGGTAGCCCCGACATTCATGAGCCGATCGGTCGCCAGACGTGGCGACGTCCGCCCGATCTAATGTCGGGCTCACAAGGCGACAAGCGGTGATTCGGGCGGAGTTTCCTCTCTTGCTTTGCCCCCCGCAGATCGTCAAGTCGCCTGTTCAAGACAGTGATTTACGAAAGATGATCTTATCGTCTCCGGCAGCATAGTAATCACGCAGGCAAGCTACCTCTTCGTAACCTTTGCCTCGATAAAAACCGCGCGCACGTTCGAATGCATTGGTACCCGAAGTCTCAACGAGCAAGAGCCGTTCGCCCTGCTCGCGGAGAATCTGCTCGGTCAGATTCATAATTTGCGTGCCGATACCCCTGCCTCGATGCTCGGGGTGCACGGCAATCAAGAGCTGGTTCCATGTGCCCTCGGTCATCCGTTCTTGCGCGCAATAGGCGACGGCGATCGGCTCGGGATCGACATCAACAAGCCAAAACTCTTGGCAGGGCTCGGTGCCGAGAAAGGGAGCCACCATCTCATCGAGCATTTCGGACGGAAACAATTCGCTCGCATCGATCACCGCTTTAACCGCGGGGAGATCTTCGATCCGCAGAGTTCTGATCATCGGTTCGTCGTTCCCCGCCACAATCAATGCGCATCGGCCAGCTCACCCCGCGGCGACGTCCGCCGCTACTTCGCGCTCGAAACCGCTTGTCGATTCGCTGCCGCCGGTCATCAGGGTGCTGTCCACTTCGTTGGCGACGATCACACCGTAGTTCATCGCCCCCAACCACCCCGACATGATGATCCCCACGCTCCCCGCATGGAACAGGCCGCGCACCTGCTGCGGCAACGCACGGCTGACGGCAAGCCCCTCGAACTTGGTGCCGAAGCTCGCTCCCGCCACGTGGTGCGTGTAATGATTGAAGGTCCGCGGTGTGGAAGCCTCGACGTGCACCACCCTGTTGCGGATATCGGGCACATAGTGATCGAGCGCGTCGAGCGTGGTCTCGCACAGATCGGCCTTGCTCGTCTGGTACTCTTCTTCGGGCATCTGGGCCCAATCCTCCCAGCGAGCGTTGGTGCTGCTCACGATCAGCTTCTGCGGCCGGCCCTCGGGGCGCGTCCGCGGGTAGTACATCGAGTAGGTACGGCTGGTGATGTCACGCGACAGCAACGCCTCGGTGTTAAACGTGGGGGCCGTGCTGGTAAACAACAGGTCGCCGGTTGATTCTTCCAGCGGGTCGTCGGGCCGCAGCGCCATGTAGACCTGGGTGCTGCTGTTGTTGATCCGCACCGCGCGGGCCTCTTCAACAAAATCCTTGTCGAAGACCTCTTCGCCACACAGCCTGAAGATCGTGCTGCGAAGGTTTGAGTTGCTCACGACGGCGTCGCACTTGATGTGCCGACCGTTGACTGTCACGCCGGTCACCTTGCTGCCGCCGTCGCCATCGGATCCAACATGGATCCGCTCGCAGTCGGATCGGATCCGCACATCGACGCCCGACTTGACCAGCTCTTCGCCCATCTTGGTGATGAGCGCGTCGGTCCCCCCCTCGAACGTGAACACGCCTTTCGACATGAAGTTGCTGAACACGATGCCGTAGCTGATCGCCGGGTCTTCGAGCGTGCTGCCGTTGGCGTAGGTGATGGGCTCCATCAAGAGCCGGATCACGTCCTCGCGGCCGGGGAAGAACTTGTCGAACAGCTCGCGTGCCGTGGTCTGCTGGTCGTCGTAAAAGTTCATGCCGCGGGCCGTATCGAAAAACGCGTCAACCGTCTCCTGCGGCACGCGGAAATCCTCGACCAGCTTGCGGGTGAAGTCGGCGCGCGTGAAGTCGGTCTGGATCGAGAACATCGGGTTATCGAACCGGATACCCGTCAGCTGAACGATCGAGTCGGCGATCTCCTTGGACCAGTAGCGGCGGCAGCTCTTGACCATGCCGTACGGAAACCCGTGCAGCGAGATATCGAAGATGTGGTGGCCGGGCCGTTTGAACCAGGTCGCCAGCCCGCCCAGCTTGTAGTGCTGCTCGAGCAGCAGAACGCTGCGTCCCTGCCGGGCGAGGATATTGGCCGAAGTCAGCCCAGCGAGGCCGGCGCCGATAACGACGACGTCATAGTGGTCCTGGGCACCGGCGAGAAAGTCTTTGGGCATGGCGGGAAGTAGCGGCAGAAGGCAGCAGGCTGACGGCAGCAAATGGCCACATAGTCTAGCGGTAGAGACGACTCCCGGCGAGCCGCAACGTTCCAACGGGGGAGAATGCCCACAGAGTTGCGAGGGGGCGTCGAAGCGCTAAGGTGCCGTTTGCAGCCAGACCATGATCCCTTCGGGGGCGTCCGCGCTGGATTGACCAGGCGCAGAGTCCCACGACCGATGATCAAGTAGCACGATCGTGCCAAGCTGCGGTGCAAACGCCTGCTGGCCGAAAACCCCTCCTGTGGCTTGCGCCCTGCTCCGAACCTCAGGCCAGCGATCAGAAACGCCTTCCCCCAGGTTTCCTCCCGTGGAGGATCCGGGGGTGGGCGACCCTGCCTGCTGGGTGGTGAATTGTACAGCCCACTCCCCATCGTTTCGTTTTAACAGCGCGACGCGTACGATGCGCTCGCCCGGTTCGATCGTGCAGTACCCGCCATTCTCAGTCGATCCGATCGTATTACCGCTAGGCATTGGTATCTCCTGCGGCGCAGCACCGCCGATCGGCAGGTCGTTAACTCGGTAGGCGACCAGGTAGCGGCGTCCCTCTGGCAGGTAAACGCGGTAGCGCCATTCGTCGGTTGTGTTGCCGGGCATGGCGATTGCATAAATCTTCTCGGGGTCAGCGATGTCGAGCCCCCCCGATTCGTTGCGATACTTCGCAACTTCATCACGGAGCGGCTGAACCTCACGATGCATCGCGGCAACGTTCTGCTGCTGTCGATAAATCAGCGCAGCGCATGCCACGAGCGCGATCAACAGCAGCAGATTCAATAGCGAGAAGCGGAAGCGGCGTGGTTGGCGACCTTCTGAATCCATCGTGAAGACCCTGCAGCACAGGCGGTATCAAACCGTAACGCTAATCGCTGCCTGCCTACTCTTTCAGACAGTGCAGGTTCGCCATGCCGATGCCGCTCACGATGCTGCCGACGATACCCACAAAGCCCTGATCCGTGCCGCACACGAACAGGTTTTCCAGGTGCGTGGCGCCGTCGAGCTGCTTCTCGGGCGCGCCGTAAACGGCACCGTTATCGTGACCCGTAAAGCGGGTGATTGTGGTGGGCGTGAACATGTCGGTGTCGATAATCCGCGAACGATAGTCCGGCGTGAACCGCACGCCTGCGGCATTGATGCGATCGAACCAGCGGAGCTTCTCGATCGGGTAAGCCGCCTCGTCCAATCCGTGCCAGTAGTCGTGGTTGGCGAGCACCGTGATCCGCATCGTGCCCCGCCCGCCGCGGCCATCGTCCAGCGCGGTGGCATAATCAAAATTGTTCGGGCTGCAGATGACACCGCTGCGCAGATCGCACGGCTCGGCAGGTACGGTCCAGTCGAAGCGCTCGTGGTCGTTGAAGAACGTGATCGTGCGGTCGTAGCCCATTTGCTTGGGATCAACGTCCAGCGTGCTGATCGTTTCGCAGAAACTAAGCCGTCCAGCCGAGCGTTGCGCGGAGCCGGCGACCTCGACCGGTGTGCCGTCGTCGCACAGGCGCATGGTCTCGACCCAACCGGCCGACGAGAGGACACGCTTCGCCTCGAGCACGTCGCCACTATCGAGGACGACGCCCGTGACGCGGCCGTTCTCGACGTGCAGGCGATCGACGCCGGCGCGGAGCCTCAGCTCGCCCCCCATGCCGCGGAACTTCTTCACGAGGTTCTTGAGGATCAGCCGGACGCCGGCGTGCGGGCGGCCGAGACCCTCCAGGAAGATGCTGCGGAACATGATGCAGAACTGGCCCCAGTCCATGTCGTGCTCGCGGGCCGAGCCGTAGAACATGAGCGGGCAGAACAGCATCTCGACCAGCACCGGCTCGGTCAGATAGCTGCTGACCACCTGGCGGGCAGAAAGCTGCTGGTGCTCGTCGGTCAGGTCATCGTAGTCGGCGATCGCCGCAACAAATCGCCGATAGTTGTCTGCCTGCGCGGGGAACTCGCGCACAACTTCTGCTTCGAGCAGCGCGGGGTTGTTATCAAAGCCCAGCGTCCGGCCGGGAAACACCACCTGCGAACCAATCTGGGGCGAGATCTGGAAGTCATCCCAACTGAAGCGGAGCTGCCGCAACAGCCGCGCCAGCGGGCCCTTCCTGGTCCCTTTGGGGGTGATATTGGTCAGCGCGTGCAGCCCGACGTCGTAATCGCGGCGGCGGAGCCGATAGAACGAATTCAGGCCGCCAATGGTGGTGTGCTTTTCGAGCACGCACACCCGCTGGTCGTACATCGCCAAACGGATGCCCGCGGCGAGGCCGCTCATGCCGGCACCGATGATGATCGTGTCGTAAACCAAGGCCGTTACTCGAAGGGGCAGAATCCCGAATCTCGTCAGGGGGTCAGAAGCCGTGGCGGCGGCTCGTGCTGTCTGGCGTCCTCCGACTTATGAATTGCCCCGCCCCGGGCAAGCGGCCTAGGCCTTTGCCGTGTCTTTCATCAGCGGCTCGAGGTACGTGCAGGTCGAGTCCATGCTCGCCAGATTCACGTAGTCGTCCTCGGGGATCTGCACGCGGTGGCGTTTGCGCAGCTCCATGACGATGTCCAAAAAGTCCATCGAGTCGAGTTCCATCTGCTCGCGAAAACTCTGCGAGTCGTCCAGTTGGCTCAGGTCTTCATCCGGGGCGATATCGCCGAGGATGTCGAGGATCTCATCGCGGATTTCGTCGCGGGTCATGGAGGATAGCTATCAGCTGTCAGCAGTCAAAGTCCGTAGCGAAGATCGGAACCGTTCCGATACGTTCGTCGTCGGCGATGGCGGCTGTGTTCCGTTGGTCTTGTAAAGTTGCTTTTTATGACGGGGGTGCCTGACAGGCCGGCGCGCGGCACACCGATCGGGATCACACACGCTTAACGATCAGTGCGCTGTTAATGCCGAGCATGCCGAACGAGTTGTTGAGGATCGTATCGATCTGGAGCCCCTCGCGGGGTTGGTTGAGCACCAGTCCGGGCAGATCGCAGTCGGGGTCGAGATCATCCACGTTGATCGTTGCGTGGCAGACGCCGTCCTCAAACGATAGGAGGTTGCCGGCAAGTTCCAAGGAGCCTGCCGCCCCCATCGCGTGGCCGATGAAGCTTTTCGTGTTGTTGATGCAGGTGGTGCGGCTCTTGCCGAAGACACGGCGAACCGCCTCGCACTCTTGCACATCACCGCTGGCGGTGGCGGTGGCATGGGTGCTGACGATGCCGATGTTGTCCGCCGCCAGACCCGCGCGGTCCAGCGCCATGCGCATGCAGCGTGACTGCTCATCGGGATTGGGCAGGACAAAGTCGCTGGCGTCCGAGTTCATCGCGTAGCCCGCGATCTCGCCGTAGATTTTCGCACCGCGACGGCGGGCGTCTTCGTAACGCTCAAGGGTGTAGAGGCAGCCCCCTTCAGAAACGACAATCCCGTTGCGTGCTTTGTCAAACGGACGCGAGGCCAAGGCAGCGTTGGTATGCGCCGCCAGCGCGCCCTGGCTGGCAAAACCGGCGAAGATGCCAAACGTGTGGATGCTCTCGGAAACACCGCCGCACAGCGCGAGGTCGCACTCGCCGAGGCGCAGCATCTGGGCCCCCTGGATCATGCCGGCGTTGCCCGCCGCACAGGCCGCCCCGATCGTGTAATGCGGGCCCGTAATCCCCAGGTTGAGCGTGATCTCACCGGCCGGGTTGTTCGCCACGGTGCGCGGGTTGTGATGGTGCGACCAAACCGACGTGTCGTAGTCGTAACCCTTGATCTCGTGGATCTCGTTCTCGGTCTCGACGTTGCCGTGCTCGGTCACGCCGATATAGACGCCAACCCGTTGGCGATCGATATTCGGCCAGTCGAGCCCCGAGTCGGCGAGCGCTTCATTGGCACAGTAAATGGCGATGCTGCCAGCCCGCGTGCCCCGGCGCACGTCACGCCGCTTTTGGTACTTTAGCTCATCGAAGCGGCAGACCCCGGCGAACGTTTTGCCCACGTACCGGATCTCGTAATCCGAGACGCCGCTGCGGCCATTTAAGAGGGCCTCGCGAAAGTCCACGAGCGTATCGCCATTGGGCGAGGTCAAGCCTACGCCAGTGATGACAATGCGATCGGTGGGGCTGCCAGAGCTGATCATCGGTTAGGGTTGGCCGATCCGTCATGTGCGAGCCAACCAGCCCACCCCCTGGGCGGCGGTCGACGCTGGGTGCCGAACCATCCGAAACTACCGCTGAGGCCTCGGTTTAGCAAGCGGTGCGGGCGATTCTCGGCCACGATCGGGCTAACCCAGGCCCCTCGTGCCGGAAACCCGCGGCCGGCGAGTTCTACTTGGTAGGCGGCGAGTTCTACTTGGTAGGCGGCGAGTCCTACTTGGTAGGCGGCGAGTCCTACTTGGTAGGCGGCGAATAGTCGCGGGCGTTGACGCTCCGTAAATAGGCAGCGAGCTGCGCCTCGCGGCCGATTTCATCAGAAAGGTCTTCCCAGGCCGCCGAGGCACCCGCGAGAGCCAATTCGGGACTTGCCTGCCCCTCAACCGCCAAGCGAATCGCCGACCCGAGTTCGTCCAGATAGCGTTCCGCTCCCGGCAAACGGGGGGTGAGCAACGCCCGACGAGCCGTTAAGGACTCGGCGAGGGCCGCCGAAAAGGCTTCGCCCCCTCGCACAGCGGGGTCCGACGCGAGCCAGTGATCGGCAACGCCAGAACGCGAAACGCGGCAATTCGCGATCCCGTCGGTCGATCGCGCGAGTTGGCCTGTCACGTCGCTGCTCGCTAACCACGCCGCCAACCGAAAGGCTGAAGCCGCGTTGCGGCTGCTGGTGGTGACCGCCACCAAACGCCCGCTGCTCGCGAGCAGCGTCGCCTTGCGGTCGTTCGTTGGTTCCCAAGCCTCGGCCAGCGGGTTGAAGACCTCGTCCGATCCGGGCGCTGTCGCCACAAATTGGCTTGGGGGAGCCACCGCACCGGCACGTTGGGGCCAGACCAGCCGCGCGACAGGTTGTCGATCGGAGCCAGCCGTCAGCTTCCGTAAGACGCGAACAAAGGGGGGCGAAGTCAGCCGCGGCCGGAGGCTTTCGGCATCCCACAATGTCGTCGCCTCGCTGCGATGCACCGCTTGCGGAGCCACACAAGCCAAAAATGCCAGCGCGATCGAGCGGTTGTCGGGTTGGTCAATCAGGCTCACCCCTGCAGCGGACACGGAGGAATCTTCGGCAATCAGCAGCGGACAGGGGCACCCCAGCGGCAGCGCCATAACGCAGCCGCCGTAGACGATCTCGACGTCGCGAACCAGCGAAAACAGATCGTTGAAATTGAGCTCTTCGCTGGCCAGCACCGAGCGTCGCACTGCCCGCAACTGATTGTTTTCGCAAAGCTTTCCGAGCTGCGCTGACGGAAATACGATCAGGTCTGACGCGGCGATCGAGGCCTCGTCACACGTTTCGCAAAGCGTGGTGCTGAAAGCTCCCGCCGAGCGTTGCCGCCACTCGCCCCGCAAGCGATCCAGGGCACCGGCGAGGGGCCGATCGTTCACGACCGCTATCCGTAACGTTACACTCGCCGCGGCCGGTTTCGGTTTAGCCGGAGAAGTGGCGGCTTGCCGACAGCCAAGCCCCCCTGCCGTGGACCACAGGCAAACGGCTAGCGTCAGCAGGGTGACGTGATTTTTACTTCGAAGTACCACCAGCAAGACCTGCGAGATGAGTATCTATCTGGGTATCGATATCGGCACCTCGGGAGCCAAGACCCTGGCGATCGATCCCACGGGGAAAGTTCTCGCCTCGGCGAGTGCCGCCTACGGTTGTCACCATCCGCGACCACTCTGGAGTGAGCAAGACCCCGACCTGTGGTGGGGGGGCGTTGTCCAGACGGTTCGCCAGGTCATGAAGACCGCCAAGCTCAAGCCAGGTGCCGTCAAAGGCATCGGGCTGAGCGGGCAGATGCACGGCTCGGTCTTTCTCGACAAGTCAGGTAATGTGCTCCGGCCCGCGCTGCTGTGGAACGACCAGCGGACGGTCGCCGAGTGCGCTGAGATCGAACGCCTCGCGGGAGGGCGCAAGCGGCTGATCAAGATGGTCGCCAATCCGGCGCTCACAGGTTTCCAAGCGCCGAAGATCCTGTGGCTGCGAAACAACGAGCCCCGGCACTACGAGCGCCTCACGCAGGTGCTGCTTCCCAAGGACGATGTGCGGCGGCGACTGACCGGCGAACTCGCCACGGAAGTCAGCGACGCGAGTGGCACGCTGCTGCTGGATGTCGCCAAACGCCAGTGGTCCAAGCCCCTGCTCAGCAAGCTGGGGCTCGACGCGAGCCTGCTGCCGCGCTGCGTGGAATCGGAAGAGCCCACCGGCACGCTGACCCCGCAAGCCGCCGCTGAACTGGGACTCAGCACCGATTGCGTGGTGGTTGGCGGGGCGGGCGACTGTGCCGCAGGCGCGGTCGGCAACGGAGTTGTCAAACGCGGTGTGATCGCCACGTCGCTCGGAACGAGCGGCGTGGTGTTTGCCCACAGCGATACGCCCGAGGTTGATCCGCTCGGCCGTGTCCATACTTTCTGCCACGCCGTCCGGGGCAAATGGCATCAGATGGGCGTCACACTGACCGCGGCCGGCGCGCTGCAGTGGTTTGCCGATACGTTATGCCAAGCCGATCAAGCGGCTCTGCGACCCAGCGAGAATCTCTTCGAGAAGCTGCTGGTCGAGGCGAGCACCGCACCGGCGGGTGCCGAAGGGCTTTACTTCTTGCCGTATCTAGCGGGCGAGCGCACCCCCCACGCCGATCCCAATGCCCGCGGGGCCTTCGTCGGACTGACACTCAAGCACAACCGCGGGGCGATGATCCGCGCGCTTGTTGAAGGGGTGACCTACGCCCTGCGTGATAGCCTCGATATCTTGCGCGAGCTCGGCGTGCCGATGAAGGAGATCCGCACCACCGGCGGCGGTGCGAAGAGCCCCTTCTGGCGGCAGCTTCAGGCCGATGTGCTAGGGGTCAAGGTCGCAGCGATGCAGCAAGACCAGGGGCCCGCCATGGGCGTTGCTCTGCTGGCGGCGGTCGGCTGCGGCGAGTATCGCTCGATCGAGCAGGCGTGCTCGGCGGCGGTCTCCACCACCGAACCAACCAAGCCGGTCCGCCAAACCAAGCTCATCTACGACGCTGGGGTGGCGACGTACCGCGAGCTGTACCGACAGCTTTCGCCTACTTTCAACGCGATCGCGGCCAAGGCCACAGCAAAGGGCTAAGTCGCGGCCGGTCGCGAACAAACATCCGCGCCGTCGTGAACCACCCCAGCCACTCAGGAAGCAGCGGGCCCCGCCGAATCGATCGGCATGCCAATCATCGCTGCGAGTGGCAGGGTGGTGTGGCTGCTGCTAGCGGTTCCGGCTGATGACCCCTCGCGAGCCGGCTTGAAGTAGGCAAACAGCTCGGCATGAAGACGAGCGTACTGCACGTACCGTTGGCGGGCCTCTTCCTGCTGAAGCATCTGCTCCAGCTCGGCAGCGGACGCATCATCGAGGACGTCATCCAAGCACTGGGCGATCAGGTCATCGAGACGGTCGACGGACTCGTCCATGCCCATCTCGATATCGATCAGGTTGTTGAGCCGCGCAGCATCAGCTTCGGTAAACGGATTCATGGCGATCACTCCGAGGGAGTTTTTTAACGCCCCGGGCGGGGAGAGCGGTGGAAACCGCTCTTGGGGGGCGTCGCAAGGTGGGAGGGTCAAGTCTCGCCTGGAAGACTGAGCCAACCTCACTGTAGGCGTATTTCGACCGATATAGCAAGCTTAGCTCATACAAAACGTCTGCTTGCCTCCACGACTTTCGTCAACTGGTGAGGGAGACGGGACTTAGGTAGGCTTCGGCAGGCTTGTCGGATCGTAGGAGCCCCCCTCCAGATTTCCCCGTAAGCCATTTTCCATCAACAGCTTACGAACCATCGCCCCGCCTCTAGACGCCGCCGCCGGACCGCCCCTGAGCGGACGCCAGCCCCGCTGGCGTCCGAGCGTCGGTGTTGTGGTCGCCGAGACCCTGCTGACGGTGCTGGTGTTCCTCGTTGCGGGGGGCGACCCCGCACCGCACCGTAACGAGGCGCATTACCTGTGCCGACTCAAGCACTACTGGGACCCCTCTTATTGCCCGGGCGATCTGTTTCTGGAATCGCCCGAGGCCCACTTCACGATCGTGTGGCTCTTGGGCTGGCTGAGCTTGGTGGTTTCGCTACCGGTTCTGGCATGGATCGGTCGCGGGCTGAGCTGGGGACTCCTGGCATGGGGGTGGACTCGGCTGTCTCACCGCGTGGCTCCCTACCCCGGCGTCTCGGTCCTGGGCGCAGCGCTGCTGGTGGTCGGCACCGAGCAAACGCACTTCGGCGGCGAATGGCTCATCGGCGGATTCGAGTCGAAGACACTAGCCTACGGCGTGGTGCTGCTGGCGCTGCGCGCGTGGCTTGACCGGGCCTCTTCGCTGACGTGGGGGTTGCTGGGTCTCGCCACCGCGATGCATGCGCTCGTCGGACTTTGGTCGGGCGTAGCGCTGTCGATCGCTTGGCTGTTAACCCGTCGCGGGCGGCCCCGCTTACGATCGATGGCTCCGGGGATCGTCATCGGCGGGATCCTTGCGATGGCCGGCGTGCTGCCGCCGCTCATGATGAACGCCTCGGTCGAGCCGGACATCGTTTCGCAGGCGAATCAGATCTATGTTTTCGAGCGTCTGCCGCATCATCTCGCCCCGCTGAGCAAGGGGGGGCCATGGCTGAAGGACCGTCTGGAGCGCCACGCGGGAATGCTCGTGCTGCTGGGCCTGTTGGCCGGGACCTTGCTCTCACGCAAGTTGCCGCGCCAAGTTGTCCGGCGCAGTTCGCTCCGCTGGATCGTGCGCTTCGCCGCGGGAGCCGCCGCGATCAGCATCACCGGCCTGGTGATCGAGACCGTGCTCGCCGGATCGCCGGCTCTGGCGGCCGCGCTGCTGAAGTACTACTGGTTCCGGTTGTCGGACATTGCGGCACCGCTCGCTGGTGCCCTGCTGATTGTTGCTTCCCTAGGGCTTGGCCTGCGCGATAAACGTCCGGCTCGTCGGGCGCTCGCAGTAACGGTTGCCGTGGGGTTAGGAGCCCTATCGGCCTGGGGAGTGGGCGGCCACGCATGGAACCGCAGCGCGGGGGCCGTGGCCCCCGCCGACGCCAAGCTGCGCGATCCCGCTGCTTGGCAGGCAGCCTGCCGCTGGATCGACACCCATCTGCCTGCCGATGCCATGCTGCTCACGCCGCGTCGCACGCAAACCGCAAAGTGGTGGGCGCAACGCTCGGAAGTGATGACCTACAAAGATATCCCGCAAGACGCACGGAGCATGGTGGAATGGCGCGAACGCGGCCAAGAGATATTCCAGATCGGCTTCTGGGAGTCGGGGCGACCGCGCTGGACGCCCTCGCTTGCCAGTTTAGGGGCCTTGCGGTTGCGCACGCTGGGAGCGCGCTACGGAGCGACGCACGTGCTCAACGAAACCCCCGCGTACCTGCCGATCGGAGCCGATCGGGCTAGCCTGCCGGTTGTCGGCCGCTGGGGGCCGTATACGCTTTATGCCCTGCCTTCCCCCGAGCCACGCTCGCCCGCCCCCTCTCAGACACCGCCCCCTCCGTGAGCTACCCCCTCCCCCCCGCCCCGCTGATTGCGGTGGCCTTTGATATGGACGGTGTCCTTGCTAGCAGCGAGGACGTCTACGAGCTGACCGGTATCGAGACGCTGCGTCGGCGCGGCAAGCCGTTTGAAGATGCGTTGCGGCATCGCATGATGGGGCTGCCGACCCTCAAGGCGTTGCAGCTCATGATCGACTGGCACGAACTCGACCTGACGGTCGAAGAGCTCGCGGTCGAATCCGAGAAGACTTTCTGGGAGCTGGCCGGCGATCGGCTCGCCCCCATGCCCTACGTTCACGAGCTATTCGACCGGCTCGACGCGGCAAGCGTGCCCCGCGGCGTGGTCACCAGCGGCGCTCGGCGCTACGCCGAACAGATCCTGCGGGTCATCGGTGTGCGTGATCGTTTGTCGTTCGTCATCACAGCCGACGATGTAAAAATAGGTAAGCCAGATCCCGAGCCCTACCTGATGGCGGCTGAGCAGCACGGGGTCGATTCGTCTCAGATGCTGGTGCTCGAGGACAGCAGCATCGGCAGCCGAGCGGGAGTGGCAGCGGGGGCTTACACGATCGCGGTGCCCAGCCCGCACACCACCGAACACGACTTCACGGGCGTGGCGTTTGTCGCGCAAACGCTTGCCGACCCGCGGATCGCCGAGGTGTTGGGGGTCTGATTCGCGGAAGCAGATGCCGCTATCGCTCCGCCGAGCTAGCACACCGGGCCGCCAATCTTGCTTCATCGTTGCGACCCCTCCTGCCGATACCTACCGACAGCAAGAGCGCCGTGGCCCACGTGCGACGGCGGCAAGGCAATCGATAGCGAGGCACATGCGATGACCGGCAAGCAGCTCATAGCAACCGCATTTGGACTGTTTCTGGCGGTAACGCAGCTCGGCTGCAACGCCTGTCAGTCATGCCACGACTACGGATCTCCCGTGTCGGGTGCCACCTGCGGAGCCTGCAATCACGCGCGGGCCGGCAGCTATCCCATGGCCGGCGAGCCGCTGACCCGCCCAGGTGTGGAAGTTGCGGAGCGGCCGAAAACCGTCCGCTAGCGTCGCCCCGGATCTACTCGATCGTTCCGTCGGCGGGCTGACGGTAAGTGCGGTTGAAGATCTCCGGATCGAACTCGTCGCGTGGTTCGACCCGTTCGAGCGCTCTACCGATCTTTAGCGCGCTTTTTTGTCGTGGCGCGTAGGTCTCTTCGAGCGGATCCGACTCCAAGCGATTGCTGGTGATCGGCTCTTCGAGCGCCGCTGGCATGACGGCCGAGTCGTAACGCACCGGCGATCCCTCGGTCATCGGGTCGGTTGTTGCGTCTGTTCCCGCCGGCTCGGCTGCTTCCGTTTGGTTGTCGCGGGCGACCTGTTTAACCCACTGTTCGAGCGTGGCGATCCAGTCATCGCGGCGCGGCCCGCGGAAGGGTTGGCCGCCGGCGTGCGGTCCGCGTGCTGCCGCCAGCAACGGGCTACGATGCGGCTCGTTCGGATCGATTGCCGCCAGGACCGAACGCAGATTCAGCGAGGTTGAGCGCGAATCGGAGTAGCCGAAAAGCAGCCGGCGATCGAGCGCAAAGGTCTGATGGTTGGGAGCAGCCCGATCGGGCGCAACGCGATGGCAGCCGCCGGCCGTGCAGTTATTCACGAGCAGCGGTTGAATCCGGCGCGTGAATTGTTGAAGGCTTGCTTCGGATGTTTCGAGCGCTGCCGAAGGGTCGCCGTTGGCGGGGGCGTCGGTGATCGGAGCCTCGAAGGTTGCCTGCTCAACGCGTGAACGCTTTGTGCTGGGCACCCTCTCGCCCGCTCCGAGCGACTCGGCCCCGTCAACGGGGGGCAACAGCCGGGGCGTGGCCAGGCCCATGGCAATCCGTCGTCGCAGCGGTTCCAGCCGCGGATAATCTTGGGCGTACTTTTCGGCAAGCTGCAATTGTTCGTTGGCTTCAACAAACAGCTGCTGACGCAGGCACCACTCAGATAGCGTTGCGTGACGGTCTACCGCCCCGCCCGCTTTAAGCAGGTCGGCGGCCAGCCAGCGATAGGCATCGCGTGCGTCGCGAAAGCGTCCCACAACCGACGAACCGGGCACGCGAAGTTCTTCCCCCTCGGTGCGGACAATCCAGCCGCCGGCGTTTGGTTCAATCTGCCCCTGCAGGAGGTCGCCATGCCGCATAAGCAAGACCTCGGCCGCCGTGGGGGGGGAGATCAGCAGGCCGATTCCCGCCGCCAGCCACAAAGCGGCCCCCTTCGGAGGTGTACCGAAGAAGCAGAGAAGGGCGGTGATGGGGGGCAAGCTGCGCATAGGGCGCGGACCGTAGCGATCATGCCACTACGGTGTCAACGCCGCTGCCTACGGAGTCCTGGCCGCAGACCCCTCTGGCTAGTAATCTGAAGGGCTCGCCTGAACCTCAGGGTTCGCGGCGGGTCCCCCTCGGGGCTGTTCCTCCGATTCAGCTACAGTGCTGGCGACCGGTTCGACCGATGACGGACTTTTCCAAAATCGCCCGCCGCGTACGCTACGAGGGACGGGTTCAAGGGGTCGGATTTCGCTACACCGTTAGTGAGCTGGCAGAAAAGCTGGGGGTTTGCGGCACGGTGCGCAACGAAGCCGACGGCTCGGTTTTGTTGGACGCCGAGGGTGCCGCAACAGCCCTGGCGGAACTACAAGTAGCAATCCGCGCGCGATTTGGTGCCAGCATCACCACGGAGACCGCGGACGAGGTTCCCCTCATCCACCCCGACTCGATGAAAATTGTTCGCCAGCGGTGAGCGTGCCTCTCCGCGAACGGATGTTGAAAATTGCTTAACCGTTGACTCCCCGATCTTGACCATGGTTTTTCCTGTTCTGCCGCTGTCCGTTCCGCTGGCGAATGTCCAGCTCTGGACCACCCCGCTCTGGATCCTGTCGATCGGCGTGACCCTCGGGTTGGTGCTGCTAGCGGCTTTGTGGGGGATCTTTTGGCTGGTCAACCGGGGAGCCGCTAAGCAAGCCGCCTCGGCGGTCGCCGAAAGCGTGCTCGTCTGGATCCTTTACGCGGCGGCGGCGATCGCACTCTTTGGCGTCGTAGCCGCGCCGCAGATGCCGCTCGCAAAAGTGATGGACTCCCTGCGGCGGTTGCCCTCATCGGGGGAACGCACAGCGCTAGTGGTGGTCGAACCCCAAAGCATCGACCAAGAGGTTTCTTTCGATTTGGTCGCAGACGAGGTCATTGCTTATCGGATCGAGTCCGATCAAGACATCCGCGTGGCGGACGTCACCGGCGAGGCTTATCTGGCCCCCACGGCGATTGTCGCGGGAGATGAGCCCTACGCCTGGAACACCAAGAGCAAGCTCAAACGCGGCTTAGAAGATCGCGTCTCGAAACTCTACTTAACCAATGAAGGTGATGCGCCCGCGAACGTCTCGCTCAGCTTTACGAGCGAAGTTCTGGTGCCCGAGACCCGGCAGATTCCGGTCGTGGCCCTCAGCCTGGCAGGCCTGTTCGTCGTGTACGTTCTGCTCCGCTGGCTGACCCCGGGCATCTCGAACATCGCCGCGGCAACCGCCAAAGAAGCGGCAAATCAGCCGATTTACTTGCTGCTTATGGCGGGCGGAGCGGTCGCGCTCTTCTGCTACATCTACATCCCCTACAACACGTTCGGCGAAGACGTGAAGATGCTCAAAGACTCCGGTCTGAGCACGATCATGGTCCTCGCCATTCTGTTCGCGGTGTGGACCGCTAGCGTATCGATCGCCGACGAGATCGAAGGGAAAACCGCGCTGACGCTGCTCTCCAAGCCGATCAGCCGCCGGCAGTTCATTATCGGCAAGTACCTGGGCATCCTATGGCCGGTGGTGCTGATGTTCGTGCTGCTCGGTGGCCTACTGATGGCCTGCGTTTCGTACAAAGTGGTTTACGACTCGCGCGAAAGCTCGAACCCCACGCCCGAGTGGCAGCTATGCCATGCCGAAATGGTCGGCCTAGCTCCCGGCTTGGTGCTCGCGGGGCTCGAAGTCGCCGTGCTTACCGCGATCAGTGTGGCCGTCAGCACACGCCTGCCGATGCTGCCCAACCTGTTGATTGTGGGCTCGATCTACGCCGTGGGTCACCTGACACCGCTGCTCGTGCAATCGTCGATCGGCGAGAACGAGTTTGTGGCGTTCTTCGGCCAGTTGATCGCGCTCGTGCTGCCGATGCTCGATCACCTGAACATCCAGCCGGCAATCGCCGCGGGCCAAGCCGTGCCGGCAAGCTATCTGCTCGTCGCGACGCTCTACTCGGCGCTCTACTGCGTGATCGCGTTGCTGCTAGCGCTGCTGCTCTTCGAGGACCGGGACTTGGCCTGATGCCTGCGTCTGATTCCCGCGCCTGATGCCTGCCGGACCTCGTTCTGCGAGTCACGCACTAAGCGGCGTGGCGGAGCGTGGGGGCCGTGTCACCAAATGGCACGGCAAAGGGCCCGACGCGGCTCGATCCAACACCGTCCCAGCGATGGTGGGCAATCGCTTCGATGATGCAGGTTGCCACGGCGACCGCGTTGCGGCCTTGCTGCCCCGAAACCCGGGCCTCGGTGTGGGTGCGAATGGCGCGATCAAAATCGAGCAGCTCGTGCTCGATGGCGTTGATCGCCGGTGCCTTGTGCTCGGTCGTGACCAAGACATCCGTAAACAGGCCCCCCGCGACGAGCCGCTCGCGCTGCGAGGCCGTTACCGTCGCCACCGAAAACTGGCGCTGCAATACTTGTGACGAAGGACGAACCGTTTTTGCCGAGCCGGTGGCAAAGTCAAACGCGGTGTAACCGTCGTCGCTCCAGCACTGCATCTGACGGATCGGCTCGGGGCTGACGCGCGCGGCGTTGAGCTGAGCCACACACCCGTTGGCCAGCGTCAGCTGGGCTGCGGCTACGTCTTCGTTGTCTCCCAGCACCGAAAGGCCCTGCGCCGCCACGCTCACCACACGCGAGCGTGTCAACGACAGCACCAGATCGATGTCGTGGATCATCAGATCCATCACCACACCGATATCGATCGAGCGGAACGTGAAGCCGCTCGACCGCGTGGCCTGGATGAAGCGCGGAGGCTGAATCCCGCCGGGGACGGCGGACAACGCCGGATTAAAACGCTCGACGTGCCCCACTTGGAGCACGCACCCAGCGGCTTCGGCCGCGCGGACCATGCGGTCCGCCTCCTCGACGGACGGTGCGATCGGCTTCTCGACCAGCACATGTTTGCCCGCTTCCAGCAGAAGTCGGGCGGTTTCCGCGTGGGTGGCGGTTGGCGTGGCAACAACTGCCGCATCGATCTGATCGAGAACCGCCGCGACGCTTTCGACCGCGGGGGCACCTGTTTTTTCTGCTAACGCGGCGCGCGAGGCGGCGATCGGGTCGATAACCGCGACCAGGTCAAAGGCGTCCAGCTTGGCAGCGAGGTTGGCGTGGTAGCCGCCCAGTTTGCCGCAACCAACTACCGCGATACGTGTCCTGGCCATCTGCTTGCCTCAAAACTTCGACCGTTCTCGCACGAGCCCCCGACGCGGGAGAGAAGAACGCTAGTAGGGTAAATGCTGCGATTTATGCCGCGGCAGCGCGCTTCTTGCCGTCGCGTCCGCGGCCGTGGCGTCCCTCGGTCTGGCCTTCGATAAAGTCGAAGAGGTTCGCGACCGCGGGAGAAATCTTACCGCTCGACGAGAGCACGTCCTGTGCCGCTTGGACGCCAACTTTCGAGCGATAGATCAAGCGATGCGCCTCAGCAAGACAGTTGATGTCTTCCGAAGTGAAGTTGTTCCGCTTAAGCGCGACGATGTTGATACACCGCGGGCGGGCCGGACTGCCCTCGCACAGCATGTAGGGGGGCACATCGTGCAGAACGCGGCTCAAGCCACCGATAAAACTGAAGCTGCCAATGGTGGTGTAGTGATGCACCGCCACGCCGCCGGAGATCGACGCCCGGTCTGCCACATGAACGTGCCCGCCCAGCAGCGTTCCGTTGGCGATGATGATGTGATCACCCAGCTTGCAGTCGTGCGCAACGTGCGCGGAAGCCATCAGAAAGTTGTGGTTACCAACGCGCGTGATACCGTCTTCTTTTTCGCTTGCCCGGTTGATCGTTACGCCTTCGCGGATCAGGTTGCCGTCGCCGATTTCGACGAGCGTTTCTGCGCCGGAGTAGCTGATATCTTGTGGCTCGCCGCCGATGACGCTGCCCGGATAGATGACGTTATCACGGCCGATATCGACCCGGCCCATGATCGTCACGGAATTGATGAGCCGCGTGCCCGCGGCAATCCGCGCACCGGCACCAATCACACAGAGCGGTCCGATCTCGACCCCTTCGTCAATCTGGGCACGCGGATCGATCCAGGCGTTCGCTGCGATTTTAGTGGGCATCCTTGCCACTCCTTCGCTGGTGCGGTGCGTTGGCCCGCGGCGGGCCGATCCACAACGCATTCGTGGGGGTCTCTTAAGCTGAACGTCGCACGGACGGATGGTCCTGTTGCGGACCGGATCCGGGGGCCGTTTGGGGGTGAGTCGCTAGCAACGCCTCGACAAGATCGCCGTTGAGTCGATGGCCGCTGCAGCAGGCAACGATGTGCCCGATAATCGGCCGACCCGCCAGGGCCAAATCGCCAATCACGTCGAGGATCTTGTGGCGAACGCATTCGTCCGGGTAACGCAGCGGATTGTCGATCGGACCCGCCGCCGAATCCTGCCCCGGAGTGTCGCGGAAGATCAGCAAGTCTTGCGGGGTGACATGGCTGCCGAGCCCCTGCGCTACCAGTGCTTGGGCCTCGGATTCAAGCACAAAGGTCCGTGCAGGAGCGATTTCGTAGCGGAACGTTGGCTCATCGACCTCAACCACTAGCCACTGGCGTCCTACCGAAGTCGCGGCTCCATAGTCCAGACGGTACTCGATCGTGAGTCCCCGACCCATCGGCGGGCGAGCCTCGATCCAGCTTCGCTCATCGCCACAACGAACAGGCTTAGTAACCACTAACGGCGTCGCCACCGCGGCCTGATCGATAAAACCGACTTCGTCGATTGCTTCGATAAAGGGAGCAGCGGATCCATCGCAGCCGGGCATCTCGGTGGCCGTGACGCCGATCTCACAGTTATCAACGCCCAAGCCTGCCAAGGCGGCGAGCACATGCTCAACCATCGCGACTTCAGCCACGGGACCTTTGACGCCGGCATCGGCCAGCACCGTGCGACGTGTCGCGGGTAGCCGATAAGCAACCGTTGCTGGTGTGATCGCCCGACTCTCAACAGGGAAGTCGTCGCGCACGAAGTACCGACCGCTCCCCGGTGCGGCGGGGCGAAACTCGACACGCGAACGCTCGCCGGTCCAATAGCCACGGCCTTCTACCGTGGCGACTCCGGCGAGTGTCCGCTGCAAGCGCGGCGGGATCATGAAAAACAACTCCCTGTCGGGGGTGGCGTCTATCAAGAACGCCGAAGACGGAGAGGAGCCGACTCGATCAAGAGCGAGACGACTACCTCGATTCAACCATCGCCAACTCAAGCCCCAGCGAGTGCCGAGCTAAACGCTGCTCGGACCCTCGCAAGGGGGCTGAGGCACACCGCACATCGGGGTCAGCGAGGTGCCGTGCCGCGATTGGCCTGCTGCGAAGCAGCACGATTCAACAGCGCGAGCACGTCCGGAGTGATATCGATCTGATCCTGATAGTGGACCGCCTTGTTGATCGAACGCAGGATGCTCTCACGATTGTTGGGGTCAGCCTCATCGCCGTTGAAACGCAAGACGAGCGTGATGCCCTTGTTCTTGGCGTAGTACTTGATGGCCTGATCGACTTCGCGGTAGGTCGTGTAGTAGATGCTGGCCTCGCGCTCAACCAAGTCCTTACGCTGACGCGTGACCTGCACCTGCAGGTCAGCCTTCATCTTGACGATCTGGTCGTCGAGCTGATTAAACTCGGGAGATCCGGGCTTGAACGACTCGGCCTTCTGCTGTTCGGCCTGCATGATCTTTTGCTGCTCGGTCTTGAGCTGCGTATCGATCGCGCGGAAGTCCGCCTTCATGGCGTCCATCTCGCCTTTGTGCTTCTGGTACTCGTTGAAGATGTAGTTAATGTCGATCACCGCGACGCCCAGCTTTGAGGCGTTCACGCTGGTCGAGGCCTGAGCGGCGGCCCGCTGGCCTGCCGACACCGTCACCAATAGGGCCACGAGCGTGGCCAGCACCTGAGTCTTCACGTCAGCACTCCGTTGCTGCGGGGGAAAATCCTTTCGAGACCGGTTTAGGTGTCTCGACTTGGTCATCCGTGACCAATCCGACGCGGTTTCCGGCTCACATCGCTCGTGGCAAGCCGCGGGCGAAAGCGGGGGAGCCTCGCGGCGCGGACCCGTCGTCGTGGCGGGCATTCTGCCGACAACCGGCATAGCCGTAAAGAGCATTCGTGGGGACAGCCCGCATCCTTTACCCGATCACCCTGAGCCATCGGCAAGCAGTTACTTCAGGATCGTCAGTTGCAAGAAACCCTACCGGCCCTGCCGTGGACGCCTTAGAATCGCTGCGAGTGCCTCTCAGCCTGCTTTTAACGGCCAGGGAAAGGCCGCGTCGCAGTCGGATGGTGCCGGTGAGGATGGCGGCCCCCCTCACCGTCCGAGGCCTCTCCGGCCGAGCCGCTGGCTTGCCAAGGTACTTCGGCAAAAACTTTTATTTCGCTGCTATCAGTCCCTCAGCAAGACAGCTTCACCGCTGCACCTGAACTCGTCGCCCGCTTTCCGCCCCCTGTACCCTGACCCGCGCCGGGTTTTCCGGCGAAATGTTGTCGTGGCTTCCCTGTTTGTTATTCGCGGTCGAGACCAAGGGCAACGCTACGTTCTTGACGAGCCCGAGTTGTCGATCGGTCGCGTCGGCGAGAACCGCATTCGCCTGCACGACACCGAGGTATCGCGTGAGCACGCGGTGCTGGCGGCCGTCGGTGACAGCTACATGATCCGCGACCTCAACAGCTCCAACGGCACGTTTGTTAACGGCAAGGCGGTGCGTCAGCGCACTCTGATTAGCGGCGACCAGGTGCAATTGGGCCGCACGCTGATGCTGTACACCGGCGATGGTGACTCGGTCATCATGAGCCGCGACGAGCTAGATATCGTGGCCACGGCCGACCGCGACGACGGCGCTCGGATCTTGCAGTCGATGAGCCAGGCCGAGGGGAGCGACCTGCTCGCGACCCCCGCCAACCAAACCCAGAGCCCCTGGCTGGCGCGGGCGCGGAGCAATCTGCAGCTCATGTACCGCACCGCGTTGGCGGTCAGCCACACGCTCGATATTGATCAGCTGCTCGCTCGCATCATGGACATGATCTTCGAGTGGGTGGAGGCCGACCGGGGCTGCATCCTGCTCAAGGATGAGCACACCGGCGAGCTGCGCCCGCGGGTACGGCGTGGGCGGGACGGTGCCTTAGGCGAAGGCTCACAAGGCGATAAGCCGGTCTCACCGATTGCGATCAGCCAAACGATCCTCGAGTACGTGGTCAATCGTCGCGAGGGCGTGCTAACCAGCAACGCGGGCGACGACAGCCGCTGGGACCCCGCGAAGAGCATTATGCGGATGGGCGTCCGCGAGGCGATCTGTGTCCCCATGCAAGGACGCTACGACCTGGTGGGCGTCATCTACATCGACACGCTCATCACGCCCAAAGAGATGCTCGAACGCCGGAGCGTCAACAAATTCGGCGAGGAGCACCTGAAGCTGATGATCGCGATCGCGCACCAAGCGGCGCTCGCGGTGGAAGACACGTCGCACTATCAAGCGATGGTCCAGGCCGAGCGATTGGCCGCAGTGGGGCAGACCATCGCCACGTTGTCGCACCACATCAAGAACATCTTGCAGGGAGTCCAGGGCGGTACGTACCTGATCGAACAAGGCATAAGCCGCCACGGCAAAGCCTTAGGGGCAGAAACCCCCGACCTCGAAGCTGCTACCAAGGCCGTCGAGATGCTCCGCCAAGGCTGGGGGATCGTCGAGAAGAACCAGGACCGCATCTCTGCCTTGGTGCTGGACATGCTCACCTACAGCAAAGAGCGTGAGCCCGACCCCGAGCCCACCGAGCTGGGCGACCTCATTGAAGACGTCGTGCAGATGATGCAGGCCCGGGCGGGCGAGGTGGGAGTCACGCTGCGGCGTGATCCGGGACCGCCCACGCCCACGATGATGATCGATCCTGAAGCCCTGCACCGCGCGTTGCTGAACTTGGTCAGCAACGCCATCGATGCGTGCGAGGACACAACCGATGGCGTTGTGTGCGTCTCGGTCGAGCTCTGCCCCGAGGAAGAGGCGCTGCGTATTACCGTGCGCGACACCGGCCACGGAATCGAGCCCGATCAACTCGAAGCCATCTTCTCCGCGTTTGTCTCGAACAAGGGTTCGCGTGGCACGGGGCTGGGCCTGGCCGTGACCCGCAAGACGGTCGAAGAGCATGGCGGTTCGGTTACGGTGACAAGCGAAGTCGGCAACGGCAGCACCTTTACCATTGAGCTGCCGATGAGCCGTGCGGTCGATCCTGAGAACGGTCCCTCGCCTAGCGCAACCTTCATTCAGCCGGGGACCTAACCCCCCGCCCAGGACGTTCTGCTCCTTGTTCGATCTCAAGCGAATCAGCGAATGCGCGCTGCTTGCTTCCCTGGAGCATCACGCGCAGATCGGCTCGACCAACGACCGGGCGAAGCAGCTGGCGGCAGCGCCTTCTGCCACGGAGTTGCCGATGCTGATCCTCGCCGACACACAAACGGCGGGGCGAGGGCGCGGCGAGAATCGCTGGCAATCCGCCCCCGGTGCGCTAACTTTTAGCCTCCTACTTGACCCCCAACGGCACGGTATCAGCGCGGATCGGCTGCCCGCCGTCTCAATAACAACCGCCTCGGCAGTTTGCGACCTGGCAGAAACCTTGGCGGGCGTTGAGCTGAAGATTAAGTGGCCCAACGACGTGGTCGATCAACACGGGCGGAAAGTCGCCGGCATCCTGCTCGAAGCTCCGCGGAGCGATCGCCTGGTGATCGGCGTGGGGATCAATCTGCATTCGGCTCCTCTGCTCAGCGCTACGCCGTTGCCCCTCGCGGATCGCGCTGAGGCGGTACAAACAAGGAGCACCGCGGGGCAAGCGGCGGCGGCTTTGCCGGGGCGGCAGGCGGTATCGCTCGCCGAGCTAGCGACGGGCACTGCACTGGACCCAACCATCACTTTGTGCACGTTGCTGGACGCCTTCAAAGAAGCCTTGGCCCGCCTGGCACGCAACGACGCTCTGCTGTGGAGAGAGTGGAACGGACGCAACGCCTTAGGCGGCCGCGAGGTGACCCTCGGCTCTCACGACGCCCGCCACACAGGGGTCTGTGAGGGGTTCGCCCACAACGGTGCCCTGCGGCTGAGCGAGGGCGAAACCATCCGCGAGCATCTGGCAGGAACGGTGCTAGCGGTCCGCTAGCTCAGGATAACCCGCCACGACACCGACAAACGGATTCTCGCGCCGCTCCTCTCCGATGGTCGTGAGTGGTCCGTGTCCCGGATAAACCGGAGAATCATCGGGCAAGGGAAAAAGCTCGTTGTGGATCGAGGCGATGAGCGTGTCGGTATCGCCATCGGGAAAGTCGGTTCTGCCAACGCCGCGTCGGAACAGCACGTCCCCCGCCAGCACGTGAAGCAGGCCGGCGTTTTCTAACAAGAAAGTCACGTGCCCCGCCGAGTGGCCGGGGGTATCCCGCACTTGCCAGGTCATGCCCGCGGCCTCGTAGTCTTCACCGCCAACAACGGTCACATCGGCCGGGGGGCTGAGCACCTCAAAACCGTAGTTGGCCGACAGATTGCCGACCGGGTCCGTCAGCTTGCTAGCATCGAAGCGGCCGATCACCAGCGGTGCCTCGGGCCACCGTTGTTTCAGAGCGCCGTTGCCGGCGATATGGTCGGTGTGGCCGTGCGTGCAAAGAATCGCGGCGGGGACCAGCTGCTCGGTTTCCAGGAGCTGGACGATCGTCCCCGGCTGAAGGCCCGGATCCACAACCACCGCCTGAGAGCTGCCGCTGAGGGCAAAGACGTAGGTGTTTTCGTCGAAAGGCACGGAAATGACCCGCCAGACCCGTAGGCCATCGGCGGCGTAGATCGATTCGACGGGGGATGATGCCATAGGGACAAAATAATCCGAAAAGAGGGTCGTCTGCGAAACTAGGGCGAGGAAGGAAACCGCCCGCTTGGGATCTCTCTTCACCTCATGCGGAAAACTTGCGTACCATACGCCCCACGACGGGAAGGCCTCCGGCGACCCCCCCTGCCAACGGGGCAATCGCGAACCAACCCGCCGGCAGCTGCGTTTTTAGCGAATGCGCTCTGGTCGCTAAGCCGCGAGGGCACCGAGCCAGCTCGGCACCAATCTCGGCTTGGAGCCCAACGGATGGCATCCGCTAATAAGGACTCGATCAAACTACGACTCTAACGGACTAAGTCGCCAAGGGGCAGCCGCCCCGCCCGACCCGATCACTTAAGCGGCACAGGCTCTTTTTAAGTTTAACCCTGAACGACCCTCAGGCCGGAAATCTACGGATGTCTGTTTACTCCCTTACCACCTTGGCCCGCACCGGCACTCTGCCACTGGTTGTCTGTTTCATGGCAGCTACTTGTGTTGCCCAACAGATTACGCAACCGGTTTATCGTGTGGCGGGCACTGCCCAGCAGGCGAGCCCTCAGGCCGCCGTTAACCGTTCTCCGCTCACCCCTGCGGTGGCGATCGAGCCGTTTTATGGGAGCAACGGCATCGATGCCCAGGTGCTGCCCGCGTCGGCCAACGCCCCCGCCTGTCCGTTTGATCTGGAGCAGCGTCCGGGAGAGCACCCGCTGATGCCCTGCTTGCGTTTAGCACAGCAAGCCGCGAACGACATCCGCACCAGCGTCAGCGATTACTCCGCCACGCTCACCAAGGTTGAGCGTCTGAACGGCAAGCTTGGTGATCCCCAGCAACTGGAGATCCGCATCCGCCACCAGCCATTCAGTGTTTACACCCGCTTTATCAGCCCCAACCAGGGACAAGAAGCGCTCTACGTCGCGAACGAAAACAACGGCAAGCTGGTCGCGCTGGGAGCGGGTTGGAAACGTAACTTCGGCAAGGTCAAGCTCGACCCGGACGGCTCGATGGCGATGGATGGCCAGCGCTATCCGATCACCAAGGCGGGCATCTTGAACCTGACCGAAGAATTGGTCGAGATCGCCGAGGCGGACACGAAGTATGCAGAGTGCACCGTTACCCACGCGTCGGCCCGCATCGCGGGTCGCGACGCGACCATGATCGAGGCGATCCACCCCGTGCCGCGCAAGAACTTTCGCTTCCACAAAGCCCAGATCTTCATCGATAATGAATTTCGGATGCCGATCGCGTATCGTGCCTACACTTGGCCAACCCAGCCCGGTGGCGAGCCCCTGCTCGAAGAGCAGTACGTGTACACGAACCTGAAGATCAACAACGGCTTCACGGACGCGGACTTCAATCCCGAGAATCCGAACATCTTCCGCTAACAGCGGGCAGCTGGCAGCTGGCAGCGACATGCCGCCCCGCCGGCCCCCAATTTGTTAACAACGGGCCGCAAGCCGCTACGGTTTGCGGCCCGTTTTTTTTGCGCGGCCGGCGTGGGGGCCACCGGGGGGGGCCTTCATCTTGCGGCCGGTCTTGGCTTCCAGGTAGCGCGGGTTATCCGACTGGCCGGTCATCTCGTACAGAAATCGACTGGGCAACGTGTCGCGCGACTTGCCCCATTTGCGTCGTGTTAGCGCTAGCGACAGGGTCAGTTCATCGCGTGCCCGCGTCACGCCGACGTAGGCGAGGCGTCGCTCCTCGGCGATCGCTTTTTCTCCGTCATCAATCGACCGCTTGTGAGGGAGAATCGTCTCCTCCATGCCAACCAGGTACACGTGAGGAAACTCGAGGCCCTTAGCCGCGTGGAGCGTCATCAGCGCCACGGCGTCTGACTTGAGCTGGTTCTCTTTGTCCTTCGAGTCGTCGCGATCGCCCGTGGCGATGTCATCCAAGAAGTCGCCGAGTGTCGCTCGGTTGTCTTGCTTGCTATCGAACGCGGCCGCCGCGTTCACAAGCTCTTCCACCGCGTTGAGGCGTGCTTCACGCTCCTGAGCATCGGGATACAACCTTGTTAGCTCATCGCGGTAGCGAGATTCTTTCACCACGCGGTAGACAAGCTCTTCCACTTGCCCGGCCTGCTGGGCCTGTTTGCGCCAGCGTTCTACCATGTCGCGCAACTCAATCACGCCGCGCTCAGCCGCCTCGGAGAGCTGCGGCAACGCGCGGCCCCCCGCCAGCACGCGCCACAGGGGCTCGGCGCGCTCGACAGCCGCCTCGACGAGGCGTTTGCGGGCACCATCGCTGATGCCTCGTGGCGGGGTATTGAGCACTCGCAGCAGCGAGGGCTCATCGTCCGGATTGACGGCCAGCTTGAGATAGGCCATCAGGTCGCGCACCTCGCGGCGATCGTAATAGCTCATGCCGCCGATCAGCACGTAGGGGACCCCGGCCGAGCGCAGCTCGGCCTCGAAGGCGCGGGGCTGTTCGTTCGTGCGGAACAGGATTGCGAAGTCCGACGCTTTCAGCGGAGCCGCACCGGTCCGTACAAACCGCTCCCGTTCTTCGCCCGCTAGGCGCCAACCTCCCTGCATCAGCCGCTGCCGGAGGTCGTTTACGATCGCCTTGGCTTCGTCTTCTTCGTTCTTAAATTGCAAGATGCGCGGTCGCGAGCCGCCGGTGCGGAAGGGCCGCAACCGTTTCTCGTGCCGCTCCGTGTTGAAGGCGATCAGCGTGTTGGCGTACTCGATGATCGGCTGGCGGCTGCGATAGTTGTCTTCTAAGCGTACGACCTTGGCGTCGGGCCAGTCTTGCTTGAAACGCAAAATGTGAGCGACTTCCGCTCCGCGCCAGGCGTAGATCGATTGATCGTCGTCGCCCACCACGCACAGATTACGATGGCCCATCGCCAGCCCGCGCACCACTTCATACTGACTCTGATTGGTGTCCTGATACTCATCGACCAGAACGTGATCGAACCGACCCGCCTCCGCGCGACGGATCAACGGGTGCTCGGTAAACAGCCTGGCGGTGAGAAGCAGCAAGTCATCGAAATCGATGGCACCGGTCTTCTTGAGGTTCGCCTGGTAACGCCGGTACGCCACCGCGGCCAGATGCTCGCGATCGGTCTCGGCAGTCGAGGCTGCCTCGGAGGGCAAAATGGAGCGCATCTTCCAGCGGCTGATGGCGGCCAGCAGGTCGCCCGGCCGCAGCGAGTCGGCCGGGGCACGGATCTCGCGCAACGCCGAACGGGCGTGCGACTCTTGGTCGCCGCGGTCGGAGATCGTAAACCGCTCGGGATAGCCCAGCACCTTGGCGTGCCGGCGCAGGATGCGCACGCACAACGAGTGAAACGTGCTGATCTCCGGCCGTGGTGCGTCTTTCGGCAGTTTTTTGCGGCGGCCCTTGAGCAACTGCCCGGCACGCTCCTGCATCTCGCCCGCGGCCTTCCGGGTGAACGTGACCGCCAGGATCCGTGACGCCGGCACCCCGGTGCGGATCAACTCGGCAATGCGGAACGTAACCACGCGGGTTTTACCCGTCCCCGCACCGGCCAGCACCAGCAGTGGCCCGCGCAGCGTTTGAACGGCGTCGTGCTGGGCGGGATTGAGAGGGGGTGAAGACACAGCGGCGGGGGCAAGCGGGCAGGGGTGGGCCCGTGTGTGAGGGGCAAGCTACGGGGGGCGGAGAGCGGCCCGGGCCGCTGCCGGGGGGCTGAGAGCTTACGCTTTCGCCGCCCAAGCCGCAGCGGTCCGTCTTCCGCGGCATCGCCCGTCGCCGTACCATAGGCCCTTTGCGAGAAAACCTATTCCCTTCGACACGAAGCAAGCGATGGATTCGGAACACCGCCACGAACTGGAAGAAAACGTCCTGGCTAGCTGGCTGGAGCGCAAGATCGAAGCGATCAAGCCCCAGCTCCCGCTGATCGCGACGGTGCTGATCGCCGGTGCGGCCGCTCTGCTGGGCTGGTCGGCCTACAAGGCGTCCAATCAAGACGCCCGCGGAGCCCGCTGGCGCTCGTTCACGGTCGCCATGGAAGGTCCCAGCCCGAGCCTTGAGGGGCTCAAACAAGCCGCTCTGGATCACCCGGGCACGGGCGTTGAAGAATGGGCCGAGGTCACGTGGGCCGACGGCCGGCTGTGGTTCGCCGCGAACATGTACCTGCGGCAACGCACCCAGGCCGTCGAGGCGCTGGCCGAAGCTAAAACCGCCTTCGAGAAGCTGCAGTCCGCCAAAGAGCCCGAGGTCGCCGATCGGGCGACCTACGGCCTAGCGCGGGTTCTGGAAATGGAGGGCAACCTTGATGCCGCCCGCGAGCAGTACGGCCGGGTTAGCGGTCCCTTCGCTCCGCTCGCCGAACAGCGGGCTAAAGAGCTGAGATCCGACCGGGTGGTGGCAGACTACCGCTGGATCGCCGCCGCCGGTGAAGATACCGAGCAGCTGGCCACCGACGAGGTTCGCCCCGACGCGGAACCGGACGACATCGCCATGCCCAGCGAGAAACCGGCCGAAGAAGCCGCAGAGGCCGATCTCGACACGCTGCTCGAGCAGTTTGCCGCCCCCGACGCGGAGCAAGACGCTTCCGAAGAAGCCGCTCCCGATGAAACCGATCAAGAAGCAGCGCAAGACGCGGCTGCCGATCTCTCGACCAAGTGAGCGATCCCCAGCCGGCTGACCACGCCAACCTGATCGACGGGGCAGCATCGCCGAGCGACGATGACAGCGACGAACTGCTCGCCCCGGTGGCTGCTACCGATGCGAGTACGGACTGGCCACGCGAGTTTATCGCTGACGAAACCGCGATCGACCAGCGGCTCGACACGTTTCTCACGCAGCGCTTGAACGAGTTCAGCCGGGTCGCCATCAAGCGCTCGATCGACGCCGGTCATGTGCTCGTGGCGGGCGTCCGACAGAAGCCCGCCTATCGGCTGGCTGCGGGAGAGGCGGTCCGCGTCGAGCGGCTTGAGCCCGGCGCTGCGGGCCCGGCCCCCGAACCGATCGCCATCGATCTGCTGTACGAAGATGACGATCTCGCGGTGGTAAACAAACCGCCCGGCATGGTGGTCCATCCGGCAAAGGGGCACTGGTCGGGCACGCTGGCTAGCGCGCTGGCGTACCATTTTGGCGAGGGCTTGAGCCAGCGGGGCGGTCCCACTCGGCCGGGCATCGTCCACCGCCTCGACCGCGACACAACGGGCGTGATTGTTGTCGCCAAGCACGATCGGGCGCACGACCGCCTCGCGGCCCAGTTTGCTGAACGGACTGTTACAAAAAAGTACTTGGCTTTGGTGGCGGGCGTGCCCGACCGCGACGCCGACGTGATCGAGGAACCGATCGGTCCCCATCCGTCACTCCGCGAAAAGATGGCGGTCCGGCGCGACCATCCGGACGCTCGTGCCGCCACCACCACGTACGAAGTGCTCGAACGGTTCCGTGGCTTCGCCCTCGTGCGAGCCACGCCCAAGACGGGCCGAACCCACCAGATACGCGTCCATCTGGCGTTTGCGGGCTATCCGGTGCTGTGTGACCGGCACTACGGCAGCCGGAGCCGTATCACGCCCGGCGAACTCCACGGCCGGACCGACGTTGGCGAAGAAACGCCGATCCTGACCCGGCAAGCTTTGCACGCGCACCGGCTGAGCCTGGCCCACCCCACGACCGGGGAGCCGATGGCGTTCGAGGCCCCTCTGCCGGCCGACTTTGAAGCGGTCCTCCGCTCGTTGCGCGGCTAGCAGCCAAACCGGTGTTTGCAGGCAGCGGTGCGGGCGATAGCATGCCGCGCAATAGCCCGTTCTGGGGGGACCGCACGCACCACAGCCAGCGATCCTTCCCTACCCCTTCTCAGGAGGATTCATCGTGGGATTGCTTAGCGAATTTAAAGCCTTCGCCATGCGCGGCAACGTCGTTGACATGGCGGTCGGCATTGTCATCGGCGGTGCCTTTGGTCAGATCATCTCAGCACTTGTCGATAAGATCCTAATGCCGCTTACGGGCGCATTAACGGGTGGCGTCGATTTCTCGCAGAGATCATCAAAGTTAACGGTTCCTGGTCTCGAGGAGCTTAATCTTCCTGCTCCCGAGATTGGCTGGGGTGCTTTTGTGCAAGCCTCGATCAACTTTATTATTGTGGCGTTCGCCTTGTTTATGGTCATCAAGGTGATGAACTCACTAAAGAAGGCGGAAGAAGCGGCCCCTCCCGCCGCACCGCCGGAAGACGTGCTCCTGCTGCGCGAGATCCGTGACGCGCTCAAGAAGAGCTAAAGACGCACTCGATCTCTCCCCCGTCTGCGGGGGAGAGATCTATTCCGCGGGCATCTCGCTGCCCGCAGCCCGATGCCCGCGGCCGATTCGCACCCGGCCCTCGGCCAGCTTGACCCGTCCCGCTTGCAGCAGGCGGAGTACGTGCGGATAGGCTTCCTTTTCGGCCTCGAACACGCGGTCCGCGAGCGTGTGCGACGTGTCGTCGTCGAACACCGGCACGGGCATCTGCCAAATGATCGGTCCCGCGTCGTACTCGTTATCGACGTAGTGAACCGTTAGGCCGGTCACTTTGCAGCCGCGCGCGAGGACCGCCTTGTGAACGCGGTCGCCGTACATGCCTTGCCCGCCGAACGCGGGCAAGAGCGACGGATGAATGTTCACCACTCGGCCGATAAAGTCGTCCGGCACGGGCGTGAGCTTCAGCCAGCCCGCCATCACCACCAGATCGACCCCCGCGGTGCGGCAGCGTGAGAAGACGGCCGCACCGAACAGCTCGTCAGAAGCGTAGTCTGGGCGCTGGACGACCGAATGCGGAATCCCGGCCGCGGCGGCGTGCGCCAAGCCGCCCGCCTTGTCGCTGCTGGCGATCACCAGCGCGATCTCGACGGGCAACTGATCTTCAGCGATCAGCTCGATCAAGTTTTTCAGTGTCCGACCGCCGCCGGAGATAAGCACCGCGATTTTCAAGGCTTTACCGAGGGAATCGGGGCGGCGGAAATCGGGACGGCACGAATCGTAAGCTGCGCTGTGGCGTCGCCGATCTGGATCGCGAGCGCCTCGGCACCGGGCAACGGTTCGAGCGATACCTCGTTGGCAAGGGTTTCGTTCGCAACGTAGGTGCCGTGCTCCGCGACCGTCTTGCGCAAGATTTCCGAATCGGTCACGAGGCCGATCGCGATGCGATCGGTAAAGTCGCAGCCGATCTCTTTGCGGCGGTCTTGGATGGCACGCACCAAGTCGCGGGCGAGTCCCTCGCGCACCAGCACGGGGGTCAGCTCGGTCGAGAGCACGACGACCACGCCCCGATCGTTCGCGGCGGCCCAGCCGGGCTTCGCCTTGATCCGCACCTCGACCTCTTCGGGGAGCAATTCCACCGCTTGCCCCTCGACGCTCAGATTGATTCGGCCGTTGTCACGCAGGTTGGCCAGTAGCTCGGCGCCGCTCTGCTGATCGAGTGCCTGCTTGACCTTGGGCATCAGCTTGCCGAGCTTCTTGCCGAGCAGTTTGAAGTTGGGGAGCACCTCGTGCTCGACGTACTTGTCGGGTTCGTCGGAAAACTCAACCGCCTTGACGTTGAGCTCGCCTTCGATGACCGCCCGATGCTCTTCCAGCCACGCTTGGTGCTCGGTGCTGGCCAGCACGACCTCGACCTTCGCGAGCGGCTGACGCACCTTGAGCGACGCCTCGTTACGGGCCCGCAAACCGAGCGAGGCGATCAGCCGCACGAGCGCCATCCGCTCGGAGAGCTCCGCGGCAGCCAGATCGACCTCGGCGTGGGGATAGTCGCACAGGTGAACACTCTGCGGAGCACGCGCGCCAAACACGCTCGCCAGATTCCGCCAGAACGTCTCCGCCAAAAAGGGCGTGAACGGGGCGATCAGCTTGCTGGTCTCGATCAGGCACTCGTACAGCGTCCAGTAAGCGTCGAGCTTCTCGGTCGCACGTTTTTCTTTTGCCCAGAACCGTTCGCGGCTGCGGCGAACCCACCAGTTGGACAAACCATCGACAAACTCGGTGATCGCCGCGCAGGCACCGAAGTTGTCGTAAGCGTCCATCCGCTCGGTGACGGCCGCGACGGTGCGGTTCAGCTCGGCCAGAATCCAGCGATCGAGCTCGTCGCGCTCAGCGACGGGCCGATAGCTCTTGGCCGCGGCGAACTGCGCCGCGGTGAGCGGCGTGGCCTCTCCTGCCCCCGGGGGGGCCGGATTGGCGGAGGGGTCTGTAGCGGGTACCCGGGTGGCCCCCTCCCCTAGCCCCTCCCCCTGCGGGGGAGGGGGATTTTTATTGCTTGCTGTCTCTGTAGCGCCCGCCTCTGCGCCCGTTTCTACCGCGGGGTCGAAGCCGTCGATGTTGGCGTAGATGACGAAAAAGCTGTAGCAATTCCACAACCGCAGCAAGAACTCGGGGATCGAATCCTTGATCGCCTGCTCGCTGTAGCGAATCGAAGTCCACGGGGGCTGGTTGGCGAACAGGTACCAGCGGAGCGCATCGGCTCCGTACTTGTCGAAGATCTCGCGCGGCTCGCGATAGTTGCGCTTGCTCTTGGACATCTTCTGCCCGTCCTCGCCCAGCATGAGCCCAAGAACGATGCAGTTGCGGAACGGGTGGGGTAAGGCGGGCACCTTTGGGCCGGCCGGATGCGTGTTCGCTTCGGCCGCTTCGCCCCATAGCATCGTGCTGATAGCGAGCTGGCTGTAGAACCAGCCGCGGGTTTGGTCGAGCGCTTCGCTGATGAAATCGGCGGGAAACTGGCTCGCGAAGCGCGCCGCCGCGTCGTTCTCGCCTCCTCCAAGGGCCGAGGGATTGGCGGAGGAAGACTTAGCGGTTGCCCGGGTGGCCCCCTCCCCCTGTCGGGGAGGGGAACTCTTGGTGCTGCCATCGTCCGGTTTGCCGAGTGGCTCGCCGCGGTAGCCCCACTGCGCGAACGGCATCGCGCCCGAGTCGTACCAGCAGTCAATCACCTCGGGGATCCGCCGCATGCGGGCCCCCGGCTTGTGGGGCGAGTCGTACGTCACCGCGTCGATGTACGGCTTGTGAACGCACAGATCGTCGGGCAGCGTGGGGTCGGCCGCCTTGGCGGCCTGCCAAACGTCGAGCCCCGCGACGCCCGGCTTGGCGAGCAGCTCGTCGTAACCGCCGATCGCTTCTTGCTGGCCGGTGGCTTCGCACTGCCAGATGGGGAGCGGCGTACCCCAGTAGCGTTCGCGGCTGAGGGCCCAGTCGACGTTCGACTCGAGGAACTTGCCGAACCGGCCCTCTTTGATATGCCCGGGGAGCCAGTTGATCGCCTCATTATTGGCGAGCATCTGGTCCTTGAACTGCGTGGTGCGGATGAACCAGCTCTCGCGTGGGTACTGAATAAGCGGGTCCTCTTCGGCTCGCCAGCAGAAGGGGTAATCGTGCAGGTACTGTTCTTGATGGAACAGCAGCCCGCGCTCTTTCAGATTACGGTTGATGTCCTTGTCGCAGTCCTTGACCCAACGGCCGCGCACGAACTCGGGGGCCTCGTCGGTGAACTTGCCGTCGGGGCCTACGCAGTTGATAAGCGGCAAGTCTTGGCCGGTTGCTTGACGTTGATCGACGAGCACTTCGTAATCGACTTCGCCAAAAGCGGGCGCTTGGTGCACGACCCCCGAACCACTCTCGGTGGTGACAAATTTGGCCCCGACTACTTGCCACTCATGCGTTCGATTCCTCGCGTGGTAGCAATTAAACGGCGGCTTGTACCGCCGTCCAACAAGCTTCGCACCGAGGAAGGTATCCACGACCTTAAGCGTCTTCTTGGTCTTGGTCGCGATCGCTTCGATCAAGTCCTTAGCGAGAAGGAGTGTTTCCCCCTCGTCTTCAACCTTGGCGTACTCAATATCAGGATGCACCGCTGCGAACTGATTACTCGGCAGCGTCCACGGAGTCGTCGTCCATACCAGAAGTGACGTATCGGTCTCGTTACCGTCATCATCAAGCAGCGGGAACTTCACGTACACGCTGGGGTCGGCGACTTGCCGATAGCCCTGCCCCACTTCGCCCGCCGACAGCGCCGTGCCCCCCTGCGCCCACCACCAGACGATCTTGTGCCCCTGATACAAGAGGCCGCGGTCGAACAGTTGCTTGAGGCTCCACCACACGCTCTCGACGTATGACTGGTGGTACGTGACATAGGCCTCGTCCAGGTTGACCCAGAAGCCGAGCCGCTCGGTGAGCCGTTCCCACTCTTGCATGTAGCGCCAGACACTCTTCTGGCACTTTTGGATGAAGGGCTCAACGCCGTAGGCTTCGATCTCCTCTTTGCTGTGGATGCCCAGCTCTTTGCAGACCTCCACCTCGACCGGCAGGCCGTGCGTGTCCCACCCCGCCTTGCGCTCGCACCGGTAGCCGCGCATCGTTTTGTAGCGCGGGAAGACGTCTTTGATGGCGCGCGTCAGGCAGTGGCCCGGGTGGGGCATGCCGTTGGCCGTCGGCGGGCCTTCGTAGAAGACAAACGGCGGGGCCCCGTCGCGCCGGTCGAGCGACTGCTGGTAGATGCCCTGCTCTTTCCAGAACCGGAGCACCTCTTCTTCTAGACGCGGAAAGCTGACTTGGCCGTCGACAGGCTGGAACATACGCGGAAGGGTCGCCTGACCAGCGGGGAGGCTGCCAGCGATCGCATCGAAGGGAGGGGGAGACGGGACAAGTAAGTCCGCTATTGTCCCCGCCAGCGACCGCGTGCAAAGGCCTCGCCCCGGCTGAATCCTCTCAGGAAGCGTTCCTGTGCGAGCTGAGGCCCCGCGCTGCCCTCCGCCAGACGCCTCTGCCAGCTTGGCAAACGCGGCGAGCGCGCGGCGTTTCTACCGGGAGCCCGTTACGCTTGTCGCGACAAGAATCGACTACTGACGGGGGAAGAACCGTTACTCGTCGAAGTCATCGTCACCCGAGAAGCGGCTGCCGGAGGATTTGGAGTCGTCCGCCTCATCCTCATCGTCGTCGAGATCCCCCTCTTTTACGTCGGCATTGACGTCGAACTCCTCGCCCTCTGAGTCCTGGAACTCGGGACCAAAACCGTCCTCTTCTTCTTCGTCGTCCCAGTCTTCTTCGAAGTCGTCGTCGAACTCGTCGTCAAAGTCGTCGTCATCGAACTCATCGAACGGATCGCTCGAGGCCTCGACCACTGCCAGCGGGCGGTCCGCCTCTCCGCTGAAGTGGGGCGATTCTTCTTCGCCGGCAGTCGCTTCGTGCGTGCCAACCCCGTCTTGCGAGCTGGGGCTGCTGGCCGGCGGCGTGGGCCTGCTGGCCCGTGGCGTGGGCCTGCTGGCCGGTGGCGTGGTTTCGCCGGGGCTGCGGGGCAGCTGATCTCCCTCCTCGGGGGCCAACCCGCTCAGCGGGGCGCTGTGCGGAAGCGTTTCTCCCGGCGCGGCGGGGAGTGGTGACGGCGAAAACGTGGGCGACGAGATCGTCGTGGAGGCGAGCATGGTCATCGATCGGATCGGGGTCGTTAACTTGGTCTCGGGCGGGCAGACAACAGGCGTCTTCCCCCACCGCATCGCGGTTGAGGTTAGTAGCATAACCAATCGCCACGCAATTGGTGGTTGACGGGCCTCTCCGGGCGGGTTTTCTTAGGGACCGCCACCTCTGCTGTCAAGCAGCCCCGCTGCGCCCGCGCCGGACCACCGCCCCCATGCCCCCCTCCCCCGCCGCTCCGGCTTCGCTCCCCCCGCGGCTGGACGTGATCGCCGTCGGTGCCCATCCGGACGATGTCGAGATCGGTTGCGGCGGAACGCTCGCCAAGCTGGCCGAGCAGGGCTACCGGGTGGGGATCGTCGATCTGACCGACGGCGAGCCGACACCCGCCTCGCCGGGGCCCGAAGTTCGGCTCGCCGAAGCCGCGCAGGCCGCCCAAATCCTCGGGGTTTCGGAGCGAATCACGCTCGATCTGCCCAACCGTCGGCTGATGGACGGCTTCGACGAGCGTGTGGCCTTGGCGAAGGTTTTCCGCCGCTGGCGGCCCCAGTTGGTGCTGGGTCTCGGGGAAAAGACCCCGCTCGCCTCGCCCGACCATTGGCAAGCCATGCAAATCACGGATGCCGCGGTCTTTTATTCGCGGCTCACCAAGTGGGACGAGCACTTCGACCACCTGCCGCCGCATCGGATCGAGGCGCAACTGTATTACTCGCTGTCGTTCTATTCACTGGATCCGCCGACGATTGGCGGCGATTTTGTCGTCGATATCAGCTCGACGCTCGCCGCAAAACTCGCCGCGGTCCGCGCGTACGCGACGCAATTCCCCCCCGAGAAGCAAGAACTCTTCGCCCGGGTCGAGGCCATGAACCGTTGGTTCGGCTCCGCCGCGGGATTTCGGGCGGGCGAACGTCTGGCCAGCCCCCGGGCGATCGGGGTCACCGATCTGATGGGGAGCTTGCACCTGAGCGCGGGCTCGCGCTCGGATAACTGATCGCACTAGCCTGTGCCGCCCGGCTCACGCCTCGCCTCCTTTCGCTTCGCCCCACCGACAGCCCCCCATGCATCCCTACGGTTGGTTAAGCCTGGCTCCGCCAGTGGTCGCTGTCGTTCTCGCGATCCTGACGAGACGGATCTTGCTCTCGGTGCTCGCGGGTCTTGCGATCGGCGCGTTGATTCTCACGGGTGGCGATCCGGTGGCTGCCCTGGTCGCGCTGTGCGAAACCCATCTGTGGCCCACGTTTGTTGATCCGGGCAAGTTGCGGCTGTTCGCCTTTACGGTGGCGATGGGGGCGACCGTGGGATTGATCCATGCGTCCGGCGGCATGCTGGGGCTTGTTAAGCTGATGGCCCCGCTCGCGCGCGGGCCCCGCAGCGGGCAGCTAACAGGGTGGGTTCTGGGCCTGATTGTCTTCTTTGACGACTACGCCAATACGCTGCTGCTGGGCGGAGCGCTCAAGCCGGTCTTCGACCGCCTTAAGCTCTCGCGCGAGAAGCTCGCTTACGTCGTGGACTCGACCGCCGCGCCCGTGGCCGGGCTGGCGCTGGTCTCGACCTGGATCGCGGTCGAGATCAGCTACATCCAAGAAGGTCTCGACAACCTGCCGGGCGGCGTGCCGGAAGAGGTTAGCGCGTTTGGCCTGTTCGTGTCTTGCTTGCCCTACCGTTTCTATGTGATTCAGGCCCTGCTGTTGGTGCCGATCATCGCGCTCACGGGGCGAGACTTCGGTCCGATGCTGCAGGCCGAGCGTCTGGCCCGGCGCGGCGAGGCGCTTCCCGAAACCGATGCCGAAGATCCCGAGCCCGCTCCGACCCCCACCCACTGGTCGAACGCGGTCTTGCCACTGGCTGCTACGCTGCTGACGGTGACTGTGCTGCTGTGGATGTCGGGGGTCGCGAACCTCGGCCAGCGCTACGACCCCGACGCCTCGCCGCTGCTGGTGCTGCGCGATGTGTTCGGTGCCGCCGACTCGGGACTTGCGCTGCAGTACGGCGGGATGGTGGGTCTGATGGTCGCGATCGGTGTGGTCAAGATCCGCCAGCTGCTGACGCCCACGCAAACCCAACGCGCTTTGGTCCGAGGCGTTTCGGCGGTGCTGCCGGCGATCGCCATCTTGTGGCTAGCAGGTGCCATGTCGCGGATGACCGGCAACCGCGATGTCTCGGGAGCCCCTACCGTCGTGGCCTACGAGCACCAAGCAGAAAGGCTCTACACGGGTGAGTTCCTCTCGGCCAAGCTGCTCGGCGAAGGCGGGACCGACATGCCCCCGCTGCTGCGGGCGTTGCTGCCCACCGGTGTGTTCCTGCTCTCGGCAGTGGTCGCGTTCTGCACGGGCACCAGCTTCGGCACGATGGGGTTGATCGTGCCCATGGTGACCCCGATCGCCTTCGGAGCGGCGGGCGATATGGCGGATCCCGCTACCGCACCCCTGGTGCTGGCCTCGATCGGTGCCGTGCTGGCCGGTGCCATCTTTGGGGATCACTGTTCGCCGATCTCGGACACGACGATCCTTTCGTCCCAAGCCAGCGGCTGCGACCACATGGCACACGTCCGTACGCAACTCCCATACGCCCTGCTGACGGCAGCGGTCTGCGTGCTGTTAGGCACGCTGCCCCTGGCGTTGGGGATCAGCGTGTGGCTGCTGCTGCCGATGCAAACGGCAAGTCTGTTGGCGTTCGTGCTGCTGCGGGCGGAGCGGGCGTAGGGCTTGGCTCGCCACGGGATAAAGCACTACGCCGACCGCGGCGACTCGCCCAATCGGCAGCCCCCCATATCGAGGTTGCCCCCCGAGACAACCAGCCCCACGCGTCGTCCTGCAAAGCGTTCGGGGGTGGTCATCACCGCTGCGAGCGGGACCGCTCCCGAGTACTCGGCAACGAGCCGTGCCTCGGCGCTGATCGTGCGAGTCGCGGCGCGAATCGTTTCTTCCTCGACAAGGATCAGGTCATCCAGCCACCGCGTTAGCACCGGCAGGGTGAGCTTCCCAACCGCCGCGCGCAGGCCATCGGCTAGGGTGTCGTAACGGGTCGGCACTTCGTTCTTGCCCGAAGCCAGGCTCCGTGCCGTATCATCGGCCCACGCCGGCTCGGCGGCGATGACTTGCACCTCGGGACGTATCGCTTTGATCGCGGTCAGCACCCCGGCCAGCAGGCCCCCGCCACTGACGGGCACAACTACCGTATCGATCTCTGGCCAGTCGTCGATCACTTCCAGGGCCAGCGTCCCCTGCCCCGCCATCACCAGCGGGTCATCATAAGGGTGCACGAGTCTTGCCCCGTAGCGCTCTTGGGCCTCGAGCGCCGCGCGCTCGCGTGCTTCGCTGGTCGGTTCACAAAGGATCGGCTCGACGCCGTAGGCACGCACCGCGGCAAGCTTGATCGGGCTCGCGTTGTGAGGCATCACCACATAGACGGGAATACCGCGTCGCGTTGCGGCACGCGCTAAAGCCGCCGCATGGTTGCCGGAAGAGTGTGTCACCACACCGCGCAGCGCCTCGTCGTCCGAGAGCGCGAACACCGCGTTGCAAGCACCCCGCGCCTTGAACGCTCCGCCATGCTGAAGCGATTCGGCCTTAAACCGCAGGTCACATCTGAGCGCTGCCGACAACGGCTCGCACGCCACGAGCGGAGTGCGCCACACGTGGGGCGCGATGCGTGTCGCTGCGGTCCGGACGTCAGCGAGCGTGATTGGTTCCAAGGGAGAAGTTCCCGCAGGGTAGTAACAGGGCGTCCACATGGCAGCAGCCGACTGGACGCTGGACCTAGGGTCGCTGATTTTTACTCCAACCGTACGATGGCTAGTAGGCGTCTTCCTCCAGCCCCTAACGCTATGCCAGTGATTCGCTGTGACGGCAGCGTGTAACTGTTCCACTGAAATTGGCGCACAAGTGGCCGCCGAGCGTTTGTTGCTCTAAAGTGGACTGTCGTGTTCGTCTGCGAGGGCACGTCTTATCCAATCCCTTTTCGAGCTGTGCCCGGATGCTTCGTTACACCGTTTGTTTCTGCTCGCTGCTGTGCCTGGTAATCACCACCTGCCCGGTCACGATAGCCCACGGCGACGATTTCGAACGCCTCGGCTGGACCCGCGTTTGGCAAGATGAGTTCGATCAGAGCACCGTTAACACCGGCGAATGGGACGTGCTCAATCGCCGTGACAGCTTCAACAACGAAAAGCAGTACTACCTGGACGATCAGGTCTCGCTCTTTGACGGCAAGCTACGCCTCACCGCGACCAACGTGCCGCTAGATGGCAAGGCGTACCGCTCCGGACTAGTACGAACGCACGAGGAATGGAGCTACGGGCGTTTTGAGATCCGCGCCGATCTGCCGACCACCCAGGGCATGTGGCCTGCCATCTGGCTGTTGCCGCGGACGGTCAACTGGCCGACCGGCGGCGAGATCGACATCATGGAGAATCGAGGCAGTCAGCCCTTTCTCACCAGCAGCGCTTACCACTGGCAGACTGACCCCAATGTGCCCTGCTGCGACCAACACCGTTACAGCTACAGCGAGTACACCGCCACCGACGCCCTCGGAGCGCCGGTGAATTTTCACGAGGGGTTCCACGACTACGCCGTCGAATGGGAGCCGAACGAGCTCCGATTCTACGTTGATGGCAATCGGCACTTTACGCTGGTCGGTGCCACGCAGCGCCCCATCTTTGACACCGCCAAGAGCCTGATCCTCAACCTAGCGGTTGGCGGCGACTTTGGCGGCGACCCCAACGGATCAACCGTCTTCCCGCAGCACTTCGATATCGAGTACGCCCGAGTGTGGCAGCGCGAGAATGGTTTCTTCGGCCTGGTTAACGGTGGTTTTGACGAGTCGCAGGGGTCTTTCAACGATTGGGAGACGTTCAACAGCACCGGCAGCAACATCACGATCGCCACGGCCGGGGCAACGACCGGCTCCAGCGCCGTGCGGTTGGCATCGCAGCAAGACGGGGTCTCTTTCGCGGGGCTCTATCAGGGCGTAGCGGTCGATGGGGGCGAGTCGCTCCGCGTGCGACTCGATTCGTTGATTCCCACCGGCGAAGCCCTGGCAGCGGGCGGTGTCGCAAGCATCAAGGTCGAGTACTACAACCAGTTCGGAGCCGGGTATCAGTCCGCCGCCTTCCTGGGCGAAGACCAGTTTATCTTGGCCGACCCAGGATCACTGACCGCGGCGTGGCGTCGGCACGAATATTTGGTTGACGTCCCCTCTGCCGCGGTCGAAGCCCGTATCTCTATCTTGCTGAATGAGGGCACCACGAGCGGAGGTGCCTTGCTCCTGGATTCTCTCTCCGTTGTTTCCGTAGACGGCATCGCCGGCGATTACAACTACGATGGCCAAGTCGATCTGGCCGACTACACCGTGTGGCGTGATGCGCTAGGTTCGACGATCAATCTGGCCGCCGACGGCAACCGCGATGGCGAGGTGAACGCCGCGGACTACACCGTCTGGGAAGCGGCGCTAAGCTCGTCCAGTGCAGCGGCTGCGGTTCCCGAACCCAGCACGCTGCTATTGACCATGCTAGCTCTCGTATCATCGCGATCGAGCCGTTTGGCCGTCCGCTCTTAATACGCACTACAGCCGGCAGTTCTTGATCTCGATCTCGAGGATTGCCTGCGCGCCGAGTTCTTCGAGCCGCTCCATCGCCCCGATCACATCGCCGCGCTTGACCATTGCGCGGACGGCATACCAGCCGGGCTGTTCGAGCCGATTCACCGTCGGCGAGCTAAACCCGGGGGTGATCTTCTCGGCCGCGGCGAGCTGCTCCTCAGGCACGTTGTATTCCAGTAGGGAATAGCCCCTGGCAATCACAACCCCTTCGCAGCGTCGCACGATTTGGGCGCATAACGCTTCGTGCTTGGTGGCGGGGTTCTGAACGAGCACGGTTTCGTAAGTCCCGATCGTGTCGAGAATCCGTAGCTTGTTCGCGGCCAGCGTGCTGCCAGTCTCGACCAGATCGACGATCGCATCGGCAATCCCCAGCGCGATCATCACTTCGACTGAGCCGGTCAGCTCGACAATGTGGCCGGTCACCCCACTCTGATTCAGGTACCGCCGCGTGACGTTGGGAAAACTCGTGGCGATGCGATCTCCCTTAAGATCCGTGGCGGACACCACCGGGCTCGATTCAGGAACGCAGACCGCCAGGCGGCATCCGCCTAGCCCCAGTTTCAACTGGGTCACAATCGCCGGGCGATCGGGCGCAGGCTCATCCACTCCCGCTTCGGCCACGAGATCGCTCCCGGTGATGCCCAGATCGATCGCTCCTTCGGCACACAGAACGGGGATATCGTCCGTACGAAGAAACGTGACATCAATCGGCTGTTCAAGGCCGAAGGACGGCTTAACCCGAGCGAAGAGGTCGCGATTCTGACGACGGAACTTGAGACCGGCATCGACGAGCAGCTCGGTCGCGAGTTCGGCGAGGCGGCCCTTGCTGGGCACGCCGATTCGTAGCGGTTCACTCACCTTCGTTAAAATCCTCGTCGGTCGTGTTTGCAAGCACCCAGGTCCGCAGCTCATCAACACTCTTGAGCGGCTTGCCCCCCTTCTCGACAAACTCGAGCAAGCGGGGGTCGATCTGCTCAGGGCTGTAGCCGCTGGGCATGCCGGTCTTAGAAGCAACGATCCACGAGTTTTGGTGGGTCTGCTCGCGGTCCTTCATGACCGACTGCGTGGCCATCTCAAACAGCGCCGCCAGGGCACCGTAGGTGGCGGTTTGGCCGTGACGCGCTAACAGCGCAATGATGTCTTCAACTCCCATGCTTCGCTCTGCTTTCTTTCTCGGTGATGCCCGACACGCCGAAGCGGCGTGCCAGTTCGGCCTCGACCTCCGCAAGTTCCACGCCTCGCCAGCGGAGCAGCACCAGCGTGTGGTACAGCAGGTCCCCCGCCTCGTAGATAAAGTGTGTGCGTCCCTCGGTGCCGGGCTCAGCAGCGGCCTCGACCAACTCGGCGGCTTCCTCGGTCACCTTGGCACCGATCTTCGCAACGCCGGCAGCCAAGAGCTTCGCTGTGTAGGACGAACTCTGCTCTGCTTGGGCCGCGCGATCACCGATGGTCCGCTCAAGCTGATCGAGCGGACGCGGTGCGGCAGGCGACGGGTTGTCGTGCAAAGCCAAACGCTCAGATGATTGAAATAAAGGCTGCGGCGACCTGTCGGGGCGGCCGATCGCGAAGCGGCCGGTTCCCGTCAGCGGGGCTGCGGACAAAACTAAGCGGGACCCGTTGGCCCTGTCTTCGAGCAACCCGCCATGGCACCGCGCAATGGCGAGCCCTATAGCTTAAACAGTATGCCTCGCGGGGACAATGAACCCCCCCCGGGCAGCATTCTTCCTTGATTCCCTCGACCGCTTCTATGGAATTCGATTTCGCCGGCAATTGCTGGTTTCTAACCGGGGCCACCGCGGCGGGGAAAACTTCCGTCGGAATCGCCCTGGCCGAGCGGCTGGGCCGCTCCGGGCCGCCGGTCGAGATCCTCTCACTGGACTCGATGGCCATCTACCGGGGCATGGACATCGGCACCGCCAAGCCCTCTGCGTCGGAGCAAGCGCTGGTTCCGCACCATCTGATCGACCTGCGCGACCCGAACCAAGAATTCAGCGTCGCCGAGTACCGCCAAGCCGCGCAAGACGTTTGCCGCCGCCTCGTTCAGCGCAACGCCACGCCGCTCTTTGTCGGCGGAACGCCGCTGTATCTAAAGTGTCTGTTACGCGGTCTGTTCGAAGGCCCTGGAGCCAACTGGGACCTCCGCCGCGAGATCGAGACCGAACTCGACCGCGTGGGGCCGGCTGCACTCCACGAACGCCTGCAGATGGTAGACCCGCTTGCCGCCTCGACGATCCATCCGAACGACGCCCGCCGGATCGTCCGCGCCCTAGAGGTGTATCGCGGCACCGGGCAACCGATCAGCCACCAGCAAATGGAGTTTGACGACGCGCGTCCGGCGGAGTCATGCCGCGTATTTGTCTTGCGACGCGACCGCATCGATCAGCACGATCGTATCGAAAAAAGGGTTGACCAGATGATCGCGGAAGGCTTTCAGCAGGAGGTCGAGGGACTGATCGCGAACGGCAAAACTCTCGGCCGCAGCGCAAGCCAAGCCGTCGGCTATCGCGAGATGATCGAGCATCTCAACGGGACAACCGATCTGGCAACCACAATCGAACGGATCCAAGCACGCACGCGGCGCTTCGCGAAACGTCAGGGAACGTGGTTCCGTAGCTTGAGCGAGTGCACGTTTGTCGATATCGGCGTCGACGAGTCGCCCGCAGCGATTGCCGAACGCATCGAACGGCTGGCCGCCGAGGGGCGTTAGCGCTTTGCCGGGCCGGGTGCCGACCGCGCACGGCAGAGCGTGGTAGAGTTGGGCAAGTAAATCGGCATGGATCAAGATTGCCCCCCCTTGCTGCCAAGCGCTCGATGAACCGTCGTCATTTCACGCGCTGTGCGGGCTTCGGATTGTTCGGTCTGGCAGCCGCTTCTGCGACAGGGTCGCGGGTTCGGCTCGGACTCGTAGAAATTCTGGCGGAGCTGCAGGGCCCCCCGTCACCGCAGTCTGTGTTCCCCCTTAGCCCGGGTCCCGCCCCTCTAGCCATGCCAGTGCATTGGCAACGGACCTACAACGGCTCGTGGAGCTGGTTGCAGCGCGAGATCTTCCTCGACGGGCAGTGGCGGCTATCGGGCATCACGATCCCGGTTCATCGCAAAACCGGCAAGCCGCTCGAGGATGCCACGGGGTATCTGGATCCCAGTGCGGCTCCCGCGGAGTTTTTTGAGCCCGACCCGCTCGCTGCCGAGTACGAAATCGCGATGCCTGACGAAGGCGTATCAACCTCGACCGATCAGCCCGGCCCCGACGCGCTTCCCGAGCGACGGGCCCGCCACGGCCGGCCGCCCAGCCGTTGGCTGCGGACCCTCAACGCCGCTGAACTGAGCCTGTGGCTCACCACGATCGATCCGCCCGAGGCGGGCGTCTCGGGGATGACCTTCCTCGAACACCTGACGCGTGACCACGGCTTCGACGCCGAGCGGGTCGCGGGACTGCTCGCAGCGGACCAAGAAAAACTGCACGCCGCAGCCCATCACGGGTACTGAGAGCCTGAACGGGCAGGGCTGCTAGCCAACCTCAGGCGTCACGCCGGCTAGCGAAGTACGCCAGCTGGGCCAAGGTGTCGCGTGCCGAACCGGCTGGCAGGACCGCTAGTTCGCTAACGGCGAGTTCGGCGTACTCTTGGGCCCGGCGCTGGGCGTAGGCCACCCCGCCAACGGCCTCGACGAGCTTGCGGACTTCAGCGCGAGAAGTCGTTGAAGGTGCCCTCAGCCAAGTTTCGAGCGAATTTCGCGGGCCGTTCACCAAGCTGTCACGCGTGTAGATCAGCGGAAGGGTGATCTTTTGCTTGGCGAGGTCGGCACCGGCGGTTTTGCCGGTCTCTTCTTCCTCTCCAACTAGGTCCAACAGATCGTCGGCAATCTGGAACGCCATGCCAAGATTGCGGCCGTACGCTTCCAGCCCTGCCGTAACTTGCTGGTCGGCACCAGCGAACAACGCACCCAGGCGGCAGCAGCAGGCACAGAGTTCGGCCGTCTTGCCGTCGATGATCGCCAGATAGTCGGCTTCGGACAGGTTCAGCTCGCCTTCGGACAGGGTCTGCCGCAGCTCGCCGTGGCAGACGCGATTGGTCGAGCGACCGATCAGTCGGCACGCCTCGGCCGCACGGGCGCTGTCTTCGATCGTGCTCGCCAAATAGAAGGCGTGGGAGAACAGGAAATCTCCCAACAGCACGCTGGTTTCATTTCCCCACCGAGCGTTGACCGTATCGACGTGGCGGCGCAGCGAGGCCTCGTCTAGCACGTCGTCGTGTACCAGGGTGGCCGTGTGGATCATTTCCACGACGACCGCCAGCAGATCGTGATCGGGGGTCAGCGAGCCGATCGCGTCGCCCGCCAGCAGCACGAGCGCCGGACGCAGCCGCTTGCCACCCAGCCGGTAGCCGTGCCGCACCACCGCATCGACGCGGGGGTCGTCGCTGCGGAGCTCGGCTTGCAGCCGCTCCTCGACGCGTGCCAAGGCATCGCCGACGGTATTGAAGAGCAGACGCACCGCGGGCCCGGTCGGGGCGGGCGTGGCATCGGAGCCGGTCTTGGTAGGTAAAGGAAGCCGCATTGCCTAACTCGGGTCCGGAGCGGAGGACCTGCGGGATTGTAAGACTTGCCGCCGCCGGATGTTAGGGCGTGCGGAGACCCAGTTTACTAACGGGCCCCCTGCCTGTCTGACCACCCGGGATCGGTAAAAGCGGGGAAACGCTTGTCTAAAAGAGTACCCGCGATGCCCCCCTGCCGTTAACTCCACCCCCACAATGACCAGAGGCCCGTTCGCACGGGGCGAACGGGCCTCTGAGACTTGTCGGATTTGAGCGGGGAGAGGATTTCTCCGGCCGCCGCCTGATTCTCGATCGTAAGGGGTCAAGGTTTAAGCAACCGCTGCCCCAGCCGGTCGATTTCAGACCAGCTCTTTCTTGGCACCGATCAGCGTCCGCAGACGCTCGGCGAGCAGTGCCGCATCGAATGGCTTCTTGAACGTCTCGTTGATGGTCGAGCGGTCGAAGCTGGTGCTCGAGCCGTCGTCCGGCAGGAGAGCAATCAGGATCGTATCCGCGAAATCGGCATTGCGACGCAGATTCTGGCAGATCTGCAACGCTTCGACGTGACCCACTGAGAAGTCAACAATAATGCAGTCGGGGTGGAAGCTTTCTGCTTGGATGCCCGCCTCAAAACCGCTAGCAGCCGTCGAAGTGCGGAACGCACGCTCGGCCGGCAGCTCTCGCTTGAGGTTCTCGATGAGCACCTGATCCTGCGCGACGATGAGCACCTTGGCCATCGCCTCGTCCTCAAGATCGCCCAGCGGCATGCCGTGCTCTTTGAGGAACCGAATCAAATACTCCCGCGGAATGCGCCGGTCTTGCGATCCGGGAATCCGGTAGCCCTTAAGGCGACCAGAGTCGAACCACTTGCTCACGGTGCGCGGGGCGACCTTACAGATCTTGGCGACCTGACCCGTCGTGAAGACCTTCATCGCGCTCTCCATTCTCTCTTGGCTGTTTACAGCGGGAACACACAACATCGGTTGGATCACCGGTGCTACGTGCTGTTAGCCCCTCGCGTGCTGGTGCCGTCCGGTTTGGCGAACGATTCCCTGCTGCCAGGTTTCGGCAAACCGGGCACGCGTCTGGGTCGGGGTCCGTTAAGTGTGGGGTGTGCTTCGTACGGTTTGGGTCAGGTCCTTCTGATCCGCTCCTTCGTACAACTCGCATCGGCTGCGAAAGTCTTCCGGGTTCGGAGAATGCTGTCGTGTTCGGCGGTCTTGGAGGGAAAGCCCTCGGACAACCGGCACAACCCGCACCACTTCCCCCGGTAGAACGCTCTTGGCCGACACACGCGAGCCGCACGCGCTTCAAACGGGCGGACGGGGCGGCAGAGGGGGGCTGGCGCATTCGGGGCCGCGTCCGAAACGGTCTGTGACCAGACCGCCGGTGTGGCTCCGATACGGCATCAATCGGACAGATTGAAGCAGGCTCCCCCCTGCGGTGCCCCCATCCGCTTGTCCGGGCCGGTGTATCCGACTCGGACAGGGGGCAACCCGTCCGAAACTTATCTTCGTTACAACCCCCCCACGGACTTTAGGGCGGGTTGGCATCGGCGTGCCAAGTGTTAAGAAATCGCGGTTTCTGGCACCCGGGCCCCGGCGAATCCCCAAACTATTTGCCGGCAATCCTTGCCAAAGGCTTCACGCTGCCCGCGACGCTGGCGCCTGTTCGGCCGGGGCGTTGTGCGGCAGGCGGATGTGGCCGTCTTCTCCGACATCCTCAAATCGCACCGAGACCTGCTTCGAGACACCCGACTCCTGCATGGTTACGCCGTACAGCGTGTCCGCGGCGGACATGGTGCGTTTGCTATGGGTCACAACCACAAACTGGGTCGATCTCATGAACTCGCGGATGACGGCCGCAAAGCGACCCACGTTCGCTTCGTCCAAGGCGGCATCCACTTCGTCCAGAATGCAGAAGGGCCCCGGTTTGCTGCGGAACATCGCCAGCAACAGCGCAACGCAGGTCATGGTCTTCTCGCCGCCCGACAACAGCGACAGGCTGCGGAGCGTCTTGCCCGGCGGCGAAGCGACGATCTCCACGCCGCTCTCAAGCGGATCTTCGCTGTCCTGGGTCATCACCAGGTCTGCCTGCCCGCCGCCGAAGAGCTGCACAAACAATTCGCGGAACTGCGTACGCACCTCCTCAAAGCACGCAACATACACCCGCCGGGTGTCGTTGTTGATGCGTGTCGTTAGCCGCACGAGCGAGGTTTTGGCTTGGCTCAGGTCGCGGAGTTGCCCCGCCAGTTGCTCGTAACGGTTCTCTAGCCCTTCGAGTTCGTCAAGCGCCTCGGCGTTGACCGGGCCCGCATTCTGCAGGGCCGCTCTGAGCGACTCGACCTCCGTGCGAAGCGCGGTGCGATCAACCGCCTCGGCTGACCATTCAGGATCAGCGAGCGCGTGCTGAACGACCGCCTGTAGGTCGATCCCGTAATCATCGCGGAGCCGCTCGCTGAGCGAGCTTCTCTCCAGGCGAAGCTGCTGCCGGCGCAGGTCGATCGGCTTGAGCCGCTCCGACGATGCCGCGTTCGCGCGGCGGATCTCCTCAATCGCTTCGACAACTTGCGTGCGGGCAGCGCGGGCTGCCGATTCCGTCTGCTCCGCCATCCGCTGATCGCTTTGGGCGATCTCGAGCCGAAGCACCGCCAGCGATCTTTCAGCCGAGCGATTCAACCAATCGAGTTCGGCAACACTCGCCGCGTCACGGGCTTCGCGCACGGCTCGCTCGGCCTTTTCCCGAGGCCCCCCATCGCTCGGTTCCACAAGCACAGCGGGGCTGACGCGTAAGGAACGCACCAGCGTTTCGTGCCGCGTGACCGCCTCGGCGGTTTCGTGCTCACGAGCCAAGGTGGCGGCGTGCGTCGCGTCGGCCCAACTCCGCCAGCGAACCAGCCGATCGGTCCGACGCCGTTCGAGCGTGAGCTGCCCCGCTCCCGTTGGATCGGTTGCGAGCCGGCTTTGACGATCCGCTAACTCTGCCCGCTCTTGTTCGGTGGCTGCGATCGCAGTGGTCAGTTCGGCGATCCGGACCGCCGACTGTTTGGTGCGCTCTTCGAGCTTGGCAGCCTGCTGTAGCGCGGCTGAAAGCCGATCGCGCTCCGTGGCGAGCAACTCATCGCGATCGTGAAGCGCCGTGTCGGCTTGAGAAAGACTTTCTTCCAGTGCCCTGATCTGGGTTTCGCGTTCCCCGTTTTTGCTATGCTCTAAATCGATGCGGCCCTGCAATTGCTCGGCTTCACGACGACGCAGCTCTGCCAGATGGTGATCGCCCGTCGGCCCGAGCGACACCTCTCCGCGGGCGTGAACCACCTCGCAATCGGTCGTCACGAAGGTCAGCCCCCGACCCACGGTACGCGACAACCGGAGTGCGGCAGGAAGTGATTGCACAAACCAACAACGGCCTAACAGCTTTTGCACGAGAGCCTCGAACCGCGGCTCGACCTCGACAAAGTCGAGCGCACGACCGATCACCTCTTGCTCACGCCGTAGATCCAGATGATCGATGGCCCCCAGCGTCATCGACTCGGCTACCGGTTCGAAGCAGATCCGGAAACTCAAGGAATCGGGCCGATCCGCGTGGCGTGCCATCAGCTCGTCCAGCGACTCGACCGCTACGTGGTGCGTAGCGGCTCCCAGAGCTGCTTCCACCAAGGGGGCGAAGTCAAGATCCACATGGAGCAGATCGGCCACCAGCCCCACCGCGTTGCCGTCATCGCCGCACAGGTTGGCAACCTCCCGATTAAGCCGTTGCAGCCGTTCGTGTTCCTCGGCCAGCGCATCGAGACGCCGCTGATCGGTCAAGAGATTGGCTGCCGCGAGCGCCTGCTCGCTGCGCAGCGTGGCGAGTTTTTCCGCGTCCGCGGTGCGTTGCCGACGGGCTTCTCGGCCAGCGGCTTCGATCCGTGCCAGACGATCCGTAGCGGCGTCGCGTTGCTCGATTGCCGACTTCAACGCCGCGGCATGCTCATCGGGTCCGATTTTTGCGTGCTCTGCTTCGAGCCGTCCCCGCTGCTGCTCAACCGCGGCGAGGCGATCGCCCAGCCTTCGCAGTTCCTCCGTCCTTGTGGCATGAAGGGTTTGCCCTTCGGTCAGCCTGCTGACCGCCGCTTCGTGTCGCGCTACGACCCGCTCACGCAGCTCTCCAACGCGGCGTGAACGGCTCGCTAGTTGCGCAAGTTTCTGCCGTAATCGGTCTTGCTCCTGGACCGCAGCACGTTGCGCCGCAGCCGCTTCATCGCGACGCTGGTCAACCACGGTCGCTTGAAGCTGTGCTCGTTGCCGGCACAACTCTGCCTGGGCACGGAGAACCGCGGGCAGCGTTTCACCGCGGCGGCGCGTGGCGTCTTCGATCCGAGCCGTCGCTTTTCCGACACGTTCACGACAAGACGCGACCTGGTCGGCAGCCCTCCGACGCTGCAACTCGGCCTCTTGAGGATCGCGCAACGAGGCGAGCGATTCGCTCAGTCGGCGGACCTCGTTGTCTGCCTGCGCGACATGGCTCTGAAGCTGACTTTGCTGCCCTTCGAGGCGACGATCCTCCTCCACCAGCCGCGCGTAGTCAGCGGTCGCAAGCTCGGTCCGCGCCTCACGTAGCCGGCGGGTCTGCTCGCGATGCTTCTGGGCTTTGCCCGCTTGGGAGCGGACTCGCCGCAGCCGGCCTTCAACTTCGTCCACCAAGTCGGAGAGCCGCTTTAGATTCTGCTCAACCCGTTCAAGCCGTCGCTCGGCTTCACGCTTTTTCAGGCGATAGCGGCTGATGCCTGCGGCCTCTTCAAACAGGCTGCGTCGCTCCTGCGGAGAAGCCTGCAAAGCCGCATCCACCCGTCCCTGCTCGATGATGCTGTACGAACCGGCACCGACTCCGGTACCGGCGAGCAGCTCGCGAAAATCGCGCAAGCGGCAAGCCCTACCGTTGATCAGGTACTCGCCCTCGCCGCTGCGGTAGACGCGCCGCGTGAGGCGGACCTCGGTCGCATCCAGATCAAACCAGCGGCGCTCGCCCTCGCCCGGCTCGGGGTTGTCAAAGGTGAGCGTCACCTCAGCCGCGTTGAGGGGACGGCGCTCCCCGGCACCACCGAAGATGACATCCGTCATCTCCGACCCGCGCAGACTCTTGGGGCTCTGAGAACCGAGCACCCATTTAACCGCATCGACGACGTTCGACTTGCCCGAGCCATTGGGCCCGACGACCACCGTCACGCCCGCGGGAAACTCGAAGCGCGTTTTGTCCGCAAAGCTCTTGAAGCCGGCGAGTTCCAGCGACTTGAGCATCTTGGGACGGGGGGCAGAGTTCGGGGCGGCTCGTTCGACAACCGCTCATCAAGACGCGGCGTTGATATCGGGCTCTCGACCGACGCCTCACCAACGGGCAGGCTAACGCTGATTGGAAAACAGGTCGGGAACAGGCGTCGCGACGCGATAACTGCCGGGAGCGGTCGTGTCGTCGAGTTCAGTCATATCGGAACCTTCTCCGGCCGAGCCGTCAGAAGCGGCTTGTGCCAACTCCTCGTCGGCCTCCATCTCGCGCCCCGCGCGGGGGATCGCATCCACGCGGAAACGGCTCGGCAGGGCACCGCTGTTCTTCGCTTGCTGCAGAGCTTGGACCACGTCGGGATAGACGCCTCCGAGCTCGACAATCGCCCGGATCACTTCTTCGACGTCCGCACTCACCACGCGGCGTTTGGTCTCGGCTTCGCCAGCGGTGATGCGTGTCACAACCACTTCGTTATGGGTCATGCCGTTAATGAGTATCTCGGTCCCCGCGTCGAGCACCATGGGCAGCTCAAACTGCTGCCCCGCTCCGAAGAGCACAATCTCGGGCCTGCGGCTGCGGGTAACGTGGACCATCTTCGGTCCTTCGATATCCAGCACGTGGAATCCGAATTGTCCGCCCAGTTCTTCGCCGCGGATGAGCGGATCGCCGGCATTCATCGCCCGCAGGGCGCGGAACGCACCGTAGCGTGTTTCGGCACTCTTGCTCGACAACAGTAAACGGAGCGAGTCGTAGGCGTTCACGTCATCCATAGCGCTTAGCGCGGCAAGAGCGTGGACACGTAGAGCGGGTTCGTCTCGGGCCGCCTCAGCGAGCGCTTTCACGCCCGCGGTTTGATCCAAGTAAGCGAGGGCTTCGGCCGAGTAGAACCGCACCTCAAGATCTTTTGATTCGAGTCCCTTCAGCAGCGGTGCGATGGCCAGTTCGCCGCCGATTGCCTCGAGCCGCAATGCCGCACGCGAAGTGGTAAGCGGGTCTAGCAACTGCTTGCTGAGCAGCTGGGCACGCTCGATCCGCGCGGTGGCGGTCTCTTGCAGGGCGATGCTGCGCACCACACGGACGTAACGCCCAACGTTGTCTTTGTAGCGTGGGTGGACACGCAGCTTGATGAACTCGTCGTTCTTGGCCTCGGCGACACCGATCTGGCGTCCGCGTTCGTAGGCCTGAAAGCGTTCGTTTACGGCTTTGGCGATCGATTGGGTCATCCGCACCGAGACGTGGTTGTTGCCCACAATTAAACCCAGATCGCGTGTGCGGAGAGAGACACCGCCGCTGAGCACGCGGCCCCGTGTCGCTAGGGCGTCGCCGCTGGCGTCCGCCGATGGATCGACCAGAACGGCTCCCTCGGCGCGGGCCCACAGGTGTCCTTCGCGGATCTGCTGGCCCAGCACCGCGAGCTGGGTCATGTCGGCTTCCAGCAAGCGGCCGCCGCGCAGACTGGTAGTCTCGCTACGCGATGTGGTGCGGACTTCAACGTCGAACCGATCGCCTTTCTGCACGCCGGGGGGCAAGAAGCCCCGCACCAGCACCAGCGACGTCGTGGGCGACGCGAGCACCGCGTTGGGTTTATCCACTTTACGCCGGTTCATCTCGTCGAGCAGCGTGGCACGCTGCGTCGATTGCACGGGGTCAGAACCCGTTCCGTCCAGGCCCGTTACGAGTCCCACCGACTCGACCTTCACCCAATCCATGCCATACGGATGGGCGTATCGGGAAATCAGCGGGGTGCCTTCTTCTTCGCCCAGCTTTTCGAGCTGCTCGGCGGTTTCTTTTCCGCCGCGCAGCGAGAGCATCGCGCAGCCCACCGATGGCAGGAGAGTCAGCAAGCAAATCCAGCGGACGGCGTCGAACGGCTTCATGCCTACGAACGCTCCGAGTTGGCGGCAAGAACGGGGGGTGCGATCCGCATCCGTGCGGCCGCAGCGACGCGGGACGTTAGAGATTCTTGGCTGCCGGAGCAAGAACATCCGGGCCCCGCTTACGCTGGAATAATGTGCAAGCAGACCTCATGGTGGGTCTCATGGCGGGTCCGAGCCCCCTCCCCCCCACGGATGGCACCTCAAGAGCCGCGTTAGGCTCTTCCAGCCGCCCCGCCACGGCCCGTAACGCCGTAGCGCCTGCAGGGCATAGTTGCTGCATGTGGGCGAGTAGCGGCAAGCCTGGCCGAAGACGGGGCTCAGCCACCACTGATAGCAGCGGACCGCGCCGAGGAGCGCAAGCTGCAGCAAGGCGTTTGTCGCAGCGATCAGAAACCGAAAGCTCGCTAGCATCCGGTTTGCGGTGGTGGAACCGCCTCGCCGGATCCAGAAGCAGGAGGGACTGCCCGGCGTTCTGATTTTTGCCGCAGTTTGTCGGCCAGACGGGTCAGCGAGTTCGCCACTTCCAAAAGCGTCGGTTCGTCGCGCTGGCGGGGAACGCAGACCAGATCCATCGCGGGCAGCTTGTGCTGGTTCAGGCGAAAGGCGGCACGCAAGAGCCGCTTCCAGCGATTTCGCCGTACGGCGTTACCTACCTTGCGAGACACGACGAGCCCCAGCCGAGGGTGTTCGAGGCCGCTGGGCTTGGCATGAATCACCAGCACGCCGTCTCCGGCGCTCAGCCGCTGTGCAAACGTTGCATCGAACTCCGCGGTGCGGAGCAAGCGGCTAGCGCGCGGGAACTTGCCGCGATGCGTCTCTCGGCCGGAAGGGTCGGCTACCACCTGAGCTCCTTACGGGGCTCCCCGGTATACCGATCGGCGATTTCTGCGAGCGTGTTGGCGTCGGCCGGGCTAAGAGCTTCGGGCAGCAAGATCTGAAGTTCGACGAACAAGTCACCGGGGTTGTCGCTCGTCTGCACGCCGTGTCCGCGAACGCGGAGCTTCTTGCCGCTGGAGACCCCCGGGGGCACGGTAAGCGTGATGGTTCCTTTGGGCGTCGGGACGTCGATCTTAGCCCCGCGCGCCGCTTCGGCCAGGGTGATCGGTGCCACCACGTCGAGCCGGTTACCGGTACGGCGATAGAAAGGGTGCGGTGCCACATGGACCGTCAGCAGCAGGTCGCCGCTCGCGCCATTGTTGGGCGAGGGATCGCCCTGGCCCCGCAAGCGGATTTTTTTTCCGTCCGTGACGCCCGCCGGGATCTTCACGCTCAGCGTTTCGGTCCCGGTACCTTCACGCTGCAAGGCGAGCGAAGCAGAACCGCCCAACACGGCCGTCGCAAACGGGACGGTGATCGCATGCTGGATATCGCTGCCGCGTTGCGGTGCGCGCCCGGCGGCCGAACGGCCGCGCGGATCGCCGCCGCCAAAATGCTTGAAGAGATCGGCAAAACCCCCCTGGCCACCCGGAGCGCCCCGGCCGGCTTGTCCACGACCGACACCGCCGAACAGATCGTTCAGATCAAAATCAAAGGACTGCCCCCCGCCAAACGGAGACCCTCCCGGGCCGCCTGCCCCGTGCTGCTCAAAAGCCGGTCCGAAGCGGTCGTACTGCTCACGCTTCTTGGGATCGTTCAACACCTCGAACGCGACCTGAACCTCTTGAAACTTCTTCTTCGCGTCCGCATTGTCCCGGTTGAGGTCGGGGTGGTACTTGCGGGCGAGCTCGCGATAGGCGCGACGGACCTCTTCTTGGTTGGCCCCTTTGGCGACTCCAAGGACTTCGTAGTGGTCGCGGGCCATCGGGGGCGAGTTCGGGTTGGATCGCACGGTTTCTAACGAACAGTCTTAGTCTATCGAGTGATCGCACCAGGGGAACGGGCACCCCGCTGCGCATGCTAGGCTCTACACATATGAAGAGGCCCCTATCACTACGAAATTTAGCGGTCCTGGTTCTTGCCGTGACACTCGGCCCCGGTCCAGCCGCGGCGCGACGGCCGGACGGGGTGCTGACCCTGGAAGTGGTCGATTCCGTAACAAGCGAGCCCCTGCCGGTCCGGATTGAGCTGCGGGACGCCCGCGGGCGGACCGTCCGCTCCCGCGATTGGGGCCAAGCCGGTTTGGGCGATCACGCCTATCTCGAGGGGCGGACCGAACTGGGCCTCCGCCGCGGAGCCTACCGATTTTTGGTCGATCCAGGGCCCGAGTACCGCACCCAAGCGGGCCACTTCGAGATCGATCGCTACGCCGATGACAGCGAACGAATCGAGGCCCGCCGCTTCGCCAATCTGGCCGAAGAAGGGTGGGTAGCGTTCGACCCGCAGTGTCAGCGGGCCCCGGCAGACCGTGCGATCGCCCTGCGGGCCGAACGCCTCAGCGACGCTTCTTGCTTGACACACTGGGGCGGACCTGAGGGCTGGCAAGCGGTAGACGACCGCCTTGGGGATAAGTCTCGCAGCAACGACACCGCGCCGATCGTAGCTTGGTGGCACGGACCGGAGGGCACATGCTGGCTTTACGCGGTCGATCAAGCGCTCACCGCCGACGATTTGCCCAATCTCTCCCAGCAAGTTGCCACGCGGCTTGCCGCCGCCCGCCAAAGCGGTTGGCGCATCGTCGCGACGCTCGATAGTTCCGATCTGCTTCTGTGGGCCGCTGTTGAAGCGCTCGACGCCGTTTGGCTACTGGACGGTACAGCATCGGCCGACAATCAAGCCGGCCAGGATCGGTTGCGGACCTACTACGATCTGCTGAACGCTGGTGTGCCGTTGCCTCCGCTGGCCGGCAGCGGCTCGGGAATCGCACCGCTTACAAACAAGAAAAAGGCCGCCCGCATCGAACGCCCGCTCGGCGACCAGCGCACTTGGACACGCGGTGCCCCTGCCGATGACCTGGCGGATTTCTGGACGGCGGTCGAGCTGGGGCAGGTTGTCGTGAGCAACGGCCCGTTGTTGCGCCCAACTGCCGAGGGGCTTCAGCCTGGCGGTTCGTTTGAGACCGCGCCCGATAGGCCGCTAGAAGTGCTCATCGGGCTAAATCTGGCTACCAGAGAGACCGTGGACTATCTGGAGGTGGTCGCCGACGGCGAGATGGTGATGACGGTGCGGTTGGCCGAATGGTCGGCGGCGGGAGGTAAGCTTCCGCCGCTCGAGATCAGCAAGCACCGCTGGTTCGCGATCCGCGCGATCACGACCGCCGAAGATCGGTTGCAGTTGGCGCATTCGGGTCCATGGTACGTCGAGAGAGCCGCCCCCGGCCGGGGCCAGCTCTCGGAACCACTGCGTGAACAGCTGCAAGAAGCAGCCCGTCGCGCCTCTGGCAACGACCCCGCGGCGTTTCGCGCCGCACAAGTTCGCTGGCCCGAAGCCTTGACTGATTCCGCAGCGGGTGCGCAGGCCAACGACTGAACAGCGATCGTCTGACAGCCGGTTCGCTTGAGCACAGCTGTCCGGCCCACTAGATTCGGTGTGTGGAAACTACCGCTGGCCCTCTCCCCACACCGCAGGAGCCAACCGCGTGGCTTTGCCCCAGCCCAAGCAGTTTGAGCCGCTCCCCGATCACAAGAAGCTCCCCTCGATCACTCGGCTTGCCGGTCGGGGGATCTCGGATCTGAGTTTTCTAGAAAAGTCGTTGCTCTTTGCTGAGCTGTCGCGCGCCGCTTATTTTAACCGCGATATCGCCGGTCAACTGGCAGAAGAGGTTGGTCTGCCCGAGGTGCGGTTCTACGATCGTGATGGCGCGCAGGCGTACATCTTTGGCGGCGACGAGGACGCCGTCGTCTGTTGCCGGGGGACGGAGCCGCACGAATGGAACGACATTCGCGCTGACATAAACGCCTTGACCGACGCCGCCGAAACGATCGGCCGAGTGCATCGCGGCTTCAAACGCGAAGTGGACGACCTCTGGCCCCGGCTGGAGCAGGCGCTAGTGAGCAATGAGCGCACCCTGTGGTTCACGGGGCATTCGCTCGGGGGCGCGATGACCGCCATCTGTGCGGGGCGCTGCTATCTGTCGCACATCCGCTCGAACCCGGAGGCGGTCTTCACCTTCGGCGCGCCGCGTGTTGGAGACAAGCGCTACGTCAACCACGTGGACCTCCCGTACTATCGGTGGGTGAACAACAACGACATCGTGCCACGCGTGCCGCCCCGTTGGATGGGTTATCGGCACTCTGGCGCTGAGATCTACCTGAACCGGCGCGGGCGGATCTCGAGTGTCTCCGGGCTGTTTAAAGCCCGCGATCGCTGGTGGGGCTTTGTCCGCACCCTGCGTCGCTGGCGCATCGATCACTTCAGCGATCACCTGATGAGCGAGTACCTGCGGGCGATCCGCATCGCCGTTGAGCAGGAAGAAACTGGGGGAACCCCTAAGGCGCTCCTCCGCCTGTTAGAAAAAGCGGCGTCTCGGGCAAGGCCGACAGCCCCCTCGCCAGCAGCAACTGCTCCTGCAGCACCCGCTCCGACGCCTGCGACTGATGACGCTGGCCTGCCCCACCAGACGACCCCAAGTACAGGGCAGCAGAAGGTGTGAACCGGTCGGTGCCGCTAATGCAGCAGCGCCGGATCGCCCCGAAAGACGCGGGGCACCACGGGCCAACCACGGGTCAGAAAGTACGCGTAAGTCCCGGCGGGGAAGTCGGGCGTCACCCCGTGCCGACCGTTGCACTCATCTAAATCGCCGAGCCCGGGGACATATTCGTAATCCTGTACGAAGGCACCATCGTAGGGCCCGGTGGGCTCGTCCCCTCCCGGTCGTTCGCCCGATCGCAGGCGGTAGCTCGAAGCAACCTCTTGGATCGCCGAGCCCGCATCCGCGGCATGGGCGTAACCGTACAGCGCATAGATTGGGAAGCCGTCCGCCGCCCAGCCAACCAAGGGCGAGTGCGCCTCGGCTGACACGCCAATTTCCTCGAGCAGTTTGGTTGGCAAACCGTGGTAGTGGTATTTGCCCGTCGGCTGAACGTGGGCGTGGTTCTCGTCGATGCCCAGTGGGATCGCCCCTCCCAAAGCCTCGTAGTTCCATCCGGAGCGATGGTTGCCCTGCCAAACCTCCGCCGTTCCCGGATCGAAGGTCACGCCGTTCACTGCCACCCCGAACACCCGTCGCCCCCGTTCGCCGATGCGAGTGGTTCGAGGAGCTATCCGCGGATTCAGGGGCACGTTGAAGCGGTGCCGTTGCGCACGGATCGTGTTGGGATTACCAGGGTTGGGAAACCGTCCCACCCGGTGTTCGGGAATACCGTTGGACTGGACCTCTCGGACCTCGTTTGATTGGCTAGTTTCGACCCTTCCGTCGACCGGCGGGGCTTGATCGGCCACGATCAGCTCAAGCGGCTGCGCCATCGTGGCCGTGTGGCGACGCGCCCACGGGCGTTGGGCCACCACGACCGCAGCGATCCCGACGAGGGCAAGAACGGCACACACAATTTTGCGAGGCGGACACTTGAGCACGAGAAACCCTCAGCTTCGCGAGAACCGCCCCGAAGACCTCCGAGGCGTTCTCTTACAACCCACGTTCTGCGAGAGGGTGCCGTCGAAAACTGAAAAATCTTACCGAGGCGCTCTCTTATCCGCCCGATGACTTGGCTTGGTAGCCTCGCCCGCGCAAGCGTTCGACGACCTTGTCACGATGGTCCCCTTGCAGCAGGAGCTCGCCCTCCGAGACACCGCCACCGACGCCCAGTTCAGCCTGAAGCTGTTTGAGGAGCGCCTTCTGCTCTTCCTTCGGCAAGGTGAGCCCGGCAATCACTGTCGTCCACTTGCCGCGGCGTCGCTCCCTGCGCACACGCGGGTGCTGCTGCTCCGCTGGGGGCTGCGGTGCCACCTTCGGCGGGCAAACGCAGGACTGGACCAGCTGCCCACACTCTTCGCAACGAACCGGCCGCTCGAGCGGCGTGCCGTCAAAGAGTCCTGCCATCCGTGCAACTTTTTCTGATGCCTATGAGCGGGTGTCCGTACGGGATGCGTTTCATTCCTTGACTCCGCCAACCGTCAGCCCGCTCACAAGGTGCTTACTCAATACCAAGAAGACCATCACGACAGGCAGGCTTACAAGGAGCGATGCCGCGGCGTAAAGCCCCCACTGTGTGCTCATGCTGGCTTGAAAGCTCTTCAAACCCAACGGCAAGGTGAACATGTCCGAATCCTGTAGCACCTGTGCAGCGACCAAGTACTCGCTCCAAGCGCTCATAAAGCTGAACAGCGCCGTGATAACCAGACCGGGGGTCGCGAGAGGCAGGATCACCTTGGTGAAAGACTGCCACCGCGTGCAGCCATCAATCCGGGCCGCCTCTTCCAGCGCGGGCGGAATCGTATCGTAGAAGCCCTTCATCTGCCAGACGCAGAACGGCAATGCGGTCGACACATAAAACACGCCCAACCCCAGGAACGTATTGACCAGCCCCAGCTTCGCGATCATCAGATACAGGGGCAGCAACAGCATAGTTGCGGGGAACATCTGCGTGGTCAGGATCGAGATCATCATCGCCTGCCGCCCGGCAAACCGAAAACGGCTGAACGCGTAGCCACCGATCGCCGCGACTGCCACGCCGGTCGCTGTCACCGCCAAAGAAACCAGCAATGAATTGCCCATCCACCGCAAGAAAGGCTGCTCGGTGAACAGCTGGCGGTAGGAATCGAGCGTGGCGTTCTCGGGAATCAGCTGCCACTCGGTCGAGCGGAGCCGATCGCCTGGTCGGAGCGAGATCGAGATCACGTCCATCACCGGCCACAAGCTGACCGCGACAAACAGCAGCAGCACCGCGTGCCGCGCTGTGGTGAGAAGCCAGGGTTCGCGTACTCCGGATTGCATGGGGGGCTCGCGCCTAGACGCCTTCCGCTGCTTTGGTCTGCCTCAAAAACGCGGCTGAGAAAGCGAGCAGCATGGCAAAAATGATCATTGATAACGCGGCTCCGTACCCGTACTGGTACAGATTAAAGACCGCCTTGTAGACGTAGCTCACCAGGATATGGGTCTGATCGGCCGGCTCACCGCCGTTGGAGACCAGCCACACCACATTGAGATTGTTGAAGGTCCAGACGCTGCCCAGCACGATCGCGGGTAGCAACACCGGCTTGAGCATCGGCACGGTGATGTTCCAGAACTGTTGCCAGCGCGTGGCCCGGTCGATACGCGCGGCCTCGTACATATCTTGCGGGATGCCCTGCAAGCCGCCGAGCGTGATGACCATCATGAAGGGGAAGCCGAGCCACACGTTAGCAACGATACACGCCGCGAACGCTGGCCCTGCTTCGGTCAGCCAGTTGATCGTCGGCAGGTCGAGCCAGCTCGGCAGCCAAGCATTCATGGAGCGCACCAACTGATTGACGACTCCAAACTCGGCGTCGAACATCCCCCGCCAAGTGAGCGCGGTAATGTACGCCGGCACGGCCCAGGGGATCACCAGCAAGATGCGGTAGAGGCTCTTGCCGATGACGGGCCCGTGCAGCATCACGGCCAGAAATACGCCGATCGCAACGTGAAAGCTCACGTTGATCACCGTCCAAAAGACGGTCTTAAGAAACACGGGCCAAAAGTTCTTCGCGTCGGCACCGCTGAAGGCGTTCCAATAATTTTGCAGCCCCACGACCTGCCACTCTCGGAAATTCTGCAACGACATGTTCGAGAACGAGAGCACGACGTTGTACGCCAGCGGAAAGACCACCGTGACAAAAATCAGCAGCATCGCGGGGGCCGCCAACGCGTACGCCAATCGGTTGGTGGGAAAATCCTGGCGAAGCCGGCGGTACCAACCCGCAAGCCCCCACACCAAGGCCGCGAGCAGTCCGACGCCGCCGATCCGCACCACCCACACCGAGGCGTCGGGCCGCACGTCGCTCTTGAGAGTCGCGATCTTGGCGATCGCCGAGGCCTGCATCTGCGCGGTCGCCTCGGCCGGCGTGGCGTCGCCCCCCATGATCCGCTGGTAGGGCGGTCGCATCGCGTCCCAGACCGCACGGATCTCAAGCGAGGTTGGCATCGCGCGCCCCCGCTCCAATTGAGCAAGCGAAGCGGCGAGGATCGGATCGCTCTGGCGGGCGGCCTCTTCGCGGATCGTCAGCCGCGAGGGAAGCACCTTCTGCCGTTCCAAGAACGCGCGCTGCGTCGCCTCGCTCGTGAGGAAACGGATCACCCGCCCCGCCGCCTCTTCACGGTCGCCGGTCGCCGCGACACTCATGCTATAGCCCTTGGCCGCCACCATCGGTGACATTGGCAGCCCCGTTGACGATACATCGGGCAACGGGGCCACCGCGGCCTCGATCTCATCGGCGGCAAGATGCCCCGCCCAGCTCCAATCGCCATCGATCAGCATGGCCGCCTTACCCGAGCGGAACAACTCGCTCGCGGTGTTGTAGTCGGCGGAAAGCGGCAGCACGCCGTGCTCGTTACGGAGCGAAGCCACAAAGGCGTACGCCTCGCGCGCCTCAGGCGTATCAAGCGTGGGGACAAACTCACCTCGTGCGGCGCGCTGCTCGTCGAAAACCCAAGCTCCGTAGCCGGTTAGAAAGGGCACCACAAAAAACGGTTCGGTGTAGTTCCACACCAAACCGTAGCGCTCGGGACGCCCGTCGCCGTTCTCATCGACGGTGTTTTGCTTCGCTAGTGCGAGCAACTCGTCGGTGGTGCGCGGGGGGGTAGGGATCAGGCGTCGGTCATAAACCAACGCTAAGTGATTGCCGAATCGATCCCCCACCAGCAGCAGCGGACGCGTGTCCGCATTCTGCGCTTCCGCTTTGGTTTCGCCGGAGCCGTTGTCTTCTGCGGGAGGGCCAGCACGCTCATCGGGAGGGGCATCGCCCGGGGGAGCAAACGAACCGTAGATGAGGGCCCGCGGATCAAAGTCAGCCCGCTCCGATTCATCGATCCAGGGACGCAGGTCTCGCAGCGCACCGATCTCGGCGTAAACCCCCACGGTATCGGCGGGGCCATAAACGATATCGGGGCCGCGGCCCACGAGCACGGCCGACTCGAGTCCGCTCCGCAGCTCTTCGGTTTCCTTGTAGACCTCGCGGACCGTGACGCCCGGATTGTCTTTCTCGAAGAGCCTGAGGCGTTCGGCCAGAACCGCCCGATCGCCGGGACGCATCTGATGCCAGAGCACTACCGTTGTTTGCGGGGGCCCCTCCAGGGCACAACCGGTGGCAAGCAGCAGCAACGCCAGATACGCAAGGCGATGATACAAGCAAGTGAGCGGCAAAGTCGGGCGGGCCCCAGCGGGACTCGACGCATCGTTAACCGCACGCTTCATCAGGCCATCGCCTTTCCAGGATCACACGGCACGCCAGAGTGACTCCTGGCCTCTGCCATCGGGGGTCAGCTATTAGCGAACCGCCGGACGCCCGCTTGCCGCCACATCGGGAGCCTCCGAGGCACGCTGCAATACCACCGCCTCACGACCCGGAAGTGTTACCCGTAAGGCCCCCTCTGCTTGCTCAAGTTTCACACGATCGGGTCTGCCCGAAGCGGTAAAGACCTCGCTCCAGGCACCGTGCCCGCTGTGTGCATCGCCTGCGATCTCGACCGTCCAGGACTCGTCGCCCCGGTTCATCACTATCAGCAGTGTTTCTTCATCATCCCAGCGGCGATAGACAAGCCCGCTGGCCGCGTCATCGGTTGAAACGATCTCGAACTCGCCCCTCCGCAGCGCGGGATGCGCTTTCCGCATGGCGAAGGCCGCCTGATAGAACCGCATCAGCTGGTGATCGAACGCGACCCGTGCGGCATCAGTTTCACGATCCATCGGATCGGCCGCATGACCGTCGTAGCGCAGATCGGGCCAGACCATGGGCTTACGATCGTCGGGGTCATCGCCGCCCCACATGCCCGCTTCGGTCCCGTAGTAGATCATCGGCGAGCCGACCATCGTTGCCTGGAGCACGCCAATCATCCGCTGCAGCCGCCGCTCGTAAACGGTCGGTTTGCGGATCTGATAGCCCTCCCAGCTGCGTGGCGAAACCCGCTCCGACACGTCGTAGTCGTAGCGATCAGGTCGCAAGTAAGGACGCGTGGTCGAGGCATTGACGATCATCGACGCGACCCGATCCGTGTCGTGTGAATCCACCAGATTCAGCAGCCCGTACTGCCGAGCGCGCGGATAATCGCGGAGCCTTTCGGTCAGCATCCGGCCGAAGTCGCTCGGAGAAAGGGCCCCGTCAATGAGGTAACCCTTCACGGGCCAAGCCAGGCCGTAGTAGTTCATGGTGGAAGAGAAGCCACCGTCTTCGAGAAAGCCGGCCGCGTCTTCCCAGTGCTCGGCGACGGTGTAGGCCTCGGGATTCGACGCGCGGACCAGTTGATTCCACTCTTGCCAGAATTTGATCGGGACTTCCACCGCCACGTCGAGCCGCCAACCGTCGATACCGTCGCGCGGATCGCCGTCGCCGTTGGGGTCCATCCACCGCCGTGTGGCGTCGAAAATGTATTGCTTGGGACCATCGTGCAGGTTGTCGCCCGCCGCGTTATTGGCGAACTCAGGCAGGGTCATCACGCCCCACCAGCCCTTGTACTGAAACTCGTCGTCGTGGGTTGCCGGGTTATCGAACGCCTGAACGACGTACCAATCGCGGTACTCCGACGCGCTCTGCTTCTTCAGCAGGTCCTCAAAGGCAAAGAAGCCGCGACCCGTATGATTGAACACTCCGTCGATAATGACACGGATACCCCGCGCGTGTGCTTCGGCCACCACCTTAAAGAAGAGCTTGTCGGCCGCGGTCCAACACCAGGTGCGGGGATCACGCGACTCGTTGGCCATCATCGCGAAATCGCCGGCCGGATCGGGCCCAAAGTGCGGATCGACGTGATGAAACGAATTGCCGTCATACTTGTGCAATGACCGGGCGTAGAACACCGGATTGAAGTAGATGGCGTTGATCCCCAGATCGCGCAGGTAATCGAGCTTGTCGAGCACCCCTTGCAGGTCACCGCCGTAGCGGCGGTCGAACACGCCGTCGTCATAGAAGTGATCGCCGCGCGCGCGCTCCCAATCGGCCCGGGCATACCAATCGCTGGTCCAGGGGGTGATGGCCCAGTCTTCGCCAACGTTCCCCGGAAATTCGAGCGACTCGCGCGTCGGATCGTTCGAGGTGTCGCCGTTACGAAAGCGCTCGGGAAAGAGCTGATAAAAGATCGCGTCGGCCGCCCACGAGGGAACCGTCTGCTCGGGGGTGAGCTTGTCCGTGGTGCCTTCGCTGGCGGCGGCGGGGGTCCGCTCACCCCGCGCCTCGCCGCCGACGGAGATCAATCCGACAAATATTCCCACCAACAACAAGAAAAGGACAGGCGTCATGCGTGGTGCGACGCTCCCCGCACCACGCACAACGAGACACTTCGCAAGAGTCAGAACCGATGAGGCCGGCTGGCTGCGGGCTGCCCCGAAGGGCTTCCCCCAGCGCTCCTTGCCGCCAGAGTCCACGAGGCCGTACTCACGCTCCAACCGCCGCGCACAAGGCGTAGCCCCGGCGATCTTCGCGTACTCGGACATCTTGTCGGGTCGCCCCATCGGTTTCATGACTCCAGTGAACTCACAGTCAAAAGCATCTCTCGATCAGGCCGGGTGGCCGCGATCAACGGCGGCGCGTGGCAAGTCCCGCCACGCCGACCATCACCAGCAGCGCCGTGGCCGGCTCGGGCACAGCAACCGCCGATACCGGCCCTTGCGCAATCGTCACGAACTGGTCGCCGGGCATGTCGGCCATCGTGAACAGCGGCGGGTCGATCCCGTCGTTGAACAGTGCGCTGCCCAGGTTGCTGCGGTCCAGGAACAGCATCGGATCGCCCAGATTGCCGGCACCCGAGAACTGGTTCGAGATGAAATCGTGGCCTGTGCCGTTAACGAAAGCCAGCAGCTTGATAGCGCCGGTCGGGTTGCCTAGGGCCGAGAGCGGCACACTGAATTCAATGCCGGTCGTGGCCGACTCCGCCTCGCCAGCAGCCGGGTCGGCGGTGCCGCCCGTGACGCCCGCGATGTTGCTGTTGTCGAAACCGAGCTGTAGCCCGATGGTGTTGTTGAACTTGCGATGGTTGTTCGCATTCGTCGCATCGCCGGGGGCGACGTCGAGCACAAACTCCAGCTCAGGGGCCGCGCAGCCAGCGCCACTGTCATCGGTGCAACCACCGGCACCCAGAGCGTAGGTGCGATCGATCAACTGGCCTTGCGCCAAGCCGGGCAGCACATTACCGGCGGCAAGCTGCTGCTCAGTCACCTGGAAGTCGAAGGTCGGTACGAAGTTGGCACCGGTCAGCGAGGCGTCGGCACCGAAGTTCGAAACCCAGTTGTCGTAGTCGGTCTGGTTGACGACATCGTCACCGTTGCCATCGCCCGACAAACCAACGCCCGTGGCGGCAAGGTTGTCACGCCACACCGTGTAGTCCGGCAGGTTGACTTCGCCGTCGCCGTTGTAGTCCATCGGGTTGCGGAGCACCTGGGGCAGTCCGCGCGGAGCGGTCTGGATGCCCAACGCTTGCTTCGTACCGGCGGTGCCCGCCGTCAAGTCGGCGTAGCTGGCGTTGATCGCCCAGAAGTTGCGCGCCGTCGGACCGGTGGGCCGAACGCGCTCGCTGCCGTTGCTGAACGTGAAGTAACGGTCGGCGTTGAAGCCGGCGTCGAAGGTCAAGCCGTCCATCCGCTGCAGCGCACCGTCGGTGGAGGGAACGTTCGGGTTCGACTGACCGCAGCAGAAACCATCCACGCTGGCCGGCAAGCTGGCACCATTGATGGTGTTCACGCCCCCCGCGACCGAGTCGATAAACACTTCGAGTTTATTGAAGTTGGTCTCCAGGTTGCCAGTGATCATCACATAAAGGCGGTTATTGAACACTCGGCCAAAGACTTGGTTGATCTCCGAGCCGCCCGAGGCGGTGACGATCGGGTCGTCGCTCGAGTTGTCGCCGAACTGGGTCTGGGTCGTCTGGGTCGAGAGCGCGGCACCGTAAAACGCCTGATCGCCGAGGATCGAGCCATCGATGCTCGGTTGTGCCATCGCGGCGGTTGTCGCCAGGAGTGCCGCTAGGGCACTCAGTAATGAAAACGTCTTCATAGAATTCCTCCGTCGTTGCCGTTGCTTGGGGTGGGGGGTGGGTCGTTGGGGGTGCGTTTGCCAGAGTCGAAAGGAAAGCGGTGTAAATCAGTGTGGAACTAAGGTGCGTGAGCGCCGTTGACGCGGGGTGCTCAGCACCGCAGCCAGGGCCGCCAAGAAAGCCGTGGCGGGTTCGGGCACGGCCAGCGCCGGGGCGCTGTAAGCACCCCGCTGGAAGCCGAACGCCGTGGCCCAAACCGTGTAGTCGTCGGTGTCCACGTCGCCATCGAAGTCGCCGTCAGCCAGCCGTCCGCCGGTGTCGCGGTTGTCTCGCCACAGGGTGTAATCCGCTACGTCAACGCTGCCGTCTAGGTTGAAGTCACCCGGCACGGTGCGGGCAAAGTCACCGACAAGCAGCTGGGCGTCGGTCACGTCCACGACCCCGTCTACGTTCAGGTCGTAAAGCGGATCGGTCGATCCAAGGTTGGTGTACAGCGCGGCCAAGTCATCGGCGTTGGTCTGCCCGCTGCCGTTCAGATCGATTCTCCGCAGCAGCGCGCTGCTGTATTCAGCCAGCACCGCCGCCGAGCCGCCCAGCGCCACCAGCTCGGGACCGAGCTCGAGCAGGTCGCGGGTGTCGATGCGGCCGTCGGCCGTCACGTCAGCCGCCGCGTCGAACAGCGCGTTGTTGCTGGCGAGCACCTGTTCGAAGCCGCCGGGGCCCGAGATGTCGCTCACTTCCAGCAGGCCGTCCGCGTCCAGGTCGCCCAGGCCCAGGCCTTGGCTGGTGGTGGTCCATACGCCGCCAAAGCGCTGCACGTTTGAATTACCCGTCTGCTCAAACGTGACGATCGTCACGGCGTGGTTGCCGGTGGTCACGTCAAAGAAACCGTAGATCCACTGGTCCGCGTCGTACTCGCCGGCGTCGTTCACGCCGTTGAGGGCCATCTGCAACACCTGCGCATCGGACATGCCCGCCGGCAGGTCGAGGAACACGTGCATGTTGTCGGCCGTGCCATCGGTCGAGCCCACAATCAGATCGCGGTCGTCCAGATTGTTCGGCGAGCTGGTGAACGGCTGGAAGCTCAGCACCTCTGCCTCCGGCTTGAGTCGATCGACATAGATCACCTCGCGGAAGTCGGTGTAGAGGGCCGGGCCGCCGTCGCCTTCGGTGCCGGGCGTGCCGTTGTTGGTCGCGGGGTTGCGATGACGATAGACTCGGCCGGTCAGGTAGTGCTCGCCCTCGGCGAGCGCCGTCGTGTCGATCGTCTGCTCATAAACGCCCGTGCCGCTGTTGAAGAAGCCGGGGCTGTTAACGCCGGTGAAATTCTCAAAGCCGTAAGACACCGCGCCGGGCGTGACGCTATCGACCACACCGTTGCCGTTGGCGTCGATGCCGCCGTTGATGCGGAACTGGGCGAAGTCGCCGTCGGCGTGCACGTCGCGCACGCCACCAACCGAAACGGGCGTGGTCTGGAGCCGCAGCTTGAACGCGTCGTCGGTCACCACGGTGATGTCCGTCAGCCGCGTGCGGCCGTTGAAGAAGTTATCCGAGGGGCCCATCGGTCCCCCCTGACCCGCGACGGGGGTCGAGCCCGGCAGCACCTGCGTCAGGTCGGCTCCGGCAACGTCGGTCAGCCGCATCTGCCCCTCGGGCCCCGCGAGGCCGTAGATCAGGTACCCCGACTTGTGCTCCGTTTCGGTCATCGTCGCGTTGTCGAGCGACTTGTTCCGCGGCGCGCGGACCGTCACCCGACCGTTGGCGTCCACCACGACAAACGAGGCGAGCTCGTCGTTCGGGTCGATCGAGGCGTTCTCGGCGTTGCCGGTCAGCTCCTTGAGCCGCGTGCCGGGGGCAAACGCGGTCTGCACCAGGCGCTCGTCATATCCGGCGTCGCCCCGGTTGTTGAGCAGCACCAGGGCCGAGTTCTCGCGTTCGTAGAAGAGCAGCTCTTTCTGGTCGGCGGTCGGTGTGCGATCGGCGTAGTTGCCGCGGCCGTGCGTGTTGCGCAGATTCACGAGCGTGGTGATCTGATCGCCATACAACCCGCCCAGCGCGTCGCCCCGGCCATCTTGGGGGAAGTCACGCCCCTCGCCGAACTCCTTGCCGTTCATGTACACGATCGCGTTGCCCGGTCGCATCAGCAGATAGGCGTGCGCGACGTTGTCCAGGTACGAAGGGCCGTCGTCATGGCTGCGAGCGAACGACACGCCCTGGCTGCCGTTGTTGGCGAAGCCCTCGTCGTGGCCGTCGATGCTGCGGTTCTTTATGTTCCGCCAGTCGTTGGCAAAACCGTTCGCCGAGAGGTTATCTTTGATCGCAAAGAACAGATTAAAATCGAGCGCGTCGCGGTTGCCGCCGACGTTGTTCGTGGCGTTGTTGATGTCCTTGCGGATGAACCCCTGCAGATAATTCAGGTCGTTATCGCCGCCGGTCTCAAGGAACGAGAACGCATGGTCGGGCGAGCCGTCGAGCAGCGTTGTCTGCTTCGCCCGGAACACTGCGCGATCGAACTCGTTGAGCACGGCTTGATCGAAATGGCGCACCGCGTCTAACCGGAAACCGTCGACGCCAATCTCTTGGATCATCCACCGCGCGTTGCGCATGATCAGGTCGACCGAGTCTTCCAGCACCGGATCCCCGGCGAGCGGGTCGGCCGTGTTGTAGTCATAGAGCGTGACGTTCTGGCCGATCGTCGGGTCGAAGTAGGTCGCCCCGCCCAGCGCCTGATCCGGATAGAACCGCGCGTTGCTCGGCGTAGCGACGTTAGCCGGGCCGCGACCGAAGATGCCCGCCGTTCCCGCCGGGATGTTCTGCGGGTTGCTCGGATCGATCGGATGGCGGACGTACTGGAGCTGGATGTCCTGATCGATGTCGATCAGCCCCGCCAGCCGGCCATCGAACCGATTGCTATCGACCGACTGCTGCGCGTGGTACTCGCCGTTAGGCAAGCCCGGCAGCTGCGACACAAAGCCCGGGTAGCCGCCCGACTGGACGAACGTCACATCGTCGGCCGTGGTGACGGTCCCCTGATTGTCGAACGTGTTGTTGTCGCTGAAGCCGTTGTGATTGATGATGAAGTCGGTGTTGACCCGCAGGCCGGCTTGATGCGACTCGTTCACCAGGGCCTTCAGCTTGGCCTCGGTGCCGTACAGCGTTTCGTTGCGGGGCTTGCCCAGGTCGAAACGGTCAAACACGTCGTAACCGACCGAGAGCCCGCCCGAGTCGGCGCGTTGCGGCGGCGGCAGCCACAGCCGGCCGTAGCCGGCCATGAAGATGTCCGCCATGCGCGAGTCGATCGTCTCCCACTTGCTCTCAAAGATCTGCAGGATCGGCTCGGCCGAGACGTCCTGGGCGGTGGCGGCCTGCCCGGCCAGGGCGGCGATCAGCGCGCAACCGTGTAGCAGAGCCCGCTTAAGGGTCTCGGCGTGGTTGGCGAAGAGAGGCGATGACGGGATACGCACGGTTGCCTGGCTGCTCAGTTCTGAGTGTTCGAGGGGGGCTGTTGTCGCTGCAGGAGCGTCGCTGGTCGCCTGCGGCAGAGTCGGTACCACGGGCAGCGATACGCCCTGAGGCGAATCGAAACGTTTGAAAACTCTGGTTGTGGGTTCGCTTCACGAGCGGTCGCCTTCCTGACGCCGGGCGCGGGACTGGTGTTAACGCCGCCGTCGATTAGCCCCAGCGGCCTGCTTCTCTTGCCAACCGTCGGGGGGGGTGGAGGTGAGTTCGATATCTTTCTTATTTCGTCCTGGCTCAACTTCGACTACTAAATCAGAAGTGTTAGTTGTCTGATACCACTTCGGTGTTATCAGCTTCCCAGGGGGCGGTGGACCACCATCGGGACCTGTGCGCTCGGTAGGCTTCTCCCTGGAAACTACAGATACTTTGTAAGAACCGGGCTTTAGCCCAAACTCACGGCCTGTCTGAACTACATATTCACCTGCTGAGGTAATCTTTGCGTAAGCAGTAGTCCCTTCGGCGGACTGTGGCTCGAACATCATGTTGCCCCCCGCTATCTGCTGACCATCCAACATCACCTTTCCGGACAACGTGGCGTCGAAAGGCCCTCCGCAACCTGTTAGCAGTAAAGGCGCCGCTACCAAGAGAATTGCAATAGTGCGAGGTCTTGTGGCAATAAAACTCATTCCTATTGACACCCTATAGTTACTAATGTCTTGTCAATCGGTTATTTGCTATGGATTCTAATCGTTCTTCACTCGGAGCCGAAATTTTCTTCGCCGGCCCGCGTCGAGAGCGAGCGATAGATTGGTGTGCTAACAGATTCAATAACAAAGCTAACTGAACCATCGCATCTAGCGAAGTTGGCGCCGCCCGGGTGTAAACTCTTAAACCCACGGTGTGGATTTGGATCGTCCTGCAACTCTTCAGGCGTAGATATGTAGTCGAATCTATTTAGAGGAATCCCGCATGTCGCCCAATCACCGTCGGCGAAATAAGCTGCGGAGTGAAAATCTTGTGAGACGACGTTCTCGCCTATTAGGAATGTGTTGGAACTGCCGTCCGTGACATTACGGTAAGATACAGGTCTGAAGTAGCTGTTACGGAAGAGTACACCGTTGCAATCTACGGTATTGTGCGAGTTGGGAGAGCCTACAGAAGTGTACGTGTGAAAGTTGGGGTCAATAAACGCAGCTGCTGTAGAACCGTCGTACCCCATCAAGTCGCCTGGGACTTCAGCTAGTATGGAATCACCAATATTTCCTTTGTAGCTAGTCGTCGCCACTAGGGAGCCGACGAAATACCATTGCTCTTCGCTAGGACGCGACGACTCATCCGAAGGACAGGTCAAAACATTAAGTTGGCGACCCATCGCTTCACGTATAGTGCGCAGCCCCATGCCTCTACCCTGCCCGGCAGCAGTAAAGTTTCCGGCGTCAAAGCCTGGCTTGAGCTGTTCATACAGCGCCTGCTCTTCTAAGTAGGGCAGCACTTGCGAAATCCACCCGGCGCCGGTGTATCCCGTGCCTCCTGAAGCGCGATCTAACGAACCACCGGGGGGTCCAATGTAATTGTTGGCGATATCCCGCTCTTCGTTGGCGCGGTACACACTGATCGGGAAGTTCCCGTACGTGTCGTGGTAGTTAATGCACGCCAGCCCCACGTTCTTCATATTGTTCACACACTGTGAACGCCTGGCCGCTTCGCGGGCGGCTTGTACCGCCGGCAACAGTAGCGCCACCAAGATGCCAATAATGGCGATCACCACCAGCAACTCCACCAACGTGAAGCCGCGCGGCCGACGAGAGAAAGGCACCTGGGACATGGGAATGATCGCTCCTTGACGAGTCGCTTGGAAAAGTTGTGAGGGGGTCAGCCGGGGGGCCGAAGCCGTTGGCTGCGGGCGCTGGTGGGGGGAAGACTTACGCTTCGTCCGCAGCGCTCAGGGCCAATTGCTCCGATGATCTCAGTGCTCCAATAATCTTTGTCGATTGCTCACGCGCTCCGCGGATCCGACCCGCCCGGCCGCCGCCCCGTGAGCAAGGGAGCGGCGGCAAGGCTGTTGGGTCGTCGTTAATCAATCTATCGTTTCAACGCTTCACAACCGCCCTTAGCTGCGACGACGAGCGGTCGCGGCAACGGCCGCCAAACCAACGAGCACCAGCGAAGCGGGCTCGGGGATCTCGGCGGTCACCGGCACGCTGAAGTACTGCAAGCCGGCGAAGTTGTTGAAGTCCACACCGCCCAGGTTGCCGGTGAAGACACCGGCACCGTCGCCACCCAGGTTGCCCGTGCCGGCCGGGAGGCCGCCCAGGACCTGGTTGGAGTGGTAGTTATTGTCACCGTTGCCGTAGGCGGCATGGATGAGGATCTGCGAACCGACCGAGGGGCTGCCGATGTCGGCCAGGGCGATCGAGAACTCGAAGCCCGTGGTGACCGCGGCGGCCGCAACCTGGTCAGCGGCACCGGTGCCGCCCATAACGCCAGCGCTGTTGCTGTCATCGTGAGCCGCCTCAGCAGCACCGTTAAGGAACGACGTGGTGCCCGTGCCGTTGCCCAGCACGCTGAAAGCACCGCCACCGACAGCGCCGGCACCGAAGTCGCCACCGCAAGCGGCACCGCACGTGCCGCCGGCGCGATCGACGACGTCGACCTCAAAGTTGCCGCCACCCCAACGACCGAAAACGTGGTAATCGGCCTCGAAGCCCTGGTCGAACGTCAGGCCACCGAAGTTGCTGCTGACGTTGCCGAAGTCGTAAGCGGGGCCGCTCGACAGGGTGTTCTCGCCACCCGCCTTGGAGTCGATAAACAGGTGCAGCTTGTTGAAGTTGGCTTCGACGTTGCCGGTGATCATCACGTACAGGCGATCGTTCCAGACTTTGGCGTAAGCCGCGTCGAGCTCGCCGCCGCCGGCGCCGTTACCGGAAGAGTCACCGAACTGGGTTTGGACGGTCTGCACCGCCAGCGGAGCGCCGTACGAGGCGTCCACGGTGCCATCGACCGTGATGCTCGCTTGAGCAACACCGGCCACAGCCAGGGTCAGGGTTAGGGTGAGAAGGCTTCTCATGAGTCGTGTACTCCAAGGAGTGACAAAAGGGAGGGGGAGAAAAATCAACAGGTTGCCGCATCAACCGCGGTGGCCTGTGCCAGCGCGGACCAATCGCTTGGGTTCGGTTAAGCCGCCTCGGCCGAGGTTCCGCCCGGGGCCAACAGCGAAGCATTTTCATAATGCCGGCGGCGATCCTGCCGCGCGGCGTGGTCGATGAGAATCAGAACTCGGTGGCGAAAAGGGGGTGGCGGCTTGGGAGCACCCCAGCCAGCCGAGTGTCTGCGTATCCTGGCCGGACGGCGCTAACACTCGCAAGGTTATTATGGTCTCTGCCGTCGCTTTCGGCGAGCGGCTGTGAGCGATTTATCGGTCCGGCGATCTCAGGAACCAGCCAATCGGCACCCCGGTCGCGGCGGCCCGTAACGGCCCGATAGGTGGTGCCCACCCGGACCTCGTCCACTTCGTGACACTTCTTGCCATCGAAGTTGCCGAAGCTGATGCGGTCAAAGGCAAAGTTGCCCCGCAGTTGGGCCGTCGCCTCGGCTCCGCGCTCGTCGAGCAGCGATACCGGGTTGCGCAAGACCGTCACCACATCGCGGTGCTGAGGCCCGAACTCGATCTTAATCACGTACAGGCTGGGCTCGTCGCGTTCAGCCCCCATGCGAGGGTAGTTGGCCGCTCCGTAAGCGTTGTAGTTGCTGGTAACGCCATAACCGGCACCATCGGCCCCCGAGCCGATGCAGAGTACCCGATTGCCGTTGCCGTCGCCCCGGTGCAGCTCGAAACCGTAGAAGCCGTCGCCCGGCAGATCGACGCGCTGCAAGAAGCTCAGATAAACCGTTTTGCCGTTGGCACCCACCAGGCGTAGGCCGTCTTGGTTCTCAACCATTCCGGCCGCGTCGAACACGCCGCCGAGCGAGGTGCTCAGCGCGCGGCGCACCCGGTTCTGCTGGGCAACCTGGGCGGCTCGGCCGCCGATCATCGGCAGGCCCGGCATGCGGAGGCTGCCGATCTCGGCGACGTTCGTCGCGATCTGTCCGGGGGGGCAAGCCGCCTCGATGTCGGCCCAGGGGCCCGCCCAACCGAAGCCGCCGTTCTGCTGACCGAGCGGACCTTGCGGGTAATCAAAACCGTCGTAGGCGTAGAGCCCGTCGTGGGGGCCGCCGGTGGACGAGATCGAGCGCACGAACTTGTCCTCGTCGGCAAAGAACTTGGCAACGGTCGTCGAGGCCGGACGAACCCGAGCGGCTTCGTGCTTAGCGAGGCGGACGCTGCGCGACGCCACGCCGGCACCGCCGAGCAAGAAGGCTTGCAGATCGCCCCGGAAGACGTGTACCTCGTCGCCACGCTCCGCGTCGGCGGCCAAGCAGAACTCGGGACCCGTGCCTTTGGCGTCGAGCGACGCCAGGCTCACGCCCATCCGACCGGTGCGGATGCCGGGCGACGGATTACCCGGCGGGAGGAACGCCGCAAGCCGCCCGCTGAGCAGCACCGCATCGTTCTCGGCCGGCATGATCAGCTCGGCGGGGCCTTCCAGCACCGCGCGAGCGCCATCGTTGAAAGTGATCTCGGCGATGCCGGCCACGAGGTCGAGCCGATCGCCGACGCGCAGCTCCGATCCGTAACCGAGGCCCGCCTCGTCGCGGCCCAGCAGCTCAGAACCCCAACGGCAGTTGCGTGTGCCGGTGATCGTTCCGGTAACGGCTTTAGCCGCCACCGCCAACCGATCCGCCGTGATCGAGTCCGCCGCCATCGAGTCGGGCAAAACGGTGCCCGCCGACTGATCCGCGCTGGAGATGGCACGCCACGTCAACCAGCTCGATCCAGCAGCCACCACCGCGAGCGAAGCGGCCAGGGCCAAGGCCGAACGGATATTTGCTGACCAAGCCCGTGACGGCGTTGGCCGGCCGGCGCTGGACAATTCCGCGACCGAAAGCGCACGACGCGCCGCCGAGCGGTCTACTGCTGCTGAGCGGGCTGCCGGATCCAAAGCGCCGCCCACCGTGGCGATCGCGGGCTGAGACCGCTTGTCCGCGGAGGCGTCTTCGCGTTGCTCGGCAACAACCGGACGCGCGAGCGGAGCGCTGGTATGCAAAGCGTATAGCTCGGCTTCAGCAGCAGCGTACTCGAGATAGTATTGCCGGGCTTGTGGATCCGAGGCCAAGAGCTGTTCCAGACGTGCAGCACCGCAGGCGTCGATCGTGGCGTTACACCAATCGGCCAGCAGGCCCTGCAGCTCGTTGTTCAGCGGGGCTTCGGCCATCAGTATCCTTCAGCGCGTAAGCGGCGCGTAATGCAGTCGTGCAGGGCTCGGCGAATCCGCGCCATGGCCTTGTAGAGCGAGTTGGCCGGGCGCCCTAAACGCTCTGCCGCCTCTTTGATCGTTGTGCGTGAGTCGCCATAGCAGGCGCGGACCACCTCGCGATCGTCGGCCGCAAGCCGGCTAACGCAGTCGTGCAGCGCGTGGCGACGCGTCTCAAGCACCCCGGCGTTGTCGATCGCCTCTTCCGCCAAGACCTCGAGCAACCCCTCCGAGAGCCAAGCTTCGTTGCGACGCAGGTTGCGGCGAAACTTGCGCACCTGGTTGAGCGCCACCACGCTGGCCCACTTCATGAAGTTCGTCTCCAGATCAAACTTGCGGTACTCACGCCAGAGCACCACGCAGACCTCTTGAAAAACCTCTTCCGCATGGGCCGGTTTGCCCAGCAGGGTCATCAGATAGGCGTACAGCCAACGGTCATGCTGCGCAAACACCCGCGCGAAAGCAGCGCGGCCGCTTTCGTCGTCGTCCGTCGTATCGAGGGGCAGGCGGTTCGTAGCGATCACGCTCGGCAAAAACCTTGACGATATCCGTCAGCAAAGTTGTCCGTCGGGAGAGTCTCGAAGCAAGGGGCTGGGCAACGCCCTCTTGCCTTGCTTCCCTCAAAAGGATCCACACCACCCAATCAGGGGGTATTGCAGGAGGCCAACTGCCTCCCACGGGATCCGACATGCTGAGAAAAGAACGCAGTAAAAGCGTCGTACCAACGCATCTCAATCTAAAAAAGGCGCGGCACTTCGAAGATTGGCCACAAGAACTCAAGAAATTTGGCGAACTAATGCGACGCGAAATGCCGTGAATCATAACGAATTCGACGCAAACCACGGCAATACAAAGCTTTAGGTCGAATCAAGCGCGGTCTGCGGAGTCCTCAGCCACGCTAATAAACACGCCAACCCGCAAGGCAATCATCAAAACCCCCAAAAGGTAGTTGCACTAACGTACACGTGTACGTTAAACCACTTCTCCGCAGAGCCCGCAATCCGGAGAAGATGCCCATGCTCGCCAGAATCAGCACCTACTCGCTGCTCGGAATCGACGCCGCACCGGTCGTTGCCGAGGTCGATGTCTCACCGGGCGCGATCCCCAAAACGGTGCTCGTTGGCCTGCCCGAGGCCGCGGTCCGCGAAGCCACTCACCGTGTCGAACGCGCGATCGTCAACAGCGGCTTTGTCCGTCCCCACGATCGAATCGTGATCAATCTGGCCCCTGCTGAGCTGCCCAAGCAGGCGGCCTCGTTTGACCTGCCAATCGGGCTCGGCGTTCTCGCCGGCAGTGGGCAGATCGGTGGCGATCGTCTGCACCGCTATGCGGTTGTGGGAGAACTCTCGCTCGACGGTGCAACGAGGCCCATCCGTGGGGCTTTGTCCATGGCGATCGCCGCCGCCGAGCAACCCGGGGTGAGCGGCCTGGTCTTGCCGCGGCAGAACGCCCGCGAGGCGGCGGTTGTCGAGGGACTGGACGTGATCGCGGTCGATAGCCTTGCCGAGGCCGCAGCCTTCTTCGCCGGCGATCTGGACATCGATCCCCAACCGTGTGTCGTGTCCGACCTGGTGGCCGAGCACGGTGCCTACGACGTAGACTTTGCCGACGTGCGGGGACAAGAGATGGCCAAACGGGCCATGACGATCGCGGCGGCGGGAGCCCACAATTTGCTCATGGTCGGCCCCCCCGGCAGTGGCAAAACGATGCTGGCAAAACGCGCACCCACGATCTTGCCGGCCCTATCACCCGACGAATCGGTGCAGACAACGCGGATCTATAGCGTTGTGGGTCGGCTCGGCGGCGACCAGCCTCTGCTAGCCACGCGCCCGTTTCGTGCTCCCCATCACACCATTAGCAATGCCGGCCTGGTCGGTGGCGGCTCGACGCCCACCCCCGGCGAGATCAGCCTCGCGCATCACGGGGTGCTCTTTCTCGACGAACTGCCCGAGTTCAATCGCCAAACCCTGGAAGTCCTGCGGCAACCCTTGGAAGACGGCCAGGTGACCATCAGTCGCGCGATCGCCACGACCACGTTTCCCGCCGACTTCATGCTGATCGCTTCGCTCAACCCTTGCCCCTGTGGCTACCGAAACGACCCGCGCCGCGAGTGCCACTGCGGCACCGTGCAGATCGAACGCTACATGGCAAAAATCAGCGGACCGCTGCTGGATCGGATCGATCTGCATATCGAAGCTCCCGCGGTCGATTACGACGAACTTCGTTCGACGAAAGTCGGAACCGACAGCCGCACCATGCGTGAACAGGTCGAACGGGCCCGCCGCCGACAAGCCGCACGAACCGCGCCACGCGGCCGCCCGCTGCTCAACTCGCAGCTCTCCTCACGAGCGGTACGGGAGTACTGCGAGCTGGACGACCCGAGCGCACGGCTGCTCAAGGCGAGTGTCGAACAATTGGGGCTGTCCGCCAGAGCTCACGACAAAGTGCTCCGCGTCGCGCGAACAATTGCCGACCTCGACGAAGCGGATCAGATTCAAGTCGAGCATGTCAGCGAGGCGGTGAACTATCGGCTGCTCGACCGCAAGCTTTGGCGCTGATAGGCCGTGTTGATAGGTCTCGATAGATCCGCGAAGGCCAGGGGCCGATGGTTGGATTCTTTATTCCCAGAGCGTTTATCGGCCCCCTTACTCCATCGGTTCAATTAGTTGCTCAGCGGGCGAAGGGGGTAGGTCTTCGGCATGCACCTGGACGGTTGCGGCTGGCCGATCTTCACGGAACAAGGCCCAGAACAACCCCGCAGCAACCAGGCTGATCAACCCCGGCGCAAGCCAGAAGTACTCCCAGCGATACGGAGCCGGATCAACACCGGGAGGCGTCAGATAAACGTGCTGCAAGCCGCCGACAACCGCCGAGCCGATGAGGTGCCCCATGCCCGTCGTCGCAACGGCATGCAGGCCTTGAGCGGCACCCCGGTTATCGCGTGTCGCGAGCCGATCGATATAGAGCTGCCCGGTAACGTAAACGAACGCGTAGCAGGGACCGTGTACGAAGATCGCCAGATAGATCGCGGCGGTGGTACCCCACGCGGCCCCCGCCGCCAACAGAAAGAACCGCAGCGTCCAGGTCAGCACACCCGCCATGAATACCACGCGCAGACCAAAGCGTCTGAGTAGCATCGGCATCGCGAACAGGCAGAAGACCTCGGTCACCTGCCCGATCGTGAGCTTGGCAGCGGCGTGTTCGTATCCCAGGTTGTTGAGGAACAGATTCGCGTAGCGATCGTAGGCCTGGGGGGGAACACAGGCGAGCACAGAGATTGCGAGGAAAGTGACAAAGGCCCGATTGCTCCAGAGTTCACTGCCTCCGGTGAGCGTCCTCAACAGCCCCACCGTCCGAGCTGGCGGCGTATCGGGCAGCGTCAGGCTGTAGGCGGCCATCACTCCGTGACCGACCACACCGATCCAGACCGGCACGAGCGTCGCTTCGATTGAGCTTCCGAAAAGCGCTGGCCACCCCAAACCCACGAACCACCCCGCGGCGACCCAGGCAAGCGTCCCCGCGACACGCACAGGGGGATAGTCACGATCCACGTCCCGCACATTTCGCATGGCGATGGTCGTGGTCATCGTGACCGTCGGGGCGTAGAGCTGGAAATAGACCAGCGTCGCAAAGAAAAGACCGATTTGGCTGCGACTGCCCGAATAGCCCACTGTCGCCAAAGCGATACCGGCCAGCAGGTGCAGCACGACCAGCACGCGCTGCGCCGCGAACAGTCGATCCGAGAGCATGCCCGCCAACGCGGGTGACATTGCTCCACCGATCGCGGCTGCTGCGCCGCAGTAGCCGATAAATCCGGCGTCGAACAGACGATCACCCGCGGATCCCGTATGGGCACCAATGTAGGTGCCGATCGTGACAATCCACACTCCCAAGGGCCATGTTTCGAGAAACATCATGACCGCTAGACGCGCGACCATGGCGGGAGGCGTGCTCGCGATAGGCTCCGACTTCGGCGACATCGACCTACAAGCTCAGCGAGTCCGGGGGCGGACCAAAAAAAAATCCGCCACGAAGGCGGAGGATGACTCGAGAATCAGGCGTGCGACAGCGGCCTTGCTTGTGCCGCAGCGCTTAGCAGCTAACACAAGACGCGATCGGCGACAACTAAGCTCGACAGCTAAACAAGCTCAGCAGCTAAAGATGTCGTGCTGGAGCTCAATGTACGGAAAGCCCCCTCGGAACGCAATCGACTCCGGTGACAATAAAGGGGGAAGCTCGCGACGCAGCTGCTCCCTTAAAAGTCGGCTGCGGATCGCTCTGTTCGCCTCAAAGAGACCGGCCAATAAGAAGGCGACCTTGCGATCACCGACCGTCTAAAAATCTAGGTTACTTGATTTCACTGTCGTCAGAGAGACACGAATCCTCGCAAGTTAGGGCGTAGGAGAACTGACAATCCGCCCCGACTCCCCCGCTCGCCTGAGCCGTGCGAGCGGGGGTCGGGGTCGGTTCGAATCAACCTCGTCGACGGAAGCTAGTCGCCATCAAGGTGCCCAGCAGAATCAATACGCTGGTCGGCTCAGGGACGGCGACCGCGGTGCCGAAGCCCCAGTTGCCCAGCAGAGCATTGAGTTCCGCGTTATCGACCGGGGCCGAGAAGCCGTTCACCCATGCGGCGGGAACGGTGTTCGCACCCCAGCTGCCCAGCAGCAGGTTGAGGTCGCCATTGTCCACCTTGCCGTCGCCGTTAAAGTCGCCCGACACCGGGGCTGCTAAAGTCTCGATCATGAGGAAGTCTAGCGAGGCCGGTGCCGCACGGCCTTCGAACCCAATGTAGTTCTGGTTGTTGCCGTCCCACTTAAAGGTGTAGGTATCGCGGTCGCCCGGATTTGCCTCGATCCCATTCGAAGGGTCGAGGTCGATCTGGATGTCTTGGATGAACGCGGTAACGACAACATCCGTGCCGTCGTTGAAGTCCGCGAACTCGAATTCGAGGCGAACCTTGTACTCATCCTGCTCGATCTGGGCACCGATCTGAGCCAAGAAGTCGTTCTGGCCGAGCCCCTGGCCGTCGTCGATCACCGACGCTTTGTCATGATTCGTTTGCCCGTTGTTCTCGAACTCGCCAACGTTGTTCACCTCAACAAATATCCCGGGGAAGGCCGCCTGCTTGTCCTTGGCATAGCTGTCGAAGGCGTTGTACTGGCCGTCATCCTCGATCGTGAAGGTGAAGGCTCCCTGCTCCAAGTACTGACGGTCAGCGTTGGAACCTTCGCTCCCGATGCGCATCGTTTGGGTTGTGGCGTTTTGCTGCGACATCCCAACCGCGATCGCTAAGAAGCGGTTGTCGGCTAGGCCGTTTACGCCCGTCGAGGGGTCGATGATCGCTTCGATCGCAAACCCGCCCGCATCGATAATGGCTTGATCGATGAAGTTGCGATCGATACCAACCATCGACTCGCCCGATCCGACGCCAAGCAGCAGCTTGTTGCCACTGATATCGGAGGTTGCGGTACCGAAAGAGCCGCGGAATTCGGCGTAGGTCGTCCCCACGGTGGGCGAAAACACGGCCGAAGACATGCCCGTTGTCACGCTGTCGGCGCTATCCACCGCATCGGGGCGATTGAACGTGTCGCTGAACAGGTTGATGCCCGTTAAGGGGCTGGGGGCCGCGGGCGTGCCCGGCGTCGGCGGCGGGATAAAGCCCTCGGTCAGCATAAAGTTGTCGACGCGTGCGAAACCACCTGTCGAACCGTTACCGTCCAAGCCGCCAAGCTCTACAAACAGTCGCTTGCCAATATCGCTTGGCACCGCCGAGTACAAGCTGTTCTGCACGAACGACTCGTACGCGTTGTTGATCGAGGAAGCCCCCGAGAGCGAGGTAGCCAATGTGTTCTTGGCACCGCCGATCAGGTTGTCGGCTGTTGTAAAGAGAGAAACGCTGACGTTGTCAAAAACGTCGCTCCAGTTGAAAGCATCCCGCCACTGGTAGCTGATGTTGTAGACGTCTCCGCTGACGATATTGTAGCCGGTATCCAGACCGAAAATGCTGCTAGGAGAGTCGGTGATCTGCCCGTTCCGGCTACCGTCAAAGCCCAGATTGGTGCGCGTGGCGACGCCTGTTTGCACACCCGACGTGCCGATGTTGATCCACTCGGGCGTTTCGTCGTGACTTCGCTGATCGATCGTTGAGGTATCGGCGTTGAAGTCGCCGTTGCGTAGTGATCCTCCGACGATGGTCGTTGTCATCTGCGCACGGGCGTCGCTCGCAAGGGACAGCACCACGGCAAGGGCCGTTGCTAGCAGAAAGGTAGAGCGGGAAGTTGTCATCAGGAAGTTCCTAAGAGGAGTCGTCATCCGAACGCTGGCCAAAATCCAAGCGTTCGATTGGTGAGGGACGCGAGTGGTGCGGTTGTTGATAAGTTGCAGGCCGAAAACTTCGTGGCGTGCTGGGCGCGCAGCTCAGCCCATGCGAAGCAGCCGCGGTAAGGGATAAGTGACGAGGCCGCACCACAAACCGAGAGACGAATAATTCGGGCGACGGGCGATGTCCTGCACTAGAATTTTCGGTGCTCTGCGATTCGCACGCAAAATATCCCAAAAAAACCCGTTTCTTCGCTTGAGCAGCTTATGTGGGGTCTGGACCGGGACGGCAAACCGTCCAATAGGCGTCAGCCTGGCCGCGGAGGGCTACTCGCAGAGATCAAAATCTCCGGTGTTTTGCGAAGCTCTCTCGACCGTGAGCGTTAAATCCGATGTTTGGATGTCGGCGTAGCGTGGCGGCGTACGCCAGGAGGGGGGACGCGTCTGTGGCGCGGCCTCGGCAAGGAGTTCGGCGACTGGTGAATCCGTTTCGGAGGACCCGGCCGATTCTCGCTCAACCGCCGCGATAGCAACCCGATAGGTTTCGCGGTCCTTCATAGCAGGACGATTGATCACCATGTGGTAACGACCGTCGGCATCAGAGTTCGCGACGAACGGACGTCCGCCGGACTCAGCGAAGAACATCACGGCAGCGTCGCTCACCGGCTTACCGGAAACCGTGATCAGGCCCGAAACATAAGCGGTGTTTCGATCAGCGCAACCGACTAGCAAGGCGCAGCCGGCGATAAGCGTCGCGCCATGGTTGCGGCCGGGCACGGGACGATTAGGCATTCGCTAAATCCGTTGGCTACAAACTGACCGAATAACCGTCGGACTTGTCACCCAGGTACTGATAGGTCCAGTGGTCGATGCTGTCGAGCAGGAAGTGAACGCTGCCGTCTCCGAACGAGAAGTTGGCTCCGCCGGGGTGAGGCGATTTAAAGCCGAGCGCTGTGTTCCACGTGCACGATTTATCACAGCTGCTGCCCCCGCCGGTTCCCGCTTCTCGGCAAGTATCGTAGTTGATCGGGATCACGGTGCTCACCAAGCCATTGGCATTGTTGGAGTTCAGCCACCCTTTACGCACGTGGCTTGAGCACCCCGGACGGACTTCGCCGAAGAATATCGTGTTCGAGAGCCCATCGGTGATCTCACGAAGCTCGGTCTGCACCGCGAAGCGCGTGAAGACGCCCGAGAAATCTCGGGGGTCTGCCAAGTAGGGGATGGGACCCAGGGCGTACTTGTTCCATATGACCTGCTGCGACGCGCAACTACACCCCGAGCTGTCCCCGCGCCGACCCGAGCCGTTGGAGGCGGCGTAGCTGGTCATGGCGCGCGGGATACCACCGATTTCGACAACCGGTTCGTCGGCGTCGCTCGGGCAGACATACATGCTGACCGGATACGATGCGAGGTACTCTCCGCCGGCCAGCCGTTGATTGTCCGTCGGCTGGTTGAAGTCAATCAGGTCGTGCAGGCTGGTGTCTTCCGCGTAAGGCAGGATCCAGGCGAGCACGCCTGTGCGGAATTGAATGCCTTCTTTCGAGTCGAAGATTGCGCCCGGTGGGAGCCCACCGCGGGCCGACTCGTAGTTGATCGTAGCCAGGGTGACTTGTCTCAGCTTGTTCGTACACGATGTCCGTCGCGATGCTTCGCGGGCCGCTTGGACGGCGGGCAGCAGAAGGGCGACTAAGACGCCGATGATCGCGATAACGACCAAGAGTTCGACCAGAGTGAATCCCTGTTCGCGGTAACGCTTCGCAGGTTGGTCGAATGAGTCCGCAGCTTTCATGCTGATGCCGCCATGGGCTGGAAGACCGTAAAAGACAAGCTTGCCGGGAGATTACCCAAGCAGTGATAAGGCAACGGGGGGATCCGCTGGCTGGGCTAAGCCGCGCTAGCGCGGCTTGTCAGCTGATGCTTTGATAGCGGCACTAACGGCAGAAGTACACCGAAAAAACCACAGCACGACTCCATTAACGACGCAAAGCCGCTTCTCTTCTTTGGATTTGAGATGCTTCGCGATTCACACGCAAAATATCTGGAAAAAACCTTCCTGAGCGAAGACACGATTCAATCGCCCTGAGGCTGTCATAAAGTCCGGTCGCGGCGAGAGCTTCAGCGTTAGACTGACTCTGTCTAACCATCGTCGGCCCTCACGAGCAGATCGGCAAAATGTCGTGGCCCTTCTCCAAGAAGCCAACGCACCGAAGCGTTTCTCTTGCAATCGGTATCACCGCATGAATCACCGCGCTCTGCTTGCTACCCCCTTGTTCGTGCTCGCGTGCTGCTGCCTGCAGGATGCCGCCGCGCAACCGCCCGATCGCAAGCAAGGCGTGTGCTTCGTCCTCTACACCGTTCAAGACAGCGTTCTGAAGCTCACAGCGCAACTGTACCCGCTTGGGGATAGCGACAGCCGGGTTGTCGCCCTGGAAACCCAACAAGCGAGCAACTGGACGCGATTGGCCACCGCACAGGTAAGGGAAAAGGCTTATAGCTTTCCTCAAGGGGCGAAGAGTTGGACCGCACACTTTCGCGTTCCCGGGTGGAACGAAGAAATCGACATCCCCTTTCGCGTGGTGTGCCTCGACGGGGCCGAGGTTTACGCCGGTAAGATCCGAGGTAATCGGCATGACAAGAACGAGATCGTGGTCGCCGCCTTCTCGTGCAACTCAAACGCCGACACGCGTCTGAAGCCGGACCTTATCCGCAACGTCAAAGCGATCGACGCCGACCTATTGTTCTTCGCCGGCGACCAAGTCTATACGCACCGCGATCACCTGAGCGACTGGCTCCGCTTCGGTGAACAGTTTGGCGATGTCACCCGCGACCGTCCGACGGTTGTGATCACCGATGACCACGACGTGGGCCAAGGGAACCTGTGGGGTGCCGGTGGCCGACCCACTAAGCACGAACGAAGCGGCGGCTATGTCATGCCAGCCGCGCACGTCAAAGAAGTCGAGTGGGCTCAGACCAGCCATCTGCCTGACCCGTACGACGCGACCCCCATTAAGCAGGGGATTGGCGTGTACTACACCCGGCTGAACGTTGGCGGGATCGACTTCGCGATCCTTGAGGACCGCAAGTTCAAGTCCGGGCCGGACGAAGTCTTGCCGCGCGGGATTCGCAACCGCATGCGTCTCGAGCAGGCTGAGCTGTGGGACCCTCCTTCAGCGGAGCTTCTCGGCCAACGCCAGCTCGATTTCCTCGATAACTGGTCGGCCGACTGGCGTGATGCCGCCATGAAGTGTGTGCTCTCGCAAACTGTTTTTGCATGCCCCCACACCAACGGCACGATCGACGGACGAACCGCTCCGTCAACCGATACGGACACCAACGGCTGGCCACGTACCGGCCGGGATCGTGCGCTGGCGGCCATGCGCAAGGGGGCCGCCTTCCACGTGTGCGGCGACCTCCACCTTGCCAACGTCATCCACCATGGCATCACCGACTGGGGAGATGCCGCCTACTCGTTTGCGACACCCGCGATCGTCAACTACTTCCCGCGTGTCTGGCGACCCAACGTTGATCCTCAGATCAAGCTCGCGGGCGGCCTGCCCTTCGCCGGCAGCTACTACGACGGCTTTGGCAATCGCATGACGGTCCATGCCTATGCAAACCCCGAGTTCGGCATTCCTAACTACAAGTACGTTGTTGATGCCAACGCGCCGCTGCGTGGAGCTGACGGTTTTGGTGTCGTGCGCTTCGATAAAACGACGCGCCAAATCACCATGGAATGCTGGCCGCGACTGGCAGATGTTACCGATCCTCAAGCACGCCAGCACGACGGTTGGCCGATCACGATCGGCCAGTACGACAATGACGCGCGCAAACCCATCGCGTGGCTTCCCGAGTTGCGCGTTACGGGGATGACCGACGCGGTTGTGCAGGTTGTCTCAGAGCGAACCGGCGAGATCGTTTACACGCGCCGCATGAAGGGGCAAGCATTCCGTCCGCCGGTCTTCGCACAAGACGTCTACACCGTGCGCGTCGGGGAACAGCCCGACCGCATGCGATCGGCTCAAGGACTAACGCCAGCGTCAGTCAGCAGCCCTGCTGAGCCGATCCCCTTTGCGTTCTAGCCGCCGGAGAACTCTCAGCCGTAAGCACCGAATGCGAACGGTGGTTACCTCGGTGCATGAGCAGCGGAACAGGTGCCTCAAGACGGCACGGATCAAGACGACACGGATCAAGACGACACGGATCCGCAGGCCGCACGGCCGCGGAAGCAAGTGGAGGATAGCGGGCTCGAACCGCTGACCTTCTGGCTGCCAGCCAGACGCTCTCCCAACTGAGCTAATCCCCCGTGTGCCGGCTCCGACCCTGTCGATTTGGGCGGAATCGAGCGCGCTAACGGCAGCGACGATTGCGTCGTGCTGTGTAGCTGAGCATGCTAGAGTTACCAGCCCTCCGACGGCCTGTCAACGCCGCCCCCGCCCTGCCGCCCCCGCTCCGCCCCATTTTTGTGAAGCCGTCGCCCGAAATCGCCGGCCGAGGGCGTCTCTGGATTCCCGCCGTTCAGCTGCTGATCGGCCTGACGATTCTTTTACTGCTGCTGTGGCAAGCCGCGAGCCACGAAGCGCTGGCGGATCTCACTCGCGGCCAAAAAAGCGGGGCAGGGATCGCCGGTGCCGCAGGTCTGCTGATCGGATCGGTCGGACTGAGTTTTTTGCGATGGCGTCTGATCGCCGGTGCCGCGGGCCTGGAAATGTCGGTTTCCGAAGCTTTTCGATTGGGTGCCGCGGGCTTTGCAACGAACTTTGTCGCCTTGGGCAACATCGGCGGCGATGTGGTCAAAGCCGCGTTGCTGGCCCATCGGCGACGCGGCCAGCGGGCGCTGGCTGTCAGCACGGTGGTGGTGGATCGCGCGATGGGGCTACTCGCACTGCTGCTGTTTGCTTCCGCAGGCATTCTGGCAGGGGGCGTGTTCACGGGCGATCGACCGCTCGCTCTTCGCGCTATGGCACACGCTTCCCTTGCCATCACGGTTGTGGCGATCCTGTGCTTTGCTCTCGCGATTGCTCCGGGGCGGCCGTTGTGGCGGTTGGCGTCATGGGTACGCCGGATTCCACGTATCGGTCGTCTGCTCGGCCAAGCCGCCTTGCTGATCGACGCGTATCGGCATGGCCGACTTCGGCTGATGGCGGCGCTGGGTGTCGGGCTGATGACCGACGCCGCCTTTGTGTTGTCGTTCTATACGATCGCCAAGTCGCTGCCGCTGGACTCCCCCGGCTTGGCTGAGCACTTCGTAATCGTGCCCCTGGGATTGATCGCGGGAGCCTTGCCGATCTCGCCGAGTGGACTTGGAACCGTTGAAGCGACCGTAGATCTGCTCTATCAGTCCCTGGGCAAAGCCGTACCGGCCGGCCACGGATCGTTGGTGGCGTTTGCCCACCGTCTGCTGATGCTCGGCGTGGGTGCGGTGGCGGTCGTCTATTATCTAGCCAGCGGAACCCGCGACCGCGCCGCCAGCGCGATCAGCGAAGACAACAAGACCACCGCTGTTGAGGGTTCAGGAACCGCCGAACCGATCGCGACGCCGGCCGCATCACGCCAGACGGTATAGTCCGCCAGATCGATCACAAGATCGCCGTTGCCGTCCGCTCCCAGGTCGGTGGTGCTGCCGAAGCTGGCCGCCCAAAACGCGTAGTCCTGTTCGTCGATCGCCCCATCGCCGTTGTAGTCGCCGGTCCGCAAGGCGTCGGTATCGATCCGGTAGATGGACCCACCGAGATCGAGGATGTAGAGATTGCCGATGGCGTCTTCGGCAAACGAAACGGGCGTGCTAATGACGCCTCCGCCGAGCGTCGCCTCGACATTCTGCACGGTTGAGTCGGGGTTGGCCGGGTCGAACGTCCAGAGCTGGGCAGGAAACGAATCGCCAAAGAAGTAGCGCCCCTGCACCTCAGGATCGGGCCCACGATACACGTAGCCGCCAACGGTGGAGTTTCCGCCGAACAAACCCGAACCGTTCGACAAGTAGTCGTAAACCGGCGCAACGTAGTTGGGCGGGATGGGCCCGCCGGCCGAGCCGGGCGTTTGGACATCTCCCTCGCGAAGTCTCCAGCCGAAATTGGCAACACCGGCCCCCACGGGCAGCCGGTTAATCTCTTCGCGGGCACCCTGGCCGACGTCGCCGATCCAGAGGTCGCCTGTCTGACGGTCAAAGCTGGCTCGCCAGGGGTTGCGCAAGCCGTAGGACCAGATCTCGTCGAGCGTTCCCGGCAGGCCGTCTCCCACAAACGGATTGTCGGAAGGAACGGCGTAGTTCTCGATGGTATCGGTGGGGAAGTCATCGCCGCTAACATCCACCCGCAGCATCTTGCCCAAACGCGTGTTGAGCGATTGAGCGCGGTTGTTAGGATCGTTGCCCGAGCCGCCATCGCCCGTCGCGATGTACAGGTAGTTGTCGATCGGGCTGAAGCCGATCCAGCCGCCGTTGTGGTTGTCGAAATCTTGGTCGAACTCGAGCACCGAGTTTCTTGTCACCGCGCTGACCACCGAGTCCGTGAGCGGGCTGGCGGCTTGGTAGCGATCGATCCGCGTGCGATCGAGTCCCGGCCCCGGATCGCGTGTGTAGTTCACGTAGAAGTAACCATTGGTCTCGTAGTCAGGATCGAAGGCAAGCCCGAGCAGCCCTTGCTCGTTAGCGGCGTCGTCAACTAAGCCGCTGATGTTGAGGAACGGTTGGGGTGCATAGGTGCCTGTGGTGAGGTCCAGCAACTGGACCAAGCCGCGTTGATCGACAACGAACAGATCGTTGGGCCGCCCGGGGGCGTGTGTTGCGTAGACCGCCCGCGCACCCGTTCCGGGTAGAGAGGCGATCCGTGTCACCCCGGTGATTTCTGCCTGCGAGACAGCGGCGGTTATGAGCACCACAAGGCCGGAGGCCAGCGCGCCTAGAATCTGGGGAACACGCGTGTTTGCCATCATCAGTGGGGGGCCTTGTGCATCGGTGCTGGAGTTCGCTAGCGGGGACGGTTCCGCTGCCGACTAGGCGTCGACACAGCCGCTTCAGTCGTTCAAGCTAGAGTGCCGTGGAGCCCGCTGTCAAACATTCCCCCCCGCCGAGAGAGCGCTTGGCGACTCGTTTTACGCCTAATTGGCACACGTTTTTCATCCCATGGCAAACCCACAACAACAGCTAGCACGGCTTGCCGTGGGCATCCTCACGCTCACGCGTGGGCGGCTTTCGCTACGAGCTACGATCGGGCTGTGCTTGGCGGCAGTGCTCTATGTGCTGGTGCTGCAGCCGCTCGCGAAGCAGACCCTGGGCATATCGCTGCCCTCGCTGCCCGCGATCGATCAACCTGCCGATAAGCCCGCGCCGCAATCGCGCCCCGCTCCCGAACGGACCCCGCGGTCGGGAGCCGGTTCCCCGACCGGAGTTCCTGCCGCCGTCGATCCGGCCGACCTGCCAACCGTTCTTACCGATCGGGGCCGGGGAGTCTACGAGTCCTCCGGCGGATTGCGGTACACGCGCGGCAGCCAGCAGGGCCATCGCCTAGCGCACGTCATGGCTCACACGCTGGATGAGCCCGACCGCGTCGGCCAACACGGGGTGTTCGATACAAACGACCCGGCCGAAGTCGTGCGTCTGATCGACGAAGCCTATGGGCTAGCTCTGGCAGGTAAACAGACAACAACCCAGCGAGAAGAAGGCCGCACCATTTACACGGTTAATCTGCGCCGCCGGATCGGCTACATCGGTGGCGAGTCCGGAGCGCGGAAGGGCCATCCTTCGGCGCAATATCTTAAGCTGGTGATCGACGGCGATCGTGTCATCACGGCGTTTCCCCTCCGACCCTAACGAGTTCCGGCCCGTGATGCTCTCGATCGGAATCTGCCCCGTCTGTGCAGCCGGCCCGCTCGGACTACGCCAGTGCGGCGTCTGTCGGCGCGTGGTGGTATTATGCGACGAGTGCGACGTGGCTTGGCGCACCGATGACCCGACCAGGCCGGGTTCGTACGGCCAAGAAACGATGCCCTGCCCCGGTTGCTCGGCCGATCTGTGGACCGCGGGTGCCACATGGGCAACGCGTGAAGCGGTTGCGGCAACGCCGTGGCTGGTCAAACACCTGCCGACGCTCGTCGAAAGCCCCGCACGCGAGCCGCAGCGTTAGCTTAGTCTTGCCCCGTAGCCCGACGATCAGGTTACCCGCTCGCCCCCCAACGCCCGCAACCGCTGCAAGTGCGGCTCATCGAGCACGGCAAAGGGATTCACCAGCTCGCGCCAGTTTTCGCCGTGCTGGGCGATCCGCTCATCGGCGATCGGACCAATTCGCTGCGACGCCAAAGCCAGGTACTCCATCCGCTGAGGATCGAGTCCCATCACACGGGCCAACGTCGCATCGAGAGCAGGCAGGCTCGTTCCTACGGCGATCAGCCCCATCGGCTTTGGGCTACCAAGAATCGGGCCGTCTCCCTCCATGCACTCGATGCCATCGACGATCCCCACCAGACGCGGCAGGGTGGCGTTGATATCGGCCACGGTCTGAGGGATCCCGTTGTGGTGCAGCACGTTCTTCGGCCACCCGTACTTGATGCCCGGGATCACACCGTAGAGGTTCTTCATGCTGAGGGTCGCTCCCACCCAGTGGTGGGTTTTCATCTTCGGCAACGACACCACCAAATCGGCTTCGACCACACTCTCGGGCAGGTGGAGTCCTTTGAGTTTGCTGAATCGGCCGCGATTGCGCCGGAACGCGGTTCGCTGGTAGTTAAGGTCGGCAAAATCGAGTCCCGCCTCGGCAAGTGCCTCGCCAACGCCCGACTCGATCAGCGCCACTTCGGTGTCACGCACGTGGCCGGGCCCCTCGCCAACCGTCACCAACGCGCCCCAGCCGCGAAACACCTCTGCCGCGGCGATGACAACCGCCGGATGCGTCGTCATGTGCGGTATTATACGCGTCGGCTCAACCAGGTTGGGCTTGAGCAACACGCGTTTGCCAACAAGGTTGCGGTTGTCGATGCCCGCGGCGACAAGCCCCGCGCGGATTGTGGTGACGAGGTCGCCATCGTACCGCTGGTTTTTGGCGATAAAGACGCTGGCCTGGCGACGCCGGAATAGTCCGGTGGCCGCCGGTGCCAACAGTCCCGCAGCGGCAAGGCCGCCTACCGCCAGAGCGGTTCGTCGGCTGATTCTTGGCGTGTGGCTCATGAATGATTTGCCTCGGCACGGAGCACGGCCTGACAAGCGCTGGCGTACAACGCTGGCTTGTAGCTGCCTGCACAGGTTTCCACACGCGGCGCGGCGGCGATCAGCGCTTCAGCGAGCCGCTCGCTGAAGCGTCCCGCCGCACTAAGCCCCAACGCGGCGTAAGCCAGCGAAGCGACACCGGTCGGCTCCTCGATCGCGGCTTCGAGGTAGTCAAGAGTGGCTGTCAGATGGTTGGCTGACGGCGTATCCGCCAGAACCCAGGCAACGATTCCGCTCGACTGCACATGCTGTAGCAGTTCTTGCCCCAAGACGACCGTGTTGCCGTAATTGGCACCGCCGCGGGGCAGTAAACGATCGACCAGCAAGCGGATGGCCTCTTGAACGCGCGGCGGCTCGGTGCGGCCCGCCGCCACAAATGCCTTTACAAAGAACGCGGTTGGCTCAAGCCACGAGTGCGTGTCAGCCGCCCATGACCAGCCGGCCAATTCCGTGTCGTGGCCAAAGATGCGCGTGCGAGGTGCCGTCCACGGCTTTTGCTCTAAGGCCCATGCAAAGGCCCGATCGATACGATCGGCATAACCGCTCGGATCGACGGCCAACCAGGCGAGCACGGCCGGGGCGGTGGTCCAGGCAGGGCGTTGCTCTTCGGCGGTAACGCCCACCGAACCATCGGACTGTTGCGCCTTGGCAAGCCACTCGGCAGCGGTGCGGGCAGCGGCGTCTCTCCCGGTGCCCGCGAGCGCCATCGCCGCCCAAGCAACGGGCTCCGCCGCAATAACGTCGGAAATCCCGTAGCCGCCTACCGGTTGAGCTTCGAGCCGATCAGCGACGGCGCTGAGCGTTGCCGACAACATTGAGAGCGGCGAAGAAGAAATCGACGAGGCCACAGCGAAAGCCCACAGGGAAGAAGGTTGCGCACTAGTCTTACCGACCGGGGCTGCGCGGCGAAGAGCGTTTCTTCGACAGCTAAAAAAGTGTGCCGTCCGGGTGCCGTCGCCGCGGGAGAAGTCGGTCAGAGCGGCTTAAGAATATTTTCTAAAGTTTATTTGACCCCGGCCAAATGTGACATAGGTTTCCAGTGACGGCAGCGGCGGCGAACGAATCGCCTCGCCAGCCTCCCACCTCATCTCCTTCCTCATCTCCCACCACTTGCTCCGATCCGCCGGCGAGTTTCGCCCCCGCGGTTCATCAAACTAAGAGCCCGCTGCGTAATCGTCCACGAGAAAGGCAAACCAGTCGCAAGACTGGGGCGCAAAGCCAAAGCCCACCTTTGTTTGGTGGGAAGACCGGCTGCCACAGGACTCGCCGAACCAAGCTGAACCCCGCCTACAAGCGAGACTTCAGCGCCGTCCGGACGAAGGGAATCGCCTCACCTGGTGATACGCAGTTCCCGTTACTTACAGGCCCGATCGCGACAATCAGCGGGCTCGCCCCGGGAGCAATCTCGGGGGTCGCGAGAAAGCCAATCATCGAGGGGCGCCGAAGCCCCCGTCACTAGCAGGGCTAACCCCGGTGTATCCGGTAATGCCCACTACGGAGGAAGCCATGAAGAATTTCGCTCAGAAGGTGCAACGATTCCTCGCGTCGGAAGATGGCCCCACGGCTGTCGAGTACGCCGTCATGCTGGCCCTGATCGTGATCGTCTGCTTGACAGCGATCCGCTCGATCGGGACCAACGCCACCGCTACGTTCACCACGGTTGCCGGTCAGTTGTCCGGCGGTGGCGGTGGTAGCTGATCCACTCGACTTAGCCGCGGTGACCACGCTTTGCTAGTGATTACCGCCTCTTGCCCGCCCGACCGGCGCCCGCATTGCGGACGCCGGTCGGGTCTTTGTGTAGGGCGAAAACTGCCTGCTAGTGCGCCACAAACCACCGATTGGTGCTGACGATTATCCGACCTGCAGCACGGCCCCCTCCATGGCTTGCTGTGAATCGCTAGCAATGTCTCAAGCCTCCGCCACAAGCCCGATGCTACGGTTGCGTGCTGATCAACTGAGCGTGTGCCACAGTCGACCTTCAGATCGATTGCCGTCTCACGAACGATTGGCAAAACGACTTTCCAACAAGGTTGTTTGTTGGCCTTCAACGTTAGTTTCCGCCGGGCTGCCTCAACGGTCTTCAAGAAACAAATCGAAGGTTTTCCCCAAAAAAGGGCGGTATCGCCCCGTCACTCAATCAAGGGCTGCCGCAGCAAGCCCCGTGAAACCATGAAGAATTTCGCTCAGAAGGTGCAACGATTCCTCGCGTCGGAAGATGGCCCCACGGCTGTCGAGTACGCCGTCATGCTGGCCCTGATCGTGATCGTCTGCTTGACAGCGATCCGCTCGATCGGGACCAACGCCACCGCTACGTTCACCACGGTTGCCGGCCAACTCGGCGGCAGCTGATACGAAGGGGCCTCGCCTGATCCTCGTGCGATCGGGGGCTGGCGATACTTAACCCGACCGACCGGCGTTCGCTCCGCGGACGCCGGTCGTTGTTTTAGGTGGCGACCTTTGCTGCGCAATCAGTTCGCCCTCGCAGCTTGTGGTTGGCCAATCTTCGGCTTGTGCGGGCTGGGCCGAGTCTGCGGCCTCGTAGGGATGGGTTTTTGAACCGGGCCGTGCAGAAGCGGTTGGGTGCCACAGACCACGAGCTAGGGTTCGATGCCTACAAAAACCATCGCGCTTGTCGGCTGGCACTTAAAGCCGCCGGTGAGCGTTCTTCCCCTCCGCCCCAAGTTTGCAGAGCTCACGCCGATGTTCGACACCGCACAACTCGCCGACGCCTTTGTGGCAAACTGGCCCGTTTGGTTCGTTACCGTCACCCTGATCGTCGCGGCGGTGATCGATGGCATGCAGCTTCGCGTGCCCAACTGGATCACCTTCCCGATGATCGCCAGCGGCTGGGTCTGGAGCGCCACGCTCAGCCCCTACGCGGGCTGGGAAGGATTAGTGTACAGCCTGATCGGCACGGCCGTCGGCCTCGCGTTGCTGCTACCCGCCTACGCGATTGGCGGCATGGGAGCCGGCGACGTGAAACTCATGGCCGGTATCGGTGCCTGGGTCTGGGGCACGGTAACGGCTTACGCCTTTGCCGTCTCGGCCGTGGTTGGTGGCATCATCGCCATCGGCATGGTGCTCACCAACAAGCGTTGGGACAAGCACCACAATCAGTTCTGGATGATCCTGAACGAGATCACCGCGATCAAGAACCCCGAACAACTCGCTGAGATCGCTGCGGAGCGTAAGCCCCGCATGATGCTGCTGCCCTACGGCATCCCCATCGCAATCGGGTCGATCGCCTACTTTGCTTGGGCCGGCATGCTGGTCTGAGCCCGCGACAATCGCTCACCGGGACGCGGCGACCGGACCAAGACGTGCCCCTTAATCAGGGAGCCTTGGACGCCGCGAAGAACTTTCCTGGACCGGATGCGCCGGTCGTGCCGAAGTATCCGACGAGGCTCGTAAATCGGCGTGCGATGGTGCTGACCCCCTTGTCGGGGAGTGCCAGCAAGCCGAGGGGGGTAATTAATGCGACCAAAATCATTCATTCTGCTGGCAATCGCTCTGGGCTGCGGCCTCGCTGCATCCATTGGGATCCGTCAGGTGATGGACGCCAACGCGAATCGCCCGGCGGCGCAACTCGATACGACGCCGATCTACGTTGCGTTGCACAACATCAACCTGGGTGACCCGATCAATGCCAGCATGGTGTCGCTCGAAGAGTGGCCCGCTGACCGCGTTCCGCCCGGTGCGATCCTCTCGCTAGACGACCTCGAAGGACGCCGTCCGCGCACAACGCTCGTGCAGGGAACGCCGATCCTTGAAGCCCAGCTGCTAGCAGCGGGCGAGTTCGCTGACCCGATCGTCAACATCCCGGACGGCTACCGGCTCTCGACAATCGCCGTGAACGCCGAGAAAAGCGCGGCGGGGCTTCTGAGCCCTGGTGACCGTGTCGATGTGCAGCTGTACGTCGCCGCGAACGCTCGGGCCGGCATCCCCGAAGCCAAGACCCGCGTCATCCTCCAAAACATCCGCGTGTTTGCGGTAGAGCAGGTCGTTCAACGGTCCGCGGAAGGGGACGAAGCCAAAGCGATCCCCAAGACGGTTTCGCTCTTGGTCACCCCCGAGCAGGCCTCGAAGGTCGACCTCGCGCAGAACCTGGGCGAGCTGAGCCTCATCCCGCGTAACCCGAACGACGAAGAATCGACCGCCATGGTTGAGGTGACCGCCGCCGACCTGCTCGGCTCGGGGGTGTCACGCAACTCGCGCGAAGAGGAACAGAACCGCGACGCCATCCAAGAGCCGCAACCCGGCTTCTTCGATACGGTCATGGGGATGATGAAACGGGCCGCCGAAGAGCGGCCGCCGTTCAAAATGGAAATCGTCGAAGCCGAAGAGGTGCGTGAGATGCTGTTCAATCCGACATCGCTCGCACCGCTCTCCGGCCAGCACGACTCGCTCAACGGAACGCGAGGTGTACAAGCCTCAAAGGTGAAGTATTCCGGCGACGGTCGCATCGACTTCACGCCCAAAGCGGGCTCGGAGAACGACTTTCCGATCGATCTGGGCGGGACCAAGTAAGAGACCGAGGGGGGCGGACCGCCGTTGGCGGTCTGGCTGTTACTAAAACGGGGGGACACGCCGCGGCACAAGCCGGGGCGTCGGGGCGCCAGGGATCGGTGCCCGCAACGGAGAGTACAAGGATGTACGACCTCAGCAACCATGCGATCGCGCGTCTTCAGCCGACGCTTCGCCAAGCTGCCACCGCCGTTATCGCGACCTTGGTCGCGCTGGCTACAAGCGTGGCCGGTGCCCAAGCGTTGCCGCTCAATGACTCGCTAGTACGCGAGATCAGTGGCACGAGCGACAAGCTCGAGATCACGACCAACACGAGTCGCATCCTGACGTTGGGGAAGAAGATCCCCCGCGTGCAGGTCAACAACCCGGACCTGCTGGCCGTGACGCCGCTCTCTGCCACACAGATCCAGGTCTCGGCCAAAAAGGCGGGCGTCACGCAGGTCAACCTGTGGGACGACGAGGGGCAGATCCACACGGTGGACGTCTTTATCTACGGCGACGTTCGCGAGCTCGAACACGCCCTCAAGACGCAGTTCCCCAACTCGTCGGTGCGGGTTTATCGCTACAGCCAGAGCCTGGTGCTCACCGGCTTTATTGACCGACCCGACTACGTGGACCCGATCCGTCAGCTCGCCGAGGACTACGCTCCCAAGGTGATCAACAACATCGCCGTAGGCGGTGTTCAGCAGGTGCTGCTCAAGGTGAAGGTCTACGAGATCTCGCGGACCAAAGCCCGCCAGATGGGCACCGACTTTGCCGCGATCTCGCAGGGCGGCGGGTTTTTTGCCTCGGGCGTCTCGGGATTGATCGATAACGTATCAACTGGCGGTGGCATCACCTCGGTGATCGATAGCGGCGGACAGACCGTCGAGTTCGCCGTGACCAATGGCACGGACTCTTTGTTTGGCTTCCTTGACTGGCTCACCGAACGGAACCTCGCCAAGATCCTGGCCGAGCCGAACATTGTGGCGGTCAGCGGCCGCCCTGCCCTCTTCAACGAGGGCGGTGAGATCCCGATCCTCGTGCCACAGAGTCTCGGGCAGATCGCGATCGAGTACAAACCTTTCGGCACCCAGGTCGACTTCCTGCCGATCGTGCTGGGCAACGGCAAGATCCGTCTAGAGGTCCGCCCGCGGATCAGCGACCTCGACTTCGCAAACGCGGTCACGATCAACGACTTGCAGGTGCCCGCCCTCTCGGTCCGTCAGGTCGATACGGCGGTGGAAATGAACGCCGGCCAAACCTTCGCGATCGCGGGCCTGATTCAGCAACGGATCCGCTCGGTAAACCGCGGGATTCCGCTGCTGGCAGATATCCCGCTGCTGGGCATCCCCTTCCGTCGCGTGGAAGACAACGTGGAAGAGGTCGAGTTGCTCGTGCTCGTCACGCCCGAGTTTGTCGATGCCATGGATCCGCACGAGGTGCCGCCCTGTGGCCCAGGCATGAGCACCGTGGCCCCGACCGACTGCGAGCTGTTCATCGGCGGCAAGATCGAGTCGCCAGATCCGTGCAGCCCGTGCGGCGAGCGGGGCTGCGGCCCGCAGTGCGTGGCCGGCGGCTTTTCGACCGCGCCCCCGTCGCTAATCAATAGCGGTGGTCAGGCAGGTATGCCGTCAATGCAGGGCTACGAGCAGATGAGCCCCATGATGGCTCCGCCCGAGGCTGAGCAGGTTCCACTTCCCAGCGGACCGCAGTTCGACCAGGGTGCCAGCCGATCTCAACCGACCAGCAAAACGCGGATAGCCGCGGCGGGCGATACGTCGGCAAAGGGATCCACGCCGTTCCGCTCTCAAACTCAGCCAGGCTTTGTCCGTCAGGCGACACGACCGTACGAGGGCGCTATGCCCGCTTGGGCCGGTGGTGACGCCTTGATCGGTCCGGTCGGTTACGACGAAGACTAGACCGTCAACCGAGAGGTTTTGATCGCGGCGCTCATTGCGTGAGCTACTGTCTGGTAGACGCGTTGCGCCGCCATCGCGCCGACGTGCTCTCGACGACTAGCCCCTTCGTTTCGCTGACAAGCTGACCACTATGTCGAACGTCCTAAGACTCGCGATCGTCGATCCTAACGACGCCTCCCGAGAAGGGCTCAAATCGACGCTCATGGGGCTCGATACGGTCTGGCTGGAAGCTGAGTGCTCGCGGTACGCCTTCTTCGCCGATGTCCTCGGCCAGACGAACCCCGATGTGGGCTTCGTTGCGATGGACAGCAATCCGGACGAGGCGATGGCGCTCATCGAGCGCGTCGTTCAGCAGTATCCCAAGATCACGATTCTTGTTTCCAGCAGCTCGACCGATGGCTCGCTCATTCTGCGGACCATGCGTGCGGGTGCCAAGGAGTTTCTGACCCAACCGGTCAGGCCCGACGATCTGGCGACCGCTTTGCAGCGGATCTCGCGTTTGCGGTTTGGTGCCGAGGGTAGTTCGTCGACGGCCTCGAAGGTGATCACCATCACCGGCTCGACGGGCGGTGTCGGTTCGACCAGCCTTGCCGTGAATCTCGGTTGCGAGCTGGCAGCCAATCCCAAGAACACCGTCGTTGTGCTGGACCTCGACCTCGCCCTGGGCGACGCCGACGTTTATCTCGACACGATCCCCGAGTACACGCTCACCGATGTCGCGCAGAATATCACGCGCCTCGACCTGACACTGCTGAAGCGTTCGCTCACCAAACACGAGTCGGGTCTGTACTTACTTCCCCGGCCGGTGCAGCTCGAAGACAGCAAGCTGGTCTCGACCGACGACTTGCAGCGTGTCATCAGCCTGCTCAAGGCGACTTTCACCCACTTGGTGATCGACACCTCGAAGTCGTTCAACAAGCTCGACATGCTCGCTATGGACGTGGCCGATCATGTGCTGATGGTCACCCAGCTTGACCTGCCCTGCTTGCGAAACGTTGTGCGGCTGATGATGTCGTTCGAGCGAAACGATAAGCTCAAGAACAAGATGCGGATCGTCGTGAATCGCGTTGGCCAGGGGGGTTCGGCGATCAGCGTGAAGAAGGCTGAAGCCACGCTCGGCAAAGAAGTCTACTGGCAGTTACCGAATGACTTCCGCACGATGATCGAGGTCCGCAACAATGGTGTGCCGCTGCTGGAGCATGCCCCTAAGGCACCGCTAACGCAATCGATCTCGCAGTTGGCCGCCGACCTGCTCGGTGAGGCCCCGGTTGGCGAGGTCGCCGGCAAGTCGCGTGGCTGGCTCGGCATGTTCGGCAAGAAGGCCGGTGCCACCGAAGAGCCCGCCGCCACCGAAGGCTGATATCTCAGCCAAGCTACTGCGGCACTCCCCAGCCTCTGGTGCGCTGCCCCTGGGGCACGGCCGATGGCCTGATGCCGCCAATTGCGGCCCAAGGAACGAGCCCGCAAGCGAGCTCAGCTCGATAATAGCGCTCGTTGGTTAATCACCTCCGCGGCGAGAGCTAGCCTGCCACTGCGGCTTGCGCGAGTTATGACGCTTGCCGTGGACAGCTACCGTGGCGACTTTGCCACCTGCGCGCACCGGGGCTGAGCTAAGTTTTCTCGGGTCGTATCGTGACCCCTGCGCCGACGCCTGCCGCGTCGCTCGCACGAAGCTCAACGACAAACCCCTCATGCGCCCATGACGAAACTAACTCAGCCGACCACTTCGCTCTCGCAGCAGGACAAGGAAGCCGAATTCGAGACCATCAAGCGGCGGATCCACACGAAGCTCGTCGATAAGCTTGACCTCTCCCGCGTGGGCGAGCTCGAGGGCGACGTGCTGCGGCGCGAGATCCGGTTGGTCGTCGAGCACCTGTGCGATACCGAGGACACGTTCCTCAACCGCAACGAGCGTGATCGGCTCGTCGAAGAAGTTCTCGACGAGACCTTCGGCCTGGGTCCGATGGAGCTCTTGCTCAAAGACCCGTCGATCAGCGAAATCATGGTCAACGGACCGAAGAACGTCTACGTGGAGAAGAGCGGCAAGCTCGTCAAGTCGAGTGTCGTCTTCCGCGATAACAAGCACCTCATGCAGATCATCGACCGCATCGTTTCGCGGATCGGTCGGCGGGTGGACGAGGTTTGCCCGATGGTGGACGCCCGTCTGCCGGACGGCTCGCGTGTGAACGCGATCATCCCGCCGCTGGCTTTGGACGGGCCGAGCGTGACGATCCGGCGTTTCGGATCGAACCCGCTGAAGCTCGAAGACTTGCTTAACTACAAGAGCCTCACGCCCGAGATGGTCATGCTCCTGGAAGGAGCAATGAAGGCCAAGCTCAACATCGTCATCTCGGGCGGTACGGGCTCGGGTAAGACGACATTGCTCAACACGCTGTCGGGATTCATCAGCAACGACGACCGTATTGTCACGATCGAGGATGCGGCCGAACTCCAGCTGCAGCAGGATCACGTGGTTCGGCTCGAGACACGGCCGCCGAATATTGAGGGCAAGGGCAAGATCAGCGCGACCGATCTGGTCAAGAACTGCCTGCGTATGCGTCCTGACCGAATCATCATCGGCGAGTGTCGTGGCGGCGAAACGCTGGACATGCTGCAAGCGATGAACACGGGCCACGAGGGATCGCTCACGACGTGTCACGCCAACACGCCGCGCGACGCGATCTCGCGTCTGGAGACGATGATCATGATGGCCGGCTTCGAGATGCCCATCAAGGCGATGCGAACTCAGATCGCCAGCGCCGTGGACCTTGTCGTGCAGGCCAACCGCTTGCAAGGCGGTCCCCGTAAAACGACCCACATTACCGAAGTGCTCGGTATGGAGCAGGACACGATCGTCATGCAAGACATCTTCCGCTGGGACCAAACCGGCGTCGACGAAAACGGTCGCGCCATCGGCAAGTTCATTTCAACCGGCATCCGCCCCACGTTCATGGACCGCATGGAACAGGCAGGTGTCCGCTTACCGGCTAGTACGTTCCGCGAGCGCATCATGCTCGAGGACTGAATTGGGAGAAGGGGCGAACTATCGCGGCTCCTTGCCGTTCCGCCCCACCACGCCCAACGCCAAAGACACGACCAATCGGCCTCGGGCCACGCTTACGACACCCGCCTTTCGACCCGCTGCGTGACATATGTCTCCCCTGCTCATCTCGCTGATCGTCTTCGGTGGCGTCACTGCCGCAGCGGTGGCGTTGCTGACCTACTTCGGTGACGACAAGGAAGCCGAAGTCCAACAGCGCCTGTCAGCCCTCACGTCTGGCAAGGCCAACAAGGGACGCGATGGTGAGAAGAAGCAGGCGGACTTGGTCACGCAGTCTTGGGACCGCGGCTCGAGTGCTCTTGAACAGGCGATCGCCAACCACCTGAACCTGAAGAAGATGTTCGCTCAGGCGGACGTCACTTTCTCGGTTAGCCAGTTCATGATGGCCTGCGTGGCGTCCGCGGTCATTGGCTTCGTGGCTCCAACCGCTTGCGGCATGCCGATCAAGTTTGCGCCGATCGCGTCGGTCGCCTTCATCTGCCTCCCTTTCGCGTGGCTGATCATGAAGCGCAAGCGACGCATGAAGAAGTTTGCGGCACAGCTGCCTGAGGCGCTTGAGCTGGTTGCCCGCGCGTTGCGTGCGGGTCACAGCCTGGGGGCCGGCATGAACCTGGTCGGTCACGAGATGTCGCCGCCGATCAGTAAAGAATTCAATCGCACGTTCGAGGAACAAAACCTAGGCACGCCGATGGAAGAGGCGCTCAACAACATGACCGAGCGCGTCCCCAACCTCGACCTCAAGTTCTTCGTCACGGCCGTCATCCTGCAGCGCCAAACGGGTGGTGACTTGGCCGAAATCCTGGACAAGATCGGCCGGTTGATCCGCGAACGCTTCAAGATCTGGGGACAGGTCCAAGCGTTGACCGGCGAGGGGCGTCTTTCAGGAATCGTGCTGCTGGCGCTGCCTCCGGCGCTCTTCGCTGCTGTTTACCGGATGAACCCCGACTACCTGATGCTGCTGTTTACCGACGACCTCGGCAAGAAAATGCTGATCGGTGGCATCGTGATGCAGCTGCTCGGTGCCATTGTTATCCAGAAGATTATCAACATCCGTATCTGAGACGGCCCTGCCGCCCGGTGCGGCGCGTCGCCCCTCCCCTACTGCGTTCTAGCGATACTCTGTCATGACTCCGCTTCTGGCCGAACTGATCAGTAACGCCCTGCTCGTCAAGCTTGCGGTTTTCGCGGGCGTGGCGGCGGCCATGTGGGTTGCGCTAGAAACGCTGGGCAGCCGGGGCTCCGACCGCGCTAGCGAGCGGCTGGAAGAACTCCGCGACCCCACCGCCCGCCGCGAACGCGGCGGCAAGTCGGACGCGATGTCGAAGCTCATCGAGCAGGCAACTCCTAAGCTGGCGGCCCCGCTTCAGCCTAAAACCAAAGAAGAGGCCGGCAAGCTCAAGCAACGTCTCCAGCATGCTGGTCTCCGCAGCGAGTCGGCGGTGAGCATCTTCCTGGGTGCCAAGCTGCTGTGCCTGGGCTTCGGCTTTATCGCGGGTGGCGGCGGAGCCTATTGGAGCAAAGGGCTCACCCAAGACGCGGCGATCATGACGGTCGCCATCGCGGGTGTGATGTTTTTCTTGCCAGACGTGGTGGTCTGGTTCATGCAGAAGTCCCGCAAAGACAATATTTTCTACGGCCTGCCCGACGCTCTGGACCTGATGGTCGTGTGCGTCGAAGCCGGCCTGGGCCTCGACCAAGCGATGCGCAAAGTTAGCGAAGAGATGAAGAACACCTACGGCGTCATCGCCGAGGAGTTTGCTCTGTGCAACCTGCAGCTCCAAATGGGATCGGCCCGCGGAACCGTGCTCCAGGAACTCGGCAACCGCACCGGCGTGGACGACCTCCGCGCGCTCGCGGCAATTTTGATCCAAGCGGATAAGTTCGGTTCGAGCGTCGCGCAGGCGCTCCGGGTGCAAAGCGATTCGATGCGTACACGCCGCAGCCAGCTCGCCGAAGAGAAGGCCGCCAAAACCGCGGTGAAACTGATCTTCCCGCTCGTGATCTTCATCTTCCCCGCGATCTTCGTGGTGCTCGTCGGCCCCGCCGCGATCACGATGATCAACGAGATGTTCCCCGCGATGAGCGGCGGCCAATAAAGCCCACGGCACCTGCTAGCTCGCGCCAGCGTGGTGCTGGCACCGCGAAAGCTGGGCAGGCTGGGAAGATCGATCCGCGCAGACCAGATGCAACGCAGATGCGATCGGCCCGCGTCGATATCGGCTAGGAGGGAATTCGTTCATACACGCGCCGGTTCGCCGTCGTGTGAGAGTCTCCAAGGACGGAGCACGGAATGCGACTGCTAGCATCAACACTGATCTTTGCCGGGGCCTGCCTCGTCGCCAGCCCCGCTACGGCGTTCTGGAACGACGGTTCGCGTTGTTGCGACTGCCCTCAGCAGCCTCACGCCACACCGTGCGAGTCGTGCTACGACTACCTCGAGACCGGCCGCAAAGAGAACAATCTCTGGCCGCAGCAGTATCTGAACACCGATCGCGTCAACGCGATGGCACCGTTCGATATCATGGTCCGCAACGGCTGGCGGAAGCAGAACCTGCTCGGCAGCCACCACTTCAATGAAGATGCCACGGAGCTGACCCAGGCAGGACGGCTCCGGGTGCAGTGGATCCTGACGCAACCGCCGGCACCCTATCGCCAAGTGTTTGTCGAGCGCGCAATAGGCGACGGTGTGACCGAGGCGCGGATCGCCGCCACCGAGCAATTTGCACAACAGGTGCTCCGTGGAGAGCCTGCGACGATCGTCGATACCCACATCCAGTCGGACGGACGCCCGGCGGTAGTGATCGACTACGTCAACACGCAGTACCGCGAGAACATGATGACGCCCGTGCTGCCGCAAAACACTGGCGCACCCGCTACCGAGTGAACGCTGTGAGAGAAGTGAGACACACGATTATCAGCTGAGATTCAAGCGGAATGAAGGTTCCCGGGGGGGAACGGGCGGCGGCGCTGCCTAAGTAACTGTCGAGCGACGGTCAGGGACTGACCTATCGCATTCAGGGGAGGGAACCGTGCGGATCATTCTTACGATCGGCTTGCTCGCGTCGCTGACCGGCCCGGTCACAGCGGCTCCAGCGTCGCTGCTGCAATCGTCGAGCGATAATCAAAACGCCGCCGGAACAGCCTCCTCGGCACCGGGTCGGTTCGGATGGCTCACGAAGTGGTTTGGCGGATCAGACACTGCGGCTGTGCCGGGAGCGGTCGTGGCACCGCAACCGAGCTTTGCGTCGCAGGGGTACCCGGGCGGCTTCTCGGCCTCGACGCCGGTGGCAACCACTCAGTTACCTTACGTGCCGCAATCGCCCAGTAGTTCGCTCAGCGCGAACGACCTGCAAGGCATGCTCTCTGCCGCGGAAGCGGCCGAAGGCCGTGGCCAGCTCGATGCGGCTCGACAGATACTCACGCAGTGCGCCGCGGCCCATCCTGGTTCGGCTCAGCCGCATCGTCGGCTTGGCCACCTGGAGGATCGGGCTGGGCGTTTGGCCGATGCCGAACGGCACTATCGCCAGGCGATCGGCTGCGATCCGAGCAGCGGTGCCGCGATGAACGACCTGGGCTTGTGTCTGGCACGCCAGGGACGCTTTGAAGCGTCGGCCGACGCGTTTCGTCAAGCGATCATGTTGCGCCCCGACAAGGCTTTGTACCGCAACAACATCGCCACGGTCCTTGTGCAAATCGGCAAGACCGATGAGGCGCTGGCGAATCTTCAGGCGTCCTACGACCCGGCCATCGCGAGCTACAACCTGGGTCAGCTGTTGGTGAAAGCCGAACGCCCTGCCGAAGCGGCTGAACAGTTCCAGCGAGCCCTGGCGGAAGACGCCACGCTGATTCCGGCTCGGCAGGCCCTTGCAAAGCTGCCGACGTCTTTCGCTCCGCAGTTGGCTGAGTCAGAGCCCAGCTACACCGAGCTGGTGACCCAACAGAGCGAATCCACTTACGCGGGCGTGCCCGAATTCATGCGGCCGCAGTCCGAGTACGAGCCTGCCACGCCGCCGGCATCCTCCGCCCGCGTGGCGAATGCGGTCGCGCCGGCAACGGCCGACTTCCCGCGGCTGCTGCCGCCGGTGATCGAGCGCTAGGCGTCGCGACGTCGCCAAGGCCAGCGCGCTAGTAGGAACGCGACGACCGCCAGACCGCTTGGTTCGGGAATGGTCGTCGAGGATCCGGACGAGCGACCGAAGTTGGCGCGCCAGATCTCATAGTCGTCGGCGTCGACACGGCCGTCGCCGTCGCCATCCGCGGCGAGCAACGATTCTGAGTCGAACGTGTCACGCCACACGGTGTAGTCCGCCAGATCAACAACCTGGTCGTTGTTGTAGTCGCCGGGTAAGCCTGCCACGAGCACGAGCCGCAGATACTCCGACGCTTCGATCGATGTCCCCGGGCTGGTGACACCGAGAAGCTTCTGCAGGCCGCCGCCATCGGGCGAAGCGTAGTGCGCAACCGCCAGGTAGATCTCGTCGGGGATTAGCCCGAACTCATCGCCCAGGTCGATGACGCCTTCAAGCACGCCGCCGTTGGTGCCGGTCGCTGCCTCGGTTGGTCCCGTGGCATTGAACCAAGCCTCGTAGTCGTTGTCGTTTTCGTCGGCCAAAAAGGCGTCCCAGCCGGCGATCTGGCCGCTCTTACCCCAGTTGGCGGGGACCAGCCCGCCGGGCGTATCTGCCAAGTAGATGAAGACGTCGGATCCTTCACCGGCGTCCTCGGTTGCGAGGTACAGTTTGTCCCCCTCCCGACGCCAGTAGAGCGTCACACCCGCCTCGGAGAGCAGCACCTGGGTGCCGGCGTCCAGCACGCCGTCCATCACAAAGCCCGTCGGCCCGGTCCCGCCGGTAACCGCAAAGTGCCAGTCGGCACCCCCGTTGTTATCCCACACGCCGGCCCCGTTGTTGAACACAAGATCAAGCTGCGCGGCATCACTGGCCACAGGGATCGGTGCCGTCCAGCGTGCTTGCCCGGCGTCCCAGCTCAGCGGGATATCGCTGGCAAGCACCGATCCCCAGTCGTTGTAGCCGACATGCGCAAAAATCTGCGACGCCCCCGCCAGCGAGCCGCCGGCCGGATCGAACGCCAGCCCCACACTCTCGCCCGCTACGGGTGTCTCGGGCGTTAGCGTGACGCGATCGGCCCCGACGACGGCACCTTGCCCCACATAGACGTGCTGGATGTCGGTCTGCTGAAGATTGCCGAAGCTGTCGATCGCTTCGACGTAATAGTCCACAAGCGCGTCGGTGACGCCTTGAATCATGCTCCCGTAACGCAGCGCGCGAGCCGTGGGGGTTTCGATGCCACTGGGCGGAGCGATGTCCGACGGGGTCATGTCGATCGAAACCCACGCTCCGACCTCGGGACCCCCGGCGTACGTTTCGTTCTGGCTCGAGTCGAGCGGATTGTGCCCATCGGCGTCGAGACGGTACTTCAAGCGCACGCTCTGCAAGCCACTCACGTCGTAGGCGTAGGTCCAGATCTCGAAGTCGCTGGCCTCAGCGCCAGGGCCGAACTCAACCCCGCCCGGGTTGTAGGCGTCGCGCTGCGGCAGGAAGACGGTGGGGGCCGTTGACTCGCTCGTGAGACCCCCGAGGACCTGATTCGCCTGGGCGATCGCCAGGTTGCTGCCGATCGTCACGTTCGAGTCCCAGGTCTCGGTTCCGTCCCAGTACCAGTGGTCCGAAGCCTGCGCCTGGAGCAGATAGTGCCACGCGCGTTCGACCGACGAGCCGCTGCCCGTCATCACGTTCTGCATGCTGGGAAACACGTCGGGGCCGCCGAGCACCGCGTCGTGGGCCGTGTAAACATGATTCTTCGCGGCGGTCAGCACCGCCCACGAGTTACGGTCGGGGCTCCAGCCCGTGGCGGGATTCGGATCGCCCAGCCACTTCTTGAACTCGGGATCGCCGTTGTCGGCACCTGCCCACGAACCGGGCTCGATATGCACCACGTCGTTCGGATTGGGCGGGAAGCGGTCCAGATAGTCTTGAACCGTCGTGACGTCGTAGTTGGGAGTGCTTGATGCCCAGTTCACCATGTTCTGGAAGTTGCCGTGGTAGTACGCCTCGCTGCCGCCGCCAAAGTTATCGCCGTCGTGGTGCAGCACAACGAACATCGGATGATTCGGATCGGTATTCAGATTCCGATACTGGCTCATGACCGACTCGTACTGGAGTGCGCCGAAGCCCCCGCGACCGTCCTCGTTGCCTTCGTAGCGAGCGGCAGGAACCGCTACCAACTTCTCGACTTCGCCCGTGGCGGGGTCGATGTGCTGCGCATAGTGCGGGCGGTACGCAAAGGGTGCCGCGACACGGCTGGGGGCCCACAGATTATTAAGCTGAACCCATTGATCAGCGGGCAACGCGGGATTGATCTGGTCCGCTCGATTGGGAGCCGCCAAGTTCGAGGCGTTGGTGTGCGGGTAGTTTTCAACGGCACGCTCCAGATGGATGCTGTCGAACAGCGTCCACTCGATCCCCTCGGCTTTCAACGCCGGGATCATCCGCGTGCTGAACGCGGTCTCTGCCGGAAAGAAACCCTGCGAGTAGGGAACCCCCGGTCCAAATGTCTGAGCGAACACCTGCTTGTGCAGCTTGATCTGCATCCGCATATCGCGCTCGTCGAGCAGCGGCATGAGAGGATGATGGTAACCAAAGCCCACGACGTCGAGCCGAGGATTACCCAGCGACGTGTCGTTCAGCAACCCTTGGCGGTAGGACGACTGCCAGTTGTTCCACCCCAGCGTATTGAGGTTCTCGATCAGCGACCCCGAAAACGACACCTGGGCACCCAAGTGAGGCAGGCTCTGACCGATCTGGATCGCATCGTTCGGCCAACTGGTGTACGGCCCGGAACGCGTGTTGTGAACCTCTTGTAAGCTGAATGAAAACCGACCCGAGGCGTCGGTCTGAAGCACGTTCTGGCCGGGCGTATAGATCGGTTGGTGCATGTGCCACAGGAAACCGACGTTGATCGGCTGCTGGGCACCAGCAAGCGCAACGCTCGCCAAACCGGCCAGCGTCAGCAGGGAAACATTCTTCGTGGGCAAACGCATCAGTTCGTGAAGAGGTCAGAGATCGTCGATAAGTCGCTGAGCCGTCGATTCGCTGAGCGAGCGTGAGCGTGAGAAAACAGCAAGAGAGATGAGGGGAGCGAGCAGACAATATAAGCGGGGCCGCTCGGCAACACCACGCAAGCGTCACTCAGCAGATAAGCGTCCCGGGTACGGGGCAGCGGACACGCGAATAACGTGCTACTAACAAGAGGCGCGCGAGGCGGGATATTCGTAAGAAAAAACGGCCAAATAAGCCGCCCCGGGCCGCGCCGCCTAAGACCGCTGCACTTTGAAAGCCGCCGTATAGACCGCCCCCGCTTAAGCAACTGGTGCAACCGGGGCAGAATCCTCGGCAGCAGCCAGTGCTTGGCTCCGTCGCCAGAGCCAGCGTTCGAGCAATTCCGCCGGCACCAGGCACGCCAGCGAAACGCCCACCAGCACCGCCGGAGCGGTGGGATCTAGCACGGGCGGGATGTTCTTCGCCCCCGCCATCAGAATCTGGGCCCCCAGCGGCAGGATTACCCCACCGAAGCACCCGAGCACATAGCGGAGCGTGGTCCACCGGGAGAGCGGTCCGATCAAAGCTCGGGCCGCTGCCTGTCGCGGCGTTGCGTCCCCTCCCAGCGAGGAAAAGAGCACCGTCTCAGCGGCAAGTTTGAGCCCCATCGTCGCGACGAGCAGGAGCACCAGCACGCTGCCAACCCCGCCCGCTTTTTCCCCCAGGGTGGCACGCCAGAAGGTATAGGCCGTCAGCCCGATCCCCAGGCCAAGCGCCACCGGTGTCGCCCAGCGGCGCACCGCGATATCGAGCCCCGTGATCGGAGCCTGCTGATTGTCGGTCGTTTGGGCGGCGGGGGGGGGATTCATAAGTTTCGAACCGTGGAGCGGCGGCGGGGCTTCACCCGGTGGTCCGCATGCCGGCCGCCACCGCCTTGATCGTCAGCTGCGAAAGATGCTGTAGCTCGTCAGGAGGGATTTGCCCCTCGGGCAACTCACGCAGCCGCCGCGTGGTTTCGATCTGCACAAGGTTGAGCGGATCGACGTAGCGATTGCGCACCTTGATCGAATCCTTCAGCCACGGCGTGGTGTCCATCAGCTCCGCCGATTCGGTTACTGCCAGCACCGCCGCGCAGGAGCGCTCGTACTCTTCGTCGAGCAGCCGGACGATCTCCAGCATGCCCGGCTCGTCTCCGGCAAGCGCCGCGTAGCGATCAAACACCGGCTGATTGGATTTGGCGAGCGCCATCGCCGCGTTGTCGATCGTCGCGCGAAAGAACGGCCAGTCGCGGTACATGGTGCGTAGCTCTTGTGGGCCGCCCTGCTCGGCCAGCCGGCGCTCGAGCCCCGCGCCCAATCCGTACCACCCGGGCAGCAGACAGCGGCTTTGCGTCCAGGAAAAAACCCAGGGGATAGCGCGGAGGTCTTCAATACGGTCGCCCTTCTTACGCTTGGAAGGGCGCGAACCGATCGGCAAGGCCTCGATCTGTGCGATCGGTGTCGCGAGGCGAAAGAATCGTGTGAACTGAGGGTGATCCACCAAGCAGCGATAGGCCGCCAACGAGGCGTCGGCCATCGCCTCCATATGCTCACGCCACTCGTCGGCTGGTTCGGGCATCGGCCGGGTCGAAGCCCGCAGCACCGCCCACAAAACCTGCTCCAAGTGGCGGTGCGCGATCGCCTCGTCGTCGTAGCGCTCGGCTAGGACTTCGCCCTGCTCGGTCAAGCGGAGCGAGCCATCAAAGGTTTCAGCCGGCAGCGAGAGAATACTCCGGGCCGCAGGGCCTCCCCCCCGACCAAGCGATCCGCCGCGACCATGGAAGAACGTCAGCCGGACGCCTGCCTTGGCAGCGAGTTCGTGCAACTCGATCTGCACACTCTGCAACGCCCATGCCGCGGCCAGATAGCCGCCGTCTTTGGTGCTGTCCGAATAGCCGATCATGACAATCTGGCGATCCGCACAAGCCGCCACGTGGTCGCGATAGGGCTTTGCCGCCAGCGCGTCGCCCAGGATCTGCGTCGCTTCGCGCAGGTCAGAGATGGTCTCGAAGAGCGGCACCACGGGCAGGTGTAACTCGTCGTCTTCGGGTCGTCCGCCATCGACACGCTTGCTCCAGGTCCACAGCCACAGCACCGTAAGCAGATCGCTCGGGTAGCGGGTCATGCTGATAACGTGGCCGCCCAAGCAGTCGCCTCCGAAGCGGCGGGCGGAACGGCGCAGCACGCGGAAGAGCTGGAGCGTGCGCTGCGCCGTTTCCGATAGGTCGATCGGCGCAATGTTCGCCGCGATCGGCAGCGTTTCGAGCAAGAGCTGCTGACGACGCGACTCGTCGAGAGGTTCGTCGGCTTTGAGGAGTCCGATCGCCGCCCAAAGCTCTTCCATCACCCCCCGGTAGACATCAGCGTGCTGACGGATGTCGAGCCGCGCTGTGTGCAACCCGAACGTCGCGATCTGGTCGAGCCAGCTCTGCACCTCGGCCCCCACATCGGATCCCCCCGGCTCGGTAGGGGTCAACGCTTTGCGGAGCAACCGGACGTCGACCGCAAGGTCTTCGGCCGAACGATAGCCCGCTTCGTCCGGCAGATCGCCGCGGGCCGCGGCGGCAGTTGCCTCGAGTCGGCATCCGATGACACGCAGCCAGCGACGGGGCGATTCGAGCGGGGGGATCGCGTCAACCTTCTCAATCAGCGTGGGATCGGCGGCGCAGGCCGTTGCGATCGGCTCGAAGAGGATCGAACAGGCGGGGGCCTGACGGACCGAAACGCTGAGCGATTCCATCAACCGCTCGCAGACAACCTGGTGCCGCTCGATTGCCGCCTCGCGGAGCCAAACCAAGGTCTGCTCGGTGATCGCGGGAGTGACGTACGGATGGCCGTCGCGATCGCCTCCCATCCAGGAACCGAACCGGAGCATCGTCGGCGGATCGATCGGCGTCTCGGGAAACGCATCGGCAAGCGCTTCGCGAAGCTCACCCATCACGCGGGGCACGGTCCTCCAGAGCACGGACTTAAACGACAGCCCCCGCTGCACCTCTTCCAGCACCGTCGGTCGGCTCGGGCGGATCACGTCGGTCTGCCAGAGCTTGGTAATCTCGCAACGCATCTGTCGGCTGAGGGTCGCGGACTCGCGAGGGGTTAGGTCAGCGCGATCTAGCTCGCTCAGCAACCGACGCAGCTCGCGCAGCTTGGCACGCAGGCTTTTGCGTTTGGCTTCGGTCGGATGGGCGGTGAACACAAGTTCCACATTCACTCGCTCCAGGGCGGCTGCGATCTTCTCGGCAGACCAGCCCTCTTCGCGGAGCGAAGCAATCGCGTCGAGAACCGACTCGCGCCGGGGCCGCGGATGCTGCTGCCGCTCTCGATCGCGCAGCGCGCGAACACGCTGACGATCTTCGGCCAAGTTCGCCAGTTCGAGGAACGCTCCGAACGAACGGGTCACCAACCTCAGCCGATCAGCCGAGAGGTTTCTCAGCAGCGCATCGATCTCATCGGCGGCCCCCCCCTCCCCCTCGCAGAAGCGCTTGGCGAGCGAGCGGATCCGCTCGACGAGCTGAAACACCTCTTCGCCAGCATGCTGGCGAACGGTGTCGCCGAACGAACGGCCGAGCTCATCGATCTCGCGACGCAGACGCTGATCGGACGCCATCAGATACGCAGGGGACTGTAGGGAGGGTGGTTAGAACCATCGAAGCAGAACTCTATTGCAACCGAATCACGCTCGGCACGGAAGGCGACACCCGCGGCAGAAGGCCGCCATAGGAAATGACGATGCCGGCCGAGGGCACCGAGCCGGCCGAGAGCGCCACACCGGCCGAGGGCAGCGGGCCGGTCGAGGGCAGCGGGCCGGTCGAGGGCACCGTAGGCAGGGGGTTTCGAGCCTTCTCACAAAGGCTCGACCCCTCAGCAAGCAAGAAAGCCCTCAGCAAGCAAGCCCTCAGCAAGCAAGAAAGCGGAGACGACAGGATTCGAACCTGCGGTAGGTTACCCTACGCCGATTTAGCAAACCGGTGCTTTCGACCACTCAGCCACGTCTCCGTTTTTTGCCGCTGACTCCCCGTGGGGCATCAGCAGATTGCACAATGTACTTTTGTCGGCCCCCCGCCCGCAAGGCTTGAGGTCGATCCGTCGGTCCGCCGGGCAGAATCGCACGCCGACGGTCGATCGAGCCCCGGGTAAGTGAGTTTCGCTCAGAAAATACCGAGCGAAGATAAACTGTACCGCACCACAAGGCCGGCCACGACCACGCTGACCATGCTCATCAGTTTGATCAAAATGTTCAAACTCGGGCCGCTGGTGTCTTTGAACGGGTCACCAACTGTGTCGCCGACAACGGCCGCTTTGTGAGCGGTGGTCCCCTTGCCGCCGTGGGCACCCGCCTCGATGTACTTCTTGGCGTTGTCCCACGATCCGCCGGAGTTAGCCATGAAGACCGCGAGGCAGAAGCCACAGGTCAAGGTGCCCATTAACAGGCCCAGCACCCCCGCAACGCCCAGCGCAAGACCGACCACCACCGGCAGCACCAGCCCGAGCAACGAGGGGCCGATCATCTCCGCCTGGGCGGCGATCGTGCTGATCTCGACCGGACGGGCGTAGTCGGGCTGATCCTTGCCCTCCATGATGCCGGGTTTCTCGAGGAACTGCCGACGGACCTCCTCCACCATGCCCTGGGCGGCGCGGCCGACCGCCTTCATGGTCATCGCGCAGAAGACGAAGGTCGCCATCGCGCCGAGGAACAACCCGATGAGCACCTTCGGGTTCATCAGCGTGGCATCGAAGTAAATATTGAAATCCGGCAGGGTCATCCCCGCAACGGTTTTCAGCGGCGTGCTGTCGGGGGTCCAGATGGCCCCCTGTGGGCCGAACCCAACCAGCGAAGCCCCCCAGGCGTCTTCGCCCTCGGTTGGCAACCGAGTGCCCGCGTCCAGATCGCGCCACTTGCTGACGAGTTCGCCACCGACCAGCTGCGAGGGCATCACCAGATAGCGATCAACGATTGGAGCTGCCCCCTCCGCCGCCTCGTTCGGATTGATCTGTACGAGGAACTGATTGGACAGCTTGTACCAGCCGTACACGCTCGAATCGGGCCCCGCCTCGGCGGCAACCGTGGTGCTCGCAAAGTCTTCCGCCCAGCGGTCGAAGCCCACGCGAACGCCCTCGATGTAGGCCGCCAGCAGCGCGAGAGCCGTCAACGCCGCTGAGCCAATGGCAAAACCCTTGCCCGTGGCGGCGGTTGTGTTGCCCAGGCTATCGAGAGCGTCGGTCCGTTGGCGCACGATCGCCGGCAGCGACGACATCTCGGCATTGCCGCCCGCGTTGTCGGCGATCGGTCCGTAGGCGTCCGTCGCGAGGGTGATGCCCAGCGTGCTGAGCATGCCAACCGCCGCGATACCCACGCCATACAACCCCAGCGAGAACAGATTGGCGTCGGTAAACTGACCGCCCGTTGCGGCACCGAACGCCAGAATCGTTGCCGCACTGACGGTTAGCACGGGAGCCCACACGCTGAGCATGCCGTCTGCGACACCGCCGATGATGATCGTGGCCGGGCCGGTCACGGCCTGATCGGCCAACTTGCGGGTGGGGGCGAACTCGTCGCTCGTGACGTACTCGGTCCATTTACCGATCAGCAGGCCCGCAACGGCCCCGACGATCACGCTGAAGGCGACGCCAGGCACGCCCAACCAGCGCGTCGATTCGGCCGACGGCATCAGCAGCCAAGTCGCGGCGACCGCGGCCAGGATCACGAGCAGTGTCGAGAAATTGATCCCCCGAGCGAGAGCGGCGAGCAGATTCTTTTGGCTCGCGTTGTCGTCGGTCTTGACCAGATAAACGCCAAAAATGGAGAGCACGATCCCCAGTCCGGCGATCACTAGCGGCAGCATAATTGCGCTGAGCTGGGCGGACTCTTGTGTGACACCCGCGGGCAGCAGGGCGGGATTGGCAAAGGCCGCGGCACCCAGCGCGGCGGCCGCCAGAATCGAGCCCGCGTAGGACTCGTACAGGTCGGCCCCCATGCCGGCCACATCGCCCACATTGTCGCCCACGTTGTCGGCGATCGTGGCTGGGTTGCGGGGGTCGTCTTCGGGGATGCCCTGCTCGACCTTGCCCACGAGGTCGGCACCAACGTCGGCGGCTTTGGTAAAGATGCCGCCGCCGACACGCGCAAAGAGCGCTTGCGCGCTCGCCCCCATGCCGAAGCACACCATCGTCACGCTGATCTCAACCGGCGAGAGCGGCGTAGCGCCCGAAAGCGGCCAGATCCAGTGCAAAAACGCGAACCACAGCGTGATATCCATGAGCCCCAGACCGACCACCGTGAGGCCCATGACGGCCCCCGAACGGAAAGCGACCTGTAACCCCTGGTTGAGCGACTTCTGTGCGGCCGCGGCGGTCCGGCTGCTGGCAGCCGTGGCGGTCTTCATCCCAAACCAGCCCGCTAAGCCACTGAAGAGGCCTCCCGACAGAAACGCGAAGGGAACAAATTCGCTCTGAACCTTCAGCCCGAAAGCGGCGTAAGCCAGCAGCGCGGCAACCACCAGAAAGAACGCGGCCACAACCCGGAACTGCTGCTGCAGATACGCATTAGCGCCGCTGGTGACAAAACCGGCGATCTCTTGCATGCGCTCCGTCCCCGGATCGGACTGGATCATCGCATCGTAAAAGCGCTTGGCCTGCACTAGCGCCGCGAAGGCCCCGCCAAAAGCGATCAGCCAGCAGACAAGTGTCACCGTATCGGTCGCCGCCGCCGCTGGCGGTGCCGCGGCTTCTGCTCCAACCTCTTGGGCCCAGGCGGCAGACCCCAACCCACCGAGTGCCACTAGGGCGAGCGAAGCCGCCACCAACCACCAAGAAAAGCAAAGCCACTGCGGGCGACGAGAACAGCGCGAAGTCAACGAGTATCTCCTGGCGAGAGAGAGAGAGTCAGTACAGCGGACCGAGCTTCGTCGGCTGCTGCGCGACTCGTGGGAACGCCACTAGCGTGGCTCCCGACGATGTAGCAAGTGGCGGAGTCTAAACCCCCCCTTCGGCGCGGGTCAACACACCCGTGCGCACAAGGCTCACGCTCTGTGACCTTTGGCGTGAGCGGCAGCCAGCCTTTTGGCCAAGACATCGGCCACCAGCGGCTGATTGGCGTTGCGATCGATGGCCCCTTCCGCGTCGAGCAAGGCGTCGAGAGCCGCTAACGCCGCCGGGGTATCCCCCTGCCGCAGCCGGCCGTGCCAGTGCTCCAGAGTGATCCGCAAGGCCTCGCGAAGCCGTCCCCGCCGGGCTGAGGGCTCCGTGCCGGCCGACTTGCTGGCTTCGTCCAAGGCAGACGTGTAACGGCTTGCCGTGAAGCGGTCGCTCTCCAGGCACGCCACCACCGGGGCCAGATAACCGTCCGATCCGGCCGCGGCCGCGGCGAGCGCCATCCCCACACTCCCTCGCGAAAGCTCGGCGACCGTGGCGACATCGGCGATCGGTTCGCCCGCTTCGTCGGACGATAGCGTTTCGAGCACCTGTTGCACCCCTGCGCTCGATAACGGGCGAAACCTAACCACCTGGGCACGCGACCGGATTGTCGGCAGCTGCCGAGAGAGGCTCGTCCCCACCAGGATCAGCAACGATCGCGGCGGCGGCTCCTCGAGCGTCTTGAGCAGCGCGTTGGCGCTTTCGACGCTGAGCGCGTCGACGTCGTCGATAATCGCGACGCGTCGGGACGCTACGCTGGGCCGCAAAGCGATGTCATGGCAGAGCCCTTCGCGGTGGCGCCGATCGGGCGGGCCGATGAACAGCTCAAGCGGAAGGGTCGACTTGCCGGCGGGCTTGGCGATCTCGATCAGGTCGGGGTGCCCTGCCGCGTCGATCAATCGACAAGAATCGCACGCCCCGCAAGCCGCCAACGGGTCGCTCGGGCCTGAATCGTCCAACGAGCGTGATTGGCACAGCAACGAGCGAGCCAGCGCAAGCGCAAACGAACGCTTACCGATTCCCTCGGGACCGACGAACAGATAGGTGCTCGCGAGGCGGTCGGCACGCAGCGTCTGACGAAACCGCTCGGCGGGCTCGTCGTGGCCTACGATCGCCTCGATCGCCGGATAAGCACCTTGTTCGGGCCGGGCTGATGACATCAACACAATCCTTTGCGATTCGGGGGCCCTAGGTCGCCCCGGCGCGGGAAGCCAACACTCCGGCAAGCCGGGTCCGCAACTCGCGGAGTTTAACCGGCATGACCACAATTGCCCGATGCTCGGAGTCGGCCTTGGCGGCAGATAGCCACTCGCCCTGCGCCTCCTCAAGGAGCAACACGGCCGGCACATCGCGCGTGCTGAGGGCTTCGCCAAACTGGTTGAAAGCGTGGAGCGCTGCCGAACCGATTGTCGCGGCACAGAAGAGCACCACCTCGGCGGTTTTCGGATCCGTGGCAAAACGATCCATCGCGCGCTCGGGATCGGTCGAGACGAGCACCCGATAGCCGTTGCGTTTGAACAGCTCGCGGAGCACGTCCTGCCGCTTGGTGTCGGACTCGATGATCATCATCCGGCGGGGATTCCCGTCGGGACCGATCCCTTCCTGGCTGGCAAGTTCACGGCGCTGATCTCCCGTTCCACCGGCTTCCGCGCGGCGGACCGCTAGCTTCAGGTCGGTGAGCATGTCGCCCGGGGTCTGATAACGCCGCTCGGGATCGAGCTCGAGCGATTTGCCCAGCACCATGGCGATCGCCATCGGCGTTTTGGGGGCTAGCTCTAGGATCGGCTTAAATTGGGTGAAGGTGTCGCGGCTGAATCGCTGAGCACGATCGCGGCCCTCGGGCAGCGTCGCTACGCCGGACAGCAATTGGTGCAAGATGCAGCCGGCAAAGAAGACGTCGCTACGGGTATCGTCTTTACGAACGCCGGTGGCTTTTTCGAGGGCCGCGTATTCGACCGTGCGATCGACACCGGCCGCGTCTCCGCCGACGCCATCTAAAGCCGCCAGTCCGAAATCGACCAGCTTTGCCACGCCATCGCTCGATACCAGAACGTTGGACATCTTCAGGTCGCGATGCGTAACGCCCTGCTGGAACGCGTACTGCAGGCCGGCCAAGATACCGCAGAGCGTGTGGGCCGCTTCACGCCACGAGAAACGTCCCTTCACCCGGTAAGTTTCGCGAAGGTTGCGGCCCTCGACAAAGTCCATCACCAAATAGTTGAGCCCAGGCGACGTCACGACCGCGTGCACGGGAACAATGTTCTCTTGCACGAGCTTCTTGCCCAGCTCCCCCTCGCGACGAAAGAAGTCGGCGCGCTTGGGGTCTTGGTTGAAGCGATTGCGAAGCACCTTGACGGCGTGGATCTCCCCCGTCTTGCAGTTGATCGCGCGAAACACACGGGCGAAGGTCCCCGACCCGACGAGGTACAGCACCTTGTAGTCGCCGTAGAAATAGCCGTCGCGCAACCCGCGCTGGAGCCGCTCGATCTGGTAGTTGGTCAGCAGACCTTTACGGACGAGCGCCTGCGAAAAGTCTTCCATCGAGCCACCGGTGTTGGCGACTTCATCCCACGCCGCGCGAAGCTCGCGTTCGTTGAGCACCCCCATATCGAGGGCGCTCTGCGCGAGCTCATCGGCGGTAGAGGGACCCGACATCGCGAACAGGCAAGGGCAACCAGGAAAGGAAGCGGTAAGCCAGTCGGCGTGCCCGATCGCGGGCTAACGAGTGGCGAGCCGAAAAAAGTGGCTACCGATCAGGCGTCGTCGCCTTCGGCCGAATCGCTGCACTCATTGAGCTTTTGCTGGAAGGCGTCGCGTTCACGCCGCGTCGCTTCGAGATCGAACATCAGGTACTTCATGTCGAGCCGGAGCTGGCCGAGCGCATCTTGTACGAGCGACAGGATCCGCCGACGGCGTCCGGTGCTCTCCACCACCCGTTCCAGCAGCGGGATCAGGTTGGCGGCATGTTCGGGCGGCAACGCACCAATCGCTTCGGACAGACGCGCCAGATCCGAAGGAACCTCAGCAGCGAACGGCGTGGCCGACGACGAAACAGACGACGAGAGGGGGTTGGTTTCGGGCATCCGGGCGATCTCCGAGAAAGAGGAGCAGGGCGACGGATCCCCCTATGCATCGGACATGCCAGCAGTCCGAGCCAAGCTCCTCGTCGTCTTACGCAACCGATTCTAAGGTAAGCACTTGCGTCGTTTCAAGCGGATGGCACGCAAACTTCGACAATGCCTGGCGTGATGCGATTCCGCCTCAAGCTGCTGTGGTCATGTTTCGAGAAATCGGCTAACCGCGTGACGAGTGCGCTACTCGGTGTGTTCCGAGAGCCGCCCCAGCATGTGGATTCCCCCCCAAAACGTCTCCAACACCGGCCCAATCGACCGCATGGCACCCCCGGTCAGCTTCTGCCGTGCTGCACTAGCCGTTGCAATCGTTACGGTCAGTCTGAGCTGCCAGTTCGCCAAACTGGCCGACGCCGATACGTGGATCGATCGCAACACCGAAACCGAGAACGCTTGGCGGCAGGGCGACCAACAGCCTCATCTGCGGGTCGTCAGCCAGCAGCGGCGTCACGGCGTGGGTGACACGGCCCCCGATGTGGAGCGGATCGAGTACGTTTGCCCGCCCGGAGCATCTGCCTGGTTCTGGCGCCCGGTCCCCCCCGCGGCGGTCATCGAAGAGTTGCAGATCGCCGTCGAAATCCACTTGGCCGAAGCGCCCGTTCAGCTGGCGGTCGAGATCGAGCTGCCGCGCGCGATCGATCCCGATACCGGCCGACCGCGCCGGTTGGTGGTACGCCCTCTAGAATCTCAGGCTTGGCGGCAGTCTTATCCCGCCCACGCGCTAGAGCTTAAGCAAGCAGATCTGCCGCGGGGCTTGCAGCGTGCGCTCCGTATGCAAGCCCTGTCCACCGCACAACGCGAGATGCTGGACGGCAGGGGAGCCTATGTGGTGGCAGTAGGATTGGCGGCAGCCGGTGCCCCGGTGCCTCGGGCGTTTGAGATCCGCGAGGTACGGCTTGAAGGACGCATCGCCCCGCAGCAGTATCTGACTGACCAAGACGCCGCAGTGCCTGCCCAAGCCTCCATCGCGGACGCTCCCCCCACGAAGCCGCTAGGCGGACGCCTGATCGGCACTCGCGTTGAGCTGACGGCCCAAGCCTTTCGGGTTGACGACCGCGACTATTTCGCGCGAATCCGCCGCTGGCGCAACGAGAGCCCCGAACGCTTGATCGCGTTGGGCTTCAACACAGTGTGGCTCGAAAAGGCTCCGACAGCGGATCGCCTCGCCGAATTCGGTAGCCGCGGGCTGCGCGTCATCTGCCCGACTCCCGCCGATCCCGCGGGACTGGGGGACACCGCGTCGGCGGTGCTCGCCTGGATCCTGCCCGGAGAGGTCGCCGCCGCCGAGCTTGACTCGCGGTTGGTTGAAACCCAGCGCCTGCGTTCGCTTCCCGAACCGCTACAGCGGCCGATCCTAGCGCATCCCGTGGGCGACTACGCCGCGTGGAGCCGTGTGGCAGACGGGCTGCTGATCGAGGGGCAGGGGAGCCGTGTGCCCGGCCCCCCCTGGTTCGCCGAACGACTCCGAAAAATCCAAGCCGAAACGGCACCGGGGACCCCGTTGCTGGCGGTCGTAGCGCTGGATGTGGATCTTGCCGTCCAGCGACAGCTCGACGCATTGCTGGGTGACGGCGTTGCGCCGGCGTGGCTGCCACCGTCGGACATCGACGCGGATATCGACGGAGCCCTATCGGTCGGCGTGTGCGGGATCGCGTTCAGCAGCACCGAAGGGCTCGACAGCCCCGAAGCCGCCGCCTCTTTGGCAACGGAAAGCCTGGCTTCAGCCAATGAGCGGCTCAGGCTGATCGAACCCTGGTTGCTCGGCAGGCGCGACGGCGGTTTTGATCCGGCACGCACGGTCTACCAACGCGACGGGGCCGAACTCCGGCTGCGACAGCCTACGCACAACCGTGCACCGGCTTTGGATGATTCCTCGCCTACAGACAGGACCTCGGGCTACCGCCTCAGTCCCGCGGGGATCCGCCCGGTTACTTCCGCAGCGATTCCCGCAGCTTCGGCGACCGACGACCTGCTCTTCACGGGGGATCCACGTGTCGTGCAATCGCTGGCCCGCTATTTGACCCCCCGTGCCCCGGCAGCGTCGGAGCGTTTGCTGCGCCAAGCGCGACTCGCTCAAGAAAACACCGACAGCCTCGACACGGCCCAGCGCCTCGCCCTGCGCCGCCAGCTCGAAGCCGCCGATCTCGCCCGCGCGCGGGGTGATCACTTCGTTTGCTACGAAACCGCGACCGACGTCTTGCGGAGGGTTCAGCAGGCGGGCGACGAGCGACGCCGGCTAACCTTCGCCAAGCCCTACGACGCGCGGCAAAGCTGCCCGCTAGCGCTTCTGCCGACAACGCTCAACGAACACTTTCGCCTGATGCAGTTGCTCGCGGCTGCACCCCGGGGGCTGAATCGGCTGCACGGTGGCAGCTTCGAGGACATCGACGAGCTGCGCCGCTTCGGCTGGCGCAACGAGAACGCCAACAACAACGCGGAAGAGGCCCCGGCGGTTGAGATCGCCGCCTCGTCGCCGATTCACGGCGCGCACCGGCTGCGACTCGTCGGGCAAGACAGCTACCAAGGCCGCTCCGCACGCATCGTTTCGCCACCGATTCCGATTGCTGCGGGCGAACTGCTCGAGATCACCGGCTGGGTGCAGGTCGAACGCGAGCAATCTCGTTCCGCCGCGGGGCTGCTGCTCACCGATTCGCTGGGCGGCCCCGAGCTTTCGCTCCTCATCGGTCCCACGGCCAACTACGAACCCTTTCGATTGATCCGCGGCGCAACGGACTCGACCGAACTCACGATCGAGTTCGAGGTCATCGGCGTGGCACGGGTCGATATTGATGGCGTGATGGTCCGGCCCGTGACCCTGCCCACGGGCCTCGCCGCTTCTCCGGGTGAGCGCCGGCGATAAAGCAAGAATCGCCGCGCGACTTCGCTCCGAACTTGGCTCAGCTGAAGAAATCAACCGCGTTCTGAAACAGCCGCAAACCGGCGGCCGGCTCGGCGATGGCTTCGCGAGTCCACCGTGGGTGCTGCGTCCGATCGACAAAGCGTTCGGGATGGGGCATCAGGCCGAAGACGCGGCCTGTCGTATCACACAGCCCCGCCGCGTTCGCCGCCGAGCCATTCGGATTGGTAGGGAACGAAAGCGGAGTATCGGTCACCGGGGCATCGGTCGGAGCGTAGCGCATCGCAATTCGCCCTCCGTCAACCAGCGTCGCCAGTGCCGCCGAATCGCGGACCGCGATCTTGCCCTCGGCGTGAGCAATCGGCAACTCAATGCGATCGATGCCGCGCAGAAAGACGCAGCGCTGGTTGTCCGCGGCCAGCTGCGTCCACCGCGCTTCGAAGCGTCCGTGATCGTTCCAGGTGAGCGTCGCGAGCGGTCCCCCGTCATCTTCGGACCCAAGCAGGCCGGTTTTGAGCAGCACCTGAAAGCCGTTACAGATCCCCAGCATGAGCTTGCCGGCATCGCGGAAGGCGCGCAGCGCGTCGGGCAGCCTCGCTAGGCAAAGATTGGCAAGAACACGCCCCGCGGCGATGTCATCGCCGTAGCTAAATCCGCCGGGCACGCACAGCACCTGGTAGCCGTCGAGCAACGCGGGCTGCTCGATTACCTGGTTGACATGCACCCGCTGCACCTCGGCACCGGCGAGGTGAAAGGCATGCTCGGTTTCTTCGTCGCAGTTGGCTCCCGGAGAGCGGAGCACAAGAACACGCGGTGTCGGCATCTTAGGCAGGCGGGTAAGCGGCTAGCGTCGGAAAAAACTGACATCTCTGAGAAACAACCATCACAGCGTGGGGCCTCCGCGCCAGGCCTCGTCCAGCTTCGGAACCCGGGTGCCGATCGCATGCGCCGAAGCGGTTGCGATGGTAAAGCCGTCGGCCTCGGTCACGTGGCCAATGGCTGCAAAGAAAACTCCCTCGAGCAGGGCTTCCCATGCCGCGCTGTGTTCCGGCGCGACCTCGCAAACAAACCGACTGTTCGATTCGCTGAACAAAGCGGCAAGGGCACGCTGATCGGCCGATTCAAAATCGCCCTCGAGCGGCAGCGCGGAAAGGTCCGCGGTAACGCCGAGGCCGCCGGCGAGCGCCATCTCGGCCAGTGCCACCGCGACGCCACCCTCGCTACAGTCGTGACAGGCCGCGACCATGCCGGCACCGATGGCGCGGTGCACCGCGGTGAAGGTGGCCCGCGCTTCGGCGGGATAAACGGCCGGTGCGACGCCCCCCGTGACCCCCGTGACCAGTCCCAGGTGCGATCCGCCGAACTCGCAACGGGTTGCTCCCAGCAGGTAGAGCTTGTTGCCCGCTCGCTTGAGGTCCATCGTCACGCACCGTGAGACGTCTGCCACCTGCCCCATCGCGCTGATGAGCAGCGTCGGCGGAATGGCGATCGAGACTCGCTCGCCCCGCGCGGATTCGTAACGGAACTCGTTGTTGAGGCTGTCTTTGCCGCTGACAAAGGGGGCGTCGAACGCCAGCGAGAGATCGTGGCAGGCAAGTGCCGCACGAACCAGCGAACCGAGCGTGTCGGGCTTTTCGCAATCTCCCCAGCAGAAGTTGTCGAGCAGCGCAATCCGCGCCGGATCGGCTCCGACCGCCACACAGTTGCGGATCGCCTCGTCGATCGCGCTGGCCGCCATGCGGTAGGTGTCGTGATCGCCGTAGCGCGGATTAATGCCACAGGCAATGGCAAGGCCACGTCGGCTGTTGAGCTTGGGCCGCACCACCGCGGCGTCGCTAGGCCCGCCCTCGCCCACTCCCACGAGCGGCTTCACCACGCTTCCCCCCTGCACCTCGTGATCGTACTGACGAATGATCGAGGCTTTGCTGGCGACATTCGGCGCGGACAAGATCTGCAACAGATCTTCCGTACGGTCGGCCGAAGCGTGGTGGGGGGCAAATGGCGTCTCTCGCACCGGTGAGTAGCGCGCCTGGCGAACCACCGGCGGGCGGCCGTTGTGAAGGAATTCCATCGGCAACTCGCCAACGTCCTGACCGTCGTACTTGAGCGTCAGATTGCCTGTGTCAACAAAACGCCCGATGACCGTCGCCTCGACCCCTTCGCTCTTGAAAAGCGTGATGAGTTCATCGCACTTTTCCTCAGGCACGGAGAAGACCATGCGTTCTTGCGCTTCCGAGATCCAGATCTCGGTGTACGAGAGCCCGGCGTACTTGAGCGGTGCCCACGCGAGTTCGACCTCGGCACCGATGCCTTCGCCCATCTCGCCGACGGCGCTGCTGAACCCCCCGGCTCCGCAATCGGTCACGGCCGTATAAAGCCCCCGATCGCGTGCCTGGAGCAAGACGTCGGTTAGCTTCTTTTCTTCGATGGCGTTGCCGATCTGGACCGCCCCCCCGGAGAGCGACTCGCTCTCGCTGGTGAGCTCAGCGCTGGAGAAGGTCGCCCCATGAATGCCGTCGCGGCCCGTGCGACCGCCCGCCGCGACGATCAAATCGCCGGCACGCGGCTGTTTGTGAGTTTTTTCACGCGGCAGCAAGCCGACATTGCCACAGTAAACCAGCGGGTTACCCAGATAACGCTCGTCGTAGCAGACCGCCCCGTTGACCGTTGGTACGCCCATGCGGTTGCCATAGTCACGAACGCCTTCCACAACGCCGCGCATAACACGTCGCGGAGCGAGAACGCCGGCCGGGAGCTGGTCATCGGGCGTATCGGGGGGAGCGAAACAGAAGACATCGGTGCTGCAAACGGGCTTGGCGCCAAGGCCTGTCCCCAGCGTGTCGCGCAGCACGCCCCCCAAGCCCGTATTGGCACCGCCGTACGGCTCGAGCGCAGACGGATGGTTGTGCGTCTCGACCTTGAAGCAAACGTTATCGACCTCGTCGAACCGGACAACACCGGCATTGTCTTTAAAGACACTCTCGCACCAGTCGTTCTCGCCCCACTGCTCGCGCAGCCGCAGCGTGGCGGCAAAGATCGTCTCCTTGAGCATGTTGTCGAAGTGACGTTCTCCCTGTTCGTCGCGGTAAGCAATCCGGCCCGCCAGGGTCTTGTGGCTGCAGTGCTCACTCCAGGTTTGCGCGAGGCTCTCGAGCTCGATATCGGTGGGTTCGCGGCGCTGCTCTTGAAAGTAGCGCTGGATCGTCCGCATCTCTTCGAGTTGCAAGTAGAGCTGACCCTCGCGACTGAGTCTCTCAAGACCCGCGTCATCGAGGTCGAGAATCGCGATCCTGCGGAGTTCAAACCGATACGGGGACCCCGCTGCCAGGCTGGTCATGCTCAGCGGACCGACAACCAGTTGTTCGATCGCATCGTTCGCGAGCAGGCGTTTGCCGAGCGGCGCGGCTTCCGCGGCGGAGATCCCGGTGAGCCAATGCTTGCGGAGCGTGCCAACGCGCACCCCGGCAAAGCCCAGCTCGCTGAGCGCGCCCTCGGTGCTTTGCGCAACCGGATCCATCACGCCCGTCTTGAACAAGACCGAGATCAGCTGCGACTCGCGGTCCCCAAGCACGAGGGGCGCTTGGCTCAAAGCGGTATCGGTCACGGTGCCGATCACTGCGCGTTCCACGACGCCGTCGATCAGCAGACGCTGGGCGATGTGCTGCACCTCCGCGCGGGAAAGACTGTCTCCCTCGATCAGAAAGCCACGCGCGGTCGCGGCGGCGACCTGGGAGAAACCGAGCGCGGCGGCCTCACTTTGGAGTCGCTGGCCGACCCGGTCCGGGCAGCCCTCAGCCGGATGGATATCAACTTCCCAGAGCATCGCGTCGCCTTTTGCCATCTTCAAGGAGCTGTTCGATCCGCTGTGCGTCGGCGTTCTGAATGGCCTGAGACCATTCGGTGAGCTGCATCTGCAGGTTGGCAATCGCTTGGGCCGTCGCGGGAGCGTTCGCCATCAGAATGTCGCGCCACAACGCGGCGGACCCCGCCGCGACACGCGTCGTGTCGGCCCAGCCGGTCGCGGCCAGGAGAAGATCCTCTTCTGAAGTGGCCGCGGCTAGCGCCGCCGCCACGACATGAGGCAGGTGGCTGGTTCGCGCCAACCGCGTGTCGTGCTCGGCGGGCGTGAGCGAGAGGACCCGGCTCCCCAAAGCCCCCCAAAACCCGCTAATTGCGTCGCTTGTCATCGGGGCGGTCTGCGGAACGGGCGTAACGACCGTCGTCGCACCAACGAACAGGTCGGCCCGAGCCCATTCGGGGCCGCTCCGATGATCGCCCGCTAGCGGGTGAGCCCCCAGATAGCGATCGCCGCCACGCGGATGTTCGGCATAAATCTGATTGATTAGGCCCGACTTGGTGCTCGCGGCATCGGTTACCAGGGCGTGTTCAGGGGCGTCACGCAAGCCGGCGAGAACCGCTTCCACCGCGGCACCGACGGGAGAGCACACCACCACGAGATCGGCCTTGGCCAGCGCCTCTCGGGCGTTGGTGGTCGCTTCATCGACCACGCCCAGCTCAAGCAGCCGATCGACGCTCTGTGGGGAGCGGCTGATTCCGATAACGGTCCGGGCGAGGCCTCGCTCTCGCACAGCCAGCGCCACCGAGCCGCCAATCAGGCCGACTCCAACGACGACGACGCGTTCGAAACGAGGGAGTTGCATGAAGGGTAATGCCGTAGTGGCGGAGGGGGGCGAGCAACAACGTGCTGGGGCGCGAGTCTAAGCGCTTGCCGCCCGCTTGGCAGCGGGGGGCACCCGAAATCGCCGGAACACCAATCCTGCGCAAACCCCCTATCCGTCACTGATCTTTCCTTGTCAGGCCGCTTTCGGGTAAATCTCTGTGGCACAGGCCCTAACCCGATCGCTGCGGGAATTCGAAAGCGTTACGCTAGGGTTCACGCTCGCTCAGCTTCAGCCCCACCCCCGATCGCTGCGATATGCCGGCACCCAAGCACGATTGCCACGACCGACAGTTTCTGGGTTCCGCGATCAGGCGGGTCAGACCATCAGCCCTGTTAGCGGTTCTAGCCGTGCTGGCACCCGCTTCGGCGACCGTTGCCCAGACATGGGCAACCAAAATGTTCGACAAGACGGACCACGATTTTGGCGTGGTTGCGCGGGGTTCGGACACGGTCTACAAGTTCGAGGTCAAGAACATCTACAAGGAAGATGTTGAGGTCTCGAGCGTTCGTTCGAGCTGTGGCTGTACGACCCCCTCGATCGAGAACGGCATTATCAAAACGTACGACAAAGCGTACGTCGTTGCGAAGTTCAACACGCGCACCTTTACCGGCGTCCACAGCGCAACGCTCACGGTCCAGATCAGCAAGCCCTATCCGGCACAGGTGCAATTGCGGGTCCACGGCAACATCCGGGGCGACGTGGTGTTCGAGCCGGGGGCGGTCGACTTCGGCGCACTCGATCAGGGTGCCTCGGCCGAGAAGACGGTTAGCGTCGCCTACGCGGGACGCTCGGGCTGGCGCATCGACGACGTTCGTAGCGGCAGCGATCACCTGCGTGCCGAACTGATCGAACGCGAGCGTTACGGTGGCAGGGTCACTTACAACCTCTTGGTTCGGCTGCTGGAAACCGCCCCGCCCGGTTATCTCAAAGAGCAGCTCGTGCTCGTTACGAACGACAGTGTGAACACCCAGGTACCGATCGAGGTTGCCGGGCAGGTTCGCGCGGAGCTGAGCATCTCTCCGAACGATCTTGCGTTGGGCGATGTGCCCTTTGGCGAGACGGTTACCAAACGGCTCTTGGTGCGCGGCAAAAAGCCGTTCGTCATCACCGAGATCCGCTGCGAAGACCAGCGATTCTCGTTCGATAAGAAGTCTGACGCCGCCGACAAACAGATCATCACCCTGCGATTTAAGGCGGATCGCGAGGCGGGCCGTGTCTACGCCCCGATTCGGATCAAAACGGATCTCGGCGACACGTACACGGCCGAGTGCCGCGCGTATGCGACGGTCGTTGGCTCGGGAGTGGCCGAAGAATCGAGCAGCGTCGTGCCCCAAGCGGAAACAACCCGCACCGCCAAGACTCCCTGAGAGCAGCTGGCGTTTTAAACTGGCGCTCCGGTGCTAGCAGTCGGCACAGCGGTCTTGCTGACGCCGGTCGCGATCGGTAACGTCGCCGCCGTTCCTCGCTCCCCCCTTCCCCCGGATCGGGCTGCGCGCAAGCCGCGGCGTTTTCGACGTGCCCAGTTGTCATCCGCTGATCGAACGGATCAAGCACACCGGCTGCTTAGCCGTGGTGATGCTGGTGATGGCTTCCGCTGGATGGTCGCAAACCGTGCGTAGCGGTGCTGCCGCAGCGCCGTCGGCGTCCGTACGGTCACCGGTGGCGTTGGTACCCCTCGCGCCGATCGCGAGCGAGCAAGGCCCCTTGCTGGGCCCCGGCCCCTCGGGCGGTATCTGCCCCCGCTGCGCGGGATCGCCCGGTGCCTGCTCTTGCGCTGAGGGAATCAATCCGGCCGGATCGGATGACGCGCTCTATAAGCACTGGCTGATCGATCAGCTCATGTTGCGTCACTCCAGCACCCACGGCCGGGCCATGGGGCCCGGACAGCCGCTCCGCGGCACGAGTTGGCTGAACCGTCCGCTATCGTTCGGACTAGATGTGGGCGGTCTGTTTGTCACTTCGAGCCCGAGCCCGAACGTGCGCACCAACAACGATGTGCTGCTGGCAGGAACGCTGGGATGGGACTGGGATCACTACTGGGGATCGCAAGCCCGACTGGTTTGGTCAACGCCCCACCTCGAGAACACTACCCAGCCAACCGTCTCGGCGAGCGACAATCTGTTCATTGCGGACCTCTCGGTGCTGTACTACCCGTGGGGAGATTCTCGCACCCGGCCGTACTACCGGCTGGGTTTGGGGCTAACGGACGTCGAGTACACCCAAGACGATGGCACCCGCCGACAAGACACGCTGATGACCGTCCCGCTGGCGATTGGCGTGAAGCACCAAGTCAGACGATGGCTGAGTTGGCGTCTCGAGCTGGCAGAAAATTTCGCCGCGGGTCAGAACGGCACGGGCGATCTGCACAACCTTACGCTCACTACCGGTCTGGAGTGGCGTTTCGGCGGTCGCTCCGAGTCGCAGGGCTGGGCGAACGGAAGCAACGGCTGGTAGGCTCGGAGGGGCTGCGGCGGCGGTTCGTCACCGCAACACCGCACGGATCGCCCTCTCGCCCGCCCCCCGCTTTTGATCGCCCGTGTTGCATCGCTCACCTCGCATCGCGATTCTTGGGGGCGGGATCACCGGTCTCGCCGCCGCCCAGCGCTTGACGGAACTGGCGGCAGGCAGTCTCGAATGGTGCTTGTTTGAATCAACCGCCCGTCTGGGCGGCGTTCTCCAAACGGTGCAAGAGGGAGATTGGCGGATCGAGCTGAGCGCTGACAACTTTCTCACGCGCGAGCCCTGGGCGAGGGACCTGTGCCACCGCGTCGGCCTGGCTGAGGCCTTGCTCGATACGAATACCGATCGACGAGGGGCGTATCTGGTGCATCGGGGCCGACTGGTGCCGGTACCGCCCGGGTTTGTACTGATGAGCGCAAGCCCCCTGTGGCCGACAATCGCGTCTCCCCTGCTGAGCCCGCTCGGCAAGCTCCGCCTGCTGGCCGAGCCCCTCATGCCCCGCGGCCGGCAACAAGGAGAACCCGACGAAAGCGTGGCCGATTTCGCGCGGCGGCGCCTTGGCCCCCAAGCGCTCGAGCGGCTCGTACAACCGCTCGTAGGGGGAATCTACACGGCCGATCCTGAACGGCTCAGCATGGCTGCCACGCTGCCGCAGTTCTTGGAACAAGAGGCCCAGCACGGCAGCCTGTGGCGTGCCGCTCTGCGACGCGCCCGTACAGCGGTTACGCCTGTGGGCACCGGCCGGAAGGAGGCGGGCGCGAACTACGCCCTGTTCCAAGCCCCCGCAGCCGGCATGCAGCAACTGGTGGATGCCGTCGTAGGACGACTCCCCGCCGAACGGCTTTACACGGGCGTAGAAATCGCTCGGTGCGAGCGACAACAAAACGGCTGGCGACTGATCGACGCCATGGGACAGGTTCGCGGCGACTTCGCGGCCGTGATTATCACCTTGCCGGCCTACGCCGCGGCCGCCACGCTGCCCGCCGGTACCTTAGCCGACGAGCTCCGCCGCATCGAGTACGCCAGCTCGTCGGTTGTCTGCCTCGGTGTCAGGGACGAGCAAATCACGCGACCGATGAACGGCTTCGGCTTCGTGACGCCGGCCCGCGAAGGCCGACGACTCATCGCGGCAAGTTTCAGCAGCTACAAATTCCCGGGGCGTGCACCCGCAGGGCACACGCTAATCCGCGTGTTTGTGGGGGGGGCACTCCAGCCGGAACTCGCCGAACTTGAGGAACCAGCTCTCTTGCAACTCGTGCAAGAAGAACTTGGTGAATTGATCGGACTGCGTGGTGTGCCGATCCTGACACGCATTGTCCGCTGGCCGCGACGCATGCCGCAGTACCACGTCGGACACCTCCAGCGGGTCGATCGCATCGAGCAGCTTGCCCGCGAATACGGCGGACTCCACTTGGCCGGTGCGGCCTATCGAGGCGTTGGCGTGCCACAGTGTGTGCATGCGGGCCAGCTTGCTGCTGAGCAAGCCTCGGCCGAGCTCGCTCAGCAAGCGCCGGCAACCGGCGCTTGAGTCATGCTCCCCGCAGCGTTGAACCGGGAACTGCCCAAGGCATCGGGACTAACCAGAATCTGCGCTAGCCAGGATCTGTGCTAACCAGGATCGGGGCCGAAGGTCTTTACCGCAGCAGGCGTTTTACCGTGCGGCGGTGCGTACCTCTGATCCACCAAGCAGCGCTCGCAAGTCGTACTCAGCAGCAACCTGTCGGGTGACAAACTCCAGGTCGGAATTGCTCAGTCGCCCGATCGGCACCCGCGAGACACCGCCGCTGGGCTTCTCAAGACGCACGGTCTGACCGTCCACGGCGATCAGTCGCCCCTGGCAAGAGAACTGGCCGCTGTTGTCAATCCAGGTCCGTGGGCGATCGCTGTCGTAGCCGCCCGGTTCGCGGAGGATCATGCCGAAATCGCCGAATAAGTCCTCAGCCGCCTCTTCATTCGAGGGTTCGGCGGGGACGGCTTCCTCAAACGGGGCCTCTTCGGGGGCTTCATCGAAAGGAGCCTCCTCACCGGCGGGTTCCTCGGTCGCTTCGCCAAACTCGCCCTGCTCAAACCCTTGGTCGCTGCCAAAGGCGTCATCAGTACCGAAAGCGTCGCCGTCGCCAAAGGCTTCTTCGCCTGGCGTTGTCTCGGGAGCTTCGGCGGGCGGAAGATCTTCGCTGAACGACTCGTCTCCGAAGACGTCCTGCTCCTCATTGGCAGGGGCATCGGCCCCCTCCTCCGGCACACCAAAAAGATCTTCCTCGGCGTCAGGAAGCGCTGTGTCATCGGCCGGAACCGTCTCGGCTGAATCCGATCCTTCGAACGAGAACGCGTCTGCTTCGTTTGCGGGCACTTCCTCAGCTGGCGTGGGCGGTTGCTCGAAGGCATCGGCCCCATCGAAACCGTCTTGAGCAGGGACTGAGTCGTTGGTGTTACCAACGTCAAAAAGATCTTGTTCCGCCTCGTCAACGGGTGTGAGTGCTTCCTCCGGCTGAGGCTCAGCGGGAGCGTCGAAGGGGGTCGGATCTTCAGCGGTGGGGGCTTCGTCGAATGCTGACTCCACATCGCTCGGCGCATCGAACAGATTGTTATCTCCCGCGGCGGCGTCAAATGCATCGTCGACGGGCGGAGCCAGATCTTCGGCGATATCGCCGTCACTCGCCGGCGGGGGCGTCAAGCTTTCTGTCGCCGGCTCTTGCGCGAACGCATCATCATTATCGATTGGCCGCTTCATGTCGAAGATGTCGGGCTCATTGCCCACCACCGCTTCGTCTCCTTCGGGCGGAGCTACCCGCGGCTGATTCGGCTGCGGCGTCTCGTCGATCAAAGGGGTGCTCGAAAATCCCCGATCGCTGAACGGAGCGGGAGCAACCGGCGTTGGTTGCGGAGCACGACCCGCATCGCTCGGCACGGGGGTCGGCGCTAACGGAGCGTGCTGTTCGACTGGTATCGAGGTTGGTGTTGAGGCACCACAACCACACGACTCACAAGGCGCGAGGGAGGAGTGCGTTGTGAACACCGAGCCGCACGCACTGCAGCAATTGGAAACAACCGGCAGACAACATGCGCTTATCTCAGACGGACAAAGAACCGCTGCGGGGCCAAAACCCAGATCCTGATTGGAGCAGTTAGAGCTCACCGCGGAGCTCACGATTTCCTGGGCGCACCAGCGACATGCCGTGGCGACATCGATCGCCAGCAGCAAGGAAAGAACGCAAGCAAGCGTGCGACGCAGCAGTTCGAGTTTCTTCATCGGAAGCGTGATCGTTAGATAGGGTGGGGGTTCGCGATCCCGGCCGGCCGTGCCGGGGCACAGCAGCGAGGCTCAGGACCGCGATTGGCCTCATCTTGCCCGAATCACCAAGTTTATCCCGGCAGCCTGACCGGAGCAACGAAGCCGTCGTCGGTTCGCTGGCCCGAGGGGGGCGGAGATCCTGGCTAAAAAGGGCTCGCAGCAGACTTAGAGCGGAAGTTCCAGCAACTCGACAAAATATTTCCCATTCAGATAGACCAGCGTATCGAGCGACTTGCGACGCACCAAATCGGTCAGCATTTCGTGCTCTTGTTTCGATTGGGCCCAGACCTGCTCCGCACGCACCGAGCGTCCATCGACCGCCTGACGACCCGCCAAATCAGCGGAATCTACCAGCATCTGAGCCCCGTGCTCGCACCATTCGGAGACGCGCACCCCGACCTCCAGCGCCCGTTCATCAACCCCTGCGGGATCGAGGTGGCGGATCGCCCGGGCCCCGTAGTCGTAGCTCCGGCGACGCACCGCCAGCACGCGGGCGTGCTCGTCGCTACCGAGCAGCCCTTGGGTGTGCTGCTCGATATGATCAAGTTCCGCGACGATCTCGGCCAAACGCTGCCAGTAGGCCGTCGAGAGCGTGCGAACGCGTTGTTCCTCGGCACTGAGCAGGGCCTCGCTGGGAGCCGGCGTGCTTTGCTTGCCGGTGTGAGGAGCGCGGAGCCGTGCGACTTCAAACCGCAAGTCGTCTAGCTCTTGCTGGAGCATCGCGGCCTCGACCAAACGCACTTCTTGCGGGTCGGGGCAATCCCCATCGGGACACTCCGGATTCACGGGGCGCCATTCCTCGGGGAGCTTAGTCAGCAACTCGGTCTCATCGAGCGCTTTATAAGCGGCCCCATTGAGATCCACGCCCAGATACTGTGCCCCCAACCAGATGCCGATCGCCATCGCGACCAGGCATCCAACGATTTCGAGCAATCCCAAACCAGCGCGGGCGGGGAACGTTTTTGTTGATCGAGACATAATCGCGTGACTCGGGGCGGCCGAGAGTGAGGAAACCACCGAAACCCGTTCGGGGAATTCGGATCGCTCAAGGCTAGCTCACCCCAGGGTCAAGGTAGCAAGAGACCCTTGTTGGCGACGCGCCGGCAAGCTTGCGCTCGCGGATAGACGGAATGTGAGGCTTATGCGGGCCTGTGCCCCCCGCGCCGAATGAGAAGAGGCTCTCTGCCAAGGAGTTCGCATGCCCAGCCGCTCTGTCCGCTCACCCGGCTACCTGACTGCCCGCAATCCAAGCAGGCTCAGACCGTGGCCATCGCACGGCGTGCCTCACGACGCCGATCGGCTTCTTTGAGCATGATCTTACGAAGCCGCACCTTGCCCGGGGTCACCTCCACCAGCTCGTCGTCGTCGATGTATTCCAGGCAAGATTCGAGTGACATATCGCGGGGCGGTCGGACCTGGGTCGTATCGTCTTTGCCCGCGGCACGGACGTTGGTGAGTTTCTTGCCCCGCACGACGTTGACCACCAGATCGCCCGCCTTGCAGTTTTCGCCCACCACTTGGCCCTCGTACACCTCATCGCCCGGGCGGACGAAGAACGTGCCCCGATCGTAGAGCGCATCCAAGGAGTACGCCGTTACGGAACCCGGTTCGCTGGCGATCAGCACGCCGGCCGCGCGGTGCGTGATGGCACCCCGCACCGGCTCGAAACCCAACAACGAGTGATGAACGATCGCGTTGCCCTGGGTGGCGGTCATCAGTCGGCTCCGCAAGCCGATAAGCGACCGGGCGGGGATCGAAAACTCCAAGTGAACGAAGCCGCCGCCCCCTTTTTGGCTCATCTTCTCGAGCTGAGCACGCCGATCGCCAACGAGCGCCATGACCGAGCTCTGGAAGTCTTCGGGCACATCGATCGAGAGCAACTCGATCGGCTCGTGCAACTTGCCGTCGATCACCCGTTGCACAACCTGCGGCTTGCCAACGGAAAGCTCAAAGTCTTCGCGGCGGAGGTTCTCGATCAAGATGCCCAGATGCATCAGCCCGCGCCCGGAGACGATGTACTGCTCCTTGGTTTCACCAGGGCCAACACGCAACGCGACGTCGCTCCGCAACTCTTTCTCCAGCCGCTCGCCGATCTGCCGGCTGGTGAGCCGGGACCCTTCGCGGCCGGCCAGAGGGCTGTCGTTGACCCGAAACGTCATGCTCAGGGTCGGCTCGTCCACTGTGATCGTCGGCAGGGCGCGGGGGTCATCCGCCGAAGCAAGCGTGTTGCCGATCCCGACCGGATCGAGCCCCACCACCGCGCACAGGTCGCCGCAGGGCACTTCGGCGGCTTGCTGACGATCCAGCCCAACGAACGTAAATAGCTGGGCGATCTGCTGAAGGGTTTGCTTTCCGTCGCGATCGATGACCGCGATCCGCTGGCGGTCACGTAACGTGCCAGACGAAACCCGACCGATGGCGATCCGACCAACGTAATCCGAAAAATCGATCGTGGTGACCAGCATCTGCGTGGGACCGTCCGGGTCGCCGGTCGGCGGGGGGACAAACTCGACGATCTTTTCCAGCAGCGGACGCATGCCATCGGGCTCATCGCCCGGGTGATCGATCGCGAAGCCCGCCTTGCCGGAAGCAAACACCACCGAGAAGTCGAGCGTGTCGTCGTCGGCACCCAGGTCGACGAGGAGGTCAAACACCTCGTTCACGACCTCGTCGGGACGGGCGTCGATGCGGTCGATCTTGTTGACCACCACAATCGGCTTGAGCCCCGCCGCGAGCGCCTTTTGGAGCACAAACCGCGTTTGCGGCATCGGCCCCTCGTGAGCATCGACGAGCAGCAACGCCCCGTCGGCCATTTTGAGCACGCGTTCAACCTCGCCCCCAAAGTCCGCGTGACCGGGCGTATCGATCAGGTTGATCCGCAAACGCTCGCCCGCGAGCGACTCGTACTCAATCGCACAGTTTTTGCTAAAGATCGTTATGCCCCGCTCGCGTTCCAGGTCGTTCGAGTCGAACACCAGTCCGTGCTGACCCCCCGCAAGCTTGTCGAGCTGTTCCTCGCGGTAACGCCCCGATTGGTAAAGCAATTGGTCCACGAGCGTGGTCTTGCCGTGGTCGACGTGGGCGATAATCGCCACATTGCGGAGGTGCTGCGACGAGCTCATCGCGTTCGGGCCTGTTAGGCGCGCGGGGAGGTTAGAAGGGGGGGCAGGAAAAAGCGGCGGGGCGTCTGGAGGGAAAACCGCGGCGGGACGGGGCTACATGGCGAGCCCCGCAAGTCGGGGCGGGCCCCTCAGTGTATCCGTCCGAGGCCCCGACGTCTGCGCGATGGAGCAGCCGTTACAGTCCCTGCGAGCAGGCCTCGCTCCGTTGCTTAAGGCCCTCGACTTTGCCCTGGCACCAGACTCTGCTTGATCGTGAGGGGCAACGCTGCCGATGCAAGCAGAACCCCCCTTTCCTGCTGTCTCGGTCGCTTGTTCGCCAAGCATCGGGGCGTATACTCCCTTTAGGAGTACCCGCAATGACGGTTGGCGGGGGTTTCAAAGCCCCTCCCGTATGGCCCCGGAAGACTCGCGGTGGCGGAGTCCGACACCAGTACGGCTGCACAAACGGCGCCCAACTCGCCGAGCGTTTCGCTCGCCGAGGAAGGCGTTTGGCGCGGAAGGTTCCTCTGTCTGTGCGAAGACCGCCGGACATCCGCTCTGCTGGCCGATCGCCTCGGCCCTGAGGCAGAGGTGGTCGCGGTGCGTTCGCCTGCCAAGGCGGTCGCGATGCTCGCCACAGGTGGCTTCCAGGGCGTCTACGCCGACGCTGCCCGGTTTGCCTCAACCGCCGACGCAACCCAGCTGCTGCACAACATTCAGATGCTCCGCGGGATGCCCGACGCGGTGGTCCTGCTCGATCGTCGCAACACGATCGTGTGGGGCAACGGACGGCTCCGCGAGTGGACCGGTGTCGACGAGGTGGTCGGGAAGGACTTCTACGAGGTGCTCGGCGGTCGAGAGATTGTCGATGGTAACGCAGCGAGCGAAGCTTCATCCAAACCACAGACCTCTCCCCTCAGCGAAGCCGCGCCCATCGAGGCGGCCTTCAGCAGTGCGGTCCCCGTTGCCGCGACCCTCCTCTGCCGCGGCAACCGCTACTTCCGCGTCCACGCCGCCCCGGCAGCCCACTTCGAGGGCGAACCCACCGAGCACCTGGTAGTGACGGTCCGCGAAGTCACGTCCGAGCAGCTCCAGCAGCAGAAACTCGCGGCAATCCACCAAGCGGGCATCGAGCTGGCCGACCTTACGCCAGACGAGGTTGCCAACATGGCGGTCGAAGAGCGGATCGAACTGCTCAAAGAGAACATCATTCAGGGCGTGCAAGAGGTGCTGGCCTTTGACGTGGTCGAGGTCCGCACGCTCGACGAAGAAACCCGCGAGCTGCGTCCGCTTCTCGCCTCGGGGATCCTGCCCGAAGCCCAGCGGCGTGTGCTCCGCGCTGAACCCAAGGACAACGGTGTCACCGGCTATGTGGCCGCCACGGGCCAGAGCTACCTGTGCGAGGACACCGGCAAAGACCCGCTTTATATTGAGGGGGCCGAGGGGGCCCGCAGCTCGCTCACGGTACCCCTGCTGCTGCACGATCGGGTTATCGGCACCTTTAACGTCGAGAGCCCCGAGCCGGGAGCCTTTAGCCAAAGCGATCGGCAGTTCCTGGAGATCTTCACGCGCGACATTGCCGCCGCCCTGAACACGATGGATTTGCTCGCCGTCGAGAAGGCGACCGCTGCTGCCGCGAGCGTCGAGGCGATCCACTCGGCCGTCGCCCTGCCCGTCGATGACATCCTCAACGACGCCGTCAACGTCATGGAGGGCTACATCGGGCACGAGCCCGCCGTGGTCGAACGGCTCCAGCGGATCTTGACCAACGCCCGCGATATCAAGCAGGTCATTCAGCGCGTCGGCCAATCGATGGCACCGATCGAAGCCCGCCCGCTGTGCGTAAGGACGGAAGAGCGGCCGCTGCTGATCGGACGCCGCGTGCTGGTGGCCGATGCCGACGAAACGGTCCGCTCGGCGGGGCACGATCTGCTCGAGCGTTTTGGCTGCATCGTCGAGACCGTTCACGACGGCAAAGAAGCCATCTACATGGTGCGCAACCTCGGGGCCATGCAGACCTATGACGCGATCCTGGCCGACATCCGCCTGCCCGACATCTCGGGCTACGACCTGCTAATAAAGCTACAAGAGCTCATGCCCCAGCCGCCGCTGATCTTGATGACCGGCTTTGGCTACGATCCGGGCCACTCGATCGTCAAGGCTCGCCAGGCCGGCCTGAAGGCGGTCCTCTACAAGCCATTCCGCCTGGATCAGTTGCTCGAGACGGTTGAGCAGGTCGTGGGCAGTGCCCCGCCCGATGCGGCGACACCGACTTCGTCTTCCTGAGCGATGCGCCGGTTGCCGCTGCGGGGTTGGTCTGCCTGAGCAGGCCCACAACCCGAAGACCATCTCGGCCCGATACGCCTGTCCCGATCTCCGCCCCGCTATGCCGTCGACTGTTTGGCTCGTTGCCGCCCTCCTCGGCCACGGCGCGTTAGGGGTCGAGGCTGTCAATCGGCTGCACGGCCTGGGGATTCGCCGCAGCTGGGTCGATGCCCTCACCGCGGCGTGCGGCGCGGCGATGATCGGGCTGCCCGTCGTGGCAGCTTGGCAGCTGCTGAGCGCTGGTTCATTGGGAGCAGCGCTCGAGACGTACGGATGGGTGGCGATCGCGGCGTTAGTGCTGATCGCGGTGAGCCGCGGCTTGCTCCGCTGGGATCCGCACCGCGATTCGTCTGCGAATCGGCCCACCTCCGTCGAGACGCTCGATCTGGCCGCCGCACTGGGGGAAGCGGCCACGGGCCCCCCGCTAGTGCGGGCGGCGTCGCGACTGCCGGGAAATCAGTTGCTGCGGGTCGCGGTCGAGCACCGTGTGATTGGCCTGGAACGGCTGCCCGCGGCTTGGCAAGACCTGCGGATCGCGCACCTCACCGACCTGCACATGTCCGGTCGGCTGGGCATCGATTATTTCCATGCGCTGGTGAAGCGGGTCAACGCGTGGGAGCCCGACTTCGTGTTTCTCACGGGCGACTTGGTCGAGCACACGCCGCAGCTGGAATGGGTCGCACCGGTCTTCGGTGCCCTGCGGCCGCGCGTGGCCGGACACTTTATCCTCGGCAATCATGACGAGAAGGTGGATTGCCCTGCGCTGCGTCGGCAGCTTGTTGCCGCGGGCCTGGTCGATGCCGGAACAACGCCGGTGCGCTACGGTCCGCCCTACGAAGGGCTGGTCATCTGCGGCGACGAGCGGCCCTGGTTTCCGACGGTCGCCTCCCCGCCCCGCGGAATCGCGACGCTGACCGTCTGCCTCGCCCACACTCCCGATCGGTTTGGCTCGGCGGTCGCGGCGGGGATCGATCTGGTCCTGGCGGGTCATTGCCACGGCGGACAGGTTTGCTTCCCGCTGGTGGGACCGCTGCTGTGCCCCAGTCGACACGGCGTGCGGTACGCCGCCGGAACGTTTCGCAGGGGCCGTACGGTCATGCACGTCGGTCGCGGCACGGGCTCGCTCTTTCCGCTGCGTTATGGCTGCCCCCCCGAGCTGAGCCTGATCACACTCCGCACTGAGCAGTCCGTGGCAACCGCCTAACAGGCTCTCCGGAAGCAGAGCCCCGCCCCGAAGCAGGGGCCCGCGACACGATCAGGGCTGACTCAGTGAGCAACCCAAGAAGCAATCCGGCCTAGACGGCCCTTAGAAAGCCGCTCCTAGAAAGCGGTCCTTAAAAGCGAAGAGCCGCCCAAGGCGGCTCCGTGCTTCAAAAATTAATGCGTGCTTCTCTCGAAAGAGAATCAGTACCGCCGAGAGGAGTCGAACCTCCACGCCCTTGCGGGCACATGGACCTGAACCATGCGCGTCTGCCAGTTCCGCCACGGCGGCAGCGGGAAGTTAAGTAGCTTGCCAGCCCGGGGCCGCGAACGCAAGGTGCCTTTTTTGATCGACCCACGCTCCCCCCGCATTGGGGCCAGGTGAGGCGAGCCCGACGCCTGCCTTCCCCTTGTCCCGCCCGCTGAGCGCTAAGACAACAACGGCTCAGTAGCGCGGTGCCGAGGGGTCGATCTCGATCGACCAGTCGTCGATTCCCCCCGCCATGCTCTGCGCGTTCGCTACGCCATGATTCCGTAGCCAACTGGCCGCCTGCAGGCTCCGCATGCCGTGGTGGCAATGGATTACGACCGCGGCCGGCAGCGCCGCGGCGATCTGCTCAATCTGGCCCGGGATCTGTGCCAGTGGGATCAGCTTGGCGGCGGGCAGATGCACGAGGGCGTGCTCTTCGGGCTCGCGGCAGTCGATCAGCAAGAGCGGCTCGCCGGCGTCGAGCATCGCTTTGACGTCGCTACAGGAGATTTCGATCGGAAGGGCCATTTCAGTCGGTCGGTTTTCGCGGGAGGACCGCCAGGAAAAAATCGTGGGCAAGGCGCGCAAGGTCTGTCGGTGACCGCTGGTTGGTTAGGGAGCGTCACAAACAAAACCGCCGCGGCAGAGAGGGCTCTGCCGCGGCGGCGGTCGTTGTCGTTAGCAGCTTTTGATCACCGGGAAGCGATCAGAGCTGCGTATCGTCGATCGGCTCGCGACCGTTGCGGGTCACAAGGTGCATGTAGACGTCCGGCGAGACGTCTTCCTTGACAGCCTTCGAGTGGCCGTCGCCGAAGCCGTGCAGCGCCACGCCCGGGTGCAGCGAGCTGGGACCCCAGCGACGAGCACCCGCGGCAGCGGTCTGGTGGGGGTTCGTCTGCTGGTAGTACTCCTCTTCCCAGGTACCGGCACCGGTGCCAGGCCGTGTGCCACTCTTGTTGCTGCCCTGGTTGATCGCCAGTCCACCGGCGTTGCCGTTGAAGGTCCAAGTGCCGGCAAGCGCCGAATTACCACCTGCTGGCGCGACGAAACCTTGCGGCAGGCTGGTCAGCGTACCGGTACGGCTGGGCCAAACCGCCACCACATACGAGGCGGCACCGCTGTACCACGAGTTCCAGCGCTGCTCACGCGATTCGGTGAAGACGACCGTCTTCGCCGTGCCGTCGGTCATGCTGCGGAACCCATAGCCCTTCTTGGTCGGAGCCGTCGTGCCCCAACCCGGGAAGGCCAGGATACCGTTGCCGCAGTAGGCACCCGTGTTGCAATCGTCAGCGGTCTGAGCGAGAGCACCCGCTCCGCCCGAAGCGGCGGAGGTGATCAGCGATGAGGGCGCTGTCGGCGTGCCGCCGTATCCGATCGAGGGGATCGCGACGTAGTTGCCCGCAGCCGGAGCGGCGTTGCTATTGCCGGCGGTGCGGCCTTCATCGTCACCGTCGAAACTGGGGCACAAGAACACGTCGATCTTGTTCTCCCAGTGGAACGGGTTCGTGGCGTTCGCTGTGGCCTGAGCGATCCCCTGCTGGTTGTTGCGATTGAAGAACGCGTCCGCCTGCAGACGATTCGAGGTGTCCTGGATCCGGTCGTAGAGGACGTTCTCTTCGATGTAAGGCAGCACCTGGACCAGCCAGCTGTAGCCGTCGATGTTGGCGACACGGGTGGTCGGCACGGGGTTGTTCTCGTTGCTGCCGTTGTAGTACTGCGTCACGATGGCCCCATTGCCTGGGGCGTTCAGCGGCCGGGTCGAGGCCAGCGGGAAGGCGTCCCGCACGTCGTGGTGGTTGTGCAGGGCCAGGGCCAGCTGCTTCGTCTGGTTCAAGCAAGAATTGCGTCGTGCTGCTTCGCGTGCCGCCTGAACCGCCGGCAGAAGCAGGGCCACCAAAATGCCGATGATGGCGATCACCACCAACAGCTCCACCAGCGTGAAACCACGCTGGACCGGGACGAACCCTCGTCCCGAACGCTCATGCGCTCTCATAACTCGACTCCTCGTGTGAAAAAAAGAACGGATAAAAACGGCGAACCCAGGATCGCAGCCAATCGGCCACGCCCCCGCCAATCGACAGGGGCCCCGTGTTCATGGGAATAAAGCCTCGATTAGATCTCTGCCTGCGGGTCCGTCAGACGAACCAGCGGACAGACCGCTCCGCCCTGTGGCCCCCTAAATAGGGCACAGTAAACGGTTCCCCTGATGGTGACAGGTCGCTGTACCGCTGTCAATCAACTGACAGCTAAGCGTGTTATGCCACCGCAAAATAGTTTTCGCCCTCTAAGGCCCCCAACGGGGTCCTGCTTTAGTGGTAGTCGGCCAGAGGCATGGCGATCATCACCGCAGTCTTGGCCCCCTCACCCGAAGTGTGCTGAAAAAGTGCCCCCCGTACCACAAGGGTGCGCCTTACCGCCATCTGGCAGGAAAATCCCTCAAGAAGCTGCCAGTAATCTCTCACCCGCTATTGCTCGGTGCGGGCCCCGTTAAAACTTGGGGGGAGCCGCGCAGCGCCCCCGCGAGCTTTCGGACCCCGTCACGGAGAGGCGAGCGCCTATGCCGGTTGAGCTATTACACGCCGCTTGGCCGCACGTTGTGGCGTCCTACGCGACCGAGCGCTACGCCGCCCAATTGGCTCTGCCGGGCCCCCCCTTCGGTCCGCTCGGCAGAGCGGCGTGGATCGCTCCGAACCGTCATGCGGCTCGCGACGCGCGGCGCCGGGTGGTTGCCGCGGCGGGGGGGGCGGTCTGGCAGCCGGGTGTGCAGACGCTGGATTCGCTGGCGGCGGGGGTGCTCCGGCAAGGCCCGCCCCGGCGGCTCTCGTCGTCGGTGGCGCGGGCGCTCGCGGGGTCGCTCATCCAGCGTGGGCTGCAGGCAGGCCGCATCGAACCGCTCCGGCCACTTGCCGACACCCCGGCACTGGCGGGCTGGGTTGTGCGGCGTTGCCGCGAGCTGCGCGCCAAAGGGGTTCGGCCTCAGGCTGCCGCGAGCTACCTGGAACCCGAAGAAGGCGAAGCGGGAGTTGCGCTGGCGTGGGTCTATCGGGCCTACGCGGCGGAACTCGATCGTTTGGAACTGATGGACGAAGCGGCGATCGCGGCCGCCGCCACCGCAACGCTGCAAGATCTCCCCCGCGAGCAGCACGCCCGGTTAGTCGTGGTGCATCTTGGGGCCGACACCGTGACCGAAACCGCGGCTCCGCTGCTGCAAGTGATCGCACGGGCGGCCGCGGAGGTGCTCGTGATCATCCCGCAAACAGGGATACGGCCGACACCAGACGCCCTCGAGCTGAGCTTGGCAAGACTCACAAAGCTTTTCGGACAGCCGGTCACGAGCAAGGACCTCGGTACTGGCTCGCCCGACAAGGCGGCGGTGCCGGCGCTCGCCCCCGTGGTTCATCGCTTTCATGCGGAAGAAGGCCGCGCCGACACGATCCCCCCCCACGCAGCGGAGCCCGCCGAATTGCTCCGGGCGAAAGACGCGCTGGAGGTGCTCGCAGCACGCAATGAGCAAGAGGAAACGCGGCGCGTTGTCGGCCGCGTGAAGGGCTGGTTGCAGAGCACTCCCGATCTGCTTGGCGATCTGTCGGAGGTTGTCATCGCGATCCCCACGGCCGCTTACGCCGAACGGCTCCGCGGCGAGCTGCTAGCCGCGGGAGTTCCCGCTTGGCTCAGCACCGGCCCGCCGCTGAGACGCTCTGCTTGGACCCGGCTAGCGCTGGAGCTGCTGCGACTCGACGCGAATGATTGGGCCTATGACGACGTGCTCCAGCTGCTCCGCCGCGGAGACCTTCACCAACTGGGGCCTGTCAGCGCACTGCGCGATGCCGAAAAACTGATCCGGCGGCGTGCCGCCCCAACCGGGCGGGTTCACTTGGCGGTGGAGGCTGACGATCAGGCCGCCAAGCCCGGCCTTGCGCCGCTGGCCCTGCTGACGGAAGTGCTCGACGGGCTACCCACAACCGCGACGCCGTGCGCCTGGCTCGCAGCGCTCGAGAAGGCAACTCAGCGTCTGGGCGCAAAGGCGGCTCATCACCAAGGAGAAACCGCGCGCTTCGAGCAAAGTGTCCGCGACGCGCTGTTGCGCGGAGCCGCCGAGATCGAAACGCTGGCGCGCTGGGGCGGCACCCCGCCACCGAGCTGGCGACGCAGCGACTTCCTCGCTTGGCTGGAAGTGACCGCCGAAACGCAGCGCTTGCCGCCCGCGCCCGAGCGGCAAGCGTGCGTGCGAGTCGTTTCGTACGCCGAGGCCGCCACGCTCTGCGTTCGCCGGTTGGTGGTCGTCGGACTGAGCGAACAGGCCTTGGCGGGCAACGCAACCGGCGACAACCCGTTGGGAATCGACCCGGCTGGGCTCGGGCTGAAAGAGCTGCTGGCCCGCCCCACCGAAGCCGTGCTGCTGTCCTACGCGGCTCTAGACGACAAGGGGCAGACCCTTCGGCCTAGCCCTTGGGTGGACGATCTTGAGCAGCTGTTCCCGCCCGGTGTTCTCCGCCGCGACCACAACCTGCTGGGAGTCGTCGATGCCGACGCGGGTCCGGTTACGGCGCGTGGTTGGCGGCTCTTAGCGACACAAGACGCTCTGGCCGAGGGCCCCGCGGGTCGCAGCGATCGCCGAATGCTGGCCAGCCTAGCGCGGCATGGCGGCACGGCCGCGGAGGCCGCGATTGCCGGCCTGAAAATTGTGCGCGCTCGCGCACAGGGAGACACGTTGGGCCCCGTCGAGGGGCGACTGCTCACGGCCGAGCCGCTGCTCAGCACCCGCTTCGGCCCCGACCACCTGTGGAGTGCCACACAGCTCGAACGGTACGCGGCATGCCCCTTTCAGTTCTTCGCGCACGATGTGCTCGAAGCGGAGCCTGCCGACGAACTGCGTCTGGCAACCGATCCTCGTCGGCGGGGCTCGCGCCTGCACGAGTTGCTTGCCAAGCTGCACGCCGCCATCGAGGACGGCGCAGCCACACCGGAAATCTTTCGCGCCGAACTCGATCGGCTGATTGCCGAAGTCGCCCACAGCGGCGGATTGCCCGAGCATCAGCGTGCCCTCGCAGCGATCGAACGGCTACAGCTCGCCAAATGGCTAGAAGCCTATCCCGACCAATCGGCCAAGTACCTGGACCGTTGGCGAGATCTCGACGAACCGCTGATGCCGGCGATGTTCGAGGCGCGGTTTGGTCCGCCACGCAACCAGACCGATGAACCGCAAGACCACGACCCGCACTCCAAAGACACGCCTCTGGAGCTCGAACTGCCGGGAGTCGGCACGGTGTTGGTACGGGGCTCGATCGACCGGATCGATCGGGGAAAAACGGGCGGCACCACGGTCTTTAGCGTGATCGATTACAAGTCGTCGCGCGAGATGAGTGTCAAAGAAGAACACGTTCGGCGGGGAACACAGCTTCAGCCAATTCTCTACGCCTTGGCCGCGCAGCAAGTGCTGCTGAGCGATAGCCACACGGAACCGATCGCCATCGCGGCAGGTTACTGGGTGATCCGCAAGGAAAAGAAACAGCAGGTCATCTGGGAGCCGATCGCGGGACTTGCTGATCTGAACCAACCGCTGAAGGCAAACCAGGCGTGGAAACCAAAACCGTCGGAGGCCTGGGAGCAGGCCGTCCAGATGGTGCACGAGCGGATCGCGGCGATCGTCCAGAACGTCCGGAGCGGCGACTTTGGTGTCCGGCCGGCCGACAAGAAAACGTGCGAGTACTGCGACTACCGCACGGCCTGCCGGGTCGCGCAGGCCCGGGCCGTCGGCAAGCTGCCCGACGTGGAAGAAACCGATCCTCGTTCTCACGGAAGTGCGTCATGAGCCTCCAGCCCTACACCGACGAGCAATCCGCGGCGCTGGCGGCGCGCGCGGTGAGCGTCGCGCTGGACGCCGGAGCCGGCTGCGGCAAGACCTTCGTCTTGACCGAACGATTCTTGGCCTATCTCGACCCGGGGGCTTCCGCGGAGCCCGCCGAACAGCGGCTCAAGCAGATCGTGGCGATCACCTTCACGGAAGCGGCCGCAAGCGAACTGCGGGCCCGCATCCGCCTGCGCTGTCAGCAGCGACTCGCAGCAGCGGAGCCTGCCGACCGTGACGGATGGCGACATTTAATCCGCGCGCTCGATGCGGCACGGGTCTCGACAATCCACTCGTTCTGCGCGGGGCTGGTCAGGGAATATGCGGTCGAGTTGGGAATCGATCCGGCCTTTCGGGTGCTCGATCCGGCTGACGCGACCGTGCTGCTGGGACAAGCGATCGACGAGACGCTGCGCGAGGCGCTCGCCAACGCGATGGACGAGAACGAGGTGTTGCTGCTGCGATTGGCCGCGGACCTCGACGTGACGCGGCTAAGAGACGCGATCGAATGCCTTGCCGAGGCGGCGCACGAAACCGGTTTCGCGGCGTGGCTCAAGCGTTCTCCCCAACAGAGTGTCGAGGCTTGGTGTCGTGTGTACGCCACTGAGATTGTGCCCGACGCATTGCGGACGGTGCGTGAGTCAGCGTGCTGGCAGAACCTGAAAGAACTGCTGCCGTTGATGACCCCCGACGACGAACGGGCCGATTTCATCCATGAAATGCGGTCGGCGATTGCCGCGGCGGAAAAAAAGGGGGCCGGTGTGGAAGCGTTCGATGGCCTGAGGCCCACAGTGCAGCTTGAACGCAAGACCGACAGGGGAGGCAAGAAGCGGCTGTTTCTCGATCGGCACTTTGCCGACACCGCCGACCGGGCGAAAATCGCAGAAGAAGTGAAAGCGGTCAGAAAGCTCGTCGAAGACACCCCGCCCCTGGCAGATGAGCAAACCCTGTTGATCGCCGCAGAAGCCGCGCACCGGTTGCAGAAGATCGGAGCCGAGGCGGCGCGGAGGTTTCGTGCCGCCAAGCGCCGACGCGGCGTGCTGGACAACGATGATCTGCTGACCGAGGCGCAACGGCTACTTACCGATCCGCCGCATCAACCGCTTGCCGACGACATCAGCCAGAGTGTTCAGATGCTGATGGTGGATGAGTTTCAGGATACGGATCCCGTGCAGACCAAGATCGTGCGGGCGATCGCCGGCGCGACGCACGACACGGGCGGGTTGTTCTTGGTGGGCGACTTCAAGCAATCGATCTATCGGTTCCGCGGCGCGCAGCCACGCGTGTTCCGTGAGATTCGCGAGAAACTGCCCGCGGCGGGGCGTTTGCCCCTGTCGATGAACTTCCGCAGCCAGCCCGGGGTGATTGACTTCGTCAATACGTTGTTCGCTCCGGCGTTCGGTACGGCCTACCAGCCGCTACGCGCGCGACGGCTTCAATTGACCGAGCGGCCCTGTGTCGAGTTCCTGTGGACTCCCCGGCCCGATCCCCCCGGGGACCGACAAAAACCCTCTGCCGATCAGTGCCGGCGGGCCGAGGCACGCAGCATTGCCGCCCGGCTGCAAGAGCTGCTCAGCGCCGAGACGCCGGCGGTGGTGGATGACCGAAGCGGACAGCCGCGAGCAGCTCGTCCGGGCGATATTGCCCTACTCTTCCGCAGCCACAGCGACATGGGTTTGTATGAAGACGCGCTGCGCGAGCAGGGAATCGACTATTACGTGGTCGGCGGTCAGGCCTTCTATTCGCAGCAAGAGGTTTACGACATCGTCAACCTGCTCCGCACGGTAGACAGCCGCGTGGACGAGATTGCGACCCTGGCGGTCTTGAGGAGCCCGCTGTTTGCCTTAGAAGACGAAACCCTACTCCGGCTGGGGCAGCAGGGTTCGCTTGCCGGTCAGACCCCGGGCTTCAAAGCGCCGGCGGGTATCGACCCGACCCAAGCCGCCGCGGTCGAACGGGCCGCCGCGACGCTTACTCGGCTCAAAGCAATCAAGGATCGGGTCCCTGTGGCTGAGCTGATCACAACCGCGATCGAAGCCACGGGCTACGATGCGGCTTTGCTGGCCGACTTTCTGGGGCAGCGCAAGCTGGCCAACCTCGAGAAGCTCATCGAACAAGCGCGCCAGCACGACGCGACGGGCGGAGATTTGGCGGGATTCTGTCGGCGTCTGACGCGGTTCACCAATGCGACGCAGCCCCCCAAAGAGGCCCCCGCCTCGACAACTACCGACGCACAAGATGTCGTGCGGCTGATGACCTTTCACGCGTCGAAGGGGTTGGAGTTTCCGATCGTGGTGCTAGCCGATCTCGATCGCAAGGGGAACGCCCGCGGACAAAACGCTGCCTATACGCCAGATCTGGGGCCCGTGCTGAAGCTCCCCGACGAGGACGGCAAGGGGCTCACGGGCGACGGCCTTTATCGTCTTCGTGAGAAGCGAGAAGAAGAACAAGAAGACCTCCGCTTGCTCTATGTGGCATGCACCCGAGCCGCTGATCGGCTGCTCCTCTCGGCGTGCCTTGAAGACTTTGACGCGCCACAGGGAGTGTTTCTCAAGCAAATCGCGAGTCGCTTTGATCTGGCAAGCGGAGCGCTGCGGGCCACGAACGACCCGGCTAACCCCGCTGCCGCTTCGGAAACGGCCGAAGCGGAGCCGCTGGTGAGCGTGACCCCCGTTGCGGTGGAGACTAGCGGGCGCCGTGAGGCCGCGCGGCGGGGCTTGGACCGTGCGCTCGACTCGCTCGGCAAAGGGGGCCCGGCCCCCGCTAGCCTTGCCCCGATCTCGCTCAAGCAAGCGGAGACGCTGTACTCCGTGTCACGCTTAAACGGCAGTCTCCAAGCGTTTGCTGATGCGGACGAGACCGCGCTGGCGGAACCGGCGACGAAGCCCACCGTGATGCGCGCTAACGCTATCGATCCGCTGGGCTTCGGAACGCTCGTCCACGCCATTCTCGAGCACATCGATCCGCAAGACAAAACAGGGGCGTACCACACGCAATCGGCCCAACAGGCCGCCCTGCTCGCCGCTGAACTGGCACCGCGTTACTTGCTTAAAAACGCCGAAGCGGCGGCTGACGAAGCAACCAAGCTCACCCAACAATTCTTGCTCTCGCCGCGTTGGGAGGCGATGCGCCGCTCAGTGCGATTGGAGCGCGAAGCCGAGTTTTTGCTCCGCTGGAAGACCCCCAAAGCCGGGCCCCGCTGCCTGCTGCAGGGCTACCTCGACGCCGCCTATTGCGACGAAAGCGGCAATTGGCGGATCGTTGACTACAAGACGAATCACCTTGAGGACGGACCCGCATCCCTCGCCCAGGCTGCGGAGCTTTATCGCTTTCAGCTCTCGCTCTATGCGCTGGCGATGGAGCGCTCGCTCGGAATCAGCCCCGTCGAACTGGTGCTGTGTTTTTTACGCCCGGGCGTGGAAGTACGGATCACCTGGGACGAAGCCGCGCGCGCTCGGGCTGTTGAGGCGGTGAACCTAGCCATCGCCGCCTCGTCTGGTGAGGATAGTCGGCCGCTGAATCTGATTGCCTTGGTCTGAACCCGGTTGCGTATCGATGGACCCCCAACGTTCGTTTGCCGTTGACGTTGTGCGACGCTTGCGCAAGGCGGGGCACGAGGCGCTGTGGGCTGGCGGTTGCGTCCGCGACGCGCTGCTCGGCAAAACCCCTAAAGACTACGACGTCGCCACCGACGCTCAGCCGGATCGTGTCCGCGCGCTTTTCGGCAAGCGACAGACGGTGCCGGTCGGGGCGGCCTTCGGCGTCATGACGGTGCTGGGGCCGCGCGGGGTCAGCCCGATCGAGGTGGCCACTTTTCGGACCGACGGGTCGTACTCGGATGGCCGTCGGCCCGATGCCGTGCGGTTCAGCAATGCCGAAGAGGACGCCAGCCGTCGCGACTTTACCATCAACGGGCTGTTCTACGATCCGCTCGACAATCGGGTGATCGACTATGTCGGTGGACAGGCGGACCTGGAACTGCGGATTGTGCGTGCGATCGGCAACGCCGAGGAACGCATCGCCGAGGATAGGTTACGGATGCTGCGCGCGGTGCGCTTTGCCGCGACGCTGGGCTTTGCGCTAGACGAGGCGACGCTGGCGGCGGTTCGCAAGAGCGCCGACCAGATCTCGGTGGTTAGCGCCGAACGGATCGGTGCCGAACTCAAGCGGATGCTAACCAACCCGCGCGCTGCCGACGCCCTGCGCCTGCTCGCCACAACCGAGCTCTTACCAGAAGTGCTGCCCGAAGCCGACCCGTCGGCCGGGTCAGAGCGGCTGGCAAGGATCGCCCAGCGCGCCTCACCGGACGAGACATCGGCCTCGTTGGGATTGGCCGCGGTGCTGCTGGGCAAAGCATCGCCCGGCGCAGGCACCGCAGCGGCCCGACGGCTCAAATGGACCGCCAAGGAAGCGGAAGCCACCGGCTGGCTGCTAGAGAACACCGATCGGTTGGCTCCCGCGTGTGCAGCCGCGTGGTCCGCGTTGCAACCCCTGCTTGCCGGCCCCAAGGGGCCCGACCTGGTGCGGCTCTATGCGGCTACCGATCGGGCCCTTGTCGATGTGATCGAACACTGCCAAGAGCGTTTGGCCTGGCCGGCCGATCGGCTGGACCCGGTGCCGCTCGTGGTGGGAGCTGACCTGATCGCGGCGGGGCTCAAGCCGGGACCCCGCTTCTCGGAGTATCTTCGCGAGGCCCGTGCGGCGCAGCTGGACGGCGTGGCCGCCACGAAACAGGCTGCGCTCGCCCTGTTGGGGCTGGATTGACGACAAGCGGGCACGCCCTCATCTGTTGCCGCTAGCGGCAACGGGGTCTAGGATCCGCTGCGTAAAGCTGGCCGTCCGCTGGAAGGCCGTCAACGACTTACCTCGAGACCCCTATGGAAACCCCGTTTCTCTTTGCCGCCGCCCTGCCGGTATTTGATAGCGAGTACTTCATTGCGCTCTTATCACGTGTGGCTCACACGACCTGCGCGGCTACGCTCTTCGGAGGGCTAATCTACTTGCGGTTTGTGCTCGCTCCGGCTGCGGCCGAGTCGAGCGATCCGGCCGGGGTCGCGTTCGCGGGACGGCGACGTGCCTGGGCCGGCTGCGTCGCCATTTGCACGGCGCTGCTGCTGACCAGTGGAATCTACAACCTGCTGCAGTTCACGCGTGCTTACGAGAATCTGCCGAAGCTGTATCACCCGCTCTTCGGAGTGAAATTTTTGTTGGCGCTGGCGGTCATGGCGATCGCAGCGCTATTAGCCGGCAAGACGAAGCTGGCAGTCCGGCTGCAGGGATCGCTGAAGTTTTGGAGCGGCGTGGCGCTCAAGCTAGCAGTAGCGGTGTTCGTCATCAGCGCCATGCTGCGTTCCTTTCGCGATCTGCCCGACGCTCGGCAAGCCGCCGTTTCCATAGACGTCGCCCCCGCTTTTTCCGAAGATAGCACGATCGAATTGGTTGAACCGATTCGCGATTAGCCAACTGCTTGCTGCCAAAGCTAACCGCTCCTTAAAAGTAGCGATCAGGCTATCAGCTACCCGCGTTGCCCCCTGAAGTCTTCTCTCCCTTCCCTCTCCGAGCCATGGACAAGAAAGCCAAGAAACGCGCCGAGGTGCTCCGCAAGAAGATCGACAGCCTGCAGCACCGCTTGAACGGCGCCCGCGAACAGATGGACGATCCGGATGAGGTCACGGACCTCGAAGACGAGATTTCGGCAGCCAAGGAAGAACTGTCCGAGATCAAAAACAGCTAGATCTCCGCGTCGCCGAGCGTGGGAGCAGGCTCCCACGCTCGGGGCGTTTGGAATAATTGTCGGCAGCGCCGGCTTTCTTTAGCGGGTTGCTTCGGTGGGCGTCTGGGCGATCTGAGGCGTGGCTGTGCCCGGGGAGTAGACCGCGGGTTCGTCGGCACCGTCGCCGTCCCAGTCACCCGCCACGGGCAGTGTCAGCATCCGCCCGGAGTCGTCTGCCAGGGCCTCGCCAAAGGCGGTGTCGCGCTCGTCGAGCAGCTGATCGCTGTTGCTGTCGATCAACCATTGGCCCGCTCGGTAGACACCGAGCTGATCGATCCCGTCACCGTTCCAGTCGCCGACCACCGGATGGTCTCCCGCGGCACCAAAAGCAACTTGGCGATCGGTTTCATCGATCCGCCCGTCGCCGTTCGAGTCGAGAGTCCACTTGCCGTCGCGGAAGACGCCGATGGTGCGGATCCCGTCACCGTTCCAGTCGCCGGCGATCGCAACGTCTCCCACCGTTCCGTAATGGAAGACGTGATCGATGCGGTCTGCGCGTTGGCCCTCGCCGGTTGGCTGACGGAGCAGCCGCGCGCCGCTGGTGGCGTCCTCCGCCGTGGGCGGCACGTTCTTTAGCTTGTTAGCCAACGGTCCGGGCCAGTTCGCCGCGTCGGGCAAACCGGGATCACGCGGAATGGCGTGCGGGTCGAGCGGCCAAGCCGGTCCGAAGATGCCGATATCGGTTTTTCCGTCACCATCCCAGTCGCCGGTGACGGGTTGGTCGTCGCGCGATCCGAGCTGGGCCCAAAGATCGTTGCGGTCCCAGCGTCCATCGCCATCGAGGTCGAGGTACCAATCACCTTCAAGGAACACCCCGATGTCCGTCACCCCGTCACCGTCCCAGTCGCCTGAAACCGGAACCGCCTTCGGATGACCGAACACGAGGTCTCGCAGGTCCGCATCCTCAGCATCGCCGGCAAGCAGACGCCATTTGGCACGTTGCAGCTCTTGCTCCGAGCGGTCGGCTCCCGACCAAGCCGAATCGGCGGCCGACATCGATGCAAAACGCAGCACACGGGCGTCTCCGTCGGTGTACTCGCGCGGCTGCCCCCCGTTGATGACGCTTAGGTGCCACGTGTAGCCGATCGCTTGACTCGAACCGCCGAAGATGTCCTCCGGCTCGACCGCGGGCAGGGTCAACGCACGGGGGCGGAGCCGCGTTGGCCCCACCGGTGGCGTAAGCAACGGGTTCGGCGGCGTCGGCGGAACCGGGTCTTCCGGCGGAATGTACTGCCCACGCCGGCTGACCTCGCTGAAGTTGTTCTCGTAGGAGAAGTCACCCGGTTGCAGCCGGATTGAGAACAGCGCGTCGTTACCAAACTGGTCGCGGAAGTCGTTGATCTGAGCGAGTTCGTCATCCGAGTAACGTACTTCGGTTCCGTCGGCAGTCATCCGGAAGATCGGCCGATCGAACGGCGGCGTGAGGGCTTCGGTGTCGGCGTTCACCGGCAACCCGCCCAACGTGCCGGGCGTATCGATGCCGTCGTGCAGGCCGGTTGCCGAAACCTGCACTACGCCGAACGAACCGCTCCCCAGGCCGCGGAACTCGTAGTAGCCCGCGGCGTTGGTGACGGCGGTCACATACGGCCCTTCGTAGTAGCCCGGCAGGGTATCCTCGGGACTGACCGGCTCGCCCGAGACGCCGTTGACCAGCATCATCGTGACGCCCGCCAGCGGGGTATCGTCGGCGGTGCGCAAGCCGTCACGCAATCCCGAGACGTCGCGCGGCAAGGGCGTTAGCGAGAAAATCGGCGGGCCATCGATGAATACATAGCCGGAGAGCCCCGCGGGCGGCGTCTCGCAGAAGTTGTAATCCACCAAGACCTGCCCTGACCCGATCTCGATATCACCCACGCTATTTGAGCCAAAGCGTGATCCGCCCCCGATCGGGAAGCTCACGTCGCCGTTGAAGTAGCCTTCCGGCTGGATCTGCTGCACGCCGTACTGCCCAGGGCGCAGGTTATCGAAGCGATAGAAGCCGTTGGCGTCGGTGAGAGTGGTCGCGATCACCACCCCGGTGGCGTTTACTAGTTCGATCGTGACATTCGCCAAAGCGACGTCGGTTCCCAGGCCATCGCAGTCGCCGTCCGTCACGCTCCAAACGTGGCCGGACAGGCTGCCGGGCAGTAGCTCGCCGAAGTTGTACTGGGTCGCAAATTGACCGTAGGCGAGCATCGCACCGGTCAGAAGATCGTTGGCTACCTCGCCGCCGTTGGAACCGATCGTGTCTTTGCCGTCGAGGTACGAGGTTGGTTGCGTTTCGCGGACGCCCCACTTGCCGGCATCGAGATTGAGGAATTCGTAGTAGCCCTCGGCGTTGGTGACGGTCGTCACGCCCGTGGCGATCCCTGCCGCGTTGAGCAACTCGAGCGTCACTCCGGCGATCGGATTCTCTGCGGGATCGAAAACGCCGTCGTCGTCGGCGTCGTGATAGACATAGCCCGACAGCCCGGCACCGACGTGCTCGCAGAAGTCGTAGTTAACGGCGTCTTGCCCCGACCCCAGAGCGATCCCCGCCACAAGATCGTTCGAGACCGTGCCCCCGGCGGTGCCAGCTCGCTCGCCACCGTCGTAATAGCCTGCGGGCTGGAGCTCGCGAACCTGGTACTCACCGGGTGCCAGATTCTCGAAGCGATACTCGCCCTGAGCGTCGGTCGTGGTGGTTTGTAGGAGCTGCCCGTCTTTCGAGAGCAACTGGATCACGACACCCGAGAGCAACTGATCCGGGTTGTCGAAATCGCAATCGTCGTCGGTGTCAGCATGCACCCGGCCCGCGATGCTGCCGGGCAGGAGTTCGCCGAAGTTGTACTCCGTGGCGTTATCACCGTAGTCGAGTGTGATCTCGCAGATCATGTCGCCCGGATTGTCTGCCGCTCCGCCCAGACTGCCCGGCGTATCCAAGCCGTCGAGCCATTCCGCCGGCTGGACTTCCATCACGCAGTAAGTACCGGGTGCCAGGTTGCTGAACTGGTACCGGCCTGTCTCGTCAGTTACGGCACGTTGCCCCGTATCGGTCCCGTCGCCGCGCAACAATTTGAGCGTCACGCCGGCGATCGGCTCCTCGCCGGGATCGCGTGAGCCCTCGTTGCTTCGGTCGTGGTAGACGTACCCCGAGAGATTAGCGCCGATGTGCTCGCAGAAATCGTAATCCGTGGCTTGCTGGTCGGATCCCAAGCGGATCTGACTTATGAGGTCATCGGTGGCCACTCCGCCGGCGGTGCCAACGTGCTCGTCGCCGTCGTAGTAGCCAGCGGGCTGTTGTTCGCGCACCTGGTACTCGCCGGGCGCGAGTGAGTCGAAGCGGTATCGACCGTTGATGTCGGTTGAGGTCACCGCGATCACAACGCCTTGAGCGTTGAGCAGCTCGATCACGACGCCTTGCAACGGCGTATCGTCTTCGGGGGTGCTGCAGTCGCCATCCGGCGATGCGTGCACCAAACCGGCGATGCTGCCGGGCAACAACTCACCAAAGTTATTGTTGATCGAACGGTCGCCATAGGCGAGCGAGATGCCTTGGATGCGGTCGTTCGAGACCGTTCCCCCCCGCGAACCGGCCGTATCTTTGCCGTCAAGGTAGTTCTCGGGCTGCGTTTCCCGCACGCCCCACACACCGGCTTCAAGATCGGCAAACTCGTAAAAGCCTGCCGCGTTGGTGACCGTTGTCCGGCCCGTTGGATTTCCCGCGGCGTCGAGCAACTCAAGGGTCACGCCAGCGATCGGCTGCTCGGCCGTGTCATACACGCCGTCGTCCGAGCGGTCGTGATAAACGTAACCTGAGAGGCGCGCCAGCTCGAGCTGTTTCGCGCGGGCGACCGCCCCCGCGGTGCGGTCGCTCTTGTCGTCGGTCAACTCGTAGGCGTCGCTGGGAAGCTTGGTCAGTTCCGCTCCAGCGGCCGACTCTTCGCGGGCAAAGTTATCGTCAAAGGCGTCCCAATAGGTGCCTGTCAGTTGCAGATCAACGTGCCCCGGTGCCGAGAAGTTGCCGACGAGTTTGCTGCGTTGGAACTCGCCACCTTCGACCAGGGCGTTGGTATCGACGGTTGCTCCATCCACGAACTGAGCCTCATCGACATCGATCGAAAAGACCAGCTCTTCGCCCGCCTCGAAGCCGCTAAAAGTGAACGCGATCTGCGATCCGCCATCGAGCACCTCGACGCCGGTTACCTGGAAACCCTCCGTCGCAACGATCGTCAGCCCCACCGCACCAAATGAACCGGGATCCGACGAGCTGATGTCGAAGAACAAGTCACCCGAGGTGAGACCGTCGCCCAGCTTGTCGCCATCAATCACGAGGCGATCGAGCGTCGTGCCAGCGGCACCGCCGACGAACGATACCTGGAGAATGTCGGCCTCGCTATCGTCGCCGGTGGCCTCTTCAAAGTAGACCGACCCCAGCAGCACGTCGGCCGCCAGCAGCCGCCGCTCCTCGCACATCTCAATGCGTGAACGGCGCGGACCTACCGCTAGGCGTTTGGCGCGAATCGCGGCCCCCGAAGAGCGGCGACGGAGCAACGAGCTAAAGAATCCCACAGGTTTCCTCCCTGAAACCTCGGTCAGCGGATCGTAAATTCGACGTGTGTCGGAGCGTGTCGGTTGGCTTGTAGCGTTATCGGCGTACTTCGGCGGTTGGCTTCGCGGCAGTGGCGGCGGCACCGGTCAACGGATCCGTGTTCCATACGCGTACGGTCGTGTCGAACGCTGCGGAAACAAGCGTTCGACCGTCTGCCGAAACCGCCAGCGAGGCGATGGTTCCTGTATGCCCCGTCAGCACAGCAAGTGGCGACACTCGGCCGACATCCCACACGGTGATCGTGTTGCCGGTTCCGCCGACGGCCAAGAGGTCGTCGGTAACGAATGCCACAGCGTGCGCTTTACCGGGGCGGATGAGCAATTCTTCCGGCGTGGGACCACCGGGCTGCGAGAGCGCGACAGCGTCTAGTCGCCAGAGCCGCACGGCGGGGCCATCGCCGCCCGTGGCTAGCACCGGCGCGTTGGGCGCAAACGCCACGGAACGGATCCGGCGGCCATCGCTCGGCAAGTCACGCGGCCCGCCGCTATCTTCCAGGTCCCACAGCCGCACCGTGCCGTTGCGTCCGGCCGCGGCGATCCACCGTCCGTCGGGCGAGATCGCTACTGTGCGTGTGTCTTCGCACGCGCAGCCGTAGCTCGCCAGTTCATCGCCCGAGTCCAGATCGATCAGCCGCAGCTTGTCGCCGAAGCCAACGGTTGCTAAGCGATTCTTGTTGGGATAGAAGGCAACGGCCTGCAGCGGCCCGCCGCCGTGACGAACAAGCAGGGGCTCGCCAGCGCCCGACACCGTCCACAAACGCAGCGCGTGATCGGCACCGACCGAAGCCAGCATCTGACCGTCGGAGGAAAAACGGGTGGCTCGCACCCAATCGCGGTGCGCGGCAATCTGACCAACCTGCTGGCCCGTTTGGGCATCCCAAAGCCGAACAAGATGATCGTCGCAGCCAGCGGCGATGAGACCGCCACGCGGAGAAATCGACAGACCCGTCGGCACGGCGTGATGAGCGCCGTCGACAGTTGGTAGCTGAAGTGTCAGCCGCGCAGAGCAGGTTCGCTCCGCCGTCGCTTCGTTGCCCACTGCTAGCAGACAAACCGCTAGCGCAACGGACTGCCGTGACAACAAAATGAGGGCTTTGGGCAACACAGACACACTCCCGAACGCGGACAGAGGATCGCTCTTCCTCTGTATCGTCCGGTCGGGCCGTCATGCCCAAACCAATCGCGCCAACCGGCACGATCAACGGTGCTGGCGGCCTGAGCTACTCGTTTGCCGGCGCAGGAGTCTCGGCGGCCGGTGCGGCGGTCTCTCCGCTAGCACTCTCAGCCGAGCTTGCCGTGTCGATCGTCGGCGTAGCTTGCGAGGGGGCTGGCGCTGACGAGGCGGATTCCGCAGGAGCCGCTTGCGCAGCCGATTCGTCGAGCTCGCCGCGGGCACGCCGCCGCTCTTCGATCTGTGCGCGGAATTCTCGCTCGGTGTCAAAGTTCTCGATGATGTTCCAGAGCGGGAAGTCCTCGGGCACCTCTTCGTCAAGCTGTTCGAGCACGCGGTTGTAGTCGTAAATCATGTACATGACGTCGTCGCCGGTCGTGCCGTCCGGATCGGATAGCTGCGGGAACTCGGCGAATACGTCGGCCCAGCGTGCGAAGGCCTGCTCGTAAAGCTGCTTGGCTTGTTCAACATCGGCCCGCTGATCAAACGCTTGGCGGGCCCTGAAGATCAGCTCACGCGCGTTGACGGCCGCTTTGGACTGCTCGAACTGCGAACGGAGCATCCAGTAGTCAAAGTTGGCGGTGTCCTTATAGGCCTTTATAAACGCCAGCTTGCGTTCGGTATCACGGAGCTCGGCCGCGAGACGCTGCGCTTGGCGATTCTTCTCCGGGGCCTCGGTTGCGATCTGGTCGGCGATCTTCTGCGGCGTCACTTCCAGGATCCGTTCGGCCTCGCTTGAGAGCTGGTACTGGTCCTCGTCGCGATCGGCGGGCGGGATCTCGAGCGCGGCGAGTTGCTCAGGGGTCAGCGTCTTGCGCGCCTGAGCAACGATCCGCTCGCTCACGCCTGCGACCATTCCGCTGAGCTGTTCCGTTAGCTCCGTGACCCTCTGTTCGACCTCGTCTTGCTCAGCATAGCGCAGCACGACTCCGGTGGAGTGCTCAATGGGGCGTGTTGCGAACTCCTTCCATTCCTGCTCGGAGAGCCGCCAGCCGGCGACGCTCCGCTGGAACAGGCCATCCTCTCCGATGGCCTCGGAGTAGTTCATCTGGCTTTTAGCGGGGCTGGAGTAGAAGACGATCGGGCTCTGTTTGCCGATCGACTGGCCACGCTCATCGACCGCGGCAACCGCTTCTTCGTACCAAGCCTTGCTCCGCAGCCAGTTGTCGCGCTGCGTCGGCGGACGGTCCTCAGGATGATACTCCGTGTCCGCCTTAAACAGACGTCGGTACTGAACCTTCTCGTCACTGCGGCCGATCTTCTGACCGAGCACCCAGCCTAGCTCCCATAGCAGCTTGGGGTTGTCGCGGTTGTAGCGCGCGCCCTGTTGCAAGAACTGAATGCCTCGGCGGACCCAGTAGTATCGGTCTTTGTAGTCGTCGAATTCTACCGAGACGTTGTAGCTCAGGTTCCACGCTTGGTATTTCCAGAACGTGATGAAGTTCGGCTGGAGCTTGGCAAGCTGTTCGAGCGTGGCGGTAAGGTTGGTCCAGTCTTCTTTCTTCTTGTACTCGTTGGCGTTGTTCCACAGCAATTGAACCGCGAGGCCCCGCAGGCCGAGTGTCGCGAGCTTGATTGTTTCACTGGCCGGATCGATCTCTCCCAAGTCGGCCTGCCCAAGACGGTGCTCAGCGCGGAGCTGCGAGAGCACGCCCCCCTTGGAGTTACGAGTCGCCGGTGAGCTGAGCAGCGAGAGCGGCACCAACAGCGCGGCGATAATGGCACCGTAGGTGACCTTACGATAGAAGCTTCCGCGTTGATTCACTTGGCGACCTCACGCGCCCGCAGGCAGAAGTATCCGATCACGAACGCCCCAACGACATACGCCAGGCAGACAATCAGGTCGCGCGTCAGCGCGTCGGCCGGGATCGAGAAGCCCTCGGCCACAAAGTTGACGCGGCCCAAGAATGTCGAGAAGTCCGGCAACACGTACGACAAGCCCAGCATCATCTTGGCCAAAACAAAGTCGATGCCCTTCATCACACTGACCGCGCTCGACGGATCGAACGGGCTCATCTGGTTCATCCCGGTCACCATCCGCACCGCGGACTCGACCGGCCCGCCACCGTAGGACTCAAGCTGGGCGATCTTCACAAAGAACTCGCGGTTCAGCCCGAGCACCAAGAACGCCACCGTAAACAGCATGGCAATCGGTCCCTTGAGGAACGTGCTCGCGGTCACCGCCACGGCAATGACGATCACCATCTGCATCCAGATGCTGAGGTAGCCCTTGATGAAGTTCCACAGGGGTGACCCCTCAGGACGCCGCAGATAGCAGTCGGCCTGGGCAAAGCCGAAATACTGGTTGCGATCCAGCGCTTGAACGATCACTTCCAATCGGCCGTCTGGCGTGACGAGGTCCTCGAGGATCGTGATCGGCAACTGATCGGTGCTGGTTTGCTCGTTGGCAAAATCGAACGAGTCGATCGTGGCATCTTTCGCGTAGAACGTCCGCAGGTTGGTTTTCACCTGCGTGTCCGGGTTGCGGAGCTGGATGCTGCCTTGAATCCCGCGCTCGATCTCCCCCTTGTACGAACGGTAGACGCGAACGATCAACTCAACGGGCAGGTACTCGCCCCCGCCATCGGCGTACTCGACAAGACTCGATTTGCTGACCCCTTCAAAGGTCCACACGGCGGCGGCTTGTGTGGCACCCTGGATGAAACTCCGGTAGGCCCACTCGTTACCAACGCTGATGCCGCGGGCCGTTTCGACCCCTTTGCGGTCGTAAAAGCGCAGCTTGCCCCGCTGCGGCACCCGGGCTCGAAGGAACCCTTCAGCCGGGCCGATCTCGAGCCGGTCTCCGTTCTGTGTCACCTGATGGGTATGCGAATGAGCCCCTTCGGCGACGCCCGACCCGTCGGTATCGATGGTCAGATCGTGCTTGTGATAGACGTCGTAGGACGTCAGGCCGCGTTGGCCGAGGGACTCGCCATCGGGGCTGCGCAGGGCTTCGAGCGATTCGATATCGACCCGGTGGGTATGTGCCAGCGAGCCGTTCACAAAGACCCAGCTGCCCAGGCCCATGATCGCCAGCAGCACGGTCCCCACGAGGGTGAAGCCCAGCATCCGGCCCAGCACGATATCGCCGGCACGGACCGGCTTGGTAACGATCGTGTAGAGGGTCTTCGTGCGGAAGTCGGCCGGCAAGCTAAACGCCGCCAGCAACAGCGACAGCAACAAGATCAGATAGGTGGTCGCGGTGAGCACAAAGCTCAGGTACAGGCGTGCCGGTTGGGTGTTGTTGGCCTTCAGATACCAACTGGCAAACAGCAAGATCAGGCCGAACACCACCAGCGCCACCCAGACTCGGCGGCGAACCGACTCTTTGGCGGCCACCGCTGCCAGCGCGGCAACGCGGCGGAACGACGTGCGCAGCAGCTCTCCGACACCGCCCACGATGGTGTTGTAGGCAATTTCGCCCGCGCGAATCGGCCCGTGCCGCACGAGCGACACCAGAAACCCGCCAACGAGCGCCAGCACAAAGACGGTCGCCACGACGATGGCGAACAGCACCAGAGCGCCTTCGCCATCGGCGAATGTCGCGCCCTCACCGCGGAGCAGCCACGTGAAAAACGGTAGGACTTCCTTCTCTAAGACCATCGTTCAGCGAGCGGTCCAGGGGGAGTGCAGCTTGGCAAAGCAGGGATCAAGCGAAAACGCGAAGCGGCGTGGAGATGAGTTGGGGGGTGTCGCCCAAAATCGCTACCGCGGGCGACGGAGGGAACAGGCGTCAGCCTCCGTCCGCTTTGGCCGCGGTGCCCACCACCCGGCGACCCGGTCGCGCTTCGCTATCGCTAACGATCGACAAGAACAGGTCCTCGAGCGTGGTTGTCGGGTTGGCCATCTCGAGCAGCTCGCCCTCGTGGCGAGCGATCACGTCGCGTAGCTCGTTTTGGCAAGCGTCGGTGAGGTTGCGAGCGCGGATCTGCGTGACGTCTTCAACGGTCAACAGAGAATCCACGCGGCCCAGCTCCTTGAGCTCTCCCTGGTGGAGGATGGCGATCCGGTCACAGACGTCCTGCACATCGGCCAGCAAGTGGCTGCACATGACGATCGTTTTTCCCTGGTCGCGTAGCTCAAGGATCATGTCCTTCATCTCGCGCGTGCCGATCGGGTCCAGACCACTGGTCGGCTCGTCGAGCAGAATCAGGTCCGGATCATTGATTAACGCTTGGGCCAGACCGATCCGGCGGGTCATGCCCTTGGAGTACTCGCGGAGCTGGCGTTTGCGGGCCCGCTCGATCTTGACGAGCTTGATCAGCTTCTCGATGCGTTCTTTCCGCACCTCGGGCGTGATGTCGAACAGCCGGCCGTAAAAATCGAGGGTTTCCTCGGCATTCAGGAATTTGTAGAGGTACGACTCCTCGGGCAAGTAACCGATCCGCTCGTTCTTCGAGACGTCGGTCGCGTCCTTGCCGAGCACCAGAGCACGCCCCTCGGTGGGGAACAACAGCCCCAGCAAGAGCTTGATCGTGGTCGTCTTGCCCGAGCCGTTGGGGCCCAATAGGCCGAAAATCTCCCCCTTGTAAACCTCCAGATCGAGTGCCTTGAGGGCGCGAACCTTCTGGCGACCCCAGAAGTCACGGTAAATCTTGGACAGGGCACGCGTCTCGATGACCGCTTCGGCTGGCATCGGGTTCCTCGGTCGTATCCGGTCGGGGGGGCGATTCGGCAGCAGGGAGTCTCACTCCCTCCCGCGAGCTAACGATAAGCCCCCCATCATAGGTGCGGGGCCTCTCCTGCCGCAAGGATTCGGGCAGCGCCTAACTCAGCAGAAACGCAGCAGGGCGTAACGTTTGCGCCCGCTTCTGAGGACCGTGACGGACTCGCTGGCTAGATCGGCGGGGGTGAGCGTCCGTTCGAGCCCCTCCACGCGGCGATTATTGATGTAGGCTCCCCCCTGCTCGACCGTTCGCCGAGCCTCGGCTTTGCTCTTGGCGAGCCCGGCCGCGATCAGGGCTTCGACGATCGGCAAACCTTCTCCCGACAGGGTCGAAAGCGGGCACTCGCCGGCCGGCACATCGGCAAAAAGCTGGCCCAGCACCCGATCGTCCAGCCCCTCGACCTCGGCTCCGCCGAAGAATACCGCTGTGGCGCGCTGGGCGACCGCGACTCCCTCTTCGCCATGCACCAGTCGGGTCAGCGACTCAGCGAGACGCTTTTGGCTAAGCCGCTCAGCCGCGTTCTCGGCCCGCTGGGCGTCGAGCGAGACGATCTCTTCCAGCGGCAACTCGGTCAGCATCCGCAAGCAGCCCCCCACGTCGGCGTCGTCAACATTCACCCAGTACTGGTAAAACTCGTACGGGCTGGTGCGCTGAGGGTCGAGCCAGATGGCCCCCGACTCGGTCTTGCCCATCTTCGTGCCGTCGCTCTTGGTCAACAGCGGCCACGTCATGCCGTACAGCTGCTGAGCGTGCATGCGGCGGGCCAGATCGATTCCGGCCGTGATGTTGCCCCACTGGTCGCTGCCGCCCGCCTGCAGCTCGCAAGACTCGGTTTGTGCCAAGTGCACAAAGTCATAGGCCTGCAGCAGCATGTAGCTGAACTCGGTGTAGCTCATACCGGCGCTGTTGTCGGCGTCGCCACGCCCCAGCCGGCTCTTAACCGAGTCCTTCTGGAGCATAACGTTAACGGGAAAGTTCTTGCCGATGTCGCGAAGGAACTCCAGGTAAGACCATCCGCCGGTCCAGTCGAAGTTGTTCAGCAGCGCTGCCGAAGCAGGGCCCGGCTCGAAGTCGAGGAATCGCCGCATTTGGCTCGCGATTCCTGCGACGTTGGCTTCCAATTGCTCGCGGGTCAGCAAATTGCGTTCGGCGCTTTTGCCGCTCGGATCACCGATCATGCCCGTCGCGCCGCCCACCACCGCGATCGGGCGATGCCCCGCCTGCTGAAAGCGGCGCAGCACGATCAAACCCAGCAGGCTGCCCACATGCAGGCTGTCGGCGGTCGGATCAAACCCCGCATAAACCGTGCGAGGCTTCGCGGCAAGCCAAGCCCCCAGTTTTTCATCCGTAGACTGATGAACGAGCCCGCGGGCTTGTAGTTCTTTAAAGAAGTCCATCGTGGGGATTCCGCCGGTACTTGCTGTTGATGATCGTTCGCCGATGATTGGGGATCGCCGCTCGGATTGCCAGGGGCGTGGCTGCGACACGCCCCGCGAGCCCCCCCGATCACCCTGCGGTTAACGCCACAAGTCGTCATCCTCGAACGGATGCGACGGCTTCTGCGGCTTTGCGACCGACCGTGTCGCAAGGATCGCAGCGGCCAGGCGGAGGTCCTCCTGGGTCGTGATCTTCAGATTCTCGGACGAGCCTTCAACGATCACGACACGATGACCGTGTCGCTCGATCAGCTGGGCGTCGTCCGTCACGGGGCTCCCGCCTGCTTCGTACGCGCCGTTCAGCAAGTCACGCTCGAAGACCTGTGGCGTTTGCGCGGCCCAGAGCCCTTCGCGGGGGACCGTTTCCTCCACCTCGGGAGGATCGGTGCTGCTCGCCCGTTTGAGCGTTGCAACCACAGGCGAGGCGAGGATCGCGGCACCGCTTTGGCGGGCCGCGGCAAAGACGCGGTCGATGTCCTCGGTGGTAACGCAGGGGCGGGCCGCGTCGTGGATCGCGACATGGGTGGCTTGGCTGGAGAGAGCATCCAAGCCCTTGCGAACGGAATCGGAACGCAGAGCGCCCCCTTCGCAGAGCGCCACGCCTAGAAAGAGCAGGTTCGCACCGAACTTCGTCTGAAAGGCCTCGCGATCTTCCGGGGCAACGACAACCACCACCTCGGCAACGTCTTCGCGATCCTTAAAGCGATCGACCGCGTGCATCCAAACGGGCCGACCCTCGAGCGGGGCGAACGGCTTCTTGTAATGGGGATCGCCAAAGCGCGAGCTCTGCCCGGCGGCGAGAATCAGGACGGCAAAGCGGCTCACGCGGGGATCTCGTTGTTTTGCTTCGGCAATAGATCGAACAATCGGCTAGCAACCGCCCAGCTTAGCGGAAGGTTCGCTTCGCTGCCGCTACCCCACGGGCCGCGATCGCCTGATCGATCGCCACGCGTTGAGCGGGGGACAAAGACCACCCCAGCGCGCCGGCCGATTCGCGGATCTGTTCGGGCCGCTTCGCTCCGCACAGCACAGCGGTCACGCCGGGCTGTGTCATCGTCCAGTTCACCACCAGCTGCGCGACAGTCACACCTGCCTGTTGGGCGATCGCCCGCAGCGCCTCAACAAAATCTTGGTTGCGCTGCCACTCTTCGCCCTGAAACATCGGGTAACTGCGGCGGTTGTCGTGCTGATCAAGTTCTTCGTCGCGTGGCAGCCGACCAGCCAGCAACCCCTTCATCAGGGCCCAATAAACCATCACCGCAACACCGTTCGTACGACACCAGGGGAGCGTCTCTTGCTCGATGTCGCGTTGCAACAGGTTGTAAGGCAACTGCACCGCCGCCAGCGGGCAAGCCGCGGCGAACTCCTTGATCTGGGGCAGCGTGCAATTGGAAGCACCCACCGCCCGGGTTTTGCCCTCCGCCATAAGCTCCGCCAGGGCCACGGCCGACTCGCCGATCGGCACCGAGGGGTCGGGAGAGTGCAGATACAGCAGATCGACCGAATCGACGCCCAGCCGCTGGAGCAGTGTCTCGCACTCGGTCCGGAGGGTCGCGGGGCGACCGTCATGTGTCATCTGCGGAACGCCTGCGGCATCGGCTTCGTAGTGAATTCCAACTTTCGAGGCGAGCACGACTTCGTTGCGTCGACCCCGCAGCGCTTCGGCGAGAATCCGATCGCTCTCGCCGTTTGGCCCGTACACGTAAGCCGTGTCGAGATGTGTGACTCCCGCGTCGAGTGCAGCGTGCACGGTGGCAACGCCGTCAGCGTGGGTAGCCCCCAACGTCGTCACGCCTGCCATAGGCCAGCAGCCCAACGCGACCGGCGCAAACGGCTCGGGGATTCCCGCCAAGCGGCGGTCTTTGGCAGCGGCACTCGGAATCATGATGCCGGCTCGCGCGAAGGGCCCGCAACGGCCGGACGTCCTGCACCCGAGGGGCGCTGCGGTGTGTAGAGACAGCAGTTATCGGGACAGACATCGTGGTTGGCGGGAAACTGCCCGATCGCGCGGCGCTCGGGCGATTCGCCCCGCTCGGTGGCGATGCGTTCTTCGATCAGTTCGCGCATCATGCCGACAAAGCGTGGATGGATGCCGGCGGTGGCGGCTCGGCGGAGATTCACGCCCAGCTTTTCGCACAGGTCGCGCGCTTCGGTGTCCAGATCGAAGAGAACTTCCATGTGATCCGAGACGAAGCCGATTGGCATAAGCACCAAGTCGTGGAGCCCCCCCTGCCGATGCAGCTCTTCGATCCGATCGCACACGTCGGGCTCAAGCCACGGTTGCTGGGGAGGGCCGCTGCGGCTTTGGTAAACCAGCTCCCAATCCTTCACGCCGACCGCCTCGGCGGTAAGCCGACTCGCCTCGTGCAACTGTACGGCGTAGCGGCAGTTGTCCGCCATCGAGTTCGGGATGCTGTGGGCCGTGAAGAGCACCTTGGCCTCAGCGCGGCGCTGCGGATCCATGGTGGCCAGCTCACGCTCGAGCGCCTCAGCCTCGACCGCGATAAACTCAGGATGATTATAGGGCATCCGCAGCTTATCAATCTGCGGGGCCCCCGCCCCCACGGCCTCGCGTGCGCGGTGGATGTCTTCGCGATACTGCCGACAGCCCGAGTAGCAACTAAAAACGCTCGTGAAGAACGCGAGGGAGCGTCGCCGCCCATCGGCCGCCATCTGCCTGAGCGTGTCCTCGAGCATCGGTTGCCAGTTGCGATTCCCCCAGTACACGGGCAGCGGCGGCCCGTGGGTGGCCAACTCCGCGTTGATCGCGGCCAGAAGTTGGCGACACTGTTCGTTGATGGGGCTCACCCCCCCAAAGTGCTGATAGTGATCGGCAACCTCCAGCATCCGTTCGCGGGGCACGTTCTTGCCCCTCAGCACATTCTCCAAGAAAGGCATCACATCGTCGGGGCCTTCGGGGCCTCCGAACGAGACCAGCAGCAACGAATCGTAGGGCAGTGATTCAGCCATCGGGGAATCTCAAGCAGACGGAACGACAAACTGAGCTGGCAGAGCGAGAGGCCCTCGGCGAAGCAATCACGAGGGGGGGACCGTACCGCGACTTTAGCGCAACCAAGGCTTGCCGGCCACCACCGCCCCCGCTTGTTTGCCACTCCGCGAACAAAACGGCCCCCCGCGGCGGCATTGGAGGGGGCGAGAACCGCACCGATCGAATCGAGAGGGGCCCCGCATCGCGGCGTTGCGATCTGCTGTTGCTGTGGAGCGACACCGGCGGGGCTCAAACCAAGTCCCTGAATAGCAAAAGAGCCCGCGGGGCAATCAAACCGCCGCGGACTCTGCTCACTTTGATAGTGACCCCAACGGGGTTCGAACCCGTGTTGCCGCCGTGAAAGGGCGGAGTCCTAGACCACTAGACGATGGGGCCTCGATAGGGAGGGGCGAAACGGGGTATCGGGGAAGCCGCGTGGCAAGCACACGAGTGGCCCGATTGCCGTTTCAGGCAGCGAAGCTAGGCAAGGCCGCGACGCGCGTCAACCCAACAGGGAACAGCACCCGTCGCATTCCCCTGTAGGTTAGCGTTTTAAGGGGCTCGCCAGGGGTCTTTTACCGCTCGATTCTGCAGCCCAAGGAGGCGGGGTGCGAAGAGCTTGACCCAGACCGCGAGAATCAGAAAAAAGCGTTGCGCACAGCCTCAACAAGCCGGCAACTGATCCGGGCTGTCCGGCAGCAACACTCCAAGCAGCGGAGCGACGAGCCCCGATCGATTAGTCAAGCGGAGGCAATCGCCTCATCCAGCTTATGGCTCGCCTCGGTCATCTGGCTTGGCCAGGTGCAAACCGCTGGTTTGGCCAAGTGCAGGCCGCGATCAGCTTTCCGCCCCTTCAGCGGGCGCAGGAGCGGGAGAATCGGGGGATTCAACCCCGGCCCGACGGATTGCCTCGTACACCTCGTTGCGGTGCACCGGCACTTCCTTGGGGGCTTCGATCCCCAAGCGGACCTTGTCGCCGCGGATCTCAACCACGACGATCGTGATATCGTCGTTGATGACGATGCTTTCGTTTTTTTTACGCGACAATACCAACATGACGATTCCTTCGCTCGATTCGGCGTTCCACGCCCTGTAGTGAGGTGACAGCCGACTCTCGGGGGTGGGGGAACCGAGAGCCGCCGTTAGATCTACTGTGGTGCTGGTTGAGTCGGTAAGCTGATTGACCGTGCGAACAACGGGTGACACGAACGCTTGCTGACACTGTCGCGTTTTCTAGCGCCGGCATCAGCCTTCACGTGCTAGCACCCGGTCCGCTCTGCTAACAGCGTACCACTTATTCTTTGCATCGAGGGGTTGACAGTCAAGAATCCGGGTGAATTGAGACCGATTTACTGCCGCTGAGCCACCATTTTGCGGAAAACCGCTTCCCTGTCACCCCCATTCGGGCCCCTGCCCCCCCACCCCCGACCACAATACGCTTAGTCGCGGCGTCCGGGATCGGTCGGCCCTGTTGCCAACCCCAAGCTGGCGAATAGGGTTCTTCAGGCTCGGTTCCCCCCTGCTAAGGAGCTTCCCCCTGCGGTGGTGCTCCCCGTCCCCCCTACATCGCCATCCCGCCGCCTCGATTCGGCACTCCCACGACGGCTGTTGGTTTATGTCCGCCCGCCAAGCTCCCCTGTGGCCCTGGCTCGACAACGTTGTGCGAACGCTGTGGACCGTTGGCAAAGGCATGTCACTGACACTGCGCACGTGGCTCAGCACGTATCGCACCGACCGACGCACTTTTACCGAGGCTTACGAGTATCCCGAGTTGCCGGTAACGGTCGCCCCGCGCTACCGGGGCTATCACCGCTTTGACCTCACGACCTGCATCGCGTGCGATCAGTGCGCGAAAGCTTGCCCGGTAGATTGCATCTACATCGGCAAGGAACGGGTCACCAACGGCAAGGGCTTCAAAGTCACGGGCTACACGATCGACTACACGAAGTGCATGTTCTGCGCGCTCTGCGTCGAGCCGTGCCCCGTGGACTGCATCTTCATGGGAGGCACGCACGACCTTTCGAGCTACAGCCGCGACGGCGCGATCGTCGATTTCGCGCGTTTGCCCCTTGAGGTTGCCTGGGGGAAGGCGACACTCAACCCCACCGCGATCGCCGCTTCTAAAACGATTACCCAGGTCGCCCACCAAGGTCCGAACAGCGAGGGTTGAAACGCGCCGCGAAATTCCTGTTGGGGTTCGCGTTACATCAGCCGCGTCGCCTAAAGCTCTTTGAAACGGTAAGTCCTGCCGCCTCTATGGTCACTCCCACCACAATCGCCGCCTACCTCGTGCTGTTCGCGGCGGTGGCGTGCGCGTTTGTGGCGGTGAACTTGGCGGTGGGGAGACTGCTGCGACCCAATCAGCCCAGCCCCGAGAAGAAAGAGATTTACGAGTGCGGCGAACCGGTCATCGGGTCGAGCTTCGTACGGTTCGATATCCGTTTTTATGTGGTCGCGTTGCTGTTCATCATCTTCGATGTGGAAGTCGCGTTCTTCTTTCCGTGGGCAGTGGTGTTTGGCAAGGCCAGCCAGATCGTCGCGGCGGCTGACACCGCTGCCGCGTCGCCCGCAATGGCCGAGGCCTCTGCCCAGGTGATTGCTGCCCGACTCTCCGAGCTGACGGCAACGCCGCTCGCGGTGTCAGCCGCCGAGCTGCCCGGCATCGGAAAAGCCGCGTCGGGCCTCGTGTGGGGCGGCGTCTTGGACATTGTCCTGTTCTTCATGGTGCTGATGGTCGGCTTTGCCTACGTCTGGAGCCGAGGAGACCTCGACTGGGTCCGGACGACCATCAACCAGCCGCTGCGAAACGATTCTCCCGATGTGCCCAACAAGGCCGAAGCCGCGTAAGCTAATTGACACGCTGAACCGCGGGGCCTTTCCAAGCTTGACGCAACTACTCCAAGCTTGAGACAACAAGCCGTTTCGCCAGCGGAACGCCCCGCCCCTGCCGTAAAAAAAACCGAGCGCGTCTTGCAACACGACCCCGCGATCTCCGAACAGCTCCGCGAGCGTTTTCCGGAGGCGGTCGTTTCCGCTTCCCCAGGCCCGATCGATCCGTGGATCGAGATCGCACCGGAGCGATTGGCCGAGGTGGCCGCTTGGTTGAAGAACGATCCGGCGCAAGACTACGACTATCTCAACGGCCTGTGCGTGATTGACTACTTCACGGCCGACAAGAAGCTCGCCGAGGCGGTCGGCGCGGCGCGGCTGGTGGTTGTTTACCACCTGAGCAACTTGTCGCGCAAACGGCAGCTCACGCTAAAGGTCACGCTCCCGCGATGGGCCAACGCTGCAAGCGAAACGCCCCCCACGCTGCCTTCGCTTGCCGCTCTCTGGGCCACCGCCGAGTGGCATGAGTGCGAAGCCTACGATCTTTCGGGGGTCGAGTTCACCAATCACCCCCATCTGCGGCGAATCCTGTGCCCCGAAGACTGGGTTGGCCACCCGCTTCGCAAGGATTACCAAATGCCACTTGAGTACCACGGGATCCGCGGCAGGTGAACCTCATGCAAACCTCAGTGGAAGACCCGCGGGTCCTGGAGTTCGACGTCCGCACGGACGAGATGCTCGTCAACATGGGGCCCCAGCACCCCAGCACCCACGGCGTGCTGCGTCTCGTTCTGCGGACCGACGGCGAGGTCGTCTCGGAAGTGACCCCCCACATCGGCTACCTGCACCGGTGCGCGGAGAAGATCGGCGAGAACCTCGCGGTTCGGCAGTGGATCCCCTACACCGACCGGATGGACTATCTGGCGGCGATGAACATGAATCTCGGTTGGTCATTGGCCGTCGAGAAGCTGCATGGCTACGCTCCGCCCGAACGGGGCCGCCACTTGCGGGTGATCATCGCCGAGCTGGGCCGCATCGCGAGCCACCTGGTGGGTATGGGGGCTTATGGCTTGGATCTCGGATCGTTTAGTCCCTTCCTGTACGCCTTCCGCGAGCGGGAGAAGATTCTCGATCTGTTCGAGCAAGCATGCGGTGCCCGGCTGACTTACAGCTACCTGACTCCCGGCGGAGCCACGGCCGATCTTCCGGCCGGCTGGACCACGCGGTGCCTGAAAATGCTCGATGAGTTCGAGCCGATCCTGCCCGAATACCACACGCTGCTCACCTCGAACGCGATCTTCGTGAAGCGGACCTGCAAGGTCGGGGTGCTGACCGCCGACCGTGCGATCTCGTACGGAGTGAGCGGCCCGGTGCTGCGTGGCAGCGGAGTCGATTTCGACCTCCGGCGCGACGGCGAGCCCTGCTACACCCAGATGTACGCCGGCTACGACTTCCAGGTCATCGTTGAGCGGGCCGGCTCGTACCCCGCCACGACCGGCGCACCGCCCCCCCCGCCCGAAGCGGTCCTAGGCGATTCGTGGCACCGTTTTTACGTGCGGATGCTGGAAGTCGTGCAGTCGATCTCGCTGGTGCGCCAAGCGATCGCTCTCTACGAGGCCGAAGAGGGTCTCGATCACGGGCAACCCTTCAAACTGGGAGCCAAGCTCCCCGTGGGCGAAACGTACCTCGAAACCGAAGCGCCCCGCGGGCAGATGGGCTTCTATCTGGTGAGCCTCGGCCAGCCCAACCCGTGGCGCGCCCGCGCTCGCAGCAGTTCGTTCTGCAACCTGTCGGTGATCGGCGAGATCGGCCGGGGGTGCCTGATTGCCGACATCCCCGCAATCGTTGGCTCGCTCGACATCGTGATGGGCGAAATCGATCGCTAAACCGGCGCGGAGATACGCGGACAGGGTGGTTTGCGACGACTCGACCGATTCGGCTCAGCAGCGCCCGCACGAAATCTGCTCATCGCAAAATGCCTTCGTGTCATTGCCTGGGAGATCGGCGGCGCTGCGCGACAGTTCTCGCGGAGGCGTGATGAGCACGCATGTTATCGCGAGACGCACCCCCGAGCGGATTACCGTTGAGCCTGCGTCACCTTGTAGCGCGGCGCTGGCGGCGTAATAGTTAGTAGTAGACCGGTTTGGTCTTCGTCAGCTCTCGGCCCCCTCACGCACAATGGCTGTCACTCTCAATCGGGCGCTGGACGCCCTAACGGGGTGGCTCGTCGGGTCCATCGGCGACGACGCCGCGTGCGGCTACGCTCTGGCCGCCATTCTGCAGGCCGGCATGCTGTTGAACCTCGTCGCGATCAGCGGCTTGGTCTTCATTTGGCTCGAGCGCAAGATCGCCGGCCGGATCCAAGACCGACTCGGGCCAACGCGCACCGGCGGCCGCTTCGGCTGGTTGCAGACCATCGCCGACGGTCTGAAGCTGCTGTGCAAAGAAGACCTCATGCCAGGCAAGGCCGATTGGCTGCTCTTTCGGTTGGCACCGTACATCGGCTTGGCGGCGTCGCTGTCGGCTTTTTTGGCGCTCCCCTTTTCTGGCATGCCCCACCCGTTTGTTGCACAACGGCTGGATGTGGCGGTCTTTTTTGTGCTCGCGGTGCTCGGGCTGGAAGTTTTCAGCGTGATCCTCGCGGGGTACTCGTCGGCCTCGAAGTGGTCGCTGTTTGGCGCGATGCGCGAGGCGGCTCAGGTGGTTAGCTACGAAGTCCCGCTGGGGCTGTGCGCGGTAACGCCGGTGATGCTCGCCGGCAGCATGGACCTGGTCACGATCGGCGACGCCCAGCAGGGCGGCTTTTGGAACTGGTACCTGCTGCACAGCCCCTTTGCTTTCATCACGTTCGGCGTGTACTTCACTTGCGCAACAGCCAGCGTCAATCGAGCCCCGTTTGACCTCGCCGAAGCCGAGAGCGAACTCGTCGGCGGTTTTCACACCGAATACAGCGGGCTGCGTTGGAGCCTCTTCTTTCTGGCCGAGTACGGCTCGATGATGCTGGTCAGCCTGCTGGCGGCAATCCTGTTTCTGGGCGGTTGGCACGGCGTGCTTCCGCTGGGGCTCGGCTCGGGGGGCTGGCTTGAAGCCCTGTTGGGGACCGGTATCGGTGGCTACCTGGGCGCCCTGCTCGGGCTGGTTTTGCTGCTGACCAAGGGGCTCTTATTGGTGATCTTCATGATGTGGGCCCGCTGGTCGCTCCCCCGCCTGCGCATCGATCAAGTGATGACCACCTGCCTGAAGTACTGCACGCCGATCGCGGCGGTTTGTTTCTTGGGGGCCACCCTCTGGCAGGCCAGCCTTCCCAATGGTTTGTTGCTCCGCCCCTACAACGCTGAACTTCTCCGTGCCCAAGCGGCGGGGCCCGTCGCAACGCCGCCGGCTGACGTGCTGATCGTCGATACCGCGGGGGGACGGCCGTGATCTGGCACTCGTTCTTCTTCGCTCTGTTCGCGGCGCTGGCGTGCGGCTTTGCCCTGGCGGTGGTGCTCACGTCCAACGTGGTGCGGATGGCTTTCTATCTGGTGCTGTCGCTCTCCGCGACGGCTGGGCTGTACTTTCTTGCCGGTGCCGACTTTGTGGGATCGATGCAGCTAATGATCTATGTGGGCGGCACCCTCGTGCTGCTGATCTTTGGTGTGATGCTTACCGCCCAAGAAGAATTTATCCGCATCTCAACCCGACCCGCCGAAGTTGCGCTGGCCGCGATGGTCGGGCTCGCCCTCTTGATCCTGCTATCGTCCGCGGCCTTTCGCGTCCCCGCATGGCGGGGCGACACACCTGCCGAACGATCGCTCGCGCTCACGCCGCAAACTGTCGGGCCGATTGCGATGGCCCTGCTCGGTCTGCGTGTTGATCAAGCCCCCCCAACCGCAGACTCTCCCCCTAACGATCGCCCCGGCTACGTTTTGATCTTCGAAATTATCTCGGTCCACCTGCTGGTGGTGCTTGTCGGTGCCGCGTATCTGGCGCGGGGAAGGATCGGGGCCAACTCACTGGTTCGGCAAGATCCGAGTCAGCCGGCCAGCGATCTGGACGACCTTGCCGACGCTGACCCTTCGGGCAGCGAATTGCTGGAAGCCTCGCAAACGCTCGATTCACCTGCTGAAACGGGGGCCTAACCATGCTTGCTCTGCCTAGTGACACACTGCTGCCTTTGCTGCCGATGGCCAGCCTGCTGACATCACCGATCGGCGTCGCGCACTACTTGGTTGTCGGAGCCGTTCTGTTCACCGCGGGAATCGTCTGCATGGCTACCAAACGCAACCTGCTCGGCGTGCTGATGGGGGTCGAACTCGTCCTCAACGGAGCCAACATCAACTTCGTGGCGATCGGCAGCCCCTATCTCCGGGGCGATGCCGCCACGCTCGGCCTAGATGGCCAACTCATGGCGTTGTTTGTAATCGTCCTGGCCGCCGCCGAAGCCGCCGTAGCGCTCGCCATTGCGCTCAACTTTTACAACACCGTCGGGACGATCGATGTGGACCGCGCTAGCCAGCTACGCGGCTGAGACGGCTCAATCACTCTTTCTGCTGCCTGACTTACAAAGCGATCCAAACTACGCGCCGTGAACGGTTTACCCCTCTTACCCACCCTGATGCTCGTCGCGTGGCTCGCTCCGCTGGCAGCGTTTGTCGCGGCAGCGATCGTCCCGACGATCGAGCACCGCCGCCGCGGCCGCGTGAGCATCGCAACCGCCCGGGCCGTTGCTCAAGTAGCAACGGCTTGCAGCGTGCTGAGCCTCGGCCTTGCGCTCGTGGCGCTTGCCGCTTGGGTGTGGCGCGGTAGCGATCAACCGCCAATCGTGGGCGATTGGTTCCGGTTTGTTCGTGTTGGTCCGCTCGATCTATCGGCCGGCTATTGCTTGGACACGCTCTCGGTCGTCATGACGACGGTCGTGACCCTCGTTGCCACATGCGTACACGTTTACGCCCGGGGCTACTTCACCGAAGAAATGGCTCCCGAAGGGGTTGTCGATTCGGAGGTGCTTAGCGGCACGCTGCCGCTGCAGCGCGAAGGCCGACTGCACCGATTCTATCAGCACCTGAGCCTGTTTCTGTTCAGCATGCTGGGCCTCGTGCTGTCGGGCAACCTGGCGATGACCTTCGTGTTCTGGGAACTCGTTGGACTCAGCTCTTACTTATTGATCGGCTTCTATTACGAACGCGAAGCCGCTGCCAACGCCGCCAGTAAAGCGATGCTGGTCAATCGTTTGGCAGATGTCGGGCTGCTGCTGGGCATGATCGCCCTGTGGAACGCGACGGGCGGGTTAGTGTTCATCGATGGCGAAGGGGGCGGTCTGCTGTCCGCTGGCCAAGCCCTACGCGAATCCGGGGGGGCGAATTATCGAATGCTCTGCTGGGCCGGGCTCGGTTTGTTCTGCGGCTGCCTCGGTAAGAGCGCTCAATTCCCGCTGTGGACCTGGCTGCCCGACGCCATGCAGGGCCCCACCCCCGTCTCGGCGCTGGTTCACTCCGCAACCATGGTCGCCGCGGGCGTCTTCCTCATCGGCCGTGTGTATCCGCTGTTGACTCCCGAGGTGCTGGTAATCGTCGCCTCGGTAGGAGCGCTAACGCTTCTGATCGGGGCGGTGCTTGCCTGTGCGGCGGCCGACTTTAAGCGGGTGCTCGCTTTCTCGACGATCAGCCAGCTCGGTTACATGATGCTCGCTATGGGGCTCGGCGGATGGGTCGCCGGGATCTTCCACCTCATGACCCACGCGATGTTCAAGTCGTTGCTGTTCTTGGCAGCCGGTGCCGTGATCCATGCGACCCATTCGGGTGACCTGGCGCAACTGGGCGGGCTGCGCCAGCGGATGCCCCGCACGGCTTGGCTCACGGGGATCGGCGTGCTCGCCATCATGGGGGCAGGCATCCCCGGCTTGGGCCTCGGCCTCAGCGGCTTCTACTCCAAAGACCTGATCTTTGAACAAGCTATTGGCTTCTATCGGGCCAATTCCTGGGCCGGCTGGCTCCTCGTGGCACCGACGATCGGCGCGGCATTAACCGCGTTCTACATGGGTCGGTTGTGGTTGCTCACCTTTGCCGGCAAGCCCCGCTCCGTCGCTGCCGCCGAGGCACACGAAGCCGCGCCGACGTTGCTGCTTCCGATGCTCGTGCTCGCCGCACTGGCGATCAGCGCCGGTTGGACACTGCCGGGCCTGAATGCCTCGCTCGCGGCGCTGCTCGATGCTGGTTCACCAGCGCCTCACCAACTCACGGTCGGCACGCTCTGGCCAGAAGCGGTCATCCCCGGCGCGCACGACCACCACGCCCCGGGGATCAAGCTCCGCGCGGGGTTGCTCGCCCTTGGAGCAACGGCTGCGGGACTCGCGCTGGTGGGGATTTCTCGCCTGCGCGGGCGGCTTGCCAACCCGCTGGGGGCCGGCGTAGTGCAGGCGCTCGACCTGCGTACGCTGCCCGCTATCAACCGCGGCTTCGCCACTTCGGTGCGTTCCTGCGGGACGTTCCTTGCCGAGGCAATCGATCGCTGGACGATCGACAACTCGCTGATCGGTTTCACCCGGGGTCTGTGGCGTGGCGGTGTCGCGCTGCACCGGATCGAAACCGGCAGCCTCCGTCACTACATCGTCTTCCTCGTGTTAGGGGTAGTGTTCCTCGGTTCGCTCGCGATCCTCGCCGTAGTGTGAATCCGCCCCGCCACCGCCACTTGCTGAGAACACCGCTTGCCGAACGCCGGCCGCCTTACCGAAGCACCGCCACCGTTTCTTCTTCGCTAGCTCCGCGATGACCACCACGCCCCCGCTCACACTGCTGCCGATGCTGGTTACCCTGCCAGCCATCGGGGCGTTAGGGTTGCTGATCGCGCCGGTAAGCGCAGCGGTTTCGCGCCGACTGACCCTCGGCCTGATGCTGTTGGTGGCCGCTTTGGCGGCAACGCTCTTGGGCGTCGATACCGCCCCGGGTCCGCGACTCTGGCTCGCCGACTGGGCACCTTCGATCGGCACCCAAGCGCTGTTGGGAATCGACGGGCTGAGCCTGCCGCTGGTGCTGCTCACCGCAGCCCTCTGTCCGCTAGCGCTGCTCGCGAGTGAAGCCATCAACCAGCGAGTCAAAACATTCTGCGTGCTCATGCTGCTGCTCGAGACCGGCATGCTGGGCGTCTTCTTGTCGCTGGACTTTGTGCTGTTCTACGTCTGTTGGGAACTGATCCTGATCCCGATGTATTTTCTCATCGGGCTCTGGGGAGGAGCGAACCGGCAAGCGGCGGCGCTCAAGTTCTTTGTCTTTACCCTGATCGGCAGCTTGCTGATGCTGGCGGGCGGACTGATCGCCTACGGCCACAGCGATCTCACCCCGTTAAGCGCCACTCAGCTCGCAGCCGCGGGGGTCTTCGGACCCCATGCTGTCGCCAGCAGCGGGGCCGAGGCCACGGCGATGCAAGAGGCTTGGCTTGCCACGGGCAGCCCCAGCGCAACCAACTTTGACCGGGCCCAGGCTGAGGGACACGCACTGCGTTCCTTCAACCTGCTAGCGCTCGCGCAGATCGGTAGCAGCACCGATCAGTTCGCGGTGCCGCTGTTCGGCGGCCACAATGCGGCGTGGTGGGCTTTCGTGCTGTTGCTGGCCGGCATGGCGATCAAACTGCCCGCGGTTCCCCTGCATACGTGGCTCCCCGCTGCGCACGTCGAGGCCCCAACGGGCGTGTCGATGCTGTTGGCCGGGGTGTTGCTAAAACTCGGCGGCTACGGACTGGTGAGGATCGCTTGGCCCCTGTGTCCCGCCGCTGCGGCGGAACTGGCGTGGCTTGTCGCCGGCGTAGGGGCAATCAGCATCGTCTGGGGAGCACTAGCGGCTCTCGCACAAGATGACTTCAAGCGCCTCGTTGCCTACAGCTCCGTTAGCCATATGGGCTACGTCTTGCTGGGGCTCGCCGCGGGCTCGGTGGCCACCTCATCGGGCGGAGCCTGGCTTGCCGAGCGGTGGACGCTCGGTGCCACAGGAGCCGTGTTTCAGATGGTGGCCCACGGCGTCACTTCTGCCGGTCTGTTCTTTGCCGTGGGAGTGGTCTATGAACGCTTCGGCCATCGCGACTTGCGCCGACTGGGGGGCCTCATCAACCCGATGCCCCTCGGCAGCGGCTTGGCAATCGTGCTGTTCATGGCAAGCCTCGGCGTTCCCGGGCTGTGCGGTTTTGTGGGCGAGTTGCTGCCGCTGCTCGCCGCTTGGCAAGCCCACCCGCTGGCAGTGGCCGCTGCGGCGGCCGCAACCGTATTAACGGCGCTGTACACACTGCGCGCGATTCGCTTGGCCTACTTCGGAGCCGACGCTCCGCCCGACGATCCGCGCGCGCTGGAAGCCAAACCGCTTCGCGCAACCGAGATCCTGGTGCTGGCACCCTTGGCGTTGGCCGCCATCGTTTTGGGCGTACGCCCCCAACCGCTTCTGGAACGCATCGAGCCCGCGATCGCCGCGAGGGCGCACGCGTTGCAAGCACCGTCGCACACCTCCGCTACCGCTAAGCTTCCCACTTTCTTGCCCCTCACGCGCCACGATGCTCCCGACGCTGGTCGAACAACTCGCCGCTGACTCGTTCCGAGTCAGCCTGCCGGCGATGCTGCCCGAGATCGCGCTGTGCGCGACGATCGTTGGCATGCTCTTGGCCAAATTGCTGCCGGGCTTGCGCCAGCTCGATTCGTTCTGGTTCGCGCTGGCAGGAACGGCAATCGCTGCGGGTCTCTTGCTGCGCGAGGCCGCGGGAGGGCTGGGAACGATCGGCTCGCATGAGCTGTTCACCGGCATGCTGGTGCATGACCCGCTGGGAGTTTTCGCCCGTGGGCTGCTGCTGTTGGTCGCCCTGTTTTTTGTTCCGCTTGTGAAGATCACCGGTTTGGCGAATCGCCACGAGGCGCAGGACCTCTTCACGCTAGTGCTGGGTGCGCTACTCGGCATGTGCCTGATGACGCGCGCGAATCACTTGATGATGGTCTTCCTCGCGGTCGAGATGGCGAGCGTGCCCTCGTACGTGCTGGTGGGGATCGTCAAGGGACGCCGCCGCGCGGGCGAAGCAGCGCTGAAGTACTCCGTTTATGGTGCCGCTGCCGCGGGCGTTATGCTCTATGGCATCAGTTTGGTCGCGGGGGTCCTCGGCACGGCGCATCTGCCGACGCTAGGGCAGCGGCTGGTTGCGGCCGCATCGCTGCCTTCATCGGACGAGCAACTAGGCGTGCTGATGGTGCTCGCCCTCGGCGGGGTTCTCACGCTTGTGGGAATCGCCTTTAAGCTGTCCGCGGCACCGTTTCATTTCTGGGCACCCGATGTGTTTGCGGGCGCTCCCGCGGAGGTCGGCGGATTCCTTTCGACCGCTTCGAAAGCGGCCGCCTTGGTTTTGCTGGTGCGTCTGCTTGTGGTAGCCGTCCCGCACAACGCCCTGCTCGCCAGCACCCACAAAGAACACGCAACGAATGAGTACACGGTTTCTTTCGCGAGCGTTCCGCCCTCGGCAGCCGTGTCTGACGAGCCCGTCCGCAGGTTCTTGACCGTCGCGATCGCAGGCGTGGCCCTGTTAACTTGCACGCTGGGAAATCTCGCCGCGTTCGGACAGACCAACGCAAAGCGACTCTTGGCTTATTCGACGATTGCCCACGCGGGTTACTTGTTGATGCCGTTGGCAGCGGCCACGCAGTTGGCGGGGACCGACCCCACCGCGGCGAACGCCGCGATCGGTGCCATGCTCTTCTATGCGGTCGGTTACGTCTTCATGAATCTGACTGCGTTCGCGGTTGTGGCCTTTATACGAAACGCCCACGCCACCGAGAATCTGGCCGACTACGCGGGCCTGGCTAGCGTTCTGCCCTTTGTTACAACTGCGCTCATCTTCGCGGCGCTAAGCCTGCTGGGCCTGCCCCCGCTGGTGGGTTTTTTCGGCAAGCTGGGCGTGCTGCGCAGCCTCGCCGAAGCGTCGGGCGGGCTGATGATGCTGCTGTTGGTGGCGGCGGTGCTCAATACGGCCGCATCGGTCTTCTACTATCTGCGGATCGTGAAGCTCACTTGCATCGATCCGCTGGAAGGAGACCCGCCCGCCGAATCGCTATCGCTTGTAGCGCGCGGGTGGCTCGTCCTCGCGACCATGCCACTGCTGCTGCTTGGGCTATTCCCCGAAACGCTCGCTCGCCTCGCTGCAGAGGCCTCGCGCGGGCTTTTCGGCTAGCCTGCCACCAACCAGACAGCCGGGTGAGCGACTAACTGACAGGCAAGATAGGCAGCACTGATCCCCCAAGCCGCCCCTCGCTGCACCCCGTTACCAACGAAATCGCCTTGCGGTAATAAAAGGGGCAGCCGAACCGGTTCTCCCGAGGCTGCTCTGGTTATAGTCATCGGTGCCCCCTACCGTGGGCCTCTGGCCGTGCAACTAGGTTACACCCCGTTGTTGCCGGGTAGAGGCTATTCTTTCCTCAAGTCGTTAGTACCAACGTGCCAAACCGTATCACACTCCACGCGTTACGCTCGGCGCATGGCGTTCTGGGGCAGTCGCTGCTGCAGTACTTCGGCTTCGCGAAACCTTACACCGCAGGCACGCTCCGCGAGGATCGGCTGATGGCCGTTTTGGAGCGAGAATCCACCGAAGAGCGCGCTTCGCTCGCCGATCTCACGATTCTTATTGAGCAACTCGGCGGAGCGCCCGACGCGATCGAATTCCCGATGCGTCATACGGCTTGTCACGACGTCTCGGTCGAGTACGCCCTGCGTCGCGCGGCCACCGACCAAAAGGCGGTTGCCGCCCGGATCGAACTGCTCCGCGAAGAACTGGTTTTCGCCCGCGAAGCCGACACGCTGCTGAGCGAGGTTGCCCGTGATTGCGAGGCGCGTGCTAATCGGCTCATTCTCGCTGTCGCCCCGCCCAAGCCCACCGCGTTGCCTACCGGCACCGCGAGCTGACACCACCGGACAGCTGCTGCGTGTCTCACGTTATCGTTGACACCCACGCCCACCTCGACCAGCCGACGCTGCTGGAAGAGATCACGCCGGTGCTCCGCCGAGCCCGCGCGGCAGGTGTAACACGGGTCGTTTCGATCGGTGTGGACGCCGACTCGAGCGAAGCCGTCGCGCGCTTGGCCGCCGCACCCCGCGCTGCCGATGAGGCGACCGTCTTCGGTGCCGTGGGTATCCAACCCAACGATGTTGGGCAAGCCCTGCCCGGCGACTGGGACCGAATTGTGGCTCTAACAACGGTGCCGGGCGTAGTCGCGTTGGGTGAGACGGGCTTGGACCGCTACTGGGACCACACTCCGATCGCGCAGCAACGGGACTATTTCGACCGCCACTTGCGTCTCTCGCAGTCCACGGGACTGCCCTTCGTGGTCCACATGCGGGATTGCGAACAGGACGTCCTCGAGATGCTCCGCGAAGCGCACCAGCGTGGTCCGCTCAACGGGGTCATGCACAGCTACACGGGCTCACTAGAGGGAGCTGCCGAAGCGGTTGCGCTCGGCATGTACATCAGCTTTGCCGGCATGGTGACGTACAAAAAGTCGGAGGCTCTCCGCGAGGTCGCGCTGAGCGTCCCCCTCGATCGTTTGCTGATCGAAACCGACAGCCCCTACCTCTCGCCCGAACCGGTCCGCAAGATTCGTCGGAACGAGCCCGCCCACGTTGCGCACACCGCCGCTTGTCTGGCAGCGCTACGCGGAGAATCGCTGGCGGCTCTCGCCGCGGCTACCACGGCCAACGCGGCCCGGTTATTCGCCTGGAAGAACTAAAGCGCGGGTCACCGGCACGGCCTGAAGTGGTCGACCGGTTCAGCGAACAAAGTTGTCTTGGCCGCTGGCGATCCGCCGGGGCTCAAACTGCCCCCGCGAAGAGCGATGACTGGCGGTTGGGCCGATCCAGTTGCTACCGCAATCGCACGGGTCTTGGCAACGCGGCGGATCGTTGTGCCATTCACTCCAATAGGTTTCCCCATCGCAGCCGCCACAGCCACCACCACAGCCACCGCCGCAGCCGCCACCGCAGCCGCCACCGCAACAGTCGCCTCCGCCGCCGCAACCATTCCAGCACGGGCCGCACAGGGGGCTGAACAAACGACCCACCTCGCTCACAACACAGCCGACACCGAACGCCACGCCACGCAGCACACCGCAGCCGCGACACCGTCTGATACCGCAACCGCAAGGCGCTGCCATGCCACAGCCGGGTTCGCAGCCGCAACCGGGCTCACAAGCACAACCGGGCTCCATGGCGCACGTGGCTTCGCCGCAGCCGCACGCTCCGCAATCATCCGTGCAGAATTCAGTCGGCCAATGGCTCCGGCCACCACACCACCGCTGGCCTGCCATCGACCAGCCGGCAACACCACAGCCGCACGAGCCGACCCCGCAACCGGGCTCGACGCCACAGCCGGGTTCCATCCCACAACCGGCTTCCATGCCACAACCGCAGCCGCCACGGCCTACAACCGCACACCCGGAGGACAGTGCTAGCAAAACGGACAGCGAAATTATCAGCGGTGTAAGGCGTTGCATCGTCGCTCCTTGCGGTTCTCCACGCGATACCCCACATCGGGTCGCGCCGGGACACGCTCATAACTATCGACCGCCCCCGGGCAAAGAATCAGAAAAATCGGCACAACCGGCACAACCCTATGCCAGAGGCCGCCAACCAACCCGAGCCAGAGGGCCCCGCTGCCCTACGTTTCGCTGCCCTGCCGGTCGTCAGAGCATCGCGTTAAGATCGTAGCCTAGCCCTGTTTTTGCCCCACCGCTCAACCGCTCAACCGCTCCACCAGCCGCCGACCGCATGGAAACCGCCGCCAAGAAGTTCTTCCGATCGATTCTCGAAACGCCGAGCCCCTCCGGCTACGAGCAGCCGGTACAACGGCTGGTTCGCGACTATGCCACGGGCTTTGCCGATGAAGTGCGGACCGACTTGCACGGCAACGTCATTGCCGTTTGCAACCCGGACGCGGAGTTCCGCGTGATGCTGGCCGGGCACGCCGACCAGATCGGTCTGATCGTCACGCATATCGATGAGAACGGCTTCCTCTACAGCAATCCGATCGGTGGTTGGGATCCGCAACAGCTGATCGGCCAACGCATGACCATCCATACGATGGCCGGTGCCGTTCCGGCAGTGATCTCGCGCAAGCCGATCCATCTGCTCGATGCCGAAGAGCGCAAGCAGGTTGTCAAACAAAACGAGATGTGGCTCGACATTGGCGCCAAGAGCTTCAAGGAAGCCTCCTCGGTCGTCCGGATCGGAGATCCCGTGACGCTTGAGCTGGGCTACCAAGAGATGCGCAACAACCTGGCGAATTCGCCCGGCATGGACAACAAGACGGGTTTATGGGTCTGCATGGAGGCCGCCCGGCGGGCCTCGCAACGCGGGCTCAATGTCGGTTGCTACGCGGTCGCCACGGTCCAGGAAGAGATCGGCCTGCGCGGTGCCCGGACCAGCGCCTTCGGGGTCGATCCCCAAGTGGGGATCGCGGTCGATGTGACCCACGCCACGGACTGCCCCACCATCGATAAAACCCAGCAGTGCGATATCAAGCTGGGTGCAGGCCCGGTCGTGTATCGGGGACCCAACATCAATCCGCTGGTCTTCGATCGGCTGATCGCCGCAGGGGAACAGTCAAAGCTGCCGATGCAATGGGCGGCGCTGGGCCGCGGTGCGTCGAACGATAGCAACGCCCTGCAGCTCAATCGCGCGGGCGTGGCGACCGGGCTCATCAGTATCCCTAACCGCTACATGCACAGCGCCGTGGAAGTCATCTCACTGGACGATATTGACGCAGCCGCCGACCTGATCGCCGCGTTCTTGGTGAGCGTGTCGCCGGGTGATGACTTTACGCCCCTATGACAACTCGTGAGATCGAGCCAAACACATCGCCGCACACGCTCCTTCGCTTAAGCCCCGCCGGATGAAACCGACTCTGGGCTGGTTGACCGTCGCCGAGGCCTGGCGCGATTATCGGCAGCGCTGGCGACCGCTGCTGGTAATCGGTCTCGCCTGTCGCACCGTAGCCTTTCTGGTGCTGGGGCCTCTCTATGCACTAATTGTCCGCGTAGCGATCGCGGGTTCGGGTAAGTCGGTGCTGACCGACCAAGACCTGCTGTACTTCGTCAGTTCACCCCTCGGACTCGTCGGCCTGCTGATCGTGGTGAGCGGAGCCCTCGGCATCGCGGCCCTCGAACTCGGGGCGATGTTAACGGTTCTCGCTCAGCCGGAAGGGGCCGAAGGTCTCAGCGCGAGTCTTGCCTTCACGGGAAGGCACGCCGGCAGGATTTTTCGCCTCACGCTCCGCTGGGTGCTTGTTGCACTCTTGTGGCTGGCACCCGCTGTCGCGCTCGCCGCGGCAACTTATTATGGTTTGCTCACCCGTTACGACATCAACTACTACCTGACCGAGCGGCCCCCTGCCTTCATCGGATCGGTAGCAATCGCGATAGTCTTGGGAGCCTTTGGTCTCTACGCCTTGCTGCGGCTGGCGACCGAAGCGGCGATCGCGTTGCCGATCGCGTTATTCGAGCAACAGGGACCGCGCGCCGCTCTCTCCGAAAGCCGGCAACGCACCGCCGGTTCGCGCGCGAAGCTCGTCGCGGGAATCCTGCTCTGGGCCGGCGGATCGACACTCCTCGGGACAATTGCGGGCTTGCTATCGGCTTTGGTCGGCTGGCTGTTCGCACCGGCGTGGCCCACGTCGCTCGTAGCAGTGGCGATCGGCGTCGGCGCAGGGTTGATCGCTATGATCGTCATCGGGGTGCTGCTCAATCTCCTCGCGACCCACGCCCTCGCAGCTTTGATCTACCGTGCCTATCGGCAACTCAGCGGGGCCGATACCCCGCTACCAACCAGCCCGCCGAGCAGCGCTCGCACTTCTTGGCTTGTGACCAGGACACGCCTCGTGGCTTGCCTAGCGTTGACACCGCTAGTGGCAACGACGGTCGGCTTTGTCGCGCTGGGGAGGATACCGCTGGACGACGCAGTCCTTGTCATCGGTCATCGTGGCTCACCACGATCGGCACCGGGCAACACGCTTGTGTCGATCGAAACCGCCATCGCAGAGGGGGCCGACTGGGTCGAGATCGACGTGCAAGAGTCGGCCGACAATCAGGTGATCGTGTTTCACGATAGCGATTTCATGAAAGCGGCGGGGAGCGCCCTAAAAGTGTGGGAGGCCACCCGTACCGACCTCGACGCGATCGATCTGGCACGCGGCTCTTCACGTGGTCCGCAACGCGTGCCCACGCTGGAGGAAGTGCTCGAGGTCTGTCGTGATCGGGTCGGAGTCGTCATCGAACTCAAGTACTACGGACACGATATCGATCTGGAACGTCGTGTGGCGTTGCTAGTCGAGTCCGCTTCGATGACCGAGCAGACCATGTTTATGTCGCTCAACCACGAGGGCGTTGCCAAGCTCAAGTCGCTTCGTCCGCGCTGGCGCACGGGGCAACTGCTCTCGGTAGCGGTGGGATCACGCGGCAAGCTGGAGGCCGACTTCCTGGCGGTCAACGCCGCTTATGCCACGCGCGGACGGATCCGTGAGGCCCATCGTGAAGGGCGTGATCTGTATGTCTGGACCGTTAATGATCCCCGCACGATGTCGTCGCTCATCAGCCGCGGCGTTGACGGCCTGATCACCGACGTGCCAGGCACGGCGCGGGCGGTGCTCGAAGCACGGGCGCAGATGACACCGGTCGCCCGATTGCTGGTCGACTTGGCCGACCGCTTCCGTTTGGCGTCTCCGTTCGCGCCGGAGCTCTCAGTCGAGGCTCCCTAAGAACAAGGCACCTGAAAAAGGCTTCACTAATCAGCCGCTATTTGGCCTGTTTTTGACGTCGCTCACGTCTAACGCCTGCGCAAAACCTAGCGTATCCGGTTCAACAGCTTCCAACGGCGAGCCCTTCCCGCGCGATCCAAGCCAAGAAACGACCGCCGGCAAACCCCAGAAATTTGCCGAGAAAACAAGCAGTACCCCGTAGGGGAGTCGAACCCCTGTCTCCGCCGTGAGAGGGCGGTGTCCTGGGCCACTAGACGAACGGGGCGTGGCCGAAGACTCTTAAGTATCCGCGGCAACGGGTCCCTGGCAAGGGGCTTAGCTTTCAAGAGCGGCTGACCGATCCGGCCGGGCCCGGCCGCTGCCAAAACCATTGCACCGTTGTCCCCGCCTTCTGATCGGGCTCCCCAAACCGCGTCGACTTGTCCCCCGCCGAAATGCCACCTATGGAACCCCTCAGCTTTGCCGATTTCCAAACGCTGATCCGCAACATGTATCACGAAAAGGACGTCGCCCGCGGGGTGGACGGCACCTTTATGTGGCTCATGGAGGAGGTGGGAGAGCTCGCATCAGCGCTACGCGAGGGGACGCCCGAGGAGCTGCGGGGCGAGTTCGCGGACGTGATCGCTTGGCTGACAACGATCGCCAACGTCGCTGGTGTCGATCTTACGCAAGCGCTCCGCGAGAAGTACGGGGCGGGTTGCCCCGGCTGCGGCCAACTCGCCTGCCTGTGCGACAATGCGGAGAAGCCGTGATCGGGTCGCTGGCGGAAGTCTGCTTGGCGTTCGTGATGCGCATAGGCGCTGTGGTGGCGATTGCTGCGAGCACGGCGCTGCCGGGCGGAGCCGCTGACCTCGCCGGACCGCGTCTCGAGTCAGTCCGGGTTGGACTCGGCGGCAAGTACAAGCTGGGAGCCGTCACGCCCCTCGAAGTGCGTGTCGCCGGAGGGGCAGCGGGCACCTCGGTGCGCGTGGTCGCTCTTGCGCCCGATAACGACGGGCTGCGGGTCGTCACCGTCACGCCGCCGTTGACGCTCACTGGGGCTGAGCCCCAGACCGTGCGGCTGCCCGTGTGGGTCGGCAAGCCGGCCCCCGCCTTCGAAATCCGCTTGCTCGCTACGGAGCAGCCCGACGCCCCCCCCCTCGATCGGGCGGAGTTTTCGACCGGCGGATTGTTTCGCGGCGAGTTGATTAGCAACCCGCTCCCCGCGGCGACTCGGCTGCTGCTTTCGATCGGCCCCGATGTGGGGCTCGACAACCTGCAGGGCACCGCTTCTAAGGTCGCCCGGCTTATTAACATGGCGGAGCTTCCCAGCGATCCACTGGTCTACGACGCCTTTGAGACCGTGCTGCTGACCGCCGGTCTCGATGAGGCGTGGCGCAGCGCTGATCAGTCTGCCGAATCCGAGCAAATCGCGGCGCTGGATCAATGGGTCCGCGACGGCGGCCGGCTGGTCATTTCATGCGGTCGCGACGCCGCCACCTTGCTCTCGGCAGCAGGGCCTTGGAGCGTGTTGGCTCCCGGCGAGCTGGATCGTGTTGTGCCGCTCCGCTCAACCGCCGCGCTCGAAAGCTATGCGGGCGATGGCACACGCCTCAGCGACGCCGACCAGCTCGTTGCGGCGCGGCTAACGAACAGCCGGGGCGTGGTGTCCGCCTATGAAGGACCCACGCGCGAGGCGCTGCCCTTGGTGATCCGCGCCCCCCACGGGTTTGGCGAGGTCGTATTTCTCGCGGTCGATCTGGACGACCCCGCGCTGACACGCTGGGACGGCCGGGCCGCTTTGCTCCGCAAGCTTATCGATCCGCCTGCGGCGGAGCGCTCTCGTGCAGCGGTGAGTCCGCTCGGATCCAAGCCGCGCGGGGAGAGTGACCTCGTCGATGAGGCGATCCGCGTGTTGGGTGCCGCTTTGCCGCAAGTCAGCAGCGTCTCGGTGCTGGCGGTCCTCGCCGCAGCGGGCGTTTACCTGGTGCTGATCGGGCCGCTTGACTGGTGGTTTGTCAATCGCGCACTGCAACGCCCGCAGGCCACATGGCTCACGTTTCCGCTTATCGCGGCGGCGGTTGGTTTGGCGGTTTATGCGGGGGGCCAAGCCCTGCGCGGCGAGGCGTTGAAGATCGCGGCGTTCGAGATCTGCGATAGCGATCGGTCGGCCGACACCACACGCGGACTGCTGCTTTCGCAGATCTACTCTCCCAAGTCTCGCCGGTACGACATCGAAGTTGCAGAGACTGCCGCCACACGCACCAAAACCTGGTGGCTGGCCACCACCGGCGGGCGGCTGGGCGGACTCGCCAGCCGGGCAGCCTTGTCGCAAGACACCTATGCCCTTGAGGGGAGTTCGGTGCGCGGCCTGCCGTTGGTCTCCGGATCGACCAAGACCCTCGTCACACGCTGGCACGGTCCTGCCCAGCCCCTCATCACAGCCGACCTGACGCGGGCCGAGGGCGGGCTCGTCGAGGGGCAGATCACCAACCCGGGCAACCACGACCTGAGCGACTGCCATCTGCTGGCGGGCGGATGGGCGTGGCGGCTCGGAACGCTCGCGCGCGGACAGAGCAAGCCGATCAGCGACTCGGGCAACCTGCTCCGCATTACCACCCTGCTGAGCAGGCAGCTTGAAGCCGCGCCAGCCGATCCACGCTCTGCCGCCAAAGCTACCGCGGCGATTCTGTCCTTTGGCGAATTGCTCAGCCAGCGGACCACGATCGCCACCAATCGGCTCTTCGCTGCCAACGACCTGAGCCATCACCTTGAAGCCGGTCGGGCGATCGTTATCGGCGTGCTCGACGATCCCGCGACAAGCGTTGCGCTCGAAATCGCGGGAGAAAGCATCCCGGCCGATTGCCGCTGGCGAACAACATTCGTCCGCTGCCTGGTCGAGGTAGACTAAGAGACCCCGTACTTGCGAAAGTCCCCGCGCCATCGGCCGCAACCATCACAACCAACTCATGAGCATGATCGAACTCCGCGGGCTGGTTTTTGAGCGTCTCGACTTGGCATGGCCAAGATCTCGCCGGCTGCCGCGGCTCTAACGGACAAAGACTATGGCAATGATCGAACTCTGCGGGCTGGTTTTTGAGCGTCTCGACTTGGCATGGCCAAGATCTCGCCGGCTGCCGCGGCTCTAACGGACAAAGACTATGGCAATGATCGAACTCCGCGGGCTGACAAAAAAATACGGCGAGCTGTTCGCCATTCGCGAGATCGACCTGTCGCTCTCGGCGGGCGACGTGTTCGGCTTTATCGGCCCCAACGGTGCCGGCAAGACAACCACCATGCGCATCCTCGCGACGCTGCTTCAGCCCACTTGGGGCGAGGCGTATGTCGGTGGCAAGTCGATCTACACCCATCCCAAGGAGATCCGCCGCGCGATCGGCTACATGCCCGACTTCTTCAACGTCTACGAAGACATGCGGGTCATCGAGTACCTCGAGTTCTTTGCCGCCGCGTATCGCATCCGGGGCGAGGCCCGCCGCAAGGTGTGCGACGAGGTGCTCGAACTAGTCGATCTGGGCTACAAGCGCGACGCGCTCGCCACGAGCCTCAGCCGCGGCATGACGCAGCGTTTGGGCCTGGCGCGCGTGCTGCTGCACGATCCGCAGGTGCTGCTCCTTGACGAACCCGCGAGCGGCCTCGACCCGCGTGCCCGCATCGAGATCCGCGCGCTGCTCAAGCGGCTACGCGACATGGGCAAGACGATCATGGTCAGCAGCCACATCCTGCCGGAACTGGCCGATGTGTGCAACAAGATCGGCATCATCGAGCGAGGCGAGCTGATCGTGAACGCCAACGTAGCCGACGTCATGCGCCAGGTTCGTGAACAAACGGTGCTGCGGTTAGCGGTCAGCGAACGCACCGCCGCGGCCGCCACCTTGCTGCGGGGCATGCCGATCGTCGAGTCGGTCGAACCGGTCACCGCCCCGTCGCAGCACGAAGAGCTGTTGGTGACGCTCGTCCGCGGCACGGAACAGGGCCCCGCCGCGATCGCCCGCACCCTGGTGGAAGCCGGCTACGCCCTGGCGATGATCAAAGAGGACGAGATCAACCTCGAAACCGCGTTCATGACGCTAACGCAGGGGATCACGAGCTAGCAGGGTACGCACGCCAACACGCCAGATGCCATGTCCCCACGCGAAGCGGATGGGCCTGAGAGGCTTTTACTATCGCGTCGCAGTAATGCCTCTTGGACTATCTCACCGGACATGGTCTGGGTTGAAACGCTCTCACAATCAACCCTGAGTGCGACATCTGTGCCGGTAACCAACGCCGTCGCACTCGACCAGAGCTGGTCGGTCAGCCATTCGACGAGCTCGTGACACACCGGACTGTGGCGCCCTTAAGCGATATTTCTTTGTCGTGAGACTCTCGCAAGAATTGCGTCTTCGATCTGAATTGTCGTTTTTCGTCGTTAGACATTCGGCCGTCTACACCGATGGCTGGTTTATCAGTCCCGATCTGGATACTGAAAATTCAAGACGATATGAAGCGCGGGATTTTCATCTACTGTTGCCGAAACAAATGCCCTGTCGCCATCATTCTCGATATGCAGAGTCTGATCACTACCTTGAAACAAATCTCGCACTAGTTTGCACCAGCGCAACAGCAATTGCTTTGGTGGAGCGTCAAGCAAAGTCCATTGCAAATCTCCAATTCGGCGTGCACGCACGATGCACTCATTCTCTTCTAGTCGAGCCTCCCATACTAAGACCTTATCCCACAGCGACATAGCGAGTATCGCCTCCATCGAATGAGCTGCGACGCTCTTCCTGGAAGAAAAGTAGTTCGACTTGTCATCGCTGAGGATGGTAAGGGGTCGTGACTTCGGTAGCCAACCTTCATATACCGCGTTCCCACATGCGCTGCACCAATAGTGGAGCGTCGGCCTAAGATGCTTATTCATCCGAGCTCCACATTCGTCACATTTCATGCCGCGTTTCAACCGAGATAATGGGGCGGTAACGAGAGACGATGACTTAACGCCCCTGAGCATAGGCGTATGCCCATTCGCTTTGCGCGTGGGCATGGCGCCAACTTAGTGCCTCTAACAGTTGGCGACGCCGCTTCACTCGCCCGATTGGATCTGCGTGTAGCTCTCGTACCGCCTTGTGTCGATCCAGCCGTCGGCCACCGCGTCTTTTACCGCGCAGAATGTTTCGTGCGTGTGCGTGCAATCGGGGAAGCGGCACGCGCTCACATACGGCCGCAGCTCGGGCATGTAGCCCGCCACCTCTTGGGGGATGACATCCCATAGCTCGAAGCTGCGGATGCCGGGCGTGTCGACCAAAAAACCATCCACCGAGGCGTCGCTGTCGTCCGCATGCCAGCGCATCGGATAGAGCTCGGCGGTGGTGGTGGTGTGGCGCCCCTTTTCGCTCTCGGCGCTGACCGTCTGCACGCGAAGCCGCAGCCCCGGGTCGACCGCGTTCAAGAGCGACGACTTGCCGACACCGCTCTGACCGGTGAAAGCCGTCTGTTTGCCGGCGAGCACCGCCCGAAGCTGCTCGAGCCCTCGGCCCCGTTCGGCAGAGACCGGCAGCACCCGATAACCGAGCTGCGCGTAAACGCCCACGAGGGGAACCAGATCGGTCGGATCGATCAGGTCGATCTTGTTCACACACACGATCGGTCGGAGCCCCGCCTTCTCGGCGGTGATCAGGTAGCGGTCGATCAGGTTCGGCTTGAGCCGCGGTTCGGCGGCGCTGGCGACGATAACGATCTGATCAACGTTGCTGGCGATCAGCTGCTGACGGCCGCGGCTGGTGCGGCTGAGCACGCCGTGCCGGGGCTCGATCCGCTCGATCATGCCCTCTTGTGCCCCGCCGCCCGAAACCTCCGACGGGCGGAACCAAACCCGATCGCCCGCGGCGACCACGTGGCGCAAATCGGTAGCGAGCTGCTTGAGTAGCTGTCGGGTGGCACAGGCAAACTCGGCCCCCGCGTCATCCAGCACGACGCTGATGAGGCCCTGGGTGCGAAGGACAACTCCCTGCCGGCACACCGTGCGATCGACCTCCGGGAGGATCATTTCGCCCGCGGCGTCTTCCACGATCGCGGCATCGGCAACGGTCCTGCGGCGCGAGAGGTGCCCCTTGCCGCTGAGCCGCTCTTGTCCGGTCAGGCGTTCGGCGGAGTCTTCGCTCAAGCCTTCCAGCGATCGCGAGTCGGCGCGTCCGCGTGCCGACGAGTCGTGATTCTTGCGGAACGATGCGCGGAACTTGCTGCGTTTCTTCGCCATCAGTGAGTCACTTGCGTGACTTCAACTGTCCCGCGTTCATGTTGGTCGGGTCGTACCGACGCGAATCGGAACGACCACGCCCGGGGCCGGAGCCAGGGCCGCTATCGAGCCCGGCGCGTGCCAGCAGCGACTCGCTCATGATCTCGCGTGTGCGATCCGGAGCGGGCGGAGGCCCGTCGGCACCGAGGTCGGCCGGTGAGTAATCAACCCGATAGGAGTGCTTGGCGACGGTCAGCGTATCGCCCGGATCGAGGCGCCCCTCGGGCGTGCGGACGTTGTTGATCTTGATGCCGTTGCTGCTCTGCAGATCGCGGACGAAAAGATAGCCCCCTTCGAGCCACATCTCACAGTGGTGGGCCGAGACATTGGCAAAGCGCAGCACGATGTCGCACTTCTCGCGCCGTCCGATCATCAGCTTGGTCTTGAGCAGCGGGATCGGATCGCCGCCGCCAAGGGGGATGAGCTCGCCGTACATGACCGGACTCCTGAGGGGCTACGCTGGTTTGCTTCTCTCTCCTCTTTGGCAAGCAAACTACGCCTTCAATCTACGAAGCCGGCAGCAAACCGTCAACTTTTCGGGCTAGCAGCAGTCTACGGGTTATCACCGGGAAACCGCCTCCAGCACCGCAAAACACCCGGGATTCCAGCCGTAGCACAGCACGTACAGCTTGCCCTCGACCACGATGCCCGCGGCGTTATGGATGTGGCGAAACACGTCGAGCCCCAGATCAACCGCCGGGCGGAGTGTCGCGACAACCCTCCCGTCCCGCAGAATCTGCACCAGCCCCGGCTCGTTGTCTCCGACCAAGCAACCGACGATCATCAACCGCTCGCCACCGACTTCGACAAAGTCCACATCGCACGGGTTGCCTCCCTCCAGGTCGTAGGCCTCGATGAACTCGCCCGAAAGACTAAGCCGTTGCACCCACTGCCGCTCGCGGTCGGCGATCAACAGCGTGTCGTCGGTGGGGTCGAAAGTGACGCCGTGGTTGGTAGAAAACTTACCAGGAGTGCGGCCCTTACCCGCCGGACCGCCGAAAGCCAGCGGGCCATAGGCGAGCGCTTTCGGGTCGGCCGTCAGAATCTGTTTGGTGCTGCCGTAGCCATCGCAAACGTAAAGCAGACCGTTGGAAGCCACGTCTGCGTCAGTCGGGCGGTAAGCCCCGTCGACGCTCGCGGGCTTGCCGAGCGTGCCGATGTCGGAACCATCCGTGCGGATGAAATCGACATCGCCTAGTTCGGGGTCGGAAAGAACCAGATAGTCCCCTTCGGCGTCGGCCACGTAGGTTGTGTTGTGCAGCGCACCGGTCACAACCGCCTTGGTCTTGCTGAGGAGCGTCTTGTGCTTCAGGTCGGGCGCGATGCGGATCACTCCCGTCCGCACGAGCCCGAAGTACACCGCACCGTCGGGGCCCTTCGCAAAACCGCCGTGGGCATCTTTGATCCCCGCCGCGATTTCTGCCGGTAGCGCGCTGAGTTCGGCGTTGTAACGGAACACAAAATCGCCCGATCCCGTGACGGCCCCCGGCTTGGGATCCGCTGAGAAGGCGGTTTGCACACTCGTCGTGGGCTCGTGATCGTGCCCCTCATGAGCCACCGCGACAGCCGCGGCAAGCCCCACCACCAAGAACCAGCATGAAATCTGAGGAGCGTTTTGCATGGGAGATAAGTCCTGCAGGAAGAGGCAGCGGTTTCGATTGGTAAAGCAGCTGGCGATGAGCGTTTTAACGGCCTACGGGGCACCGGTTGTGAGGCCCCGTGGCGGGCACTATAACTGACAGGCTATCCAGGGTTTCAAGCCTTGCCCGGTTGGGCAATCCTGCGCCCCGATCCCCGCCTTCCGCGATTCTTTCAGGAGAAGTAGACGCCGTGGCCATTAAAGTTGCGATCAACGGTTTCGGCCGCATCGGCCGCCTCACCTTCCGCGGCCTCGTCGAGCGCTCGGATGAGTTTGAAGTGGTCGCCATCAACGACCTGACCGACAATAAAATGTTGGCGACGCTGCTGAAGTACGACAGCACGCACCGGCGTTTTCCCGGCACGGTCGACTACGACGACGAGCATCTGATCGTCAACGGCAAGAAGATCAAGGCGACCGCCATCCGCAACCCCGCCGAGTGCCCCTGGGGCGAGCTCGGCGTCGATGTGGTTGTTGAGTCGACCGGCGTGTTCTCGGCTCGCGCGACCGACGCCAAGCCGGGCTACGACAGCCACCTGATCGCGGGCGCAAAGCGTGTTGTGCTCTCGGCTCCCGCCAAAGACGGTGCCGATCTGACCTGCGTGCTCGGTGTCAACGACGATAAGCTCGACGCCAGCCTCAAGTGCATCTCCAACGCGAGCTGCACGACCAACTGCCTGGCCCCGGTTGCCAAGGTGCTGCACGAGCAGTTCGGGATCGTCAACGGCCTGATGACGACCGTTCACGCTTACACGAACGACCAGAACGTGCAGGACCTGCCGCACGCCGATCCGTATAGGGCTCGGGCTGCGGCGATGAACATCATCCCGACGAGCACGGGTGCCGCGAAGGCGGTTGGGCTCGTGATCCCCGAGCTGCAAGGCAAGCTCACCGGCTACGCCCTCCGCGTGCCAGTCGTTACCGGCTCGGCCGTCGACCTGACGGTCAACCTCGCCAAGAAGGCCAGCCCCGCCGAAGTCAATGCGGCCATCAAGGCCGCTGCCGAAGGCCCGCTGAAGGGGATCCTTGCTTACACGGAAGACCCGATCGTCTCGACCGACATCATCGGCGATCCGCACAGCTCGATCTTCGCCGCCGACTGGACCTGCGCCATCGGCGACGGAATGCTGAAGATTCTGAGCTGGTACGACAACGAATGGGGCTACAGCTGCCGCACCGTGGACCTGATCGCCAAGATCGCCGCGCTGTAACAATCATTCCTCATTGATCGCTAAGCCCCGTCCCGGGACCAGCGAACAACGACCCCTACCCAACGGACCGCGCTGAGCTAGCTCAGCGCGGTCCGTTTTTTTGTGCCGCCGCTTTTTTGACCGATACGGCCTTCCGGTCAGCTGCCCGAACCGAACACGGTTCAATGACCGGTGACAACCCCTTGTCACCAGGTCGGCAGCCCGCTTGCTTGATCCGCGAAACGCGCGAACTACGCTCGGCACCCGCTGTGGCAGGACGGATCCGTTAACGCCAACTGCTGCCATGAGCGGCACGACTTAACGAACTGTTCTGGCCCCAGGAGCCGAGTCGATGCGATACGCGATCGTGATGGTTTGCCTGACAATGCAGGCACTTCCGCTGCTCTCAAGCTCCGGCTCAGCGCAGCTTGTCGTCACCGAGATCATGTACGACCCGGCCTCGGATGAACCCGCTTGGGAATGGCTCGAGGTCTATAATCCGGGCGCGGCCCCGATTGACCTCGCCGGTTTCTTTGTTGATCGCGTGGGAGACCCTGCGCTGGGCACCAACCCCGCGGCGAGCATCCGGCCCGTGGTGGGCGTTAACGGCACGGCCGTGCTGAACGCCACCGTTGTCCCCGCGCACGGCGTGGCGGTGCTCTACAACGGCGAGGCTCTCGGCTACGAGCCGCAGCGGTTTCGATCGGCCTGGCCCAGCGTCCCCGCCGGGGTGCCGCTGATTGGCGTGTCGGGCTGGGGAGGGAACAACCTTACCAACAATCCGTCGCCCCCTGACGTGGCACCAGACCTTCCCGGACTGACCTTCGGCTTCTGGCCTAATGAATCGTCTTATCGGGCTGACACCGCCAACCTCGGCACCGCGATCGATCCCGACCGGCGGGTAGTTAGGGTAAGCAGCGCCAACTTTTCTTTCGCGTACGCCAGCGGCGCGGGATGGCCCCTCAACAGCGGCAACGGTTCTTCGATTCAGCACAACGGTGTCGGCTCCACCACGGTCGGAGCCAACTGGGGTCCTGCGGCGATCGGTGCCGATAACGCTTTTCAGAGCACGCAAACCCACCTGCCCGGAGCGCCCGTCAACGGTGCCGATCGTGGCAGTCCCGGACGTTTGCCCGCCGGCAACAGGCCGGCTCCGCGGCCGAGTGGACCGTCGTTGATGATCTCAGAAATCATGGCCAACCCCGCCTCGATCACCGGGTCGCGTGAGTGGGAGTGGGTCGAGATCGTTAACTACGGCACGCAAGCCATCGATTTTGCAACGACCCCGCTGTGGCTCGACGATGACGATGGTTCAGCATTGAACGGGGCGAACGTGTTCTTCGGTTCGATCCCTGCCGGCGGCACAGCGGTGCTGTTCGACGCCAACGCTGCCACACTGGCACAGATGCAGAGCGCCTGGAATCAGAGCGTCGGTCTGAACCTGATCCCCGTCATCGCTTGGCCAACGCTCGCCAACAGTGGCGACACGATTGGCTTGTGGACCGATCCGATTGGCTATGCGATCGACAAGATCCAAGGAACTGTTTCAGGGGCGTTGATGTCAGTGACCTATGACAACATCTCGCCCTGGCCGAACGATAACGACGCCGACTCGATCTATCTCCGCGACCTTACCTATCCGACCAACGTGGGGGCCGCCTGGGCGCGCTCGAGCGGGTCGCCCTACCCCGACGCCAAAGCCTACCGAGCCGCAGCGGTTTTCGATCCCCTGGGAGTGATCGACAATAGCGGTGCGGACGTTGGCAGCCCCGGCCACTACGGTCCGGCGATCGCCCCCCTTGCTGGCGATTACAACAACGACGGACAAGTCGATTCTGCCGATTATACCGTTTGGCGAGACGGCGGCCCGCTAGCGAACGAGACCGCATCGCCCCATGTTGTGGATCAAGCCGATTATGAGGCCTGGCGGGTAGCCTATCAGGCCACTGCCCCAGGATACGCTGTGCCAGAACCTTCGTTCTTGCCGCTGTTGGCAGTTGCAGGAGGCCTTGCCGCAAGCTTACGATGGTAGCTGCGGCGATCCCCCACCACGTGGCCGTCGCAAGATGGCCCTGCCGTGAATCGTTGGTGGCGCGCTGAGGAAATACTTTCCTGCCTCGCCACGCGATGAGCCGTCGGGTCCCGCCGCCGTAGGCTGCGGATCAAGCTTAGCGGCATCTTCTCTTCCCACCATCGAGCGAGCCCACCGTTTTCTGCGATACTGAGCACGGCACCCCCGGGTGGCCGTCTGCTTGTGGTCACAAGAGAACCTCCGCTTCTCACGCCCTTCTGGAGTACTTCCGCCATGCAAGCCACTCGCACCCTTATTGGCGCCCTTGTCGGGCTTGCGCTCGGCATCGCACTGCTGATGATCTTTATTGTCCAACTGAAGCAAGATGCTTGGTGGACGTTCATCCCCGTTGGCTTGGCCATTGGCTACAGCATGCGTGTGCTTGCCTCGACGGGTCGCGAGAGTTACTTGCGCGGCGCTCTGGCAGCGCTGCTGACCGGTGCCGCGGCGTTCCTCGGACCACAAGCTGCTGCGAAGATCGTTCAGAACAAGGGCCCCACCATCACCGCGGCCAAGCCCGCTGAGAAAGCAAGCGATGAGGCCTCCGAGGATGCTGCCGGCGGCGATGCCATCGTGGCCGAAGAAACGCCGACGGTGATGGAAAGCCTGCCCTCAGCCAACACCGGTTCGATCGGCTTGTCGCGCAGCAAGAACTTCAATCCGCTCGATGCCGTCTGGCTCGGGGCGAGCGTTCTGCTGGCCTATGAGTTCGGTAAGGGCTCGACCCGAAAGTCCGATGCGGACGAGTCGGACGACGCAGAAGCATCCGACGATTCGCCCGCTCACGCCGCAGACGCTCCTGCTACCACGCAGGTTTGATCGGCAAGGCTTGCGGGCTCGACAGGGTTATCCCTCAGGCTTGTTATCCCTCAGGCTTATCGCTGGTCGCTTGTTGGTCGCGTAGCAGCCTGCGAATCCGCCGGCGGGCATCTTCGGAAAGCCCGCCGGGTTCGGGAGGTTTAACCGTCGCGTTGCGTAGCCAGCGGTCGATTCCTTGCAGTTGCACGCGTACGCGCCGGCAGCCAGGGCACACGGCCTCGTGCAGCCGCGCTGCTAGCCGATCTTCTGCTGTGGAGGCTCCGTCCAGTTCGTCGGACATCACCTGTGTGGCGTGCGCGCACCGCATGGCGAGCAGCCTCCACAGCCGTCGCAACGGTTGGCGGAGCCAATCCCCCATCCGTTTAGTCTTCTTCACAGAACCAGCGGCGTTCAAGGCAACGACGCACCAACAGCCGGGCTCGGTGTAGCCGGACCGACAGGTTCTGTCGCGAGATCCCCTCTTCCTCGCAAAGCTGCTCGGGGGAGGCCTCGGTGATGGTCCGGCCGTGGAAGACGCGCACCAGATGCTGGGGTAAGTCGGCTTGGCAGCGGGCTAACACCTGCCAAAATTCCTCCGCCTCAGCGGCTGCGCCCGCGGCCGCTAGCGATCGGTCGATTGCGTTCTCTAGACTCCAAGCCTGGGGCCGTACGGCCCACTCTGAGCGGCTGTTGAAGAGGGGCGGATCGTTCTCGTGCGGCACGTTGCCAGCCACTTTATTGTGCCGACGGCCCCGTGTCGCACGCCAATAGTCGGCGATCTTGCGCTTCAAGATCCCCACGAGCCAGCTCCGCTCGGCAGCCTGACCGGCGTAGGCTGCGCGGCCGCGCCACGCTGCTAGCAGCGTTTCTTGGACCAAGTCCTCCGCTGTGGCGGTGTCGCGGACACGAACCACCGCGTAGGCCATCAGGCTGTCGCCGTACTCATCGAGCCAGCGCTCGGGGTCCAAGGCGATCGGCGCAGGAGGAGGAACGACCAAGGGTAGTACAACATTCAGAGAGATCGTCCAGCGCGGCTGAAGCCAACGGCTCTGCCTTTCCCAATATCATGCTCCACCGCCGGTCCGCCGACTGTGGTCCATCGCACAATAGCGGGCCGAAAATTGGGCGTGCCCAACAAGCGATGTTGACCGAGGCATTGAACCGGTGCGTCTCGCTCCGGCGGGGCAAGAGAGTTACCCACCGAGATCGCTTTCTTGAAAAATTGCTGATCGCTTTGTAATCGATCGCGATCTCTTCCGACTAACCCTGCGACCAATGCTGACGCGTCGCAAGGGTCCTTAAGTTTGACATCACGATCGCCAAACAAGCCGTGTTGTGTTGGGCCAGATTGTTCGAAAGGTTTGCCCCGCAAACTCTCGAACGTAGCCGACACTTGCTCGGCGTGGGCGGCGATCACAAACCCTCAAGGACTACAAGAAGATGCAACGATTGGCACTAACAATGGCTGCCCTGCTCGTCTCCTCAGCAGCGGTGGCGCAACCGTTAACGATCACCGTCGAGAATCTTTCCGGAACTGATGGGTTCTTTCTGACCCCGGTTTGGTACGGATTTCACAATGGCTCGTTCGACCTGTTCAGCCCGGGTTCGCCGGCCTCACCCGGTCTTGAAGCGCTGGCGGAAGACGGCATCGTCAGCGTGCTCCAAGGTGAGTTCGCCGCTCCCGGTCGTCTGCAGGGCGTGATCGCCAACCCGGCGGGTTTCCCGGGGGCACCGATCATCGACGCCGGCGAGACCGCGACCACCCAGGTGACACCGATCAACCCGGCCGGATATCGCTACTTCAGCTACGCCTCGATGGTGATTCCCTCTAACGACGCCTTCATCGGCAACGGCAACCCGACCGCCTACGAGATCTTTAATGCGGCGGGCGAGTTCAACGGAACGCGGGTGATCGAGATCTTTGGGTCGAACATCTGGGACTCCGGCACGGAAGTGAATGATACCTTTGGCGCGGCTTTCTCGACCGTCGGTGGCACAGCGACTGACGAAGGCGGGGTCGTAGCCCTGCACACCGGGCTTGCCAACTTTGAGGGGACCGGCACCCCCGCGGGCTTCAACGTGGCGGTCGGTGCCGCACCGGGTGCCGGCGATCTGATCGCACGGATCACGATCTCGCAGGTCCCCGAGCCCGCTTCGCTCGGCTTGATCGGCACGATCGTCATGGCTGCCGCTGGTGCCCGACGCCGATCATAAGCGCCCCGCGAGTCCTCCCACACCACTTCGCACACCGTTGAGGGCGTTAGCCATTGGGGCGCGCTCTCAACGGTTTTTTTCTCGTGGGACTAGGCCGTTGCGTCTATGTTCGTCGCACAACTATTCTTGATCTTCGTCAAAGCTGGCGACCCTTATCGTTGTGTCTTGCTGAGAAGGTTGCCACTCTTGCGGCGTGCTCTTTTGAACTTCCGGCATCAGTTCGGGTTGTTGGTTCTGAGCAACCTCTTCCGCTCTCGATTGTTCAGCGCTCGCGAAACCTACATCGGTACTCTTTGCCGGCCAGTCAATGGTCGCGAGCGTCTTGCGCCCCTGATCGTCGATCATTCTTGTCCAGAGTTGCAGCGACTCTGGCGGGGCGGTCGCATACGAATCGGGCAGTGCCAGCGACAGCCTGATCACCCCCTGCGAATCGACTCCCAGAGCGACTTCTTCTTGGTTGAAGTCCCAGCGTGCTAAGTAACGTTCGGCTTCTACGGCGTGGGGATCGATCAGCATCAGCGAGACCGTGCCGGCAAAGCGACTCGGCTCATCCTCAACTAGCGGCCTCAGCGTTGCCAACAAGAGTGGCGATCCGTCTTGTGGGTCGGTGCTCGGCAGCGCCGAAAGCACGACGCGCTCAACGGCTCCGGCCTCGGGAAGCCTCCGCATCGTCCGCGCCGGCGGGGCGAAAGGCAGGGGCGGAGCCATGCCGGCAAACGGAGCAGGCTCCTTCGGGCCCGCAATCGCAACGCCTGCCGGAGCAATCAACTCTGGCACCGCGTCCCGTTTCGGTTGGGGGACAGCAACCGCGGTAAGCTCAAGGGGAGCCACAGCAAGCCGATCGATCCGTTCGGCCCGCTGGGGTTCTATTTGGCTGGAGTCGGTCGGTCCCGGCTGGAAAAGCGGGGCCGCATCGAGCGGCTCAGCCGCGCTACCAGGTGCCGCGCTGTCGGGAAGCGTTGGTTGAAAAGGAGGTGCCTCCTCCGGCAGTTCAAACGACTCGACGCGCTCGCTCGCGCCGGAGCGATCGGACCCGCCGCGTGGCTCGTCGCCAGGCAGCTGTGGCCGAGAAAACTCGAGCGGCTCGGGATCACGCGACAGCAAGCTCGAAGAGGAAGATTTTTTTCTTGTTGGTGCTGATGACCCTGCGCCAGCGGTTTCAAGGTCCCGCTTCAGTTCGGCTACTTCGGCCCGATACCCGCGCACCAAGTCTTGGTACTCGCACAGACAGTCTTCCAGCCGATAGATCTCGTCTTCTTGGAGCCGCAGCTCTCGCTGATACAGGTCGGCCTGCATCTGCTTGCCGCTGCTCGTGCAGCCCAGCGGCGCAAGGCAAGCGAGAATGACGAGCCGTCCGAAACAGGACGTGCTGCCACTGGTGCGTACCGAGATCGCCCGCGAGATTCGCATCGGGCAGGAAATACAAGAGCGTCCCGCTCCGCGTCAAGACAGAGCCAGCCCAGAACACGCTCCGATGCTAGCAGCGCAAGGGCACGAGCCCTTGATGCCCGACGCGCCTTTAGCCGTGCATGCTCTCGATGATCTTATCGACGAGCTTGTACTCAAGGGCCTCTTCCGCGGACATGAAGTTATCGCGATCCGTGTCTTGCTGGAGCTGCTCAAGGCTCTTGCCTGTATGCTTGCCCAGGATTGCGTTGAGCTTGTCCTTGGTCTTCCGATACTCGGTGGCGTGGATGAGGATGTCTTCGGCGGTGCCCTGCATGCCCGCCAGCGGTTGGTGGATCATGACGCGGCTGTTGGGCAGCGCGTGCCGCTTGCCGGCGGTACCGGCAGCGAGCAGCACGGCCCCCATGCTGGCACACTGGCCCATGCAGTACGTGGCCACGTCGCACGTGACAAATTGCATAGTGTCGTAGATCGCCATGCCGGCCGTGACACTGCCCCCGGGCGAATTGATGTACAGATGGATGTCGCTCTTGGAATCGTCGGATTGCAAGAACAGCATCTGCGCCACCACATTGTTGGCGACCTCGTCGTTGATGCCCGATCCGAGCATCACGATGCGATCTACCAGCAAGCGGCTGTAGATGTCCATCGCCCGCTCTTCGCGGCCGCTCTTCTCGATAACGTAGGGGATGAGTGGCATGGCAGGGGCTCCGTCCGTGGTCGGCGTTCAGGCCGGGTGGCGTGGGGGAGAGAAAACGGCCGGGCGGGCCGGCGGTCTCGCGAGGGGTTGGTGAGGGCGAGTCAGGCTCAGTCCTTGTCGGCACCGTCTTCCTCGGAACCAGGCGGTTTGGTGAGGATGTCATCGACTAAGCCGAATGCCTTGGCCTCTTCCGCCGTCAAGTAATAGTCGCGGTCACAAGCCTTCAGAATCTCGTCGGTCGTCTTGCCGGTATCACCGGCGAGGATCCCGTTGAGGGTCTCACGCGTCTTGATGATCTCTTGGGCCTGGATCTCGATGTCCGAGACCTGACCACCAACGCCACCGTGTGGCTGATGGATCATGACCTTTGAGTGCTTCAGAGCGAACCGCTTGCCCTTTTCACCGCCGGCCAGCAGCACCGACCCCCCGCTCGCCGCGAGGCCAACGCAGTAGGTCGACACGGGGCAGGTGATCATCTGCATGGTGTCGTAAATAGCGAGCGTTGCCGAGACGCTTCCGCCCGGCGAATTGATGTAGAAGTGGATGTCCTTGCGGCGGTTTTCGCTCTGCAAGTAGAGCAGCTTCATCACCAATTCGTTCGCGTTGCCGTCGTAGATCTCTCCTTGGAGAAAGATCACGCGGTTCTCGAGCAGCAAGTCGCCCAGCGTCATCTGACGCTGGCGCTGGTACTCGCGTGCGGCACGCGGCTCAATCGGTCCGCTGTGGGCGTCCCACACGGTGGAGGCCGTAGCCAGGAACGGTCCGTTTTCCCGAGCGCTGCGATCGCTCATGTCAGCTCCTTCTGCCTGGGGGATCGCGAACGACCCGGTAGCGGGCGCGTCCGTCGGCTTCCCGTTCTCTTACAAGTCCGGGGGGATCGGGCCGCGTTGCGGCACCGGGCTCTTACTTCTTATCGTCGGCCGGGGCGTCTTCGGTCGCCTGGGGGATATCTCCCTCGGCTCCCCCCACAGCAAACGGGATTGCCTCGACGGTTTGCTTCGGCGGTTCGTAAGGTTGGTCGTCGAAATCGGCTGCTCCCTGAACCAGATCCATCACCTTCCGTTCGATGATTTGGTTACGCAACACGTCCATCAGGCCCCGCTTCTCGATCTGGGCCCGAACGCGGCGCGGCGACTCGCCACTCTGGAGCGACATCAGGAAGATCTCGCGATCGTAATCGCCGTCTTCCACGTCCAGGTTCTCCTCCTCCGCGATGCGCTCGAGGATGAAGTGCTCCTTGAGCGAACCGGCGGTTGAAGCGGCGCTGTTCTGACGCAACTCGTTCTCGCGGGCGCGGATCTCGGCTTCGCTGAAACCGCTGCGACGCAGCTCCATCACGGCTCGCTCCAGCTCGCGCACGCTTTGGCGCTTCAGCAGGCTCGGCGGCAGGTCCCAGTTGGCCGCCTCGGTCAACAGGGCGCTGATCTGCTTGCGGGTCTGCTGCTGCTGGGCGTACTCGAGCTGACGCTCGAGATTCTGCTTGACGGCCGTCCGATAAGCCTCGGCGGACTCGAACTCGCCAAGCTCGTCAAGGAACTCCTCGGTCAGCTCGGGCAGCTGGAGCCGTTTGACCTCAAGCACTTCAAAATCGATCGCGACTTCTTTGCCACGAAGTTCCTCGTTGGGCGCATCCTGGGTGAGCTTGACCTTGGCCTGGAAGCGATCGCCCGCCTTCTTGCCAGCGGCCAACTTCTCGAACCCTTCGAGCCGCGTATCCACAAAGCTCAGCGTTTCGCGGATCCGCACCAGGCGGTCCTCATCACGAGCAACCTCAGCCCCGTCAGCCGTCGCGACAAGGTTGACGACCATGTAGCCGCCGGCCTCGGTCGGGCCTTCGTGCGGAGCTAGCTGACCGTAACGCGCCAGCATCTGCTCGATCTGCTGATCGACTTCGGCATCCGTAAATTCGTGGGTCGGACGCTTGAGCTTGAGACCCTTCCACTTGGGTAGGGCAAACTCGGGGCGGACCTCGATGCTGAACTCGAAGGTCAACGGACCTTCGTCGGGAATCTCGACGGCTTCCAGATCGAGATCCGGTTCGCTGATCGCGGCAAAGTCTTGCTCTTCGCTCACTTGCGAGAGGCTGTCCATCAGGAGCGAGCCCTTGACCCGCTCGATGATATCGTCGCGAAAACGCTGCTCGACGATCTTTCGCGGGGCCCGACCGATCCGGAATCCCGGTACCGAAGCACTCGACATCAGATCGCTGTAGGCGTTGTCCAGATACCGATCGATATCTTCGCGAGAAACCGTCACGGCGATGCGACGCTCGCAAGGGCTCGGTTTTTCGACCTCAACCTGCAGGCTTAGCGGTTGCGGCTCTTCTTCCACGGCGACTTCGGCGCCCAGGTCTTCATCGTCTGCCATCGTCTGTCTCTATCGCGTGATTTGCGGTTCCTGTCGCGCCACCCTGGCGGCGGATCAGATCGACCGGGAAGCTTAACTCGACCGGAAACCGCAGAGCTTACCTTCACTAACCCCGCACCGAGAAGGGGCATGCCGGGACAAACTCGGCCCAAAAACCGCTCGGCAAGCCGCAGAGCAGTTGTAAACTTCCACCAAACGTCTTGTGAGGCGGGTCGCGATGTAGGAGGGCCTTGGAAGGCTCATCGACGATCCGTCGGCAGGGGGTCCAGCGGATTTCGTCGTCCCCGCCGGCCCCGCGGGCGGGCCGGCAAGCAAATTCGCTGCGACCAAGGCCCAAATTGCACAAGACCGACAGCCTGCCTTGCTTCTACTCCGGCGACCCTTCCGTTCGTGAAAAGGCGGAGAAACAAAGGCACCAAAGAAAAAACGGAGCACCAGAATCGGGTACCCCGCCCAAAAAACTCGACGCTATCTTTGAAACGCTCGAATAAGAGCGGCTGATCGGATTCGAACCGACGACAATCACGTTGGCAACGTGATGCTCTACCAACTGAGCTACAGCCGCGTGCCGTCGCTGGTAAGCGACTATGGTGGAGTATATCTGTGCTCGTTCGGCATTCAAGGGCCTCTGGCTTGAGCCCCGACGGCCGCTCCGCTGACTAAGCTCCCTGGCCCCTGTGCCCCCCGCCCCTGTTTTCTTGCCGTGACCGCCCTCTGTCGCCGCCAATCTGAGCGAATTCTGGTTACCGGAGGCTGCGGATTTATTGGCAGTGCGCTGATCCGTAGGCTCCTCAGGCCCGGCGAGGGGGCGGCGCGCCAGGTGCTGAACCTCGACCTGCTGACCTACGCCGGCCTGATCGAGTCGGTCACCCCGATCGACGGGCAAGAACGCTACCAGTTCCTCCGTGCCGATGTGGCCGATCTCGTCGCGGTTAGCAACGCCATCGCCCGCTTCCGCCCCGACACCTTGCTCCACTTAGCGGCAGAGTCCCACGTCGATCGCTCGATCATGGCTCCGCAGGCGTTTGTGCACACCAACGTCCTGGGGACCGCTGCGGTGCTCGCCGCCTGGCGAGACTACCGTGATCGCCTGGCAGCCGACGAATCAGACCGGCTGTTGATGGTGCATGTCTCGACCGACGAGGTGTATGGGCCGATCGCGGCCCCCAAGGAATCGCACGAGGGCGACCCCTACGCCCCCAGTTCTCCCTACTCCGCCACCAAGGCGGCCGCCGACCATCTGGTGCGTGCCTACCAGACGACTTACGGACTCCAGGCGATCGTTACGCACGCCACCAACAACTACGGGCCCCGGCAGTGCCCCGAGAAGCTGATCCCGCTGGCAATCGAACGGGCACTGGCCCGGCAGCCGATCCCGCTCTACGGAGACGGCCAACAGGTGCGTGACTGGCTGCATGTGGACGACCACTGCGAGGCATTGCTAGCCGTAACCGAACGCGGAGTGGCAGGTGAGACCTACCACATCGGGGCCGCTGATCGGCACACCAACGCCGAAACAATCGAGTTGCTTTGCGAACAGATCGATGCGGCCCTAGCCGCCAACGGTGCGGAGGCGATCTCGACGCGACAACTCGTGACCCGCGTGGCGGATCGCCCGGGACACGACCGCCGCTACGCCCTCAATACCGACAAAATCTGTCGCGAGCTGAACTGGTCTCCGCGGATTGGGTTCGAGCAGGGACTGGCGAGCGTCGTCCGCTGGCGATTGGAGAATCCGGCTTGGATCGCTGCCGCCCTTGAGCGGCTGGCTCGCTATCGCTAGCGTCTCCGGTCCAAGACCGATCACAGCGAAGTGAATTCGAGCGGCTGCTCGCAGTTGGGATCGCTGATCCGGATAGCGCGCTTGCCGGCCAGCAGATCGTCGATCAGGTTACCGATCAGCTCGGCACGCCAACCCGAAGCGAGCGCCGGCGGATCTTCGCCCTCGCCAGAAAAACCGAGGCGATAGCTGATCAACTCGCGGATGTCGGTTGCGGTGCAAGCTAGGCTGGCGGCAATCTCGGCACGGTTGCACAGGCTCGTGATAGCCGGAGCAATAACCTGACCGAGCAGATTGAGCTGCGGCGGCGGCGGCTTGCGGCGCGGGCCCTGCAGGTCGTCAGTCGATGCCTCAAGCCCGCGACGGACCGCCAAAGCGATATCCGGGATCGACTTCTTGAGCTGTCCGTGCAGCATCCCGCGGATCGATCGGATCTTGTCTTCGCGATCCGACTTTTTCTTCGCCAATTCCACGATCAGATCATCACGCAAGACGCGGCGTGGTGGGAGGTCGCGGCGTTCCGCTTCGAGCTGACGCCACTGCCAAACCTCGCGAACCACTGCCAGACTGCGGAGCGGCAAGGCACCGATACCCGACACCTTACGCCACCGCTGGCGGGTGCGTGAGTCATCAACCTCGGTCAAGAAACCGTCCATCTCGGTGGCCAGCCAATCGATCCGGCCGTGCTGCTCAAGCCGCGCGATGATCTTGTCGTGCAGCGCAAACAGATACCGCACGTCTTCCAAGGCATAGTCGATCTGGGCATCGGTCAGCGGGCGGCGGCGCCAGTCGGTGCGTTGCTCGCCCTTCGACGGACGTTTGCCAAGGAAGCGTTGCACCACGGAGCTGTAAGCGGCCGGATACTCGGCGCTGCACAGGCCCGCAGCCAGCTGCGTGTCGAACACGTTGGCCGGGGCCCGACCGATCGCGGTGTGGCAAAAATTGAGCTCTTCACGGGCCGCGTGGACAATTGTGATGTGATCTCCCTCGGCTAGCAGACGCCAGAAGGGGGTCATGTCATCAATGCCCTGCGGATCGATGACCGCGGGCAACCCGTCATCGCCGATCACCTGCACCAAGCACAGCTCGGGGCGAAACGTATCCTCCGAGACAAATTCGGTATCGAAACCAATCCGCTTCGATCCGGCGAGCCGCGCACACAGGCTCGCTAGGTCGGAATCGGTCAGAACGGCTTCGTAAGACACTTAAGGTGGCGGGGGGGCGAGAGGCAAGAATCTGAGCGAGAAAGCGATAGCTTAGTCGCGCCGACCGATTGCCGACAGACCGACTTGCTCGGCGATTCTCCGCCTCTTAGCCAAACATCTGCCAAGCCACAAACGCCAGAACCGGCAGCAGGAAGGCGAAGCTGTACAGCATATAGCCAAAGAAACTGGGCATCCGCACGCCCGACTTCTCGGCGATCGCTTTGACCATGAAGTTGGGGCCGTTACCGATATAGGTCATCGCGCCCATGAAAACCGCTCCTAAGCTGATCGCCATGAGCCGCTTTTCCTCAACGCCGGCAACCAGGCTGGCACCCTCGCCCGTGACGAGAGTCTTGGCGGTCTCAAAGAAGACCACGTAAGTCGGCGCGTTATCGAGCACGCTCGAGAGGCCTCCGGTGATCCAGAAAAACTGCATCGGCGTGTCGATTCCCAGCTGCGCACCCTGTACGCCAAGGATCTGCAGCGCGGGCTGCATGCAGATAAAGATGCCGCTGAACAACGCGGCCACCTCGACAATCGCGTGATAATTGAAGCCGTTTGCCACCCGCACCGCATAGCTGCCCAGGCTCAACGAGAGCCCAACGAGCCCCAGTTGCACGAGTTCGCGGAGATACATCCAGGGGTGCCAACCGAGGCCCGGCAAGGGCTTCGAGGGGTCCAGCAGGGCCACCGCCGCCACAACCCCCAGCAGAAGCGGGCCGTTGACCGCCAAGCCGCTGAACTTGAGAGCGCGGATCTGACGCAGGTCGCGCGTGATATCGGCCTCGGTCTCGCGTGGATAGTAAGCGAGCTCATCCAGCAGCAAATAAACCAGCAGCAGCAGGCCGTTGCACATCAACCAATCCTGCCACAGATTGAGCGTCCAGAAAAAATCGACCCCGCGCAAGTAGCCCAAGAACAGGGGCGGATCGCCAATAGGAAGCAGACAACCGCCGCAGTTGCAAACGATAAAAATAAAGAACACGACCGTGTGAACGACGTGCTTACGCTCTTGGTTGGTCTCAAGGAGCGGCCTGATCAGCAGCATCGCCGCGCCGGTCGTCCCGATAAAACTGGCCAGCACTCCTCCCACCGCCATAAACAGGGCGTTGGTCATCGGATTGGCTTGGAGGTCGCCCTCGATACGGATGCCTCCCGAGATCGTGTACAGGCTGAACAGCAGCACGATAAACGGGATGAACTCTTGGAGCACCGCGTTCTCGAAGATCGTACGGACCAACCCCAGATTGAACCCCGAGGCGTCGGGAGCCGACACGTAATGGGCTGGCCAGTGGCCATCGATCGGAGTTTCGTGCAAGAACCCGTAGTACAGCAGCGTCACCACTCCCAGGCCTGCGGCAACCATAAAGCGACTGGTGTTGGACTCCCACCAGTGCGCGGTAGCGGGGATCAACGGCAGCACCGCGATCGACAGCAGCAGCAGTACGAACGGGGTGACGGTCCCGATCGGCGGGGCCGCCAGCGGAGCGTGGCCGTGGCTGTGGCCGGCGTCTTCGTGGCTGGACTCGCTCCCCCCATCGGTATCAGCCGATTCAGCGGCACTGCTCTCGGCACCCTCCTGCGGGGCGTGATCCGCATCGCCGTGATCCTGGCCGTGATCCTCGTTGTGGTGCGCAGCGGCGGCAGCCACAACGATCTGAGTCCCCTTCTGGGGCAAGCCAAGCGCAAGCGCTCCGGCGTAGATCAACGCGACGACCAGAATTGCCGTAACTACCGGGCGCGCGGTCGGGACAGCATGGTGGTGCGAGGTGTCAGCGTCGTGCGAGGCGGTATCGGACATGAACAGCTAAGGTGTGAGAATCGCCAATGCGGCGAAGAAGGTCGGCAACGGGCAGCTCGCCACCATCCCGGGGGGGGGATCGTGGGCCAAGCGGCTTGGGGAACAACTGACTTGTCGAACCGCCCGAGAGCTGAAAAGGTAGCCCCGCACCTGCGGCACGTCTATCGCGCTCGTAAATTACGGCAAATCGGTGGGTTGCAGGAACTCATTTTCCCTTTCGTAACGGTTTGGCCCCTCGTTGATCGGTTTGTCAGACACACTCCTGCCTGCCATCGCTCCGGGCTCATGCGGACTGCTCGTCAGCGTCCGCTCGGCCGCCGAAGCCGCCGCGGCCCTCGCGGGGGGGTCGGACGTGATTGATGTCAAAGAGCCCAGCGCCGGACCGCTAGGAGCGCCCTCGGCGCAGACCGTCTGTGCCATCTCCAAGAGGATCGGCAACCGCTTACCCTTGACCGCTGCCGGGGGTGAGTTGGTCGATGCGGTCAGCCCACCAGAATTCCGCGAGCCCGATCTTGCTGCTGCCAGGGGCGTGGCGATCGTCAAGTTCGGGCTTGCCCGGGCGGCCAAGACCGATTGGCGGTCCCAATACGCTCGACTCATGGCAGTCGCGTCTGCGCATCGGCCGCTGCCCGTTCTGGCAGCCTATGCCGATCATCAGGCGGCCAACGCGCCGCCGCCCGCCGAAGCGCTTAGTGCTACGGCCCAGGCCGGTTCGTCATGGCTGGTGTTAGACACCTGGGACAAGTCTCCTGGGGCCAAGGCCCTATTAGAATGCCTAGAAAGGGACGAGCTGGAGCGCTTACTCCGAACCGCCCAATGCGCTGGCGTGCATGTGGTAGTGGCCGGTCGGCTCGATGCGTCGGCGGTTGCCCGCGTAGCCGAACTGCTGGTCAAAGTTGGTGGCGGCGGGCTGGTCGGCGTTCGCGGGGCGGCTTGCCACGGCGGTCGCACAGGAACGATCGACGAGGCCGCCGTCAGACAACTCGCCAAAACCATCCGCTCCCACGCAGCACGGCCCCCCTTCCCTCTTAGGGGCGTCCTGACAGACTCTTAGCGGCCTGTGGCGACATCTCGTGGTCGCCCGGCCCCCGCTGCCGCGCTCCGTTGCCGCTGCGATTTCTACCCCCCTCAATCCAAGCGAATCGATGCCCAAATTCGAAGTCTCGATCCCCCACAATCTGGGCCGTGAGCAGGCGCGTGATCGGTTGCACGGATTCTCCGACATGCTCCGCGCAAAGTACTCAGACCAGCTTTCCGGCCTCGAGCAAACCTGGGAGGGGGACACTCTGTCGTTCGGGTTTACGACCTTCGGTTTCAAGATTCAGGGCAATCTCGCCGTAGAGGATGCGGCAATCCGCGTTTCGGGCGACCTTCCGTTCGCCGCCGCCATGTTCAAAGGCAAGATCACCGGTGCCATCGAAGAGCAGCTCAACCGGCTGCTGAAATAACCGGCCGGTCATGCGCGGCCCCTAAAAGGTGGAGAACCGAAACACCGTGCTGCTCGTTTGACTGCCCCCTGTCGTGACCTAAGTTTCGGCGTCCGCCCGATCAATACGCGATCGCGGCCCTTTCATTCGAAACCGGTCCGCGACCGACGCGACAGGAGCCCCCCCGATGAGCGCCCGAGTTTTAGTTGCCGACGATTCCAGCACCATGCGGAAGATCATCCTCCGCTCGTTGAATGCCGTTGGCGTTCCTAGCGCGGTCGAAGCTGCTGACGGCGAGGAAGCGATCAACCTCTTTGAGCCGGGCAAGTTCGATCTGGTTCTGACCGACTGGAACATGCCGCGCAAGACCGGCCTGGACGTCATCAAAGAGGTCCGTGCCAAGGACAAAGACGTCACGATCATCATGGTGACGACCGAGGCGGAGAAGGCACGCGTGCTGGAAGCCATTCAGGCAGGCGTCTCCGATTACCTGGTGAAGCCCTTCACGGCTGATACGCTTCGCGAGAAGCTCGAGAAGCACGGCTGCTGATTCCCCTCAGCTTGGGGCGGACACCAGACCCCACCCAGAAACTCACCAATCAACTTTCCGAACACCGTCCGGCATCTGCCGCGACGGTGTTCGTTTTTTAATGGTGTTCTTTACTACGCTGTTCATTTTTAGGGCTCAGCCCGCTCACCGAACCGTCGTTACTTCGATGATGCTCTCGATGCGGCGCACGACGAGTCCCGCCGACGCGGCAGCTGCTTCGAGCAGCTCGTCGAGCGACGCTTCACGCACCGAGAAACTGGTCCGCTGGGCTGCAATCGGTGCCGCTCCCGGTGTGATCCGCAGCTCCATGCCCGATCGCTCGGCGATCTGGCCGAGCACCGCCTCGAGCGGCTGTTCTTGCACGCGGAGCGTGTAACGCTGCTGCTCGACGGCAACAGCGGACGGCACGCCGGCCGGCGGCGTTTCCCGCGGTGTCAAGCGCGGGGCGATCGGCTGCGCGGTGGCGTTACTCAGCTCGAGAACGACCACCCCCGTGCGCTGGGGGTCGGCGTGCCAAGTTAGGCCGAAACCCGTCAACAGAACCGAAAGCTGGTCGGCGACCGGAGCGGTTGGCAACGTGCCGGCGTCCCACAAGTCGTGTGGCACAAGGTTGGCATTTTCGATCGTGATCCGTTCTTCGGCGAGCGCTTGCTCGATGATCTCGCGGGGCATGGCAAGACGATTCCAAACGATCTTTTTCTTGCGCTTGAGCAATCGCTGGGTAGCGCGCGGTGCCGATCCGAGCGGCGGTGCTGCGACCAGCGTCGCGGCCCCTTCGGAGGGGCCCAGATAAACCAGCTCGGCCCGATCAACGATCACCGCCTCGACTTGCTGCGCTAGCTGCAGAAACGCATCGCGTGCAGAGACCCCGTTGGCGCGGAGCGTTACGCGCGCGTGCGGGTCAAGCCGCCGATCGATAAAGGCCGTGACCTCCACCACCTGGGCTAAGCGGTGCGCTGCCTGTGACAGGGGCACATCACGCCACACGACATCGATACGGCGCGCCAGGGGATCATCACTCTGCTGAGACCCTGCAAGCGCCGGGGCGTTGCTCGCCAAGACCAGCGCGCCCACCGTCATAACAGCGGCAAGCGAGACCTCGCGGCAAGGCTTTGTCAAGTCAATCACGCCGTGAATTACCTTATTCCACACGGTTACGAGGGGATCGTCTTTTTTGATTGTCGGGGATTCAACCGCGATTAAACTCGAAGCTGCGACACGACGACGCGGCCGCGTGGCTTGCCTTGATTGTGACGCGAGTCTGTCGAGAAGCCCAGAACAACCCGAGGGAAACGTCGCACGAAGCGACGCCGCCCGTTAACCGCGACAACGGCGCCAGGGAAAGCGTCGGCGTCCTCTGGAACGAGACCGCCGCCGTGGAAGATCATTCGCTACGCAGCCCGTTGATCGTCGCTGCCTATGAAGGCTATCTGACCAATCAGGATTCAGCCGCCTTTGTCCAGATTGTTGCGAAGCGCTACACCTGCGCAACGCTCGAACGACTGGCGCTGATGGGCGATCGGGCCGCGCGGCGAGGTGCCGTGCTGGCAATCGGATTCATGGGCGACTATGCGGCCAACAGCACGCTAGGACGGGCTCTGACGGACCGCGACCGGGCGGTTCGCACCCTGGCAGAGAACGGCATCCGCGAGCTGTGGACCCGCGTTGGCAGCCGCGAGCAACGCCTCACCTTGCGCAACGTTGTCCGGCTGAATCAGGCGCGGCGCTATGAGGACGCCATCAGCCTATCAACCGAACTTATCCACGACTCTCCGTGGATCGCCGAAGCGTGGTGCCAGCGCGGCACGGCACATTACCACCTCTCTCAGTACGAAGCGGCGGTGCGCAACTGCCACCAAGCACTCGAGATCAATCCGTACCACTTCACCGCGGCGGTCGGCATGGGGCAGTGCTACCTCATGCAAGACAATCCGATGGCCGCGCTCGAATCGTTCCGCCGCGCGCTGCGACTCAACCCCGGTCTAGAAGAGGTTCGCGCTCACGTGATCCAGCTGCAGCGAACCATCCGCGACGAATGAACTGCGCGCGTCTGAGCGGAAGGCTTCCGAATGCCCTCGGGCGTTCGGTACCGAATCCGATTGATCCCGCATGCCGGCAAGTTTCTTGAGGGCCTTTTCTTCATCGGCCTAATCGCTCTTAGCGAACAACCGTATCGCTCGTGGCCGCGGCGACGCGTTCGGCACCGTTGGCGTAACCGTCGGCGTTCGTCCAGAACCGGCTAAGGGTTTCTTCGCTGGCAAAGAAGAAGAACTTGCCGCGGTACTCGACGGCGTACTGCCGCGAGCCGGCGACATTCTGTCGTTGATCGACCGCCAGGACCGGGTCAGCTCCCGACAAGGCCGGGGCAAAATCATCGGGCGTCGCGAGGAACGTATCGCGGTGCTCAGCAGAGGTGAACAGGTATGTGCGGCCCCGGTGGATCGCACCGTAGCGGACATCGCCCTGCTTCCAGGCCCAATCGCGCTTCATCGAAACCGGGCAGTAACCATCAAACGCCAGCGGCGGGCTGCCGGCCGGCAGCTGTGGTGCGGCTGTTTGTGAGGCCGGGGTAGCCTGGCGGGGCGTGCTGCTCGCAACCGTCGTCGGTGCAACGTTGGTTGCGGCAAGCGACGGGAGCTTATCCTGCGGCACTGTCGGCGGCACCGTCGTAGAACGCTGCGCTGCGACCGTAGCCGCAGGCGGGGCGGCAGCGGCAGGTTCGCTGTAGTACGGGTTGGCATTCGAGCCGGCGGGCGTCGCGGCGGGCATCACCTGCTGTGCGGAAGCCATCGGGGCCGAAGGGACGGCAGGATTCGACTGATTACCGAGACGGTTTGCCGGGGGCAGGTCCGATGTCGTTTGGTTCGTACGATAGGGTGCCGCCGCCATCAGGTTGTCGTAGGGAGAGCTTTTGCCGCGCTGGGCGACAGCCATCTCCGTCAAGACACCCAAGTAAGCCATCGGCGTCGCCGGGCTAACGTACGAGCGGATCACCTGCCCCTGGCTGTCGGCCACCACATCGGTCGGCACCCGCGTGACGCCGTACGATTGGGCCAGTTCAGGGTGCTCGCCGGCGTTGACTTTGACAGGCACATAATTGGCGGTAATGGCACCTGCCATGCCAGGCTGCGTAAAGACGCGCTGGTCCAGCAGACGGCACGGTCCGCAGCTTTCGGTCCAGAAGTGAAGCAGAACCAACTTGTTCGATTGCTGCGCTTCGGCCATGGCGGCGCGCAGGTCGGTCCGCCAGGGGATGGCATTCTCTGCGTGAGTGGCGGTTGTCGCGGTGAGCAGCACCACAACAGCTAGCGATCGGATCGGAGAACGCATCACGACAGACCTCGGCAGGCGATAGAATTACGGAAAGCCAGGCGGGCGCTACGCCAATGAGCAGCCCGTTAGTCGTGATATCGGAGAACCGACGGGGGTCGCTTTGGGTAAAATATGCCGCCTGGCTCGATTTTTCAGATTGTCCGGTCCGGGTCGGGTCGGTGCGAGTCGCGGCAAGCCCTCGAACCTTGCGGGCATTCGTATCGTAAGAGGAGCAGCAGGGGCTGTTTCTCCGCCCGGGAAGAAGCTGGCTTTGCCAGATAAATTCGGTGTGAATCCGCCTTGTCTAACTTGACATGCCCGGTGGGGGGAGCAATACTTCGCGCCAGAGGCAGAGAGTGCTGGCCTGCTGCCGGCAAGCGAGCTACCGCTCGTTCTTATGCCATCTGCGTTAAACCCTCAGCAGGGGACCACGCTTGCTAGCGTGTGCCAGGCTGGGGCCTCTCGGGTATCAGCAGCGACAATCAGCCCAAGCCAACGAGTTGGTGCTTGAGCAAGATTTTTGCGGTCTGAAAGCTACGTCCCGCTTGCCGAAGTGATTTGGCAGTGAGGGGGGACCGGAGCCGCTCTTGTTGCGAGACGTTCCGGGCCTGACGGCATCCTGAGAAAGCTGTTTTCCTTCGCTACGCGTCTCACCCCGCATGAGCGGCTGGCGTGTTCGACGGAAGCCACACCGGATTCTCACCAGGGTGCGTCCCGGGTGACGCACGGGTGGCTGCTAACCCATTGCCGAAATTTAGATAAACCCGCGGACGCTGTCTTCCGCTTCGACAAAACCCGCTGAGAGCTTTTAGCTCTCGATAAAGGGCTGTCGTTAAAGGTCTGCCACAGGCTGATCGAAGCCTACGGCAAGCCGGCAATACAACCCCGAGACTATCAGCTCGACAAGGCGACTGGCTCGACAAGGCTACTGGCGCGACAAGGCTACTGGCGCGACGAGTTTTGGGCTCGTCGACCGCAAAGCAGGGCTTCGACGCTCCGCCAGCTCGACGCTCCTCCAGCCCAGCCGTTATAAAAAGATACTGCGATTCCTTCGCGTCGCCGCACCGCTGCCAATGAAACGGCAGCCAAGCGGTGGATTAAATCCCTCTGTGGCTCGTTGGTGAAAGCAACGTCGCCGCGGAAGCAACGGCCGCTCACGGCGGTGGCCCGACATGAGGTCGAAACCCTTTCCCCCGAGGCCAGCCCAACCGAAACCCGCCTATCAAGGTTCGGTTCGGTTTACTGCCCCACCTCTCTAACGCGAGTCATTCTCGATTCTAGCGCTTGGTGCGCGTCGCCGTTCGGCCGCCCCTCCCCCCCTGCAATTTAATTTTTCACTACCACAACTGAGCGCTCAACGGCAGCTGCCGAGAGATCGCTCGCCGACGCAACCTCCGCCGAAGCGGGGCCCGGCGTCGCAAGCATCCGATAACTAAATCGATATGGCGAAGAAGAACCGGTCCGGCGGTCGTTACCGCGGACGTAATAACAACAACAACGGCGGCGGCGGCGGACAAGGCGGCGGCGGTGGCGGTGGCGGCGGCGGTGGCGGCGGCGGTGGTTACCGCGGCGGACGTCGCCGTAGCGGCGGCGGCGGCGGCGGTGGCGGTGGCCAGGGTGGCTACGGCGGCTATGACCCGCGACGCGAGGCCGAGCTGGACAACGCCCCGATGGGCGAACTCTCCCCGGCGGCTGGGGTGCTGGAGATGCACCCCAATGGGTACGGCTTTCTCCGCGACCCCAACACAAACTTCGTCCGCGAGCGAACCGATCCGTTCGTCCCCGGCACGATGATCGAGAAGTACGGGTTGCGCGAAGGCCTGCTCATCAGCGGTATGGTGCAGCAACAACGCCGCGATCAGGGCCCTCGTCTGCGCGAGCTGCTCGATGTCGAAGGGCGCAAGCCAGAGGATTACCTTGGCACCAAGTCCTTCGACGATCTCACGCCGATCACTCCCGAGGAATGGTACCGGCTCGAGACCGGCCCCGAGCCTCTGAGCACCCGGGTGATGGACCTGCTGACACCGCTGGGCAAGGGTCAGCGCGCGCTGCTGGTCGCTCCGCCGCGGACGGGCAAAACGGTGCTGACGCAGCAGATCAGCCACGCGATCAGCGAGAACTACCCCTACGTGAATCTCATGGTGCTGCTCATCGACGAGCGCCCCGAAGAGGTCACCGACATGCGCCGCAGCGTCAAGGGCGAGGTGCTCGCCAGCAGCCTCGACTGCGACGTCGAGTCGCACGTGCGGCTCGCGCAGCTCACGATCGAGCGCTGCAAGCGCCTGACCGAGATGGGCAAAGACGTGTTTCTGCTGATGGACTCGATCACGCGTTTAGCGCGGGCGTTCAACAAGTGGGTTGGCAACACGGGCCGCACCATGTCGGGCGGTGTCGACATCAAAGCGATGGACATCCCCAAGAAGCTTTTCGCCACCGCGCGGGCCTTCGAGGAGGGCGGTTCGCTGACGATTGTCGGCACGGCCCTGATCGAAACGGGCAGCCGGATGGACGACCTGATCTTCCAGGAGTTCAAAGGCACGGGCAACATGGAATTGGTGCTGGATCGCAAGCTGTCCGACCGCCGGATCTGGCCGGCGATCGACCTGGAGCAGTCGGGCACCCGGCGGGAAGAAAAGCTCTTGCCGCCCGACACTCTGCATGCCGCCACCATGCTCCGCCGCACCCTGGCAAGCATGCACCACATCGACGCGATGGAGCAACTCACCACCAAACTGGGCAAGTTCAAGAGCAACAGCGAGTTTATCAACCTGATCCAAGGCGCTGGAGCCATGAACTGACGGCCTCTTTGCCGAGGCCGGCCGCGCTGAAACTGCACGTCTCACATCGGCTCGACGGCACCGCTCGGATCGGTTTCAATAACGACCTCTGGCGAGGCAACTTGCCAGGCGACGGGGACAACAACTAGGCGGAGCCACGCCCGTTGCCCCGGACCCCGGAGGGTAAGCGAATTGGCTAGCACCCTGATTGGAATTCAGGCGCCGGTTTACCGGTTGCGGGTTCGACTCCCGTGCCCTCCGCTCGCAAGTAGAATCAAGGGCGTCTCCCCGCGGGGTAGACGCCCTTTTTTTGTTTTGTCAGCCAAGCAAGATTTCGCCGCGTGGCTGTCACCTGCCGGCTGACTGCGTTGCGGCTCAGACCGCTACGACTCATTGAGAGGTCTTCTGTAATGCGTTCACACTCCGCACGGCTCTCGTTATCCCGATCTAACAGCGCGTTGGCTGCGAAGCGGTTCAGCGGCTTGGTGGTGATTGCGGTCTTTGCCGCAGCCTTCGCAGCGAGGGGAGAGCTGGCTCTGTCGGCCCCCCCATCGGCAGTCAAAGCGGCCCCCGACAAAGCTCTGACGGCGTCCGAGATCCTCACCAAGTTACGTCCCGCGCACCCGCGGGTGATCGCAACTCCCGAACGTCTGGCAGCAGTGCGACAGCGGCGTAATAACGACCCAGCGTTTGCAGCCGAGTTGCAAACGCTCATCGAACGGGCCGAGGAAAAACTTGCCGCCCCTCTGTCCGAACGCAAACTGGCCGGGAAGCGTTTGCTGTCGGTTTCACGCGAAGCGCTGCGGCGGGTGTCGCTATGGTCGCTCGCTTTTCAGCTGACCGATGACAAACGCTTCGCACAACGCGCGGAAGAAGAGTTGCTGGCGATCGCGGCGTTCACCGATTGGCATCCGAACCACTTCCTTGATACGGCCGAGATGGCAGCGGCCGTCGCGATTGGTTACGACTGGTTGTACGAAGAGTTATCGGAAACTACTCGAAACGAGCTACAGCAGGCCCTGGTAGACAAAGCGCTCCGCCACGTGCTGAGCGATCCCTGGTGGGTCTCAACGGAGCACAACTGGTGCCAGGTTTGCCTGGGAGGGCTCACCATGGCCGCTCTCGCGATCGCCGAGGACGAGCCAGCGCTGGCGGCGGAGGTGCTGACCCGCGCACGCGATCACATGCCGAGGGCCCTCGCTCAGTACGGACCGGATGGGGTGTATCCCGAAGGGCCCTCTTACTGGGTCTACGGAACTTCGTATCAAGTGCTGGCGATCGACGCGCTGAGAACCGGTTGGGGCGATGACTTTGGGTTGGCAGAATCGCCCGGGTTCTTAGCGAGCGACCGGTTCTTTGACCAAGCGCAAGGCCCAACAGGCTTGCTTTTCAATTTCTCGGATTGCCTAGAAAAGACCGGGCAACCTGCCTTACGCGTGTGGATGAGTCGGCAACAAGGATCGCTCGACACACCACTGGATCGAGCGCTCAGCCACGATTCTGACTTCGACGCCTTCACGCCTTTCTGGTGTGTTTCTGCCTCGCCCCAGCCAAAGACTTCAACGCGCCAAACCCTGCCGCGTAGCTGGCGGGGGCGCGGCGTACAGCCGGTGGTGATGTTCCGGACCGCTTGGAACAACCCGCGTGCCATGTATCTTGCGGCAAAAGGCGGCAAGGCAGGGATCAACCACGGCCATATGGATGCGGGCTCGTTTATCTTCGAAGCCAACGGGGTCCGCTGGGCAAGCGATCTAGGCATGATCGCGTACCATCGGCTCGAAGCGCAAGGGGTCAAGCTCTTTGATCGCAAGCCGGACGGAGATCGCTGGAAGATTTCTCCGTATCGGAACGAATCGCACAACACGCTGACCATTTCCGACAAGCCTTTTGAGATTCAAGAGAATGCGGCCATCACGTCCTTCGATCCGCTGGACACTGACCAAACGCCCGATCGGGGCAGCGCAACGATCGACCTAAGCGGCCCGCTATCCGCTGTCGCGGAGTCAGCCGAGCGGCGTTTCGACTTCGATGCTTCCGCCAGCGTTGTCACGATCCACGATGAACTGACGGGGATTCTTCCGGGCGCTCCCGTGGTGTGGACACTCGTCACCCGTACCCACGCGGCAGTGATCGAGGGCAGCACCGTGGCAACGCTAACGGCTGGCAAAGAAACGCTGACTATAACGGCAGAAAGTCTCGCAGCCGGGTCCTGGACTGCTGAGCCGCATCGCCCGCGGCCCGGGCAGTACGGACCACCATTCGAAGGGGTGACCCTGCTCCGCTGGACAACATCGGCCCGCGAGGACGGCCGGGCAAGCATCACCGTTCGGCTCTCCCCCGAGAAGCGTTTCCCTGCCCTTCCCACGGGCATCGAAGAAGTTGAGCTGGGGCGCAGCCTCGATGACCAGCCGATCCTGGCCCGCGTCTGGAGCCATCCCGAGCCGACCGGCGCTCGGCCCGAAACGATCTTCATGCTGGCAAGCATTCACGGCAGCGAGCCCGCGGGAACCCCCTTGATGCAGCGCTTCGAGGAGTGGCTTGTGGAGCAAGACGATCCGCGGCTGCCGCGTCAGATCGTGATGACCCCCATCGCGAATCCCGACGGTTATGCGGCAGGGGAACGCTTCAATCGCAACGGTGTGGATCTGAACCGTAACTTCCCCGCCGGCAATCGCACCGAAGCGACCCGGCACGGCGAGCGTCCGCTGTCGGAGCCCGAGTCGGCAGCGCTATTGCGTGCCCTGCGGCGTTATCCGCCGACGCGGGTGCTCAGCATCCATCAACCACTGGAGTGCATCGACTACGACGGTCCGGGGCAAGCGATCGCAACCGCCATGAGTCGGGCGATCGGTGGACGACTGCCGGTTGAAAAACTCGGGGGACGGCCCGGTTCGCTCGGATCGTATGTGGGCGAAACACTGGGCAAGCCGATCATCACGCTGGAACTTTTCGCGAGCGAACAAGACCGCGGAGCCGAGGCACTATGGCAAGACTACGGACCCGCACTGATCGCGTTCGCACGGGGCGAAGGCCAGGCGGAGGTTGGTAGTCCGTAGATCGCTCACGCCGAAGTGCCAATTTTATCGTGGGGCGAGCCGCCCGATCTCTTCTACCTGTAAGGGGAAGCGTTCGGCTAGCCCGGCGACTTCCTCAGGCGTTGCGACGTGGAAGTCGCGGAAATCAAAGCCCGGGGCCACTAAGCAACTCAGTAGCGCCCAGCCGGGGGCCGCGTTGCGATCGGCTAGCCGACAGCCCTGCCAGACGTCGCCAGGAACCACCGCCTGGGGCCGCTCCCCCGACAGCAGATCAGCCCCCAAACGCAACTCTTGAGCGGGTCCTCCGTTCGGCAGAAGCAGCATCGCAACCGGGGCACCGGCGTGCCACAGAAAAACCTCGTCGCTCGGCAGCACATGCCATGCGGATGGCGATTCGGGAGTTACGAGAAAGTAAATCACGGTGAGCGCGTCGCGTTCGCCCTCGTACTCGGGTCCGAAACACCCCGGCACGAGCTTCCGTCTTGAACGGAAAGTCTCGCGATAGAAGCCCCCTTCTTCGGGCAACGGTTCGAGATCCAGTAGGCGGATCACTTCTGCGGCGGTGGGTTCGCTTGTTTTCATTTGAAGATCACTCCACAAGGTGCTCAGCCGCGAAGGCTGTGGGGTCCCATAACTCGGTGCTCACCCGGCAGTACGGCGCGGGTCGCGCGACGTAGGCAAAGACTTGGCGGATCGAATTGTCGGCCAGACGAACGTCGATCGCTCGCCGCTCGTACTCCGCTCCTTCGTAGCGATCCAGGCGGGCAAAGTCCCGTTCGCTGAGGCCCTGGTAGAGCCTGCCGGTCGCGATCGCGTCGGGGTCTGAGACGATGGCTGGATAGGGCCGCCCCGCCACGCACCGCACCGACCATCCCGCGGCAACCGCCGGCAGACTCGGTCGATTTCGGCCGACCACACGCAGCCAGACCGGCTCGAACATCAGCGTGCCGTAGGTGAACAGCAGGCCCGTTGGGGTTAAGATCGGTTGAGCTGAATCGTTGCTGGCAGAAACTGTCATTTTTGTTTGCCTTACAGTCCGCGGCCACTGGGTCGCGCCATCGCTTGGACGCTCCGCCACCACCCCCGATCAGCAGTCGTCATAATGCCCGATTGAAGCAGGCAGCGCGGCTGCGGGACAGCCGTCAGCGTCGTAAGACGGGCCTGTTGTTGGTGGATGGCGCACGGGAAACACTCCGCGCCCTGCAAGCGGGCGTCACGCCCGTCGAGGCGTTTGTGCTGGAGGGGGCTACCGGTCCGCGGATCACCGAGGCCTGCCAGGCGCTCGAGGTGCGTGGGGTGCCACTGGTGCAGGTCGCCGCTGACCCCTTCAGCAAGCTGGCTTTCGGGGATCGGGCCGATGGCGTGGTGCTGGTTGCCCAACGTTGCGAGCGGCCGCTGCAGCGGCTCAGACTGCCCCCCAATCCGCTGCTGCTGATTGTCGAACGGATCGAAAAGCCGGGCAACCTGGGCGCGATCTTGCGGACCGCCGACGGCGCGGGCATCGATGCCGTGGTGGCGGTTGATCCTCTGGCGGACTTCGACAATCCCAATGTCATTCGAGCCAGTGTTGGTGCCGCGTTCCGCGAGGGAATCGCCGCGGCTCCGCTAGACGAAACGCTCGCGTGGCTGGCAGAGCTTGGCGTGCAATTGGTAGTCACCCGGCCCGATGCGTCGGCAGCCTACACCACCATCGACTACCGCGAACCGACAGCGATCGTGCTGGGCAACGAGGCGGACGGGCTCTCGGCGGCTTGGGACCGTCTGGGTGCCACAGCCGTATCGCTGCCGATGCACGGGATCGCCGACAGCTTAAACGTTTCTACCACGGCCGCCGTGCTAGCCTACGAGGCGCGACGGCAACGAGACACGCCCTGATCTCCTGAATGCTCGCTCAAGGAATCAAAAGGGCATGCGCCGACTAGCAATCTAGGGGGTTTTGGCCGCAGGCGAAGCGGAGACCGTCGTCTTGGCCTCGGTCACGGCATAGTCGATACGGCGGATGTTGGCCCAATCGTCTTTGTAGGTGATCGGCACGAACTTGACCGCACCGGTTCCGGCGAACTGCTCACCGACGGTGGTACCCTCCCAGACGAAACCGAGCAGCGTTTCCCGAATCGCTTCGCGAAGAGCCGGCGTCAGATTGTGGGCGTAGCCGATCAGGGCCGGCGGAAATCGCTCTGACTCGTAGAGGACATTGAAGTCTGATTCGCTGACCTGGCCCTCAGCAACGAGGCGGGCCAACAGGTCGCTGGCGACCGGGGCGGCGTCGTGCTCTCCCGCGACGATGTCCTTGATCGAGGTATCGTGCCCCCCCGTGAATCCCCACTGGTAGTCACGCTCGGGCTGCAAACCTTCTTTCAAGAGCAGAACCAATGCCGCTTTGAAGCCGGAATTGGAGTTGGGATCAACAAACCCCAGTTTCTTGCCCGTGAGCTGGGCAAACTGGGTGATGGGACTCTTCGCAGGCGTGAGGAGCTTCATGGTATATCCCCATGAGCCATCGCTATTTCCGGGGCAGCAGACCGGTGTGACGCCCGCCTCGGCAACGGCCAGCGATGCCGCTCCGGTGCTCAAGCCAACAATATGCACCTCGCCCCGCACGACCGCATCCAGTTGATCGCCCAGCTTCTCGAAGGTCTTGTACTCGACCGGCTTGCCGGTAGTTTCCGAGAGCGCAGCGATGAGATCGACCCACGCGCCGGGGCCCCCTTCGGCGTCCGGATTCGCTCCCGCGATGTAGGAGAAAACGAGCCGCTCAGGATCCTGGCATTGATCGTCCGCCGGCGGGTCACAAACCAGGTCGCCGTCTTTGTCGATCATCTCGAATTTCTCGGTGAGCGTCGTGATCTGCGGCCCAAGCAACCGGTCAAGCATGTCCGCTTCGAGCTGTTGCTGAGCCGCTTTCTCGTAAGACGGCAGCATCGCGTTGACCACCAACGCCACCAGGGCAACGGGCAGCAGCACCTTTAAAAGTCGGCCAAGAGAGATGGCGCTGGCGGGTGAATCGCTCATCGCGGAGCTGTCCTCAGAGCTAGAAGGGGGGCGACACAACCGCTTTCTTCCGGAACGGAAAAACGTAAAAGCCGTGCCTCGCGCGGGATTGGTAACATACCAGCATGGAATGCGGTTGCAACGTTCGGCCGGGCAACCGGCACGCTATCCGGCCCGAGTCACGCGGAGAAATCTTCGGCCTGCGGGGCAATCGGCTAAGGCGATTCGCCGCCCGCAGCCTTTAGGGTGTTGGCGAGCAGCATCGCGATCGTCATCGGCCCCACCCCCCCGGGGACCGGCGTGATCCAGCCGGCGACCGCTTCCGCGGCCGCGTAGTCCACGTCTCCCACTAGCCCGGAATCGGTCCGATTGATGCCGACATCGATCACCGCCGCCCCCGGCTTGATCCAGTCACCCCGGACCATCTCTGGTTTACCAACCGCGGCGATCAACAGATCCGCCGAGCGGCAAACCGCTGGTAGGTCGGGCGTACGACTGTGGGCCAGCGTTACCGTGGCGTCCCAACCCCGTTGGGCGAGCAACAATGCCATCGGCTTGCCGACAATGTCGCTGCGGCCGATCACCACGGCGTGCTTGCCGGCCGTTTCAATCGCGTTGCGGCGGAGCATCTGCAACACGCCGTGCGGTGTACAGGGCAAGAACCGCGGCTGCCCCTGCACCATCAGACCAACGTTTTCCGGATGAAAAGCGTCCACATCTTTAGCCGGATCGATCGCCCGCAACACGGTGTCGGCGGCGATTTGGTCGGGCAGCGGGAGCTGGACCAGGATGCCATGCACCGCCGGGTCGGCGTTTAGCTTAGTAATCAGCTCAAGCAATCTGGCTTGAGAGATATCGGCCGGAAGCCGAGCAAGCCGGCTCGCGATGCCAGCCTGTTCGCAGGCTTTTTGTTTGTTACGCACATAAACCTGGCTGGCCGGATTTTCTCCCACCAGCACCGCCGCCAGGCAGGGTTGCTTACCTCCCGCAGAGACGAGGCGGGCAACCGCGTCGGCGATCTCGCCGCGAATGGTTAGCGAGAGCTGTTTTCCATCGAGAATCTTCGCCATTCGTGGCCTCCGTATCGGTCGGGTGTGCGGGCATCGTATCGCGCCTTACCGCCCGCAGCGACCGAAGAACTAGCCGGGCCACACACGCCACAGCACCGCCAGTGTCATCGCCGCGTAGCACGCGGCCATCACATCGTCGGCCATGATGCCCCATCCCCCGGGTAAACGCTCCAGACGGCGACAGGGCCACGGCTTGGTGATGTCAAAGAGCCGATGCAAGCCAAATCCTAAGGCGAGCCAGATTGCGCACCGGCAAGCGTCGGGAGCCAAGGCAAAAACCAGCGGAACGGTCGTAAACTCGTCCCAAGTGATCGCTTGCGGGTCCTTGGCGTCGACTGTCTTGTCGAGGCGGGCCAGGTCAGCCGCGGCTCGGCCGCAGAGCGGGCCGCCCATCAGGATCAGTATTCCGATTGCCGTTAGCTGCCACGCCTGCCCCGGCAAGGCGGCGATCGCCAGCGACAAAGGCAACCCCCACAGCGCCCCCACCGTGCCGGGAGCGGGCGTGTCACGGCTCACCCCCAAGCCGGTCGCCAACCAAATGGCCAGCGTCCAGCGCACCGGCTCAGGACCGGTCGGGGCAGAACCCTGAGCATCGAGCGGAGAAGCTGGCACCATTGGATTTCGCTCCGCTAGCGATCGGAGGGGCGCTGGTCCCGCTCGCTGCGCGGGTCACCCTGACTGTTGTAACGGACCGCCGCCATGTAGACCGCCACCGGCACGCAGACCACTGGGAATAGGTACATGATCCACATATCGCTCGCGTAGCCCAAAGCACAGGCCATGACGCAAGCCAATCCGAAGACCCACCAGGTATCGCCCAGGAAAAGTTTGAGTCCTTTCATGACGGCTCGCTGAGGGATTGCGCTTGAGGATGTGTCGCAACGAGTTAAAAAAAGGGGGGTCGGCGGATCCGGTGGCCTGCTCGCGGGGCCAGGGCTGTCTCGCGGGGCCAGGGCTGTATGGTCCGCTTAAGCGGTGCCCATTACAATCTCCGGTCTCGCTAAGCCCTTCCTCGCTCGCCCTGAGTCCATGAACGACCGCACCGATACGGACGCTCCCGAACTGACCCCCGTCGAGGGCTTCAAGGCCGCTAGCACGTATCTGCGGGGCCCCATCCCCGCGGAACTGGCCAACGACGAGCCGAACTTCTCGGGCGAGAGCATCCAGCTGCTCAAGCATCACGGCACCTACGAGCAAGACGATCGCGACCGCCGCAAAGAGGCCAAAGAGGCCGGCGTTCCCGGCGGCAAGTACTACTCGATGATGGTCCGCACCGTCATCCCGGGCGGCAAACTCACTAGCGCCCAGCTCCTGGCGGAACTGGACCTGTGCGACGACGTGGGCAACACCACGCTGCGCTTCACCACCCGCCAAGGAATCCAGCTCCACGGCATCCTCAAAGGCGATCTGAAGCGCTACATCGCCGCCGTCAACGCCGTGCAACTGACGACGCTGGCCGCCTGTGGCGACGTGGCGCGCAACATGATGTGCTCGCCGATCCCCAAAAAGGACGCCGTCTACGACGCCATGCAGCAGCTGGCGGCCGACCTCAAGGAACACTTCAAGCCACAGACCGGTGCCTATCACGAGCTGTGGATCACCGACTCGGCAACCGGCGAGAAGACCCGTGCCGGCGGCGGACCCACGCTCCGCACCAGCGGCATCAAAGACGGCGACGCCATCGAGCCGATCTACGGTGCCACCTACCTGCCCCGCAAGTTCAAGATGGGCGTCGGCCTGCCGGGCGACAACGCCGCGGACCTGTACTCGCAAGACATCGGCTTCCTTGCGATCACGGAGGGATCGGGGCAGGAAGAACGCGTGGTGGGCTACAACCTGCTCGTCGGCGGCGGGTTTGGCCGCACGCCCAGCGCCGCCAAGACCTTCGCAGCGGTCGCCCAGCCGCTGTGCTACTGCCCCGCCGGCGAAGAGATCGCCGCGGCCGAGGCGGTCATGAAAGTGCAGCGCGACTTTGGCGATCGGACCGACCGCAAGACCGCCCGCCTGAAGTACCTCGTTCACAACTGGGGCCTTGAGAAATTCAAGGCCAAGGTCGAGGAGTACGCCGGACGCGATCTCGCCGCACCGCTCCCCGTCTTGGTTAACGAGCACAACGACGGCATGGGCTGGCATGAGCAGGGGGACGGCCGCTGGTACTACGGCCTCAATGTCGAGAACGGCCGCGTCAAAGACGAGGGGACCTTCCGTCTGAAGTCAGCGTTGCGCGAGATCGGCACGACCCTCGCCCCCGAGCTGCGCATCACGCCGCACCAGGGCGTGATCTTCTGCGACATCGAGCCGCAGGACCGCACAAAGCTCGAAGCGATTCTCAAAGCGCACGGCGTGCCGCTGACCGAAGAGGTCTCGATCGCGCGCCGCTGGTCGATGGCGTGCCCCGCTATGCCGACCTGCGGCCTGGCCATCACCGAGAGCGAACGCGCTCTGCCGGGCATCCTGGACCAACTCGACACCGTGCTGGCCGAACTCGGCCTGCAAGATGAACCGTTCACTACACGCATGACGGGCTGCCCCAACGGCTGCGCTCGGCCCTACAACTCCGATATCGGACTCGTGGGCCGTGCGAAAGAAAAATACACCCTGTTCCTAGGCGGTAGCCGGTTAGGGCATCGCCTGAACTGGATCTACAAAGACATGGTGCTGGCCGACGAAGTGGCCGCTACCCTCGGCCGGGTGTTCGCGCACTTTAAGGCCGAGCGTCAGCCGAACGAACCGTTCGGCGACTTCTGCGATCGCGTGGGCAAAGACGCCCTCTTAGCCGCGTGCGAGGCGTGAGCGGGTTGCGAATAGCGAGCCTACAGCGATCCAATGATCATCTCGCCTCGATCATCACCCTTTGTGACACTACTATCCAAGCTACTGACTTGGAGTTGTGAGAGGTATTGTCGATTAACCGGCTAATTCTTGGGTTGTTCGCAAATCAGTAGTTTGTTGCGATTACAATCCTCGTCTATACGCGACTTGCGGGAACTTCAGTTTTCCCCTTTGCGAAGTCTTCGGCTTGCGATTAGCGCCGATCTTTATTGGTTCCGCACGGGCTACCTAACTTAGCCTGACAAGTTCACACAAATGCTTCAGCTCTGAACGAGAGTGAGTCCATGCTAGACCGTTTGACTCTTGTCGTACTTGCAGCGACGCCGGCGACAATTCTTTCGGTGGGAACGGCTTCGGCGGCGTTGTGATCGACCGCTCGGGCGCGTAGCCGTTGCGGACCACCTGCCGGCGGCCCGCAACGTCGGTCACGTCGGCGTGCGAGTCGATCCACTCGGCGACCTCCGCCTCGACCGCCTGGGCAAGCAACTCCCGGGCGCCCGACCGGAGGACTTCGGTCAACAAGTCATGCGGCTCTGGAAACGAGATCGTCGTCGCGGTAGCTTCGCTCATGGCGGTGGGTTCCGGTGAAGGGGTGGAGGTCAGATGCCTCCCTTCTCCACGAACCCGCCGCCCTCTTCAACCTACGCCGTCCACAAGATTCGACGATAACTCACTCGGGACGGTACTGGACGCAATTGGCATACCCGACAGCGCTTTAGATGAAGCCAACCTCGTCGGTGCCGCCCTGGGCGGAACCGACTTTGTCTTCACCGGCGACGAGCCTAAACTCGTCTTCCGTGACCGCTTCGATCCCACTCTGCTGTGGGCCGTAAACGACCCTCCGCTGGGAGTCGTTCACAGCGCAGAGGGTACCACTGCCACCTCAGGAGATTTTGTCTTTGGAAATCCCTTTGCGTCCACCTTCGGTGCGGTCAACCCGACAACGCTTTCTGCTCCTGCTAATCCAATCTTAATCAATGAGTTTGAGCCAAATCCGTCTGGTTCCGACCCTGCTAGCGTGAGCATCGAACTGCGTGGTCCCCCGGGTGGATCATTTACCGGCAGTCTCATTGCAGTTGAAGCCAACCTCGCAACGCCAACCGTCAACAGGTCGAACGCTATCTCTGGAATTTTTGACACGAACGGCCTGCTGGTCGTCACGATTTCTGATTTAGAGAATCCCAGCTTTACGCTTGTGCTGCTTGAGAACGATGTCCCGCCAACGCTCGGGGAAATGTTCGACGTCGCCACCTATCTGCCCACAACCCTGGACGCAATTGGCATACCCGACAGCGCTTTAGATGAAGCCAACCTCGTCGGTGCCGCCCTGGGCGGAACCGACTTTGTCTTCACCGGCGACGAGCCTAAACTCGTCTTTCGCGACGCGCTCGACCCTTCCATCGTGTGGGCCGTCAACGATCCACCTTTTGGTCAATTGATCAATGCTGAAGGCGCGGTTGCGAGCGACGACGATTTCGTCTTCGGCAATCCTCTTGTGCCTACCTTCGGGGCAGTCAATCCGACCTCCGCAACCGATGTCCTTCAGGGGGACTTTAACCTTGATGGGGTCGTCAACGCAGCCGACTACACGGTATGGCGTGATGGACTCGGCACGAAGTTCACACCGAGTGACTATACGCTTTGGGCAGATAACTATGGCATCACAAGCGGGCCGGCATCTGGCACCATCCCCGAACCGGCGGCTGGCATCTTATGGCTTGTCGCGCTCTCCGCTTTCTGGCGTAACTGTCGGCGAGATTGATCCGAAACGGCGGTCTCGTCTTTTATAGCGAGCCTGCCGACGCAAACTGATTCAACCTCGTAACGCTTCACTCGTCATTAGGCTCGGTGCTCGCGTTCTCCTTCGGATCTGTTTCCTGCTCCGCCGCGCATGCCACGCGGAGCTTACCTTCGGTCAGCTCCAGGTGCGTGAAGCGCCACGGGCGGTCTTCTCCTAGCGGCGTTCGCCCCGGGTCGAGCATCGCCAGCGTCCGCGATTCGCTCCCCGCCCAGCGGAGCGGGATCGACTCTTCGACAAACGAACGCCGCAGGTGCTCAGCGACACCAGATGCCGGCACCGGCAGATTGCCGACCCGCGTGTCCGTAAACTCGAGCGCCAACTCACCCCGGTCCGTTACCGTGGGTCGCAGCCCAATCGAGAGGACGCTATCGATCGGGCCGACCGTTGTCTGTGCCGCCATCACGAACCGATCCCCTTCGATCCACACCCGCGGGGCCCGCAGCTTGACCGCGGCCTCGCTCTCTAAGCGGGGCAGCTCCTCGTCCAGCCGCGTAGCAAGCCAGGCGTTGATCGCGCTGAGGGGCAGCTCGATGCCCCATGTCTCGGCCGACTGCGATTCGCTGTAGAACGCCGCCACGCGGCTCTCAAACAGCTGTTTACCCGCTTCGAGCGCAGCGTTATCGGCCGCGGCGAGCGCCTGCCGGTAGGCGGGCGGCCAGGCCTTGGCCGTCTGACGCATGACGTACACGGTCACCGCGGCGACGAGGAGCACGACCAAGGCCGCGGCGGCGAGGATCTTGGTAAAGCGTTTCACGGGCCAGATTGCGGACAAAGGCGAGGCGGGCGAGGGCTCCCGAGGCGCAAGCCGGGGAGTCCGCCGGGGGGGCGAATCATAGGCGTGGGGTGGCCCAGGGTCCAACACCGACGGCCCCTGCCGTTGACCACCGGCGGGCGCTCGCCAGAGAATACGCGGCTCCCGCCCGATCGGGATCGCCCGCCCTCTCTCTACGCCGCCGCGAAGACATGCCCGCCGACAACGCTCCATCCACCAACAAGACGCCTGCCGCTGGCGCGCCCGATCTGACTAATCCGTTGGTCGCGCGGCGCGAGAAGCTAGCGGCCATCGCCGCACTGGGGATCGACCCGTGGGGCCAGCGGATCGACGACCACACGCCGATCGCCGCCGCCCGCGCCCATTCGGGCGCGGTGGTGTATCGCTTTCCGGACGGTGCCGAAGTGGCGTTGCCCAGCTTTCCCGATAAAGGCCCCGCTCCGGAGGGCTTCGACTTTCGCGCCTGGAAAGCCGAACAGAACGCGGCTAATGGCGATCAGAAGGGCGAAGTGACCGGGCCCTCCCTACGCGTATGCGGGCGGGTGGTGCTCAATCGGTCGGCCGGCAAGCTGGTCTTTATCAGCCTTCGCGACATGACGGGCGACCTGCAGCTGATGATCGGCAAACAGCAGGTGGGCGACGCGTGGGCGATTGTCGAGCAGATCGATCTGGGCGACCTGATCGCCTGCGACGGCACGCTGGTACGCACCAACACGGGCGAGCTGACCCTGGCAGCCCAGACGGTTCACTTCTTGGCAAAGAGCCTCGAACCGCCGCCGGAAAAGCACCACGGCCTGGTCGATCCTGAGATGCGGCAGCGCATGCGGTACGTCGACCTGGCGTACAACGAGGGAGTCATGCCCCGCTTTCTGTCGCGGAGCCTGATCGTGCGGAGCATCCGCCAATCGCTCGCCGAGCGGCGTTTCGTTGAGGTCGAAGGACCGACGCTGCACAGCATCGCCGGCGGTGCCGCGGCGCGGCCGTTCACCACACACCACAACGCGCTGGACATCGACCTGTTCCTGCGGATCGCGCTAGAGCTACACCTCAAGCGGCTGCTGGTCGGCGGCATCGAACGCGTGTACGAGATGGGCCGCGTGTATCGCAACGAAGGGATCTCGCCCCGGCACAATCCCGAGTTCACGATGATCGAGCTGTACCAAGCGTACGGCGATTATCGCTCCATGATGGACCTGACCGAGGCGCTCATTATCGAGGCGATCGATCGGCTGCGCGAGGCGGGATACACCCCCGGGGGCGACAAGCCGTACGTGCTGCCGTGGGGCGACGACACGATCGATTTTACGCCGCCGTTCCAACGCCGCACGTACGACGACCTGTTCCGCGAGCACGCGGGCGTCGACCCGACCGATCCGGCCGCGATCGCCGAGAAGGCCAAGGCGATGGGCTTCCCCCTGGTGGACGAGACCGGCGCGCCGCGGCACCCCGACGTGCTCAAGAGCGAGGTCTTTGAGGAGACGGTGGAGGAGGCGCTGCGGGGGCCGATCTTTGTGATCGACTATCCCGCGAGCCTGTGCCCGCTCACCAAGCGCAAACGCGACAACCCCGCCGTCGCCGAGCGGTTTGAGCTGTTCATCAACGGCATGGAACTGGCCAACGCCTACACCGAGCTAAACGATCCGGACCTGCAAGAAGAACTCTTCCGCAGCCAGCTCACCGGCATGAGCGACGAGGAGTCGATGGCCAAGATGGACGAGGACTTCGTCCGCGCTTTGCGGCACGGCATGCCGCCAACGGGGGGGCTGGGTATCGGCATCGATCGGCTGGTGATGCTGCTGACCAACTCGCAGACGATCCGCGACGTGATCCTCTTCCCGCTGCTGCGGCCGGAGAAGTAGGCGGGCGAAGAGCAACATCCGACTCAAATGCTTCAGGGGATGAGGGGATGCTGGCCCCGGGGGATAAGCAAGGCTGGGCTTTAGCTTGAGGCTTCGCGTTGCAGGCGGTTGGCTGGCGGCTTAGACTGTTGACTGTCAGGGGCACTCTGACCTCGGAGGACAGGCACATGTCCTTATCTTCTTTGCGGAATCTCTACCTTCGCGCTATCTGCTTGTTCGCGATTGCGGTTTCGTTGGCACCGACCGCTTGCCCCGCGCTGGTGATCGATGATTTTTCGATCGGCCCGTTCAGCGCCACCTCGTACGGGAGCTGGCTCAATCTTTCGCAGGATTACCTCTACGCCTACTCAAGCGGCGATACGAGCCCGCTCGGTTTCCGCCGAGACATGGGCGTGCGGGGCTTCTTGAGCAACAACCAAGAAGGTCCCGCCGCACACCTGGGGATCACTTTCGATACCAAAGTGCTCGATTTCCAAGTCGAACCACAGGGCTGGGGGTATTTCAACCTCGAGTGGAGTGCCGCCGAAGGCGAGGTCTTCAATCTGCTGCAAAGCGGTCTCGATGAACCGAACGATCGGTTTCGTTTCCGCTTCCTCGGTGCCGAGAATGCGCCGGCCTTCTCCGTGCTGGTGTACACCATGACCGAAGCGGGCGAGCGGCGCTACGCACAATCGTTGCAGCGAAGTTCTGCCCTAAACCCCGTCGACGAAATCCTGGAATTGCCTTACAGCGCCTTCGGCGGGGATGTCGCTTGGGAGTCGGTCACGAGCGTCACGATCTCGGCCGGCCGATTCCGTGGCGAAGCGGGCTTCATGCTCGACTCGATCAGCGTCGAGCCGCCACCCAAGACAGGTGACTATGATCGCGATGGCGACGTGGATCTCGACGATCTCGATCGCTGGATCGACGGCGCTTGGTCGGCCGCGCCCGGCATCGCTCAGCCCTATACCTTCAACGCGACCCGCTTGAGTTTCGATGGCAACGGCGATCGGCTCATCGATCTGGCGGACTACACCGTCTGGCGCGATGCCTACGCCCCCGCTTCCCCGCGGAGCGTTCCCGAGCCAACCGGGCTGGGGCTCGCCGTGGGGATCGGGCTGCTCTTGGCGGGCCCGCGACGGCGGGAATGAACCTTGGGGAGCGGCACGGCGTACGAGGGGGACTCACGCTTTGTTCCTGCATTCCCTGCCGCGTTCTCCTTAAGTAACACGATGATCACCGAATGCTGCCGCTCGGCCGACGCCGGAAAACTGCTGCTCCGTTTGACCGTGGGCGGTCTGATGCTCTTCCACGGCGCGGATAAACTGCACCACGGGGCCGGCGGCATCGAGGGACTGCTGGCCTCGCAGGGATTGCCCGCGGCAATGGCCTACGGCGTTTACGTTGGCGAAGTGATCGCCCCCGCGCTGCTGGTGGTCGGTTTTCTGACCCGCTCGGCCGGGGCGATCATGGCCTTCAACATGCTGGTCGCGGTGCTGCTCGCGCACCGTGGCGATTTGCTGAGCGTCACCGAGCACGGCGGTTGGGCGCTCGAACTGCAAGCGCTGTACCTTTTTGGTGCCGCGGCGATTGCGCTGCTGGGGCCTGGCCGTTGGTCGATCGACGCCGTCCTCGCCAAGCCCCGCGATAGCGTTGCTAGCGAAGGCTGATCTGGTTGCGCGCTGGCATTGTGGGGTACGGTCCCGCTCGCGCGATCGCCCCCCTGGCGAACGCCTCACCGACCGTCCCCCCCGACTACTCGCGCAGCCCGACGCCGCATGTACCAACTTGTCTTGTGCTTGCGCTACCTGCGGACCAGGTGGATCGCACTCGCTTCGATCATCAGCGTCACGCTGGGCGTGGCGACGCTGGTGGTCGTCAATGCCGTCATGGCGGGCTTCCGTCACGAGATGCAAGACCGCATCCACGGCGTGCTCAGCGACTTGGTCTTTGAGAGCCAATCGCTGGACGGGGCCGCAGACCCGGACGCGCACATGGCCAAGATCAGCGAGGCCGCCGGCGGCCTGATCGCCAGCATGAGCCCCACCGCTCAGGTCCCCGCGATGCTGAGCTTCAAAAACGGCTCGCACCATATCACGCGGCAGATCATGCTCATCGGCATCGACGCCAAGAGCTATAGCGAGGTCAGCGATGTGGGTCGCTACCTGCAGCACCCCAACAACCGCGAGTCGCTGGATTTTGCGTTGCGCGAATCCGGCTACGATACGATCGATCACCAGGCAGAAGATCCAAGTAAGGCGAAGCCCCGCACGCGGATGGCGCTGGCGGGATGGGAGCATCGCCGCCGCGTCGCCGAGGTTGCCAGGCGACAAGCCGAGCGGATGGCGATCTTACGAGAGCAATCGATCGGTCCCCAGCCGGCGACCGAGACTGCGAAGAACCCCTTCGCCGCCGCGGCCGGTGAGCCCGAAGGGCAAACCTTCGACGCCGCCGTTGAGCAGCACGATGGGCTGGTGCTGGGCATGTCTCTGGCCGCGTTCCGCGACGCCGAGGGACAAGACCACTTTTGGGTCATGCCGGGAGACGATGTCGAGATCACCTACCCGACGGCCGCGCGGCCCCCCAAGCCGGGCTCGTCGTACTTTACCGTCGTGGATCTCTACGAGAGCAAGATGAGCGACTACGACTCGTCGTTCGCCTTTGTACCGCTCGTCAAACTGCAAAAGCTGCGGGGCATGTACGACCCGCTGACCGGCGTGGGCCGCTTCAACTCAATCCAGATCCGTTGCAAGCCGGGTGTTGACATCGACGAGGTACGTGAGCGCTTGCGGGCGGCGTTCGACCCGCGGCTCTATGCGGTGAGCACCTGGCGCGACAAACAAGGACCGCTGCTGGCAGCCGTCCAGATGGAAACCGCCGTGCTCAACGTGCTGCTGTTCATGATCATCGCCGTGGCGGGCTTCGGCATCCTCGCGATCTTCTACATGATCGTTGTCGAAAAAACCCGCGACATCGGCATCTTGAAGAGCCTGGGAGCGAGCGGCTTGGGCGTGGCGGGGGTGTTTCTCGGTTATGGGTTGACGCTCGGAATCGTTGGCGCCGGTGCCGGCGTCGCGGGCGGGCTGCTCTTTGTCCGCAACATCAATCAGATCGCCGATTTCATCAGTTGGTTGCAGGGGCAAGAGGTCTTTCCGCCCGACGTTTATTTCTTCCAGCGGATCCCGACGATCGTCGATCCCTGGACTCCGGCGCTGGTGGCGCTAGGAGCCCTGATGATCGCCGTATTGGCCAGTGTGGCCCCCGCGATTCGCGCCGGGCGGCTGCATCCGGTCGTTGCGCTACGGAGCGAGTGAGATGCCTCTTACCGAAGTCTTGCCGATGAGCTCACTTGCCACCGCTCCGCTGATCGAAGCGCGTGACGTCCGCAAGACCTACCGTAAAGCAAGCGTTGCGCTGAACGTGCTCCGTGGCGTCGATCTGTGCGTCTACGAGGGAGAGATGATCTCGATCGTGGGGCAATCGGGAAGCGGAAAGAGCACGCTGCTGCATCTGCTCGGCACGCTCGATGCGCCCGACGAAGGCCAGATTCTTTACCGAGGCCAGCGGGTCGATAACGCGCCCCGGTCTGCTCGCGATCGGCTCCGCAACGCCGAACTCGGCATGATCTTCCAGGCTTACCACCTGCTGCCCGAGCTGACCGCGCTGGAAAACGTCCTGGCCCCGGCGATGGTCCGCCACGGGGTGTTCGCCTACTGGTCGCGCCGCCAAGCGCTGCGTGCCCGCGCGACGGAACTGCTCGAGCGGGTCGGTCTGGGATCGCGGATGCTCCACAAACCGCGTGAGCTGTCGGGGGGGGAGATGCAGCGCACGGCGATCGCCCGGGCCCTGATGAACGAGCCCCGGCTGCTCCTCGCGGATGAACCCACCGGCAACCTTGATCGTTCAACCGGCGAAGGGGTCATCGAACTGCTGCGGGGCCTGAACCTGGATGACGGCTTGACGGTCGTGATGGTCACCCACGATGCCGCGATCGCCGCAGCCGCCGATCGCCAAGTAACCCTCGTCGAGGGACGTGTCGAAACGACCGGCACCCCGGACCGACGCCGTCAGGCCTAGCAGCTTGCCGCACAGACACGGGGTTTACAGGGCCTGCCCGGCCCCGCGGACGGCAAGTAAACTGCCCTCTAAACGTTTGCCCCCCTCGCGCCCCCTCTCTCCGCCAACGCCCCTGCTCGTCTGCTATGAGTCTCGTCTCGATCAACGGCAAGCTTGTCCCCAAAGCTGAAGCAACCGTCAGTGTCTTTGACCACGGCCTGCTTTACGGCGACGGCGTATTCGAGGGCATGCGGATCTACAGCGGGAAGGTCTTCCGACTCGAAGAGCACTTGAAGCGGCTTTATGAGTCCGCGCGGGCCATCTGCCTTGCGATTCCGATCGACCCGCCAGAAATGGCCCGACAAACCAACGCCGCGGTCGCCGCCAATAAGCTGACTGAGGGCTACGTGCGGTTGGTCGTCACCCGCGGTGCGGGCACGCTGGGGCTCGATCCCAACCGGTGCTCGAATCCTCAGGTGATTATCATCGCCGACACGATCGCGCTCTATCCGGCCGAGTACTACGAGAACGGCCTCGAGATTATCACCTCGAGTGTCATTCGCAATCATCCGGCGGCGCTCAGCCCGCGGATCAAGTCGCTGAATTATCTCAACAACATTCTGGCCAAGATCGAAGGGCTGCACGCCGGCTGTGTCGAGGCGCTCATGCTCAACCATAAGGGCGAGGTCGCCGAGTGTACGGGCGATAACATCTTCCTGGTCAAAGAGGGAGTGCTGCTTACCCCGCCGCTGGACGCCGGCATCCTGGGGGGTGTGACCCGCCAAGTGGTGCTCGAGATCGCCGCCGAAGTCGGCGTGCCGACTCGCGAGGATGCGCTCACCAAGCACGACGTGTACATCGCGGACGAATGCTTCCTGACCGGCAGCGCCGCAGAGGTGATCCCCGTTGTGAAGGTCGATAGCCGCGTGATCGGCACGGGCGTTCCGGGCCCCATCACCAAGCGGCTCGAAGCCCGCTTCACCGAGGTTGTCCGCGCTTAATTCCCAGAACCCCGTGGGCGTCAGGCCCCGGCGATCACTTGTGGTCCAAGGCCAGCACGTGCCCCGGCTTGCCGCGGAACTGGGCGTTATCGACCTCCTCGAACTCGGCCAGCTGGGCGTTCGCCAGATCGATCTTTGCTCGGTCCTGTTGCGAAAGAATCCACGTCACCAGGTGATCGGCTCGCAGGCTGGGCTCGCCATCGATCTCTCCCGAATAGAGTTCAACCTCGACCGGTACAACGCTCCGGCGTGCCAGCACGCGGTTGACTTCCATCCGCGGGCCGGGCGGGAGGCCCGCTTCGAGCAGCGTGTGCAATTGCGAAAAGGCGTCGAGGAACGATCGCAACTCCTTCATCGCTTCTTCGTTGGCCACGGGCATGGTCACAAGCCGGTATGAGAGCTGATCGCTCACTAGACGAAGCTCGCCGGTGCTGGCGTCGAACGACTCCTCAAACTTTGGATCGCCGACGAACCGCAGGAAAGAATCGTCCTGCAGCGCAGCCCACCGCTGAAGCTTGGTCATCACAACCGCGACACGCTCGCCACCGATCTCGGTGCGCCGCTCGCCGTTGGTGTCTAGCAACACAAACCGGCCCGGCTTGGAGCCCATGCCCCGGCGGAAGATCGTGACGCGATGATCGCGGTCGCGGAAGTCGTAGGCGATCCCGTCGGCAAAGAGCGTCACGCTCTGGCTGACCGGCTCGCTCTCGCCGGCGGCGTAGACGCGGGTTTCGATCCGGAAGTCGGCGGCGCTCGATAACGCGGCCGCAGAAAGCATCAAGAGGAGCGTAAAAAGGGTGCGCATGGCGTCGCCGGCCGTCCTTGTGCGATGGCGGAAGTCCTGAGTTAGCTTCCGAACGGTAGCAGCCCCCCGGCGGGCAACCAACACCGAACCCAAAGGCTGCTGGCGAGAAGTGCTAGCATGCCCGAAGCGGGATGCGATGAGCGGAGTGCGAAGCGAGAGGGTTTGCGAGGTTGCTGTCTGTAGAATTTTCCGCTCGTATTCGATCAGCTCGAAACGATTCGAGCGTCGATCTCAGCGAGACAAGACTTCAGCCCGAACTAATGACAGCCTCAGCCTGCTGTAGGTAGGGACGACAAATCAGACAACGGCTCAGAACAAAGAGAAAACCTTGTCGGACTCTCAACCGAAGTAGTCGGGCTCGTTGCCGGGGCGCCATTTGATGTTGCAGCCGATGCTGGGCAATTGCTTTTCCGGGGCGGGCTGGCCGGCCAGCACGGCGTCGCACGCGGCGCGCAGATCAGCGCCGGTCGGCTGCTGCCCGCTGTCGGGGCGGGTCGAATCGAACTGCCCGCGATAGACCAGTCGTTGATCTGCGTCATAGAGAAAGAAGTCGGGCGTGCACGCGGCCCGGTACGCCTTGGCCACCTGTTGCGTCTCGTCGTAGAGGTACGGAAAGACGTAGCCCCGCGCTTCGGCCTCAGCCACCATCTGCTCGGGCGAGTCGGCCGGATAGCCGCCGACATCGTTCGAGCTGATGCCGACAATCGCGAGGCCCTTGGGCTGGTATTCGGCGGCAAAGGCGGAGAGTGCGTCGGCCAGATGGATCACGAAGGGGCAGTGGTTGCACATAAAGACCACCAACAATCCGGGTGCCCCGGCGAAATCGTCGCGCGAGACGGTCGTCCCATCGACATTCACGAGCGAGAAATCGGGGGCCGGCGTGCCGAGGGGTAACATCGTGCTGGGCGTACGAACCATTAGGGCCTCGCTTGCGTCTTAAGGGTGCTGGCGTCGGCTCGCCGGCCATCGGAAAGCGTCAAATCTCGAATATGGCGGGCGGGGGCTGGTCTCGCAACGGGACGCCCCCGCAGCCAATCCGTCGCCCGAGTGCCGCCCCGTCGGCTCGTTGACGTTTGCGAATGCCCCCCTAAAATCACGCTCAGTCAAGCTTTAGGTCCCCTCGCAGGGCCCAACAGCCGTGGCGTGTCTCTCTGGTTTTGCTTACTCCCCACGAGACGTTCGGGCCGCTGGGCCCGGAACCGCCTCGATTCGTCCCCGTTCAATACAGTTTAGGAGGTGCGTCATGGGCGTGCTCGAAGTCACCGACGCCACATTTGCCGAAGAAGTGCTGCAAAGCGATCAGCCCGTTCTGGTCGACTTTTGGGCTCCCTGGTGCGGCCCCTGCCGCCAGATCGCGCCGCTTGTCGAAGAACTCGCCGGCGACAACGTCGGCTCCGCCAAGATCGCCAAGATCAACACCGACGACGCGCTGGAAACGGCCACCAGCTACGGTGTGAGCAGCATCCCGACGCTGATGGTCTTCAAAAACGGCGAAGTCGTTGATCGCTTTGTCGGCCCGCAGCCGAAGGCTCGCTTGCAAGAGGCGATCGACGCCGCCAAGGTCTGACCAGCGGCCTAGTCATCTTGCTAGCTAGCGCGACAGCTATCTCGATCAGCATTTGACCCCGCGCGGGCAGCGGTGCCGTCATGGTGCCGCTGCCCGCTTGCTTATTGGCCTCAAGCTCGGTGCCCAACCCGGCCGAAGAGTTCCGATAGGGGGGAACCTATCGATTAGTCGGGTTGCGCGCTTCCGAGCAAGCTAGCAACCTCCTCGCGTTGGAGTCGCTTCGGATGACGCCGCCTGAAGAAACCGCTGGCAAGCCCGCCGGTCGCGAACAACGGATCGACCCACCGCACACGGTGCGTCCCACTAGCGCTTCGGCTCTCAAACCCGCCCCCGTCTTATCCGGCCAAGCCGCCGAGGTTGAGCCGCTTTCGCTGTACGAAGCGGAGCCGATCGCAGGCCAGGCCCAGCAACTCGCCGAATGGCTCAAGCAGCAGGAGGCTTCGCTCTCGGCTCGCGTCGAAGCGATCACCAGCCAAGAGGCCGAAGTGGCGGCCAAGCTTAACTCTGCCCGGCAATGGCTCGCGGAGCAACAAGCCGACCTGGAGCGGCGCGAGGCAGCAATCGAGCAGCGCGAAGCGAGTGCTCCTGCTTTCGATGGCTCGCAGGCCCTCCAGCAGATCGCCGAACGACATAAGTCGCTCGACGCTCGTCAGGCGACACTCGACCAAGAAGCCGAACGGATTGCTACCGAGCGGGCCACGCTCGGCGAGCGTGTCGCCCAGCTCGACGCCAGGCAGACAGCGCTCAACCAACGCGACGAAGCCGAGCAGAAGCAGCGTGAAACGGCAGCCGAGCAGGTCCGCGAGATCAAGCGGCTGCGCACGGAACAAGACCTGCGGCACGCCGAACTCGTTCAACTGGAAGAGCGACGCAAGAACCAAGAGGCGACGCTACACGATCGCGAACAGCGCCTCGCGGTCCGCGCTCGTGAGATCGCCACGGCGCTCGAGCGTTTCGAGCGTTTGGGGGTCACCGAAAGCCGCCTCAACGAGCTAGAACAACGCACGGCCGCGGTGGCGGATCGCCAGCGACGGCTCGCCGAATCCGAGCGGGTGCTGCTCGAACAGCGCAACGAGCTCGCGCGCCGACGAACGGAGCTAGAGGCCCGGCAACACGAAGCGCAGGCGGCCCTCGAAGCCGACCGAAAGGCCTTCGAGACGGAGCGTACCGGCTGGCAAGCCGACGCACGGACGATCAACGAAACCGCGGAACGGCGCGACGCCGAACTTGACCGCCGCGAGGAAGCGCTCCGTCAGATGCAGACCGAGATGCAGCAGACACAGCGCGACGTGCTCGAGATGCGACTCGCGACCGAAGAAACTTGGGCCCAGCTCACCGGACTGCTCGCCCCGGCGGCGTTGACCCGCTCGATCGCGAAAGTGCGCGGCGAGCTTGCCGACCATTACGGCCGCACGCTGGATGAGATTTCACAAAGCCGCGGCGACCTGCGTGACGCGGCCGACAAGCTTGCAAGCGAGTTTGCGGAGCTCGACCGCCGTCGCATCTCTCTGGAAGAATGGGCGAATCGCCGCTACGAGGAACTGGGCGGCGTTGCGCAGCGGCTCCAGGACCGCGAACAAGAGCTCGACCGCCAGCAGCGTCAGTTCGAGCGAAGCGAGCTCCACTGGGCCGCGGAGCGTGATGACTACCGTGACCAGATCCGTTGCCTGCTGGGCGAGTTGAGCGATCAGCAAGAGGCCGCGGCACCGCCGCTGCCAAGGCTGCGGGCCGCCGCTTAGCCCTTACGTCCGCAGCTTAGCCCTCCCGCAAGCTGGTGACCGACCCTTCACGATTTCAGCCGGCAGAAAGATCCATCCCCGCTGCTGACCAAGCCGGGCCCAGCGGTGCGAGGACCTCAACCGCTTCGTCACGCATCGGGTGACGAAACGACAAGGAGCGCGCGTGCAGAGCGATCTGCTTGTCGCGCTCGTCCGCACAGTCGGGGCCAAAACCGCTGGTCGCCCCGTACTGAGTGTCGCCAAGAATCGCGTGGCCGCGGCTGGCCGATTGAACGCGAATCTGGTGCGTGCGGCCGGTTTCGAGCGTGATCTCCAGCCAGCTCTGCTGGTCAGTTGCGGCCCGCACGCGGTAGTGCAAGATCGCCTTTTTCCCGCGTGGATCGTCCTCGGGGACCACGATCGCCTGCGCCATGCCGTGCCGCTTGTGTAGCCAATCGATCCAGGTCCCCTCGTCGGGCGTCACGCGCCCTTCAACGAGCGCCCAGTACGTCTTGCCGACCGAGCGTTCCTCGAATTGCTTAGCGAGGCGCTGCGTAGCCCGTAGATGGCGTCCGAAGACTATCGCTCCGGTGACCGGCCGATCAATCCGATGGATGATGCCACAATAGAATTCGCCCTCTAACTGATCGCGCTGGCGGAAGTGCTCGCGCACCCACAGCTCAAGGCTGTCGATACCACGGGGGGCCTGCGTTAAAAGACCAAACGGCTTGTTAACGACCAGCACCGGGCCATCTTCGTAAAGGATATCGAGCGGCAACGGAGCGGGCGGGGGTTGGAGCGGAGCGAGAGGACCCGTGCAAGACTATCCATAGCGTCGCATCACCAGGTCGAGCAGCCAAGGCGCATGCCGGGCGGTTTGGACCAGCCACCATCCGCCGACGCCGATTGTTAGCTCCTTGCGGCGGCGGGCGACCGCGTCGAGCGTCAGCCGCGCCACGCGGCCGGGCGACTCGCCACGACGGGCCGCCCAGGGGAGTTCCGCTTGCTTTTCGATCAGATGGTCGAAGAACGGCGTCGCAACCGTTCCTGGTGAAACATGCAGCACATGAACACCAATCCGGCTGAGCTCGGGGCGGATCGCTTCGCTGAAACCTCGCAGAGCGAACTTGCTCGCGCAGTACTCGGCGTTATGGGGCACGCCCCGCCAGCCGAGGATCGAACCGATATTCACAACGGCCGGATCGCGGCCTTGCTTGAGCAGCGGGGTCGCGGCGTGGATCAGCTCCGCGGCGGCAAACAGATTAACTTCCACGATCTGGCGGAGCCGGTCCACCGAGGACTCGTGAAAGCGCCCGTGAGCGCTCACACCAGCGTTGTTGATGAGCAGGTCGAGGCCCCCCAACCGAGAAACGGCGGCGGCCAGCGTCGCGGCTCGATAGGTGGCGTCGGTCACGTCGCCAACGACGGGAACCGCCAAGGCTCCCTCGTTCTCAACCAGGGCGGCGGTTTGGGCGAGTTCCTCGGCTCGGCGGGCCAGGCAGACCACACTCGCGCCGCGACGTGCTAGCTCCACCGCCAAAGCTCGACCAATCCCGCTCGAAGCGCCCGTGACCAGCGCCCGTTTGCCGGCCAAGTCGCCGCGGAGTCGTCGCGTCACGCGACATCCTCCAACGAGGGATCACGATCGATTGGCCCCTCGCTGAGCGGGGCGGGGCTGGGGGCGGGAGCGGGGTGATGCCCGTGGTCGCGCACACGCGGCCGGACCTCCGCCTCTTCCGGCGCGATCCGCCCCAGGTACTTCTGAGGTGCGCGGCAGTGCACCACCACACGATCCTCGGTGAACGTCCGGCTGAGGATCTCCCCGTGCTTGGCCAAGTAGGCCAGCAAACGCCCGTTGCCGATCGAGGTCTCGACGTCGGCTTCGATAAAGCCCGCGGAGAGGGCATCGCTGACCGCCAAACAGAGCCGATCCAGCCCCGCCCCGGTACGAGCGCTAACACGCACCGAACCCGGATACCGGCGTTCGAGCACCGTGAGCTGAGCGTCGTCCGCGGTGTCTGCCTTGTTGAGAATCAGTAGGGTGTCTTTCTGTTCAATACCGATTTCCGCAAGCACATCGTAGACCGCCCGGATCTGATCGATCGCGGCCGTGCTGCTGGCGTCGGCAACATGCAGCAGCAGGTCGGCCTGCCGGGCCTCTTCGAGCGTCGCTTTGAAGCTGGCGATCAAGCGGTGCGGCAGGTCGCGGATAAAGCCGACGGTGTCGCTGATGAGCACGGGCCCCCAGTCGGGGAGCTGCCAGCGACGCGTGCGGGTGTCGAGCGTCGCAAAGAGCTGGTCCTTGGCGTACACATCGGAGGCCGTCAGCCGATTGAGCAGCGTGCTCTTGCCGGCGTTGGTGTAGCCCACGAGCGAAACGGTCATCCGGTCGCTGCGCGCTGCCACCTCACGTTCTTTGCGGTGGAGGACCTTGTCCAGTTCTCGCTTGAGATCGGAGATGCGCTTCTCGACGAGCCGGCGGTCGGTCTCCAGCTGCTTCTCACCCGGGCCACGCATGCCCACGCCCATCTTGAGCCGCGACAGGTGCGTCCACATCCGCTTGAGCCGCGGCAGAGAGTACTCGAGCTGGGCGAGTTCGACCGCCAGACGCGCCTCATGCGTTTGAGCGCGGGTGCTGAAGATGTCGAGGATCAGCTCCGTACGATCCAGCACCTTCACGCCAACCCCTTCCTCCAGATTGCGGATCTGGGCGGGGGACAGATCGTTGTCGAAGACCACAATGTCGGCTTCGCTGGCCTCGACCAGCTGCTTCAGCTCGCCGAGCTTGCCCTTGCCGATGTAGGTGGTCATGTCCGGGGTTTCGCGCCGCTGATACAGTCGGCCAACCACCTCCGCACCGGCCGACTCCACGAGCCCGGCCAATTCATCCAGGGGCTCTTCGGCCAGGGTCGGATGCTCGGGCAGGTGAACCCCCACCACGACCGCCGTCTCGCTCGCGACACCCTGCTTACGATCAATCTCCATAGGCGCTGATTCGGTTCCTAAGGGGTTCCTCAATAACGTGGCAGGCGAGGCGTCGCCTGCTCAGCAGAACGGGTCTACCAGCGAACACCACCCGGCCTGCAACCTCTAGTATCACTGTTAACAGTATAGGTCGGCGTTGACGGCTGGCTATCCAGAAGCGTCGCTCCCCCCTTCCCTCGGCGGTTGCTGGGGGGTCCGCCAACGCAAACACCCGTCGGAAAAACCTTCCCGACGGGTGTTGTTGTGACGTTCGCAGCCGGCAGAAGGTTCATCTAAAAGATGTACTCGCCACCCACGTGCCAGCCGTGATAGAAGACTTCATCGTCATTCGTCAGGACCGGGGGGGCTGTGCTGTAGGGCCCGGCACCGGTCAAGAAGCCCTCACCAGCCCGCACGACATCGCTGATGTATAGCAGCTCGTACCCCCCCTTAAGCGACAGGCTCGGGGTGAGGTTCACCACGCCCATGAGCTTGGCTTCGGTCAGGAACGCGACTTCCGATCCCTCGAAGCCTAGCACGGACGATGGCGTACCGTCTGAAGCGGCCGTCGCGGCGCTGACCTGAAAGTCGTTGCTCATTAGGCCCAGCTTGAACTCGCCGCCAACGCGGAAGCCTTGCAGCACCGTGATCCAGCCATCGCCACCCGCCTGCACACCCGCCAAGCGGTTGTCGGCCTCGAACACGGCGTTGATTGATTTGGGCGTGCCCGCAACGTTCGGCGGATTGGCGCCCACCGCGGCCCGCGAGTAGAAGCCCAACGACTCCTCCAGGCTCGTGTACCGGAAACCAACCAGCCAGGTGCCGCTCACCCGCGGATTGAAGCCCACCCAGTAGCGGCGGAAGTTCAGTTCGCCGGTGTGCAGCTCTGACTCGTACCGCAGGCGGTGCTCCAGAGCGTTATCGGTTTCTTCAAAGTCACCGCCCAGCGAAGGGTTAGGAGCGTCCGGCCCGGTAATGGCGGTTCCAAAACCGCTGAAGACGGAGAACAAGGTCTGCGTCGCGGGATTCGGATTAGCCGAGCCACCCAGCGCCACGGCTTCCGCATTGGCTCCGTAGAGACCGGTGTAAGAAGCCTCAAACACCGAGAGAGCCCCCACATCGAAGCGGCCGATCAGCCGATATCCGTTGGAGGTGCCGGCATCGAGATCGCCGCCGGTGATGGCGCGCTGATTCGCGACGTCACCCGGTGTGTTGGCGAAACCAAACGTGGAGAAGACGGTCGATCCGCCCAACACATCGTCGTTGAGCGTGTACTGGACGTACTCGGCGGCGAAGTCGAAGTAGTGCGGCCCGCACTGTTCAGTGTTCATCGCCGCACCGGGCCCGAAGGCACCGAGGCTCGCCGGGCCGCCGCCCATTCCGCCACCCATACCGCCGTCCATGGGTCCGCAGGGCATGCCCATGCCGCCACCCATTCCGGATGGCATGCCGCCGCCCATTCCGCCCCCGTGGCCATAACAGCCCGGTCCGCACGGCGCTCCGTACGATGCCGGCATCACAGCCGGGTCGCCGTGCGCGTCGACCATCGGGCCTTCGGTCACATAGGGGCTCATCACACCTTGCGGCGGGAGCCCTTGCGGTTGGGCGTCGGCCTGGCCGAGTCCTAGGCAGGCAAGGGCCGCTAGGGCGGCACCGGTCGTTGCTCTACGCATCGTTATCGCTTCCCCCGAACTGAGCCCGGCCTACGCGAGATTCGCGGCCAAGGCTTCCGGCATGGTCTTCTGTGGGCTCCGAACGATCGACACGCCAAAATCGCGCCAGACCGGTCGTCCGGGAATGTTTATCGGAGCGTTGCGACCGCTACAGCCAGTCGTTTCGTCACAGCCGTCAAAGTTTTGCGCCGATTAGCCCCCGATTGGGGGGCCGAGGCTTCTAGAAATTGACCGCAACGGGCGGGCTGATTAGCCTGCAAGTGCTTGTAGGTTTGGGGCTTCTGCGCATTTTGCGGCGAAATTCCGCGTGACAGAGCCGGTTCGCTCCGGGCCTAGAACTAGCGCCGCTATCCCAGATGGCAATAACGCGCCAACCTGAAACGAAGCCATTAGACTGAATCGCTGAGAATTGAGGCGCGTCGCCGAGCCTGCCCTTCCTCGGGCCCTTCCGCGTGGACGGGAGCCGCAGGGGAGAAGAAGCAGCCCCTGCGACGTGGACTTTGAGAACCCGCGCCGGTCTGGCCCCTTTGGGGAGCCGGCGGTTCGGACGGCTCGGGTCCCTTTTCTTTCGGAACAACATCCCCCACAGCAGCCATCGCTTAGGACCTCGCCGTGCGTCAATCCCGTCGCTCACACAGCAAGTCCCCCTTCCGTTACTTCGCGAGCAAGCCGGCCACGCCGCTGCGCAAGGCACCGCGCCGTCGGTCGATCGAGACGCTCGAACCGCGCCAGATGATGGCGACCGACCCGATCGGCAACCTCTACTTCGATAACCAGTGGTGGCTGTTCGCTAACGGCCAGCCGACCGAGTTCAACCCGAACTCCCCCACCGCCGCACAGACGCTCGCCGTCCCGGGTGAAGACATCAATGTGCAGCCGGCCTGGCAGCTCGCCACCGGGGCGGGCACGCAAGTGGTGATCGTTAGCGGGGCTTTCCAGCTCGACCACCCCGACCTCATCAACCAGTTCCGCACCGCGGGCTTCGGCGACCTGGACCTCGTCTCTCTCGATCCTTCCGACACCAGCCCGGGGATCGGCTTTGACCTTTCCGACTATTACGGCACAGCGCTCGCCGGTCTGATCGGTGCCGAGAACAATGGCGGTGGTGTAGTCGGTGTTGCCTATGGCGCAGAGATCGTTCCGGTACGCCTCGTGCCCGGAACGGGCGACTTCGATCTGCCGGCCGATGTGGCGGCAATCGTGCAGTCGATCCGCTTCAACACGGGCAACATCCTGCTCGACCCGAACGATCCGCGGCTGGTACCGATCGATATCGACGGCGACGGGGTGATCGATGGCAAAGGCATCGATCCGCAGAATGTTTCGGATGTGATTCTCCACACCGGCGCGTGGCAGCTTCCCAACGGCCCCGACGGCATCAATCCGCGTCAGATCGTGCCGCTCGATCCAGCGATTCGCCAAGCGCTGCAAGAGACGGCCACCGGCGGCCGCGCCGTGTGGAACGACCTTGATGGCGATAACGTGATCGACCCCGAGGAAGTTATCGCGTTGGGCACGATCCACGTTGTCCCCGCGGGCAACGATGGCGGTCGGGCTAACGCGAACCTCGCGTTCGATCCCGTTGGCAGTCTCGCTTCGAGTCAGTACGACGAACTGGCCAACTCGCGCTTCACGATTGCGGTCGGATCGATCGACTTCGACGGCCGCATCGAGGACCCCAACTCTGGTGCGCTACGCGACTACAAAGAGATGGGCACGAACGTGCTGCTGGTCGCCCCCTCGGGAACACGGCAGGTCGATATCACCTCGGGCCAAGAACTGAACTCGGGCCTGCTGACGACCGACCTGACCGGCGCCAACGGCAATAACGGCCCCGCGATCGGTTCGTTTGACCCGGACGGCGACTTCTTCACCGACACCAACTACACCTCGACCTTCGGCGGTTCCGAGGCCTCGGCGGCGCTCGTGGCGGGCGTGATCGCGCAGATGCTGGAGGTCAACCCGAACCTCAGCTACCGCGACGTGCAGCAGATTCTCGTGCTGTCCTCGCGACAGAACGACCAGTTCGACGAGTCGTGGGTGGTAAACGGCCTGAAGGTGTTCCAAGACACCCGCACCGTTCCGCAGTATTTCTACTACGACATCAACACGGACGACGATCCGAACACCGCCGAGATCGAGAACGCGATCCTGCCTGACCAGAACGGCACGAACGATCCGGCGCTGCTCTTCCGTAACCCCAACAGCATCGACTTCCGTCTGCTGAGCGCGAATCAGATCGATCCGGTTGATATCAGCATGGAAGCGGTCGCGGAAGACGACATGATGGTGCCGCTGAATCCCAATCTGGTGCCCAATCCCAATATGATGGGTGCCCCTCCTGTCCCGCTGTACGTTTTTGCACCCTTCTCGATTCGTAATCTCCAAGCGGGCGGTTTACAGGGAACCTTCGGGCTACTGACGCCGGCCATCACCGACCGCACGCCGCTTGTGTTCGAAAATGGGGCCGGTTCAACCGTTAGCTGGGGGTATGGTGCCGCGCTGGAAGAAACCGGCTACGCCCACGGCGTGCTCGACGCGGGCCTCGCCGTCTCGATGGCGGCTGCCTGGAAGGCCAACGGCAACGCCGAACGGCTCGGCTCGGAGACCACCGTAACGACCGGTATCTTCGGGGGCACGGCTTCGTTTCGATTGCAACCGTCGGTTCTCGCGCCGCTCGATACGCGTACGCCCGACCTCTACATCCCAGGCGGTCTTTCCCTCGAAGACCTCAACACGGGGTATTACAACGAATACACCAAGGGCATTGAAGTCGAGGTCATCAATGATATAAACGATGCCCCCATCGGCGAGGTCATCACCAACGCTCCGTTCTACGATCCCGATGGGTCGCGTGCCGCGGCGGGAGAATTCAACTCGAATCGCGGTGGTAACACGATTACGTTGCCGTTCGATCCGAGCATCGAAAACGGCGATCTTTCGATCGAGTGGATCGAAGTTCGGACGACGATCCAGTCGGGCGATATTGATCACCTGCGTCTAACGCTCGTCGCCCCCGACGGCACGCAATCGGAACTCAACGCCGCGCGCAAGCCCGTTGACAATCGTTTACAAATCAATCGCAACCCGCAGGGAGTGCAGGGCGCCCTGAGCCCCTCGATTGAGGTCATCGACAATTTCGTTGGACCGCACCTCATTCCCAACAGCATCCCCGGTTCAGACATACAGAACGTCGGCGCTGTTGATTCCGAGTCGGCATTTGTTGGCGGACAGGCTTGGACCTGGACCTCGAACCGGCACTGGGGCGAGCTCTTCAGCGCCGACGGTGGCGGTTGGAGCCTCGTTGTCGAGAACTACGGCTTTGGCGAGGTTCTCTTCGGCGGTCAGATCGAGGTCAGCATCCACGGCACCAAAGCGACAGGCAACCGGATCCAGGGCAAGATCGGCATCGATGACAACAAGCAGGACATCGCCGGCCTGGATCTCGACTCAAACTTCAACTTCAACCGCTACGTTGAGTTCGCGACGCTCGATATCGATCTCGATCGCAATGACGACGCCGACATGGACGGCACCACGGACAACGACTACTCAGCGCGACTCACGTTCGTTTTGGATGACGAAACGGACTCGGTCACCTACAGCGATAATCGTTATGTGACCGAGGACCCCGACACGGGAACCCGCTTCGAGTATCTGGTGATCTCGATGCAAGACTACGAGCTGATCGATCTGGGAGAGCTCAGCGCGCTCGACCCGCTGCTTCCAGAGCAAACCGCTGCCATCGCCCGCGTCAAAGCGCTGCTGGACCCGCTCTTTACCAACGCGTTCTTCACCGCCGATACGAGCTTCGTAACGGACAACCCCACCACCGCGATTGAGGAGAACGTCCGCTACCGCAACTTCGACTACAGCCAAGAGAGCTTCGCCTCGGGCGTGACGGTCGTGGCGGAGCAGTACGCCACCTATTACGACTTCGCCGGCAATATCGTCGGCACCGCCGACGCCCAGACCGGCAAAGAGCAGTTCTTCACCACCGGTAGCGACGGCAACTATTACTTCGATGTGGAGGCCACGCCCGAAGCCCCCGCGCTGCCCGCCGGACCGCTCCGCGGTGATTTTAATGCCGATGGCCGCGTTAACAACGGTGACCTGAATCTGCTGTTGAACAACTGGGGAGCCACCTCACGCCCCTCGGGTTGGGTGAACGGATACGATGGCTCGGACGGTGGCGTCAACAACGGTGAACTAGGAGATCTGCTCGGCGGCTGGGGAACGGTCGATCTACAATTTGAGGATTACTTCCTGTGGTTCGACGCCAACAAACGGATCGTCAACGGTGTCGAGGTCGTGCCCGTCTTCAGCTACGACATCTCGCTGACCGATTACCGCGGTGCCTCGCAGACGTCGGCGCTTAACGATCGGCTCTACCGCTCCGACTACTCAGGATTGGTGAACGGAATCGATGGCGAGATTACCGCCACGCCGGCGGGGACATCGGCTTCTTATCGCGTCAACATTATTGACGAAGGGTTCCGAGCGGGCGATGGTCGCACGATCATCAAGGACGTCAACTTCCTGCTCACGCCTGAACCGTCCAGCGCGGATATCGTTGGTCGCGTCTACGTGGATGCGAACAACAACAACGTGTTCGATGGCTCGGACTTCGCCGTGGCCGGCGTCGATGTTGCGATCGAGTTTGATAACGGCACGGGCGTGCAGATCGCGACCGCCACGACCGACGCCAACGGCGTCTACTCGCTCCGCCGGACCGAAGTGGGCGGGGGCGAGATGCAGATCGTTTCGATCGACCTGGGGGATATCCCCGCCGCCTTCGAGGCGTTCGATCCGGCAACCGGCATGCAGACCGTCACGCTCATTGCCGATGGCACGGTCAACGCCGACTTCCGCTTGAAGATCGCCGGTGCTGCCCCCGGGGCGGGTGCCATCTTTAGCGGAGTCGCCTACGACGACGTCAACGACAACGGCGTGCCCGACGCGGGCGAGGCGCGCTTCGCCGGCATCCCGATCTTCCTCGACGCCGACGGCGACAATCTGTTCGACTCCGGTACCGAGACCCTGGCCATTACCGACGCCGCCGGGGCTTACACGCTCATCCAAACCGTCAACGGTTCCTACAGCGTGCGTGTCGATGCCGGCGTGCCCGCGATTGTTAACTTTGAGAATCCTCTCTCGGGCGAGTACAACGGTGTCGCGGGTAGCGGACAGGTGCTCAACAACCTGAACTTCGCGCTGATCGACAACGTGGTGTTCGACTACGGCAGCCTGAACGATCCGCGTTTCCCGGTCTTCTTTGCCCAGGATGGTGCCCGCCACCGCGCGAACATCGGGGCCCCCAATCCGATCCGTTTGGGAGCTGGCGTCACAAAGGAAATCGACGCCCAGATCCCCGACGCGTTTGATGATGGCGTCACGCTAGTGACCACCGAGATCGTTTCCGGCGGGCTGATCGAATTCGATATTCTCGCCTTCGGACAGGGTGCCTCGCTCAACGCCTGGGTCGATTTCAACGACGACGGCGACTGGGACGACGCTGGCGAACACCTCTTCGTCAACCGCGGCCTCAGCTCCGGGACGACAACCAGAATCGCGGCCATCGTGACGGCCGCGGTGGACACGACCGCCACCACGCTGGCGGCTCGGTTCCGCTGGGGACCCTTCAACATCGGCTACACGGGCGAAGCGATCGCTGGCGAGGTGGAAGACTATCTCCTGCCCCGTTCCACGACCTCCGCGCTGGCGTTGGCGGGCTCGTCGAGCGGGCCCCTGCTGTCGTCGGCACTGCTCGGGGTGGATCCGTTGGGCTTCTCGCTCTCGACTTCGACCGGCTCCGCGATCACGGAGACCGTCGCCCCGGAAGACGCGACCGACTCGGCCCTGCTCCTGCTCTCTGCGAGTGGTCTGGCTGAGATAGAAGACGCTCTTCTCACCGTTATCGCTGACCAGCCCGACGAAGAGGGTGCCGTCGAAGAGGCTCTGGCCGACGCCGGGCTATGGAGCGACGGAGTGCTTGCGGGACGGGTGGCGAGGCTGCAAGTCGCCCGCGCCGGGCGTCGCTAACCCCGCCCCCCTGCGGATGCCCCCGCGGGGGGCCTGATGGGGGCCCTACGATGAGAATGATCCGCACAGGTTGTCGCGCCCCGCTCGGGCGGGGCGCGACCCGCCTGCGGAGCCGATCTTATAGGCAGCCCCAGAGCCACCGCGTGCGTTCTCCGCATCGCGGCTCCGCCGGTTCTGGCAGGAGGGCATTCTCATGGAAATGAATCGCAACCAGTTTCTATTTCTCGCCATCATCCTGGTGCTGCTGGGAATGCAGCTGCGGATGGTGCAGGCCTATGAGCTGACTCCCGAGGCGACGCGCTTTTTAGCGCAACGCGCCATGGCCAGCGCCGACCCCCTGGCGGCGATGGCCGGTGCTACTCCCGCCTTGCCGGCCAACCTGCCGCCCAAGGTTGTCCGCCCGCCCGACTGGCTGGGCTGGTCGCTGGTATCGATCGGTGCGGTTCTCTTTTTTCACAGCCTAGTGATGAGACGACCCGGTTAGGCGGGGCCAAATCCCGCTCCGGCAGCGGGGCGCGTTGACACCGGTGAGCAGAGCGATAGGATCGGTCGGTTCCAGGCCTGTGGTCCCCGCGACCGCTGGGCCGCCGCCCAGGTCCCCGCCTCGAAAGCCGTACCGCCGATGAGCACGCCGCGTCGAATCAGCATCAACGAATCGGGCGACATCTCGGTCGTCACGTTCAACGACTCCAAGATCATCGACGAACAAGAGATCCAGGAGTTGGGCCAAGAGCTCTACGACCTGGTCGAGCGTGACAATCGCGCAAAGATCGTTCTGAACTTCGGCGAGGTTGAGTTCCTGTCGAGCGCGGCGCTCGGCAAACTGATCAGCTTTGAGAAGAAGTCGCGTGGCAAGAAGGCCAAGCTCGTGCTGACCAACATTCGGCCCGAGATCTACGAGGTCTTCATGATCACCAAGCTCACGAAGCTCTTTACGATTAAGGATGACGAGGCGGACGCTCTCGCGGTGCTGTAGCCACCCTCCCAGGCCATCTGGGGCGTTCACGCCCCCCCATTCGAACCCCCTAACGCCATTAACCGGGTGCGAGGTAACTGAGCGTGACCGGGGAATGGGCGTGGACCACCGAGGCCCGTTTCGAGAGCCGACTCGGCGCGCACTTGCCCCTGCTGAACGAGGTACTCGCTCACCTAGCGCAGCTCGGGTGGGACGGGAGAGACTACTTCGGCGTGCAGATGACGCTGGAAGAAACGCTCACCAATGCCATCCGCCACGGCAACGGCAGCGACCCTGAAAAAAAGGTTCAGGTCTTGTGCCGAGTCAGCGCTGAGCGTTTTTGGATGTCGGTCGAAGATGAGGGACACGGGTTCATCCCGACCGAGGTTGCGGACTGCACTGCTGATGAAAATCTTGAGGCGCTCGGCGGGCGCGGCATGCTTCTGATTCGCGCCTACATGGAAGAGGTTTCGTTTAACGAGCGAGGCAATCGTATTACTGTCGCCACCCAGCGGGGCTACCGCCCGCCGCCGACGGAAGACGAATAACCCTTGCTCGGATTGGCGGCGTGAGCGATTCGCGCCTCCGCCGGGTGCGCCGAGGAGGGCGCTGTGGCCGTCGCTCACTTAGAAGACAATGTACTGCTCCACACGCGATCCGAGTTTATCCGGGTCGGGGCAGGGCTGACGGTGGCCGATGCGCTTGTCGAGGCGCGGCGATCGAACATCGACCAACGCGTGCTCTACTTCTACGTGGTCGATGATGAAGAGCGACTTGTAGGCGTGCTACCGACTCGCACCCTGCTGCTCAGCGAACCGCATCAGCGGGTGCGTGAGATCATGGTGCAGCGGGTTGTCAGCCTGCCCTCTTCTGCCACTTTGGCCGACGCCTGTGAGTTCTTCCTCTTGCACCGCCTGCTAGCGTTGCCGGTGATTGACCAAGCGGGACGCATGGTCGGTGTGGTTGACGTGCATGTTTACGCCGAGGAGATGAGCACAGTCGCACTGCACGACGCGGAAGAGGAAGAAGCGAACGATTTTTTTCAGATCATCGGTGTTCGTCTGGAGGAGGTCCGCCGGGCGACGCCGGCAGCGGCTTTCCGCCGCCGGTTGCCCTGGCTGATGTGCAACGTCGGCGGAGGACTTGCCGCGGCAGTGGTGGCGGACGCCTTTGAAGGAGTGCTGGCCCGCGCTGTTGCGGTCGCCGCTTTTATCCCGGTGGTTCTCGCCCTCGCGGAAAGTGTCAGCATCCAATCACTGACGCTGACGCTGCAAGCGCACCACAGCCGGGGGCGCATGCGTTTCCGGCGGCTTCTCGGGGCGATCGCCCACGAGTTGCCGGTCGGAGCTTTGCTGGGCGTTGCCTGTGCGGCCGCCATTGCCGGAGTGGCGGTGCTCTGGAAGGGGGACAGCGCCTTGGCGGTCTGCTTGCTGGCAACGATTGCTACGACCGTCACGCTTGCAACCGGTTTAGGCGTGCTCGTGCCGTTGACTTTGCACATGCTGCGAACCGACCCACGCATCGCCGCTGGACCGATCACTTTAACGCTGACCGATCTAGCGACGCTGGCGACCTACTTATCGCTCGCCGCGGCTTTGCTGTAAATCTCTGGGGCCGTGGCGGCGGTGCTCGCGAGGGCCTCATCCAGGGTCACGAAACCGTCGTTGTCGTGATCGAGCACTAAAAAGGCGCTCGCTGGACCGACATGCTCACGGCGGCTCACGACACCGTCGCCGTTGTAGTCGGCACCGCGAAACCAGCGTGGCGCTACTGCTGACGTGGGGCGTGCGCTGCCCGCAACGGGCCCTTCCATGTAGCGGTTGAGACCCGCGGCACCGCGGAGCACGGTAACATTCATCTGCCAAGGCACCTCACGAGGCTGAAGCACGCCATCTTGCCCGGCAAGGCCGAATAACTTTTCGACGGCTACCGCCAACTCAGGTTCGGCCAGTCGCTTGTCACCATTGGTATCGAGGACCCCAAAGAGCGGATCATCTCCGGCGGTAACGGTCACCCCGATTGGTAGTCGCGACCGCGCCGAGGCAAACCGCAGGTAAGCGTCCAATTCTTCGGCGTCGAGGGCGTTGTCGGCGCCGGCTCCGAATTGCTCGAAGTCAGCCGCTCCCCGACCGCTCTGCAGCGCCTGATACTCGGCGCGGGTTAGTTTGCCATCGGTGTCGTTGGCAAGAGCCGCCAACAGCGGCTGATACTCTGCCCCGAGATCGCGGGCGTTATCGATCGCCACAAAAGCCACCTTGCCGCGTGGCAACTGCGCGCCAAAACCGTTCGCGGTGACCGCTTGCAGCTCGATCGCCGGATCAACATCGTGGGGTGTCACAAGCTCGCAGCGGCTTTCGAGCGACGCTGCTTGTCTCGGGGCTCGATTTACCTCGGAACGCGAAGCTTGATCGGGCTGATCGTAGACCGATTGGCGATAGAAAACCTCCCAGCGGATCGCTGGCGGAAGCGTTGCTAGTGTACGCCACTCTTCATCGCGCAGTGCCTGATCCGCATCGCGATCAAGACGGTCGAATAAGGGTGCGGCAGCGGCAAAAGTGCTCCGGGCCACAATGCCGGTCGGGACAAGTAAGGTCAGAGCCGAACGCACATCAAGCGGATCGCTGTCGGTCCGCAGAAACAGGCCCGCGCGATAAGCCGCCCCCACGGGCGCAGTGCGTTCCTGACCCAGCTGCTGCTCTCTTTGCCGCTGCAAGTCGTTGAGTCCCAGCATCTCTTGCTGGGCGACAATCAGGTCATCATTGGCGTCGCGACCAAACAGCCGCTGCGGGGCGTTCTGTATCTCATCCGTCGAAAGCAGCCCGTCGGCATCAGCATCCAGCACCCCCCAAGTCGTGGCACCACGTGGATCGGGCTCAAAGGCCCGGTCGCCGGTCAGTCGAGGCAGCATGCGTGGCGCTACGCTATCTGCGCTGCGCTCGAGCCAAGCAAGCGCTTCCTCCGGATCGAGCATGCCATCGCCGTCGGAGTCGAAGTTGCGGCGGGCATCTTTCAACGCCGTGTCGTCAAAAGTTTGTTCTCCAAGCACGGCCAGACGACTGCGAACTTCCGTGTTTTGCAGCTCACCCCACTCGGCTTTGCCATCGTGGTTGGCATCGACCGCCTCGATTAGCGCTGCCGCAAATTCACGAACAGCCTGCTGCTGTGGAAGTCCGTCGATCGCAAGCACAAGATCGACGAGGAGCGGACCATCGGGCGTAAACAGAACAATACGCTCGGGCTTGATCGTCGTCGCCTGCGCGCTGGCAGGCGGGTCTTCTTGAGCGACCGATCTCGCAGGCAGTTGCGAATTCGCCTCTGCCGTGGCATCCGGTACCGCTGCGGATTTTGAAGACGACTGAGGCCGTTCGCTCTGCTGGGGCGTCACCGCAGGAGCCGGCGGGGGCGACGAGCCGCAACCGACCAGCGAGAACAACACCCCACTAGCAAGCACGCCGAGTAGGCCGCTGCGGCGGCCTACCCACACGCCCGATGAGCCGCTCATGCGATCGCTCACGCGAGCAGCTCCGCAATCGGCTCGGCCTCAGAGATCTTGATCGGCCGATCGCCGCCCGCAACGTTCTCGGTTGCCGGATCAATTCCCAAAGCCGCGGCAAACGTGGCGAGCACTTCGGCCACACTAACCTTGCCGTCCACCACCGTCATGCCGTCTTCGCTGGTGCTGCCGTAGGCCTGGCCCCCCGCCACGCCGCCGCCGCCCAGCACACAACTCCAAGCATCAGGGAAGTGATCGCGACCGCCCGCATCGTTGATCCGCGGGGTGCGACCGAATTCACCTATGCACAAAATGGTGGTCGTTTCTAGCAACCCACGGCTGGCAAGTTCTTGCATCAAAGTCCCCCAACCGTTGTCGAGCTCTTCCGAGAGCCGCTGAACCTGGCGGAAGCCGTCGGCATGAGTGTCCCACCCCAGGTCTTGCCCGCCCAGCGTTACTTCGACAAAAGGGACGCCCCGTTCAATGAGCCGGCGCGCTAACAGACAACCTTGCCCGAAACGCCCCCGGCCATAGGCGTCGCGAACCACCGCCGACTCGGCGTCTAGGTTAAACGCCTCCCGCGCCGAGCCCTGCATCAGCTTGATGGCTTCGCGATGAAGGCCGTCATGCGAGGCGAGAGCGCCGGTAGTCTGATCGTGCAAGAACTCGGACTGGAGCGTTTGCCAGAGCCGTTCGCGGTGCGCGAAGCGCTGGGCATCGACGCCGCCGGGCAGATCGAGATTCTCGACCTGGAGCGACGCATAACCCTCCGATGCTGCCTGCCGAGCTTCTACTGCGGCGGGGGTCCTGCGCGGGCCCAAGAAGCCCGGTCCAAAACCGCCAGCAGCAAAAGCGGGGGAAGCAATCGCGATATGCGGCGGTAGCCCGTCACGCGGTGCGGGCAGCTCCCCCGCAAGTGAGCAAGCGATCGAGGGGTAGTCGATCTCCCCGCCGGGCGCGTGCCCGGTGCGCGCAAGCTGGGTTGCGCGGGCGTGGTCTCCCTCTTTGGAAACGATCGAACGGATGACGCCCAGACGATCGGCCTGCTGAGCAAGCTTGGGCAGATGTTCGCTAAAACGCAGCCCGGGAACGTTCGTCGCGGCTTCCTTGAGGAGGCCGCCGTTGGCGTGGTCGGGCTTCATGTCGAATGTATCGAGCTGGCTGGGTCCCCCGGCCATCCACAGCAGGATCGCTTGCCGACGCGGGGCGAGTCCGGTCGCGGCGGCAGCTTGTGCAAGTCGCGGGAACCAGCCGCTGAGACTCGCCCCAACCAGCCCTAGGCCGCTGTGCCTTAGCCAATCGCGTCGGCTGATGCTGTGAGGACGCTGCATGGGGAAACCCCTGAAAGAGTGGGGGAGCTAACGGAGGATCTTCTGCCACTTAGTGGTTGAACGCCATCTCGGTCGAGTTTGCCAAAGCCCACAAAAAATCGCTTAGCGCTGCCGCACGATGTGCGGGATCGTCACCGACCGCGCGGAGATGCTCGCTAAAGATGTGGTCCTCTTTTTCCAGCGGCGGCCTGCCCAGCGTCGCCATGAAGACCAGCTCGATACGCTCGCGGTCTGACAGGTAGGGTGCCTCGAGCGCGGCAGTCAGCCCGCTCTCGGCTGGTTCAGCGGTTGCTTGCACGGTGCTGCCGTTGAGCATGACCAGCGCTTGGAGCGTGCTGCCGGTGTAGGCAAGGGGGTCTTCGCCTCCCGACCGCATCCGCTGAACGAAGGCCTCGCGGGCGGGGTTGGGGCTAAACGGATCCTCGGTGATTGCGGGGCGTGCCAATCGGCTTAACGAGTCGTAAAGCTGCTCGGCCGAGAGTCTTCGGGGGGGCATGGCCACGAAGGCTTTCGCCGGGGCCGAATCGGACTCACTCGTGCTCTGTCGCGCGTAAGCGTCGGTGAGCGCGATCGTTTCGTGCAGCCAGCGTAGATCAAAACCCGCTGCAACAAACGCATCGGCGATTTCATCGAGCAGTCTCGCGTGCGTGGCGGGATGGTGCGCGCCGTCGGCCCGGATCTCCTCGACGAGCCCGCGACCGAGCATCTTCCGCCACACCGCATTGACCGCCGCGCGGGCAAGGTACGGGTTGTCTCGCTCGGCCATCCACAGTGCGAGTTGCTCGCGACGCGACTCATAACTTGAGTCTTCGACCACCTCCCCCCCGAGCGGACGCGGGGGGATGGGTTCGCCCGCGTCATCGCCTGGTAGCCGCACCTCGCCACGATCGGAATCGATAATGCGCGTTGCTCCACCGGGCCGCATCATCGCGTTGTCGGCGCGGACACGGGCAAAGAACGCCGCATAGCCCCAAAAGTCGGTCTGCTTCCAGTCGGTGAACGGGTGGTCGTGGCATTGGGCACAGTCGAGGCTGACTCCCAACAACAGGCGTGATGAATTCGCGGCGAGCCGCTCGGGCATCAGTTCGTGGGCGCTAAAGTAAGAGGCGGGACCAAGCTGCCCCGCATCGGTCGCCACCAGCAGATCGTAGACCACGTTGTCGTAACGCACGTTGCGGGCAAACCGATCGCGCAACCAGTTCTCTAGACCGACCGCGTTGAGCCGCTGCGCGAAGTCGCCTCGGTCGGCCGGGATCAGCAGGTCAGCCCAGGTGGTTGCCAGATGCGTCGCGTAGCGGGGCGAGCGAACAAACTTGCGCACGGCCCGCGCGCGTTTTTCCAAGTCCTGATCCGCGGCATAGTCGAGCGTGTCGGAGACACGCGGGATCACGCCGCACAGATCGAGCGAAGCCCGTCGCAAGAAGCGGGCGTCGTTGGCGAGCGGGCCGGGAGTAACCCCCTGCTCACGAGCGATCGCTTCCACCAGTTGATCGATCGTGCGCGCTACTGAAGCGGGGCTGCCGTCATCAATGCCGATCGTGGCCGAGACAGTCTGAACGGTCGCGCCAAGAACGGGTTGGGGAGCCGATTGGGGAGCCAGTTGGGTAGTCGGCCCTGTGGCTTGTACCTCAGCCAAGGCGAGCAGTCCGCCAAGCGTTAGAACGATCCGTAGCTTTATTTGGCGAGTCGCCACGAAAAGTTCCTTACGGGGTTGCTGCAACGGGCTCGGACGCGAACGAACGTCCTACCCTACCAGCGACGATCCTCTCCGTGATTACAGCCTAGCGAAGGGGCGGCCCGCGCGTCTACGTTTTTCTCGGGGGGGCCTTTCTCTACCGAGGCAGTCGGCTCGACACAACCGAGCCCCCCGCCTTCCATCCGTTCTCCCGCACGATTTCCTGTTGCTCGGCAAAACAGAAATGACCAATCGCGAGATTGCGGCCGCGTTTGACACGATCGCGGACCTGCTCGAATTTCAGGGGGCCAACCCCTTCCGGGTGCGTGCCTATCGCAACGGGGCCCGCAAAGTCAAAGACGCGACACAGAGCCTGGCTGCGATCGCGACCGATCAAGGGGCATCGGCCCTCACCGAGCTCGACGGCATCGGCAAGGACCTGGCCGAGAAGATTCTCGAACTAGCCGAGTCGGGACGCCTGTCACTGCTGGACGAACTCCGCGAGCAAGTGGCACCGGGCGTGCTGGAGCTGCTGCGGGTGCCGGGGCTCGGACCCAAGAAAGCGGCGGCCTTGCACAAAGAACTGGGCATCGCCTCGTTGGAACAACTCAAAGCCGCGTGCGAGGCCGAACAGGTCCGCGCCGTGAAGGGCTTCGGCAAGAAGACCGAAGAAGCCCTGCTGGCGGGCATCGCCCACGCCGCCGCGGCCGGCGAGCGTTTGCGATGGGCCGATGCCGATCTGGTGGTGGCGCGCTTGCTGGAGCATCTCGATGCAGAACCAGCGATCCAGCGCCGCGAACCGGCAGGCAGCTACCGACGCGGCAAAGAAACGATTGGCGATCTTGATTTGCTTGTCGATATCGGCCCGGCGATGCTGCCCGATCGGGTTGCCCGCGTGATGGATCGCTTCGGTGATTTCGAGGGGGTCACCGAGACCATCGCCCGCGGCGAAACCAAAATGTCGGTCCGGCTGGAGTCGGGGCTCCAGATTGATCTGCGGATCGTTCCGAGCGATGCTTTCGGCGCGGCCCTGCAGTATTTCACCGGTTCAAAGGAACACAATGTCGAAGTGCGTGGCAGGGCCAAGGCGCTCGGACTGCGCCTCAACGAGTGGGGCGTCTTTCCGGCGGATCACCCCGACAACGATCCGGCTCACGCGGTCGCAGGCCGCGATGAAGCGAGCGTCTACGCCGCGATCAAGCTGCCCCTGTTTCCGCCCGAACGGCGCGAAGCACGCGGAGAGTTTGCCGAAGCAGAAGCGGGCGAGCTCGCGCCGCTGGTCGAGTTGTCCGACCTGCGTGGCGATTTGCACATGCACACCAGCGCCACCGACGGCGCGGCCACCTTGGACGAGATGGTCGCGGCCGCTCAAGAACGGGGACTCGAGTACATCGCGATCACCGACCACTCGCAACGCGTTACCATGGCGCACGGTTTAGATCCTGAGCGATTGCGAGCCCAGTGGCGAGAGATCGATCGAGTTAATCAGCGGTTGGCTGACGAGGGGAATGCCTTTCGCGTGCTCCGCGGCATCGAATGCGATATTCTCGAAGCGGGGGGCATGGATCTGCCCGACGATGTGCTCGCCGAGGCGGACTGGGTCATCGCCAGCCTGCACTACGGCCAGAGCCAGACCCGCGCGAAGATCATGGCGCGTCTGCTCGGCGCGATCGCGCACCCGGCCGTTGCGATCATCGCCCACCCCACCGGTCGGCTGATCAACAAACGCCCGCCCTACGATCTGGATGTCGATGAGCTGATCGCTGCTGCCGCGGAACACGGCAAGCTGCTCGAGCTGAACGCCAACCCCCTGCGTTTGGATCTGGATGACCAACACTGTGCGGCGGCCAAGGCCCGCGGCGTGGGGATTGTGATCAGCTCCGACGCCCACAGCGTAAGCGGATTCGGCGTGTTGCGGCACGGGGTTCAGCAGGCCCGTCGGGCCGGACTTACGGCCGCTGACGTCGCGAACACGCGTCCGCTAGCTGAGCTACCGCTTGCGGGGAGCGGCCAGAAATAGGCAAGCCTTGCCGGTTGCGCAGATTTTGCCGAAGACGCGGGGTCGGCGGAGCCGATTCGCCTATTTGTAGACGCGCCACGGGGTGCGCGCCTCGGTTCAGGCGATCAACGGCAGAAATGCAAAAGTCCTCCGCAACCCTCTTGCTAGCGGCCCTGCTGGGAGCCCCCTCTGGGTGCGCCTTGGCTCCGTGCGGTGCGGCGAGCGGCACTTGTGGCGGCGGGTCGGTCACGGAAGACGTGCTGGGCTATTTCCAGCGTGAGTGGCCGCTGGCCGAGGGGGCCGCTTGTGGCCCCGACAGCGACCCCTACGGCGACACGGCCGGCAACGCAGTCAGCGACGCCACAGGGTACGGACCACCGGCTCTAACCCTTGGTGCCCCGGACCAGGCCCCGCTGCTGCGCCGCCCGGCAGCGGTCAGCGAGTTTCCGGGGCCCCCCGGCCGGTTCTTTCCGGCTCCCACAAAGCCGCCCTTTTCTGCGCCGCGCGGGATGGTTCCGGCCAACTACTGATCACGGCGTGAGACGTTCTGTTGAACAGCGCGAGAACTGAGTGTGAACTTAGGCCGACTGTGAGGGCTTCGGGTTCTGCCGCTGGAGCCGGATGTGAGGGGGACCGATCTGACAACGTGCCGACCCGACCGGTCCGGCCGTAACAAGCCGCGCCATCGCACCGTGGCGCGGCTGGCTAACAGATCGCTCCCGCCGATACCCCCGCCGCCGCCGATGCGAAATTCGACAACCCGACGCCTGCACCCGATCGGCGCCGCCGGAACCTGCCTGCTCTCGATGCTGGCACTGCTTGTTTCGCCGCCGGCCCAGGCCGAGGTGTCGGAACTGCGGATGTCGCCCATCGTTCGGGCGGTCCAAAACGTCCGTCCTTCGGTCGTGAACATCCAGGGCCGCAAAACCGTTGCCGACACCGACAAGGGCGTTGCCGGGGCCACGCGGCAGGTGAACGGCATGGGTACGGGCGTGGTGGTTGATGGCCGTGGCTATGTCCTCACCAATTTTCACGTTGTGGACGGCGTTCGCCAGATTCGTGTCACGCTCGACGACGGCTCGGTGCGCATTGCCAGGCTGGTTGCCAACGATCGCAAAACCGACCTGGCGGTCATCAAGATCGATGCGGGTCGGTCGCTGCCGACGATCGAGATCGGTTCCTCGGCCGACCTGATGACCGGCGAAACCGTCATCGCGGTCGGCAACGCTTACGGCTACGAGCACACCGTCACCCGCGGGATCATCTCCGCGCTGGGACGCGACGTGCAGGTGAGCGACACCCAGTCGTACGACGACCTGATCCAGACGGACGCGAGCATCAATCCGGGCAACTCAGGTGGCCCGCTGCTGAATATTGAAGGCCGCATGGTTGGGGTCAACGTCGCGGTGCGGGCCGGCGCTCAGGGGATCGGGTTCGCGATCCCCGTGGACGACGCGCTGAAAGTGACCGCCAATCTGATGAGTGTCGAGCGGCTTGAAAGCAAGTGGCACGGTGTAACGACCGGTGTCGCCCGCGACGGCGCGGTAACGGTCAGCGGCGTTGCCAAGGGCAGCCCCGCGGCCCGCTCGGGCATCCGTGTGGGCGACCGGATTGAACAGGTTGCCGGGGCACAGGTTCAGCGTTCGCTCGACGTGGAGCGTGCTCTGCTGGGCCAGCGCGTGGGCGAGGCCCTGCCGGTGGCTGTTCGTCGCGGAGAGCGTCGTCTGGAACTGCGGATGGCACTCGCCCAGCGGGGGGCCGACAGCCCTGTTCTCGACACCGAGCCCATTGCCGTTGCTGCTGACGAAGACGATGCCGCCTGGGAAGTTCTCGGCCTGGCGCTCGACGTCGAGCCGCGTTCAACCTTTGCTTCTCTGAACACGAAGTATCGCGGCGGCATGCGGGTGCTCGATGTCCGTGCCGGCAGCCCGGCCGCCCAAAAGGGGATCGTCGCGGGCGACATCCTGGTGGGCATGCACCGCTGGGAAACCGCCTCTGAAGATGATATCCGCTACATCGTCACCAACCGCACGCTGGCTACCATGCCGGCCGTGAAATTCTACGTGCTGCGTGACGGTGAGACGCTGTTCGGCGAGATGCCCGTGGCAAGCGTCCGCTCAGCGGCGGTCCGTCGCTAAAGCAGACGCTGACCGCAAGTACGACGCCGGCCGCTCGATAGGACGGTGGCGGCTGGGCGGAGCGGCGGTGTGGGTTTACGCTGCCGGGCATGGAACACGACTTCGTCCGCTGGCTATCGAGCCACCTGCCCAGCTCGCGGCGGCTGCGGCCGGGCATCGGTGACGACGCCGCGCTGGTGGCTTTGGATACCCCGCAGGTTGTCGCCACGGCCGACCTGCTGATCGAGGGGGTCCACTTCCTCAGCGCTAAGCACACGCCCTCTCAGATCGGCTACAAAGCCTTAGCCGTCAATCTGAGCGATCTAGCGGCGATGGCAGCGCAGCCGCGGGGCGCGCTGGTGAGCCTCGCGCTGCCACGCGGAGCCGATCCCCGCTTGGGTCAGCAGATTATCGAGGGCATGCTGCCGCTCACTGAACGCTGGGACTGCCCCCTCGTGGGGGGCGACACCAACACGGGACCCGGCCCGCTGGTGGTGGCGGTCACGGCCCTCGGCGAGCCCTCTTCCCGCGGAGTGGTGCTCCGCAGCGGCGCTCAGCCGGGCGATGTGCTCTGCGTGACGGGCCCGCTGGGCGGCAGCCTCGCAGGCAAGCATCTCGACTTTACGCCCCGCGTGTCGGAAGCCCTCGCGCTGCACGCGGCGTTCTCGCTCCATGCGATGCTCGACATCAGCGATGGGCTGGCGCTCGATCTGCATCGGATGGCGGTTGCCAGCGGGGTCGGTGCTCTGCTTTACGCCACGGCGATCCCCCTCACTCCCGCCGCGCATCAAAGCGCCGCAGCCAGCGGCCGAACAGCGCTCGACCACGCCCTCGCCGATGGCGAGGACTTCGAGCTGCTTTTTGCGCTGCCGCCGGAAGAGGCCGCGCGCTTGCAGCCCGGCGTCTTTCCGCAGGCCTACCCTGTGGGCGTGATAACGGCAGAGCCGGGCCTGTGGCTGGAGGATGCTGACGGCGTGAAACAGCCCCTGCAGCCAATGGGGTACGAACACCAATGAACACGCAGACTATCGCGATCGCCTGCGAAGCCGATACCGAAGCACTCGGCCAACGCCTGGCGGCCACGTTGCCGGTCGGCAGGGTCGTCTCGCTCGTCGGGCCGCTGGGGGCGGGCAAAACCCGGCTGGTGCAGGCGATCGTCCGCGCCCTGGGTGCCCACGACGAAGTCACGAGCCCCACGTTTGTGCTCGTCAACGAGTACACCACGGGCCGCGTGCCGGTGTATCACTTCGACGCCTACCGTCTGAAAGACGACGATGAGTTCTTGGAACTGGGTGCGGACGAGTACTTTACCGTGGGCGGGGCCGCGGGGCCGGGCCTGTGCCTCGTCGAGTGGGGCGACCGCGTCACGCATCTGCTCCCCCCACAAAGGATTACTATGCGGATTGAATTGGGCGCGGGCGAGGCGCGCACGATAACGATCGCAGGGCTGGAGCTGGCTTAGCGGGGTAGCAACGACACATGTCCGCGGGCGATCATGCTCGCCGTAAGCCTCATTCCTGGCGTGCAGGGTGCCAGGCTCACCCCGGAAGGAGGTGATCTTGCGAATCACTACCGCCGTCGCGGTCTCACGCGCTTCGCTTACGGTATGACCCCAAGCTAAGCACCCCGGCGGCTCGTTATCAGCCTACCGGTAGCGCGAGAGTTGAAATGGGCTGCGGAGTTGCCGACGAGGCTTTACCGCATCATGCTGGCGAACGCGGCAGGGTCGTCGAGGCTGGCGGCCATTTTGGCGAGGGCTTCGGTCTCGATCTGACGCACGCGCTCGCGGGTGAGGCCCAGCCGCTCGCCGATCTCCTTGAGCGTCTTCGGCTCGCCGCCGCCCAGGCCGAAGCGGAGCTTGAGAATCGTCGCCTCGCGCTCGTCCATCTCCTTGAGCATCGCGAGCACGTGACGGAGCGAATCGCTCTCCAGGAGGCGCTCGTCCGGCGCAAGCTGCCCCTCGTCCATGACCATGTCGCCCAGCGTCCATCCGGCATCGGCCTGATCGGTTTGGGGCGTGGCGTTGTAGATCTTGATCGCCTTCTTGATGATCGGCAGCTTCTTCTTCGGCAGACCCAGCACCCGGGCGATCTCTTCCGGAGTCGGCGTGCGGTCCAGCTCTTCGGTCAGCCGTGCCGAGGCACGCCGCCACTTGCTCAGCAGTTCGACCATGTAGGCCGGTATGCGGATCGTTTTGCCCGTGTTGATCAGGGCCCGCTTGATCGATTGCTTGATCCAGTAGCTGGCGTAGGTGCTGAAGCGGGTGCCGACCGCCGGGTCGAAACCCTCCACGGCACGCAGCAGCCCCAGATTGCCCTCTTCGATCAGGTCCTGCAGCCCGAGGCCCTTGCCGGTGTACCCGCGGGCGATGTTGACCACCAGCCGTAGGTTGGCGCGGACCATGCGGTCGCGGGCGGCGAGGTCGCCCGCGCCGATGCGGACGGCCAGCTCGCGCTCGTCGGCGGCGGTGAGCAGTGCGGTCTCGTTGATCTCGCGCAGGTAGGTCTCCAGTGGTGACTGGACACTCGCGCTGGCGGACGGACGTTTCTTGGCGACGGGCATAGTCGTGGAGGAGTCGCGGGGGCGGGTGCGGTTCCAACCGAGGCAGCTCGCTACGATTCGTGCAGAGCCTTCCCGGTGTCCCGCGGTGCGGGGTGCTAGCAAGGCATATCGACGCCTGCTGAGGGAAATCTGCACGACGAGGCAAACCGGGCGCCGTGCGACGCTTGTGCGTGCTGCACCGGCCGCACCAAAGAAAACGACGCCGCGGGATAGGTCCCGCGGCGTCGTGAAGGTTGTAGCGATGGTCCCGCCTGGGCGGGCTAAAAAGCCGTCGACGATCAGTCGGCGGACTCTTTCTCCGTGTCTTCGGCTGCCGCTGCGGCTGACTCTGCGGCATCGTCGGCAGCATCGTCTTCCGTGGAGGCCGACTTGAACAGCGGGCCGTCTCCCGAGCCGACGCCTCCCTTGAGGTTGCCGGCCGCGGCGATCGAGGCAGCGGAAGGCTCGGCCGCGACAGCGACCTCTTCGGCCTCAGCGGCTTCCTCGGCCCAATCGACCCGCTTGCGGCTCAGACCGATCTTGCGATCGTTGATATCGACCCGCAGAACCTTGACTTCCATCTCGTCGCCAACGGCGCAGATTTCTTCGGGGTTCTCGATCTTGTCTTCCGAAAGCTCGGAGATGTGCAGCAGGCCTTCCAGACCGTCTTCCAAGCCGACGAAGACGCCGAAGTTGGTGATCTTGGTGACCTTGCCCTTAACCAGCTCACCGGGTTGGTAGCGGTTGGGGATGTCGTTGACCCACGGGTCCTCGTCGAGCTGCTTGAGCCCCAGGGCGATCCGGCGACGCTCGGTATCAACCGAAAGCACCTTGCACTTGAGCATGTCGCCCTTCTCGACCGCCTCGCTCGGGTGGCTGACCTTGCGGGTCCAGCTCATGTCTGAGACGTGCAGCAGGCCGTCGATGCCCTCTTCGATCTCGATAAAGGCACCGTAGTTAGTGAGATTGCGCACGCGGCCCTCGACCTCTTGGCCGGGCGGGTAACGCTCGGCGACCTTGTCCCACGGGTTGGACTGGGTCTGCTTCATGCCGAGCGAGATTTCTTGCTTCTCTTGGTTGATGCCGAGCACCACCACTTCGACGGTGTCGTCGACCTGCACGAGCTCGCTCGGATGGCTGATGCGCTTGGTCCAGCTCATCTCGGAGATGTGCACCAGGCCCTCGATGCCGTCTTCCAGCTTGACGAAGGCACCGTAGGACATGACGTTGACCACCTGGCCCTTGATGCGGGTGCCAACGGGATAGGTCGCGGGGACCTTCTCCCAGGGGCTCGCGCTCTTCTGCTTCAGGCCCAGCGCGATCTTCTCACGCTCGTAGTCGATGTGGAGGACCATGACCTCCAGCTCGTCTTCGATCTTGACCATCTCGCTGGGGTGGCTGATGCGGCCCCAGCTCATGTCGGTGATGTGCAACAGGCCATCGATGCCGCCCAGATCGACGAAGGCACCGAAGTCGGCGATGTTCTTGACAACGCCCTTGCGGAGGTCTCCCACCTGCAGAACCTTGAGCAGGTCCGATTTCTTGGCGGCGCGTTCTTCTTCGATCAACGCGCGACGGCTCACAACGATGTTACGCCGCTCTTCGTCGATCTTGAGAACCTTGCAGTCGATCTCTTTGTCGAGGTACTCGCCGATGTCGTGCGGGCGACGGATATCGACCTGGCTCGCGGGCAGGAAGACATTGACGCCGATATCGACCAGCAAACCACCCTTGATCTTCCGCTTGACCGTGCCGGTGACGACGTCTCCTTCATGGACCTTCTCCATGACGGACATCCACTGCTCGATCTTCTCCGCCTTGCGCTTGCTGAGGACCAGCATCCCGCGGTCATCGTGACGACCCGCGACGTCCTCAACGTTTTCAACCAGCACGCGGACGGTCTGTCCGACTTCCGGCGGCGGCTCTTCGGCAACCGGTGTGTCGTCGTCTTCGCTATCGCTGCTGTCGTAGTCGTCGTCGCCGTATCCGTATCCGTATTCGTCTTCGATGATCTCCGGCTGCCACTCAGACAGCGGAACCAAGCCTTCGCACTTGTAGCCGACATCGACAACAACGAACTCACCGTCCACACGGACGATCTTGCCCTCAACAATCTGGTTGATCGAGACATCTTCGCCGGCAAGCCATGAGGCCTCGTCCGGGGCCTCTTCGCCCATGACGGCGAGTAGTTCGTCTTCGTTGACGTCGAATTCGCGAAGCAGGTTGCGATTGACCATGAAGCTATGTGTTACAGGGGGGGTAGGGATCGCGTACCGAGAGTCGGCCCGAGAGTGCCGCGGCAGGGCTGCCGAGGCAGCCGGCGCGGGGCGATCCGCAAAGGCTAAAGGAATCGATGCGATCGCGCTGAGTCCGATGGACACCATCGGCGGCGATCGCCAAGCTCCGAACGATATCAGCTATCGCGATGGCGCACAACAGCGGCACCGCAGAAGAGATGGGGCAGAAGGGGTGGGGCAAATCGCTGTCAGGGCTCTTGGCGGCGGCAGCTGGTGCGGCAAGGAGAGTGGCCCCGGCCCGATTCTTTGGACCCGCGCAACAAAAAGGGGCCTTCTTAGCGGCGGTTAAGGGCTTGGGCACCCACCATCGCCGTCGCTATCCGTTCGCGAACCAGCGTTAGCAGATCGTCGTCGCCGAGCTCGGCGACCTCGGCAGGGCCGATCGGCTCGCCATAGTGCATGGCGATCCTGCCAGTCAGACGCGGGGCCTTCGCTCCGCGCGGCCAAACATGGTACGGGCCATCGAAACCGATCGGTGCCAGGGTCGCTTTGCTGCGGCGTACCAGGGTCAGAAAACCGGGCTTGAGCGGCTGCAGTTCGCCGTCGGGGGTGCGGGTTCCTTCGGGGAAAACGAGGACAGCCCCCCCCAGTTTCAAACGCTTGAGGGTCGCGCGGAGGCCCGCCAAACCGCTCCCGTCGCGATCGACAGGCACGGCATCGTAGGAGCGGATCAGCCAGCCTAGCGGGCCCTTGAAGAGCGTATCACGCGCCAGGTAGCTCAGCTGGCGCCGTGTCGCCCCGCCGACCAGCGGCGGGTCGAGGTGGCTCTGATGGTTGGCCACCAGTACCACCGGGCCCTCCATCGGCACGCGCCGCTGGCCCTCGATCCTGAGCCGATAAACCAGTTTCGCCACGCACCAGATGGCCGTGCTCGTCATGCCGTACCAAACCGCCTTCGCCAAGCCGCGACGGTAGGTAGGTAGCGGCTCCAGGGGCTTGTCTACCGAAGGGCTCATGACGGATCACCCTGCTGAGGCATTCCGCTGGCGTGGGCGGAATCCTGCGGTCGGCAGCGCTCGACGATCTCCAGCAGCCGATCCACCACCGCAGCTGGAGAAAGCCCGTCGGTCGAGACCTCAATCGCGTCGGGCGCTTTGACCAGGGGACCGTGTGTCCGCGTGCAATCGCGTGAGTCGCGTTGCTGCTGCTTTTCGAGCACTTCGTGCCGGGTCACATGCTCGCCGCGAGCGACGAGGTCCAAGAAGCGGCGTTCGGCTCGAACCCCCTCGCTCGCCGTCAAGAAAATCTTGCACTCGGCATGGGGGAAGACCACGGTCGATTGGTCACGGCCTTCAGCGACCACGTCGGTCTCGTTGGCCCATTCGCGCTGCCACTCGACCAAGCGGGCTCGCACCGCGGCGTTATCGGCCGCGTAGCGGGTAGCGGTGGTGATTTCGAACGTGCGAACCGCCCGGGTCACATCCTCGCCATTGAGGAGCACCCGAGCACCGTCCAGCGTGATTTCAACGTCCGCTGCGACCGCGGCGAGAGCCTCTTCATCTTCCAGATCAACCCCACGACGAACCGCCGCGAGCGTCACCGCCCGATACATCGCCCCGGTGTCTAGGAAGCGGAAGCCAAGCCGTGCGGCGAGCGCACGGGAAGCGCTGCTCTTTCCAGCCCCGGCGGGGCCGTCGATGGTCACGATCATTCCAGAACGACGGGCAGCGACTCGGACGGCGGCGGTTTGGCAAATGCCAGGAAGCGATCAGCCTAACACGCTGGGACGCTTCCCGACCACCCGCCCCGCAGGACCTGTCCGGCTTCTCGGAGCCCGCCGGCCGCAGGCAGCCCGCTACCAAACGCTCAAATAGCCCCTCCCACGGATTGTTGGGAGGAGGATTGGCCGGTTATGACGAATCCGCCCCCCCTCCGCCCCGGCAAACGGGTGGGGCCGGTTTGCTACACAATCTGCCGGAAGCGATTAGAATGCCTATTAGTAGAGGCGATCGGCCGAGCCGGGGGGCGTGTTGCGCCCGTCGAGACTGGGTCGTTGATTACCGCGTGGCTTGCGACAAAGCGGAACCGATCTATGGCGAAGACCGCCACCATCTGGGGCATCGACATCGGCAATTGCGCGCTCAAGGCGTTGCGCTGCCGCCCGCACGAAACCGACGACCGCAAAGTCGTTGTCGAGGCGTTCGACTATGTCGAGTACCCGCAGCTTCTCAGCCAGCCCGACTCGGATCGCGAGGAGCTGATCCGCGAGGCGCTCACGACCTTCCTCTCGCGCAATGACGTCAAAGGGGATCGGGTAGCGCTGGCGGTGCCTGGCCAGAGCGGCCTGGCGCGGTTCATCAAGCTGCCGCCAGTAGAAACCAAGAAGATCCCGGACATCGTCAAGTACGAGGCCCGTCAGCAGATTCCGTTCGCGCTGGAAGACGTGGTCTGGGACTACGAGACCCTAGCCGGTGGCAGTGTCGATGAGGGCTTTGCCCTCGAGACCGAGATCGGGCTGTTCGCGATGAAGCGCGATCAGTTGGCCCGATCACTCGAACCGCTCCAGAACGCCGGCATCGAGATCGACTATATCCAGCTAACCCCGCTGGCTGTTTACAACTACGCGTGTTTCGACCGCATCGGTCCGCTTGTTGCCGAAGACTATCGGCCCGACGCTCCCCCGGCCCCGATCGTGTTGCTCTCGATCGGCGTGGACACGACCGACCTGGTCGTCACGAACGGGTATCGGGTGTGGCAGCGAAACATCCCGCTGGGCGGAAGCCACTTCACCAAGGCGCTGACCAAAGAGCTGAAGCTCACGTTCAGCAAGGCGGAACACCTCAAGCGCAACGCCACCAAGGCGGAAGACCCCAAGGCCGTCTTCCAAGCGATGCGGCCCGTTTTTAGCGATCTGTCGGGAGAGATCCAGCGTTCGCTGGGCTTCTACGCCAGCAATCACAAAACGCCCGATCCGACCGAGGTCGTGCTGCTGGGCAACGCCGCAAAACTCCCCGGTTTGCAGCGTTATCTGGCACAAAACCTTGACCTCTCGATCACCGGTATCGAGGACTTCGAGTTCTCGACTCTGGTGGGCGGCAGCGTGACCGCCAAGCCGGCGTTTGAAGAAAATCGGCTGAGCTTTGCGCCGGCCTACGGACTGTGCCTGCAAGGTCTGGGCAAGAGCGAGATCTCGACCAACCTGCTGCCGGCCGAGATCGTCACTCAGCGCCTGATCCGGGCCAAGAAGCCCTGGGCCGCGGCAGCGGCAGCGGTGCTGCTGGCGGCAATGGCCGCTAACTACGCCGGCTACGTCGGTGCCTGGAGCACGGTCGATCCTAAGGATGGCTGGGAGCCGGCATTCGGTCAGTCGAACGCGGTTGCCTCGAAGGCGTCGAGCGGCGAGAGCGAGAACTCAACGCTCGTCACGCAGTTTGAAGAACTGGGGACGATCGCCACCAACCTTCAGAGCAACCGCGACGGAAAGCTGCTGTGGATCGAGCTGCTCAAGGCAATCGACGCCGCCATGCCGCGCGACGAACGCCCCGTTGATGAACGGCTGCGCACGGCCGAAGACGTCACCCAAAGGACCGAGCTGCACATCAGCTCGATGGACTGCCAGCAGTTTGAAGACCTTTCTCTGTGGTTCACGGGCGTCCAGACGCAGTACGAAGACATGCTCCGCGCACGCGCCGAGCAAGACAGCGAGAACGAAGCGGACAAGCCAGCCGAACCCGCCGAAGAGACTGAAGTAGAAGCCCCGCCAGAAGCCGACGCCGAGCCGTCCGTGGGCGGGTTCGATGTTGGCGTGGAACCAGGGGCCGAAGGCGAAGGGGCCGGCGGTCCGGCGGGCCCGGGTTGGGTCATCCAACTGACCGGCTATCATTTCCATAACGACGGCGTTCTTGAAGGCGAGCGCTTCGTCCGCGAGACGCTCATCGAGAATCTCGAAAACGGAACGATCGAGCTGCCGGACGGCCCCGGCGGCCAGATGATCGAGGTCAGCTTCAAAGAGCTGGGTATCGACTTCCCGGTTGTGGTTACACGCAGCCGAATCGTGGAAGTCGAAGCCGACCCCGACGCGGAAGAAAGTGATTCACCGGCGGGCGGGCGAGCCGGACGCTCCTCGATAGGCCGATCAAGCTCCCGACGTTCGATCGGGCTGGGCTCGGAAGAAGGCGGTGCGCTCCGCGGTGCCGCGGGTCTGCCCGACGAGCCGGAGCTTTGGAAGCTTCGCCGCTACGATTTCATTGTCCAGTTCGTCTGGAAACCAACGCCCCGCACCGAACGCCAAGCCGTCCGCGATGGAGAGAGTACCGCCAGCACTGAAGAAAGCTTCGAGTAGCCGTCCCCCTGCGGATCGCTCTTTGGCAGAACGTCTCTAACCGCCCTCATCAATCTCACGACAGTTAACGCCCGTCGCTCGATATGGATCAACTTCGCGTCGCATTCACCTGGCTCAAGCGGTACCACTTCTGGGTGCTCGCGCTGCTTGTGGTGGGCCTGTCCGTAGGGGCGTGGTTCAGCGCAGCCGCTGCGCTGCAACAGCAGTACACCGCCGCCAAGGGCAAGATCGAGGGAGAGTTCTCCAAGCTGCGCAGCGTTTCCGGCAAGTCGTTCATGCCCAACGAAGACGTGAACGCCAAGCAGGCCAACGAGAATCGTGAGTTCGCGGCGCGGGTCAAAGCCATCTGGGATGAGCTCTACAACTCGCAGAAGGAATCGGTTTTGAAGTGGCCCGATCAGCTCGGAGCCGCCTTCGTTCGGCACCTCTCGGGCAAGTCCTTTGGCGACCCGATCGGCCTGGACTATCGCAACCGCTACTTGAATTACATCAAGAAACGGTTCCCCGATCTGCTGGCAATCATCGACGCCGAAGAGCTCGAATCCAGCGGTTCTGGCGGCGGTCGAAGCAGCTTGGGCCGATCACGCTCGCGTATCGGCAACCTCGACGAAGGGGGAGAAGGAGGGCGCGGAGGCAGCCCGGGTGTCGACGTCGAAGAGCCGCAGCACATGGTCGACTGGCTCGATCAAGACACGCTGCGTTCCCAGATGGATTTCGCAGAAACCCCCTCGTCGGTTCAGATCTGGGTGACTCAAGAAGACCTCTGGGTTTACGAAACCCTGCTCACTGCGATCGCCAAGACCAACGAGGCGACCGGCTCGAAACGTCAGTCGAAGGCGGCCGTCAGAGTGATTGAGGAGCTCTCGGTGGGGGCCGCAGCGATCCGCGATACGCCAACCGCCGGAAGGCTCTACGTTCCTGAGGCTGGTGACGGAGCTGGTGGCCGAGGATTCAGCGAGGGGGGCGGATTCAGTGAGGGCGGCGGATTCAGCGATGGGGGTGCCGGTTTCTCGGAAGGCGGCCGCGGCTATCCCGGTGAGGGCGGTGGCGGGCTCCCGGGAGAAGGGGGAGGTGCTGCTGAGCTGCTCACCAACCGCTACCTCGATACGCAGGGTCTACCGATGGCAGTCGAACCCGACAGCTACAGCTTTGGTGTTGAGTACAAGCGGCTGCCGATTCGCATGTCGCTCGAAATGGACCGCCGCTGGCTCAACGAGCTGATCATTCAGCTGGCCAACGCCCCGCTGCAAGTTGAAGTCGATCAGGTGCGCATCAACGCCGAAGGGACTGACAACTTCCGCACAGGCAGCAACAACACGGGAAGCGGAGCTGACGTAATCACCTTCGATCGCACGCCCAACATTAGCAACGTGGTGCTGCAAGGATCGGTCTACATTTTCAATCCCCCCGACACGGGACGTATGGAAGTAGCGGCCGGGGGCGAAGAATCGCTCTGATTGGCGTTTCCCCTGCCCCGTTGCCTTGGTGTGAGGGGCAAATCACCTCTCCGCTTCCGCCTTTACGAACAACCGACTGCAGGAATCTCGTTCGATGAACAACAACCGAACCGGCGGCTTGAAGCATCTGCTGCTCGCCCATTGCGAGAAGGTCATCGTGCTCGGCGTGCTGGGCGTAGCGGGGTATCTGCTCTACGCCTCAACAGGTATTGAGAGGTACTCGAAAAAGACGGCCGATCTGTCCACCGAGGCAACGCAGACCAGCAGCCGGTGGGACCAGTTCAGCTGGTCGGAAGCCCCGGAAGAGAACGTCAAGAAGTCGTTCGATCCGTCAAACTCGAGCTCATCGGAGGTCGATCGCACCGCCTATGTCCCGGCCAAGCCCCGTGACTGGAGCCGCCCGGTGGTGCCACCCACGATCGATCGCGTCGATCCGCCGTTGCTCGCTGCACAAGACGTGGAGGGGGTGGGGGTGACGGGACTGATGGCGTTTATCAACGAAGACATCATTCGCCAAAGACAGCTGGAAGAGCAGCGGCGCGAAGCGGAAGAGGCACGCCGCCGCCGCGAGGAACAAGAAAACGCCACCGATGAGCCAGGCAGTCGCCGCCCGGGCAACCAACCCGAGGAAGAGTCCCAAGGGCTCCGTCCCGCTGGCTCGCTGCGGGGAGACTCGAGCATCTCGATGGACGGCGACGAGCTGATCCGTACCGTCTCGTGCGCCGTGGTGGTCGCCAAGGCCCCGCTACTTGATCAGTACAAGATCTACAACGAACAGCTAGAGAACGCGCGCGGATACAACCCGGCCAATGATTACCCCATGTACCGAGGGTACTTCGTCGAACGAGCTGAGGTCCGTGAGGGCAAAACCGGTCAATGGTCGCGTGTGCCGGTCACCGATGGTCAGGGGCGCACCATCGGCCCCGCCTTCAACGAGAACTCGCTTGAGCGGCTGACGCAAGAATGGGTGGCGGGGGCGGAAGAGCAGATGGATCCGGCTTACGAAGACCCCGCCTTGACGATGCCCCTACCACCGCTCGTGGGCGAGTCCTGGCCGTCGGGAGTGGTCCATCGCGACGTGCCGCTCGCCATTGAGACCGAGGCCGCGTTAGAAGCGTTGGAGGGAGAGCCCCTGGAAGAGGAACAGCCCGACGGAGTCGATGAGCTGGGCTTCGGCGGCAATACGTCGCTCAATCCCCGCACTTCACGCCTGGGTGGCAGCCGAAGCATGCCCCGCGAGGGAGGCCGCTCGATGCGTGGCGGTAGTTCGATGCGTGGCGGTAGTTCGATGCGTGGTGGCCGCTCGATGCGCGGCGAAGAAATGGGGCCCCGCTCGATGTCGCGTAGCCCCGGACAACCGGGCACCGGCGACGAGCCCACGACACCTTCTTTGATGGTCCGCTTTTTTGACTTCACGGCTCAGCCCGGCCGCCAGTATCGCTACCGCGTGCGCCTGGTGCTCGCCGACGTGAACAACCCGCAGCTCGTTTCACGCAGCTACCTCGACGCCGAAGCCGCGGCTCGTGTTTCTGACAAGAAGTACCGCAGCTACCGCTTCACGGAGTGGAGCGAGCCGAGTCGGCTAATCTCGATCCCCATGGCGGGCGATGTCCACATCACCGAGGCCAAGCTGCCGGCCAAGAATCAGGCCAACAGCGAAGGGCGCGTCACCTTCTTGGTACAAGCCTACGACGTGGACGAGGATGGCCGAGCGACCCGATCGGGCATCGAACAGTCGGTGCCGATCGGCAACGTGATGAACTCGACACAAGACGCCGAGGTGGTGTCGCCCGATCAACGGTTCATCATCAAGGCGGACGATTTCGTGTTTCACACGGGCATCACGCTGTGCGACTTCACCGGGGGTGATGACATCACACGCGACTACAAGAAGCCGATCCGCACGCTGCTGATGGACGCTTCGGGCCGCTTGTTTGTTCGTCATCAGCTGGACGATGCCGAAGCGATCAACAATCACAAAGCGGTCTTCGAGGCCGATGAGCAGGGCGCTGGAGCGGGCGGCCGAGCCATCTACAACGAAGGGGGCGGCCGCGGACGAGGCGATTTCTAAGCCATACACCCGTTGGCTCGAAGCATGCCGTTTATTGTCTCCCCGCTTGCTTCCGCCGCGTGATCGATCGCTCTCTCCTAGCGGGCAAGTTCTGCTAGCAGCTCTTTTGTTTTTTCGGTGCCCCCAAACCGGGGTTGACGCTTCTCTCGTCCGCGGTTAATTACCCGCCGCCCGAACACCGATCCCGGCAGCGCCAACGCGTCTGTCGTGCTCGGCGGGACACCGCCGACAACGGCTCGCGCCGTGCGTCCAGCGATAGCAACGAATACGACCACGGAGCCGGTAACCACCGGCTGCCGCGATCCAACGCAACAAGGAGAGTTGAGTTGAACGCGACACGGAAGAACGCGCTCGTCCTTATGGCCCTCGCGGCGACGCTCGAAATCGGGCTCGTCACCGCTGAGGCCCAGTCACAGGCCGCACCACCTCAAGAACTTACGACCGAACAATCCCAGCTCAACCGCCAGGCGGTAGACGCGACGCTTAACGCAGCGCGTCGTGCCATGGCGGGCGGGGATTTGGCGGCCGCAGAGCGTCTGCTGACGCGCTGCGAGCAGGCGGGCATCCGCTATCCGATGATCCACATGGGCGACACGCCCGCCAAAGCGCGCCGCGACCTGGATCGACTCAAGGCCGCACAGGGCCCGCTGCCGACGCCGCAGCCTGCGGCTGCCGGCAAGCCGATGCCCAAGCCGATGCCCACCCCCAACTCGGGCGTGACAACGGCGGCGGCTCAAACGGCGATCGGGGCCGCGTCGGGGGTCTCCAATGCTTTGCACGTTCCTGAGAACGACGACACCTCCAACCAGCCGGTGGTTGCTTACGCCGACACGGGATACGGCGGGCCACGTTTGGCGCAATTACCAGCTCCCTCTGAGGTGCTGCCGATCGGTGCCCCCTCGGCACTGAAGCTGCTTGCCGAGGGCGAACAGGCCCTCCGCGACCGCGATCTGGCGGCCGCGGCTGAAAAGTTCCGTGCCGCCAACACGCGCCGCGCTGAGCTGCCGGTCAGCGCTGCCTCGCGTTTGGATGCTCACCTACGCATGCTCTCGGCCGAGGGGGGGACGCCGCCTGCGGCAGCCGAGCCGCTCGCCGAGTCATCAATGCTCGATGCCACCAATGCCGATCAACGGGTTGTTGCCAGCCAACTGGCAACCGCCCTGGGGCAGGCTCAGGTCGAGTCCCGCCGTGTTCGCGAGACCGAGCCGCGCCGATCGCTCGAGATCCTCGAACAGGCCAAGCAGCAGATCGGCTCGTCCGGTCTGCCGCAGACGACCCGTGATCAACTAAATCGGCGGATCGATCGCTCGATCGCCGAAACCCAAAAGTACATCGACGAGAATCGGGCCGAGATCGAGCTGGACGAGCAGAACGCCGCGGTCATGGCCGACATCGAGCGCGACAACAAGCTTGAGCAAGAGCTTGAAGACCGCATCGCCACACACGTGGAAGACTACAACACGCTGGTCGATGAGCATCGCTATGCCGAGGCCGAAGCGGTCGCCAAACGACTGTTTGAGTTGGCCCCCGAGCGGGCGATCGCCAAGCAGATCATGACCAACGCCAAGTTCTTGCGTCGCACGATGATGAACGAGGAGATGCTCGCTCTACGTGACGAGGGGAACTGGGCCATGGGCCACGACATCGAGCGCTCGGCTAACCCGAATGTGTTCGATGGCAAAGAAATGGTCTACGGCGACAATTGGGTAGAAATGCAGAAGCGAAGCAGCCTCTCCGAGTCGAAGACGCTCTCGCCACGCGAGGTAGAGATCTACAAGAAGCTGCGCGACACCGACGTTCAGCTGCGCTATGAAGACCGCCCGCTGGCAGAAGTGCTGGATCGGCTTTCAACGCTGGCCGGGGTCAACATCCACCTGGACCCGCGCGGTCTGGCTCAAGAGGGTGTCTCGAGCGATACGCCGGTGAGCGTGAACCTGTCGAGCGAGGTCTCGCTTCGCAGCGCGCTGAACCTGATCCTCGAGCCGCTCAACCTCGGATTCACGATCCGTGATGAGGTGCTCAAGGTCACCAGCCAAACGCTCCGCGATGGCGACCTAAAGACGGAAACTTACTATGTGGCCGACTTGGTGATCCCCATTCCCAACTTCGTGCCGAGCAACAACATTGGCCTGCAGGGGCTCATCAACGACGCCCTCGCCGCGGCACCTTATGGGTCGGGCGGCGTGATGGGGGGCGGCCCGATTGCCCTTGCCAACCAGCGACAAGCGGGCATGCCCATGGCGGGCGGCTCGAACAATCCGGACGTGATGGCGCAGGCCTTCAGCCCCGGCGCAGGCGGCCCCTCGGCCAGCACCCCGCTCAGCACGGGCCCTGGCGGCCTGGGCGGTGCTGCGGCCGCTGACTTTGACTCGCTCATCGATTTGATCGTCTCGACGGTTGCGAGCGACACTTGGGCCGAAAACGGCGGCGGCACGGCGGAAATCCGGCCGTTCCCCACCAACCTCAGCCTTGTTGTCAGCCAGACACAAGCCGTCCACGAGCAGATCGCGGATCTGCTCGAGCAGCTCCGTCGTCTGCAAGATCTCCAGGTGACGATCGAGGTTCGCTTTATCCGCTTGAGCGATGACTTCTTCGAGCGGATCGGCATCGATTTCGATATGAACATTAACGACAACACGGTCGGCACGGACGACCTGGCGGTTGGTGCTGCGTTTGAGACACCGCGCCGTGGCTCGGTGGTTGGTGCCCAGGCCCCGCTCGCCGGCGACCTGGCGACCGTTACCGCAGACCTGGACGTCCCCTTCCGGCAAGGCAGCTTCGACGTGGCGTTGCCAACGTTCGGCGGGTTCAATCCAACGCAAGCGGCCACGTTCGGTTTCGCGATTCTCAGCGACATCGAGGCCTACTTCTTGATCAACGCCGCCCAGGGAGATTCACGCACCAACGTGCTGAACGCTCCGAAGGTGACCTTGTTCAACGGCCAGCAGGCATTCGTCTCGGACACCTCGCAGGTGCCCTTCGTCATCAGCGTGATCCCGGTGGTCGGCGAGTTTGCCGCTGCTCAGCAGCCGGTGATCGTCGTCCTGTCAGAGGGAACGCTCATGTCGATCCAGGCCGTGGTGTCTGACGACCGTCGCTACGTCCGGTTGACCGTGGTGCCGTTCTTCAGCGAGATCGGCGACGTGGATACCTTCACGTTCGATGGTCAAACCACAACCAACCGCTCGTCGACGAGCTCCTCGACCGACACCGACGACGACGGCACCAACGAGAGCGAGGGCAATTCGTCGGACCAGGGCACGATCATCGCCGGCACAACGGTTCAGCTGCCGACCTTCCAGTTCGTGTCCGTGGTCACCACGGTCAGCGTGCCAGACGGGGGTACGGTGCTCCTCGGCGGAATCAAACGTCTCAATGAGGGTCGTGAAGAGTTTGGCATCCCGCTGCTATCGAAGGTGCCTTACATCAACCGACTGTTCCGCAACGTGGGTATCGGCCGCGAGACCGATAGCCTGATGATGATGGTCACGCCCCGGATCATCATCCAAGAAGAAGAGGAGCAGCGACTGGGTCTTGCGACCCCGTAGCGCGGGTCTGTGGGGTGTTCGAGCCCTGCCAGACAAAAATCGTTCTTGAGCCGCCGGTGGGTTGCCTGCCGGCGGCTCTTTTTGTTTCTAAAGGGGTAGTAGTCGCGCGATCGTTTCCGCCCCCCCACCCCCGCGAGTCTGAGATGAACCGAGGATTGCTCGCCGCCGGCGTGCTCGGAGCCACCGCCGTAGCTCTGGGGGCCTGGGCCGAACACGGGTTGGCAGGAACCCTGGTCGCGGGGGGCTTCGAGGGCGAGGCCCTCGCACGCCGAGTCGACAACTTTCAGACCGGGGCCCGTTATCAACTGGCAACCGCCCTGGCGCTGCTGGCGCTAAGCGTCGCCGCAGCGCCGCTCGGCAAGCAAGTGAAAAACGCTGCGGGGCTGCTGACCGCAGGCGGCGTGCTGTTCAGCGGGCTGCTCTATGCTCTGGCCTTGGGTCCCGTCTCGGTTCGCTGGCTGGGTGCCGTCGTGCCCCTGGGGGGGCTGGCAATGATTGGGGGCTGGTCGCTCCTGGCGTGGGTTGGCTGCCGTAAGCAGGCCCCGCCTGGTGATCCGGTCAGCGCTGATCTGGTGCGGCTCGAAGAGCTGCTCACCCATCAGCAGCAGCTTTGGCAGGACCTGGACGAGGTGGTCACGTCGCTCCGCAATGAAACGGACAAGACGGCCCTGCGTCTCTATCGGCTTGAAGAGGCAGCCCGGCAGCTCATCGACACGCAACGCAGCGCCGAGGAAACCACCGACGAACGGCCGCCGCACTACTGACGGTACCTCGGCAAAGCCTTGCGGGTTCCAGGACGTCCAGCGGCTGGCTATGGTGTCGCCCAGGGCTCAGCGGCTTTCGCCAGGGCCCCTCGTCCGTCTTCTCTCGCTTCGCTCGGCAAACGGCCCGCTATGGTCTCTCCCAACGCCCGACTCGGGCTGGTTCTGTTCGCGGTGTATGTCGTTTTCTACACCGTGTTTGTGATGGTCAGCGCTTTCGCGCCGCAAACGATGGAGGCCACACCCTTTGGCGGTGTGAGCCTAGCGATCACCTCCGGCGCAGCGCTGATCGCCCTGGCGATGGTACTCGCCGCGATCTACGGCGTGCTGGCCAAGAATCCGAAAGACAGCGAGGCCCAGCCGTGATCTACGACGTTTCTGTAACCGCCCTGGCCATCTTCTTGGCGTTTGTCGGGCTGACGCTGGCGATCAGCTTTTACTTCGGCTCGCGCGCTAAATCCGCTGCCGGATACTTTGCGGCCCACGGCCAGATCCCCTGGTTTGTGAACGGCATCGCCTTCGCCGGCGACTACCTCTCGGCGGCATCGTTCTTGGGCATCTGCGGCATGATTGCCTTCTACGGCTACGACGGGTTTCTCTACTCGATTGGCTACTTGGCGGGCTGGATCGTCGCGCTGTTGGTGGTTGCCGAACCGATGAAGCGGTTGGGGAAGTTTACCTTTGCCGACGCCCTCAATGCCCGGTTCCAATCACGTGGCATCAAGATCATTGCGGGCGTTAGCACGCTGGCCGTGAGCCTCTTTTATCTGATCCCCCAGATGGTTGGTGCCGGGGTGCTGGTCCAGCCGCTGCTCAATCTGCCCCATTGGGTCGGGGTGGTGATGGTCGGCGCGGTTGTGATCCTGATCGTGGTGACGGCCGGCATGGTATCGACCACGTGGGTACAGTTCCTCAAGGGCGCGTTGCTGGTCGTCTTTAGCGCGGTGCTGACCCTAATGGTGCTGGGGCGAGGCTTCACGGTCGAGGACGGCGGAGCCGACGGGTACGCCTTCCGCACACTTCCTCTACAGCCAGCGATAAGCGGCGGAGAAGACACCGTTGGTCCCGCCCTGATCGAATTCCCGGGCCTGCCGGGAGAAACCGTCTTGCCGCCCGCAGGGGGCTGGTCGGGCAGCCCGTTCGTCCGCACCCGCAACGCAACCACCGGTGCCATCACGGTCTGGAACCTGCGTGAAGAAGCGGATGGCAGCCGCGTCCTCGACGAAGGGCAATCGGTCACCAAGACGGCTGAGGGGCGAACCCTCATCGGCGGCTTGCCCCTGGGGCGCGGCCCGGGCGAAGCAACCCTTCACCCCGTCGGGCGTGTTAAGCGGCTCCCCAACAACGAAACGGCCTCGGGGAAACTTGGGGCCCTCGGATTTTTTTCGACGCTCCAGCAAAGCGAAATCGTCTTGTGGCGCAGCACGGTCATCGCGGAGCCGGACGGCGGCGTGACCACCGTTTACTACCAGCAACCGACCGCAGGCTCACGTGTGCTGCGTCCGGGCGAACACCCGGCGTTCAGCGGCATCCGCTCGGGTAATCTGCTCGATAAGCTGAACTTTATCTCGCTGATGCTCGCGCTGTTCGGCGGCACGGCCTCTTTGCCCCACATCCTCATCCGCTACTACACCGTCAAGGACGAGGCAGCAGCGCGTAAGAGCACAATCGTCGGTATCGCGTGCATCGGCTTCTTTTACGTCTTGACGCTCTATATGGGACTGGGGGCCATGACCAGCGGAGCCCTCGACCCGACCGATTCCAACATGGCCGCTCCGCTGCTCGCCAAGAGCATGAGCAACACACTCTTCGCGGTGATCTCGGCGATCGCTTTTACGACCGTCTTGGGAACGGTCAGCGGACTGATCCTGGCCTCGGCCGGTGCGGTCACCCACGACCTGCTCGACAGCGTTCTCACCGAACCGCTCCCGGATGAACGCAAGGTGTTCGTCGCCAAGTGCGCCTCGGTAGTCGTCGGGGTGCTGGCGATTGTGTTGGGCATCTTGTTCAAGGGAATGAACGTAAGCTATCTGGTCGGCTGGGCGTTCAGCGTCGCGGCGTCGGCCAATCTTCCCTCGCTGATCATGCTGCTCTTCTGGCCGAAGGTCACCAAGCAGGGCATTATCGCGGCCGTCACGATCGGCATGGTTAGTTCCCTGGCGTGGATTCTGCTCTCGGCCGACACCTACGCCAAGATCTACGGTCTGCCCGCTTCGGACGCCTGGGCCCCCTTCAGCCAGCCCGGCTTGGTCACGATTCCGCTAGGTTTTGCGACCCTCGTTGCGGTTTCTCTGCTGACACAGCCCCGCACGATGCCAGCCCTCGAGGTCAGCTAAGCCTCAGGCGGCTAGCGGCAGATCGAAAAGTCGCTTACCCGATGCCTCGAAGCGGATTGCCCAGGCCAAGGGTTGCATCGAGCCGTATCGCCTAGCCCGCCAATTTAGCTGGCAACCGAGGAGGTTGTGGGGGCAGAGAGCTTCGCGGAACGCGGCGCGGGCGTTGACGAGGCGTCGTAAGACGTCAGCTTCTCGGCGGGATCCGCTTCGCGACGGGCGTACAACGCAAAGAAACAGGGGACGACTACCGTCCGCACAAAGAACGTATCCAGCAGCACGCCGAGTGCGAGGGCGAACCCTAATTCCACCATGCCCCGCAGTGTTCCCGTGGCCATCGAAATAAAGGTGCCGGCCATGATCACGCCGCAGCTAGTGATAATGCCACCAGTCTGGACGATCGCGCGTCGCAGACCGGCTTTGAGTCCCAAGCGGTTCTGTTCTTCGATGACCCGCGTTGCCAGATAGATGTTGTAGTCTTGGCCAACGGCGATCAGGATCACGAACAGGAAGATGGGCGTCTTCCAATCAAGCCCCTGAAAAGCCTCGCCGTAGAGCGCCTGAAAGAAGAGGCTCGTCGCCCCGAGCGTCACCCAGTAGCTGAGTAGCACCGTTACGATCAAGTACACGCAGACCAGCGGTCGGCGGAGGATCACAAGCAGCACCAGAAACACGGCCGATACGGTCGCGATCTGGATCCGCCAGCGATCGCGGTTGGTGACCTGCTCCAGGTCGCGCATGCCCGGCGTGACCCCGACTAAGTGGAACTCGGCCCCGAACCAGGGGTTGGGCTCCCCCTCGATGGTGGCCTGTTCCGCGAAGGTGTGTAGCGCTTCTGAGAGGCTCGGCATCTGCTCGCGGGCTACGCTCGAAAACGGATCTTGCGATAAAAGCAGCGACACTTGGGTCACCTTGCCGGCGTACGCCCCCCCGTGCGAGACAAAGGTCTCGGCCGTGAGCGGGCTGCCGGCCACCGCCAAGTCATGCAGAGCGCCGCCGCCTAAGAAACGCCGCTTCTTGGGGTCTCCGCCCGTCGGCAGATACAAGCTGCGTACATCGGCAACGCTTTCTTGCTCAAACAGCAAGGAATGCAACGGAGCAATGGCGTAGCGTCCCTCGTTGGAGGAGAGATCCAGAGGAGCGCCCTCTTTGGTCTTGGTCCCGTCGGCCAGACGAGCGATCACCTTCATCGGCGCGATCGTCCCCTCGCCGAAGAAGGTCCGCACTTGCTCGGCCCCCCGCACCGAGGTCCGTTCGGGCGCCAAGTCCGCGACAAAATCGTGCGTTACCCCGACACCGGCACCCAGGTAGATCAGCGGTGCAGCAAGCCATGCCGACAGCGCCATGATCGTCACCGGACGCCGCATCACCATGTCGGCCACGGCTCCCCATAGCCGGGCGTCGCTGGGCTCGGTTGCGTCACGGCCGCTGCCACGCTCCTCGGGCGCGGGAGGGCGCACCGGCCAGAAGACGACCGGACCCATGGCCCGCAACAAAGCCGGAGCGAACGTCACGCACGCCGCGAGCGCGACGAGAATACAAACACCGATGGTCGGGCCGCTGTTCGAGAATTTGCCATACTCGGCAACGATCATCATCGCCAAGCCGACGATGGTGGTGAACGCGCTGCCCGCCAGGGCATCGCCCACCCGCGCGAGCGCTCGTCCCGGTGCGACGGACCAATCGACCCCTTCGGCAAGCTCTTCTCGATAGCGCGCAATCAAGAACAAGCAGTAGTCGGTCCCCGCCCCAAAGAGGATCACAACAACGAAGATCTTGGAGGTGGTGAAGATCTTGAAGTCGGACCAGGGATAGTCACCCGGACCGAAATTGTCAGCGAGCAACGCGACCAGATCGTACGAAACCGACATCGAGACCGCGATCGTCGCGAGTGGGATCAGCACCAGTAGCGGGGCTCGATAGATAATGATCAGGCACAACAGCACGAGCACGATCGTCGCGACCTCGGTGCTGGCGAGACTCTCTTCGATCGAGAGTCGCAAGTCGCCGCCGATCATCGCCGATCCGGTCAGACCGACGTCGAGCCCCTCGGGGGCCTCGACCTGCAACTCGTCCAGCAACGACTCGATCCGTTCAAGGACCCGCGCGTTCTCAACATCCATTAAACCGGTGGTGGTGTTGGCAACCACCATCGCTGCGGCACCGTTGCGCGCAAGCATCATGTCGCCAACAACCTGGGTGCGTTCGTCCCAGACGTCGAGGATCGGCAGTCCCTCCGCGGTGCGCAGGGCTTCTGCCACACGCAAACCGAAACGGCGATCTTCGCTCACGATCGGCTCGCCGCCACGTGAGAGAACCACCACGGCTTGGCTCTTCGACTTCTCGTCGGGGAACGCGGCCTTGAGCAACGCCTCTCCCTGCAAGCTATCCACCTTGGCGGGCAGATAATCGAGATCGCCGTCGAGCGCAATCGCTTGCCATGAGGGGGCCACCATCTTGAGCCCCACCGCAAGCAGCAACCAGGCCAGCAGGACCCAGCGCCAGCCCTTGTTCACGGTGTCTGCGAGTCGCTCGACCAACATAAAGCGTTGCTGAGGGACAATCCTTGCGGGCGATGCTCGGCGACCTCGACAAAGCCGAGGCGAAGCTTGCGGGACGGTACCGAACTCGGCGAGAGAAGCGGCTGTCTACGGCACAATAAGCGTATCGAGACGCCGGCCGGGTGGCTACGGGCTCGTAGGTTTACTCTCCACAGGAAGTGATCTGGCGAACACCCCCAAATGGCTAGCCGCGACACGCTGCTGCCCCGGCTGCTTGTCGTTGATCGGACGATTCAAGAGAACGGCTTTGCCCGTTTCGTTGGCAATCGCCAGGGAGGTGGTTCCCCCGCCATCGAGATTCAGGCCCTCTTCGTAACCCAACAAGCCAATCATTTTACCCAGCTCCTCCAGTGTAACGCCCTCGCTGTAACCGGGTTGGCGGCCATCGACGACCAGCAGCAAGAGTTCTGCACCACCGCGACGTAGGGCAAAAGCGGAACGCGGGTGTACACCGTCCAAAACTTTTTCGGGCGTCGTCTCGTCACGCACCACTTTGCCCTGTGCGAGCACCACTCCAAAACCGCCCACAGCGGTGCTAACCCCGCTGAGGTCGATCGGCGGCGACTCGATGGCGGCGGTTGGTCCGCGGAAGACCAGCGCTGCTCGGTCGGGCTCGCCCGGGACTTCTATCGGCGAAACGACTACGCCGTGGGAAACGACAAGTCCCGAAACATCTTGTGTCTCGCCTTCCTTCGCGCGGCCCGGTCCGAAAGGCGCGCCGTTGATCGCGATCTGACAAGCCTGCTGCTCGAGGAAGGTCGTGGTGTAGCAGCCATCGACCTCGTCGGGTCGTTCGCCGTTGTCTGAATTCGCAACGACCGATACGCCGTCGGCCAACAGATCGACCTTCGCCAGATGAACCCGCAGCGGCCGCGGCTGTGTGAGCGTGAGCTCAGCCACGGCGATCCCCTCAAAGACGTCCCGCCAGCCAATCGTTTCGGGGAGATCAAACGGGGGGGTGTCCGCCCGCGATTCGCCAACCAAAGCGAACATCAGGCAAGCAACCGCTACGCGGATTCGCATGTTAATAATCGCACAATTAGGGTGTCGCGAAAGCAATATCCAACACGCCGGCGGGCGGAGTTTGCAGGGGTCCCCCCCTCTGCTCGGTGCCAAGCGATTAAGCTGTCTGGCACGTGGTGGGGCCCCCGGTTTACGCCTGTGGCTGACGAGACAGACTTCCTAGCCTCATTCGATCGATCTCCGATGACAAGCCTCGATTGCTTTGCCCGCCTGTTATTTGTGGCCTGCGCCGGCCTCGGTTTTTGGATGACGCCACTTTCGGCGCGGGCCGAAGCGGATTCCGGATCGCAGCTCGCCGCGGAAGCCAGCGCTGATCCGGCCTCGCCAAGTTACGACTGGGCCGAGTCAGTGGGTCGGCTCCTGGGCACCCTCTTGGGTGACGCAGACCTGGCCGAAGAGGAAGAACCCTCGCCCGTGCTCGGTCAGCAAGCGCCCGACTTTGACCTAGTCAACCTGCAGGGCGATTCCGTGAGGCTCTCCGAGCTACGCGGCAAGATCGTGGTGCTCGACTTCTGGGCAACCTGGTGTGGCCCCTGCGTGGCGACCTTGCCCCAGCTGCAGGAACTCCACGAATCCGTTGGGGACGACGTGCGAGTGATCGGCCTCAACCAGGGCGAAGACCTTGATGCGGTTCGCTCGTTCGTGGCGGAGAAGAAGCTCTCCTTCGCCCAGTTGTTGGACAACGGCGGAGAGGTCGGCGATACGTTTGGAGCCAACAGCATCCCTCTGACGGTGCTGATCGATCGCGAAGGAACAATCCAAGCTGTCCACTCGGGCTACTCATCGCAGGTCGGCGCGAAACTTCGCTCTCAGATTGAACGGGTTCGTCGCGGTGAAACGCTGTTCGATGCCGAGGCGATCGCGGCGGTCACCGCAGCGCGCGTCGCCCGGCTCGACGCGATCCGCGCACGCTTTGGCCCCGTTAATGAGCACCGGCTTCAAGAGGTCGGTTTCGCCGCCTTCGCGGACGATGCGTACTTCGATGGCATCGAGGGTCCCCAGCGGTTCCGGCTGCCGAGCGGCAATGAAGCGCTGGCGATGCCCATCGGTCAGAACCGCTTGGCGATCATCCCGTTTGACGGCTCCGCAACCGTTGAGACAACGCTCGAGTGGGGTGCTGACTCGCTTGATCCCGATGGCGATCCGATGCCGCTCTGCGGATTCGCTCCGCTGGTGGACGCCGAGGGCCTTAAATGGGTCGCCGCCCAAGAGGTTTATGACGAAGAGTGGGAAACCGTCGGCTTCCTCGTGGGACTCTTTGACGCCGATGGCGAGTCGGTCTGGGTCGAGAAGCTCCCGGCGGAAGGCGACTACTCAAAGATCACGCTTGCCGTGGGCGATCTAACCGGCGACAGCACACCGGAGATTGCCTTGCAGGAAGAACACTATGGGGCTTTCAACCTCACCGGCGCCGAGGACTATCTGCACGTGTTGTCGGTACGCGATCTTTCGGGCGAGTTGCTAACGCGGCGCTGGCTAAGTGGAAACGACGGCACCGGGGTGTTCATTGTTCCGTCGGAAGAGGGGGGACGCCTCCTGGTCAACTTGCGTGATGGGGCCGTTTTTTTACGGCTGAACGGTGCTGCCGAGTGATTCGACCACGAATCTGAGTGGGCAGATTGCAGCACGCAGAATGCGTCAATTCGACACAACTTGCGTTCGACGCACCGATCGGTCATGTATTAACTCTATGAGTTAACTGCGGCCATACTTTGTTGCGTTTGTTAGCCACGGTGAGCTCGCGGCGATCGTTTGCTCCTCCGTTGCTTCCCGTAACGGCGAAGGATTGCCCCCCGCCCGTGACACCTCGGTAGCGCACCCGCTCTGCTATCCGAGAATTCACGCCCTGCCCCACCGCCCTGCCCCACCGCTCTGGCCCACCAGCGATCCATGATGTTCCACGGCAGCCGCAACGAAGCACGCCGTCTGCTCGGTCTGTTTGAGTTCTCACAGGCAAAGACCCTTGTAGCGACCGCCGGCTGCCTTGCCCTGGCAGCCGTGATCGCGCTGGTGCCCGTGTACGAAGGGCTTAGCGAAGCGGGACATCGAGCGCTGTTTGTACTTATTTTCTGCGCAGGCATGTGGGTCACCGAGGCGATCCCCGCGTTCGCCACCAGCCTGCTCGGCATCGGCTTGCTGATCGCCCTACTGGGTCGGCCCGATGGCGTCTTCGCAACGGGCCCCAAAGACTGGGAAATGTTCCTGGCACCCTGGGGTAGCCCGCTCATCTGGCTGTTCTTCGGCGGCTTCTGCCTGGCTGAGTCGGCGGCAAAAACCGGACTCGATCGCTGGTTGGCTACGCGGGCCCTAAGCTTCTTCGGTGTGAAGCCCGCATGGGTCCTCTTGGGGGTGATGCTGGTGACAGCGGTCCTGTCGATGTTTGTCTCGAACACCGCGACCGCCACGCTAGTGCTCGCGATGATGACACCCATCTTTGCCGCCCGCATGGCGAGTGACCGGGTGAGCAAGGCGATCGCTCTGGGCGTCGGGTTTGCGGCCAACATCGGCGGCATGGGGACCGTCATCGGAACGCCTCCCAACGCCATCGCCGCTGGTCTGCTCAGCAGTACTGCCGCACCGATCAATTTTTTAGAGTGGATGATGATCGGGTTGCCGCCCGCGGCTGCTCTGCTGGCCATCGCTTGGGGTTACTTGGTGATCTTCTACCTGGGCGACTCGGCCTTTTCGGAAAAGCATCCGATCGTTTTCGAGTCGGTCTCGGGCGGAAAGCCGATCCCGGCACTTCGGCAGTTGATCGTGGTGGGCACGTTTGTCGTTACCGTTGGATTGTGGGTCACGAGCCCGCTCCACGGATTGCCAACCACACTGATCTCGTTGGTGCCGATCACCTCACTCACCGGGTGTGGCATCTTGTCGGGCAACGATATTCGCAAGCTTCCCTGGGACATCCTGTTGCTCATCACCGGAGGGCTATCACTCGGCGTGGCCATGGAAAAAACGGGCCTCGCGACCTGGGCCGTTAGTCAATTGCCGCTCGAAGGCCTAGTGCCGCTAGCGCTGGCGATCGGCTTCGGCTACGTGGCGGTCGTCATGTCGAATCTGATGAGCAACACCGCCACCGCCAACCTGGTTGTGCCGATCTCGATCGCCGTGCTCACGGCCACCGCGGGTTCCGATGTGCGGCTGGCGGCGGCGGTCGCGCTCTCCGCCTCAACCGCCATGTGCCTGCCAATCAGCACGCCGCCCAACGCAATCGTCTACGGATCCGGTCATGTTACAACACGCGATCTGATTGGTGGCGGGCTGCTGGTGGGCCTGCTCGGCCCGGTGATCGTGTGCCTGTGGGTTTATCTGGCGCTCGGCTGGCTCTAACGCAATCGCCGCACCTACGAGCCGCATAGCACGCAGGTCGCGCATTGGCTACCCGTTCAGCGCTTCGCAAATAGAGCCAAATAGAAACCGGCGAGTTGCCGATCGGGCAGCACCCGGAGTGTTCTTGTTAGGTCCGAGGGCAAGGACTTACCGCGCCAGTTATGGAGTCCCGGACGCGCTGTGGCAACGGGCAGCTCAAGCGGGGTCAGCTCGATCGCCGCCCCCATCCGGCGCAGCGTGTGTGCTACCACCAGCTCGTTTTCTTCGGGCGCAAAGGAGCAGGTGCAATACAGAACCCGGCCCCCTGGCTTCGTCGCGTCGAGTGCCGAGCGTAGCAGCGACTTCTGCTTACGCGCACTCTCGGCAAGCTTGCGCGGTCCCCAGTACGCGAACGTCGCGGGGTTGCGCGGATCGAACCGCGCCTCGCTGCTGCACGGCGCGTCGAGCAGCACCGCATCGAAGCGGGCCGGCGTTTTACGGCCCACCTCGCGGCCATCGTGCGGATAGACACGCACAAAGCCGTCCGCCCCACAGCGTTCGAGATTCGCACTCAGCTTGAAACGCCGTGGTCTTACGGGCTCGACCGCCGCGAGTTCTCCCTCGCAAAGCATCCGGGCCGCCAGATGAAGCGTCTTGCCTCCCGGTGCTGCCGCCAGATCGAGCACCGACTCGCCGGGCTGCGGAGCGAGCACCCAGGGAGCCAGCATGCTGGAAAGGTTCTGCACGTACAGCGCCCCCGCCGCGACCTCTGCCGAGTTCGTAACGAGGGGCTTTGCTTCGGGCGCAATGGTTGCCGCGGTGGTCAGCCACGGGCACGCTTCGGACACGACGCCGAGTCCCGCGAGCAGGGTGCCGATCGGCTGCTGCGTGCGGAGCGGGTTGGCCCAAACGCCCGGTCGGCGGTCGCTGCCAAACGTGGCGAGCACGGCGTCGGCTTCGTTGCCAAAAATTGCGCGCAAACGCTCCACAAACTCGGTCGGCAAGCCGGGCGAATCGTCCGTCACGGTTTCGGCAGGGGGTTCGAGGTAGCGTGCACACTCCACTTGAGTGTCATGCGATCAGCCCTTTGCGCGAAGCGTCAGGCCCGGGCAGGCGGGCTCCCGCCGATCGGCTAGACTGCCCGCTTGCGTTGCGATGTCTACCCCCACTGACCGCCGTGAGTTCGCCAAGTTGTCCGCTCGTTACCGCACAACGCCCGACCCCCAAGAAACTCGCATGCCCCGCGGCGTGCCCTATATCGTTGGCAACGAAGCCGCCGAACGGTTCAGCTTCTACGGGATGCGAACGATTCTCTATGTGTTCATGACCGAGCACTTAACCAGTATCGGTGGAGAATCTGCGGTGATGGACATCCGGGACGCGACCATCTGGCAGCATAACTTCATGACGGCGGCTTACTTCTTCCCGCTTCTGGGAGCCTTCTTGTGCGACACGCTGCTGGGAAAGTATCGCACGATTCTGTGGCTCTCGATTCTCTACTGCGTCGGGCACGCGGTCATGGCGTTGGTGGATCTGCCACATCTGACGGGCGTTGCGCCCCAAGCGGCATTGTGGTGGGCGCTAGCGCTGATCGCGTTCTCAACTGGCGGCATCAAACCGTGCGTTTCGGCCCATGTGGGCGATCAGTTTGGGGCCGGCAACCAACGACTGATGTCGCGGGTGTACCTGTGGTTCTATTTCTCGATCAACCTGGGGGCGACCGCTTCCACGCTGTTGACTCCCGAATTGCTACGCAACTTTGGGCCCGGCGTGGCCTTCGGCGTGCCGGGCGTGCTGATGGCGATCGCGACGCTCGTCTTTTGGCTCGGCCGCAACGAGTACGTTCACGTGCCCCCCGCGGGGATCGGCTTCTTCCGTGAGGCTTTGAGCCGTGAGGGGATTGGGGCCGTCGCGAAGCTGATCCCCTTGTTCCTTCTGCTGGCCGTATTCTGGTGTCTCTTCGACCAAACCACTTCCACCTGGGTAGAGCAAGCCAAAAACATGGATCGCAACGTTTTCGGTTATGAGATCGAAGCGTCTGCCCATCAGGCCGCGAACCCGATTCTAGTCATGCTGCTGATCCCGCTCTTTACGCAAGTTGTGTACCCGCTAGTGGAGCGCCGCCTCACGCTAACGCCGCTCCGCCGGATCGGTGTCGGGCTGGCCATCGCCCCCTTCTCGTACTTCATCATCGCCGGGATCCAGTCGCAGATCGACGCCGGCGCGACACCCCACTTAAGCTGGCAAACCCTCGCCTACGTGGTCATCACCGCTTCTGAAGTGCTGCTCTCGGTGACGGCGTTAGAATTCGCCTACACACAGGCACCGCCCAAGATGAAGTCGTTCGTCACCGGCATCTACTGGCTCAGCGTTGCGCTGGGTAACGAAATGATCGTGCTGGTAAACTCCTACATCAAGGAGCAACAAGCAGCCGGATCCGTCGTTCTCGAAGGAGCCGACTACTTTCGTTTCTTCGCTTACGCCATGAGCGTGACCGCTTTGATCTATCTGGTCTGGGCGGCCACTTACCGCGGGTCTGCTTACCTGCAAGAGGCAGCGGATCCCGCCGACTCTTTGGTTGCTTAGCGGGGCATCTCTTCTTTAGCAGAGCGATCCGAGCGCGGCAGCGATTCACTTACCGATGCAAAACTTGCTGAAAATCTGATCGAGCACCTCGTCTGTCACGATCTCGCCCGTCACAAGGCCAATGGCGTCCAGGGCACGACGCAGGTCGAAGGCCACGAGCTCATCTCCGTAGCCGCAGCGTGCCGCCTCGGCGGCCGTCTTCAACGCCTCACGCGCAGCGGAGAGGCTCTCGGCACAGCGGCCAGCGGTTGTGCTGACAACGCTGGCAGAAGCGGTTTCGATCGTCCGATCCGCCAAACGCTGTGCGATGGCCGCGGCGAGTTCAGCCAAGCCTGCCCCCGTAACCGCCGAGGTGTTGATCGTCCCCTCCTGGGCCGCTTGTGCTCCTCCGCGATCGACCATCGTGAGCACCGTAAGCGCTTCGGCAGCGCCTCCGGGGATGACCGTTCTCGTCGCAGCGGGCGTGCAGAACACCTCAAGATCGAGCGAGCCCCGCTTCGCACGGCTTTGCTGACGGGCCTGCTCATCCACCACGTCGATCGGCTGCTTTGCCCGATTGCTGCCCTTGTTATCGCCGGTGCCCTCGTCGTCACCGGTGCCCTTGTCGTCGCCTGTATCCTCGTCGTCGCCGGGCGTATCGATCAGACTAAAACGCATGCCGGCACAGCTCAAAACGGCGACGATCTCGTCACGGGTCACACCGGGCTGATCCGCGACAAGGGCCGGTCGGCAGCGTTCGCCAACGCCATAGCGCTCGACCAAGGCGTTAAACAGTCGGCTTTTTCCCACGTTGGGCCGGCCCACTAGCGCCACCCGAGGGGTCGCCGCTGTTGCACCGCGCTGCTGGGTTTGAGCAGCAATCCGCTCGATGAGTTCAGCCGACTCGGTGAGACGCCGCGCTAGGTCGTCTGCCTCGACAAACCGCACGTCTTCCTCATCCACAAAGTCGAGCCCCGCTTCGAGATCGGCCAACAGGTCGAGCAGGCTGCCACGCAACGCGGCGAGTGGCCGAGAAAGGCCGCCGGCCATCTGCTCCAGCGCGACGCTAAGCATCGTCGTGTGGCGGGCATCGATAACCGCCAGCACGGCCTCGGCCTGCAACAGATCGAGCCGACCGGCAAGGCACGCCCGCAGCGTAAACTCGCCCGGCTGAGCAAGTCGGGCACCGGCGGCGAGGCACGCCGCGATCAAGGCCTCGACCACCGGCGGTGATCCGACCGTGTGCAGTTCGGCGGCCGGTTGTCGCGTGTAGCTCCGGGCGTCGGGCCAGATGAACACGTCGCACGGGATCGCGCGTGCCGCGCCGCCGATCGGCACGCGGATCGCCACCGTCCCAAAGCGTCGCGCGACCGGTGTGGTAAGCGAACGATCAGCGAGTCCAGCGACAAGCTGCACCGCCTGCGGTCCGGCGAGGCGGACAATCGCCCGCTCCGCCGGCCCGTTAGGCGTTGCCGCGGCGACGATCGTATCGTTCTCGTCGGCGACGTAACTCAAACGAAAAGGCTCCCCCGACTTAGCGGCGTTTCTTGTCGCCCGGCTTGCCCCGGCGTCCGCCTCGTGGCGACTTATTGCCACCGGTTCGCACCGGCTTATCGAGTGGCGCGGAGGCGGGTGCGGCGAGCGCTCCTGCCGGCAACGCGGGACGGGGCAGCAGCTTGCGCTCGGCCAGTCCCCACAAGCTGGACGCGATGAAGTACAACGCCAGTCCGCTCGCCACTTTGAACAGCAGCAGCCCCATGAAACCCATCATGTACTTCATCATCTGCTGCTGCAGCCGCATCTGATCGTTAGTGGGTTCAGGCATGGTCATCTTGGACTGCACCAAGAACAACACGACCGACAGAATCGGGAGCAGATTCAGGTACGGCCCCAGGGCGATCATCCCCTCCCCGTTATCCCACCACCGTGGCGTCAGCGCCGACCAGTCGTAGAACATGTCGGGGGCCGCCAGGTTGCTACAGAAGCGAATCGCATCGCTAAAGAGCGGTGCCTGCCGCAGCTCAACATCAACCGCCAAGGCCCGGTACAGACCGATAAAGATGGGCAGCTGAATGAACATCGGCAGGCACCCCGCTGCCGGATTGTAGTTGTTCTTGCGGAAGAGCTCTTGCTGCGCGGCGGCCCGCTTCTGAGCGTCGGACTTGTAGCGTTCCGTGATACGGTCCAGCTCCGGTTTGAGGAGCTGCATTTTCTGCATGCTCTGTTGCTGGTGCTTGCTCAGCGGGAACATGGCGCCGCGGACCACCACCGTCAGCAAGATGATCGCGATCCCGTAGTTGCCGAAAATCGAGTGAAAGATATGCAGCAGACCCAGCATCGGACGCGCCGCCCAGCCGAACCAACCGTAGTACAGCACGCCATCGATCGCGTGATTCGGATCGTCATTAACGCGATACTCGGCGAGCAGTTCGGGGAGTTTTGGTCCGGCGAAGATGCGGTAGTCATCGACAAGCGCCGCTGCGCCCGGTTCAAGCTTCTCGGGCTTTCGGCTGAGCACAAACGAGGCGTTCTTCCAGCTATCGCGGACATCGCCGCCCGGGTCCGCGGTGGGCAGCACCGCGCGCACCTCAGAGAACCGAACATCCGTCAGCGTGGGCTTTTGCGGCATGATGATCGAAGCAAAGTACTGAGCATCAACGCCAACGTACGCCAACGGGGCCCCCTGCCCCATCGGATCAACATCGCCCTTCACCACCGACGCACAAGAAATCTGGGTAAATTTATCGTTGGCATAGCGCACCACCACGTCACGCAAGCCGTAGCTGCTGAAGCCGCGGCCGACCTTATACGCATACCAATGGCCTTCGATCGGTAAGCCATTCGGCCCGGTTAGCTCATAGCCGATCGCTTGCGCCCGTGTGCCGGTGTTGCGCACCGAGACCTGCAGATCGAAGTGATACGCAGGGGTCGCCTTCTGGACTCCTTCGGCGGGCAGCTGCGCCAGCACGTAGCGTTTCTCGATCGTCACTCCCAGATCGGCCAGTTGCTTGCTGAACGTGACGCTCTGCTCGTCCGCCTCGACCACGTTCCAGGTTTCGGTGGCGAGCCGACGATTCGCTTCCACGATCTCTTCGTCGTCCGTGTTGAGCGAACCAACGCGCGTGAGCCCCACCAACAGCGATCCGACCGACCGATAGGTTTCCGCGAGCGCGGGAGAGTGCAGCCGCACATTCTCCGCCTCGGGGCGGATCAGATCGAGCGTTTGGCGGATCAGCTTGATCTCGACAGAACGCTGCTTAGCGCCGGTTCGGCTGACGCCCAACCGAACCGTCTGGCCCGGCTTGGTGGTCGCGAGAGCGGCTTCGAGTTCTGCGGCTGAGGTGAGCGAATTTTTCTCGGTCGCCTGCCCTTCTTCGGCTTTTTTGGTCACCTGAATCGAGGTGATGATGTCACCCACTTGCAGACCGGCCTGCTCAGCGGGGGTGCCGCGGCCGACCAGCGTTATCTGGGCCCCCTTGGTGGGAGCGTCGATCGCACCGAGCCGTCCCAGATATCCGCTGCGGTCGTCCAGATCGCGATAGTCGGGGCTGGAGAGCTCGACCCGCTCGACCCCGGCACCCACGTTGTCCAGCGTGATCAACATCCGGTAGGGGGCCTCCGGATCGACCGAACCGAGGCCCACCTTCTGTGGCTCAGCGGCAGGGCCCTCTTCCGCGGCGATGGCGTTGTCCGGGTCGCTCGCGGTGGCGCTTAGCTCGGTCTTCCCGGCAGAGGGCTTGGCGATGTCGGCATCTTCCGCGAGTTCGTCAGCGAACTCGTCGGAATTCTCGTTAGCGACATTTCCGGCAGCGCCTTGGGCGGCCGGTTCAACCGGCGGCGGAGCCCCTAGTCCGCCGAACATCATCAAGATCGAGACCGACAACAACATGAACAGCAAGAACCGCTGATCAAAGGGCTGCGATTGGTCGCCGCGTGGACCGCGTGGCGTCATAGACTTGGGCCGAAGGTCGAAAGGGGAGAGAGGCGGCTACCAGAAAGGGATGCGGGCCGAGCCGTGCCCGCCCGGTAAAACGCCGCGCTGCTTAGCGGTCGGAACGCACCGCAGCAAAAACGGGGGTGGGGCGAAGGGTTGGTGTCGTGTGGGGCTAAAGCACCGCCGCAAAAAGCCAAACGCCGCCAAGAGGGCTGCGGAGGCCTTGCAGACGAAGCGCTAGCGTCCTTGCTTCAGACGATCACCCAGAAAATTGTCGAGTTCGGGAGTGGCGTAGATCTGGTCGGCCGTCGCGTTGATGTCGTATTCCACGCGGTGAAACGTAATCTGGTGATCTTCCTGAACGATGTAGCACGCTCGGGGATCGCCATCTCGGGGCTGACCAACCGATCCGACATTCACCATGAATTTTTGGTCGGTAACCGGATAAACGTAGTCGGTCTCTTCGGGGGTGATGAAGTTGCGGCTCTCGGTGAACACGCCGGGAACGTGCGTGTGTCCCTGGAAGCAGGCGTGCGTCACAAGGCTAAAAAGCTTCTCCATCTTCTTCTGGTTGTAGATGTCTTCCGGAAAAACGTACTCGTTCACCGGATTGCGGGCCGAGCCGTGCACGTACAGCCACGAGCCATCGCGATGGATCCGTGGCAGGCCGCCGAGAAAATCCCAGCGCTCGTCGGTGCGTTCGCGGCTGGCACGCGGATTCTCGAGCTGGTCGCGGGTCCAGAAAATGGCCCGCTCGGCACCACTGTTAAACCCTTCCGGGTCAAAGAGCGCGCCTTGGTCATGGTTGCCAAGCAGCGCGACCTTGCAGTTGTCGATCACCGCATCGAGGCACTCGCACGGGTTGGGCCCGTAGCCGATGACGTCGCCGAGGCAGAAAACCTCTTCGACCCGTTGCTCGGCGATGTGCTTCAGGACGGTCTTTACCGCCTCGAGATTGCCGTGGATGTCGCTGATGATCGCCCGTTTCAACGCACACGCCCTTCCGGCTGACCGCCGCTAAATCGATAATAATGCTCGCCGCGATCCCCCATCGCAGATTCCGCCGAACTCATAACACTAGAACCGGCAAAAACTTCGGTCAAGCCGAGGGCCCGTTCCCAGAGCCCCCTGGCCGGGGTTTGTTGGCTTGCCTGCCCGCAAGGCGATTTGATGTCCCTGAAAACTCGCCCCCACCAGATCGAGCCGCCCACTCGGCTGCTGGCCGTGGAAACCGCCGATCGGTACGGCTCGGTCGCCCTTGCGCAGATCACCGCTCAGGGGGCCCTCCAGCTGATTGGCTCCGCGGAATTACGCACGGATCAGCGGTCTGCCCAAAGTTTAGCACCGGCGATCGGGGCCTTGCTGGCCGAGCACGGTTGGTCGCCCCACTCGCTCGATGTGGTTGCCGTTGCCTCGGGCCCGGGCTCGTTCACGGGTCTCCGCGTGGGGGTCACCACGGCCAAAACGCTCGCCTATGCCGCCGGAGCCACCGTGGTCGGCGTCAACACACTGGCCGCTCTGGCCCACTCAGCGGAAACCACGGGGGCGGTTTGGGGGGTGCTCGACGCCCAGCGGGGCGAAGTCTTCGCGGTGCACTTCGCTGCCGGAGAATCCCCTGCAGCCGGCGTTGCGACCCAACGCCTCACCCTGCCCTCCTTCGTGTCCAAGCTCGTGAAAGGCGACCTCGTTGTCAGCCCGCTGGCGGCGAATCTGGCGGAGCGGGACGACTGGCCCTCCACCAGTCGAGCGATTCTCGCCAAACCGAGCGCTGTCGCGGTGGCCCATCTGGCGGCCGTCGAAGTCGCTGCCGGACGGTCGATCTCGCCGTTTGAGCTCACGATCGACTACTGCCGGCCCAGCGCTGCCGAGGAAAAAGCGGCACAGTCGGATTCAACCTGACGGCCCGGGCGGTTGGCCCGAAGGCTCAGCCCGCGGCAACCGCCTCGGCAAGGGCCTCGTGGGCGGCGCTGATCGTGTGATCGAGATCCGCGTCGCTGTGCGCAGCGGAGAGGAAGCAGGCCTCGTACTGGCTGCAGGGCAGATACACGCCGCGATCCAGCATGGCCCAAAAGAAGCGCCCGAAAAGAGCCGTGTCGCACTGCGCCGCGTCATCCCAAGAGCGAACCGGTCCCTTATGGAAGAACAGCGTCACCATGCTGCCGATGCTCTGCACAACATGCGGCACGCCGGCGGCTTGGGCCGCAGCGGCAAGGCCTTCGGCAAAGCGCTGACCGATCGCTTCGAGCCGCGGGTAAGGATTCGTCTCGCGCAGCGCCCGCAGCGTTGCCGCGCCAGCGGCGGTCGCCAAGGGGTTGCCGCTGAGCGTGCCGGCCTGAAACACGGGCCCCTCGGGCAGCACGTGCGCCATCACTTCCGACTTGCCGCCGTAGGCCCCGACCGGCAAGCCTCCGCCCACGATCTTTCCCAAGGTCGTTAGATCGGGCTCGATCCCCAATCGTTCTTGGGCACCACCGGGCGCGAGCCGGAAGCCGGTCATCACCTCGTCGCAAAGCAACAGAGCCCCGTGGGTCCTGGGGATGGTTTGCAGAGCAGCGAGAAATTCGGCACTCGGCACAATCACGCCCATGTTGCCGCACACTGGTTCAAACGCCACCGCGGCAATCTCGTTGCCATACTTGGCAAACGCCTGTGCGAGAGCTGCAGGATCGTTGTAGGGCAGCACCAGGGTGTCGGCCGCTGTGCCGGCGGTCACGCCGGGAGAGTTAGGCTGGCCCAGCGTCGCCGCGCTGCTGCCGGCGGCCACCAGCAGGCTATCGACGTGGCCGTGATAGTTGCCCGCGAATTTGATGATCCGATCGCGTCCGGTGTAGCCCCGCGCCAAGCGAATCGCGCTCATCGCGGCCTCGGTGCCCGAACTGACCAGCCGCACACGCTCAATGCTCGGCACCATCTCGATGATCAGCTGCGCGAGCTCGCTCTCTGCTTCGGTCGGGGCCCCGAAGCTTGCTCCCCGAGCAACCGCTTGCTGAACACCTTGAACCACCGCCGGATAGGCATGGCCGAGAATCATCGGTCCCCACGAGCCGATGTAGTCGATGTAGCGGTTTCCATCGACGTCGTAGAGATAAGCCCCTTCAGCGTGATCGATAAACAGGGGCTCGCCTCCCACCGCGCCAAACGCCCGCGCAGGACTGTTGACGCCCCCTGGCATCAGCCGCTTGGCTGTTGCAAAAGCGACGCGACTGTTGGCGTAGCGAGGGTCTGTCGAAGGCATAACGCAACGTTCTCAGAAACAACGGGAGTAATCCGGGCAGAAGAAATTCTCTAGCAGCGTGGCGCACTCACAGGCGATTCGCAAGCCGTGGCATACCGCCGGTTGAGGCACGCAGTTTCACGCGCTAGGGCTTGATTGGGCCCGGGATTGCCGCCGGTTTCTGGACCTCGTTCGGCACGGAACTGCTCGCAGGAGGCTTCGCTCGAAGCGATTCTGCTTCGCGGACTAACTGTTGAGCCTGCTCGATCAGCGGAGCCGTGGCGTCGCTCTCGGGGAGCACCCGGGAAACGGCAGCGGCCAGTTCGGCGGCCCCGGCGGCATCACCCGCGTGGAGCCGTTTGCGGGCCGCTGCGAGCCGATCACGCGTGTACTCGAACATCTGTGCCAATTCGGCGAGGCGATTCTTGCGGAGGGCTTCCGCCTCGGAACGAACGAGTTCGGCCAGCGCGGTCAACCGCTGAGATTCTTCCTCTTGGCCCTCCAAGCCTTCATCCACCGCCTGACTTTCAGCCAGCAGAGCCAAAGACTCCAGCGCCGCAGCGGCACCGTCCGGATCACGTTCACGTTGCAGCATCGTGCTGCGATACAGCAGGTCTTCGGGCTGGGCCGCGCGACCCAACCGCTCGCCGATCCACAGCGACAGAGCCCGTCGGTTCCGCATCTGCTGCAGCTCGACCGTACGGCCAAACTCGCGGACCTCGTCCGCGCGGGGATCGTTCGGGTAGAGGTCGAGGAAACGCTCGATGGAGCGTGCGGCCGTTCCCGGTGCCTGCACACTTTCGCGACTGGCCTGGATGCTTTCGTAAAGATCATCCGCCGCAGGAGGCCGGCTCCACCACCAAACAAAGAGCGTCAGCGCGGCCGCCAATGTCCCTAACCAGAGCAGCATCGCCACCAGCGAGCCGCGCATCGGGCCCGAATCTTCCTGATGCTCGTTCGCGGGCACGACGGTGTAGCGCGACGGTGCGCGCGTGAAGGGCTCGATAACGCCAGAGTCTTCGTGGACCTCGACGAGCGACAGGGCGTCTTCCTCTTCCTCCTGGTCTTCTAGGAGCGAATCGCCAGCGTGGGCGTCGCGTGTTTCATCCAGTGCCGCATCCAGAACGCTCGATGCCGCGGCGGGGGTCTCTGCCTCGGCGAGCTCAAAGCCATCCTCTTTGGGCCGCGCAAACGCTTTGAGCATCGCCTCCAGATGACGCGCCAGCACGTCCGTATTGGGGTACCGATCTGCTGGGTCTTTCTCCAGCAGTTGTTGCATCGCTTGCTCCAGCTGGACCGGCGTCTCGGGAGCGTAGCGCCGGACCGACTCGGGCATCGCCCAGCGTTGCATCTGCAGCATCGCCGCGACGTCGTCAGCCCGGAACGGTGTCCGACCGGTCAAGAGCGTGTACATGACACACCCCAAGGCGTATTGATCGCACCGGGCAGTGACGGGTTTGCCCGCCGCCTGTTCGGGCGACATATAGTCGGCGGTCCCCAAGACGCCCCCCGCGATCGTCGAGCCCGTGGAGCCAAACAGCCGAGCGATCCCGAAATCGGCAATCTTGATATCGCCACGCGGGGTCAGCAGCAGGTTGGCCGGTTTGATATCGCGGTGGACGACGCCGTGATCGTGGGCGTGCTTCAGGGCACGGCTGATCTGGATGGCGATCTGGGTCACTTCGCGCCAGGTGAACCGACGGCCGCGCCGTAGCTCTTGTTCAAGGCTCGGACCGTCCACCAACTCCATGGCATAGAACAGCTGGCCCGCCTCTTCGCCATGGCCCAGCAAGCGAACGATGCTCGCGTGACGCAGCTTGCGGAGCGAATCGATCTCGCTCTGAAAGCGATCGCGAAAGCCCTCGCTCGCCGCCAAATTGGAAGCCAAAGATTTGATCGCCGCGATCTCCCCCGTGTCGCGGTGAGTCGCCCGATAGACGCACCCCATGCCCCCTTTGCCGATCTGGCTATCAATAAAGTAGGGGCCGAGCCGCTCGGGGTTCATGGACGCACTAACCAGGAGAAGTAGTCGGGGTGGGGGGAACGGGGTCCTGCGCCAGACCGCACCGCTATCGGCCAATAAGTATCGCTACGGTCCTCTAAACAGCAACGTAGTTGACGACTGCTTGCGCAGCTAGCAGCGGCGGCCCCGACCGGCCTGGGAGCGGCGTGGCGGTTCTGTTAACAGACGCTCGCTAGTGCGCCTCGCACCCACTTCGTGCGAGCCGTCCCTGACGTGTCCGTCCTTGCAAGACAACCGGCCCCCCCTTCGGTCCCCGGCCCCTGCCATGCTTCCTTTCAATTCTCACGCTGCACGGTGTCCGACGGGCACTCTGCTTGCCGTTGTTCTTTGCGGGGGGCTCTTCGCCGGTAGCGATGTGGCCGCGACGGAGCCCCTTGCGCAAGCGATTGTTTTGAACGACACCACCTGCTGGACCTCCGCCGAAACGCGTTCGCCGGCTTGTCGGCTCAAAGCGGGTTCCAGGGTGGTTGTTTACCTTGAGCGTGACGGTTTCACCGCGATCCGCCCGCCGGCCGACGCCACAAGTGGAATCGATGCGCAGGTTGTCCAGCGCGAGCCCGACGGTTGGGGAACCCTTCTCCGGCCCGCCGACGCCCTGGCCTGCAACAACGCAGGGCTCCGTGCTGAACGTACCCTCCGGCTCGCTGCGGGAGAAAGAGTTCGGCTCATCAGCCGTGTGAAGCAAGCCAGCGGCAAGGTCTGGTGGCGCATCGAACCACCAGAAGGTGACTACCGCTGGGTCCGCACGACCGACCTACGATTCGCAGAGACACCGGTCCGTGAAGCCAGCATCACCGAGACGGGCCGCTCCGGCGCTTCTGTAGCAACCGTCGCCCATGAGGCCGAGGCCGACGAACCGCCGCCGCTGTTTCAGCTCCCGGCTCTGCCCCACGCCACCGCAGCAACTTCCCCGCCGAGCAGTTCGCCCTCGCGCTACCCGAGCACCGCACGTTCTGTAACTGCTGCGCCGGACGCTAGCGCCGAAGTCTCGTCGCTAGCGCCTTCTGCCACCCCGCTGACTCCTTCCCGTGCGTTGCCCCGAGCCCCCCTTGCGGAAGTCACGCCATCTAAAGCGGACGAAGCCCCCTTCGCTGCTCGCTTGTCGGCAGCCGAGTTTGCGCTCTCGACGGTTGTCGCAAACGCGACTTCGTCGTGGCGACTAGGACCGCTCCGGGCGGAAGCCGATCTGCTCTCGCTGGCCGCTGCCGACGAGCGTGAGCGTGCGCTCGCACGCGATCTGGCAACGCGGATCGATCGGTTTGCCGATATCGCGAATCGCTCAGCAGTAGCCGGAACCACGCGGCTGGCCCCTCCCGTCCGCCGTACCAAGACCAGTCCCTCAAACCCCGCCAGCGATGATTCTGAGAACGAAGCAGCTCGGCTGGGTTACGACGCCATCGGCAAACTCCGACCAGTCGTCTCTTCAACGCCCGGCGCTCCTACGCATGCCCTGGTTGGAGCAGAGGGACAAATCGTTACGCTGGTCACCGCTTCGCGCGGCGTCGATCTGGCACCCCTTCTGGGCAAGCGCGTCGGCGTGAGCGGATCGCGAGGCTTCATGCCGCAGTATGGCAAAGATCACCTGACCGCGCAGCGCGTCACGCCGGTGGGCGAATTGCGTCGCTAGCGCAGTCGCTCGCGCAGCTCGTCGGCCAGCCGTGCCACCTTCGGATCCGGATCCCGCAGGGCGATCGTCAGCGCCTCGCGAACCAGCGACGCATGCGGCGACGCACCGAGCGCCTGCAGCGCCTCCGCCCGAACTCCCGCATTCTCATCACGGGCCAGCAGCAACATCAGGCGTGTCGCGTCGGCCCCGCCAAAGCTCAGCAGCTCGTCCACCAACGACCGTCGCACCGCAACGCTCGCGGACACCATCTTCACCGCTTGCTCACGCTGGAGCGCTTCGTAGCCGCGTCGCTGTAGTTCTGATACGACCTCAGCGAGGCGCGGATTTTCTGCCACCGGGCGAGGGGCAGGACCACGCGCTTGCGGGGTCGCCGCTTCTGATGTCATCGGGCTGACTCGTAGCAGCTCGGCGATCAGTTGCTGATCGGTCATCGTCCGCGGACGCAGCAGCGCGAGGTCTTCCACCACCGGATCAAGCGTCTCGGTCTTCAAGCTTGCGGGGTCGTCCGAGGGGTTTTTCGCTACAGATTCGGGACCCCCGGAGTCCAAGGTCTGTGCTTCGCGCCATGCGGGACGCCACGCTGCGGGTTCTTTCGCTAAGTCATCCCGCGATTCGAGCGGCCCGGAGCGAGGTTCTTCGTTGAGTGGCAAGGGCTCGCGCGGCACCAGGGCTAAGGTGCTCGTCTCAAGCGGCTCGGGGGCCGCTGGGCGGGCATCGGAGTTAGCCTCTTGGCGGCGGGCTGTGTCACTAACGAGCGACTCGACGGGCTCACCCCCATGAGTTGGCCCCACCACGGAAGCGTCTTGCTGGGGTGCGAGGGGCAAGTCTGCCATCGGCGGCACTTCAGCCAGCTGGCTGAGCAATTCACTCGCGGCCCCCATCACGATCATTCGATCTTCTTGCGGCAACGTTGCCGCCTGGCGGAGCAACTCTTTTCCGAGCCTCTCGGCCCAAACCACCCCGCTCCGACTAAGACGCTGTGCCCGATTGCCAAGCGCGCCGCAGAGCGCTACCAATCGGCCGCTCAAGCGGGAATTGTCCGCCGCTCGCCCCAGCACGCGCCAGCGATCCACTAAGGATTCGATCGCCCTGCGAGCCGGCTCAGCGATTCGAGGATCGCGGTCGATCGCGTTCTCCAACAGGCGTTCGACGCTTTCGCTATCGAACGCTAGCAACGCATCGTAAGCAGGCGTGCCGGCTTCGCGAGCGGCAACACCAACCCGATCCGCGATCAGGGACCTTACGCCCAGGTAGAACCCCAACGCTAGCACGCCCCCTAACACCGGCATCCAACTGAGAGCGAACAGCGTGCGGGCGCGGGCGATCATGAAGGAGAGTGTCAAGCGGAAGCGGGGTTCACGGCAAGGTCAAAGCGCAGGGTACCAGCAACGCCAGCGTCGGAAAGAACGATTCGCCGATTGCCTCACGCTGCTCTCTTGCGCGAGCCGATGGCAACACGGAAGTCGTTTTCGAGTTGTCGGAGGGGGGCCGCTGAAAAGCGAGGCCTACGACAGCGGCGCCGGCCGGGGGGGATCGTGGCGTTCCGTATTGCTAAAGCGCTGCGCGCTCGCAGAGAGTGCGCTGCTCCTTATGCCGCAATGGCCTGTGTCATGCTCTGCGCGAGCGTGACGGCTGCCGACGATCGCCCCACGGGCGATAGCAGTTCGTCGGCGTTGCAAGCCGCTCAGCAAACGATCCCCTGGCAAGCACTCTCCGCGGCTCAGCAGCAAGCCGTCGCCGAAGTCGTCAACGACTCGACGCTCTTTCGTCGGTTGCCAACGCGTGTCATCGACTGCGATGCCGAGCTCTTTGACCATCTGGCCGAGCATCCCGAACTGGTCGTCGAGACCTGGAATCTGATGGGCGTGAGCCAAGTGGGCCTCCGCCGCACCGGCCCCAACAACTACTCCGCGACCGACGCCGCGGGCGGGCAAGGCAGCATCCAGATTCTGGATCGACGCCAGGAAGCCAACGGCGTGACCCACGTGCTCGCCTACGCCCGCGGAATCTATCGGGCCCCGCCGATGCCGGCCTCTTTGACCGCCACGACCGTCATGGTCATGCGCTCACACCCTCACCGCGAAGCCAACGGCCGCACCCACATCACCACCGAGATGGACGCCTTTATTCGCCTGGATCGCCCCGCGGCTGAGCTGGTCATGCGTACGCTCAAACCACTCGTGACGCGCACCGCGGATCACAACTTTGTGGAAACCATGCGCTTCGTGTCGCTGTTCTCGCGCACCGCGGAACAGAACCCCGAGGGAATGCAGCGCTTGGCCGAGCAGCTCACGGAGGTGGACGACGCCACGCGTGCGCGGTTCATCGCGGTCTGCCACCGCACCGCCCAGCGCTCGCTCGCACGGCGCGACGAGCGGCTCCGTTTGGCGTCAACGGGTCAGTAGCACTCCGCCCTCTTCACCCCGACGCGAAGCGCTCCGCGGCGAGCTGAGCCAGGCCCTTCAGGTCGAGCTTGCCCGAACCCAGCAGCGGCAACGCTTCGACCTCCAAGAAACTGTCTTGTGAGGGGATCCATAAGTTTGGAAGGTCGATCGCGCGCAGGTGATCGGCAATCTCTGCGGGGGTTTTCGTCATCGGCAGGTGGACCACGATCAGCCGCTCGCCCTTCTTCTCATCAGGAACTGCGGTCACCACCGCCACTTGATGCTCGGCGTCGTCTCCCGCGACAAAGTCTTGGATCGCCTCCTCGATTCGCACGTGGGGCACCATCTCGCCGCCGATCTTCGAGAACCGACTCTGCCGGCCCGTGATGTGGATAAAGCCTTGCTCGTCGATGCGGGCGATATCGCCCGTGACGTACCATCCGTCGCGCACAACTTCGGCGGTCTTCTCGGGCTGATCAAGGTAGCCGACCATGCGGTTGGGACCCGCGACCTCGAGCATGCCGTCTTCATCTACGCCGAGCAGTTCGCGGGTCTCCGGGTGTACCACCCGGGCCGATACCCCCGGCAGCGGAAGGCCGATACTGCCTTCGCACGCATCGGGTCGCTTTCCTGAGGAACGGTTGGGGGGGATGTTGACCGCCGCCACGGGGGCCAGTTCGGTGGCGCCGTAACCTTCTGAGGGCCGCACACCGAACCGCGCTTCGAACGCATCGCTCAGCGCGATCGGGAGCTTCTCGGCACCGACAATAGCCATCTCGAGCGAAGCGAAGTCCTCGGGCGGCACGCGCTTGATATACGATCGCAAGAACGTGGGCGTGCTGAGCAAGATCGTCGCCCCCGACGCCTGGCACAGCTTGCCAACCTGGCGCGCATCCAGCGGATTGAAGTGATAGGCCCCGCCGAGATCCAGCACTAACGGTGCCCACAGCGTTACCGTGTATCCGAAGGCGTGAAAGAAGGGCAGGATGCCGAGGATCACGTCGTCGGCACGCAGGTTCACGGCCGAGTCGAACGAACGGATATTCGCCACGAGATTGCGATGGCTGAGCATGACCCCCTTGGGGATGCCGGTCGAGCCGCTCGTGAAGATAATGGTGACTAGGTCGTCAAGCTGGAGCGTGGTCAGGCCAAGTTGCTGCTCCAGCAAACCGATCGGCGCGACGTAGGCCGCGGCAGCCGATGCAAGCTTGTCCATCGTCGTGACCTTGTCACGCAGGGACTCGAGCAACACCACTCCGGCGTCGATCGTGATGCCCAACTTGTCTAGTACTTTCTGCGTGGTCAGAACGTGCCGGATGCCCGCCGCTCGGACACAGGCGTTGATCACCTCGGCCGAGGCAGAGTAGTTCAGGTTGACCGCCACGCGCTTGGCGAGCGAAAGTGCCGCGTTGACCACCACGGCTCCATTGGCGGGCGGCAGCAGCACCCCAACGCGTTGCTCATCGGGCCCGATCACGTGACGCAGCAACAGCCGCCGCAGCACTAGCGACTTGGTCAAGAGCTCTCCGCCGGTGAGCTTGTCACCCGTTGAGTCGATCAGCTTGCGGCGTCGCGACGCACGTCGGCAGGCCCGCAGCATCAGCCGGGGCAACGGCATGGCGTCGGTCAGGTCCAGCTCCGGAGCCGTGGTTTCAGCGCGTTTCGTCATGGGGGAAACGAAAATACGAGGGAGGCAAAAACTGGGGGAAGTAGCAGAAAAACTCGATGATGGGGAACACCACGAGCCGCCCCGCGGCTCCTCAACAAACCAAACAACAAAAAAAGCGGGCCGCGTCTACACCACGTTCTTCCCCGCCCTTGTGGCAAACGGTGGTCGCCTTCTGCCCCCGCCGCTTGTTACGATAATTACCTAGTCGTCTTCCCTTTTCCCTTCGCCCCCATCGCAAAGCGGTTGCCGTGGCCAGCGTTACTCTCACGGGTGTTCACAAGAAGTACCCCGACGGTTTCCACGCCGTTCGGGGTGTCGATCTCGAGATCGCCGATGGCGAGCTCGTTGTGCTGGTCGGCCCCAGCGGGTGCGGCAAGAGCACCACGCTGCGAATGATCGCGGGTCTTGAGGAGGTCTCTGCCGGCGAAATCCGCATCGGCGATCGTCTGGTTAACGAAGTCGAGCCGGGCGATCGAGACATCGCCATGGTGTTCCAAAATTATGCGCTCTACCCGCACATGACGGTCCGCCAGAACATGGCGTTTGGCCTGAAGATGCGCCGCACCCCCAAGCCACAGATTGCCGAACGGGTGGCGACCGCGGCGGCCATGCTGGGCATCGAGGCGCTGCTCGACCGCCGGCCCCGCGAGCTCTCCGGGGGCCAACGCCAACGGGTGGCGCTCGGCCGAGCCATCGTCCGCGATCCCGCGGCGTTCCTGTTCGACGAACCACTCTCGAACCTCGACGCCAAGCTCCGCGGAGAAACCCGCACCGAGATCGCCGCGCTGCACCACCGGCTCGACGCCACCATGATCTACGTGACCCACGACCAAGTCGAGGCGATGACGCTCGGCCAGAGGCTCGTGCTGATGAACCACGGCATCGTCCAACAGGTGGGCCCCCCGATGGAGGTTTACACCCGCCCCGCCAACCGCTTTGTGGCGACCTTTGTCGGCAGTCCCGCGATGAATCTGGTTGAAGGCCGCATCGAACGTGGGCGGTTCCACGCCCCGCAGATCGGTGCCGGATGGGACGTTGGTGCCCGGGAAGAGGGCCCCGCGGTGCTCGGCGTGCGTCCTGAAGACCTCATGCCCGCAGGGGGCAGCGCGCCGGTTTTCGCGACCGGTCAGCTCACCGTTGTGGAACGGTTGGGGCACGAAACGCTCGCGCACTATCGCCTGGGATCGACAGACACCGTCTGCATCGCGCGTTTGCCGGCCGATGGGGGGGGGCCGCCCCCCGAGACGGCACCACTGACGATCCGTCCGGCAGGCCTGCATCTGTTCGCCGGCGATGCGGCCGCGGTGCGTCTCAACTAACGCCCGCTCTCGTGGCTTATCTCTTCCCCCCGCGCGTGGGAGTGATTTTCCGCTCAGCGCCCGAGCAAGGAGTCGGTCCGACGGGCTTTAGAGACACAATGAAGATATCTTTATGACTTCACCTTCGAAAGAAATGGTGCTTTTACGACATCATTTATTGCTGCCGCCGTCAACTCTCGATGCCTCGTAAATCGCCGTAAACAATTCCTCAGTAATATCTTACGGCGTTAGGACATCACTACTGGCACGGGGTGAGCATAAGAGGTTGGCGAAGCCGAGGCGAACCCCGCCCGGCCCCCTCCCAACTCACTTGCACTGGAATGTCGCCATGTACCGCCCCGCCTCAGTCGTCGCCCTCGCTCTGACACTCGCCCTGACCGCCGCTTCGGCCGAAGCCGGCAACAAGAAGAACTTCGGCGGCATTTCGCTGCCCGGCTCGATCCAAGTTGGCAACCAGAAGATCAACCTGGGCCAAATCGTTGGCGGTGGTCCGCGGGTTTCGTTGCCCACGCCCCGGATCGTGACGCCGATCCCTCACCCCACGCCCAAGCCCTGCCTACGACCCCCCGTTCATCACCCAGCCCACCCGCCGATCGCCTGCCCCACGCCCGTTTACCCGACTCCGCTCCCCGCTCCCACCGTTGTGCAGCATCCGGTCGTCACTCCGGGCGTGCAGTGGTACTTCGGCATGAGCCTCGAACGGGTCACCACGCAGTACGGCATCGGCTTGCGGATAACGAGCCTCACCCACGGAGCCCCCGCCCACTTGGCCGGACTTGAGAACGGCGACATCCTGCTGGCGTCGAACGGCCAACCGCTGCAAGGTGCCCAGACGAACGAGCACGGCGTGGCGCTGGTTCAAGCCTCGATCGGCAACGGCACGCCTGCCCCCACCGCGACCACCACGGTGGTTGGCTACGTGCCCTCCGCGGCACCGACCGCTCTGATGCTGGTGCTCGACTCGCGGACTGGGCAAGCGACTTATGTCTCGGTGACGCCGCAGAACCTGTGGTCGACTCCGGTGCCGCAGCCCACCCCCCCGGCACCGACCGCCACCTTCTAAGTTATTCGCTAACAACCCCCAAACTAAGCCGGCCGCTGGGGAACCTGGGTTCCCCGGCGGCCGGCTCTTTTCTCCCACCCAGAAGTTGCCAACTGATATTCGAGCCGCAGCGGCTACGCTCTCCGCGAGCCGGCTCCCCGGCGACGGAGCACCAGCGTTGCGGCCGCGGTGGCGACAAGCGCCATGCTGGCCGGCTCGGGCACCAGCTGGAAGTTCGCTGCCGAGATCGTCGGCAATAGCGCGATCGCCTCAGCACCGGTCGGGTTCGTGAGTCGTGCCAGGATCTTCAGGTCGGACGTTGTTTCGCTCAGGTCGGTTGAGTACACCAGACGGCTCATCGCTAGGTTGCTGTTGTGATAGATAAAGAAGCCGGGGGTCGGCGTGTCGATCTGTGCCGCGATCAGCGCGGCGGCCGTTCCCGCCAAGAAGGGGGTGGCCGGATTGGCGTCGCTGTCGGTGTCTTGCAGCACAATGACATTCACACCCGACGAAGGCAGACTGGCCGCCATTGAGTTCTGATGCGTGAGCGATTCAATGCCAAACGCCGCGGCATTGAAGGCAAAGACATCGGCCGCGAAGTCAAAGTCGGGAACGAAAACTTCGTTGCCAACGATCTGCCGGCCCGGCGTTTCCAGGGCGGTTGTCCCCGCGAAAGGGGGCGGGTTGAAAAGCACCTGGGCGGCTTCAGCCGGGACCCCAGCAACAAGCCAAGAAAGCGTGGCGGCCAGCAGGCCAACGCGAGCGTCGAGCCCAGCGCGTACAGGAAGCGCAGTGATCATCATGAGATCTCTCAGAAGCAAAGGAAACCAAAGGGCGGCGCAACGACCCTCGCCCATTGGACTTGCGGGGCGATATTCAAAGCGAACTCGATTGCGAGGGGCACCGCCTAATAACAACCGATGTCGCCGCCCGATGAATCCCTTGCGGCAAACTTAAAAATTCGGGAGAGAAAATCGCCGCAAGAATACTGCCTCACTAATCCTGCTAAGAGCTAGCGTGGATCTAACACTCGGCGATGACTTCTCGTCTGGCTCTTCGATGCGCTTTAAGCGGACTCACGCGGTGGACTTAATCGCGTAGATCCTCACGCTTGCGGCGAACTCGTTGACGTCGTAACGAGTCAATAGCTCAACAAGCTGGCTGTGAATTTCAGAAGTGGCACTGGGGTTGGGGCTACCGCAGCAACCGCCCACCTCGACAACGGGGAGCCCGTAGGCCGGCGGTGCCGGAACGCAGCAGGCCGCATTCTCTGCCTTGGCGTAGGCGTTGAGATCAGCCCCGGTGTCGAGAACTTCGACCGCGCCAAACCCCGTATCGATGAGCATCTGGCGGTACGCTTCGATCGGAATCGCTCCCGCGATGCAGCCGATATAAGCCGACAGATCGGTGGCGAGTTCGGCGGGCAACGGCTGCTTCAGCGCGATGTCGCTCACCGCAACCCGGCCGCCGGGTTTCAGCACCCGAAAGACTTCACGCAACACGGCCCCCTTGTCGGGGGCCAGATTGATCACGCAGTTGCTGATGACACAATCAACCGACTCCTCCGCCAGCGGTAGCTTGTCGATGGTCGACTGGTGGAACTCGACGTTCGCTAATCCTTTCTTCTCGGCGTTACGCCGCGCGAGATTGACCATCTCTTGGCTCATGTCGATACCGATCGCCTTGCCGGTCGGGCCGACCTTCGGCGCGGCCAGCAGCACATCGAGCCCTCCGCCGCAACCCAAATCAACAACCACCTCACCCGCGTGCAACAGCGCGGTGGCAAGGGGATTGCCGCACGAGAGGCCCATGTTCGCCTCGGCAGGGATCGACGCCAGCTCTTCGGCAGAGTAGCCGAACGCCTCAGCGACAGATCGCACGCCGGCGTGATCGCTCGAGAGCCCCAAACCCGCCACGGCGGAATACTGCTTACGAACTTGCTGGAGTAGAGACTCGGGGTCGGACATTTGATTAACTCCTAGAGGAGGTAAGGAATCGCATTGCACTCCGCCGGAGATACCAAACTACCCAACCAACTTCACCGTGCGATGCGTTGTCCTTTGGTTGCCGATAACGTTCCGTAGCGAGACGAAAACCGCTCAGCATCACACGGTTCGGCGTGTTGGCAACTGATCCGACGGGTCGGTAGCAGTGAACCGGGTCTCTGGCAGTGAACGGCGTCATAACGATTTGATGCACCGACAGTCTGCCAGCCAATTACTCTAATACGACCCTCACCGAGCGGGATTTCGCTACCCGGTAGCGTCGCCCTAAATCGTTTTCGCCGCCACCCTCGCCTTGAAGCAAATTACGCTAAGCTACTCCCCAGCCGGAGAGGACCGGGCGACCGCTGGTTGGCGCTTCATCGCGTCGACGGGAGGAAAGTCCGGGCGGCACAGGGCAGGGTGGTGGGTAACTCCCACCGGCCGCGAGGCCAGGGCAAGTGCAACAGAAAGCAAACCGCCGATGGGAACGACGGTAGCGGCTCCGCCGCCAAGGCGTTCCACAGGTAAGGGTGAAACGGTGCGGTAAGAGCGCACCAGCGGGCGGGGCGACTCGCTCGGCTAGGTAAACCCCACCCGACGCAAGGCCAAACAGGGGGCATGAGTCGGCCCGACTCGCTATCGACCCCCGGGTAGGCTGCTCGAGGCGGCGGGCAACCGCCGCCCTAGAGGAATGGTCGCCGCCACGCTGGCAACAGCGCGGCACAAAACCCGGCTTACAGGTCCTCTCCGGCTTTCTTTTCTATCCGCCCTGGGCATCACAGGGCCCCCGCGGCCAGGCCCCGACGCAAGCACAAAAGCCGCCCCGGCGGTTTTCCGGGGCGGCTTGATAGGCAAATCAGCCTCTGTTCCGTCCGCGTTACCCGCTCAGAGCGTGCCGCGGAACGGCGACGAGCTCGAAGGCATCCCGCCCGACAGGGTCGGTTGGTGCGAGTGCGAAGGCGCGCCGGCGGTGCTGGCGGCGGCCGGCGTCGGCGACGGTGCCGGCAGGTTGCGACGCTTGGGCGGTGCGGTCCGTTCGGCGGGGATCATCTCCTGCTCGACCGTCTGCAACAGCTTCGAGATGCAGAGCTTGTTCATGCTGGTCCGCAGGTCGTGCGCCTCGGTCCGCAGGTACTCGTGCATGCTCTTGGGCAAGCGGACAGTAATGACGCGGGTGGGCTCGGTCTCCGTGTCGGCCGAGGCCTTGTTCTCACGCAGCTTGACTACCATCCGCTGGATCTCAGCAAACTCTTCGCTCTTCTCAAACTCGGTCAGGTCGTCGAAATTGGGATAAGTCCGACGGACCACCCCTTCGATACCCAACACCTCGCGGAAGAACGTCACCCAGTCAGGGTCTTGCTGGTACAGACGCTGAGCGATCTGCAGCAGCTGCTGATACTGGGCACCGGGCTGACCCGACGGGGTGGTGGTGGTTTGGGGGGTGGCTTGTGACGATTCGGTAAGCACGCGGCCGTCTCCTTCCAGTCGTGTGGACATGCCGGGGCCAACTCCAGCCCCACGCGGTTCTGCTGGCATTCTCCCCCCCGGGCAAACCGACCCCACTGATCCGTTTGAGTGCATGCACTTACAGCGAAATCGACCCGCTGCCTAAATCCGGGCAGCCCCTGCCCGGCGCATGGGCACGTCGATCGTGCCCAAGCTTTAGGCACGGCAGGTTTTCCCGCCGACACGGGTGTCCACCCGGTTTCTTTGTCTCGCAACTCCAAGAAATCGGGGAAGAGACGCCCCGATCGACAAAAAAAAGCCGAGCCCCGCGCGGGGCTCGGCTTTTTGATCGGCTCAGGAGGAATCCCGCGGCAGGCGGCTGCTAGCACGCGGGTCCGGCCCGCGGCACCCACTCAGGCCAGCTCGTCGCGGATCCGTTCGAGCAGGCGCTTCGTGAGCCGCACGCCTTCGTACTCGCCCGGCTTCTCGCCCTCCCACTCGATGCCCACGTAGCCGCGGTAGCCCGCATTCAGGACGATCTTCATCATCCGCTCGTAGTCGGTCCGCACCTCGAGCCCCTGGTCGTTGAACTCGTGGCTCTTGGCCGAGACGGCCTTGGCAAAGGGCATCAGCTCGGTGACCCCCTGATAGCGGTCGTACCAAACCTCCTTGGGCTCATCCCAGCCGTTGAGGCGGAAGTTGCCGAAGTCGGGCAGCGTGCCGACATTGGCCATGCCAACCCGCCGCATCACGCCGGCCAGCCAAGCGCCGTTGCTAGAAAGGCCGCCGTGGTTCTCAACGAGCACGTTCAGGCCAAAGGTCTGAGCGAGTTGGCCCAGACGCCCCAGACCATCGGCCGCCAGGGCCAGCTGCTCGGCGTAACTCCCCTGCGATTTCGCGTTTACGCGGATCGAGTGGCACCCCAACCGCTTGGCGGCTTCGAGCCAGCGGAGGTGGTTCTCCACCGCTTTTCCGCGGGCATCGTCGCTCGGATCGCCCAGATCGCCTTCCCCATCGACCATAATCAGCAGGCTTTGAACCCCGTGATCCCGGCAGCGGGTGTCGAGATCGGTCAGATAGGTCGCGTCGCGGGCCTTATCCTTAAAGAAGACGCTGACGTACTCGACTGCCTCGATGTCGAATTCCTCGCGGGCAACGCGGGGGAAGTCAAGATTATCCAGGTCGCCAGCCCGGATTGCCGTGTGCAGCGACCACTCGGCCAGGGAGATCTTGAACGGCGTGACGGCGGACGTCGCCCAGGCCTGTCGCGGCAGAGCCACTGCTGCGGCGCTCGCCGCGACGGTTTGCAGGAAGCGACGACGCGGCAAGGCCGCGATTGCCGGTGTTTTGGCGGGCGAGACGCCGCGAGGGCCCTGGATCATGGGGTTGGTTCCTTGGTGACGGGCGAGAACAGCAATGTACCGGATGAATCACAAGCCCTGCATTCTCGCTGCCGGGCCCTCAGGAAGCAACTTGCTGTGGTCGCCGGGCCCGCGGGCATTGACCCTTTCTATAGCGGCAATGAGAATCCGAGGCTTCCTAAGCTTACTAAGGCCACGTGATAACGTCGTCGTGAGGTCTCGCTAAGAGCGGAAGCCAACACGACCGCTTCGGCACCGCCCGTGGTTCCGCCCGCTGATACGTCCCCGTTGAAGGAGTGATTTGCATGTCTGTCGCCGCCACCGCTCAGCCCATTACGATGAAAGCCGGCAAGCTCAGCGTGCCGAACACGCCGATCGTGCCGTTCATCGAGGGGGACGGCACCGGCCCCGACATCTGGCGTGCCAGCCAGCTCGTCTTCGACGCGGTGGTCAAGAAGGCCTACGGCGGCGAACGTCAGATCGCCTGGAAAGAGGTTCTCGCCGGGGAGAAGGCCTTCAAGCAAACGGGCGAGTGGTTGCCCGAGGCAACGCTCGAAGCATTCCGCACCTACCTGGTGGGCATCAAGGGCCCGCTCACCACACCGGTCGGCGGGGGCATCCGCTCGTTGAACGTGGCGCTCCGCCAGGTGCTCGACCTGTACACCTGCCTGCGGCCGGTTCAGTACTTCACCGGGGTCCCCACGCCGGTCAAGCAGCCCGAACTGACCGACATGGTCATCTTCCGTGAGAACACGGAAGACATCTACGCCGGTATCGAGTTCGAAGCGGGCTCGGCCGACTGTGACAAGTTCAAGCAGCTGTTTGCGGAGGCCTTCCCCGAGCGCTGGAAGAAGGTCCGCTTCCCCAACTCGGTCGGACTGGGCCTCAAGCCGGTTTCAGCCGAAGGGACCAAGCGTTTGGTGAAGGCAGCCGTTCACTACGCGATCGATAACGATCGCGAATCGGTGACGCTGGTTCACAAGGGGAACATCATGAAGTTCACCGAGGGGGCCTTCCGCGACTGGGGCTATCAACTGGCGGCAGAGGAATTCGGTGCCCAACTGTTGGACGGCGGCCCCTGGCACGTCATCAAGAAGGGCACGCACGGTGCCCAGCGCGACATCGTTATTAAAGATGTCATCGCCGACGCCATGCTGCAGCAGATCCTCACCCGCCCGGCCGATTACGACGTCGTCGCGACGCTGAATCTCAACGGCGATTATCTGTCCGACGCCCTGGCAGCCTGTGTCGGCGGCATCGGCATCGCCCCGGGCGGCAACATCAACTACGACACCGGCCACGCCATCTTCGAGGCGACCCACGGCACAGCGCCCAAGTACGCCGACCAAGACAAAGTGAACCCCGGCAGCGTGATCCTCTCGGGCGAGATGATGCTCCGCCATCTCGGCTGGACCGAGGCGGCCGACCTGATCATCAAGGGCCTCAACGGCGCGATCGGTGCCAAGACGGTCACCTACGATTTCGAACGCCTGATGGACGGTGCCAAGCTGGTCAAGTGCAGCGAGTTCGGCGAGGCGATCATCAAGCACATGGCGTGAGTCCCCGCACGAGCCCTTCCCTCAATTCCTGCACGCCTACCGATGCTCCCACCGCGCACTGCTGAGGCCCGTGCGCTGGAGGTCGCCCGGGCTTTGCCGGGCGACCGCGTGCTGGGCGTTACGCTCGGCCGCGTGCAGACGCTCGCAGCGCTGGCGGAGGAACGCCCCGCGGGGCGTGCGGTCTGCTGGATGCTCGACGAGCATCACGCGAATCTCGCCCGACAAAGCGCGCTGCCTGCGAATCTCTCGATCGTTTGCGCCGCAGATCCCCCTGAGGAACCGTTTGATCTGGCGGTGGTCCCCGTCTCGATGCGCGGGGAAGCGGAGCTGGCACGCGAGACGCTGCAAGAGCTGGCCCAACGGTTGAGCCCCGATGGCGTGCTCGTCGCGGCGAGCGACAACCCGCGCGACAGCTGGCTGCGTCAACAGATGGACGCGCTGCTACCCGGTGTGCGATTGCACCGATTCTCTGACGCGGTTGTCTACTCGGTCGTCAAGCAGCAACCGCTGAAGCGGCGGCGTGACTTCTCGTGTGAGTTCGCCTTTCGCGATCGACAGCGGCTGTTGCAGGCGGTCTCTCGGCCCGGTGTTTTCTCTCACCGGCGTGTTGATCCGGGCGCGCGGCGGTTGCTCGAAGCGCTCGAAGAGGCCGCGGGCGAGAATGTGCTCGAGATCGGTTGCGGAGCCGGTGTGGTGTCTTTAGCCCTGGCGGCGCATTTACCGCAGGCCCAGGTGCTGGCGGTCGATAGCCACACCCGAGCCGTGCAGTGCACGCAGCGTGGGGCTGAGCTGAATGCACTGCCCAACCTGCGCGTGCTGTGCAACGCCACGGGCGAATACCCCGCGGCCGGCACGTTCGATCTGGCGATCGCCAATCCGCCGTACTACGCCGACCACGCGATCGCCCAGCGCATGATGGCCGCCGCCGCACGCAGCTTAAAGCCCGCGGGCCGTTTGCTGGTCGTGACAAAAACCCCCGGGTGGTACTTCCAGCAGCTTGACGATGCCACGTGGGGTTCGCTGCAGACCGAGGAAGTAAAGCGCTACCACTTGGTGCGAGCCATCCGCCGCTGAGGGGCGGCGTGCTAGGCTCGATCGCCAACGCAGAGCGTTACTTGACGCCCCACGCTAAGACGCCGCCCCGCTGGGGTTGAGACCGTCCCCTGCCCTCGGCAGACGGTGACGCCCAGCGATCGGGCCGCAAAGACGCGCCCCACCGCTTGGGCACCAACACGTTCGTGCGCGCGAAGGGAGGGGCGATTTCCGATCGCCACTCCCATCAACAGCCGACGGTACCCTTCTGCCGTGAGCCGCCGGATCGCCTCGCCGAGCAACCGACCATACACCCCTTGTCGACGGCAGTCGGAACGCACCGCCGCCGCGAAGAGCCACGCCTCGTCGTCGGCCAGCAGATAACGCAAGCCGAGTTGCTGCTCAGTAAAGCCGCCGGTCGCAATCCACGCAACGCCCACCGCTTCACCGCCGCGAAGCGTCGCCAGCGCCCGATGCTTGACGGGATTCCAAGCGTCGCGGGTTGCTGCGGAGCTGATCGATGTCAGCGGAGCCAGTTGTTCGGGCCGTTCGATCCAGGTGAGGCGTTCTTCAATCTGGATGTTGGGGGCGAGAGCGGTACCGATAGAAGCACCGATTGAAGCACCGTACAGATCGATCGCATAAACGGTGAACGGGCGAGCCCGTAGCAGCCCCGCCGGCAAAGCGTTGACCGCCCGTTTCGCGATGCGATAGAAGGCGTAGGAAGAGATACGGACGCTCCCGCGGGGAATTCGCTGCCACTCTTGGTGAGCGTTACCCTAGCCTGTCAGTCAGCGCGCTACCAAAAATTGTGCAGGAAAAACGATGCCGCTGGGGACGTGCATCCTGCCCCTACTCGGCCAGCCCTTCGAACAGAGGCGTCGAGAGGTAGCGTTCGCCCAGTGAGCACATGATGGTGACGATCCGCTTGCCGGCCATCTCGGGGCGCGCCGCGACCTTTGCCGCTGCGCACATGTTGGCACCGCTCGAGATGCCCGCCATGATCCCCTCCTCCTTCGCCAGGCGGCGCCCCCACAAGAAGGCCTCCTCATTGCTCACCTGAATCACTTCGTCCACGAGCGACGTGTCGAGGTTCCCGGGTACGAAGCCGGCACCGATCCCCTGGATCTTGTGCGGCCCCGGTTTGCCGCCCGAGATCACCGCCGAATCGACCGGTTCGACGGCGATCGCCTTGAACGCGGGGTTCATCTTTTTGAGGTATCGGCTGCTGCCGGTGATCGTCCCGCCGGTGCCGACGCCGGCCACAATGCAGTCGATGTCGTGCGCTGAGTCTTCCCAGATCTCGGGGCCGGTGGTGGCCTCGTGGATCGCGGGGTTGGCGGGGTTTTCAAACTGCTGGGGCATCCAGCAGCCCGGCTCGGCAGACATCTCCGTAGCGCGCGAGATCGCTCCCTTCATCCCCTCGGCCGCCGGGGTCAGCACCAAGTGGGCCCCCAGGGCCTTGAGCAACGTCCGCCGCTCGACGCTCATGCTCTCGGGCATGGTGAGCGTCAGCTTGTACCCCTTCGCCGCGCAGACGAACGCCAGGGCGATACCCGTGTTGCCGCTGGTGGGTTCGACGATGTGCGTGTCGGGCTTGATGTGTCCGTCGCGCTCGCCGGCCTCGATCATCGCTGCCCCGATCCGATCCTTTACGCTGTTCAGGGGCTGAAAGAACTCGCACTTGGCGAATACCGTCGCGTGACCCTCGGGCACCAGGCGATTGATGCGGATCATCGGCGTGTCGCCGATCGCGGTCGCGGCGTTGTCGTACGTACGATTGCGGGGCATGGGAAGCGTGCGGAAGGGAGGATAAGGAGCGCGAACGGGCGGTAAGAACCCAAACCGACAGCAGCCCGCGGCAGCGGGCATTCGCGATCGGCTAGCGCTTGTTTATCGCAGGGGGGCATCAACCAACAACCCCGCCGGACGCAGCGCCCGGCGGGGAAGTTTGATTTATCCGAGATAGATCGCTGCCTTGCCCTTAGCAGAGCACCTGAGAAAGGGCAGCGGTGAGCTGCCGCAACCGGTCCATCTGGCGGCACAGAGCGCGGGCCTCGTGATCGCTGTGTCCGACAAGCGGACTTGCTAGCACGACCGGTGCCGGGGCCACCCGGGGTCCGTAGGCCGCCAAGCGCCCGACGCTGTGGCTATAGCCATACCCGCCGCGCTGGGCGATCTGACCGCGTGCCCAAGCCGGCGTTGCCGGCGCGACATGGAGCTCTCCTTCGTCGCAAACTCCCACGCTCAGGCCGCCGATCCGAATCTGGAACGCGACACCACCCTGTTGCGGGTAAGCCGGGATACCATAGCCGGGCCGCGCGTAGCCGGGCCCCGCCCCGATGGGTACGGCTCGAGCGGGTATCGCAAACTGGTTCGACCGCACCCGCATCCGCAGGAGGGCTCGTTCAACGGCATCTCCCAGTTCGCAAGACTGACGCTCGACTCGCCGGGCTTCTAACGCCAGACGCCGCAGATCGGCCCGCGTTTCGATCGGGCAGGCAAGCCGCTCCTCGAACCGATCCATCCGTCGACAGAGGTCTTCCAACTCGTCGTAGACGTCGTCGGCCTCGCGACAGCCACAGAACGTGGCGTCGGCCTGGGCCCGGACAACGGCCATCTGGCCGCGGATCTCGCCGGCGAGCCAGAACAGGTTGTTGGTGGAGCCTGCCGAAGCCTGGGCGGCAGCGGCGGCAAAAATCAGTATCGCGGTGGTCTGGCGGAGCATGGTTTGGCCTCCCTGGTTGCAAGAACCGGGTCGCCACACGCGCCACGGTTCATCGACAACGAGAAGCAAAGCTGGCGCCACGGGCACCAGAAAACCATTAAACCACTTCTAAATAACGACTTACCGCGATCAGCGAGACGCTACCGCAGCGCCGAAAAGATGTCAAATTGACATCGTCAAGATCGTTTTGATATCAGCGACGCGATGAACCGCGTCCCGCGCTCCGCGATCCGCCAAACAGGGCGCTGAACGGGTTGTTGCTCTTCGGCTTGTCGGCGTCGTGAATGTGGGTAATCGGGAAGGTCGGCACGCGTTGCCCCTTGCGCCGCGGCAACGAGGCCACCGTCTCTCCTGCCGGCGGAATGACAAACACTTTGGGGTCATCGATCACCCACGGGGTGCTCCACGTCTGTCCGTTGTCCCAGTTCGCAACGTTGAAAAAGAAGTTGCTGAAGCACTGGCACTGGTAGTTGTAGGCGTAGTTCGAGGCCAGATAGTCTGCCTCGGTCAGATCATCGACCCCTTCGCTGGCGTAGTAGTGGATCTGGCCGTCGGGCGTGAACGACATACCCAGGGTCCACCAGCCCGGCTCGCGAATCTCGACGCTCGAGATATCTTGCCCGCGGCCGTTGGCGCGGATCGAGATCTGCGCGAAATCGGCCTCGACTTTTGACGAGTTTTCGCTGCGGAACAGGATGAACATACCGGGCCAATAGGCGGCCGTCTTGCCTTCGGGCATCTTGCCACGGCAATCGGCCCGCATGCCAAACGAGGCCCCGGTACGGTTCTCCCACTCTTCAAAAGGGCGGACATAAACGCGCACCGTGCAACTTGGTTGCCAGGTGACCGGCACGACGCGTCCGAGCTTACGATCGACCTTCATCAGCAGATCGTCCTGCTGCTGCTGTCCGCTGAGACGACCGGGGATGCCCGAGTTCTTGGTCTGCATCAGCAGCGCGCCGGTGCTGCCCGCGAGGCCGCCTGGTGGCGTAGCAACGCGTTTAACCACGTCCGGCGTGCCGCGTTTAGCTCCCTCGTGCCAGAGCTGATTGCTCGAGACACCGCCGGGGGCCCGCTGATTATCGTCTTGCTCGTAGCTGCTTTTAGGCAGATTGAGCCGATAGGACCAGCTTTCGTCCTCGAAGTTGTCGCTGCATTGGGGCAGGAATTCGCCGGTGCCCGGTACAAAAGGGGCCGCGATCACCAGGACCGGTGCCAGCACGAACGAACCAATCAACCCTGCACGAAGTAAGGTGAGCATCCTTGCTCTCCAGCGATAACGAAGGCGCGACGGCGCGGGTCCTTCCACGCCTAGAGGGCTGCATCGTCACAACCGGCAAAACGGTCTTAGGAAAAGCGCGGCGGCCAGGCGTTATGCGTTCGACGCTGGCGCCGGACGGTGCATCTGGCATCCGCCAGCGGGGGCACAGAGCGCACAGGGGGGGCCTTCTGTCAGCGAGCGCTGCAAGCACTGCTGAATCCGCTCCCCCATGACCTGCGCCATGAGCGGGTGCAGCCCCAAAGGCGAAGTCACTTGGTAGCGGATTCCCGGATGGTTCTCCGCCGCCGCCGCCGCGAGCGCGGGGATGTCTTGGCTCCAGTGCCGACCGGGAGACAAAAAGTAGGGGAACACCACCACTATCTGAGCCCCCCGCTCGACACAGCGCGCGAACGCTGTGGCAATCGAGGGTTCGGCCAACTCCATGTGAGCGGGCTCGACGATCGGCATGCCCGAGACCCGCTCGAACAGCGCTACGACTTCCAGCAGCAGGGCGTTGCTCTCCGCGCGGCGCGAACCATGATCGACCACAACCACGCCCACCGCGGACGGTTCGAGCGACAAATCGGCGATCAGGCGTTCTCTCAGCAAGCGAACCGAAACCTTCTCGACATGAAGTTAATCCAACTTTGCCCCCCCAGGGCGACTACCGCTACCAACGAAAATCGTTGCGGGGGCCAACCGTTACGATAGAGACCTTGTCCAGCGGGTAAGAGTCACTCACCCGATGGACGTCTTCGAGCTGCACGCCGTCGAGGGCCGCCAGATCGTCGGCAACCGTGCGATACGTTTCTCGCATCAGCCAGTTACCCCCGACGTTGAACAGCCGATTGCGTGGCCGCTCGCTGGAGAGCACAACGCGCGACTTGACCTTACTCTTGGCTTGGTTGAGTTCCTCAGTGGTCAGCGGCTCTTGCTCAATCCCCCCCAGAACGGCGAGCGTTTCTGCCAGGTTCGGCTCGATGGTCTCTGGCTCGCAACTAAGCCACGTATAGAACATACCGACGCCCTGGTAGTCGTAATGACCGAGGCTCGCCGACTCGGCCCGGCCGGAGTCAACCAGCCGCCAATAGAGTCGGCTGCCGGTATCGTCACCGAGAATGGTCGCGAGCAGTTTGGCGGCGTAGCGATCCGTTGATTCGCCCGCCGGGGCCCCGCCCAGCAGCAGAGCGTATTGCTGAGTGGCGGCTTGCTGGCAAACCGCTTCACGCACCGCGGCGTAGCGTGGCGTGGGCGTTTCTCGCCGGGCAGCCAAGGCTGGCCAATGACCACAAGCCGCCTCGGCCTGAGCCACCAGCGCCTCGAAATCAACCCGCCCCGACGCGGCAAGGACCACGTTACCCGGTGCGTAGCGTCTCTCGAAATACGAGCGCATCGCTTCGGGCGTGAGCGCGGTAATCGATTCGCTTGTCCCCAACACGCTGCGGGCGATCGGGTGGTCGCCGAAGCACAGGGTCTTGATGTGGTCATCCATCCCGTACGGCGGCTGATCGAGATACATCTCGATCTCTTCCAGGATAACCTTCTTTTCCATCTCGAAGTCTTCCGTGCGAAGACTCGGGCGGAGGATATCTCCCAGCAGGTCGATCACTTCAGCCTGGTGCTCGGGAAGCAGCGAGGCGTAGTAAACCGTGTTCTCTTCGCTGGTGAAGGCGTTGTAGTGGGCCCCGAGTTCATCGAACTCGCGATTGACGTCCTCGGCAGATCGCCGCGCTGTGCCTTTGAACATCATGTGTTCGAGAAAGTGGCTAACGCCGGCCTCTTGATCGCACTCGTCGCGCGACCCCGTCTGGACGAAGAACCCTACAGCCATCGAAAGGGCAGTCGGGTTTACCTCGGCGATCACCTCGAGACCATTGTCGAGCGTTTGGCGACGAAACTGCACGTTGTATCCTGATCGTTAACTAAAGCGCGGGCAGGCTGGTGGGTGCCTCGTTTGCTCGCTTCCCCGCGCTGTGTGTCGAGACGTCCGCCTCGGCAGCGGCTTCGGCTCAGCGGGTCATTGATTCACTTCAATCTAAGTGGCTCGGGGCCTAGCGTGACCATTGTGAAGTCACGCGGGGGATTCTTCGCAAGATAGGCATTGATGGTGTCGGCGGTCACCGCGTCAATCAGCTCTCCCACCTCAACCATCGATCGCACGCGCCCCAGATGACGCCAATCGCGGGCAAGAGTGCCGGCGCGCGACGCCGTCGACTCCTGCTGCAAAATGAGGGCGCTCTTAATGCGAGCTTTCAGTCGGCCAAGCTCTTCGACCGTGACCCCCTCGGCCAAGCGAATCAACTCGGCGTAGGTCACGTCGAGCGTTTCTTGCGCTCGTTCGGCGGTTGTGCCGGCGTAACATAAGACCGCGGCGCGATCCACCTGCGATTGGAGCGAAGCATAGACCGTGTAACACAAGCCGCGCTTCTCACGCACCTCGGTAAAGAGCCGTGAACTCATTCCGCTCGAGAGCACGCCGACTGCCGACCACGCTTGAAAGTATTCGGGGTCTCGGTACGCCACCGACGGATAGGCGATTCCGATATGGCACTGCGAGCCCTCGAAGGGGAGGTGCCGGCTACCGGTTGTCGACCGATTGGGCGGCGTCCTTGTCAGAGGCGTCGGAGCCCAATCGCCGAAGAGCCGTTCCGCGACTCGTAGCAGCTCCTGCCAGTCAAATCTTCCGGCGACGGCCAGGATGGACCCCTCGGGGCCGTAGTGCGACGCCTGGAACGCCAGGATCTCGTCCTGGGTGACGGCGTTCAGGCCGGCCTCATCGCCGCAGCTCGCCCTGCCCCAGGGCGACGGGTAGTGCTGCCGACGCAGCTCGTTCATCAGCTTCTGGCTCGGTTCGTCCTCAACGCCGTAAACCTCTTGCAGACAAACCTGCCGACCCTGTTCCAATTGGTCAGCCGGCAGATGCGGTCGGCGGACCACATCCGCATAGAGCGCTAAAGCGGGTTCAAGACTGTCCGCGAGCGAGCTGGCCGAAAAGGTCGCGTGCGAGATGCCCACCGTTTCCGTGTGCTCGACACCCATCGCATCGAGGTCGTTAACCAGGGCGCGGCTGTCTCGCGAGCCCGCTCCGCGGAGCATCATCTCACAAGTTAGCGACGCGAGCCCCAACCGATCGTCGGGATCGTACCGACATCCTGAGGGGGTCAGCAGCGTAAACGCGGCTGATTCGAACGCGTCGGAAGGCTCACCGATCACGGTCAGACCGTTGGCGAGGCGGTGGCTCAAGGCCGGGGGGCTATTCGGCGGGGCGATGGTCGTCACAGGCGGCTCGCAAAGGGCGTTGCTAGCCTGCCGACACTAACGCCGCCCCGGGCTGCCCGCAAGCGGCAGGCTCGCTGGCGATTCGACCGCCTTGTAGTGCGTCTTGGTGCGGCGGAAGCCCAGCGACTCATAGAGGCGGATCGCCGGGACGTTGTTCGCGGTCACCTCGAGAAAAGCCCGCTGCATCCCCATTGCGGCAAACCCAAAACACGCCGCCTGCACCAGTGCCGAGCCCAAACCCCGGCCACGGTGCCAGGGCGTGACGCCAACATTTTGCACCCCACCGTACCGGGGGGTCACCCGCAGCCCTTGGATCGTGCCGCACGGCTCGCTGGTACCGCCGGTGGCGTACTCGATCAGCCAGGTCGCTTCCGGCAGAAAGCCGGGCTTGCTGGCGATCTCTTGCATCAAGCGTCGGCAGCCCGACGGATCGCCCAGGCAGTCAAAAACGGTGGCGTCGATCTCGCCACGAAAGGCATCGCGTTTGGCGGTAGCGTGATCGTCAAGCCGATCGGGCGACCATGCGATAAAGCGATACCCCTCCGGCAACCGCGGCGGCAACCACGGCCGGCGGAGATCGACCTCCATCCGATAGCGTTTGAAATACGAGAACGACATCAACGCCCCTTGACCCAAAAGAGACCAGCTAGAATCTACCGCGTAGTAGCCGCCGGGTCAAAAAAGGGGGCTTTACCCCTACGATCGCTGCGATCGCCGCGCCAATGGGGGTGTTTGTGAGGAGAGCCGTGAGGAGAGCCGTGAGGAGAGCCGGGCGGGAGTCAGCGTCCGTGAGTAACCGGCGGGGCTCAACCGACTAGGCTCCGCAAAGTGGTCAGGTTCACGACATCCAGGTCTACGCCGTCCTCTTCGCCCTTGGGCGTTTCCAGATACATGGGAACCTGCTTGAAACGCCGATCATTGAGCAGGTGGCGGAACGGCTCCAGGCCCATCTCACCGCTCCCGATTGCCGCGTGGCGGTCCTTGCGCGAACCAAACGGTTTCAGCGAATCGTTTAAGTGGAAGGCCGCGATTTTTTTGTAACCGAAGGCTTTGTCCAACGCGCGGATTGTGGCGGCGTACTCCTTGTCGGTCTCCATGGCGTAGCCTGCCGCGAAGACGTGACACGTATCGAAACAAACCCCCAGCCGATCGGGGTCGGCGACGGCGTCGAGGATCGCGGCCAACTGCTCGAAGCGCCACCCGAGGTTCGACCCCTGTCCCGCTGTAGTCTCCAGCAGCACCCGCGAGACGGCCTGCGGCGTCTGCCGATGCACCTCGTCCAGGCCCGCGGCAATGCGGGCAACGCCCGCCTCTTCGCTGCTGGTGGTGAAGGCCCCCGGATGAGCAACAACCGACACTATCCCCAGCGCTTCAGCGCGCTGGAGCTCGATGACCATCGCGTCGATCGACTTACGCCACAGCTCGTCGTCAGGCGATCCCAGATTGATGAGGTACGAGTTATGAGAGATCGGGTGGGTGATCCCCAGCTCGGTTAGCGCTGCGGTAAACGCCGCGCGGTCTTTGTCGGTGAGTTCTTTGGCACGCCACTGGTTGTTGTTTTTCGTAAACAGCTGCACACAATCGCAGCCCGCGGCGTGCGCAGCGCGAACCGCCTTGTGGTAGCCGCCGGCGATTGACATGTGGGCGCCGAGGATTGGCATAGGGGCTCCAGAGTAAACGCCGGGGAAGACTTGAATCCCCTGCATCTAGCGCTGTCGAGCCCGCGCGGTCAAGACACGCCGCGAAGCGGCGCGGAGGCACTGCCGGCGACGTCAGGGCTCACGACCGACGGCGCTGTGCCGGAGCACCCGCAGCTGTGTGGCGATGAACCCCGCGCAACGGACCTCGTTCACCGCCGAGCGGATCGCCGCCGGAAGGGTCGGTGCCTCTCGGCAGAACGAGATCTCGGCCACGCCCGCCAGGCGGGTGATCGAGCCGTCCTCGAACAGCGCATACAGATGCTCCTGCTCTTCGTCGTTGGGTGCCCGATCAAGAATCAGTTTGAAATAATGCGTCGTCATCGCACCATCTCCTTCGCACCGCGTAGAAGGGGGCGGAACCTCAGCGCCGGTCGGTCCTCGGGGAGTCACGCGGCAGAAACTTCGCGCGATCGACCAGCCAGCATTACAAAAGAGGAGCCGCAGAAGCAGCCGTGAAGGCGGCGAGCTGAACCGCCCACCTATCCACCCAACTAGCCGTATAACTTACTAGTCAGGAGAAGCTGATGTCGGACCCCGCCGCCTGCGGGCTCCTTCCTTTTTTAGTTTACACGATATGGCCTTCCGTTTCGACCAACTCACGATCAAGGCCCAAGAGGCCGTCGAGCACGCCCAGGAGCTTGCCACCGAGGCTGGCAATCCGCAGGTGGAGCCGATGCACCTGCTCGCCGCGCTGCTGGCAGAGTCTGAGGGGGTTGTGCGCCCCGTGCTCGACAAGATGGGCGTGAACGTGGCTCAGCTCATCCAGATCGTCGGTGCCGAGCTCAAGCATCTGCCCAGCGCTCGGGGGGGAGTGGCCCCGCAACCGTCGTCTTCGCTGATGGCGACGCTCCAGGCGGCCCAGGCCGAAGCAGCCGCCATGAAGGACGACTACACCTCGACCGAGCATCTGCTGCTGGCCCTGGTGAAGTCGCCTTCCAAAGCCCAAGAAACGCTCCGGCTGAACGCCGTGGAAGCGGCCGACGTGCTCCAGGCGCTGCGCCAAGTACGGGGCAGCGCGCGCGTGACCGACCAAACTCCCGAGGGCAAGTTCCAGGCACTCGAAAAGTACGGCATCGACCTCGTCGAGCGCGCCCGGGCCGGCAAGCTCGATCCCGTGATCGGCCGCGACAGCGAGATCCGCCGGGTGGTGCAGGTCCTTTCGCGCCGCAGGAAAAATAACCCCGTGCTCATCGGCGAGCCGGGCGTCGGCAAAACGGCGATCGCTGAGGGGCTCGCCCTGCGCATCGTCGAGGGGGATGTTCCACAGAGCCTCAAGAACAAACGCGTTGTCGCGCTCGACATGGGCGCGCTGATCGCCGGCACCAAGTTCCGGGGCGAGTTCGAAGAGCGTCTTAAGGCACTTCTCAAAGAGATCGAAGACGCGGCGGGCAGCGTCATCTTGTTTATCGACGAGCTGCACACCGTGATCGGTGCCGGGGCGGCCGAGGGAGGCGCCGACGCCGCGAACCTGCTCAAACCCGCCCTGGCGCGCGGCGATCTCCGCTGCATCGGAGCCACAACGCTCGACGAGTATCGCAAGCACATCGAAAAAGACGCCGCCCTCGAGCGCCGCTTCCAGCCCGTGTTCGTCGGCGAGCCTTCGGTCGAAGATACCCTCGCGATCCTCCGCGGGCTCAAGCCCCGCTACGAGGCGCACCACAAAGGGGTCAAAGTGAAAGACTCGGCGCTCGTTGCCGCGGCCGAGCTTTCGAGCCGTTACATCGCGGATCGCCAGCTGCCCGACAAGGCGATCGACCTGGTCGATGAAGCGATGAGCCGTCTCGCGATGGAGCTCGAAAGCGTTCCGGCCGAGATCGATCAGGCGCAGCGCCGGTTGGTGCAGCTGGAGCTTGCCGCTCGGCAGCTGGCCGACGAAACCGAGGAGCACGCCAAGCAGCGCCTCGCCGACATCAACGCCGAGATGGAGACGGTCCGGCGCACGCTCGCCTCACTCAACGAACAGTGGGAAGCTGAGAAGTTGGGGGTCGGTTCCTCGGCAGACGTGCGTGCTCAGCTAGAAACCGTCAAGCACGAGCTGGGGCGACACACCAACGCGCTCAAAGAAGCGCAGGCCTCGGGTCAGGTGGTCGAAGAAGCGGCTTATCAGAAATTGTACGAACTAGACACACGCCGTAAGCGGCTCGAGGCCGAGGTCGCCGAAGCGGACGCCCGCCAAGCCGCCGCCAAGCCCGACGAAGCCCGCCGACGGTTGCTCCGCCAAGAAGTCGGCCCCGACGAGATCGCCGAGGTCGTCAGCGCCTGGACTGGCGTGCCGGTCACGCGGATGCTGGAAACTGAGCGCGCCAAGCTGCTCGTGCTCGAGGAGCGGCTCCATCAGCGCGTCATCGGCCAAGAGCCCGCGGTCGAGGCGGTAGCCAACGCCGTCCGCCGCAGCCGCAGCGGCCTGCAAGACCCCCAGCGCCCGATCGGCAGCTTCCTGTTCTGCGGCCCCACCGGCGTCGGCAAGACCGAGCTGTGCAAAGCGCTCGCCGAGACGCTCTTCGATAGCGACCAGGCCATGGTCCGCCTCGACATGAGCGAGTTCATGGAAAAGCACACCGTGAGCCGCCTCATCGGTGCCCCCCCCGGATACGTTGGCTACGAAGAAGGGGGCAAGCTCACCGAAGCGGTCCGCCGCCGCCCCTACGCGGTGGTGCTGCTCGACGAGATCGAGAAAGCCCACCGCGACGTCTTCAATCTGCTGCTCCAAGTGCTCGACGATGGCCGCTTGACCGACAACCACGGGCACACGGTCGATTTCTCGAACACGATCATTGTCATGACCTCGAACGTCGGGTCGCAGCTGATCCAACAGATCGCCGCCGAAGGGGGATCTGTCGAAGAGATGCGCCACGGGGTCACCGAGGCACTCGCGGCCAGCTTCTTGCCCGAATTCCTGAACCGCATCGACGAGACAATCGTCTTCGAGCCGCTACGGCGCGACGAGGTCCGCCGCATTGTCGATTTGCAGGTCAAATCGCTCGGCACACGCCTCGCACGGGCCGGCCTGAACCTGGTGGTGAGCGAAGCCGCACGCCAAGCGATCGCTAACGAGGGATACGAGCCCGCCTACGGTGCCCGTCCGCTCAAGCGGGTGATCCAGCAACGGCTCGAAAACCCGCTGGCCACCGAGCTGCTGCGGGGCCAGCACGCCGAAGGAAGCACCGTGTCGATCGATTACGCCGACGAGGCGTTTACCTTTCGGCTGGGCGAACAGGGCCCCAAACACTAACCGGCGTGCTGGCCCTTAGCCCGGCCCGCTGCCACCCCAGGCCCTCCCCGTCCGCTGGGCACGCCGTAGCGGTCGGCTGGTTGCCACAGGCGGGGTCTTGCTGGGATCCTGGCCTGGCGGTTACAAAGTGAGGCTCTCAAAGGACTTCCCCCCACTCTCACCAGCCCCGCAGACCCGTAGTTATGGCCGGCACCGAACGTCAACGCGAGATCCGTCGTCGTCGCAAGCGCAAGGAAAATCTCACCGCGATGAAAGCCAAGCTGTCCAAGGCCACGCCGAGCGAGAAGACCGAGATGGCCCGCAAGCTGCGGCTGATGACCCCCGGTGCCGAAGAACTGATCACACGCTGGCAGCTCGAAGAGCGCTGAGCTTTAAGCGGTGTCGTTGCGTAACGCACACGCAGCAGCGCTCGCGCAGGGGTCCGGCGTGCCCCTCAGGTAGTTAGTTTGCCGGTCGGGTGGCAGAGTGGTCGAATGCACCGGTCTTGAAAACCGGCGATGGGAAACCATCCGTGGGTTCGAATCCCACCCCGACCGCTTTGCCGGGCAACGACTTACGTCGATTTGCACCTGGCCTGCCCCCTTCAAACGAGTCCAGGTTCTGATCGAAGATCAGGCGATTGGACGCCACTTGAAGGAGGCTTGAGATGCCTAGAGGCAAGAAGCACACGGCTGAAGAGATCATCGGTAAGCTCCGCGAAGCGGAGGTTCATCTTTCGCAGGGGAGCACTCAGGAGCAGGCCGCGAAGCAGATTGGTGTGACCTACCAGATGTACTGCCGTTGGCGGAAAGAGTACGGGGGGATGAAAGTCGATCAGGCGAAACGTCTGAAAGAGCTTGAGAAGGAGAACTCCCGGCTGAAGCGGCTGCCGGCGGACGCCGAGCTGGACAAGGCGATCTTGAAGGAAGCCGCGTCGGGAAACTTCTGAGCCCGACGAAACGGCGTCGAGCAGTCGAACACGCACGCGATGCGTTGGGCCGCTGCCAGGTGTCGGAACGTCGGGCCTGTCGAGTGATCGGCCAATCCAGAAGCACGCTGCATCGCGTGAAGCACGTGCCGAGCGACGAGCCGCGACTCGTTCGTGAGATGACGCAGTTGGCCAGCGACTATGGCCGATACGGCTACCGCCGGATCACGGCGTTGCTGCGAGCCGACGGCTGGCGAGTGAACCACAAGCGGGTCGAACGGCTGTGGCGTCGCGAGGGGCTATAGGTCCCCTGGAAGCAGCCGAAGCGAAAGCGTCTGTGGTTGGCGGACGGTTCGTGCGTTCGGCTCCGGCCGCAGCACAGGGACCACGTCTGGAGCTACGACTTCGTGATGGATCGGACGGCCGACGGCCGTTCAGTCCGGATGCTCACCTTGATCGATGAGCACACTCGCGAGTGTCTGGCGATCGACGTAGCACGCAGCCTCAAGCACGGCGACGTGCTGGAACGCCTGAGCGACCTGTTCGTCCGGCGTGGCGTGCCGAAGTACCTCCGGAGTGACAATGGCTCGGAGTTTACGGCGATAGCTGTCCGAGAATGGCTCGGGAAGGTTGGCGTGAAGACGCTGTTCATCCAGCCGGGTTCTCCGTGGGAGAACGGCTACATCGAGAGCTTCAACGGCAAGCTACGTGACGAGCTGCTGGCCCGCGAGCGGTTCGACACCCTGCTGGAGGCCAAGGTCCTCATCGAGCGATGGCGACGGCACTACAACACGCTCCGACCGCACAGCTCACTGGGCTACCGACCCCCGGCACCCGAGGCGATCCAGCCACTTCACTTCGTGTAGGCGTAGCCGGAACGAAGTGAAGTGGCTGCTATAACCTGTTAACTGGTTCCATCACTGGGGGCAGGTCACTATCCGCAATCGAAAGTAGCCCGGGAGGGACTCGAACCCCCGACCAAGGGATTATGAGTCGCACAGCACGCATGCCAACAACACCACAACACCGGAAACGCCGAGAGAAACGCTATTGTGTTGGCGCTGCGTTGGCGCAGTGTTACCACGTTAGGTAACACTTGAGGTAACACCCCGCAGAACTTTTTTAGTTGCATGACTACCAAGCAGCGGCAAAGCGTGTATAACTTTGCCACAGCGGATAGCAGAAGCGAGCGCGACGAGGACCCAGGTTGCGCCGTTAGCCGTTAGTTGTCGAAGTGTCACAGCGACCCGACGTATCGGGAGACGAAGCCCCACCATAGGCCCCCATCGCGCGTGACGCAGCCATTGGGTAAGAGGCTGCCGACCCCAAGCCGTATTCATACGGTGAGGCGGATCGGCCATGCCCTTACGTCTCGCCCCAGCACAGCGAGGTCCCAATGTCTGCGCAAACCAAGCGGCGTTCTGAGCCGTCGATGGTCGATCCCCAGGCCCTTTATTCTTTGCCCGAATTCAAGCGGGTAACGAGGCTAGGCCCCAGTTTCTTTCGCCGAGCAAAGGCGGCTGGTGTCGAGTTGCCAATGCTCCGCGCTGGGCGTTGCAAGTTCATCCGTGGGCGGGACGCAATCGAGTTCATCGAGCGCGCGGCCGCTATCTGAGGGGGCAACCGGAAAACAAGCCGGGCCGCCCGCTGTGGAGGCAGGGCGGCCCGGCTATAGCTTGGAGAACGGCATGGATTCTACCGAAGGCCGGTTGAAACAACGCGCGGAATCTTGTGGACCACGGTTCACAAAACGCCGAACGAAGGCGGAAGTTAGCCTTCTCAGGCAGCGGATCGTCAACGTAGCGGCAACTTATCAGCCGTTGACGCTGCGCCAGCTGTTCTACCGATTGGTGGTGCGGAAGCACATTCAGAAGACCGAGGCGGGCTACAAGGCCGTCGGCCGCTTGACGGGCCAGTTGCGCGAGAGTGGCGACCTGCCTTGGTCGTGGATCGTCGATTCTTCACGCATGGTTCGACAGAGAGCCAGCTACAGTGGACTGGGCGAATTCCTAGAGCAAACCCAGCGGCTGTACCGCCGCAATCTCTGGCAGGATCAGCCGGAGTACGTGGAAATCTGGTGCGAGAGCGAATCGGCTGCGGGCGTGCTCTGTGCGATCACTTACGAATGGGGAGTTCCATTGCGGCCTTTCAAGGGCTACGGATCGCGGACGTTTCTCTACGAAGTAGCGCGAACGCTTCGGGAACAAAACAAGCCGGCGACGTGCTACTACTTCGGGGACCGCGATCCGAGCGGCAACGACATCGACCGCAGCGCGCTAGAAAGTGTTCGACGGTACGGATCGGGAGAGTTCCGTTTCGTGCGGGTCGCGGTCACGGAGAAACAGGTGTCCGATTGGAGCCTACCCGGCGCGCCGCCGAAGCGTACCGACTCCCGCGCCAAAAACTTCCGGGGGCCTTGCGTCGAGCTGGAGGCTATCGAGCCCGACAGGCTTCGCGACTTATGCCGAGACTGTATCGAGCAACACATCGACAGCCACGCGCTAGAGCAACACAAACGGAACGAGAAAGCCGAGCGCGAGACTCTCAACCGAATGCGCGAGAGTTTGCCAGGCTGAGATTTTGTGAACCACGGTCAACAAAAAAACCCCCGAAGCGCGACCAAACGCTTCGGGGGCAAGAGAGAACGCCGAGCTGGGCGAGCATCGACGCAGCGTATGCGGGATCCCCAAAGGGGCTTAGCTGTCGTGTGACCCGGAAATTATAAGCGCTACCCGCAGTCGCGGGCAAGCCTCCGGGTGTCCAACGTGGACCGAAAGCACGCAGCGGAAACAGCGAACCCCGGTATGTAAGAACTGTGAAAAGCTCGCCGGTGGCCTCACCAGCCCCGGCGGGGCAAACCCCAGCTCGGCCCACATTCCTAAGCTTCTTCTTTTTTTTCTCTTAGGGAAACTGCGCGCTTAAAGGATTGAACCCACGTTGGGGATGGTGCGCTCAATCAGTACTCACAGGAAAGCGAGCTGGGCCTGATGATCGTTTCGACCATTGAAGAGAGTTCGGGTTCAGGCCCGGTGGCTGCGGCGGAGCCGATAGAGATTCACAGCGCTGAAGACTTACAGCTCCGCGCCACGCTCGCGGAAGTGGAGCCGCAGCTCGCCCGCTGGTGGAGTCACGACGGCCCCCACGGGCGAGCCTGACGGGGGGGTGGGGTCGATGCTGCGCCCGACCGCCTTCTAAGCCGCTTGCCAGGTGTGCAGTTTTTTTGCCGTTATTAGTGAGGCTCCAAAAGCTCGTCCAAAAAAAGAGTCATTGACGCAAAGCTAGCCGTACCGACGAGGCACCGACGACCGCTCGCGAACCTGCGGCGGTGTCGCCGTCGGCAGGACACCTCAGCGACTTAGCTGCAAACTGAACTCGCTGAAGCTGGTCCACCGAATGGCACTTAGTTCTTGCTAACCCCTTTGAGGATGTCGAGTTTGGTCGCGGCGCGGGACTTCATGAGGAGGTCATAGGGGGCCTTGCGTTTCTTCTTGCGTCGCGGCTCGAAGCGGTCGGGTCGGTTGGCGACCCGGTGCGTCGCGACGGCGTCGAGCAGCTCGTGATAGAGCCGCTCGCGTAGGGAGCGTGAGCGTGCCCCCGACACACCCGCCAATCAAGCCGAGTACCAACAGACCAGTCAGTCGAAGCCGGGCGCTGGCTTCCCGATCGCTCGGTTGGGCGTGATCTCGTCACTCTGCTCGGGCGCCGTGCTGGACTTGGGCCTCTGTCCCTACGCCGGCAAGGGAACCGGGGAGGTCACGCTGATTCAACGTCTGTGGGGCGTGCTCGCCGAGCCTTCGCTCAACTTACGTGCGGCGCCGGAACACCGCCGAACGTGCTGGTGGTGATCACCGACGATCTTGGCTGGGGCGACCTGAGTTCCCATGGCAGCAAGCAGCTTGAGACACCAAACCTGGACCGCCTTCGGGCCGAAGGGGTATCGTTCATACGGTTCTATGTGCAGCCCGTCTGCGCGCCAACCCAACTCACCTGCCCCGGCGTGAAGACCCCAAAACGAGCGTCAAACGCTCTTAGCTACCGCTACGCAACCAACCCGATGCAAACCGTTCGGCTTGACAAGACTCTTACAGGAAAGGGTGCATCGCCCGCCCGCAGATGGCGGTCTCGCGAAGTCGCAGCGGTGTCCGAACCCGGGCAAGACCTCTGCAGATAGCCAGACGGGCTTCCAGGGGTCGGATGGTCCAGTCGCTGCGCCTAATGAGTTGCCCGAACTACACGAGGTGTGCCCACCGAAGAGAGGCCGCTACAGCGAACGACCCGCATCACTGGGCCGGCGGTAACGACTTTCCGTCGGTATCCGGCCCGGCCGCCGGCTCCAGTGCATGCGATTGTTCGCCTAGTTGCGCCACGAACGTCGTCGCGCTCGCACACGCACTCTCGGGACGAACGCCATCCCACACAAGATCGACGATCTTTTGCACGCCATCTCGGAGAAATGACAGCGTTAAAACGCTGTCTCGAATTCTTGTAGATGCCCATTGAAACGAAAATCCGTCGGGCAAGACAATCCCATTCAATATTTTCGCGGCACGTCGTTCTGCCGTGCGATTGGGCGATTCCCATGCAAAGTCGTTCTTTGCTCGATGCATAGCTAAGTCATATTGCGCCGTGGAGAACGTCAATTCCGAATCACGGCAATCTATCCACTTCACCGCATCCTGGTTCCGAACCACCTGCACGGTCATATCGTCGCATCCAACGCAACCGCATTCACACCTGCCAACAAGTAGTTCGCCGCCGATTGTTAGGGCAAGCTGAGCGAAGAACTCAGGCGGATCAATTCCAAGTAAGGAGTCACCGAGCCAGTCCTTTTCGTCGACAAGGATGCGGACTTGGTGGTCGTTGGAAGCCAAGCTAGGAGTGAAAGCAAATCCGATGTTGTGCAAAGGCACGTCTCGTGTGTACGAACTTGTCTTTAGCATGACCAACGTAACACCTCTAGGCCGCAAGGTTGTCAGCCTAACTCGCAGTCCGAAGATTGGCGTAAGGCTCAGTCTAGCCGTTGGTTGCGCCCACAACAATCTTCTCGCTGCGTGATAGGCTGTTTCCGCCTATCGCTCAACCGGCTCAAACTCACTGAGGTTGCATCGTCTTCGCGGACTTTCACAAGCGGCGAACTCGCCGAGGTCTTCAGGACCGTCCGCAGTTGGCTTGGGGTGCGTCTCCGAGCATGAGCAATGAACCCGTTGAGGTGGCAGTTGTCGCCCGGCGCGTAGTGGGTGATCCACTCGGGTCGCCAGATCGGCTCGAAGCTGTTCTCCTCGCTTCGCTGTGCGAGACAACTGAAGGACGTATTGACGAAGACTAGGTCACCGCCAATCCATGCCATCTCGTGAAGTTGCACGTCGCCCGTGCAGTGTGCGCGACGCGGCAGGAAGCAGGCGTCGTGAGTAGCCGCTACGGACGGGAACGCGTCGGAAGCGTCAAGATTCGCACAAACCGCGGGTACGTTGTGGAACTCCCAGATATCGACGCTGCAGCCGACAGCTAACCGCCCCCAGTTATGGGCCAAGCCCATGGGCTTCTGCAGGTTATCGGAAGTGTGTGTTGAGCACACCGCCGTCGTTCCGCAGAACAACAAACTTACCGGCCTGGTAGCTCGTCACAAAAATCGAAGCGCCCAGCTCGCCAAGCAGTGCGGGGAAGCTGGTGGTATGAACGCTTCGCAGCGGATCGGCCGGGTCGTCGCCGTTGGTCATGCGGACAGCTTACCCACTTGTCGATAGGCCTGCCGACGCTGGATCTGCCGAGGTCAACCGGTCTTCCGCAGCAGAGAGAGAGTAAGTCGCCCGGCGCCTTGCCGGGGATTGGACCGGGCAACCTCATCGGTCCCCGCGCGAATCTATACAGAACCGAGCGCAAACCGATCAAAACTGCGGTCTACCACCGGTGTGAGAATCGTGGTGAACATGTCCCGCTTGCGAAGATTCTGCGGGAACTTGCGAAGATTCTGCGGGAAGTCGTAGCGATCCGCGGCTATAACCGGTCTCTGTCTCGTCTCAGCTAGGGCGGCAATGCGCGGGACGCGCGACACGGTTCTGCTTGTTCTACCGTGATTGGCATCCTTCATGACTAAGTGGCGATCCCGCCTCTTCCCGCCGGGGAAGAAGGCTCATAGGTCTCGTGGGCGCCGCCCCGGCGACGGTTCCCAACCCGGGGGCTCGAGCGGCGGCCCCCGCGGGCGAGCGCCAGAGCACCTGGAGTCTCGGCTGCTCCTCACCAGCACGCCGCTCTCTGCGGCCGATGCCGAAGCGCTCCGCTTCGGCTTGGCGAAGCTCGAACCGCTGGGCGAGCGGCTCGATCAGTCGGCGCCGCTGGCCGCCGACATCGGCGTGCTGGGCGTCTCGCTTGCCGACGCGGCTGACCTGGGTGCCTTCCTCGGTCAGCAGATCGCCGCGCCGCTCGTCACACGCCTGGACACCGCTCCGCAAACTACGGCCGACGAGCTCGTCGCCGCTCTCAACACGGCCTTCGCGGCCAGCACCGACTGGAACATCACCGCCACCGGCGGCGCAGCGGCGTCCGCCACGGCCGTGGGTGCCGACATTGAGTTGGGCGTGTCGATCACCGCGACGCGCGACGTGCCGATCGAGATCGATTTGAAGCGTGTGGCCGGCGGCGGCTTGGGCGACGACTTTGCCCCGATCGCTGACACCCTGCCGGTGACGCTGAGCTTGGACTTCACGCTCGGTCTGGACGGAGACGCGGTCACGCCCGAAGAGGCGTTCTTCTTCCGCCTCACCAGCGCGCCGCGTGTGGAAGCGGGCGACACCGGCGCTTCGGACGCCGTGACGCAGATTGGTGTATTGGGCGTCGATGTCGATGGCCAGGCAGTGATCGATCTCGATGTCTCGCTGCCGATCATCGACCCCACGCCCGGCGTGGCCGGCTTTACCGGCGGGGAGCTGGAGGTAGCGGCCGTCTCGGCGCAGATCGCTTCGCAGAGCGTCGCCGGCCTGTGGGGAATCAGCCCCTCGGCGGGCGCGACGCCCGCCTCGAGCGTTTCGCAAGTCAGCGCCGGATCGGTGGCGTACCAAGAGACGTCCGCGCTCGGGGGCGGCGGCGCGGTGCTGCAGTACAGCAGCTTTACCAGCATCGCCCCCTTCACGCGCGTGGGCGCGGCCGACCTGCTGACGGGCTTCGACGCCCTGGCGAACTGGATCGGCGCGTATGGCGACGCCAACGAAACCGACGCCGACGTGCTCTTCGTGCAAGACACCACCGTCGGCGAGCTGCTCGATCTGCGTGCCGCCGTGGCTCCCGGGCTGGTGGACCCCGTCGCCGATCTGGTCAACGCCGGCGACGTGGCGCCCACGGTGCAGCAGATCGCCGCCGCGTTGCCGATGGCCGCTTCGCCCCGCTTCAACCCGGCGGACCAGTCGCTGACGTTCGATGTGAACTTCGGCGTCTCGCAATCGCCCGTCACGCGGGAGCTGAACCTGGGTGCCGACGGGCTGGATGTTGGCCCGATTCAGCGGTTGCAACTCGCGGGCGCCACCCACGCCACCGTCACACCAACCGCCTCGGCGAGCCTCGAGCTGAACCTGCCGCTCAAGACGCCGGGCGCCGGCTTCTCGCTCAGCGGCGGCGACACGCTCGACTCGCTCGGCACGGCCGGCATCAACCGCGTGGTCGGCGTGTTGGCGACCACCGACGCCCCGCTGGGCGCGCTGCCCGCCGACCTCACGCTGAACGTCGCGCTCAACGGAGCCGGCGGGCCGCAAGCCGCGCAGGTGACGCTGCTCGCCGCAGACACCGACGCCGAGACCGGGCCCGAGCAGCTCCGTGGTCTGCTGAATGTCGCCCTGTTCGAAGCCGGTCTGGCGATCACCGCCGACTCGCGTGGCGATCTGCTGGAACTACGCGCCGACGACCCGGCGGTCCGTTCGATCACGGTCACTGGCGGCGAGTCGCTCGGCTTCGCCCAGGCACAGACCGGCAACCTGCCGGAGCTAGAGTTCACGCTGGGCGATGGCCAGCGGTTCGCGATCGATTTGGACCCGCTCGACACGGTCAACGACCTGCTCGGAGCGATCGCCGCCGGCCGCGCGGCGAGTGTCTCCGCCACGATCAACTCGGGCGGGGGCGTCACGGTCACCGACCTCACCGGCGGCCCGGGCGACCTGACTATCCGGCGGCTCAACGGCAGCACCGCGCTGTTCGACCTGGGCCTGATCCCCGAGCAGACCGCGACAGAAGACGACCCCGAGTCGGCCCCGCCGGTGACACAGATCGTCGGCCGCCCGCTCTTCGGCGAAACCCTGGGCGACCTCATCACCGTCTCCGCTGCGACGGTGACCGTCGGCGCGCAGCTCACGGCCAGCGGCGTCGACGCCACCGCCTTGGCCGGACTGGCCGACGTCACGGTCACCGGCGGCTCGTTGGGTTTCTTGACCCGCACGACGATCAGCCTGCCCGATGGCACCACGATCAACGAGCTCAACCTCGGGCTGTCCGACCTGACGACACTCGACCCGGCCTTATCGGAAACCGGATCGCTGACGCTCGATCTGCCGGTCGATCTAACGACGCCGATCGCCGGGGTGTCGCTCGGCTCCGCGGCGCGGGTGCAGCTGACCGTGCCAGACCTGATGGCGACAGCGGACCTCGGTGACCTGCAGCCGTCGCTCAACGCCGACGCGGCGGCGCTCCGCCCGCTGATGGCCCTGGCTTCGGCGGACGTGGACGCGCTGCTGAGCGAAGTCAGCGAGTTCGTCGCCGGTCTGTCGGCAGAGGACGCGCTGTCGCGTGAGGTCGCCGGCCTAGGCGTCAGCCCGCTGCAGCTAACCGACCTCGCCGGCCGCTTCGCCGAGGCCGTCGAAGCGTTCCAAACCGCGTCGGCCGCGGCGCCGGTCTCTTTGCAGTCTCTCCAGGGCGCGCTGCAGGCGGCGTTCGCCACCACGGCGTCGCCCACGCCGCCGATCTCGGCGAGCCTCGCGGGAGACCGCGTCGAGATCGACCTCGACCTGGGCCAATGGCTCAGCGAAGCCAGCACGCAGCAGCTCGATCTCGACATCTCGCCGCTGGGCGTTCCCTCGGCGCCCCGTCTGCAACCGGCGGGCGCCAGTGCGCCGGCCGATCCGCTGAGCCTGACCAGCACGGCCAGCGTTCACCTCGTCATTGGCATCGACGGCGCGACCGCCACGCCGACGCTCTACATCGACGATTCGTCGACTGTGCAGCTTGGCTTGGCGGGCGGAGGATCCGGCATCGAGGGCGCCGTACCGCTTGGACCGGTGACCGCCACCCTTTCTCCCAGCGCGACCTATCGGATCGACGCGGACGGCGCCGGCCCCTCGGCCGCGCCGGCCGTCTACTCCGTGTCGCTCGCCGGCCCCGGCGCCCGACACGACCTGACCGCCTCGGCGCCGACCTTCACCGTCGGAGTCTCGGCGACGGGGGCGGCTTCCGCCACCATCGCGCTCGACTTCCCCGAAACCGCTGACGGCGACGTGCTGCTGAACCAAACCAACCTCGCGTCGGCGCTCGCCACGGGCGACTTCACCGCGTCGGCGGTCAGCGCCGCGGCGATCAACGGGGCGATCGCTCAGATCGATTTCACCGACGACCTGTCGGCGCTCACCATGACGCTGCCCGGGCTGCTGGGGCGTATCGGCCAGGGCGTCGACGACCAGACGCTGCTGATCAATCTGCCGATCGTCGGGACAGCCGCGTTTGACGAGGCGGTCTTCCTCGGCGAGATCACCGACCGCTTGGCGGACAACTTTGACGCCTCGACCGACCGCAGCGCGACGCAGGTTCGGCAAGATGTGTTCGACGCCCTCGGCCCGGGCGGCATCGGCTGGCTCAAGGACTCGACGGGCGACACACTTGTCACGATCGACGACGTCGGACTGAACGTCACCGCCAACGAAGCGCGGTTCGACGTACTGCTGGGCAGAGACCTACCCGCCGGCGGCCTGCTCGACTTGAGCACCGACTTTGACCTCGGCCTGCCTGGGCTGGAACTGGAGCTAGAGAACGCCCTTTCGCGGTACGCGGTGGGCTTCGAGCTGATCCTCGGCTTCGGCATCGACAAGACGGACGGCGTCTACCTAGACGCCGGCGCCACACGCAACGACGCCACGCGCGGCGTGCTGCCGGAGATGACGATCGAGATCGTCGCCGCGCCCGACTTCACCGCAGCGACCGGCCAGCTGGGCATCACGCCGTACCACGTTACGACAAGCGGCGGCACAACGCCTCGAACGCTCGACGCCACGCAGCTCACGGCGTTTTTCGATGTCGACTTCACACCGACCGCCGGACGGACGGACGATCGCCTCGTCGCCCGCTCCAGCGGTCCGCTCACGCCGGGCCAACTGGTTGACATAACGCTCTCCGGCGACGCGGGCATCGAGTTCTATGTGCAGGCGTTCCCGGGCGAGTCGCGGTTCCCCGGCATGCGGGCCGACTTCGAGGCGTCGTGGAACTTCGCCGGCGGCGCGCCGAGCGCCGAAGTCCAGGCGCCGACGACGATCGAGTACACCAATGTCGAGATCAACACGAACGACTTCTTCGCCGATCTGCTGGGCGAGGACCTGGCGAAGATCAACCGCGACCTAGAGCCGTTCCGCGACTTCTTGAACGTGATGGTCGAGCCCATCCCGGGGCTCTCGGCCGTGATGGGTAACACCTCGCTGGTCGACATCATCTCGCTCGGCGGCGGTGGCGCCTTCGGAGTAACGATCAACTACCTGGCTCGCTTCTTCCAGATCATCGCGGCGTTCCCCACCAGCACCGACCCGGTGTGGCAACCGTTGGGCAGCTTCACGGTCGACAAGTCGGTCGCCGTGCCGGGGCAGCTTATTCCTGACGACGATCGGCTGGTCGAGAGCTCGAGTAAGCTCAACGTCGCTCTCTTCGGCAAGCTGCCCATCGCTCAGAAGGAAAGCCAGACGAGCAAGTTGAAGGCGTCGGCCGCCATCAGCGGCACCGGAAACCTGGGCAACCCGAGCATCAGCTTCCCGCTGCTGGGCGACGATGGCAATCCATTCAACGACGACACCGATTCGACGCCGGTCGGCGCCTTCGATCTGCTGCTCGGCCAGAACACCGATGTCTGGAAACTGCAGATCCCAAGCCTGAGTCTCAAGCTCGGGCTCGGCGGAACTTTCCGCGTCCCGCCTGTGTTCGTGACGCTGGCGGGGACGCTCAAGTTTGATGTCAACCTTGTGCTCGGGTACGACACGTTCGGCTTAGCCCTAGCGCAAGAGACGGGCATCGACGGCTTCATCGACGAGGGCTACTTCTTCGACGATCGGCCCAACGTTCAGCAAACCGGCTCGGGTCTCCTGAACCAGTTCATCACCGAGCTCAACGGCAATCGCGGAACCGATAAACCAGAGCTTGTGCTTACGCCGGCGATTGTCGTCGGCGGCGGCGTCGGGTTGAGCAAGGGGCTCGATGTGGGTGTCGAGGCCGCGATTGAGTTCCCCTTTAGCTTTGACCTTGCAGACCCGAACGGCGACGGGCGCGTCCGCTTCTCGGAGTCGGAGTTAGCGCAGCAGGTCGCCGGAAGCGCGTTCAACATAAGTTCGGCGATCGATGTGGTAATCCGCGCTACGATCGGTCCAGCGAAGATCCCGATCGTCGACTATCGAACGTTTGAAACCGTCATCTACGACGTCGATTCGCAGGTCACGCCGCGGCTGGCAACCAACAACGCCGGCGTGCTGCGGCTCAACATGGGCCCTAACGCCGCCGACCGCGAGGTGGGCGACACCTCCGACGGCGATGAAACGTTCATCGTCCGCCGCAGTGGCACGGGCGCCGTGGTGGTCGAATCCTTTGGCTTCAGCCAGGAATACACCGGTGTAAGCAGCATTGTGGCCGACGGCGGCGCGGGCAAGGACCGCATCTTGATCTCGCCGAACCTGTCGCTGTCGGTCGATCTTTCGGGCGGCGCGGGCGACGACGAGCTGATCGCCGGCGCCGGCCCGGCGACGCTCCGCGGCGGCGATGGCGACGATCGCCTCGTGGGCGGCCCCAGCGACGACCAGCTGTATGGCGGGGCCGGCAAGGACACGCTGCTGGGCGAAGGGGGCGAAGACACGCTTGAAGGCGGCGTCGGCGAGGACCTGCTTCTAGGCGGCCTTGGGCGCGACACCCTCCGCGGCGGCGACGACCGCGATGTTCTCCGAGGCGGCCGCGGGAATGACCGGCTGGAAGGTGGTCAGGGCGACGACACCCTGGAAGGCGAAGTCGGCGACGACGTGCTGCTAGGCGGCATCGGCAGCGACACGCTCATCGGCGGATTCGGGGCCGACATCCTGATCGGCGGCGCCGACGCCGACACGCTCCGCGGCGAGAGCGGCAGCGACGAGCTGTACGGAGACTTCGGGCCCACCGGTGTCACCGCTGAGCAGGCGGCGATCGACGGCCTCACCGGCGCAGCCGACCAACTGTTCGGCGGCACGGGCAACGACACGCTCCGCGGCGGCGACGGTCCCGACCTCCTCTGGGGCGAAGAGAACAACGATACGCTCTTCGGCGACGCGGGCGACGACATTCTCCGTGGCGGCGGCGCCAGCGATAGCCTCTTCGGCGGCGACGGAGACGACACGCTCTTCTCGAACATCGACGCCTCGCAGCGCGACAACGCTGCCCACACGCTCGACGGCGGCGCCGGCGACGACCTTCTCTACGGAGACACGCTGGCCGACCGTATCATTGGCGGCGACGGAGACGACACGCTCTTTGGTTTCCAGGGCGACGACATCCTCATTGGCGGCGGCGGGGCCGACCGTATCGAGGCAGGCGAGGGCGCCGATGTGGTTTGGGGCGGCGACGAGTCGCCGCTCGCGGTGTATCCGGTCGTTACCGCCGCGCCGTGGCTCTTGCCAACGAACTACAACGGCACGCACGACATCGTGCCCGACTTCGTCCTCGCCGCGACGCTCGACGGTACCCTGGGCGACGAGGCGGACACCCTCCTCGGCGGCCCCGGCCAAGACGTCATCTTCGGCGGCCTGGGCGCCGACGATATCTCGGGCGGCCCGGACGCGGACTACATCGACGCCGGCGCGGGAGCCGACATCGCCGTCTCCGGCGACGCGGGTGACGACGTCGTCCGCGGCGGCTCGGGGGCCGACGTCGTTCATGGCGGAACCGGCGTCGACCTGGTTTACGGCGACTCGGGCGCTGACCAGCTTTACGGCGACGCAGACAACGGCACGCTGACCAATCGGCAAACGCTGTTCGGCGGCGACGGCGAAGACCAACTGTTCGCCTACGCCCCCGAGTCGAACTTCCTGGGCCGCGGGCGGCTTGGCGATGAGCTGCACGGCGGCGCCGGCGGCGACTTCCTCCGCGGCAACGTCCGCGATGAGCTCTTCTTCGGCGGCGGGGGCAAAGACGTGCTGCTGGGCGATATCCTCGCCGGGCCGCTGTACGCCACCAACACGCAAGCCGACACCGTCGGCGGCAACGACACCATGTTTGGTCAGGGTGGCCAAGACCAGTTGTTCGGCGGCGGTGGGGCCGACGAGATGTGGGGCGGCGCCGACAACGACACCCTCTCTGGCCAGGCGGGCATCGACACCCAGTACGGCGGCGGCGGCACCGACTTCTTCAATCTCTACACCGCCGAGCCCGAGACCGAAACGATCAACGGCCACTTCGGCAACAGCGCCCCGGGCGACACGCCGGACGACTTCCAGACGGACGTTCTGGTCGTCACCGGCACGGCCGCGGACGACAAGATCCTGCTGAGCCAATCGCAGGCGGCCGACAAGCGGCTACGGATCGACTACCAGAGCGGCGCCGACCCGAACCGCATCTTCTTCGTCGATTGGCTGCAAGAGATCGACGGTGTCGAGTTCCCCACGATCGAGCAATTCGAGATCGCCGGCTTGGCGGGCGCCGACACGCTGGGCTTCGCCCAAGACACCACGCTGCTGCCCGCCGCCCAGTTTGGCGACGCAGCGTTGCCCACCGGCGCCGATCCGCTCGACATCTCGCCGCTAGCAGGCCGCGAGGACTATGTGCTGGTCGTCAACGCCGGCGCGGGCGACGACAAGCTGTTCGGCTCCATCGCCGACGACCGGCTGGACGGCGGGCGCGGTTCCGATGTACTGTTCGGCCTGGAGGGCGACGACCGGCTGTGGGGCGACACGTTCGACGGCTCGATCGCCGACGCCGACACGCTGTACGCCGGCGCCGGCGACGACGACCTCATCGGCGGGCAAGGAACGAACCATCTGTTCGCCTGGTCGTTCGATCCTACGCTGGGCAGCGAGTTCGGCGTGTTCGAGCAAAACGGCGTGCTGCGGGCCAACAGCGCCGGAGGCGCCGCGGCGGAGAACACCGGTCTGAACCGAATGCTCGGCGGCCCCCGTGCGGACGAGCTGTACGGCGGCACGGTGCTCGACTTCATGTACGGCAACGGCGGCGGCGACCAGCTCTACCGCCGCGACGGCAGCCCCTTCAGCTCGTACGGTGACGCCCTCACCGGCGAGGACAGCCGGGAGTGGCTCGAGTACGCCCGCGACACCGACCGGGTGTGGTACGTCGGCGGCAGCAACGCCAACGACAAGATCGATGTGAACTACGTGACGGAGCCCGGCCCCCTGGCGAATCGGCACCTCGTCACGCGGCAGACGGAGAACAACGGCCAGTTCAGCTTCGCGGCGAGCTTGCAGCTCGACTTCGCGGCGACCGACGCCCAGGGCAACCTCGTGTGGGACCCGCAGGACACGGTGTTCGACTTCGTCGGGCTGCGCGACGCCGCGACCCCCGCCGAGCGGGCCGACCTGCTAGAGAACGACCCGACGATCGTCACCGACCTGGTCGACGGGCTGCTGCCGCCCGAGGGCGACTTCGTGGCGATCATCATCGACGCACTCGACGGCAACGACGAGATTACCGTCGGCCCGACCGTTCAGAAGACCGTGTTTATCGACGCGGGCGGAGGCGACGACACGGTGATGATCCAGGCGGGCACGGCGATCTTGGCGGATCGAACCGAGTCGCGGACCACCAGGCGCATCAGCGGCGTGACGGGAGCCGAGGAGCGTGTGTTCGTCGGCCGCAACGACACGCCTCTGGCCGCCTTCCCTCTGCCCCCGTCCGCCACCGGCGCCACGACCGCCACCGGGCTTTCGATCGATAGCCCCGAGGATGTCGATTACTACGAGCTGACCGTTCCCTTCGGCCCGACGACCATCTCAGCGCTCACCGGCTCGATCGCCGACGATGTGACGCTGCGTGTGTACTCGGCCGATCTTCTCACCGACCCCAACGCAGCGCCGCTAGCCGAAGACGTCGCCGCCAAGCAGCAGGCGACGGTCACCTTCGAAGCGACCATTGCCGAGGCCGACTACCAAGGGCTCGTGCTGGCCGACAACCCGGTGCAGTACCTGCGCTTCAACGCGGGGAACGGTGCCAGGGCGGTCGATGCGTCGGGCAACGGCAACGACGGCACGCTCGGCGCCGGCGCGACGCGGCTCGCCGATAGCGTGCAGCAGCAGCTCGGGGGCTCGCTGCAGCTCGACGGGACGGGTGTCGGAGTCAATCTTCCATCGCTCGGCACGCCGTTTAATCGGTACAGCGCGTACACCGTCGAGGCGTGGGTGCAGCTCGATCAGCTCCCCACCGCCGACGCCACCGTTTACTCTCACCGCTTCGTCGCCTTTGGCGATCTCGATCTACGGATCACACCAGACGGCCGCTTGGTGCAAGACGTTGTCGGCGGCGAGCTGCCAGTGATTCAGAGCGCGGCGGGCGCCGTCGCGGCGGGGATCGATGTTTGGAACCATCTGGCCGCGACCTACGACGCCGCCACCGGCCTCGCCGAGCTGTACGTCAACGGGCAGGTCGTTGCGAGCGAGACACGGTCGTTCTCCCCCGAGGCGCCGGTGGGGCCCGGGCAGCTCGGCGCCAGCGCCGGCGGGCAGTTGCTCGCGGGCAAGCTGGACGAGTTCGCCTTCTACGACAAGGTGCTCTCTGCCGCCGCGATCGAGAACCGATTCGCCCGCGGCTCGGCCGACTTCGCCGACGCGCTGGTGCGGCTCTTCGTCGAGATACAGACCGACCGCACGCCGACCAACTACGAGTTGACGGTCACTACCGCCGGCGCTGGACAGGCGGTCGATGACTACGCGACCCGCATCGATCAACAGCGGCGCGATGTGATCGTTGGCGGTCCGGGCGCCGACCGGCTGATGGGCGGCGCCGGCCGCGAGTGGATCTTCGGCGGCAGCGGACCCGATGTGCTGAGTGGCGGTCTCGATCGGCAAGCCGACGACCTGTTGCTGGGCGGCTCCGGCGACGACACGTTCCAGATCATCCCCGACTTCGCGGCGCCGCTCGACAACCGTCCGGGCACGCTCGCCGAGGGCCCCGGCGAGACGGTGCTGCCCACCCGCAGCGATCAGTTCATCGGCGGCGAGGGCGACGACCAGGTGCTGTTCCTTGGCGGCAACCAAGACCGTCGCGGCTTTGAGGTGCCCGACTACGTCGCGCTGCGGTACGACGCCAACCTGTTCCGCTACGAGTTCACGAGCCTCGTCTGGGACATCGCCGAACAGCGGTTCCGCACGGAAACGATCGACAACCCCGCCAACCCCGCCGGCAACGCGGAGTGGGAGGTCTATCAGCAGCAGTACCTGCTCTACACCACGATCGACGTCGAGCGGCAGGTCATTAGCACCCGCCGGGGCGACGATGTGGTGCACGCCGACGAGGGCTTCCAGTTCTTGCCGATCAACGTCTCGCTCACGGAGCAAGAGAAGCAGAACTTCCCCACCTGGGGCCTCTCGCTGGGCGATCAGGAACAGGGCGCGCGACTGGCGGAGCTGACGATCCAGGGTGGCGCGGGCGTCGACTTCCTCTTCGGCGGACCGTACGCGGACACCATCACCGGGGGCCCCGACGATGTGGACGACGACTACATCGTCGGCGGACCGGGCGACGACGAGCTGCGCGGCGCCGCGGGCAACGACACCATCTTCGGCAACACGCCCGACTCGCCGGCGCTCAACTTCCCTTGGAGCGGCGAGACGGTCAACGTGATCGGTGCCGTGCCTTCGCAGGAAGCATACGAGTACGAGCTGGCCCCGCCGTTTGAATTCGTCCCGCCCGACACCCGGCCGGGGATCGACCTGAACGACGTTTCGGTCGCCTCTCCGGGCGACTTCTCCGAGTCGTTCGAGCTGCTCGCGGGCGAGGTCTACTCGGCCGACAACCTGCGTAGCGGCCCCGCCGGATCGCGACGGATCCTCGAGATCGGCGACTTCGACGGCGACGGCTTCACCGACTTCGTCATCGACAACGGCGAGAACGCCGACGGCGTCGGCACGAGCATGGTGCTGCTCCGCCCGGGCCAGCTAAACGACGTCGCCACGGTCAACGACTGGTCCGAGATCGTCGTGCAGGCGTACGGCGAAGGCCCCAATGGCGAGCAGCCGCTAGGCGTGCCGGGTGAGCGGTTCGGCGACCTCAACAACGACGGCATCGACGACCTGGTCTTCGTCCGGTCGGAGGACGACGACACGGTCGTCACGGTCGTCTACGGCAGCGATACCGAGCTGTGGCCTCGCAACTGGACGGCCGACTTGGCGAGCCAGGTTACACCGGGCCTGGTGCGCGAGCTGCGTTTCGATGGCGCCCAGTTGCAGACGGACGGCGTCACGGTGCACACGCTGCAGTACGACGCGGTGAACACTCCCGACGACCTGCTGATCACCGGTCAGTACGCGGAAGGCACCGCGGCGGCGGACCTCATCCCGGGGCCGTTGCTCACAAGGTCGCCGGTCCGTACCGACACGTCGGGCGGCACGGGCAAGCTGCTCGGCCGGGCGATCGTTCACAACGGCGCTGGCTTCTTGGGACACAGCATCGGCCCCTTCGACGGCGGCGACGGCTTCAACCAACCGACCAACGCCGCTCTGTTGCGTATCGACGGAACCAACTTCAACGCGTTGCAGGTAGTTCAAGAAGACACGGGGGTGGACCAGGATACCGACCTCTTCCACACGGAGTTCGGCGACAGCGTGGCGATCGGCAGCGACACGTTCTTCATCGGCGGCCTGCCGGGCGCAACGAACAACGCGCGGGTCTTCCGCATCGATTCATCGAACCGTGTCGAGTGGTACGCCGCCGACGTCAACAACGGGTTCCGGCTAACCGACGAGCTGATCGTGCTCGACGGCCTGCTGTACGGCACGATCGCAGGTCAGCTGGGAAGCATCGGTCAGGGCTTCACTCCGTTTGAACTCAACAGGCCGTTTGGTTTCCCCGGCGGCGCGCGAGACCTAACGGTCGTCGAGACCGGCGCGAACGACACGGTCTTTTACCTGACCAACGACGATCGGCTCGCACGTTACACACGGGCCGGTGGTGGCGACGGAACGTTCAATATCGTGCCGCTACCGACTTCCGCTCTGGGCACGCTCACCAACCTATCGGACCTGATCCAGTACAACGGCTTTCTCTTCTTTGCAGGAGAGACGTCGCAGGTGGGTCGCGAGCTGTGGCGTTACAACCCCAGCAGTGGGCAGCTCACGGCGATCGATCTGGTCGCGGACCAGTTCGCCACCGGATCGGACCCGGGCAACTTCACGCTGCACGACGGCCGGCTGTTCTTCTCTGCCCGATCCGAAGACGAGGCGGGCAAGCGGGGCGTCGAACTCTGGCGGCTCGATAGCCCGGGAAGCGCCCCGGTGCTGGCGGCCGACATCAACCCGGGGCAATCGAGCTCTAACCCAACGAGGATGCTCTCCACCAGCGAGGGCCTCTTCTTCGCGCTCGACAGCGGCAATGCAAGCCTCGACGCCGACCTGTGGCGCTGGCAGGACGGCCAAGTGAACCGCATCGGGCTCACCAGCGGCGCGTCGCTCGATGTGATCCCGCAGTTCGAGCTGGACGGCACGCTGTACTTCAGCGCCGACGACGGCCTCGGCAGGCACGGCCTGTGGACCTTAGAGCTCGATTCACAACTGGGCTACATCCTGTCGGGCGCCGACATCGCGTCACTCAGCTCGACCACGGGCGGCACGGTTGACGTTACCCAGTCGCTCGCCCGGTTCACTTCGACCGACACCTCTTCCTCCGCCAATAGCCGGCTCCGGGTATCGGTTCCGGGAGACCTCAGCGGCGATGGGCTCGACGAGGTGTCGTTCGGCCCCACCGTGCGCGCCGGACAGCGGGTATACGAAGACCAGCGGGTGATTAGCGAGATCGAGGTGAGCCTCGAACCCGGGTCGGGCGATTACCAGGTGTCGATCACCGTCGGCTCGATTACCGAAAGCTTCACCTTTGACCCGGACGGCCCCGGGCTCGACGACGCGTTCGACCGAATCAATTTTCTAAATGACCTGATCGACGCCTCGCCGCTGGGCAATACGGTCGACGCAGGCGAAGCGGACAACGACGACTTCGATTCGCTACGCTTCGAAACCAACCTCTCAAGGTACCAGCGTCCGTTCATATTCGTTTCAGATAACGACGACTTTTCGGCCGAGAACGCGATCCGATCGGACGGTAATGGCCAGCTGAGCGACGCCCGTTTCGACCTGGGCTCGACCAACTTCCAGTCGTTCTTGATCCCCTCGCAGCGGGGGGTCATCCCGGGCGGCACCATGCCGGGCGCCTCGGAGCCCGCCGCGACGCGCTTCGCCGGAAACACGATTCACCTAGAGCCCGCTTCGTTCAGTTTCGGGCCCACCGTGACCGCCGCGTTGGGCGACATCAACGCCGACGGCTTCGATGACTATGCGGTGTCGCTGAACGGGCAGGTCGACGTCTATCTAGGGTCGGCGTCGCTGCCGTCGGCGCCCATCTTGGCGGTAACCGGTATCAGCGGTGTCACCCAACCATCGGTCACCGCAGGCGACTTTGACAACAACGGCCAGGTCGATCTGGCCATCGGCGACGGAGCCGGCACGGTCTGGATTATCGACGCGGTCGCGTCCGAAAGCGGCACGCAGTCTCTCGTTACCGTGGCGGCTCGGCGGATCGACTCGGGCGGTCCCCTATCCGGCGGGCGTGGCGTGGTTCGCCTGCCCGGCTCGCCGCAGATCGACTTCAACCGCGACGGCCGCGACGACCTGCTGGCGCGTGTCGTCAGCGCGCCGCGAGCCCAGTCAATCACTCCGAACGGCGCTTGGGTGTCGGGCGACCTGCCGGCCCAATGGATCGGTGTCTCCGACAACACGAACGGTCCGAGCGGCACTTATGTTTACGAGCTGACGGTCGATCTTACGGGTTTCGATCCGTCGACTGTGTCGATCAATGGTTCGTGGGCGAGCGACAACGGGGGAGAGATCCGGGTCAACAACGGTCCGAGCGGCGTGACCAACACCGCAACGAGTTTCGGGTCGTTGGACACGTTCGAACTCACGAGTGGATTCACGGCCGGCGTCAACAGACTGCAGTTCCGTGTAGGCAACGGCGGCGCCGGTCCGACCGGCTTGCTCGTCAACTCGCTCACCGGCACAGGCACACGCACCACCGGCGGCCAGGCGTCGATCCCCGGGCTGTTCGTCACGGGGCGTGCCGCCGGCGTGAACCGGCCCGACCCGCACTACCGCCTCATCGACGCACCCGCGTCGGTCGGCGCGGTCGTCGGCGATCCGCTCGCGGTCGGCGGCAACAGCTTCGGCGAAGACCACGTGCTCGTCGTCTACGGCACGCCGGAGGCGATCCCCTTGCCGGACGCCTTCGACGAGCTTGGCAACCGGGCGATCCGCGGCGCCGGCACGTTTGTGTCCAACCCGGCGACCGGCCGGCCGCTCGTCTTTACGGAAGCCGACGACCCTTACCTGCTCGGCCCGTCGGGCGAGCGGTGGTTCCGCTTCCGTACTCTGGGCGATGGCGAAACGGGCAACGCCGTGCGCTTCGTCTCCGCCGGCGACGGCACGCTTTCGGCCAACGACCCCACGTTCACCGCTGAGCTACGCGACGAGGGTGGCCGGCTGCTTGGCAGCGGCCTCGCCCTCGACCTGCGCACGCTCGACGCAGGCGACTACTACCTTCGCGTTACCGGCGCGGAGGGCGGAGCGCCCTTCGCCATTGAGATCGAGGCGCCCTTCGCCGGGCAACGCGACGAGACGAGCGACCTGCCCGACCGCGACGCCATCTACGGCGAAGACGGCGACGACAGCCTGAACGGCAACCAAGACCTAGACGCCATCTACGGCGGCAGCGGCGACGACCTGTTTACCGCCGAGGCGATCGAGGTCCGCGACGCGGTCAGCGGCCGCGAGAACCCGCCCACCGGCGAGCTGACCACCCAGGTTCGACCGCCGATCGAAGACCCGTTGGTTTCGGTGGCCAGCGGCTTGGTGGGCCGCATCGCCGCGGCGCTCGGCACGCCCGCCGCTACCGACTTCACCGAGAGCCAGCTCGCGTCGATCACGTCGATCGACCTGAGCGGGTTGTTCTCGTCGATTCCCTCGGCAACGCAACTGGCGGGGCTCGACCGGCTGGTGAACCTGCAGACGCTCGACTTCAGCGACAACGAGTGGGACAGCGACACGATCGCCAGCCTCGCCTTCGACCCGGCCACAGGGCTCGGGCTTTCGCAGCTAGAGACGCTCGATCTCTCGCGTTCGGGGGGCGCCTTTGAGTTCTTCGACGGCGATTCGGACGTCTTCACCCGCTTCCGCCGCTTGCGGTCGCTTGACCTGTCGGGGATCGACGCTTACTTCCCCTCGGGCGACGGCATGCCCGCGCTGGAGTTCCTGACTTATGAGATCACCGATGTCTTGAATTCCGGCCCCAACCTGCTGTTCCGCGAGGGCGACCTCGTTAGCTTCAATTTCGGCGTGCCGTTCGGCGTGCCTTTCGATGAGTTCGAGGTGCTCGACCCTGCCGGCGCGGTCGTCGATTCGGGCTTCGGCACGGGCGAAGTGGCGTTCACCGCCCAGGACAGCGGTTCGCACACGCTGGTCATCTCGGGGTTCAACTTCGACACGGGCGAGACTGACTCCGCGTCGTTCGCCATCCCCGTGTTCGACACGCCCACGGTGATCGACCCGATCCAGCCGATCGCGGGCGTATTCGAGGGCGACACCCTTACCGCCAGCGGCGGCGGCGGCGGTGTGGTCACGCTCCAGCGGAACAGCGCCGCGCTGGCCGACATCACGCTGACCGATCCGAGCCCCGCCGATTTGGCGAACCTAAGCCAACGGGTGTCGATCATCGATCCGGCCGGCGGCGTCCGCGACCTGACGACCGGCGCCATCAACTTCGACGGCGCCGACGACCTCGCTCGGTTGTCCGGCGCGGGCGACCTCGGCCAGTTGTCCGACCAGCTGACGTTCTCGGCATGGATCAACCCCGCCGGAGGCGCCGGCCTGGAGTCGCTGTTCGGGGCATCATCGGCCGGCGGCACCGGATGGGATGTCTTCGTCTCCGATGGTTCGCTGGGCTTCGGGGCGTTCGGCGTCAACGCGTTGGTCTCTAACGCTAATGTCACCATCGGCGGCTGGCAGCACGTCGCCGTGACGCTCGCCAACGATAACTCGGTCCGGTTCTATGTCGACGGCGTCGAGGAGTCGGTCAACACGTTCGGCGCCTCGAACATCATCACGGGCGCCACCGAGTTCGCCATCGGCAGGGGCTACGAGGGCGGAATGGACGAGGTCCGCGTTTACAGCCGGGCCCTCACCGCCGAGGAGATCGCTGCCGAGGCGGCCTTCAGCCCCGTTGATGCGAACACGCCGAACCTCGTCGGCTACTGGCCGATGAACGAGGGCGCCGGCCTGCTCGTCGCCGACTACTCGGCTTCCGCCGCCAACGGCATTCTCGAAGGCGCCGGCCAGGGCTCGCTGCCGCATTGGACATCCACGGTCGCGACGCCGCTGGCCAGCCCGTCGTACACGCTGCCCCAAGACGGCGGCTTCGCGATCCGGGCGACGGTGAGCGACGCCATCGGCCCCATCGCTTCACGGACGCAGACCGTCATCGTTGGCAATGCGGCGCCGGTGACGCCGAGCTTGGCGGCGCCGACCGGCGCCGTGGCGGACGATGTGCTCACCTTCGACGCCTCCGTAACGACCGACCCGAGCCCGGCCGACACGTTCTCCCTGGCATGGCGCGGGGCCCTGCAATTCGACCCCGACGCGGTCACCGCCGAGGGTCCGGAGTTCTCGTACCGACCCGCGACGGCGGGTGTCCACGAGGTGCTGCTCACCGCGACCGACAACCAAGGCGCAGCGTCGACACGGCTGGTTACCTTCGACGTCGATCCCCTCGCCACGATCACCTTCGCTGCGGGCGAGGACGCCGCGACCGGCTTCGTCGAAGGCGGGGAGTTGCTCTTGAGCAGCGCGGCGTCGAGCCCCGTCGATCAAGGATCGTCGGCCAACGGCGACAGCGGCGCGGTGCGAACCTACGCCTGGAGCGTCGTCCGCCAAGGCGAATTGACGCCGCTGGTGACAGGAACCGACGCGGGCTTCCGCTTCGTGCCAACCGACGAGGGGACGTACGTCCTGTCGCTCGTCGTGGCGGACACATTCGACGTGGGGACCGAGGGCGAGCGGACCTTCACCAGCAGCGTCGCCACACGCACGATCGAGGTCGCCAACGCGCCGGCGACGCTTGTCGCCCCGATCAGCCGCTTCGCCACCGAGGGTGTCGCCACCACGCTGGCGGTCGGGCTGATTGAGCCCGGCGGCGGGGACCCCGGTTTGACGTACGACTGGACCGTCACCGACTCTAGCGCCACGCAGGTGCTGAGCACGACCACCGCAACGCCCACGCTCGACTACGCGTTCCCCGACGACGGCGGGTACGAGATGCTCGTCGTAGCCCGGGACGCCGCAGCGGCGCAGGTGACCACCGTCAGTTGGCTCGTGACCGTCGCCGGCGACGCCCCCACGGTGGCCATCGGCCCGCTGCCGGCGCTTGCCGAGGGCGACGCCGCCGTCTTCGCGGGCGTGTTCGCCGACACCGCCGGCTTGGGCGACGGGCCGTACTCCATTGTGTGGGACTACGGCGACGGGTCGACGCCCGTCACGGGCACGGTCACCCCACCAGCGCACCTCTACGCGGACAGTGGATCTTATGTCGCCACTCTCACGGTGACCGACAAAGACGGGCTGCAGGGTGTCGCGACGGTCGACGTCTCGGTAGCGAATAACGCGCCGACCGTCACGCAGGCCGCCGCGGTGCCGAGCGCGGGCGAATCCCTCGTCTGGAACTTTAACGGACAGGTGACCGACTTCGACGGCACGCTCGGCGGCGGAGCCGACCGCGAACCGCTTGCGGCGACGATCGACCTGGGCGACGGCACGACGCTGCCGCTGCTCCTGACGCCCATCGCGGATGCCTCCCCAGCACTCGCGACGTATCAGTTCGCCATCAATCACACCTACGCGGCGCCGGGCGTTTACCCCGTGACGATCACGGTTAGCGATGACGACGGTGACGTGACGACGTTCGCGCTCGCAGCCGATGTCGATCCGATCGCCGGCGACTACGACCGCGACCGCGATGTCGATGACGACGACTACACCTTCTGGTCCAACAACTTCGGCGCGACCGAGGGCGTTGGCCTGCAAGCCGATGGCAACGGCAACGGCCGGGTGGAGATCGGCGACTACAACGTGTGGCGCGACAACCGAGACGCTGCGATCGCCCTGTCGACGGGGCCGCAAACCGATGAAGCGATCGGCGACGCGGCGGCGCCGCTCACCGTGGTGACGGTGGTCGATCAATCGCTGGCGCCGAGGCCGAACGACGCCGCCGCCGTGGGCGAAGCGGAACAAGAGGCGTTCGCCGGTTTGGCTGAAGCCGTCCCGGCCGCTGAGGTGTGGCCGACGAGCGGCGCGACCACAGGCACAACGTCATCGAGCGCGACGTCATCGAACACGACAGCATCGAGCGCAGCGTTAGCCGGCGCCGCTGCCGACGAGGCGCTGCTGCTCCTCGATACCGCGACGCCGGACGCCGAGCCCGCCGAACCGACCGACGACGAGGGTGTCGCCACCGACGCCACCGACGAGGCGATCGCCGAGAGCCGCCCCGAACGGTCGCCGCGACGCCTGTTGCGATCGCTGCTGCAGCGAAGCCGGCGGACTTGACCAGCGACAGCCACGCGACCCGACCAACGATCGAGACGACCCGTACCCAGCAAGCGTTGACCTATGTCAAGGACAACAAGACGCCAGTGGCTTTCCGTGGGCGCTAACCGGCGTGAGCGCCGGGCCACGGCGAGCGGACGCCGACCGCAGCGCCGACGGCTGCGCCTGGAGCCGCTCGAGGACCGCCGCGTGCTCGCGACCTTCGTGGTCGATCTGGCGACCGATCAAGACAACGGCAACACCGCGGCGGGCGATGTTTCGCTGCGCGAAGCGATCGTGCTGGCGAACACGACGCCGGGACCGGACACCATCGAGTTCGCCGCCGGATTGTCGGGGCAGACGCTGCTGCTGAGCGGCTCGTCGCTCCCTGTGACCGAGGCGCTGGTGATCGATGGCTCGGCGCTCGCCGAGCGACCAACGATCGACGCCCAGAGCATCTCGCGTGTGCTCGACATCGGCGCCGGCGCGGGCGACGTCACACTGCGCAACGTAGCGCTGGTCAACGGCCGCGCGGCCGATGCCACCTCTTCTGCCGAGGCGGGCGGATCGGGCGGCGCCGTGCGTTCGCTCTCGACCGGCACGTTGTTGCTCGACGGCGTGTCGATTAACGGCAGCCGCGCCGGCGACGGCTACAACGTCCCTTATGTCCCCTACACCTACGGCGACGGCAGCGACGGCGGATCGGGCGGCGCCGTGTTCTCCGTCGGCAACGTGGTCATCACCGGCAGCACCATCAGCGGCAACCGCGCCGGCGATGGGGGTGAGGCCGACAGCTTCTACTACGGCGCGGGCGGAGTTGGCGGGGACGGTGGCGGCGTTTTTGCGACCGGCGACGTCACGATTACATCGAGTTCGATCACCGGCAACACGGCCGGCAACGGTGGCGCCGACCCCGACGAGTACGGGCCGACCAGCGGCGGCGACGGCGGCGGGGTCTTTGCCGGCGGCACGGTCGTTGTGACCGATAGCACCATTTCCGGCAACGCGGCGGGCGACGGCGGCAACGGCCCCTACGCCGGCGACGGTGGCTCGGGCGGGGCCATTAACGCGAGCGGACTGCTCACCGTCACCCGCTCCACAGTCGCGGACAACCGCGCGGGCGACGGCGGCTCGCGCCCCGAGGTTCTGGCGGGCGTCGCAATTGGCGACGGTGGCGACGGCGGCGGACTGGTCGCCCGCGCCGGCCTGACAATGACCGACAGCACGGTGAGCGGAAACCGATCGGGCCACGGCGGCGAAGCAGACGGCGCGAACACCAGCGGCTCGGGAGGCGATGGCGGCGGGCTGCATGTCGCCGGCGCCCTCGACATCACACAGAGCACCATCAGCGGCAACGCCACGGGCGACGGCGCCACGCTCCGCAACTACAGCAGCGGCTATGCGTACAGCTACACCAACACGGCCGGCGGCGGCGGCCGGGGCGGCGGCGTCTTCGCCACCTCCGTGGGCATAATTCGACAGAGCACGATCACCGGCAACTCGGTCGGCGACGGAGGCGCTTTCTACGGCACCTACGGCTACGCCGGCCCACGGGGCGACGGCGCCGGGGCCGCATTTACCCAGCTCTCGGCCGCGGGCACGATCGAAGGCACGATCATCGCCGGCAACAACATCGACGCGGGCGAGAAGAACCTGCTCGCCAGCGACATCTTTGGCGAGTTCAACCTGATTGGCCCGGGCGACCTGCCGACGCCGCCGCCGGGGTCGTTCAACTTCCCCTTCACGCTCACCAGCAACGACCCGCAGATTGGACCGCTCAAGAACAACGGTGGACCGACGCGAACGCACTCGCCGCTCCGGGGCAGCCCGGCGATCGACGCGGGCGACTTCGAGCTGGTGGCGCCGCCCACGCCGCTCGATCAACGCGGCGCCGGCTTCCCCCGGCTGCGCGGTGGCGTGATCGACATCGGCGCCGTTGAATCGGCCGGCTTTCTTGTCAACGACCTGGGCGACGCCGACGACGGCGACGCGGGCAACGGCGTCACTACCCTCCGCGAGGCGATCAACCTGGCGAACGCCACGAGCGGCTTCGCCATCATCCGCTTCGACGACGCGTTGCTCGGCGAGACCATCACTCTCGGCTCGGAGCTGCAGATCACCGACAGCGTGGAGATCGACTCCCGGCGGACCGCCGCGGGCGTGGTCACGATCGACGCGGCTGGCTCGGGGCGTGTTTTCAATATCGACGATCCGACGACCACCAACGAGTCGTTCGATGTAGTCCTGGATGACCTGATCGTCACCGGTGGGCAAACGACCGGCGACAACGAGCTCGTCGTAGGGGTCGGCTTCGAGACGACGCACAGCGGCGGGGCGATCCGCTTCATGTCGTCCGGCACCCTGTCGCTGCAAGAGACCATCGTCACGCAAAGCGGCACCACCGGCCGCAACGCCGATGGCGGCGGCGTCTTCTCCGCGACCGGCACTGTCGAGCTGCTCGGGGGAGCGATCACCGGCAACTCGACACTGGGTGACGGCGCCGACGGCGGCGGCGTTTACTCGGGCGGCGACTTTGTCATTGGCGGTGAGGGCGGCCTCGTCGAGAACAATTCGACGGCCGGGGTGAGCGCCGACGGCGGCGGCGTGTTCTCGCTGACCGGCAAGGTGACGCTGGGCTCTGCCCTGCTCCGCAACAACACTACGACCGGCGATGACTCCTTCGGCGGCGGCACCTTCAGCTACTCGGGCGACATCACGGCGATCGGAAGCCTCATCACTGGCAACCGCACTACCGGCGACGGCTCGTGGGGCGGCGGCGTGTTCAGCGAACTCGGCCGTGTTGAGATCAGGGACAGTACCGTTTCCGGCAACAGCACCGCGGGCGGGGGCGCCTACGGCGGGGCGATCCGCACGAGCTTCGGCGACATCGTCATCACCGGCAGCACCGTTTCTGGCAATACCACCACCGGCGCGGGGGCGAGCGGCGGCGCGATCCATACCACCGCAGGCAGTGTGCAGATCGTTGGCAGCACCATCGCCGAGAACAGCGTGCAGGGCAGCGGCGCCGTAGGCGGCGGTGTAGTGATGCTGGGCAGCGGCTTCAGCAGCATCGACTCCGCGGAATCGCTCGCGGTTAGCAACACGGTCGTCGCGAAGAACACGGCGGGCGGCGCCTCTTCCGATGTCGAGATCGCCACGGGCTTCTCGACCAGTGTGCTCTACAGCCTGATCGGGAACGCGGAGGGGCTTACGCTTGGCGTCGGGTCCGTGGGCGGCACGACTGCCACGCCTCTCGACCCACGGCTCGGACCGCTCGAAGACAACGGGGGACCGTTCCTTACCCACCGCCCACTCATCGGCAGCCCGCTCGTCGACGCAGGAAACCCGGCTACCTTCGCCACGGGCGGCGACCAACGTGGCGACCGCTTCCCCCGCGTCACCGATGGCGACGGCGACCTGGCGGAGCGTATCGACATCGGCGCCGTTGAGGCGATCGGCTTGGTGAACCCGAGCTTCGAGGCCGGCGGCGGATCGCTGGCGCCTTGGCAGCTCGTGAACTCCGGCGCCGCGACCACCACCCGAGCGGACAGCGGCGTAGCGTCGGCCGGGTTGGCGAACAACGGACAGGGCTTCTCGGTGCTGTTACAGAACGTGCCGATCAACGGCGGCGAGACGTTGCTGTTCTCTACCCAGTATCTTGTCGCCTCCTCACAGCCACGCGACCCCGCTGCTGTCGGAGAGATCAAGGTCGAGTTCTATGACGCGGCCGGTGGCTTCTTTCAAGGACCCAACTTCTTAGGCGAGGTCGTCGCTCCGACATTCGACGCCTCAACGCCGACCGACACCTGGTTCTACGCCGAACTGCTCGCGGCGGCGCCTGCCGAAGCGGTCGAGGCGCGGGTCGTGGTCACCTACGTCGGCAGCGATCCGGGCGCCGTATTCTACGATTCGCTCGCGCTACGCGAGGCGCTGGTGGTCGACAGTGTGGCCGACGTATCGATCGCGGACGACGGACAGACGACGCTCCGCGAAGCGATCACCCTTGCGAACACCCTGCCGGGACGCGACGCGATCGCCTTCGCACCGAACCTTTCGGGCCAAACAATCGCGCTTGCCGGTTCGGAGATCAGCATCACCGATTCGCTCCTGATCGCGGGCGACACGGTCGAAGCGCCGGTGACGATCGACGCCCAGCAGCAGTCGCGGGTCTTCTCGATCAACGACGGCGACGGAGCTGCGACGATCGACGTGGCGATCACCGATCTGACGCTCACCGGCGGCGCGACAAACAACCAGAGCGGCGGCGCCATCAATACGCTTGAGAATCTCACGATCGAGCGATCGGTGATTACGGGCAACCAGACCAGCGGCTTTGGCTTCGGCGGCGGAGTCTTCGCTGGCGGCATCGGCACGCTGACGGTGCGCGACAGCACGATCTCCGGCAACACCGCGTATAGCGGTGGCGCCTTGATCAACTACACGACCGGGGGCGGTTCGGTTGTCATCGAGAGTTCGACGCTCTCCGGCAACGAAGAGTTCGGCTACACGGGCGGCGCCATTTTCAACCAGAGCGTGCTGACGATCACCAACTCAACGATCACCGACAACATCGGCGACGTCGGCGGAATCTTCTCGCGATTCAACGATGTGGTGAACTTGTCCAACAACATCATCGCTGGAAATCGTCGGACCGACGGCACACCAACGAACCTCGCCAATACCGGCACACTCACAGGAGTGCAGCGATTCAACGTGATCGGCCCCGGCGGAGCGATGCTCATGATCGACGGTGTCGATGGCAACCAGCTGGGTGTCGCGGACCCGCTGCTCGGCCCTCTGCAACCCAACGGCGGACCAACACCAACGCACGCCCCGCTTGCCGGCAGCCCGGCAATCGACGCGGGCGACCCGGCTGTCCTCGCCGAGCCCGGCGTGTTCGATCAACGGGGCGAGCCGTTCGATCGGGTCGAGTTCGGGCGGATCGACGTCGGCGCCGTCGAAGTGCAAGATCCGCGTCCGTCGCAGGGTCTGGTGGTGTCCACAATCGACGATGCGTCGGACGGCGACTTCGCGGTCGGCGAGCTGTCGCTCCGCGAGGCGGTCGAGATCGCCAACCTGGCTCCAGGACCGGACACCATCACCTTCGACCCCAACGTGTTCGCCACGACGCAAACGATCGCGCTGGGAAGCGAGCTGCTCGTCACGGGCGACACCACGATCACCGGCCCCGGCGCCTTGCTGCTCGTTCTCGACGGCCAAGACGCGACGCGGGTGCTGCACACCAACGATGGCGACGATGGCGTGCGGAAGTCGGTGTCGATCTCCGGCCTGACGATCACCCGCGGCCGAACGACCTTCATCGACGGCCAGGTAGAACCGGGACGCGGGGGTGGCCTACGCAACACCGAGGACCTCGACCTGACGGACGTCGTCATCAGCGCGAGCACAGGCTCTGACGGCGCCGGCCTGTGGAGCCGGTTCGGAACGCTCGACATCCTTGATTCTCAAATCACCGGCGCCGTCGCCGGCAACAAGGGAGGGGCCCTCTACCTGAGGGACGCCGATGTGACGATCCGCAACAGCGTCGTCGCCAGCGGGCAAGCGAACCGCGGCGGCGCGGCCTTCACCACCGGGGTCAACCTGACGCTGGAAGACTCGACGCTGCTTGGCAACTCCGCGTCGCAAGGCTCAGGCCTTCTTAGGGAGGGCGGCGCGTTGTTCCTCCAAGGACAGACGACGATCGCCCGCAGCACCATCACCGGCGGCTTCGCCGGCCGCAGCGGCGGCGCCATCTTCAACCGCTCTGGCTCGCTTACCCTCGAGAGCAGCACCATCAACGGCGGACTCGCCGACCGCGGCGGGGCGTTGTACAACCACGCCGCCGCGACGGCTGTGATACAGTCTTCCACGCTAAGCGGCAACAACGCCTCCAACGGTGGTGCCATCTACAACAACGGCGCCCTGTCGCTCGCCAACTCGACCGTCACCGACGGCGGCGCCACCACATTCGGCAACGCCGCGGGCATCGCCAACGGCCAGCCGGGCGCCACCGCCACGCTGCGCGACACCATCGTCTCCGGCAACGACGACCCGATGGGCCCGAGCAATTTGCGCGGCGTCGACTTCACCGGCGACTACAACTTGGTTGGCACGGGAGACGCCATCGTGGGCGTCGGCAACGTTGCAAGCGATTCCCCCGGCCTCGCCGCGCTGGGCAACAACGGCGGCCCGACCCAGACGCACGACTTCCTGCCGCTGAGCCCCGCGCTTGACGCCGGTTCGTTCCGCCTGCTGGACGACTACACGTTCAACCGATTCGGTGTCGACTACAACTTCGTCGACATCTTCTCGGCGGCGCAAAACACACCGTCAGTCGTCGCCGGTCAGGCCCGGCTCGACGTCGGCAGCGGCACCGGCGCCCACATCTGGGACGGCGGCGAGACGCTCTCTGCGGTCGGCCAGTTTGTTTCGATAGACATCGGGTTCAACTACCCCACGACGAGCAGCGGCAGCTTCGGCTCCAGCACCGCCGGTCTTGGGCTTTTTTCAACCGCCACCGGCGGGCTGATCGATGAGATCCGCTTGAATACGTCGATCGCAAGTCCGGGCGCCTTCGTGTTCGCAACGTTCGATGGCGACAGTTCGCTCGTCGGAACGCCGACGGGGCTGATGACCATCGTTGCGGAGGTGACCGCCGCGTCGGCCGGCTCGCTCGACCTGCAATACACACTCTTCGGCGACGGCATCGCAGACGTTGTGCGAACTGAGACCCTGTCGGTGAGCGAGATTTATTTCGGGCCGGTAGCGTTCAACGTGGAAGCCCACGGAGCAGTGCACGACAACCTGACCTTTGGTCTCGTCGGAGACGTCCCGGAGTTCGACCAACGGGGCGATGGGTTCAGCCGCCTAGGCTTCGGCGGGTCCGGTCAGTACCTGGACATTGGCGCCTACGAGGCGCAGACCGCGCCCGTCGCGCTGCTCAACCCGGGCGACTTCAACGGCGACGGGTTCGTTGACAACAGCGACCTCAATCTGCTGCTGGCCAACTGGGGCGCTTCGACCGTGCCGCCCGCATGGGTCAATGGCTTCGACACGTTCGTCGATAACGGCGAGTTGAACGCGCTGCTAGCCAACTGGGGCTTCGGTCTTTCGACGAGCTTCGCAACCTCCGGTGTGGCAAGCGCCGCCGCCGTCCCCACCCCCGAGCAGCCTGTCACCGTGACAAAGGCTGCCGCTGCAGAGTCGCAAGCGATCAGCGATGCGGCCTTCGCGACGCTGGCGAGCGACTCCTCGCTAACGATCGACGGTCCTAAGAGTTCCTCTTCGGCGGAAGCGGCCAAGGAACCCGCGTCGAATCGCTCGCGCGCCACGTTCCGCAGCGCGGTCACGCGACTTTCTGACCAGCGTAAGGACACGACGAGCCGGCGTGAGACGTTGTCATCGCAAACTCATCGCGCGGCCCTGCTGTTGTTGGTTGGCTCAACCCCGGCCGGCGACATCCAAGAGCGCTTTGCCGATTCCCCCGCCCCTTCGCTCGGCGCTGAGGACTTCCGGGAAGACGACGGAGTCGATGACGAGACTCTCGACTCCGTGTTCAGCGAGTTCTGATGGCCTCTACGGAACCGACCGGCGAGCCCGAGCCCCTTCGCAGCGTCCATACGACCAGTTTCCCCGCGCTGCTGAAGCAGCTGTGCGCCTCGGTCTTGGTGACGACTTATCAGGCCGGCAAGGTGGTCGTCCTGCGTGAGGACGCGGGCGTACTTAACACGCACTTTCGCAAACTCAACAAGCCGATGGGCCTGGCGCGCGACGGCGGCCGATTGGCGATCGGCTGCAGCGTCGATATCTGGGAGTTTCACAACGTCCCGGCCGTCTGCGCGAAACTCGACGCCTCGGATGATTACCCAAGCACCGAAGCGAAACACGACGCCTGCTTCCTGCCTCGGCGCGCACACTGCACGGGCGATATCCAGATCCACGAGATGGCGTGCGTCGCCAGCGGCGACGGGCAAAGCGAACTGGTCTTCGTCAACACGGCGTTCAGTTGTCTTGCAGAGCGGAGCGATGAGAACAGCTTCGAGCCTATCTGGCGGCCCAAGTGGATCAAGCAGATCGCCCCAGGCGACAACTGCCACCTCAACGGCCTCGCGGTACGCGACGGCCAAGTGAAGTATGTCACGGCCCTCGGTGAAACAAACGCGCCTGGCGGCTAGCGTGAGAACAAGCGCGACGGCGGCCTGCTGGTCGATGTCGCTTCTGAGGAGGTCATCGTCCGTGGGCTGTCGATGCCGCACTCGCCCCGGTGGCACAACGATCAGCTGTGGGTGCTTGAAAGCGGAGAAGGCACGATCGGCGCGGTCGATCTTGAAAGCGGTAAATACGAGCCGATCGCCCAGTTCCCCGGTTTCAGCCGCGGCCTGAGCTTCCTCGGTCCGCTGGCCTTCGTCGGGCTCTCTCAAGTCCGTGAGTCCGCAGTCTTTAGCGGTATCCCGTTGGTTGAGCGACTCAAGGAAGCCCAGGAACGCACGTGCGGCGTCTGGGTGCTCAACATCGACACGGGCGAGACCCTCGGCTTTTGTCAGTTCGAGGAAGGAGTGCAGGAGATCTTCGCCGTCGAGGTCTTGCCTGGCGTACGCTTCCCCGACCTCGTGAACCACGATCCCGAGATCGTTGGCCACAGCTACGTGCTCAGCGACGACGCACTGGCCAGCGTGCCCGAAGCGCTGCGGAAGTGATCGCTCTGGGCGCCAACTACTGGCTACCAAGAAAAGAGCCTGGTTGGCTGATCACAGCGGGTCCTCCGCCAGCCCCCCACGCGGTGGGCGTAGCCCGCGATCGAAGAAAGTTGGTCGATCGGCGGCTCCGCATTTGACTAGTAGTAGTAGGAACTTGGCGGGTCCTTCGCCCTCCTCGATAGGTTACTACCTCCTTACCGAGGTGCGCAGAACTAACTCCCCTTAATTGCAAGGCCACCGCGACTCTGAGCCCCCCGGGGGCGTCGGGGTCCTTCCCGATGACCCCCGCGCAGAGGGCTTTGCCCTCGATCGAGCGACTTTTTCAGAGGCTCAAGCTGAGTGCGTGAGTAAGTAAACGCGCGGGAGTCGTGCCACCGTTAGCAGATGGCGTCCCCCTAAACTCGCTGCGGTGCAGCTCCCCTAGGCAGCTTCAAAGATGTGGCAACTGAGGTCGGCTGCATCGGTCTGCGCGGACTTTCACACGCGGCGAACTCGCCGAGGTCTTCAGGACCGTCCGCAGTTGGCTTGGGGTGCGTCTCCGAGCATGAGCAATGAACCCGGTGAGCGGGATCCCTTACCTAGGGGCTGCGGAACGCGGTCCCCTGCCGTTTGGCGGAGCGCAGGTGGGCGACGGGCATCGTCGAGGACCTGATGGCGTCCCAGGTGGTAGCGGTGCGGCAGCGGATACCTTCAGCTACTTGCGGCGAACACCGGGGAACCGCCATCTCGGAAAAAACACCGAACTGCCGGCCGCACAGCTGGAGTTGTTTAGCAGGTGCGGGAATAATCGGGCCTCCGGTAGACAACTGACGGCCCGATCCGGCATCAACCGCCGGTCAAATTGTCGGGGCCTGTCAGCCTGCTAGCCACTGAGAGCATGTCAAACTCAGTAAGAAAACAGAGTTCCGCCGTGCGCTGGTGCGGAGTAGCCGTAAGGCCTCCGGGCGGCTCTTTCCCGCCTGACAACGCCCGCGCGCGGACGCGCTTTCTATGCGCCCCTCTCTGGGGCCTGGAAAGGCTTCCACACGATGGCACTCTGCCAACACGAGGCCCGCATCGAGCGGGAACGCGAGCGAGTTCAACGCGAACTAGCAGCCCGGCGACCGAAGCGGCCGAAGCTCACCCGGCAACAGCAACTAGACCTGGAGCGGGCCGAGTCGCGCGAGCGGCTGGCCGTCCGAATGCGGGCCACCGAGGCGGCGATTGCGGCCGTCGAGCTGGAACCGGTCAGCGCGGCCGAGCTGGGCGCGGTGCTCAGCGCAATCGGCCTGGTCGACCACGACGAGCGCTGGACCCTCGCGCCGAAAGGGGGCCAGCGATGAACGCCACCCTACCGGAAGCCCGCGCGGCCTGCGGGAACCGCATCGAGGATGCGCGGCGGCTGCTGGCCAGCGGGTACACCGTGGCGGCCGACTGCACGGCGCGCGTCGGCCTGGAGCGGTCCGTCTGGCGGATCGTCGATAAGGCGGGCCTGTGGGCCGACGTGAGGCCGTACATCGGCTGCGGGCCCGCTCTGCACGCCCTGCGGGTGAAGCGCTTCCTGAGTGACGACGTGAAGCGTGAGACGGGCGAGCTGTACGCGGACCTGTCACGCGTCGTGCATGGGGCCCGCGTGACGAAGGAGCGAGCTCTCGAGCTACTCGAGCGCGTCGTTGTGCAGAACGACCGCCTGCGGACGATCCGCGCGCGGATGAAGTAACCGACGCGGCCGGTGGGCGTGGTGCTCGCCCGGCCGCTTTCTATTCACCCGGGGGGGCAACGATGGCCGAAGA
>NZ_SJPH01000001.1:176098-179976 GCF_007859815.1 Botrimarina hoheduenensis | reverse complement strand
CCGACGTGAGGCCGTACATCGGCTGCGGGCCCGCTCTGCACGCCCTGCGGGTGAAGCGCTTCCTGAGTGACGACGTGAAGCGTGAGACGGGCGAGCTGTACGCGGACCTGTCACGCGTCGAGCATGGGGCCCGCGTGACGAAGGAGCGAGCTCTCGAGCTACTCGAGCGCGTCGTTGTGCAGAACGACCGCCTGCGGACGATCCGCGCGCGGATGAAGTAACCGACGCGGCCGGTGGGCGTGGTGCTCGCCCGGCCGCTTTCTAATCACCCGGGGGGGCAACGATGGCCGAAGTGATAGTGGTTCACGTGGTGAAGTACCGCGACCGGGCGAACCTGGTGCTAAGGTTCCGATGCCCGCTGACGGGCAAGCAAGAGACCCGATCGGCAGGGACCAACCAGCGGAAGCAAGCCGAGAAGCTTGCCGCACAGTGGGAGGCCGACCTCCGCGCGGGCCGCTACCAGCGTGACGCGCGCATGATTTGGGAAGAGTTCCGCGAGTTCTGGGAAGAGTCGAGGCTTCCGACGCTGCGGCGTTCGTCGATCGCCAACTACGCCAAGGCGTTCAACAGTTTCGATCGACTGTGCCGACCGACCAAGGTGGCGGACCTGACCACGGCGCGCGTCACGGCGTACACCGCTGAGCTACGCCGCGAGAAGCAAAAGACCGTTAAGGGCGCTGATGGTAAACCCAAGACCGTCAAGTATCGACTGAGCGAAGCAACCGTGGCGCAACACCTACGCCACTTGAAGGCGGTAGCGCGCTGGGCTCACCGGCAAGGGCTGCTGCCCGCTGTCCCTCAATTCGAGATGCCCAAGCGTGGCGTTGTCGCCAAGATGAAGGGGCGACCGATAACCGGGGAAGAGTTCGAGCGGATGCTTGACGCCACCGAAGGGGTTGTCGGCACCGAGGCGGCGGAGTCGTGGAAGCTGCTGCTACGCGGCTTGTGGTGGTCCGGGCTCCGCCTCGGCGAAGCGATGGCTCTGCGATGGGAACAACACCCCGGCGGCGTCTGGCTGATGCTAGACGGGCGTAAGAGCGTGCTGGCGTTCGATGCCGAGTCACAGAAGTCGGGCAAGGTGGAGCTAGTCCCCCTGGCGCCGGAAGCTGTCGAGTTGCTGACGCCGATTCAGCGAGCTAGCGGCTACGTGTTCCAACCCCTCACTTTCAACGGCAAAGCAGCGATGGCGCGCGACTCGTTGAAGATCGGCAAGATAATCAGCCGCATCGGCAAAGCGGCTGGCGTCCTGGTCGATCCTGCAACGGGCAAGACTGCATCGGCTCACGACCTGCGGCGGGCGTTCGGGGCTCGCTGGTCGCGGCGCGTCATGCCGAGCGACCTAAAAGCGCTCATGCGTCATGCGTCGATCGAGACGACCATGACCTACTACGTGGGGCAGAACGCTCAAGCCACGGCGGCGGCTCTTTGGGACGCTCTAGGTAACATTTCAGGTAACACGGCCCCCCGGGAGGCGTCGAACCGATCGGGGCGGAAGTCGAAAAGCCTACAAAAAAAGGGTTTTTCTCAATAGCCCGGGAGGGACTCGAACCCCCGACCAAGGGATTATGAGTCCCCTGCTCTAACCGACTGAGCTACCGGGCCGGTGGCTCGCTTCTCGCTGCGGTCTGTAGTTGTCGCCCCGTTGGCGGCTTGTGACAAGCGCTGTGGGCCGCAACGCTCACGCGGCAACCACTTCGGTGAGCAAGGCCCCTATCGATTCCTCGCTCACCGGTTCGATCACGCCCCGCTCGGTCACCAGCGCGGTGATCAACTCGGCGGGGGTCACATCAAACGCCGGATTGTCGACCTTGATCCCCGCCGGGGCAAAGCGGACCCCCATCGGCTCGGTGACCTCCTCGGCGGCGCGCTGTTCGATCGGAATCGCAGCGCCCGAGGCGATCGAAAGATCGAATGTGGTGCTCGGTGCCGCGATGTAGAACGGAACCCCGTGGTGCCGGGCCAACACCGCCAAGCCGTAGGTGCCGATCTTGTTGGCGGCGTCGCCGTTGGCGGCGATGCGGTCGGCACCGACAATCACCGCCTTGACCACGCCGTCACGCATCAGCGGAGCCGGCATCGAGTCGGTGATCAGGGTCGCGTCCAGGCCGCGTTGCATGAGTTCCCAGGCGGTGAGCCGCGCCCCTTGCAATAGTGGACGCGTCTCATCGGCAAACACACGCGGGGCGAGCCCCTGCGCGTGCAGCGTAAAGATCGCGGCCAGCGCGGTGCCATCGCCCCCGGTCGCCAGAGCACCGGTGTTGCAATGCGTGAGAATGCCAGCGCCCTTGCCGAGCGGTGCTAGAAGCTCAGCACCAAAGCGACCGATCGCGGCACACTGGGCACGGTCGGCCTGATGGATGGCTTGGGCCTCGGCGAGCAAACGCTTGGCCAACAGGATGGGGAGCTGTTCGGGATCGAACTCGTGCGCGACGCGACGCATCCGCTCGAGCGCCCAAAACAGGTTGACGGCGGTCGGCCGACTCGTTGCCAAGTGATCGCACGCGGCCTCGATCGCCGCATCGCAAGCGGTGCGGCTGGCTTGATCGCGTGTGGCTAGCACCACGCCATAGGCTGCCGCGATGCCGATGGCCGGCGCACCGCGCACGGCGAGCCGCTTGATCGCCTGCCAAACCTCTTCAACCGTCTCACAGTTGATGTAGCGGGTTTCGCCCGGCAGCAACGTTTGATCGAGCAGCGTCAGAAAGCCGTCGGCACCGCCGGTCCATGAAAGGGGATTCGCGGGGGGAGCGGGCGAGTCGGTCATCGGGCTTACGCTGCGTGAGGATCGGGGAGGGCGTTGGCGGCCTTTAGGGCTGCTACTTCGCGGTCGACGCAAAGCGGCTGCTGAACGGCAAATCGAAGGTTTGCGCGACCGGCTCGTTGGTGATCTCGCCCTGGTAGAGATTGATCGCGCGGGCGATTGGAGCCGATACGGCTGCCGCCTTCTCGATGCCGTGCTCGACGATTCGCAGCAACCAGGGCAGCGTAACATTGCACAGCGCGAAGGTGCTCGTACGGCCGACGGCCCCCGGCATGTTGGTCACACAGTAGTGCAGCACGTCGTCAACGATGTAGGTGGGATCGGCGTGCGAGGTGGGATGGCTGGTCTCGATACAGCCGCCCTGGTCGATCGCCACGTCGATAATCACGCTGCCCGGATTCATGCGGCTAAGGTCTTCGCGCCGCACCAGCTGGGGGGCTTTGGCTCCGGGGATCAAAACGGCCCCGACCACCAAGTCAGCGCGTTCAAGCTGCTTGCGGATCGTGTGTCGGTCGGAGAAGAGCACATCGACATTCGCCGGCATGATGTCGTCTAGATAACGCAGGCGGTCCATGTTGACGTCAAGGATCGCCACGCTCGCCTGAAACCCGGCCGCGATCTTTGCGGCATTCGCGCCGACTACGCCGCCGCCGATGACCGTAATATGCGCCGGTGCCACGCCCGGCACGCCGCCCAGCAGGATGCCCCGACCCATCTGTGGCTTCTCAAGGTACTTGGCCCCCTCCTGGATGCTCATCCGCCCGGCCACCTCGCTCATGGGCGTTAGCAGTGGCAGCCGGCCTTGGTCATCGGCGAGCGTCTCGTACGCGACGCTTGTGGCCCCGGTGGCAAGCATGGCCTCGGTCAGCTCGCGGCTGGCGGCAAAGTGGAAATAGGTGAAGACGGTCTGCCCCGGGCGAATCATCGGCCACTCGCTGGGCTGGGGCTCTTTCACCTTGATGATGAGGTCGGCCTGGGCGAATACCTCGGCAGCCGTATCAACCAGCGTGGCCCCCACTTCGGCGTAGGCCTCGTCGATCAGCCCGGATCCCTCACCTGCTGAACGCTGAACCAAGACCCGATGGCCCCGCAGGACAAGCTCCTCGGCCCCGACAGG
>NZ_SJPH01000001.1:0-176088 GCF_007859815.1 Botrimarina hoheduenensis | reverse complement strand
GGTTCACGTGGTGAAGTACCGCGACCGGGCGAACCTGGTGCTAAGGTTCCGATGCCCGCTGACGGGCAAGCAAGAGACCCGATCGGCAGGGACCAACCAGCGGAAGCAAGCCGAGAAGCTCGCCGCACAGTGGGAGGCCGACCTGCGCGCGGGCCGCTACCAGCGTGACGCGCGGATGAGTTGGCAAGACTTCCGCGAGTTCTGGGAAGAGTCGAGGCTTCCGACGCTGAAGCGTTCGTCGATCGGCAACTACGCAGCAGTGTTCAATTCATTCGAAGAGCTCTGCCGACCCAAGCGCCTAGCCGACCTCACAACGGCGCGCGTCACTGCGTTCACCGCTGAGCTACGCCGCGAGCGACAGAAGACCGTCAAGGGCCCTGACGGCAAGGAAGAGGCCAGCAGCTTCCGCCTAAGCGAAGCCACCGTGGCGCAACACCTACGCCACTTAAAAGCGGTAGCGCGCTGGGCTCACCGGCAAGGGCTACTGCCCACTGTCCCGCAGTTCGAGATGCCGAAGCGCGCGGCTGTCGCCAAGATGAAGGGGCGACCGATCACCGGGGAAGAGTTCGAGCGGATGCTCGACGCCACCGAAGGCGTTGTCGGCGCCATAGCTGCGGAATCTTGGAAGCTACTGCTGCGCGGCTTGTGGTGGTCCGGGCTCCGCCTAGGCGAAGCGTTGGCTCTTCGATGGGACCAACAGCCGGGCGCCGTATGGGTCATGCTCGACGGCCGCAAGAGCGTTTTGGCGTTCGACGCCGGCGCGCAGAAGTCGGGCAAGGTGGAGTTAGTCCCGCTCGCGCCTGAGGCTGTGGAGCTACTCGCGCCGATCCGTCGCGAACGGGGCTACGTGTTTGCTCCGCTCAAGCTGCGGGGCAATGGGGCGATGGCTCGGGACGTGTTGAAGATCGGAAAGATAATCAGCAGCATCGGCGCGGCTGCGGGCGTCTTGGTCGATCCAGCGACCGGAAAGACCGCATCCGCTCACGACCTACGCAGAGCATTCGGGGCGCGCTGGGCTCGGCGCGTCATGCCGAACGACTTACGAACCCTCATGCGTCATGCGTCGATCGAGACGACGATGACGTACTACGTGGGGCAGAACGCCCAAGCGACGGCTGCGGCGCTGTGGGAGGCCGTGGGTAACATTCCGGGTAACACTGCCCCCCGGAAGACTCCGCGCCCTCGACGGACACGAAGCAAAACAATGGAAAACAAGGGGTATTGAAGCACGCCCGGCAGGACTCGAACCTGCGACCTGCGGATTAGAAGTCCGCTGCTCTATCCAGCTGAGCTACGGGCGCGTAGCTAGGGTGTCAGTGTAGGCTCTGCGAGGCGGTCTGGGCCATCGCTGAACGGACGCTTGTTAGTTTCCCTGCGAAAGCCAGCCGAGACTAACCCCTACCTCTGGGCGTTGCGATTTCAGATTCCCGCTCGGTCTTGCAACCCAAAAGACGGCTCTCGTAAGCGGTTCTCGATGCGAACGTGTGGGTCTCGTCTTGGAAGCCGCGGCTCTTGAGACCTGCCGTTAACGAAAGGCGGCCTCGGCACCGGGGGGCTATCGACCCGGTTTGATTCGGGTGACCCGGCGTGATTTGGGGTTCGCGCAAGAAAAACCCCGCTGAAACCAGAGGTTTCGCGGGGTTTTCGGAGCGACGCCGACGGGGCTCGAACCCGCAACCACTGGATCGACAGTCCAGTACTCTAACCAATTGAGCTACGGCGCCAGCCGGCTGATGGCGTAAGCCACCGGCCAAGCAAGTAATTTATTTGGCCCGCGGCGAGCCGTCAATCGGGTGACCCGCCGCCGGCAGGTTCTCCGCGTGGCTGGTGGTGGAGATCGAAGCGGCCAAGGGGTGCCGATTGAGCCGATTCTAGCGGCCGCGGCCGCCCACACGGGCGTTTGGGCCGAGATCGCGGGGCTGCCGCCCCGAGCGGGGGGCGGGCGTGGCCTATTTTTACGACGGACCCAATGAGCCGGTTTCGATGACGCGGCTCCCCTCGAAAAATCCCTGCCCGGCTCCGCACGAGTGTCGCCATGCTAGCCACCCATGACACCTTTATCCGTATCAGCGACCTGATCCGCGACTTTCTGCCGGGGGTTTGGAAGTGGTTCGATTCGCTCAACCGTGACGAATGGCTGGTCGTTCTCGCGGTGTTCTGTGCGGTCGGATTCCTCATCATTCGTGGTCTCGGCGGTAAGCGAGCCATCTAAGCCTTTGGCGAGAATCTCCGATGACCGATATGGTTTGGCAACTCGGCGGCGGACTGCCCGAGACCGTTGCGCTCGCGGCCGTGGCCGCGTTCGGCTATCTGTTTGGTCGCTCCCAGCGGCGGAAGCCGGTGAACAAGGACAATCGCGAAGAACTGGCGCGGGCCGCTCAGATAGCGCGTCAGCTGGAGAGCGTTGCCAGCTGTTTGCGGCGTGACTTGGCGACGCATCATTCCGAGGTCGAACGCTTCAAGCAGCGTGTTGCTCAGGCCGAAACGCTTGAGGGCGAGTTGGCTTGGCAGGCGTTGCGAGATGAGGCCGAGCGGGTGCTCACGCCCACGCTGCGTTTAGTCGGACAGGTGGCGAACGCTTACGATCAGATCCGTCAGCAGTCGCAAGCCCTGTCCAACTTCAGCGGCGGACGCACCGATCCGCTTACAGGCTTAAGTAATCGACGCGCGCTCGGCGAATTGCTGGAGATGGAACTCTCGGGGCACGCCGCGACACGCGGCGAGTTCAGCGTGGTACTCGTTGCGGTCGATGCCTCTTCAGATAATCCGGGTGCCGGTCGTGCGGAGCAGCAAGAACGCCTACGGAATGCCGCCGACCTGGTGCGACCCCAGCTGCGCGATCGAGATTTTATCGCCCGCTACGGGATCGATGAGTTCGTTATCGTTATGCCGGGCACACGCCTGTTTGGGGCGGGGGTTTTCTGCCGTCGGTTACGCCAGACCTTGCAGCAACAAGGCGGGCTGGTGATTAGCTGCGGAATGGCCCAGTCGGCGCGCGGCGACACTTCGGGCTCGCTGCTCGCGCGGGCCGATTCGGCGCTCTACAGCGCACGTGCGGCGGGGCCCGGATCGCAGTACCTCCATACGGGGGCTGCGATACGTCCCGACAAGGGCGAAGGCGTGGCTTCGGTCGCTCCAGCTCTTAATGCCCCGCTCACGCGGGCAAATGAAGGATCGCCCCCTTTGTCGGAAGGCCTGCGGCTCGCCGCGGTATCGGAAGAGTCCTGAAAAGCCAGGCGACTGCGACCGTCGCCGACGGGTTCGCATCGGCTTACAATGCAGCCACTCGCCAAGCCGCACAGCCCCTGATCGGCTGGTGGCGTGATGCACGTGATTGCACGCTGGACTACTGCTCCAAAAAACGCTGACTCCCACCGAACAGAGAAATGCTTCGAATGCAATCTTGGCTGAGAGAGACTTTGCTTGTCCTGCCGATCATCGCGGGGACAGCCGGGGTATCCGCACAGGAGCTTGCTGGGGGCTGCCGACTCACCATCGGTGCCGAGGTCTACAACGTTCCGGTCGGCAAGCCGTTTGCGGTACAGATTGGTGAGCAAAGAGTGACGATGCGGATCGATCCGCGTTCGCAAACTGACTTTACGATCGAGGGGGTCTCGTTTTCACACCCCGCCTCGCTGGTAGCCGAAACGCCGGTCGATGAGGGGGGCGTTGCCATCTGGGCGATCCAGGGACCCTCGTCGGCGATCATGCTGCAACGGTACGACGGTGAGCTGGCCCCCGAGTCGTTGCTGAAAGTCCTGGCCGATAACATCGCCGAGCAGTACGGCAAGCAGCCAATTCAGCGTCAGGCGGTGCAGCTACGCGGTGCCGATCGGACCTATCCGGGCCAGCAACTGCGTGTCTCGACTACCGCCGCATCAGGCCAAGGTGCCACAGCAGGGCAGGGCGTTGCGGAGGGAACAGCGGTCGATCTGGTGCAGAACGTGTTTACCTTCGCCAGTGGCGATCGGGTCTACGCGCTGATCGTGCAAGACACGCGTCCCGCGGGTGGCGGTGAGACGCCCGAGTATCAAGAGACGCTCAGACTGTTGGGCGAAACGCTGAAGACCGCGCCCTCAACGCCCAAGCCCGCCGCTAGCGCGACACCGCAGCGCTCGGTGCCGCGTCGGCGCTAGCAGAATCCCCATCAGTGCGAGCGACAACATGCCCGGTTCGGGCACAGCGGTGCCGCTGCTGGCACCGAATCCCCAATTGGCGAGCAGGGTGTTGAGCTCGTCGTTGTCGATCGCTGAGCCCGTGGGCTGCGTGCCGTTCCAGCCGGTGGGGGCGGGGGGCGTTGGTTGACCCCAGTTGGCCAGCAGCAGGTTCAGGTCCGTATTGTCGACAATCCCGTCGCCACTAAAGTCTCCCGGCACGCCGGCGGCGGCGGCTTTTAGCACGACGCTCGTGGGCGTCACCACCAGCGTGAACTGACCGGCCGCGGCACCGCCCAGGGTCAGACCCGCATCCACCACGCTGCTAGCCGTGAGCACGGTGAACTCTTGCCCGGGCAGGGGAGCGAATCCTCCGGAGAGCGACACCGAGAGCACGCCGTCGAGCGTGGCCGCGTCGCCGACCGTGACGAGGTCGAATTCGCCCGCTTGATCGCCGGCGATATCGAGCACCAGTGCTGAGGTGTCGGAAAGGACCAGGTCGTTGCCGAAGGCGTTTGAGCCGAGCAGCGTCGCCGAACCGCCCGCGCCGGTGATGAGATCGCCATTGACCGTGCTGTTGATCAGGTTGATGTCGCCGTCGTTAGTGAGTCCGGCGGAGAAACTGAGCTGCGCGTTGATCGTGTTGATCTGCGCGCCCGCAGCATTGGACGAGGCGAGGGCGAAGCTGGCGTCGGCACCAATCAGATTGAGCGCGCCGCTGTTGACCAGTGCGCCAGCGGAAGCGCTGAGGCTCATCCCGCTGAAGGCGTCGATTTCCAGACCCGGAGCGATCGTCAAATCGCTCGCGGTTAGCTCCAGTTCGCCGCGGCTAAGAATCAGCAGCTCGGGATTGACGATCGACCCGGCCCGCAGCGTTCCGCCGGCTAGTGTGAGTGGCGCGGCGATCGTGGCCATCCCCTCAACGGTGAGGTTTCTTCCTGCGGTAAGGGGCGCCGCGATGTCGAGCTGAGCAAGCCGAGAGGAGTTGAGAACCTGGCCATTGCGGAGCACCAGCAGGCCCGAGTTGAAAACGAACTGCCCGTTCCCGGCGAGCAACAGGTTGTCCGCTTCCAGAACGCCGCCCGACAGGGTGAGCACCGAGTCCGTCGACACAGTCACCGTCTCGTCTGTCTTGAGCGCCTTGGTGGCGTCGAGCGTCAGAAAGTCGCGGAACGGCGATTGTGGGTCGAACGGATCGTCCTGCAGGACGACCGCGTCGGCCAAGTCGATCGTGCCGGCAGTCCATGTAAGCCCTCCGGCGCTACCGCGATCCAGTCGGTTGGCTCGGAGCGAACCGCCAAGGACCTCGAGCCTCCCGTTGGTCGCGACGGAGACATCACCCGCGGTGACGACCGTTCCGCCCGCCACAACGAACCGAGACTGACCACCGATCGTGACTTCCGACGTGCCGATGATTGACCCGCCGGCGACGACTTCGAGGTGCCCGCCGTTGTCCACGATATCGGTCGAACCCGTATAGGTGTTCGGACCTGAGAACCGCTGAGTGCCGCCCTGACGCTTGATGTAGCGTCCGGCGCCGATGATCGATCCGCCGAAGTTGAAGACGCCAGACGCCGGTTCGCTCGCGATCCCCGCGTTCTCACCGGTGACGATCGTGCCTTCGCCGGTGATCCCGCCGGTGGCGTCGCCGCCATCGTTGTTGGCGACGATTAGCGTCGCGCCGGCCGCGATATGAGTCCGGCTGATCGGCAGGCCCGAGGTGCCGACGAGTTCGAGTGTGCCCTCGAAGATACGCGTATCCCCGGTGTAGGTGTGCTGCGTTGACTCGGTGAAGTTGAGCTTACCGGGACCCATCTTTTCGAAGCGGCCAGCGCCGGTAATTTTCACGCCGATGTCGCGCGTCACGCCAGCGGGAACGCTATCAAGGAATGCTCCATCGTTGATCATCTGGATCTCACCGTCGGTCAGCGTTAACGTGCCGCCAGCCGGGTTGGTGAGAAAACGGAATCGGAGGACTCCCGTCGTCATCTCGAGCGTGTCGTCCGCTCCGTGGAGCGCTAGGTTTTCGAAGGATTGGGAACCACCTTGCAGGCGGAGCGTGCCCGGACCCTGCGTGCCGATACTGAACGACCCTGCGCCGCCGCCGATCGAGTTGGCGCTAAGGCTCAGTTCGCCGCTGCGGAAGTCGAGCGTGCTGCCCGGGTTGTTGAGGTCGCCCGCGTAGATCACACCGCCATCGAGCGTCAGCACACCGCCGGCGTTGGGCTGCACACTCGTGAGGGGGGTTGCGGGGGTCCCCAGTTGACCCGTCACGACGAGCCGACCGGAGTCGACGAACAGGGTCCCGTCGAGGTTGGGGCTCGAACCGGAGACGATCCACTTCCCGACGCCGTCTTTCACGAGGTTGGTTACTCCCGTTCCGTTTCCGGGAGCAATCGTGCCCGAGAGGGTGTTGTCACCCAGATTGGATCCGCCTAACTGCAAGAACTGGGTGTTTCCATTCGTTAAGACATCACCGTGCAAGATGAGCGGCCCCGTGCCGGAGGACTCGATCACCGCTCGGTCGCTGACGCCACCGTTCATGAGGATCGGCCGATTGCTCGTGTGTCCGGTGCCAAGGTAGCGCAGCGTGCCGCGATGCACTCCGGACGCGGCGGCGTTGCCGAAGGCGATCGCCGCGTCGGCCACCAGCGGCTGGCCTAGCGCATTGGCCGGTCCGCCGATGTTCTCGATCGAGTTGATCTCGAGCGTCGCCGCGTTGATGAGCGTGCGACCGGTGTAAGTATTGGCCCCGGTGACGCGGACGACACCCCGATGATTGGCTAGGTCATTATTAAAGCCCGCGGCCAGCTGGATTTGACCGGCACCGTCGGAGAGGACCCCATTGAGCTCGACCGACGCCGCGTGTGTGAGGTTCCTAGATGTCGGCATGAGCGTCGTGATGCCGCTCGCCTGGCCTGACGAGATGTCGCCATTTACCACGATACGATCGCCGTTCGTGGTGACGTTCAGCAGGTGCGTGCTGTTGGCGGACGGGGTGAGGAGCAGGTCGGCATCGATCTGCAACTCGCCCCCACCGTCGCTGGTGAGGATCGCGTTGCCGCTGCCGACCGTCAGCTCTAGTACGCCGTTCTGGAACGTGTAGACGCTACCGACCCCGTTTGCTTCGAGGCGGTTGATCGGCTGTGCACCACCCTCCAGGTCGATTGTCACGGGGCCGGCGACTGAGGCACCGGTTAAGACAAGGTTGTCGCTGGCGGTGGGCACATTCTCAGGTGACCAGTTGGTTTGTACTCCGCCAGAGATGATGACCGAGTTCCAGCCACTGTCGCCGGCCCCGCCGTCCCACTCAAAGTCGACAGCGCGAGCGGACGGTCCCAGCGCGAGCGAGCAAGTCGCCAGCAGTACCAGACGTAAAGAAGAAGAGCGGAAAACGGGCGTCGCCATCGGAGAGCTCCGGCTAGAAGGGAGAGGAACGGCACCACGCTATGCCGTGCGTAACGCTCGTTCGCTTCGTAGCAGAAGCCGTACCCTAATGGCTGAGCCCCTGGAATCAACCAGAAACACGAGAATCGAAGACTCTCATGCGCAGTTGCGCGCCATCGAAATGACAGCGATTGCGGTGCATTTGGCGGCGCGCCACCGCTGCGGTGGAATCGGTGTAGCAGACCCGTCAGGCGAACCAGAGTTAGCGCCCCGCGGCTGCGGGGGGCGCTGTGTGGCGCGCTTTAGAACAGCGCGCTTTGGCGGTCGTCTTCTTCCGGATTTTTATCCGGGGGGGGGGCACCAAGGTGCTTGTAGCCCAGCGGCGTCAGCTTACGGCCGCGCGGGGTGCGGACCACCAACTCGCTGCGCAACAGAAAAGGCTCGACCTCGTCAGTGAGCGTGTCGAGGGCCGCGTTGATCGTATGGGCGATCGCCTCAATGCCCGCCGGGCCGCCATCGAACACACGCATCAGCGTCGTCAGGTACTTGCGATCCTGCGGATCCAGGCCGCGATCATCGACGCCCAGCATCTTGAGCGCCTCGATCGTCACCGGCAGGGTCGCCGTTCCGCTTGCGCGACTCGTGGCGTAGTCACGCACCCAGCGCAGCCGATTGTTGACAATCCGCGGCGTGCCACGGCTGGTGCACGCGATCTTTGCCGCCGCGTCGTCGTCGATCGGCAGGCGGAGCTTTGTGGCGTTACGCCGGACGATTTCTTGTAGCTCGTCGCTGGAATAGAAATCGAGGTGCTCGCGGATGGGGAAGCGATCGCGCAGCGGAGCCGAGAGCAAGCCGCTGCGCGTGGTGGCCCCGATCATGGTGAACGGGCGGAGGTTCATGTTCACCGTCCGCGCACTGAGCCCCTCGCCCAGCGTGATATCGATCCGGAAGTCTTCCATTGCCGGATACATGAACTCCTCGACCGCCTTGGGCAGCCGATGGATCTCGTCGATAAACAGAACCGACCCCTCTTCCGCGTTGGTCAGATAGGGGAGCAAGTCCTTGGGGGCCGCCAGCGCTGCTCCGCTCGCGATCTGCAACGGCACGCCCAGGTCGCGCGGAATGCAGGTGGCAAAAGTGGTTTTGCCAAGACCCGGCGGACCGTCCAGCAGCACATGCCCGAGCGGCTCGCTACGCATCAGCGCGGCATCGACCGCAATCTTGATCCGTTCGTAAACCTCGCGCTGGCCGACCATGTCCGCCAGCGTGCGGGGCCGCAGCGCATAGTCCTCTTCCCCTAAGTCGGTCTGTGGGTTCCGGCGCTGCCCCGCGACATCGGAACCAGTCTGCGGATCGTTCTCGTGTGCGCCGTCATCGCCGGAGAGGATCGTTTCGCGGGGCATGGCGACCTTCCTTGGCGCGACGTAAGAGTGCAGAAGCGGCAGTCTGACACGATCAGCCGACCGATGAAAGCTCGGCTGAGCCCTCTTGAGAGAAGACCGCGGGGAGCGTGCCGATTTTCCTAAACGCTTCGACCTCGTCCAGGAACTTGGCCATGTGCGAATAAAACGCCAGCGGAGTCGCGTCGTGATGGACCCCTCGGCGGACGGTGTAGAACCGCTTCATGGGCGAGGGGCATGCCGCGTACAGTTCGCGGGCGAACTTGGCCGGAGCGATCCGGTCGCGCGTGCCGTGCAACTGCAGCAGCGGGCCTTCGTAGCGGGCGATGCGCCGGATCGAGTCAAACCGATTCCGCATGAACGGCCGGACGGGCAACCAGGGGTAATGGTACGAGGCCACATCGACCAATCGGCCGAAGGTGTTCTCCAGGATCAAGGCCTTGGCACCCCGTTCCGCGGCAACGCCCACGGCGACGGCACCGCCAAGCGAGCGGCCGATCAAGATCAGCTCTTCGGGCAGTTTGCCGGTGCGTTCCGCCAGCCACTGCTGGGCGGCCATGGCGTCGGCGATCGCGCCCCCCTCGGTCGCTCGTCCTTCGCTCTTGCCGTAACCGCGGTAGTCGAACACCAGCACCGAAGCATCGAGCGCGTCTTGCAGTCGGGCGACCACGCTGGCCAGGCTGGCGACGTGTTCTGTTTGCCCGTGGGCGTACAGAATCACCTGCTTAGCCTTCGGGTGCGGGGCGAACCACCCGTGCAGTTGGGCAGCGCGTCGCCCAGGCCCGCGCGGCGATTCAAAGTAAACGTCTTCTTTGTCAAACCACTGCATGTCCCAGTTGCCCCGATGACGGGGCGGGGCAGGGAAGATAAGCGGACGTTCGAGCCAGTTGAACATTCAGTGTGCTGATTGCTTTAGGAGGGAGCGAACGGGCCTGAGCAACAACTCAGGGGATCGCTAGCAGGAGGGCAGCAGGGCCAACGGGGGCCCGATCGTGAAGGGCAGGGGGGATGATCGGCTGGAAAGGAATCTGCCCGGTTTTTAGCCCCTCACTGTCTTATTACAGATTATCAAGAGTCGCCGGTGCCGGCGTCAAGCATGCCCCAGGTTTCCGACACTACCCCTTCTCCCTGAATTCCGCCGGCTTATGACGGATTCGTGCCCCCTCCCGGGGTGGGGCGAGCAGCTCTCGAACGGCCTCCCAATAACTCGTCGGCAACGGATCGTCGTGCCCTCTTGTGGGTTGCGGCAGGTACCGTTTTTGGGGACTGGGGCACGCGTTGTACAGCTGTTGGGCGTGTGAAAACGGCACAACGCGGTCTTTATTGCCATGGCTGACCAGTAGCGGACCCCGATAGCGGCTCAGACCTGCAAGCGAGTCGTACCGGTTTTGCATCACCAGGCTGACCGGCAGCCACGGATAGCGGTTAGCCGCTACGTCGGGCAGACGGGTAAAGGTGTCTTGTAGCAGCAGGGCCCCCGCGCCCGCTTTGGCGGCCAGCGCCGTGGCGACACCGCCGCCGAGCGATCGGCCGATGAGCACGATCTCATCAGGGCTGCGTCCCGTTTTTTCTGCCAGCCAATGCTGGGCGGCAAGCCCGTCGGCGATCACGCCGCGCTCAGTCGGCGGGGGAGCAGGGTGGTCGGCACGGCCGCGTGTTTTTCCGTAGCCTCGGTAGTCAAAGATCAGGACGTCTGCGTTCAATTCCTTCCGCACGCGTCGCATCAGGGTGTCGTTGTCGGCGACCTGTTCGGCGTTGCCGTGACAGTACAGAACGGCGTGCCCGGCGTCGGGGCGCTCGTAGAACCAGCCATGCACCTCCACTCCGTCATCGCTTGCGATCCAGACCTCATGCGGCGCAGTCGGCTCGGACGACTGCGCGGGCGACCAATCGCTTCGTGTCAGCGCCGGAGCCGGGTACACGAGTCGGCGTTCGAGAAAGCTCATAATAAGCACGATCCCCAAATAGGTCGCCAGCAGTCCACGCACCAGCCTTCCGGCAGCCGGCCTCAGCGGCAAGCGTTTGTTGCGAGCGGGCGGGCGCGTGTTGGGGTGATCCAAAATCACTGGCTCCGCTGCTCGTAAACGGCGTGCAGCAGCGCCTCGACGTCTTTGAACTTCTTGTTGCGCGACACGGTCTGATCGATCAGCCGGCGGGCGTCGGACTCGCTGTGGCCCAGGCTTCGCAGGATGTCGAACGCCTCGCTCAACAGGTCGCTCTCGATCTCCACGCCCGTGGTTCCGTCGTCGCGCCGGACGAGCAAAGCAAACTTGGCGGCCTTGCGGCGCAGCTTGGCGACAACGCGTTCTGCCGTGGCGGGCCCGACGCCGGGCAGCGTCGAAAGCCCCTTCACGTCTTGTTCCTCGATCATCGAAGCCAGTTCATCCACCGGGCGGACCATCGCGCGGAGGGCCTTCTTTACCCCGACACCGTCGACCTGACAGAACATCTCGAAGAACTCGCGTTCGACCGCCGCCGGAAACCCGACCAGACGCGGCGTAAGCCGACCCCGTGTGGGATCCCCCTCGAGATACTCCAGTGTGTTGAGCGAGACTTCGCGACCGACCTGGCCCTGAAGCTGTCGTCGGGCGAATTCGGGGATGAGCACCTCGTACTCGAACGGTCCTGCGGCGAGCGTCGCAATGTCGCCGGCGACTCCGACAACCCGGCCCGTAATTTTAGTGATCAAGAGAGTTAGCAGCCGGCTGGAGGTCAGAAGGGTGAGGGGAATCGAAGGAGGGCCGAGCTTCGCCCCACGGGGGGCACTCACGTTCGGCAAACCTTCAAGCATTTATGATGACAAACCTGTCCGAGGGGGCACAGGCAGTCAGCGTGATCAGCGCGAGCCGCTGATAACGGTGGATTTGCCGCTCAGATACCAGTGGGTCATGGCGATCGCCAATGCGTCAGCGACGTCGGGCGGTTCGGGCGGCTCGGCGAGGCCCAGCTCGCGCTGGATCGCCAGCTGCATCTGCGCTTTGGGGGCCCGACCGGCACCGGTCAGGATCCGTTTGACCTGCGTCGCCGCGTAGTGCGACACGGGGATCTCTGCCTGGGTGGCCGACAGGACGATCACGCCCCGTGCGTGGCCCATCAGGATCGACGTCTTCACCCGCTCGTAGTGCGAATAGAGTTCTTCGATCGCCATCGCTTCGGGCTGTAGCCCTGCGATGACCTCGCTCATGCCGGCGTGGATCTCGCCGACGCGATGGGCGAGCGAGGTGCCCTTGGTGCCCCGTACCACACCCGCTTCCACCAGACGTACGCCCGCGCGCGTGGCGTCGATGACACCGTAGCCGGTGATGTTCAAGCCGGGATCGACGCCAAGGATACGCATCAGAAGTTTCGACTCAGCACAGAAGAATTATGCGGCCCGCACTTCTAACGGCCTGAAGCACGAGCATTGGCTAGCGTTTGGTCTCCATCAACCGCTCGGCGGCCGCAATTTAGGTGTGGCTCCATTCGGCACCGCCCGCTCGGTCTTCGATCGTCACGCCGATCGCGGCGAGCTTGTCGCGGAGCGCGTCGGCGGTGGCAAAGTCTTTTGCGGCTCGACTGCTGGCACGCAAGGCGATCAGCATCTGCATCACCGCTTCGAGCGAGGCCGTGTCCCCTCCGGACCATTCGGCACCGCTGGGACGGTCCTCGACGACGATGCCGGCCGGCTTGAGCCCGTCGCGGATGGCGTCAGCCACGGCAAAGTTCTTGCCCGCGCGGGCTTCGGCCCGGAGTTCGATCACGAGTTGCATGACGCTGCCCAGCAGCTCATCGCCCCCGCCGGCGCTGGCCGGCGAGTGCAAGAACAGCCCGAGGATGCCGGCCAGCTCTTTGATTGTGGTCATCAGCGTTGTGAGCGTTGTCTGATCGGCCTCGCTTGCGGACGACTCAAGCTTGTTGTCCTCGCAAAACTTGTTGGTCAGGCGGGCCAGCTCGAATAGCTCGCCAATCGCGCTGCCCGTGTTGAAATCGTCGTCCATGGCCGCGACGAACTTCTGCTTGGCGGCTGCCGCGGCATCGTTCGCCGCCACGCCAGCGCGGATCGTGGCGGGCTTGAGGTCGTAAAAGCTCTTGCCAGTGACGCGCTCGTAGCGCTTGAACAGCCGATAGAAGGTTTCGAGGCCGACGGCCGCTTCTTCGATCGCTTCTTCGCTGAAGAGCACCGTGCTGCGGTAGTGGGTGCGGAGCAGGAAGAAGCGGATCCGCTCGCCCCCTTGCTTGGCGATCAGGTCTGCCAGGCCGCCGGCACCCTTGCTGCGGCTCATCTTGCCGCCGGCATCGTTACTGCCGCCGGCGTCGTCGGCCCCGGCCTCGCGATCGGCCCCTTGCCGTTCAGCGCGGCCGCCGATCTTGCCGGCCGCCGCGTCCTTGCGCAGCAGACCGTTATGGGCCCAGTACTTAACCATCGGCTTGCCGTGGCACGACTCGCTCTGTGCGATTTCATTCTCGTGATGAGGGAACACCAGATCGAGCCCGCCGCCGTGGATGTCGAACGTTTCTCCCAGCAGCTTCTTGCTCATCGCTGAGCACTCGATGTGCCAGCCCGGTCGGCCGGCACCCCAGGGTGAATCCCACGAGGGCTCGCCCGTCTTAGCGCTCTTCCACAACGCGAAGTCAGCCGCCGAACGCTTGCGTGCCGCCGCCCCGCCGCCATCGCCCTGCATCTCCGTAACGGTTCGATTGCTGAGCTTGCCGTAGTCGGCGTCCTTGGCGACGTCGAAGTAAACGTCCCCTTGTGATTCGTACGCATACCCCTCGTCGATGAGCCCCGCGATGAAGTCGATGATCTCTCCCATGCACTCGGTGGCCTTGGGGAAGTCGTCGATCTGTGTGACGCCCAGCGCGGCGAGGTTATCTTCGTAGTCCTTGATGTTCAGCTCCGCGACCTCGGCCATCGAGATGCCTTGCTCATCGGCGGCTTTGATCAGCTTGTCATCGACATCCGTAATGTTTACGACCCAGCGAACCTCGTAGCCCGAGTAGGTCAGGTAACGCTTGATCGTGTCGAACAGCACCGGCCCGACCATGTGCCCGATATGCGCTTTGCCGTACACCGTCGGGCCGCACAGATAAACGCCCACCTGGCCCTGCCGCACGGTGGCGAAGGGTTCCTTCTTTTTGCTGAGCGTGTTGTAGATCACCAGCGAGGGGTGGGGGCCGGCATCGGTTTGCGGGTTGAACACGGTAGCAGTCGTGGCGGCAGACATGTCAGGAATCAGGAGGCGGATGTGCGAAAGGCAAGACGCGCGCAGCGCGCGAAGCCGTAAGGGTACGGCTTTTGGGGGGGCGGGGGGAAGATCGGTCACCGATCCAATCCGACAAGGGCGATTCCCAGACAGCCCCCCGGTCATTTCGCATTGCCCTCCGGTCAACGATCGGTGGCTAACTAGTGGACTTACGGGCGACAAGCACAACGCACCGCGCATCGATGGCCTCCTCGCGACCCACGGTACCCACGCCCTCGCCGGTTTTCGCCTTGATGCCGACCTCCGCAACGGGCACCTCGAGAATCGACGCGATGGCGTGCCGCATAGCGTCTTTGTAAGGCGACAGCTTGGGCCGCTCGGCAAGGATCACGCAGTCGAGATTCACGAGTTCGTACCCCGACGCCCGGACACGCTCCATCGCAAAGTGAAGAAAGTCGCGCGAGTCGCGACCGCGATTGGCACCGTTGGTATTCGGAAAGAGTTGCCCGATGTCGGGCTCACCGATGGCACCCAACAGTGCGTCGGTGATGGCGTGCAGCAGCACATCGGCATCCGAGTGGCCGACGAGCCCGCGCTCGTGCGGTACTTCAACGCCCCCCAACCGCAACGGCCCCGAGCCGACCCCATCGAGCCGATGCCGATCCTCGCCAAGTCCGATGCGCAGAGTCATGTAATTTGTTTTCCGCTCTTGCGTATCCGTACAAAAAATTCGTTGCCCCGCGCGCTCCTAGGCTAAACTCCAAAAATTAGGGTGGCTAGTCTTCGAATGGACCAAGAACCATAAAGGCAGAGGCAACGAGATGAATCGTAGTATTAGATACGCTCTATTAGCGATAGCACTCCAAGTGCCGATTGCTTTTGGTGACCAGTTACCCCTACTCAAGTTCGATGCCGACAATCTGCCAATCGGCTGGACGATCGTAGACTGGCACTCAGAAGCTGTCCAATAAGCATCTTTTCATAGCCGCTTGACCATCAATTGGATCATGGCGACCTGGACGAAAGCTTCGTCGCTTTCGATGGTCCGTCGTGTGCCTTGTCCGCTTCATCGAAAGAATCCTCCAAAAACCGGGGACCGCCCGGCACGAGATTCTCTCACTCAGAGTGGCTCTGTTTCAGGGGGGAAGACCATTTACCTTTAAAAAAATAGCGGCGAGCACACTCTGGTGCTCGCCGCTATTTTTTACGTTGTGGGTAAATCGGGTTCAGCTTGCCACGGCCATTGACTCGGCGGCTTTGGCGAGCGCGGCGGCCTTGTCGGTCTTTTCCCAGGTGAACTCGCCGTTGGGGCCGGGCTCGCGGCCGAAGTGGCCGTGGGCGGCGGTGGCGCTCATGACGGGCTTGGTCAGGCCGAGTTCCTTGATCAGGCCGCGCGGCGTGAGCTTGAAGTGGTCGCGGATGAGCTGCACCAGCGAATCGTCATCGAGCTTGCCCGAACCAAACGTGTTGACGTTGACGCTCACCGGCTCGGCGACGCCGATCGCGTACGCGAGCTGCACCTCGACCTCGTCGGCCAAGCCCGCCGCAACGAGGTTCTTAGCCACGTAGCGGGCCATGTAAGCGGCCGAACGGTCCACCTTGCTGGGATCCTTGCCGCTGAACGCGCCGCCGCCGTGACGGCCGCGGCCGCCGTAGGTATCGACAATGATCTTGCGGCCGGTCAGGCCCGTATCGCCATGGGGGCCGCCGACGACAAACTTGCCGGTCGGGTTGATGTGGTACTTGATCGGGCCGTTGACGTACTCGGCGGGCAGCACCGGCTCGATCGACTTTTTGATGACCTCTTGCTTGGCCGCATCGGTGATCTTCGTGCCGCACGGGGCGAGGATCGATTCGTCGTGCTGGGTGCTGACGACGATCGTGTGGATTCGGATCGGCTTGTTGTCGGGGCCGTACTCGACGGTGACCTGGCTCTTGCTGTCGGGACGCAGCCAGCTGATCTCTCCCGACTCACGCAGCTCGGCGAGCTTCTCGACAATGCGGTGCGAGAGGTGGATCGGCAGGGGCATGAGTACGTCGGTCTCGTTGCATGCGTAGCCGAACATCAGGCCCTGGTCGCCGGCACCCTGCTCGCCATCAACGTCCGAAGCCTTATCGACGCCCTGCGCGATATCGGGCGATTGGCCGTGGATGGCGTTGAAGATGCCGCACGAATCGAAGCTGAAGCCGATGTCGGAGTGCGTGTAGCCGATCTTTCGGATCGTGTTGCGAACCACTTCCTGAACGTCCACATAGTGGCTCGTGCGGACTTCGCCCGCGACCACGACTTGCCCCGTGGTGACCAGCGTCTCGACCGCCACGCGGGCGTCGCCCGGATTGGGGTCGTTGGCCAGAATGTCGTCGACGATCGCGTCCGAGATCTGATCAGCGACCTTATCCGGGTGGCCCATGCTGACCGATTCGCTGGTGAACAAGTAGTTGCCGGAAGCCACGGGGATCTCCTGTAAGACGCGAAAATGAGGGGGGAGCTTGATTGAGCGGAGAACTTTGGTTGCCGGAGCCACCCCCCAGGAGTCGGCCCCTTGCAGAAGTCGCCGCCGGGCGGTTGGCTGCAAACGCCCGAGTATAGGCCCGCAACGGGGCGTCCTGCAACGGGCTCGGCGCGTGGTAGCCAGAGCGGGCTCTGCCGTCGATAATCGCGGCTGTCACCCCCGGTATGTGTGCGGCCACCGTACTCGCTTCCTTCTTCTCCTGGGTCTCGCCCCCGACATCCCTATGCCTGCCCCCGCCTCGCTCGCTGCGCGTCTTGCCCCGTCCGATCAGTTGCATCTGGTTCGCTGGTGGGACGAGCTCGCCCCTGCCGCGCAGGAGCGGCTTCGCGGGCAGATTGAAGCGATTGATTTCGAGCAGCTTGGTGCCCTGCATCAAGGGCAGGTTGACCAGCCCGATTGGCACGCCGCCGCGCGGCGGGCCCAGCCGCCGGTGGCAATGCGGCTGGCGGATCGGCTGACAGGCGGCGGGGGGGGGCTCGGAGTGAAACCCCCCGAAGCGATTGCCGCCGGCAAAGCCGCCCTCGACGCGGGGCGTGTGGGCGTCTTGCTCGTGGCAGGCGGGCAGGGGAGTCGGCTCGGTTTTGAGAAGCCCAAGGGGATGTACCCGATCGGGCCCGTCTCCGACGCGACTCTGCTGCAGATCCATCTGGAGAAGGCGGTTGCCCTGGCAAAACGGCACGGCAAGGGGGTGCCCGTCTATCTGATGACCAGCCCGATCACGCACGAAGAGCAGATCGCATTTCTCGAAGCGAACGACCGCTTCGGCTTGGCCGAGGATGACCTGTTCGTGTTTTGCCAGGGGACGATGCCCGCTGTCGACGAAGCGACTGGGCGCGTGCTGATGTCCGATCGTGGAGAGCTGTTCCTCAGCCCCGATGGCCACGGCGGAACGATCGCCGCCCTGGCCGCCTACAAGAAGGCGGGTGTGGGAGCGATTGATCACATGCGTCGCCGCGGTGTCGAGCATCTGTTTTATCTGCAGGTCGATAACCCACTCGTGCCGATCGGCGACGCCGAGTTCTTGGGCTATCACCTCGCCGCCGATAGCGAACTGACCAGCATGGCGGTCGCTAAGTCAGCGCCCGAAGACAAGCTGGGCAACTTTGTCATGGTCGATAATGAGCTGTGCGTTATCGAGTACAGCGACTTCCCCGACGATGTGGCCGCTCAAGCCGACGCGGAAGGCGGACTCCGCTTCTGGGCAGGGAGCATCGCGGTCCACGTGTTCGGCGTGGCGTTCCTGGAGCGGATGCTCGCCCTGAAAGACGCCCTGCCGTTTCACGTCGCCCACAAGAAAGCGCCGTACCTCGACGAGTCGGGGCAGCTCGTGACCCCCACCGAGAATAACGCGCTGAAGTTTGAGCGGTTCATCTTTGATCTGCTGCCGAAGGCGAAGCGTCCGATCGTGGTCGAGTATGCCGAGTCCGAGGTCTTCGCACCGCTCAAGAACGCCAGCGGCGCGCCGAAGGATACGCCGGAGTACGTACGGCAGTTCTTGCTGGATCAGCAGCGGAGCTGGCTCCAAGCCGCTGGTGTTGCCGTGCCCGCGGACGTTCCCGTCGAGATTAGCCCGCTGTGGGGACTCGACGCGGCGGGAGTTGCCGAGCGCGCCGCACAAGCGCCGGTCGCAATCGAAGGCCCCACTTATCTGCGTGGCTGATGCCCTGCGTGACGGATGCCCTGCTTGGCTGATGCCGAGCGTGGTGGATCCGATGCGTCATCGACCGTTTCCTGCACCCCCCCAGCCGGCTCGATGCTTGAAGTCGAACTAAAGTTTGCGCTCGCTGATCCTGAGGGCTTCCGGCAAAGGCTCGCCGAGCAAGGGGGGCTGCTGGCCGATCCCGTCACGCAAAGCGATACGTACTTCAATCATCCTGCGCGTGACTTTGCTGCCACCGACGAAGCGCTGCGACTCCGCTCCCAAGGCGACACGTTGGTGGTCACTTATAAAGGTGCCAAGCAACCCGGCACGACCAAAACGCGCTACGAGCTTGAATTGCCACTCGTGGCCGATACCGCTGTCGGTTGGTCCGAGCTGCTGGTGCATCTCGGATTTCGTCAGGTGCTGACCGTCAGCAAACGTCGCGCGACCTGCTCTTGGCAACGCGACAACCGCTCGATCGAGATTGCGTTCGATCAAGTTGAGGGGCTCGGTGCTTTTGTCGAGATCGAAGCGATTGCCCAGGACGACGCTGACCGACAGGCCGCGGAAGCGTGCGTGCTCGCGACGGCGGGGTCGCTCGGGCTGACCGTGCCCGAACCACGCAGCTATTTAGAAATGCTGCTCGCCGAACCGCTCTAGCGGAGCCTCGCGGCGGTGACCAGCGAAAAGCGGGTTCGGTGGTTAGCAACGGGGCTTCCCGCGACGGGACAGCCGGTGACCGTGGTCGCCCGTGCGTGGCTGGCCTACAGTGGGTGTCCTGCCCCGCCCGACTTCCCTGCCTCTGGGTTTGCATGTCTTCGGTTGCCGACCCCGCTGCGTCTCCGCCCCCCTCCAAGGCGGAAGGCCCGCTCGGCTTGGCGTCCGATGCGCCGGACACCGACTACGTCGCCCCGCATGCAGACTGTCCCCAGCGGTGGGAGGCGGGCAACTTCGTGTGGCTCGCGCTGCACCAGTTGCTGCTGCGCGTCGGTTGGATCTTCAAGACCGAGAGCATCATCATCCCCTACTTCATGGATGTCGTAGGAGGCGGACCCGTCATGCAGGGGTCCTTGATGCTCTTCAATCGATTGGGTTTCAGCATCCCGCCAGCGCTCTACGCACGCCGCTTGAAGCTGATGCCTGAGAAACGCTGGGCCGTTTTCCGCAGCACCCTCGGCATGGCGGTGCCGTTTGCGCTGCTCTCGATTCTGTGGGCGTCCGGTGCGTGGCGGTCAACGGACGATCCGAGTCGAGCGGCGTGGTGGATGCCCTATCTGTTTATGGTCGCCTACGGCGTCTTCTTTTGTCTCACCGGCATCAATCAGCTCGCGCTGCACGCGATCAACGGTAAAGTGATCCGTGCTGAGCGCCGCGGCAGGCTCTTCACCAGTTCGGTGGTGGTGGGCGCGCCGATTGCCGTGGCGTGCGCCTGGTGGTTGATGACCCCCTGGCTGAAGCTGGCCGACGGCGGGTTCACGTGGCTCTTTGCGGCACCGGCGTTCGCGTTTGCTGTAGCAAGCCTGACGATGCTCGGCGTTCGCGAGTTGCCCGATGCTTACGAAGAGGCCAGCTCCAGCGCTTGGAGTCGGTTATCGGCCGCCTGGCGGCTGGCCACCGCACCGGGGCCTTGCCGTGGTGTAGCAACGGTTGCCCTGTTGTCCAGCACCTCGTTTACGCTGTTCCCCCACTTTCAAGCGCTGGGGCGCAGTGCCGCGGGCGGAAACTTTGACCTCGAATGGCTCATGCTGTGGTCGATCACCCAGCACCTGGCGGTTGCGGCACTCAGCCTGTTGGCCGGCCCAATTGCAGATCGGTTCGGTAACCGTCTGGCGGTGCAGCTTTGTGTGTTCGGTGCCGCCGCGGCTCCGCTGATAGCGATCGCGCTCGCCACACTCCCCGCTGAAGCGATGGGCCGTTGGTACTGGCTCGTCTTTATCGCGCTGGGTTTCACCCCCGTAATGATCAAGATGCTCATCAACTACACACTCGAGTTGGTAGAGCGTGAACACCACACGCAGCTCATCGCGGCGATCGGACTCTGTTTGGCTGCTCCGGTGATTGTCGGCTCGCCGATCGTTGGCTGGCTGGTCGGCGTGGTTGGCTGCACCCCGGTCTTTGCCCTCGGTGCCTTGGTCCTGCTGATCGCCGGAGCGCGAACCCTGTGGCTGAGCGAGCCCCGGCACGCGGCCCCCTAGCGCAGGGACTTGCCGATCGGAGTGACTCCTCCGCGGGCACTGATAGCAGTGCTGAAGAGTGCCGCGCGGCGGCTTAGAGCGGGGGAGAGCGTTCTCTCTCTCCGCAGGGGAACGTTTTGCAACCCGGCTTGTAAGAATGACGCACCGCGCGTGGTTATTGGGGAGCAAAAGCCTGAAAAACCGTGTCTTTCCTGGCTTCGGCGAGTTTTGGCATCCCCTTTGCTTATCACTTCTATCAGCGACACACGAGTCGCCCTCCCCCCCCGCAAACAACTGGTGCCCGCAAGCGTCGCGGTCGCCGCCCTAACCAGTTTTCTCCGGCACGGATTGTCGGAAACCCTTTTGAATGGAGTCTCTCACGATGAAGAAACTTGCCCCGTTTGCCGCCCTGATCGCCGCCTTTGCTGTCGGAACCTTTGGTTTCGCGCCGTCGATCGTGATCGCCGCGCCGCTGCCCGTGCTGGAAGAGTGCGACGGCGGCGATACCGAGTGCAGTGTCTTTAACGAGGAAGACACCGAGTGGCGTTTAGAAGAAGAGCAGGGCGATGCCGAGCGGCCCGCCCTTGAAGAGCAGGCCGAAGCCGAAGCCGAGCGAAGCTGGCTCGACGACGCCGAGGGCGATGACGCCGAGTGCCAGACTTTCGACGAAGGGGACGACGACAGCCAGAGCCGCCGATTCGACGAGACCGACGAGGGTGACGAAGAGTGCCGCGTCTTTGACGACGAGGACGGCACCGACTCCTACCTGTTGGACGATGAGGAAGACGACTCCGACGAGGAGTGATCACTCTTGGGTCCCGCTCGTTGCTCTTAACCAAGGTCCTGGTGGGGGGATCGAGCCGCGACTTCCCGCGGTCGCCGCTCGGTTTCTCTGCTATCGATCTCACACGCGAATCACTTCTTGGGGAATGGGTCGCGCTTCCAGGCCCCCCGTGCCAACCGGCACGGGGGGCCTTTTTCGTAGCCGTTCGTCTGGTGAGGGCCTTCTACGCCGTGAACTGACGTTTCGACGATCGGGCCGATCTGGAATACTCGCGGGGTCCGTAGCTTTCCCGCTTTGCCTATTCCGCGCTGTGAGGCGACTGCCACGCCATGCTTCCGACGACTGTTTTCTTCTCCGTCGGTGAGCCAAGCGGCGACCTCCATGGTGCCAACTTGGCGTGTGAGTTGCGCTCGCAAGCGGGCGAAGCGATCCGCTGCGTGGGCTTTGGCGGTCCGCGGATGGCTCGCGCCGGGGTCGAACTCCACACCGATCTGACGCAGCACGCGGTGATGGGCTTTGTGCGCGTCCTCTCGAGCATTCCGCAGCTGCTGCGGCTGAAGCGGCAGGCCGAGCGCTACTTTCGCGAGGAGAAGCCCGACGCCGTTGTCCTGATCGACTTTCCGGGATTCAATTGGCACATCGCCAAGGCCGCCAAGAAGCACGGGGTGCCCGTCTTCTATTACGGAACACCACAGCTGTGGGGCTGGGCTTCGTGGCGTGTGAAGAAGCTGCGCCGCAACGTCGATCACGCCCTCTGCAAGCTCCCGTTCGAAGAAACTTGGTTGCGTGAGCGCGGCTGCAACGCCACCTACGTGGGGCATCCCTACTTCGACGAGCTTCGCACGCGCAAGCTGGACGAGGCGTTTGTGGCCCAGCAACGAGCGCAGTCGGGGCCGCTCGTGACACTGCTGCCCGGCTCGCGCACGCAAGAAGTGCGGGCCAACTTCGCTGAGCAATGCGCGGCCGCCAAGCAGATCGTGAAAAGCGTTCCCGCCGCTCGCTTCGCCGTTGCCGCTTTCAAGGACAGCCACCTGCCGATCATTGAAGCGGCAATCCGCCAAGCCGATTTTCCTGCCGGCGTCGCCCCCGCGGTGCATGTTGGTCGAACTCCCGAGCTGATCGAGGCGGCCACCTGCTGCGTGGCGGTCTCCGGATCGGTCTCGCTCGAGTTGCTTTATCATCGGAAGCCGACGGTCATCGTGTACCGCATTTCGAGGCTGATGCACGCGATCCAGAAGCGATTCCGCAGGGTTCGGTACATCACGCTGGTGAACCTGTTGACCGCAGCGGAGTTGTTTCCGAATCCCGTGGGAGCTTACGACCCGCAAGACCCACGTGACCAGCACGTGCTCATGCCCGAGTACCTAGCGTGCGCGGACGTTTCTGCGCAGCTCGCCGAGCACGTGGTGACGTGGCTCACCGACAAGGCGGCGTACACACGCACCGAACAGGGCCTGCGCGAGCTGTGCGATCGGATCGGTTCGGGCGGCGCTTCTCAGCGTGCGGCGGAGTACTTGCTCAGCGCTTTAGACCGAGCACCCGCTCAGGTCGCCGCGACCCGCGTCGCCTAACCCTGCCTTTCCGGAGCCCCTCGCCGCTGCGGCCAGGGGGTAGAGATGCTTTTTACCGAAGCGAGGCCGACTCCCTACGACCTCCGATTCTCGCTGCTGGGGGTCCCCGTGCGGATCCATCCGGCGTTCTGGATCGTGTCACTCTTTCTGGGAGGTGATCGGTCGCCTCAGCTTGCCGTGGCGTGGATCGCGGCGGTGCTGCTCTCGATACTGGTGCATGAATTTGGCCACGCGCTGCTCCAGCGCGCCTTCGGCGGCCAGCCGAAAGTGGTTCTTTATGGCTTCGGCGGGGTCTCGATCGGCGAGGGAGTGCGAACCTCTCCGCTAAAAAATATTTTAATCGCACTGGCCGGTCCGTTGGCGGGACTCGCGTTAGCAGGCTTGGTCTACGCGGGGGTCAACCTAGGCGGCGCACCCCGCAGCGAGTTGCCTTACGTCCTTGTGAGCGATCTGCTGTGGATCAACGTTGTGTGGAGTCTGCTGAACCTTGCACCGATCTGGCCGCTCGATGGAGGTCACGTCGCGCGCGAGCTGTTGGTGCTGCTTCTGCCGCCTGCGCACGGCATTTTAGCTTCGATTCTGCTGTCGATTGCGTGTGCGATCGGCGTCGGCGTGTGGCTTGCGCAAACAACCGGGTCTACCTGGAATGCGATGTTGTTCGCGCTCTTGGCGTATCAAAATTTCGAGATGCTGCAGTCGTATCGAGCATCGCGCGGTGGTCGTTGATCGCGCGCGAGCGGATGAGCCGCGCGGCTTCGAGACACCGATTGGCGCGCGATGGCGCGCTGTGAGCGACCGAAGAGCGCGAGAAAAAAGTCTACGATTTTAGAAAAACGTGTTGCGGTGATTGCACTAATGCTTACAGTTACGCCCAACCGTAACCGATAAGGTCATCGCAAGCGTTCGCGTGAGCGCTTCGTTCTTCAAGGAAGAGGCATCGTTCGGCGAGTGGCGGTAACGCCACGAGACGAACGATCCGCAACCAGGAAGAGATGATCGACCTCGGGAGCCGCTTCGGATAAGCGGTTCACTTTGGCTTCGACGCAGCGAAGTCGTCTGGCCCACAACGCCACGGTGGCGTTAGTGGCAGCGATCAGCGAAGCGTCGCGACTCGTTTTGCAGGAGGACGACTGTGGCCAAGAAGAAGAAAGTGGCGAAAAAGAAGACCGCCAAGAAGGTCGCTAAGAAAGCGACCAAGAAGAAGGTAGCCAAGAAGAAGAAGGTCGCGAAGAAGAAGGTCGCGAAGAAGGCTGCCAAGAAGAAAGTCGCTAAGAAGAAGGCGAAAAAGAAAGTCGCCAAGAAGAAGGTAGCCAAGAAGAAGGCGGCTAAGAAAAAGGTAGCCAAGAAGAAGGCCACCAAGAAGAAGACCGCCAAGAAGAAGGCGACCAAAAAGAAGAGCTAGCGTACGATCTCTTTGTGCACAGCTTTTTCTTATTGATTGATCAACGAGAAGCCGCGGCGTTTCGCCCCCCAACGGGGCGGGACACGCGGCTTTTTCGTTGGCGATGCCGCCGGCACCCCAGCGCCCGGGGCGAATCCGCCCCTGACCCGCCCGCAGGCCCGTCTGGCGGCCGCTTGCCGTCGGCAACAGGCGGCCGCTATTTCGCCGTCGGGCGCTACTTTTAGGGGGGCTTGGAACACGTTTACGTTTCTTAAGACGGCCAGCCCGCCGTTTGCCCCCGTCGCCATGCGTCCCCTCGACAGACCAGATAGGGGCCAAAAAGGGGTTGGGGCCTGAGTGCGACCGAGGCTATTTACAGCACCGGTAGCGAGGGTGTCGCGGGCTTCTCGGCGTGTGACGCGGCGATGTTCCGCACCATCTGACGGGTGATGTTCCACAGGTAAGGGGCAATGTAGTCGTCCGCATAATTGCCGCCGGTCTGGCCGTCGTCGCCACGCTTACGCAGGTCGATCGAGATCGGTGCCTCGCCCAAGAACGGCACGCCGAGCTGCGCCGCTTTGGCCTTTGCTCCGCCGTTGCCGAAGATGTCGTAACGCTGACCGTTATCGGGGCACAAGAAGTAGCTCATGTTTTCAACGACCCCCAGCACCGGGATGCTCACTTTGCGGAACATCGCGATTGCTTTTACCGCATCGAGCAACGCGACATCCTGGGGCGTGCAGACCACCACCGCCCCGGTCAGCGGCAGCAGCTGAGAGAGCGTGAGCGCGATGTCGCCGGTGCCGGGTGGCATGTCGATCACCAGATAATCGAGATCGCCCCAGTCCGTATCACGCAGCATCTGTGTCACGGCTCCGTGCAACATTGGTCCGCGCCAGACGATCGCCTCCTCGGCGGGAACCATGAAGCCCATGCTGATGAGCTTCAGACCGTCCTTCTCGATCGGCTGCAAGCGTTGGTTGATGGCGGTCGGCCGTTCGTTGATACCCACTAGGTGAGGCACACTAGGGCCGTAAACGTCAGCGTCCATTAGCCCTACGCGCGCGCCGGCGTTCTTCAGGCCGTAAGCGATCGAGGTTGCAATAGTGCTCTTTCCGACGCCCCCCTTGCCGCTGCCAACCGCGATCACGCTCTTGGCGGTAACCCCAACCTGACCGAGCTTTTCCGCTTTTCGCTCGTGCGGAAGCGCTTCGACAACGCAGTCGGATTCCTCGATTCCTAGCTCGCTGACAAGCCGATCGCGCAGGCGAGTGAGCGTTTCGTCCTGGATCGGTGCTGCCCAGCTTGTGAGGCCCAACCCGACATGGACCCGATCGCCCTCCACTCGGACTTCGCCAACCTGTCCGAGTTGGCCCACGGGACGCCCCGTCTCGGGATCAGGAAAGGAGCTAACGAGCTTACGTACAGAATCAGCCGTGATCATCGAGCTTGGTGTCGTGGGGGAGTGCGGGGATGGAGGGTTGCCAGCGCCGGTAGCACCTCAGCGGGGGGCGTACTTCGGGGCGCCAGCACAGCAACGAGTGTACGCGGTGCGCGTCGAACGCCCACCGGGGGGAGTCCGATCGGTCCGGTTATCCGGTTTTTTCGTTTAATGCCTGCTGTGCGGCGCGGCCGATCTCACCCTTTACAGCGCCGTCCTGCGTGGTGGGGCGACGAGCCGAATCGGCGTAAGGGCCGAGGCATTTGGGGGGGAATATGATCATGATCCGCAGGATCACGCTGGCCGCCATGGCGGCGGCCGCCTTTGCAGCGGCTACGTTCACGGCCGATCAAGCCGACGCTCAGCAAGCGTACGGACGCGCTTGGGGCGGGACCTATACCAGCCAAGACTGGAATCGGTTCTACCATTATCCGTACGTGTACTACCCTCAGAACTACTGGGGCGACGAGTACTATCGCTCGGCAGATAGCCTGTACTACCGCTACCCGCCCGAGATGCGGATTCCGGTCTACAACAAGCGTTGGCACAACTACTACCCGAGCCCGCGCAAGTTTCACAGCGGACACCACTTCATCCTCGACGTGTTCTGATACGCCGGGGATCAGCAGTGCGTGCATGGTCTGGGTCAATCCCCAGCCCTGCCGCGACTCACGCAGGACACCAGTGTGGACTTTGGCCTGTGCCAAGCCACCGGGTTCGATCCCCAGGCTGTTTTAGCTTTTGTGCGTCTCGTCAATCGGGCGTGAGGCATCACCCAGCGCTGCGCCGACGGCGTCCTGCGATCGCGCTTCCTTCCCGTGGATGCGTAGTCGGAGGGGGGCACGCCGACGGTCAGCAGCCCGCTCGCGTGAGCCCACGCCTGATGCGAGAAGTCGGGTAGGCCCGGGGCAAAGATCGGGTCGGTGCGCTGAGCGCTAACGCTGGATGGCGAGCTGGGCAATCAGTTCGCGGGCGGTAGCGGCGGCTTCGGTCTTGGGGTCGCGTTCGACGAGCTTCTCGAGCATGCCCGCCGCGCGGCGGCGTGCGACCCCGTTTCCCTTGGAAGCGGTCCGCAGGGCGGACTCAAGCGCGCGCTGTGCGCGGATCTCGTTGGAAACGCTCTTGTTGTCGGCCAGACCATCAAGCTGTTCGACAATCTTCGCGTGCATCTCGTAGCCGTCGTACTTCAGGCTCATGATCTCGAGCCGCTTGTAGGCTTCCCAGCTCTTGCGCTGTCGGTTGTCCTCATCGACCTTGGTCTGATCTTTTTTTCGCTCGCTATCGACCGCGGCGATCAGCGCTTCTGCGGCGGTCTTCGTCGCCACGTCGCGACTGTCTTTGGCCCGCTGGATGCCACGGGCTGCACGGGCGAACCCGCCGAGTTCAACCAGATACCAAGACTCGCGTAAAGCGGGAGGGATCAGCACCTGCGTTGGATCGACCCGCCACGCGGCTCCCTTCAGCACCGAGTCGATATCGTTCTTGAGCGTCGCGATCGCTCCGTTGCCCAGTTGGCCCGTTGCTGAGACCGTACGGATTTGATTGACGTTGCTCAGCGAGATTTCATTGACCCCCATGCTGCGCTCGAACGAGCGATCCGTATCGATGATCAAAGGCCATTGAACACGTCGCCGCCGGGCATATTGCTGCACATCGTGGGGGGGAGTGCCCGAATTGATCGCGATGAACACAACCGGTTTGCCCTCGTACGAAGCGGCGAGATTCTGGAGCTGCGGCCACGCTTCAGCGCAGCGCGGACAGGTCTCATCGAAAAAGTAGAGAACGACTCCCTTGCCGGTGAGGGACTCGGCCGTGAGCGGCGGGCTGTTGAGCCACTGCAGCGGGTTGCTTGGTAGGCTCCAGGTGGGCTCGGCCGCTGGGCCACCGCCTGCGCTAGCGCTGCGAGGGGCGTTGAATGTTGTCTGCCCCATCGCCGTGCCGTCGCCCAGGCTGGGCCCGATTGCAACGAGAAGTAAAGTCAGTGTGAACCGATGCATGGGCCCCTCGCTCGACCGGAAGAGAAAAAAGTCTCAGAGGCTGCGGCACCCATTTTCTGACGACCGGTTCCGACGGTCGTGCGGCGCTTGCTGGGGCAGCCCTGGGGGATAGCGTAAGCTACCGGATCGCCCGCCGTCGAGCGTTTCGGCCACGCTCCTCAGGCGAAGGCGGCAGGCGGGCTCGGAAGGTGGCCCCCCGCCGATCATCAACCGCCGCTCGACTCGAGCCGGACTCCCTGTGAAGCCGTCCGTTAGGTGGGCCCGCGGCCCGCCACGAGCTCTTTTTCCCATTCCTGCATCAGAGGCCAGTCGATAGCGCAGGTGCCGAAGTCGGCCCGATGCAGATAGCCTTCGAGCCGATCGATCGTGCTCTGGATAAGCGTATCGTCCTTGCGAAAGATCGGTCCGTGGCTGGGGAGCAACCACTTAACGTCGCTGTCGCGGATCCGCGTTAGCGAGGCGATGAAGTCGGGGATGCTGCTGCCGTGATGGGCGTCGATGACGCCCACCGAGCCGTCGCGAAACAGATTGTCGCCAGAGAACAGCAGATCGCCCAGCCGAAACGAGAGCTGCCCATCGGTGTGGCCCGGAGTGTGCCATACCTCTAGTTCCAGCGAACCGACACGGACCGTGTCGCCGTCGGTAACCAGGTGCTCGCACTTAACCGGCGGCATGTCGAGATCGATCCCCTGAGCGTCGATCTGGGCGAACGTCGCGATGCGATCCCCTGCCTCGAGCTTCTTAGCGGCTACCGGATGGCAGGTGACGCTGGTCTTGAGGATCTGCTTGGCCTTGGCGAGCCCCTGAATGTGATCGACGTCCGCGTGCGACGCGATAAGCGTCTCGCATTGCGAGAAGGGGAAATCAAGCTGCCGAATCAGTTCGAGCACCTCGTCCACGGCATCTTCGTAGCCGATATCGATCAGCGTCCAGCGATCTTCGTCGAAAATCAGATAAACGCTGCAGGTCACCCGGCGCCGAGCCTGATGATTCAGCTCGATAACGTTCGGAAAAACGGGGGTCCGCTGGAGCATGGCGGAAGGGCGAAAGGCGGGGCCGAGGTCGGCGCGGGGCAGGGAAAGACGTGGGGCGGGTCCGTGAAAACCTGCCCCGCGATAATACGGGGCTCGCCAGACCGCCGCAACCAACGCCGCCCCCCCCGCGTTAGAGCCGACCGAGGATCGCGGCCAGCCCGCTGCGGTAGTTGGGATACGCGAGCCTTACGCCAAGCGTCTTTAGTAGCTTGTCGTTCCGTACCCGCTTGTCCGCCTCGGCCCGGGCGGCTCGCGGAGACCCAGGCTCAGGAACAGTGAACCGCGGCGGGGGGGCGTTCAGCAACCGCGCTGCCTCGGCATAGTAGTCGGCGCGGCGGGGCGGGGTGCCATCGGAAACGCATACCACCCCTGGTGCGGTTTGCGCCTCGGCTGCGGCCAGAACGGTGGTTGCAGCGTCGTCGGCGTGAATCAGATTTAGCCACCCCGTTTGCGGAGCCGCGATCGGCTCGCCCGCGCGGAGTGCCGCGACATAGGGGATTCGGTCGGGGCCATAGATGCCGGCGAGGCGCAGGATCGCCGCCTCGGCTCCACGCGGATCCGCGGCGATCGCGGCCTCGGCGTCTAGCGAGGCGATGCCGCCAGCTCGTTGCGGGTTAGGAGCCGTGGTCTCATTGACCCAATCTCCGCCCGCGTCGCCGTAGACCCCCGTCGAGCTGACGTACACAAACCGGCCTGTCCCGTCCGGCAAAGCGGCCAGCACGTTGCCGACACCGTCGGCGTAGACCTGCTGGATCGAGGCCTCCGAGGAGCGGTCGTAGCCCACCGAAAACAGCACCGTGTGGGAAACGGGGAGCCGCGCAAGGGACGCCCGCTGGACAACGTCGGCCACGATTGGCTCGAAGCCGGCGGCGGCCAACTGAGCGGCACGCTCGGGGCGGCGGGTGACGGTGTAGACGGTATCGCCCGCCGACTTCCAGCGCTCGGCAACCCTCATGCCGATGTATCCGCATCCAAAGATCAGGCGTGCAACCGGCATCGGCGTCGTGGTTTTGAAGGTAAACTAAGTCAATTGCGACCGCGGCTACGCTGTCGCTGAGCCACGAGTTGTGTATACGATCGTCGGTTTGGCTGCCGGGGCAACCACCCCCCCGTGACCGAGGATCCCCCTGCCCGTGTTTCTGCTCCCCTTGAGGTAGCAGCCAGGAGACGACAATGTCGAGCGCCCGACCCAGCTCGGACAAGGACAACACCGACCCGCCAGCCAGTTGCCTAACGGTGCTCGGGTGGCGCGAATGGATCGCGCTGCCAGGTCTTTCTATCCCGCGGTTGCGGGCCAAGATCGACACGGGGGCGAAGACCTCGAGTCTGCACGCCGAAGCGTGCGAGGAGTTTGAGCAGGACGGGGCCGAGTGGGTGCGTTTTGTCGTGCGGACCCCCCACCACTGTTATCGGTGCACCTCCGAAGTGATCGATCGCCGGATGGTGAAAAGCTCGAACGGGCAGACCGAGGATCGCCCTGTCATCCGTGTAGAAGGGCAGCTGGGATCGGTACGCTGGCATCTCGATCTGACGCTAACCGACCGCACCCCGATGCGGTTTCCGATGCTGCTGGGGCGCCGGGCGATGGATCATCGGTTTGTGATCGATCCCGCGCGGTCCTACGCGCAGCCCAAACCGCCCCGGCGTTCGCGTAAGCCGTCGGCCTGAGCGAGCGCTCGTGGGCTAGCTCGTTTTGCTCGGTGCACCCACGTTGGCCTACCCGATCGAGCCCGGGTTGTCTTGCCCTTTGGCACCGCTTTCGAGATACGCGGTCAGCATGATCTGGGCGGCGAGGGCGTCGATCCGCGCCTTGCGGCGTTTTTTCGTGAGGTTGGCTTCTTGGAGCAACGACTCGGCTTGCGAAGAGGTGTAGCGCTCGTCGTAGAAATCGACCTTCAGAGCGGTGTGCTGCGTGAGCCAGGCCCCGAAGCGGCGGGCCTCGACTGACTTTTGGCTTTCGCCCCCGTCCAGATGGACCGGCAGACCGACAACCCACCACAGCAGCCGCTCTTCGCGGGCGAGCGTGCAGAAGTATTCGGCGTCGAGGCGCTCGCTACGTCGGCTGTAGGTGCCCGCTGGCGAAGCCATGCCGATCTCAAGATCGCCGATCGCGACCCCGATGCGCACCGTCCCGTAGTCGATGCCACCGATTCGCCCCCGCGTGGGGCGGGGGGGTAAGTCGGCGGTGTTGGGCGATGGTTGAGGCGCGCTCAGAGGTGTTCCTCCCACCCCAGTTCTTCCAGGCGGCGCACGACATCGCGGATCGCCTCTTCGTCGTGCTTGTTCGCGACCAAAGTGGCGTCGGGCGTGTGAACGACGATCGTGTCTTTCAGGCCGAGCGTGACGATCAGGTGACCGTCCGAGGATCGAACCACGGTATCGGTGGTGCGCAGACCCAGGTGCTTGCCGACGATCGTGTTGCCGTCGGCATCGGTGCCCAGGCGCCGGGGAAGGGCTTGCCAACCACCCAGGTCGTCCCACTCAAAAGGTGCCTCGATCACCGCCACGTTCGTGGCGTGCTCCATGACGGCATAGTCGATCGAAACGCCCTCGATGGCGGCGAACTCGCGTGTGAAGACCTCGTCCTTGGCCGGCGTTTCCCAAGCGTCAACGATCTTCTCAAGACGATCGAGAGTCTTGGGCTGGTGTTCACGCAAAGCGTTCAGGATCGTTGTCGCGCGCCAGACAAAGATGCCGCTGTTCCAGTAGGAGTCGCCCGCAGCCAAGAACTCGGCAGCCGTTGCGGCGTCCGGTTTTTCGCGGAACCGGGCCACGCCATACGCCGGGGCGTCGCCGTGCGGTGCCGATAGCGGTTTGCCCCGCTGGATGTAGCCGAAGATCTCCGCCGGGTAGGTCGGTTTGATCCCAAAAGTGACGATCCGCTCAGGCTCCGCATCGACCAAGTCGGCAGCTTGCCGGACCGCTGCTTGAAAGGCGGTGTCGGGCGTGATCACGTGGTCGGCGGGGAGCACGACCATCGTTGCATCGGGATCCTGGCGGATGCGCGTGACGAGCAGGGCCGCCAGTCCGATACAGGGAGCCGTATCGCGCTTGCACGGCTCGCCGACGACGGCGTCGGCCGCAAGTTCGGGCAGTTCACGCCTCACCGCAGCAGCCAAACGCTGGTTGGTGACCACCATTTGTCGTTCGGCCGGCGCTGCGTCTCCCAAACGCGCGGCGGTTTGGGCGATCATGGTCTGGGAACCCACCAGCGAGAGCAACTGCTTGGGGGTGTCGCGCCGGCTGGCCGGCCAGAAACGCGTGCCGGAACCCCCGGCCATGATGATCGCGTGGAGCATAAGTGAGCGTTGGAGCAGAGTTGATGTCGGTTGGGGACCGCTGTGACCGAAGTCTAACGCACCGCGAGTTGCTTCAGCAGCCGCCGGGCCGCTTCTGCCGGCTCGGCAGACCCGGTAACAGCGGCGCTAACCGCAATGCGTTGTGCTCCCGTTGCCAGCACATCGGCGAGATTCTCTTCGGTGATGCCTCCGATCGCGTACGCCGGCAGGGACGTTGTCACGGCCGCTTCACGCAGAAAGTCTAAGCCGGCAAACGACTCGAACCGTTTGGTTTTGGACGGAAACGTGGGCCCCAACCCCACGTAGTCGGCCCCCGACTTCACCGCCTGCTTGAGCTGTTCCACGTTGTGGGTGGAGACGCCGATCAACCGCTGCGGCCCGACGATTGCCCGGGCGTCGTGAACCGAGAGTTCCTCCTGGCCCACATGAACCCCATCGGCACCAGCCAGCACCGCGAGATCGGGACGGTCATTGACGATCGTCAGCGTTGGAAAGTCGGCCGCGGCCGTGACCATCGCCCGGGCAAAGCACACCAGCGCGCGATCGCAGAGCCCTTTCTCGCGGAGCTGTACCACCCCCACCCCGGCTTGGCAGAGCGACGTGACAAGTGCGCTAAAGTCGGCGAGCGAACCGCTGCCATCAAGAATTACGTACAGCCGGGCCGAAGCGAGCCGATCGGACCCCCGCTGCCCGGCGGCGATCGCCTTGGCGATCTGATAAGTCTCGTAGCGCAGCCGCTCGAAGCCGGCTGACGGAGCGCCGTCGACCGTTTTCGCGAATTCTTCCAGGCTACGGAGGGCCTGTTGGGAGCGTTCGAGACTCGCGATGCAGACCTCCTCGGCCGAAGCACGGCAGGTTTCGCTGAGGGTTGAGATCGAGACCCCCACATCAGATGCGGTTTCACGCAGGGCGAGGCGGTCTTGCCACGGAAAAACTCGTCCTAATTCTGCCAGCCCGTGGCGCAGACGCTTGAGCTGCTCGGTGAGCAGGGCGTCGTCCCGAATAAACCGTGCGTAGTCTTCGACCACGCGCAGCCCCTCGGCCGCCCGGTTGAGCGAGGCGTCGAGGGTGCGCAGCACCCGCGGATCGGCCACTGAAAATAGAGGCTTCGAGTCCGATGCGTCGGATGGGTTGGGGAGTTCGGCAGACACGGCGGCTGATGGGGGGAGAGCAGGGCGAGGCGATGCGGGCGGTCTGCCATTCTGGCCTGTTGGGCGAGGATCGCTAGCAGGCCGTGGTCCGGCTCTTTTTTCGAGGCGGACGCAGGACTTGCAGCACGATGGCCGTGGGCGACCTAAATCGTTGTGCTAGCTATGTTTGTCTTGTTGATGGCAGGCTGCAGCGGTATGCTCCGCGCGGCCCTGGGGCGACGGAAACGCCGCTGATTAGAGGTCGCTGAGCGGTTTGCGCCCGAGATTTGCAGTCTCTGGCATTCGCGGGTCCTGGTGGGCGTGTTTCGCCACGAGGGCACGCGATTTCGTAGTTTTTAGAAGGTCTCATCGTGCCGCGTCCAAAACGTCGCTCCGCGCTGCCCTGGTGGACCTATCTTTGGCCAGGACTGCCGCATCTTTGGCTGCGAGGGTCGCTGGCGGGGCTGACGCTCGCGCTGGCTTTCTCGGTGATGCTGAATGTGCTGGTATTAGCAACGCTGGTTTGGCCGGCGTGGCTCGAAACACGGCTTAGATTTTGGTGTGGCGCGGGTGTGCTCGCGCTGTGGATTGCCGCTCTGGTAGAGACGCGCGGCGAGCTGCGGCGACAAGCCGCTCGGCGCGAGCAAGAGGCCGACGACACGCTTGAACCCCTTCCAGCCCAAGAATCTCTTAACGACCTCCGGATCAAACAGGCACAGCAACATTATCTACGGGGCGAATGGGTCGATGCTCAGCGAGTGCTTCGCCAAGCGCTCCGCACCGACCGACGCGACCCCGAGGCCCGATTGTGGTACGCCATGGTGCTGCGGCGCAGCGAGCGCCCCGCCACGGCGATCCGCCAGCTCCGCCGCCTCGAGCGGCTCGACGACGCGGCCCCGTGGCGATACGAGATAGAAAAAGAACGAAGACTGCTGACCGAGAACGATCCTCAGGCGGTTCCGCAGCAACCGGCCGAAGAAGCCTCAGCACCGCCCTCGACACTCCCCATAGCGACGATTCAACCTCAGCCGAACGGACGCAGGGCGGCGTGAAACTTTTTTCCGCCGCCGACCACCCGCTTGGTCGCCGAACGAACCAACCCCTACAATAAAACGCAACAAGGCAAACGGGAGGACGGGGCGGCGTGTGGCCGCCAGTTCGCCCGATCACCCCTGCCCGCCGTTCCGCCCGACTTCCGGGTGAACGTTTGGACGGGGGGCCCCAGCAACGGAGAAGGCCATGTACGAACGCTTCACCGACCGTGCCCGCAAGGTGATGCAGCTCGCCAACCAAGAGGCGCAGCGCTTCAACCACGAGTACATTGGCACCGAGCACGTGCTCTTGGGGCTGATCAAAGAAGGCAGCGGCGTCGCCGCGAATGTCCTCAAGAATCTGGATGTGGATCTCAGAAAGATCCGCCTCGAGGTTGAGAAGCTTGTCCAATCGGGGCCCGACATGGTCACCATGGGCAAGCTCCCCCAAACCCCCCGCGCGAAGAAGGTCATCGAGTACTCGATGGAAGAAGCGCGCAACCTGAACCACAACTACGTGGGCACCGAGCACATCCTGCTCGGCCTGTTGCGTGAGCAAGAGGGCGTCGCGGCCCAGGTGCTCATGAACCTTGGTCTCAAGCTGGACGAGGTTCGCGAAGAGGTTCTCAACCTGCTCGGTCACGGGATCGAGGGGGGCGAGACGGAACGCGGCGGACGCGGTACCGCTCCGGAAGAAGGCGAAGAGGGCGAAGAGGGCGAAGGCCGCGGCCGCAAAGGTTCGCGCAGCAAGACCCCGGCCCTGGACAGCTTCGGCCGCGACCTGACCGAGCTAGCCAAGCAAAAGAAGCTCGATCCGGTCATCGGGCGTGAGAAAGAGATCGAGCGCGCCATCCAGGTGCTGTGCCGTCGCACCAAAAACAACCCGGTGCTGTTGGGCGAAGCGGGCGTTGGTAAAACCGCGATCGTCGAGGGCTTCGCCCAACGCGTGATCGATGGCAACGTTCCCGAGCTGCTCCTCGATCGCCGCATCGTGGTGCTTGACCTGGCGATGATGGTTGCCGGTACGAAGTATCGGGGCCAGTTCGAGGAGCGGATCAAGGCGGTCATGAACGAGGTCCGCCGCGCGAAGAACACCATTCTGTTCATCGACGAGCTGCACACGCTCGTTGGGGCGGGCGGAGCCGAGGGGGCCATCGATGCGTCCAACGTGCTGAAGCCAGCTCTGGCGCGTGGCGAGATCCAGTGCATCGGAGCCACAACACTCGACGAGTATCGCAAGTACATCGAGAAAGACTCGGCGCTCGCGCGGCGATTCCAGGAGGTGCTCGTCGAGCCGACGACCCCGGATGACACCAAAGCGATCCTGGGCGGCCTCCGCCAGCGCTACGAAGAGCATCACCGCGTGCAGATTACCGACGACGCGATCAACGCGGCCGTCGAGTACTCGGACCGCTACATCACCGGCCGGTGCCTGCCCGACAAGGCGATCGACGTGATCGACGAGGCTGGCGCACGGGTGCGGCTGAAGACCATGAGCAAGCCGCCGAATCTCAAGGAGATCGACGACGAGGTCGAAGCGCTCAACCGCGATAAGGAAGAGGCGGTCGCCAATCAAGACTTTGAAAAGGCCGCCGCCCTCCGCGATCAGGCCGACAAGCTCAAGAAGAAAAAGGCGCAGATCACCAAGGACTGGCGCGAGAAGTCGCGCGAGAACGGCGGTGTGGTTGACGAAGACGTCATCGCCGAAGTGGTCAGCAAGATGACCGGCATCCCGCTCACGCGGATGACCACCGAAGACTCGCTCCGCTTGATGCGGATGGAGGATGAACTCCACAAGAAGGTCATCAGCCAAGACGAGGCGATCAAGGCGATCGCCCGCGCTGTGCGACGCAGTCGCAGCGGCCTGCAAGATCCCAAACGCCCCACCGGCACGTTCGTGTTCGCCGGACCGACAGGCGTCGGCAAGACGCTGCTGGCGAAGGCTCTGGCGGAGTTTATGTTCGGCGACTCGGAGGCCCTGATCCAGATCGACATGTCCGAGTACATGGAGAAGCACAACGTCAGCCGACTGATTGGCGCGCCTCCCGGATACGTCGGCTACGAGGAAGGGGGCCAGCTTACCGAGCAGATCCGCCGTCGGCCGTACGCTGTCGTGCTGCTCGATGAGATCGAGAAGGCGCACCCCGAAGTCTTCAACATGCTGCTGCAATTGATGGAAGAGGGTCGTCTGACCGACTCCTTCGGACGCAGCGTCGATTTCCGCAACACGATCGTCATCATGACGACCAACGCCGGAGCGGACGCGATCAAGAACGAGTCGGCCTTCGGCTTCCAGAAGCCGGACGACGACGCGAGCTACGACGGTATGAAGACCCGCGTGATGGACGAGATCGAGAAGGTCTTCCGTCCCGAGTTCATCAATCGCGTGAACGATGTCATCGTCTTCCGTCACCTGACGGAAGAGAATCTCAAGCACGTTGTCGAACTGGAAGTTTCGAAGGTCCGCGAGCGGCTTGCCGATAAGGGATTCGAGCTACAGCTGACCGATGACGCGAAGGCGTTCCTCGTGAAGAAGGGCTCGAACACCGACTACGGTGCCCGCCCGCTGCGTCGCGCGATCGAGTCGTTTATCGAAGACCCGCTGGCCGAAGAATTACTCAAAGGCGAGTTTGCGGGCAAGGACACGATACGCGTCGAGGTCAAAGAAGTCGCCGGTAAGAAGCAGCTTTCGTTTGAAGGCTTGCAGACCAAAGAGCCCGAGCCCGAGCCGGTTGGCGCCGGCGTTGGTGCCGAGTCGGGCGACGCACCTGAGTCCAGCGACGGCTGATTAACCCCAGCGACTGTTGGGTATCGCTAATCCTACGCGCGACGCGTCACTCTCCCCGGGGGAGTGACGCGTCGCTCTTTTTTGTGCTTCAGCGGCGTGTTGCCAGCAACGCGCCGCCAATCACCACAAGAAACAGAGCGCTCGGCTCGGGGACAGCCGCGCTAGCTGCGACACTGCCATACTCCGCGACCCAAGTGGCGTACTGATCGGGGCCGATGACGGAGCTGTTGGGATCGTTGGGCAGGGTCCCCGCCGGGGCACCGACATTGTCACGCCAAACCGTGTAGTCGATCACATCGACGAAGCCATCTTCGTTGTAGTCACCGTCAATGCTCGGCACCGCGACCACACGATAGATATCGTAGCGCTGGACGTCGATAATCAGCATCTCGCCCAGGCCGTCTTCGCCAAAGGAAACCAACGAACCGAGCGAGTTAAACGTGGGGAAGAGCTGCCGCGTGCGGTCGGTAACGCTCGTTACGACCCCGTTCTCGTAGCGGAGAGTCGAGATGCCGTCGCGCACGTAATCGCCAAAAAAGTACTCGCCAACCAGCTCGGGGATCGCGCTCCCACGGTAGACGGTCCCGCCGACAATGGAGGCGCCGGATCCTCGCGCGTATTCGTGGATCGGGTCGATTGCGCCGGGCGGGGCCGGATCGCTGACCGAGGGGTTGTCGGCGGAACCCTCAAGCGCGCGCCAACCGAAGTTTTGGCCCCCCGTCGAGCCGCCGGGGATAAAATTCACTTCTTCAAAGTAGACCGATCCGACATCGCCGATGTACAGATCACCCGTTTGCGAATCGAATCCCGCCCGGAAAGAGTGGCGCAACCCCAAGGAAAACACGCGGGGGTCTGCCGCGACCCCGTCGGCGTAGGGATTCGTGGGCGGAATCACATAGTTGCGAGTAGGGTCCGCCGGATAGCTGTCGCCGTTGACATCCACTCGGAGCAGCTTGCCGTGCAGGTCGAACGGGTCTTGCGCCGGCAGGCCGTTGGCCGCGCCGTTGTTGACCCCGCCGTCGCCGGTGGTGGCGTAGAGGTAGCCATCGAGCGGGCTGAAGCCGACCCAGCCACCGTTGTGGCTGCGCCGCTCGTTCGGCATCTCGAAGATCTGCCGCTCGTAAGTCGGATCGGCGATCAGCGGATTCGCGACGGAGCGGCGGCGTTCGGTCACTCGCACAAACGGATCGGTATTGCTGAAGGTGTAGGTGTAGAACAGACCGTTGGTGTCATAGTCGGGGTGAAATGCCATTGAGAGCAAACCATCCTGAGCAACCGGCGTAGCGTTCGGCAAATTCATGAAGGTGCTGACGGTCTGCCCGGTCGTTCGATCCAGAATGACCACGTCCATCGTCCCACGGGATCCAACGAAGATGTGGTCGGGGCTCCCCGGTGCCGCGATGGCGAACATCGGTTCGCTGACCGGATTCTCGGCGAGCAGTTGAGCCTGTAGGCTCACCGCCAGAGCTTGCGAGCCGAACAGCGAAAGCACGAAAAAGCAGCCGGCTATGAGTCTCATGAGGTATTGCCTAAGGGGGGAGCGATAGCGCTCTGCAGCAGCGGGAGTGACTCTCCGAGCACGGCGACGGCCGACTCAACGCCCGCATCGATCGGCGGGTGGGCAAGCGTCCCCGCGATAGTCGTGAGCGGTTCGGAAGCAATTGACGTTAGCTTCCGCGGATCGCGTTGGTCAACCAAATCGGGGCTGATTTCCTCGGTTCAGAGCCAAAGCACCAGAAGAGATCAACGAAAAATACTTTGATTCGCGGCCCATGTGGCTTGCAGCGGAGAGGGCTTGTATTAGTCTGGAAGGGTTCTTTCGGCCTCCCTACACGCTTTCCGCTAATGCCGCTGCACGGACCTGCTGACTCTCCGCGTGCTCTCTGAGTGCCGCCGACAGTCCTTCTTGCCTTCCGTGCCCGCTCTTTGTCGCCGCCGTTGTTCGGCGTTGCTTGATCAATGGGCCCTGCGTTTCTTGGGTCCGAGATTTTGGCAACGCCGTGTGAGCGAGCCGCACGCCGCGTGCGGTCTTCAGCCGTTCGTAGGACCGTTCTTCGCGCTTGCGAAGGGTCGGCATTCGGTGCTTTGCAGCAGCCGAAGCCGTAACGGATTCGCATGGTGACGACACCGAGACAGGGTTGTGGGGCAACGGGATGAGAAAAACGATCCGCGCCGCGGCTGCCTGCTTTCACAAACCCAGCGCCTCCCCCGGCGTCATCTCCGCATCTGACACCTCTCCCTAACGCCTTCTGGCGGTACCGACCATGAATCTGCTCCCAAGAATCGTTTTGCTCCTCGGCCTGGCGTCATTTCCTGTGGTGTCTGAAGCCGCGGTGATGTCGCCGGTGGACGACTTTCAGGATGGCACCACTCAAAACTGGGGATCTGCCTCACAATCGATCGTGGTGATCTCCGACGGCGGTCCGGCGGGCGCGGGCGATATCTTTCTGCGTTATGCCTCCAATGGCTTCGGCGGGCCAAACTCACGGATGGTCCTTCCGATGAACGCCGCCGGCAATCAGTGGCAGGGCGATTACCTGGCCGACGGCTACGTTGGCTTTTCGGTGGACATCGCTAACCCCGGAGCCACCGACCTGGTTCTCTATCTGACGATCGGCAGCGGCACGGACGTGAGCGATGGATCGTGGGTCAGCACAACAACCCCCGTTACGGTTCCCTCGGGCAGCGGTTGGACAAGCATTGATTTTTCGATCCGCCCCGAAGAACTCGCAGTGCTGCGAGGCGACGCGAACCCTGCCAACACGCTCGCCAACGTCAAACAGCTCCGGCTGCTGTCTAGCGCAGGCGGCCTGCCGATGCTCAGCTTCGGCGGCTCGGGCTCGCCTCAGGGAGACGTCGTCGCTGCAACGCTAGAGATCGATAACTTTCGTGCAGTTGTCATCCCCGAGCCGACCGCCGCTGCCCTCGTGATCGGTTCGCTGATTTTCCTGCGCCGCCGCGTCTGCTAAGGGCGATACGCCGCGCTCAGTTCAGACACCGTGTTTGATTTTCCTTCTGCAAGAATTTCTCGATGTCGCTTCGTCGCACCTTCTCGTCACGGTTTGTCGGCTGCTTGGCCCTAGCGTTCGCTACGCCTGCGCTGGGGGTTAACCAGACCGCGACGACCACGCCGGTCGTCGTCGGCGGTGGTCTGCCGTACCAGGTTGAGCTGCGCCGTTACGACATGGCCGGGGCGAGCGTACCCACCGTCCACTCATTCGTCGCGGGCGAGCTCAACGGACAATGGGTGGTGCTCGCGGGTTTGACAAACGGTCTGCACGGCTTCGACCTCAACGAGAGCCAAGTCCCCGGTGGTCGGCAGAACCGCAGCGTGTGGGTGATCGATCCCGTAACGCGTCAAACCTGGAGCCGTTCCTACGACGCCGCCAGTGCCGATAGCGGATTCTCGCCGCTGGAAGCGCTGTCGCTCTCGACCGCCAACGCGCAGTTTGAGCAAGTCGGCGAAACGCTGTTCATGATCGGCGGTTACGGTGACAACAACCCGAGCGACGAAACCAGTCGCGGCACGTTTTCGACCCTATCGGCGATCGACCTGCCCGGCCTGGTCGATTGGGCCAAGGGGGGCATGGGAATGGCGGCCGATCACGTGCGCCAGGTCAGCGATCCCCTGCTGGCGGTCACCGGCGGCGATCTTTACGAGATCGGTGGCCAGATGCATCTGGTGTTCGGTCAAGATTATCAGGGCCGCTACCGCGGCAGCCTGAACGGTGAGTACACCAAGCAGGTTCGCACGTTCACGGTGCAAGACGATGGCACAACGCTTGGTCTGACGGCCGTTGCCGCGAGCACGCCACAGGAACATTTCCGTCGTCGTGACCTGAACGTCTATCCGACGCTCGAGAAGCAGGCCGATGGTTCGCTGGTGGAAGGGATCACGGTGCTCGCAGGCGTCTTCACTCCGACCAACGGCTACTGGACCGTGCCGGTCGAGATCGACGCCACCGGGCAGCCGACCCAGATCGAAGAGGGCCTTGATCCGCTCAACGCTGGTGGCGTACTCGACGCCAGCCCGGCGGTGTTTCGCCAGGGCATGAACGTTTATCACTCGGCCAAGGCCGGCCTGTTCTCCGCCGCGACAGGCGACATGCACGAGTTGCTGTTCGGCGGCATCACGCTCCAGGAGTACGATCCCACGAGCACCGCAGCCGACGCGAACGGCTTTGTTACCGACCAGCGACTGCCCAACACCAGCCAGATGTCGGCCGTGGTGCGCCGCGCCGATGGCAGCTATGAGCAGCACTATCTGGGAGCGTTTCCCGAGATGCTGACCGACGGCGGAGAACCGATGCGTTTCGGATCGAACGCCGAGTTCTTTATTGATCCGAACCTACAGGTGTACGGCAACGGCGTGCTGGATCTCGACGCGCTGGCTGGTGGGGCTGACGCCCAGGGGCGTATCCGTATCGGCTATGTCTTTGGCGGCATCGTGGCGAACGCCCCCCACGTGTTCGGCAACCCGACGGGGCTCTCCGCCGCCAGCGGCGAGGTCTTTGAAGTAATTCTTACGCTGGTTATCCCCGAGCCGACAACGATCGGCCTTCTCAGCTGCTTGGCGCTAAGTGGTGGCAGACTGGGCGCGCGGCGTCCAAGGCGGCGCTAGCAGTGCGCCAAGCTGATGAGGCCTACCTTCTCATCGATTGCTCGGCGTCACCAGCAAGGGTCATGGCACACGCCGCTCAACTGCTAGCGGTGAGCGCAGCGCAAACCCGCGTGGCCCGCAGGGTCTTCTCAAGCTGCCCAGGTGTCACGATCGATAGAGTGAGGTGGAGTCCTCTCGGCGTGCGCCGAAGGTCCGCCCCGACTCGAACATGCGATCAACCATGGCTTCTGACGCCGCTAGCAACGCCCCGAGCGACGCACGCGGCTTGGGTGCGGCGGTCGGCGATTCGATCGCCGATCTGGGGACGATGATCGTCGAATTGATCGCCGGTTTGGGCGATTTCACGCTGTTCTTTGGGCAGACGTTGGCGTGGCTCTTCCGCCGAGTGCCGAGCCGTCAGCTCGTCGTAACGAGTCTCTATCAGATCGGCGTCCGCAGCTTGCCCGTTGTGGCCCTGACGGGCACCTTCATCGGCATGGTGCTGGCGGTACAGTCGTACAACCAGTTCGAGCGGTTCGGCATGGAGAACCGGCTGGGCGTGATGATTAACCTGTCGATGTACCGCGAGCTGGGCCCCGTTCTGGCTGCCACGATGCTCGCCGGACGCGTTGGTAGCGCGATCGCTGCCGAGATCGGCACGATGCGCGTGACGGAGCAGATCGACGCACTGGCCTCGATGGGAGCCAGCCCGATTCAGCACCTGGTGGTGCCGCGATTGTTGGCGTGCTTTCTGATGATCCCCGCACTAACACTGATGGCCATCTTTATGGGGGTCGCGGGCGGGGCGTTCTATTGTGTGCACGTATTTGGCGTGGACCCCTACTTCTACTTCGCGAACGCGCAGGAATCGACCGGCGTGTGGGACCTGTTTTACGGTGTCACCAAGAGTGTTTTCTTTGGCGTCGCGATCGCCGTTATCAGTTGCTATCGCGGGTTCCACTCGGCAGCGGGTGCCGAAGGGGTGGGCCGCGCCGCAACGATCGCGTTCGTGCAGGCGTTTGTTGTGATTCTCGCGTTGGATCTGATGCTGAGCATCTCGCTTGATAGCCTGTATCAATTGATCTGGCCGGGGGAGGTCGCGATCGGATGAGCGCTTCGACACCCCCGTCTGCTCCAGATCCGGCCGTTGTTTCGTCGATGCTCGACGTGCGCCGTGTGAGCGTCCGTTTCGGCGAACAGGCCGTGCTGCGCGACCTGACGCTCAGCGTGCCCCGTGGAGAAACGCTGGTCATCATCGGCGAGAGCGGTTGCGGCAAGACCGTCTTGCTGAAGTCGCTCATCGGTTTGGTTAAACCGACGCAGGGTGTCGTCTCGTTTTGTGGGCGACCGCTGGCAGGGCTGACCGATCGGGAGCTAACAGCGGCACGCACACGCTACGGCTTTGTGTTTCAGAACGCGGCGTTGTTCGACAGCCTGTCGGTGGCGGAGAACGTTGCGTTCCCGCTGATCGAGCACCGCCGCGCGACACGCGAGGCGGCCTATCAGGCGGCGATCGAACGCTTGCACGAGGTGGGGCTTCCCACCTCGGTGATGACCAAGAAGCCCGCTCAGCTATCGGGGGGCATGCGTAAACGCGTCGGCTTGGCGCGGGCTCTGGTGATGGAGCCCGAGGTGCTGCTGTACGACGAGCCCACGACCGGTCTTGATCCCATCATGAGCGACGTCATCAACGAGCTGATCCTCCGCACGCGTGAGGGCCGTAAGGGCGTAACGAGCGTCGTGGTGACGCACGATATGCACAGCGCACGCAAGCTAGCCGACCGGATCATCATGCTGTACCCGGTGTCGCGTTTGTTGCGAGGCGAGCCGCAGATCGTTTACGACGGTCCGCCGGAGGGGATCGACGCCTCCAACGACCAGCGCGTCACCCAGTTCGTGCGGGGCGAAGCCCGCGACCGTCTTGAGGAACTGAGTCTTTCTGTTGCGGCGGACTGAGCCTCGCCGCCAACAAGAACGAATCACATTATGAACGAACGCACTCAAGAGTTTCGTGTCGGCGTCGTTGCTTTGATGGCACTTGTCATCACCGTGCTACTCGTCGCGCTCAACACCGGCACGGCGTTTCGTTTGACCGGTGCGCCTTATCCGATCGAGGTGCGCGTTGACCGTGCGCCGGGCGTGGGCGTGAACACTCCCGTACGCAAAGACGGTGTGTTGATCGGCCGCGTGGCTTCAACCGATTTTCTCGCCGACGGCGGGGTGCTGGTGCGGATGAACATCGAGCCGGGTGCCCCGATCTATCAGACGGATGCCTGCCGCGTACAGCCATCGAGCCTCTTTGGCGATGCGGTGATCAATTTCTCGAATGCGGGCGGGTTGCCAGCCGGCAGCCAGCCGCAACCGCTTGAAGCGGGCATGCGGATCACCGGAATGGCCTTGCCCGACCCGATCGAGGCGCTCACCAGCTTGCAGGTCGATGTCGGTCCGGCAATCGCTTCAATTGGCGAGGCCGCAGACGGTGTCGCGAGCTTGACCAATCGGATCAATGAGTCGCTCGGCAAAGACGCGGCGAAAGGCCAGGTGGACACCCTCGTCGATGACGCGCGCACCGCGATGGATCAGTTCACTCAGACCATGGCACTGCTGCAGAAGACAGCGGCGGATATCGATGCGTTAGTGAACGACCCGGTGCTCCGCGAGGGGCTCGATTCGGCCGCGCGCGACGTTCCGGCGCTGCTCGCCGAAGCCCGTTCCACCGTTCAACGTGCCGAGCAAACGCTTTCGTCGTTCTCGGGGGTGGTCCAGAGCGCGGAGAACAACCTCGAGAATCTCGAAGGCCTAACCAAGCCCTTGGGAGACCGCGGGCCCGAACTTGCGCAACTAGCGATCTCGGCTGTGGAGCGTCTTGACGCGACGCTGACCGAGGCACAAGCGTTCGTCCGTGCTCTTAGCGAGAGCGAAGGCACGATCGGGCGGCTGGTGAACGATCCGGCGCTCTACGACAACGTCTCGACACTCATGAAGAATGCGAATCTGGTGCTCGCTCAGATCTACGATCGAGCAAAGGAGCTGCGCGCACCGATTTACGACGCGCGGGTCTTCATGGATAAGATCGCTCGCAACCCGGGCTCGATTGTACGGGGTGCCCTGAACGAGGGGCCGCACCTCAAGTAATCCACTCCATGCCGCGCTAGTAGCGAAACGCTCCCGGTGGCGGTGCCGGATTGGTCGCGGGAGGTGGTGTGAACAGCGGTGTCAAAGGCGCTGCACTGGGGGCTAGCGCCGGTGGCCCCGTGGGGGCGGCACCAAATGTGCCCGGTGCGGTGGCTGGCCCACTGTAACCTGGTGCCGCGGGCAACCCCACCGAAGGCGCCGGGGCGCTAAAGAGCGGTGAGCTTCCGAAGGGGCTGTTCAGTGGAACTCCTGCCGCGGCTCCGATCGGTGCCACGCCTTGCGGGGCAGCTTGGCGGCGGAGTTGTTCGCCCCGGCCGATGATCTCGTTGGCCGGTGCCATGCGTTGGCGCGCCAGATTAAAGCTCACCTCGCGTTTATCTTCGATCGTGAAGGGCCACAGATTTTCAGTTAAGAAGTCGACTCCCGGCCAGGCGTACCACGGTGTGGGGAGGGGCTGGTTGACGGTTAGCGTTTCGTAACCGGGCATCGAGAGTTTTACCTCGCGGGTACCGTAGTACACGTAGTCGGTCGAAGCCGGTGTGACGCCGATCGGTTGGTTGTCGAGCTGGACCGTGGCCCCGGGTGGATTGCTACGAACGGTGAGCCGTCGCCGGATGCACCCGGTGGGTGTCATGCACAGGATCGCCAGCAACAAAAGCAGCCCCCGCGTCGCGACGCGAGAGGAGCGCTGTCGGTTGGCGGATTCGCGCAGCACGGCAAAGGCTCGGGGGGGGAAATAAGCTGGTCGGAGAAAGCCCTGGCTCCAAGGCTTCTCTAGGCCCAAGGGGCGCGGCGGACTTTACTCGCCCCGCTCTTGGGGTTCCAGGCCAGCCATTGGCTGTTGGTCGGGCGATCGTGCAGCTAGAATAGGTTTTCTTCTGACTGGGGAGCCGATGCCAGCAACGCCATCAACCACGTTCACGCTTCGGCACGCTAGTCGATCCGATGTCGGTATGCGCCGCGCGAACAACCAGGATTCGCTCTCGGCGACCCCCGTCGAGGGCACCGTGGCCCCGATCGGCGAGGCTTTTTTGATGGTGGCCGATGGCATGGGGGCCCACGCCGCTGGTGAGCTCGCCAGCCGCATGGCGGCCGATGTCATCCCCCAGAGCTTTCTCAAGTGCCGGTTGTCGGCCCCCGCGGCGCTGCGGAACGCCATCCGCGAAGCCAACCAACGCATCCACGATAAAGGGAACTCTGCGCCCGAGTTTCACGGCATGGGCACCACCTGTAGCTGCTTGGCTTTCTCCGCCGATGCCGCGATGGTGGGCCACGTCGGCGACAGCCGCGTCTACCGGTTGCGGGGCGGCAAGCTTGAGCAGCTGACGTTTGACCACAGCTTGGTTTGGGAAATGGCGGCCGCTAGCAATGTTAGCCAAGACCGCGTTCCCTCGTGCATCCCTAAAAACGTCATCACGCGTTCCCTGGGCCCCAACGAGACCGTGAACGTCGATCTTGAAGGTCCCCACGACTTGCAAGACGGCGACACCTTCCTGCTCTGTAGCGATGGTTTGACCGGAGTCGTTGAAGACGCCCTCGCCGGAAGCCTCATCGGCGAGCTCGATCCCGAAGAGGCTACCCAAACGCTGGTCGATATCGCCAACCTCCGCGGCGGTCCTGACAACATCTCGGTGATCGTGGCTCAGGTTTCCGCACTTCGGCAGACTCCCGGCATCGTCTCTTCCCGTGGCATCGAGCCTAGCGTCGCGGCGGGAGCGGCAATCGCGACGGTCGCCTTGGCGGTCTTCTTGTGGTCGCTGGCGTTCGGCCCCAGCGAAGCACTTATGGCTTCGGCGGTTGCCTGTGGGATTGGGTCGGCGATCGCGCTGGCACGCTCAAGCGGTGTGTCGGAACCTCAGCTCCCACGGATCATGGAGGGGCCGTATGGCAACGGCCCCTATCGCTCCGAAGACTGCCATGATCTTCGCCAAACCGCCCAAACTCTCCGCGAGTTGGTGGATCAGCTGGCGCTGCTGTGCCGCGGCGAAGAGACAAACGATAGCAATCACTTCGGCGATATCGCTTCGCCTGTCGTGATTGGCACGGCACCGCTGCTGGATTGGTCTCCCGTGGAGCCCCTCCAGCAGCGGGCCGAACGTTCGATCGAAGCGGGCAACTTCGCTGCCGCAATCCGCGATTATGCGGCAGTTATCCGCAAGTTGATGCAACTCGTTCGTGCCGACGATGGCACGCATCGGTATCGGGCCGTAACGCCAGGCCGGATCGATTAGAGCGGGTCGCGATCGGCATATAGGCGGGCCTTACGCATCGTTTCGGCGTGACCGCGTCGATCACGGGTCAACGCGGTCCTCGGCCAGGTTCAGAACTGTCGTTTTCGGCGATCGGAGACGCTGCTACCTTCTTGCGCACCGGAGCAGTTTGGCCTCTCCCCTCGCTTGCGAAGCGTGCGGTCGCGGCTGAAGAACCGCTGACGGTCGTAGCGAATCACTTTTACTCGGCGTGCTCGGAGACCGCGTGCGGATCCTTACTCGGTACATCATTGTCGAGCTTCTGCAAGTGTTTTTCCTAACGCTCGCGGGGCTGACGGCGCTCATTTTCCTAGCGCTGGTGGGTCGCGAAGCGATCAACAAGGGGCTTGGGCTCGGACCCCTGCTGCGGATGGCACCTTACCTTGTGCCGCAGGCCATGCAATTTGCTGTGCCCGGCACGATGTTGCTTGCCACGACCAGCGTTTACGGCCGACTCTCGGCCTTCAACGAGGTGGTGGCGCTCAAATCGATGGGCATCTCGCCCTGGAAGATTATCGGGCCGACACTGATCGTGGCGGCTGCCACCAGCTTTGTCGCGGTGGGGGTGAACGATTTGGCGGTCTCTTGGGGGCGGCTGGGAGTTCAAAGGGTGTTTGTTGAATCGCTCGAAGAAGTGATCTACGGACAGCTCCGGCTGCATCGCAGTTACGTGGCCGAGGGAGTCAGGATCAACGTGGTCGATGTGCGCGATCGGTTGCTGATCCGCCCGACCTTAACGGTGCAGGGCAAGGGGGGCCGCGAGCCGATCACCATTTCCGCTGCCGCGGCCGAGATGCGGTCGATCCCCGCCGAACAGAAGCTGCAGGTAGCTTTCCGCGACCTGGACGTTGAGGGGCCGATCAAATACGCCGACCCCTCGGTCTTTGTCCATGAAATCGACTTGGCAGAGCTGTTCGACGAAGCGGATTCGCGGAGCCCTTCTAACTACGCGCTGGCGGAGATCGGTGCTGAACGGGCCGAGATGCGGCGTCAGACCGATCTGGCGCAGCGTGACCACGCAGCCCAGCAGATGCTCGGTTTAATGACCGGCGATACCAGCCGGCTGGGAGTTGCAGAGCGTGAGCAGAATGCCCGCCTGATCGGCGAGCTCCATTACCGCGAACGGCGACTTTCGGTTGAACCCTTTCGTCGATGGGCAAACGGCTTTAGCTGTTTGTGCTTTGTGATGGTGGGGGCTCCGATGGCCATCCTGCGGCAGAAAGGAGAGTTTCTTGCCAGCTTCTTCTTGTGTTTCTTGCCCATCTTGCTGGTTTATTACCCCTTGCTAATTGTTAGCGTCGATCACGCGAAAGCGGGCGATATCTCGCCCGCGGCCGTCTGGATCGGCAATCTGGTGCTGGCCTTGTGGGGATTAAGCATGATGCGGCGTGTCGCGCGGCACTAAGCCGGCGGCCCTCTCAGGGGGGGCCATCACGCTTGAGCGACGCCACGCCTTGGGACGCGATCCGCTAGCAACCGGCGTGCCGGCGATTGGGTTTGGGCCGAACTGTCGTTGTCGTCGGTGGCCGGCCGCTGCTAAGTTCCCCTACCTCGCCCTGGCGGGTTCTCAAGGAAGAGCGCCCAACAGCCGCGAACGACCGCCCGCCGTTGGCGTACGCGGCCGGAAACGATGGGGCCCGACTCAACGTGACAGGGAGGTCACGCGTGCTCACCAATCAATCAATCCGTGTGAAGCTGCGCGTAGGCGTTGCGCTTTTAGCGATCAGCACCGTTGCGCTTTTCTCGGCGGCAATGTACGGCCTGTACGCCTATCGGGGATTGGTGAAGTCGCTCGCCGAGCGCTCCACAGAGCTGCCACTGGCAAACGAGCTGAGCCAGCACGTGGCGAATCTCCGGGTTAAGCTCGGCCAGGCACGCGAGCGCTCGCTGCTGCGCAGCCGTTTGAGCCACGACTATCATTACCCCGACGACGAAGCTCGGCCCGAGCACGAGGGGCCCGACCCGCTCGAGGCGGTGCTCCGCGGCGAGTTTCACTACGAGTTCGAGAGCTTCAAGCACACGCTCTCAGCTTATCGCGAACGGCTCGACCAGAACGATGGCGGCAGCGATCGCATCGGCGATGACCGCCAAGAGCGTCAGACCCTCGCCCAGATCGACGCCACGCTCAAGCGGATCGGCGCGGGGCGGCTTGATGACACGTTCTTTCTCGACAACGGCAGCGGCGAAACCGACGCCTTGCAGCAAGAAATCGAGGAGCTGCGCGAGCTGGCGACCCAGCTTCCAGGGCACCTTCACACCCGCTTGGGAGAGCTCCGCGATCAGGTGCGTTCGCAATACCACGGAGCGATCACGCTCTCGTGGGTGACGTTCGTCATGGTGCTCGGTCTGCTGGCGCTCGCTGTCCAGATGTTCCGGCGTACGATCGCCCGGCCGTTGCGCTTGCTGGCCGAAGGGGCACGCAAGGTAGCCGCCGACGATTTTGGCCATCGGATCGACCTGCGTTCGCAAGATGAGATGGGAGAACTGGCCGAGGCCATGAACGCCATGATGGCCCACTTCCAGCAGACGCGCGACGAACTCGATCAGCAGGTGAAAGCCCGCACACGCGAGGTTGTCCGCAGCGAGCAGCTGGCGAGCGTCGGCTTTCTCGCGGCGGGGGTAGCGCACGAGATCAATAACCCGCTCGCCTCGATCGCCATGTGCAGCGAGTCGCTCGAAGGGCGCCTCGGAGCGCTCGCGGGCGACAACCCGAGCGATCCCGAGTGGGCCATTGTGCGCCGCTATCTGGAGATGATCAGCAAGGAGTCCTTCCGCTGCAAAGAGATCACCGAACGGCTGCTCGATTACTCGCGGATGGGTGATTCCGAGCGACGGCCGACCGATCTGCGCGAGCTCACCGCCGGCGTGATCGATATGGTTTCGCACCTCGGCAAGTATCGGGACAAGAGCGTCGAGCTCACGCCCGGTCCGTCGGTTGTTGCGGAAGTTAACGGCCAAGAATTGAAACAAGTGGTGCTCAACCTCGTGACCAACGGCCTCGATAGCCTCAACGCCGGTGGCCGTGTCACGGTGCAGGTTAGTCGGCACGGCAGCAACGCCCTTGTCGCGGTGACCGACAACGGTTGCGGCATGACCGACGAGGTGAAGCAGCACCTGTTTGAACCGTTCTTCACACGCAGCCGCGGCAACCAAGGGACCGGGCTCGGCCTGTCGATCACCTACCGCATTGTTCAGGAGCACGGTGGCGAGATCGTCGCCGACAGCGCGGGTCCGGGGCGTGGCTCGCAATTCACGGTCACGCTCCCCGCAACCGTCGGTGCGATCGCTTCCGCTGCTTAACACTCCGCTCCGCCGCAAGACACGCTGCCTCGCGGCCCGGTTACTCTACCCCCTGACTACTGATGTCCGATTCCCCAAGCAAGTCGTCTCCCAAGCAAGAGGGCTTGTCCTTGTTGTTCGCTGACGACGAGGGCTCACTGCAAGAGCTAATGAAGCTCGAGCTGCCGCGCATGGGGCATACCGTGACGGTTTGTCCCGATGGCGTTACCGCCGTCGCCGCGATCGAGAAGAACACTTATGACGCGATCCTCGTCGATCAAGACATGCCGGGCCTGACCGGCGTCGAGGTGATCGCTCGGCTCAAGGAGTTGTCGCCATCGACCGAGGCGGTTGTGATCACCGGCAAGAGCAGCATGGAGAGCGCGGTCTCGGCGCTCCGCTGCGGGGCCTTCGACTACCTGACGAAGCCCTGCAAGCTGGTCGATATCGAGGCGTTGCTACAAAGAATCGCAGCCAAGCGTGACCTGACGAAGAAGTTCCATGCACTGCAGCGCCGGCTTGAGCGGATCGAAGGCTCGCCGCAGCTGATCGGCCAGAGCCGTGGCATGGCCCACGTGAATACGCTCATCGATAAGGTCGCCCGCACCGAGTCCACCGTACTCGTGCTCGGAGAGACCGGCACGGGCAAAGAGCTGGTCGCCCGTGCGGTGCATGACCGCAGCCCGCGGGCCGAAAAGCCTTTCGTCGCGATCAATTGCGGGGCGTTGCCCGAAACGCTCATCGAGAGCGAACTCTTTGGCCACACCAAAGGGGCTTTCACGGGTGCCGACGAGCACCGTATCGGTCTGTTCGAGGTCGCCTCGGGCGGAACGATCTTTCTCGACGAGATTGGTGAGCTCCCCAAGGCGATGCAGGCCAAGCTGCTCCGCGTGCTGGAAAGCCGCGAGATCCGCCGGGTCGGCGAGAACAAAACCATGAAGGTCGATGTACGGGTTGTCTGCGCGACGCACCGCGATCTGGCGGAGATGGTCACGGGCGATGAGTTCCGCGAGGACCTCATGTACCGCATCAACACCTTTGAGATCAATCTGCCGGCACTGCGCGAGCGTCTGGACGATCTGCCCGCCTTGGCAGAGCACTTGCTCAAACGTTTTCGTCCGAGCGCGCGGCCGATCGAGCAGCAGTTTACTGACGAAGCTTTGGAGGCTCTGCGTGGTCACGTGTGGCCGGGCAACGTGCGCGAGCTAGCCAATGTGGTTGAGCACGCGACCATCTTGTGCGAGTCGGGTCCCATCACGGTCGACGATCTGCCGCAGCATTTCAATCGCCGCCAGCTCAGCGGAAACGCACGTTCGCGCGGACCCATGACACTCCGTGAGCTTGAGATGGAGGCCATCCACGAGTCGCTCGAACGGAATGACGGATCCAAACCGAAGGTTGCCGAAGAGCTCGGTATCAGCCTCAAAACGCTCTACAACAAGCTCAATTCAGAAGCAACTCTTAAGGTCGCCTGATAAGCTAAACGGAGATCCGCCGCGCTGTTCGCTATTACAGGCGGAGGCCAAGGCAGCTCTCTTGGAAAGGCTCGATCATGGCGGTACTGCTAGAAAGCCCGACACTCGTCGCGGCCATCGGCCTGTTCTTGCTCACCGCGACCGGAATTTTCTACACCCAGTCGCGCTCGCTCGGGGCATTGATTTCCGTGGGGGTAGCGGTGCTACTCACCGCGGGCGGACTAATAGCTGAGCGCAGCATCGTCACGTCGGCAGAAGCGGTGCGTGCGGAGGTGCACGATCTGTTCGACGCGATCGCCGACAACGATTTGCCCGCAGTGATCGCACTGCTCGATCCCGCGGCCAGCAATATGCAGGCCGATGCTCAAACACTGATGCCCATGTTTCGGGTGCTCTCCGCAGGAGAAGGGGGCCGCGTGCGCGTTGCGATCAACGACAACACCGCGACCGCCGAACTCAAGCCGGTTATCAAGGTCACCCATCAGTCGACCGGGGCGACAGGCGTCTACTTCGACGGGCTGACGCTGCGGCTAGTCAAGCGTGACGATCGTTGGCGCTTCACCGACTACACGGCAGCCGAAGATTGGCGCAAGGGTGCCGCCAAGCTGTCACGCTAGCCACACGGCCTTGCAAGCAAGCGAGCGGAGCTTATCCGGCGCGCGGAATGCGATAACCCGTGTGGCCTGCCCCGTAGGGCGGCGTTCCGTATCCGCCGTGAGGGTGCCCGGCGGGGCCGGGGCCCGAGCTCGGCGGCCAAGCGTTGTGTCCGGCTCCCGGGCCGTGCCCGTGGAAGCCCCCCTGGGGGCCGTATCCATAGGGTGGCAGGGGGCCTCCCGCGCCGTAGCCGCCACCCGGGTAGCCCCAGCCCGGGTAGCCCCCCCAGCCGGGATAGCCCCCAAAGCCTGGATAGCCAAATCCATAGGGGAGGACCGGTGCCACGAAACCCGTCGGCGGTGCGTAGGGATAGGCCGAACCGGGTTGGCCGACGCTCGGGTTCGGTGCGGTCGCGGCGTTGCGGCAGTGAACGCAATGGGGGCACTCGCACCCATCGATAGCGTTCGGCGATCCTGGTGCGGCACCGTAAGGTGTATCGTTGGATGCTCCTGGTACGGCCGCCGGGTAACCGGGCAGGCCGTAGCCGAATCCCTGCATACCGCCAAAGAACAGGTAGGGGTTGTGGCGGAACGGGGTCAGCGCGTCGAGCGTTTGCAGTGACGCATCGAGGCCGCGCTCGCGTTGCGCGTCAAAGGCACCCTGCGTGCTGCCAAAGCTGCGGACGTCGTAAACGGTATCGACCGAACCATCCACGCCACGCAGGTTGGTGCGCGTACGCCAGTAGCGGCTGGCGGTATCACGCGGATCGGGCAGGCCCTCGACCGGTGCTGGTTGGGCGTACTGCGCCACTCGCGTACCGGTTGCCGGGTTGTGTGTGTAGTTGCTCGGGGCAAAGACCCAGTCCGCCGCGACAGGCGAAACCGTAGCGGCGAGCGCGATCAGCAGAAGAAGAGTACGCATGGCGGGAGCCGTAAAGATGAGAGGTACGGGCGTCCCTGCCAGTCGGGTAAGAGATTTGGTGTTAGGGAAAAAGGTTGGTAAGCGTGGTTCGTTATCCGCGGGGAAGAGGAAGCTCAGTTGTTCGTTTCGCTTGGTTGCTCTTCGGCCGCTTCGGCCGCTGCCGCTTCGGCCACTGCGGGCTTGACGCGTTTCCAGAGTTCGTGGCTCTCGGCGTTGTACCAGTACTCGTAGGGCTCTTCGAGCGGTTCGAGCTGGAGCTCGTTGAACTCAACGACCTTCTCCATGAACTCCTCGTGCGAGTTCGGGTACCTGCCCTCGAAACCCCAGAAGAGCTGTAAAGCCTGTTCAACCTGGATGAGGTTCAGCTTCTGTTCGGCTCGGATGCCCGCCTTGATGGGGGTCTTCAGCACGCCGGAACCCTGGATCTTGTCACCGCGCGACATGTCATCGATCGTCACCGCGCTGGGCGATTCGGTGGCAAGCTTCTCAGCGGCTCGCCGTTTCTGCTCTTGGGCTTCGCGCGCGGCGGCTTCCGCACGCCGAGCCGCGGCCTCCGCTTGAGCGGCCGCTTGCTGGTTGGCTTGCTTTGCTAGGTCAGCCATCTGTGGCGAGGGTTCGCCGCTTCCGCCACAGCCAGCGGTCAGCGCACACGCCAATACCAGCAGGCCTAATGAGCGACGTATACCGTGCTGACGAGTTGAGCGGGGCAGGGGGGGCATGGCGAGTATCCCGTCCGTTGGGGAGAAGACTGAGGTTAGGGGGGAGTGTTTCATGGAGCGAGATTGGCTGCCGATCAGCCGCGAGACGGAACGCCCTCGCCGGCAGCGAGGTTCCAGGTCTGCATCTCATTGAGTTGGTCGTGGCGGGTTCGGTCGATCATCAGCGGAGTGAGCGAAATGGCCCCCTCCGTGATCGCGGTCACGTCGGTGTCCGCGCCGGGGGGCGTTGTCGGGGGAGTGCCGGTGGTCCAGTAGTAGCGCCGCCCTTTGGGATCAATCCGTTCTTCGAACGCAGAGTCCCACCGCGTCGATCCCATGCGGGTGATGCGCACCTCGGTCGATTCGGGCGGCCCCATCACGCTGGTCACCGTTGCCGTTGTCGGTAAGTTCAGATTGTAAAGCAGGTGGTCACGCCAGGCGTCGGCATCCAGCATCTGGCGGATCAGATTGGTCGCGATCTTCGCCGCGGAGCGAAAGTGCGGGTGCTCTTCGTACTCGACCGAAACGGCGATTGAAGGGATATCGTTCAGGGCCCCTTCGGTCGCAGCGGCGACCGTGCCCGAGTACATCACGTTGATGCCGGCGTTTAGCCCGTGATTGATCCCGCTCACCAACAGGTCCGGGCGTGCTTCGGGATCGCTCGTCGCGGCGGGAAACAGTTTGGCGACAGCCAGTTTAACGCAGTCGGCAGGCGAGCCCTCGACCGCCCAGCCACGCAGCTCGTCGTCCACATAGACCTGACCCGCCATGAGCGGCGTCAAGAACGTGATCGAGTGACCGACTCCACTTTGCTCGGTGGCCGGTGCCACAACGGTCACTTCGCCCAGCTCGGCCAGTGCGTCGCGCATCGCGAGCAGGCCGGGGGCGTAGATGCCGTCGTCGTTGGTGAGCAAGATTCGCATGCGAGGGCCCCTCCTTGGGGTGTGCGGTGGGCGGGGGGCGGGGGGCGTGTCGGCTCGGAGCCGTACAGCTTCCGCAGCCCTCATCATAAGCGCTCCGTGTCATTAGCGAAAACAAGCAATCGGCTTGGCTGGTGGCTCGCTGGCGGCGCGACCGTTAGAATCGGCCCCCGTGTCGCCACGACCCGTGCGACCCGACTCTCGCCCGACTATTTCCGTCACGGACTGACCCGATGACCGCCGCTCCGACCTCTGCCGCGACCTACGGGTCTTCTGCCATCACGCTCGCTGAAGAGCGTGTTCTGGTGCTCGATTTCGGATCGCAGTACGCCCAGCTCATCGCCCGACGGGTCCGCGAACAGAACGTTTACTGCGAGATCGTCCGCCACGACTTGCCCGCTAGCCGCATCGCCGAGCTGGCCCCCAAGGGGATCATCCTGTCCGGCGGGCCCAGCAGCGTGTACGCCGAAGGGGCCCCGCGGTGCGATCCGGCGCTCTTTGAGCTCGGCGTGCCGGTGCTGGGCATCTGCTACGGCATGCAGCTGGCGTGTGAGGCGCTCGGCGGACGCGTCCAGAGTGCCGAGAGTCGTGAATATGGCCGAGCGCATTGCGAGGTGACCGACGCCACCGACCTTTTCCGCGACGTGCATTCGCACACCGAGGTGTGGATGAGCCACGGCGATCAGGTGCAGCAGATCGCCGATGATTTCACCCCCCTGGCGCGCACCGGCACGTGCCCCTTCGCCGCGGTCCGTCACAACCGCTTGCCGGTCTACGGGTTGCAGTTCCACCCGGAAGTGACCCACACAGTCGAGGGTGCGACGATCCTCGGCAACTTCTTGCGTGAGGTCTGCAAGACCAGCGGCGCATGGCGCCTCGGAGATTTCGCTGATCAGACGATCGCCGCGCTGCGCGCGCAGATCGGTTCCGACCGCGTGATTTGCGGTCTGTCGGGCGGAGTCGATTCGGCGGTGGTTGCTGCGCTGCTCGCCAAAGCGATCGGACCGCAGCTGACCTGTATCTTGGTGGACAACGGGTTGCTGCGCAAGGACGAACGAGCGGCGGTCGAACGCGAGTTTACCGAGCATTTTCAGACCGACTTGCACGTGGTGGAAGGCGAGCAGCGTTTCCTGCAGCAGCTTGCGGGCGTTGTCGAGCCGCAGGAAAAGCGTCGCCGCATCGGCTCTGAGTTCATCGCCTGCTTCAAAGAAGAAGCCGGCAAGGTTCAGGGGGCGAAGTACCTGGCCCAGGGAACCTTGTATCCGGACGTGATCGAGAGCGGCGCTGCCCAGGACGGACCCGCCGCCACCATCAAACTGCACCACAATGTGGGTGGTCTGCCGAAAGAGCTTGGCTTTGAGCTGATCGAGCCGCTGCGAGACCTGTTTAAGGACGAGGTACGCCGGTTGGGATTGCAGCTCGGCTTGCCCGAGGACATTGTTTGGCGCCACCCGTTTCCCGGGCCCGGTTTGGCGGTGCGCTGCCTGGGCGAGGTGACCGCCGACAAGCTGCACACGCTCCGCGAAGCAGACGCGATCGTCGTTGGCGAGATCAAGGCGGCGGGCCTCTATCGGCAGACCTCGCAGTCTTTCGCCGTATTGCTGCCGGTGCAGAGCGTTGGCGTCATGGGCGACAGCCGGACCTACGAAAACGCTTGCGCGGTGCGAAGCGTCAACACGGACGACTTCATGACGGCCGACTGGAGCCACTTGCCGCACGACCTGCTGAGCCGCATCAGCACGCGGATCATCAACGAAGTGCCCGGCGTGAACCGCGTGGTGTACGACATCACGAGCAAGCCGCCCGGCACGATCGAGTGGGAGTGAGCGCGCGACGGTATCGCCGACGGCACCTATCCGCTCGCGGAGTTATCGCTGTGCACGCTAGCGCTGTAGGTCAAAGCAGAACAGCAACTCCTGATCGCGTAGATAGAGCTTGCCGTCCGCGATCACCGGATGGGTCCAGATCTTTCCCTTGGGCTTGCGCAGTTCGGTCTGTGGCGTGAGCGTGAAACGTCCCTTCTCGTTCCACCCCTCAGGCGACGCCTCGATCAGGACCACTTCGCCCGTGTCTTCGCTCAGGCAGATAAAACGGCCGTCGGCGTAGGCGATCGCTCCCTTGCCCAACGCGCTCCGCTCGCGCCACACTCGCTCTCCGCTGACGAAATCCTGGCACAGCCAGCCGACGCTGTCGGAATGGCCGTACAGGTGATCTCCCACTAGCAGCACGCCGCCATGGTGGTTCTTCATTAGTTTGTTCTCGTAGACCCGTTGGGCCGCCCCGGCGTGGTCGATCTCAACTTGCAGGCACCCCGTGCCGTAGCCGCTGGTGACGTAGATCTTGTTCTCACTCACCACGGGTGTCGGAATCACGGCCACCCGCCCCTCCCACGGCTCCTGCCAGAGCACGCCACCGGACTCGGGATCGATCCCCACGAGTCGGCTTACCAGCAACTGAACGTACTGCTTCTTGCCGTGCGGGCGCGCTATAACCAAAGACGAGTAGTGCGCCACATCGTCCAGCGGCTTGGTCCGCCAGAGCACCGTACCGGTCTGCTTGTCGAGCGCGGCGATGGCTCCCTGGTCGCCGCCGGGCGTGATGAGCAGCTTTTCGCCGTCGATCAGCGGCGACTCGGAGTAGCCCCACGTGGGAATTTCTCCGCCTAGGTCGGTCAGGCTGGTTTTCCACACGATTTTCCCGGTCGAAAGCTCGAGGCACACCAGGTTGCCTTTAGCGGCCAGCACATAGATCCGGTCGCCATCGATGGTTGGTGTGCCGCGGGGACCGTTGCCCCATCCGTTTTCGTACTCGGAGCCCAGGTCGGTGGCCCACTGTTCTTCGCCGCTTGCGGCGTCGAGACAGAGCAGCTGTTCGACCCCGTTGCGCGAGCCCATGAGGTACAGACGCTGGCCAACGACCGCCGGACCGGCGTAGCCCAAGCCCGTATTGCGAAACAGCCAGACGCGCGGCGGTCCTCCCTCGGGCCACGCTTGTAGCAGGCCGGTCTCGGCCGTCAGGCCGTCGCGCTGCGGACCAAGCCATTGGGGCCAGTCGGCCGCAAGGGCTGGAACAGTCAGACCGGCCAGCAGGGCGGCCCTGCTCAGGGCGTGGCGGGCGGTCTTGGTAAGGAACGGCATTATGTGGCTCATCGTGCGTGATAACAGCAGGGTCTTCGGAAGCAGTCCTAGTTGACCGCCTGATTAGCGTATCGCCTACCACCTGCCGTTCAGAGAGGGGCTTAAGCTAGCGGCTGGTGGAGCAGCGGGGGGGCGACCTGTCGATGCGGCCGGCAGACAGGCAGAGATACGGCTGACAGACCGGGCAAGAGACTGATAGAATCGGCTTTTCGAGCGTCAAACGCTGCTCTGCCCCATGACGAGGCGAAATCGTCGTTACGCCTGAGTAACCGCTTTTGACCCACGCTCCCCCGCCTCTCCCGTTCTGTTCTGTAAGTAACGATGCCGCCCAATCAGAAGTACATCTACCAGATCTCGGGGCTGACCAAGAAGCACGGCCAGCGCGAGGTGCTCAAAGAGATCGCGCTGGCTTTCTACCCAGGGGCCAAGATCGGTGTGCTGGGCCGCAACGGCGCTGGCAAGAGCACGCTGCTCCGCATCATGGCCGGGATCGATAAAGAGTTCGATGGCAAGGCCGAGCTTTCGGACGGCTTTACCGTGGGCATGTTGCAGCAAGAGCCGCACCTGAACCCCGAAAAGGATGTGATGGGCAACGTCATGGAGGCGGTCGCCGCCACCCAGGCCCTGCTCGACGAATACAACGCCATCAACGAGGCCTACGGCGATGAGGACGCGGACTTCGAGAAGCTCGGAGCCCGGCAGGCCGAACTGCAAGACAAGATCGACGCCAAAAACGCCTGGGAGCTCGAGCGCCAGATCCAAGTGGCCATGGACGCCATTAATCTGCCTCCGGCCGATGCGGACGTCTCCAAGCTCTCCGGCGGCGAGAAGCGCCGCGTTGCGCTCTGCAAGATCCTGCTCGAGCAGCCCGATCTGCTGCTGCTAGACGAACCGACCAACCACCTCGACGCCGAGAGCATCTTGTGGCTGGAACGCCATCTGGCAGAGTACCCCGGCACGATCGTCGCGGTGACGCACGACCGTTACTTCTTGGACAACGTCGCCGGCTGGATTCTGGAAATCGAGTACGGTCGCTGCATCCCGTGGGAGGGTAACTATACGAGCTGGCTGGAGCAGAAAGCCAAGCGGCTCGAACAGGATGAGAAGCAAAAGTCGGCCCGTCAGAAGACGCTGGCGAAAGAGCTCGAATGGATCCGCAGCTCGCCCAAGGCGCGGCAGACTAAGAGCAAAGCCCGCATCAGTTCGTACGAAAAGATGGTTTCCGAGGAGTTCGAGGAGCGCTCCGAAGAGCTCGAGATCCAGATTCCCCCGGGCCCGCGGCTGGGCGATCAGGTGGTCGAGGCGGTGAATCTCTCGAAGAGCTTTGGCGACAACGTGCTATTCGAGAACGTCAATTTCCGCCTGCCGCCGGGGGGCATCGTCGGCATCATCGGCCCCAACGGTGCCGGCAAGACGACGCTGTTGAAGATGCTGATGGGCAAGGAGCAGCCGACCAGCGGATCGCTCACCTTTGGACCGACCGTCGCCTTGGGCTACGTCGATCAGTCGCGTGACCATCTGGATCCCAACAAGACGGTCTGGGAGGAAATCTCCGAAGGCTTGGATCTCATCGAGATGGGAAAAAAGCAGGTCAACAGCCGGGCTTATGTCGCGAAGTTCAACTTCCAAAAGGCCGACCAGCAGAAGAAGGTCGGTGTCCTCTCCGGTGGTGAGCGCAACCGCGTGCACCTAGCCAAGCTGCTCCGCGGAGGTTCGAACGTGCTGATGCTCGACGAACCGACCAACGACCTCGACGTTGACACGCTTCGCGCTTTGGAAGAAGCCGTTGCCACGTTCGTCGGCTGCGCGGTCGTCGTGAGCCACGACCGGTGGTTCCTCGATCGTCTGGCGACCCACATTCTCGCGTTTGAAGGGGACGGCTACGTCCACTGGTGCGAGGGCAACTTTCAGGTCTACGAGAGCCAACGTCGCGAACGGATGGGCGAGGACGGCAACGAGCCTCGGCGCTTCAAGTACAAGAAGCTGGTCCAAAGCTGAGCACTCTGCGTCGCTGGCTATGGTGGGGCCGAACCGCTTCACGCCATGTCGCCGCTTAGCGATGCCGCCGGCAGGCCATCTCCCAGCTTAGGCCATGTCCCCGCCAAGCCACATGTTCCCGCCGCGACGGACGCGATTCCGCCGTGACGAAGTGAGTCACCAGCGCGGCACCGCCGCCCCCCCCCCACTCCGTGGGGGGCGGTCCTCGGAGCGGACTCGCCGGAGCGTCTCTCACCGCGCCTTAATTAACCGATCATCACTTTTTTCCAACCCCACAAGCAGCGATGAGCACGATCCGCGTCGGTTCCAACGAAAAGTACGCCGAAGGCTGGGATAAAGTCTTTGGCGGCAAAAAGACCAAGGCGAAAACCACCACGAAGCTTGCCGCTAAGAAGGCGTCGCCGAAGAAGACCGCTAAGAAAGCGACAAAAAAGAAAGCCGGCAAGAAGCGGTAGCGGCATCGTTCGCAGCCCTTTTTTCCCCTGAAAATCGTTGCATCGGTCAGTCGGGGTCTGCCACAATCCGGCAAGGGGCTGTCCTGTGCTTTAGCGGGGGCCCGCGCTTTTCTAGAGGGAGGGATGGCTATGCGAGCTTTTGTGGCTGAGCGAGCTTTTGTGGCCAGGAGAGCTTTTTCGGCCAGGCGAGCTTTTAAAGTCACAACACTGCCGTTGCTCGTGCTCGCCACGTTGGTGGCTACGGCTCAGGTCGGGGCTCAGGTCGGGGCTCAGCCGCCCGATCGGCTCGATTCGTACCGCATCGTGCCGCGGAAGAGCGAGCTCCGACAGACCGGCGGGTTCGCGGGGGTCGACCAGCGGTTCCGCGTGCAGGGAACTTACGACTTTGTCGGCGAGTGGATCAACGATCCGCCGACCACGCTGCGGCATCAGGCCCGGTTCGACAATGCCGACCTGATGGCACCGCTCGGTCCGATGTTGCCCGCCTTTATCGATGTGGACGATCTCTTCAACCTCGATAACCTCACCGGCGAATTGCTGCCGCTGGGGGCTCCGTTCGACGTGTACCGCTTTCGCGGGTTGGCGAACACCAGCAGCGCGACCTCGCCGCTTGAACAGTCTTCGGTTGAGTTGTACGCCGCGCTCCTTGGCCCGTGGATGTACGTCTACGGCCAGACGACGCAGCCGCCGTGGGTGGCCGACGGATTTGAGTACGAGTTGCGGCTGCTTGCCCGCACGGGCCGCTCGGCGGACACCAACGAGGACGGCGTGGTTGATGCCGCCGACTACACGTTGATCTTTGACGCTGCTGCCGTCGGAAACGCGTTGCTCCCGTCGCTCGCCGATTGGTCGGCTCAGTACGGCGAAGTGGTGCCCGACATGGACGTGATGGACGCCCAGCTCGGTGCCGCGCTCGCGACGGGCCTCGCCGTGCCGGAGCCCGCCGCGCTGGCGGTCGCGATGTTCGCCCTGGTTGTCAGTGGCCCGTGGCGTACGAGTCAAACGGCTGGGGCTTAGGCACGTCCCAAGAACTCGCTCGTGCGCGTATCGACTTTTACGATCTCGCCCTCTTTCAGGTACTCGGGTCCGTGGATCTGGAGGCCGGTTTCCATTTGTAGCGGTTTGGTGCGGCCGGTGGCGCTGTTGCCCTTCACGCCCGGATCGCATTGCGTGATCTTTAGCTCGACCATCGCGGGCAGCGTCACGCCCACGCACTCGCCGTTGTAGATCAGCGCGAGGAGTCCCTCGAATCCCTCGCGGACGAATTTCATCTCGTTCTCGACATCCGCCAGCGCGATCGCGTACTGCTCGTAGGTCTCGGTGTCCATCAGATGGACCGACTCGGTGTCGGCGTACATAACGGTCACCTCGCGCTTCTGGAAGTCGGCATCTTCCAGCCCCTCGGTCCCTTTGAGGTTCAAGTCGATCTTGTTCTTGGTCACAAGGTTCCGAGCGCGGAACTTGTAGATCGTCGCGCCGCCGCGTGCGCTAGGTGACTGCACGGTCACGTTCTCGATGATGCACGGGGCCCCGTCCGAGACCACGATCGAACCGGGCTTAATGTCCTTGGCGAGCATAGAGAGAAGCTGCGAGAGAAAGGGGGGCGGAATCCAGTCAGGAGGGTTCGCGACGGGGTTTCTAACCAACCCCTTAAGTCGCCGCAAAAGTGTACGGTCTAACGGTCACGTCCCCTACTCCCCCCGCACGGCGGACACGTCTTAGCGGAGCGGGGCGGATCACGTTTCTAGCCCGCGGGGATCGCGGCCGATCGGCGGGGGTGACGAGCGGTAACTATCGACCCACAAAGCGATATGCGGCAAAACTAGCGGCCGACTAGGTCAAAACTTCACCCGCGGCAGGGTCGAACGGCAGGCCATCGGTCAGTTTGGCCAGCGCCGCAACCACCATCAGCAGCGTGCCCGGGTCGAGCCCCTCGGAGAGCATCTCCAGCTCGTCGGGGTCCGAACCCTCCGGCGTATCGTTAAGTCCTCCCCGGCTGAGCTGTTCCAGGTGCAGCACATCGAGTCGGGCGTCCGCCCGAATCAGTTGCGCCAGGTCGTCCGGGGTGAGCTGCTTTTTAAGGGAGGTGGCAAGCTCCATGGCTTGCTCCTGTACGGAATCGCCCCACTCAAAGCGTACTTCGAGCGCCGAGTGATCGTCAGGAGCGCGCACGAGGAGCGACTCGAAGAGTCCGTCTTCGTCCGCGCGAAGATTCTCGATCGTCCAACGCCGACCGCCCGTTTCGCTCAGGGTCGCCTCGACCTGCGTCAGCGTCGGCCGATCATCGGCACGCATCAGTACGAAGTAGGTCTCACGCCAAGCGTACTCGGCCTCGGCCGGGCTCGAGTCCGTAGGGTCGAGATCCTCGTCCGCGGACATTTCGCTGCTAAAGTCGTCGTCGAAGTCGTGATCGAACTCGTCGCTGTAACCGTCCATGCTGTTCACCACGAGGCTTGATCTCCGTCCGGGTCGTCATCGGGAGCGCCCATGCCTCCCTGCCAATTATCCAGAGCCGTAAGCATGCCGTCACGCTCGCGCTGGTTGGCCCACACCGATTCCTCTTGTTCCAGGCGGACCTCGTAGTAGCCCTCGCGTTGGCAGTCGGGCTCGCCACAAAAGTGGGGCGTCGCGGCGACCCACATGACGCGATACAGCGGCACGTGTTTGTCATCAACGAGGTAGAGGATCGACACGGCAGAGGCTCCCGATCGGTCGCTGCCGCCCACGGCGGCGAGCGAGGAAAAAACACGCTAAATTTCAGCTTAACCGCGCCCGAGCTCGCGCGCACGTTCGGCGGCGGTGACAACCGCCTCGACCAACGCGGCGCGGAGGCCCCGGCGTTCCAGCTCGCCGAGTCCAGCGATCGTGGTTCCGGCAGGGCTGGAGACCGCCTCGCGGAGCACCGCCGGGTGTTCGCCCGTTTGCGCGACCATCTCCGCCGCCCCTGCGACGGTGTGCAGCGCTAGTTCGGCCGCGAGTTTGCGCGGCAAACCCGCGCGCACCCCCCCATCGGCCAGGGCTTCGATAATGGTGTAGATGTAGGCGGGGCCGGACCCCGAGAGGCCCGTCACGGCGTCGAGCAGCGGTTCGGGCACCTGAGCGGCAAACCCGACTGCCGAGAGCAACGCCTCGACCCACGCCCCCTGCGCGTCGGCAACGCCAGGCCCCAGCGCGTAGGCGGAAGCTCCCCGGCCTACCAAGCAGGGGGTGTTGGGCATCACACGCACGAGGGGTTGACCGGCGGGTAGCATGCCGGCCAGAGTGCTGAGCGTGGTTCCCGCGAGGATCGATACGACCAGCGTCTCGGGACGCAAGCCTTCGATGGCAGCGGGCAGGGCTTCTGCCGCGTACTGCGGTTTGATGGCTAGCAAGAGGGCGTCGGCACCGGCCGCTTCAGCGGCCGACGCGGCGCGGACAACCCCGGCTCCGACGGACGCGGTGAAGGCCTCGAAAGCGGCATCGGACGGGTCATACGCGATCAGATCCCCGGGCTTAGCGAGTCCCGTGCGGACCCATCCGGCGGCCAGCGCACGGGCCATTTGGCCGGCACCTAGCAGGCCGATACGGGTGTCGCTGAGGGGGGCTGAGGGGGGTGCTGGCATCGCCAAGAGGGGGTGTCGTCGGGGGGGAGGGTCGCGGGCAGTGCATGCTAGGCGACCGCCGGGCTCGTCACAATCGCACACGTTCTCTTCATCCGCCACCGTTTAATCGGCAAGCCCCCGCAGCTTAGTCGGCAAGCCCCACACAGATTAGTCGGCAAGAGAGCCGCCAGGGGCCCCCGCACAGGTGCCGGCCGCTAGCACCCGTAGGAGATCGCTCTGGACGGCAGGGGCCCGGGCTGTCAGTCTCCGCGCCGTTCTCGTGATCTTGGCCCCGCGTAGGCCATGTCGTTACCCCTTTCACGCTGTCCGCCGCACGAGGCGCCCGATCATGTCTCGCCCCCAACGAATCCTGCTCGGCCTATCTGCTCTGCTAATTGTGGCTGCCGCCCTGAATGCCCCGGCTGCCGCCGAGGAGACGCCGGTGCCCCCGCAAGCCGGCGAGCCGATGGTAGATTCCCCCTGGTTCAACATGAGTTGGCCCAAGGTTTCGATGCCCGAGATCAACTGGAAGCCCTGGGCCTCGGCAGATGCCAAGCCCGACAGCAAGCCCCGCGAAAATCCGGTCGCCCAGACCCTCGAGCGTGTCTCGGACATGTCTGGCCGCGCCGCTGAGAGCGTCCGCGCGGGTTGGGGATCCATGGTCAGCAAGCTGCCGTTCGGTCAGGGATCAAACCGTGCTGGTAAGACCGCGTCCAAGGACGAGCCCGGTTTCTTCGCACGGATGTTCCAACCCGAACCGTCGCGCGGGTCCGAAACGGTTACGGAGTTTCTCGCGCAAGATCGTCCGTCACAGGTTCGCTGAACCGCGAAGTGCTAACGTTTCGGCGGAATTTCAGCGTCCGGCGGTAGCCGGCCGTTGTTCGGGGGCGTTACAACCCAGGCATGTCACCACAAGACCTGCTCGGCAAGCTTCCGTCGCTCAACGAACTGCTCGATCATCCGGGCGTCCGCAAGGCGGTTGATCGATGGAATCGGTCGGAAACGCTCGCCCGCGTGCGGGTGGCGATCGACGATCTGGGGGCTGAGCTCAGCCGCCGCACCGAAGACCTCCGCGGAACCAGCCCCACCGAGTTGCTGGATCGGCTGATCCACCGACTCGATGTTCCTGCCGCGCTGCCCGTTGCGCCGATCATCAACGCCAGCGGTGAACTCTGGGGGCCGCGTGGGTCGGCAGCGCCGCTTGCGGAAGCCGCGATCGAACAGCTTGTGCGCGTCGCTTCGATGCCGCACGAGACCGACGCGAATCTGGGAGCGCCACTGGCGAAGCAGCTGGGGGCTGAGCACGCCCTTGTTTTTGCCACCTCCGGCAGCGCCTTGCGGGCGACGTTCCGCGCCCACGCGCAGCAAACGCGGACCGTGATTGTCGCCAAGTCGGAAACGACCGATCCGGCTCCCGGCTGCTCACTGGGCACGCTTACCTCGAGCTGCGGTCTCGCATTAGTTGAGATAGGCGGACCCGTAGGGGCCACGGTTCAGGACTACGTCGCTGCCGCCGCAGCGCCGGGGGCGCTGGTGCTCCGCCGAGGGTGCGAGTTCTATCGGCTCGAGGGGGCTTCGGCCCGCCCGTCAACCGCCGAGCTGGCGGCCGCCCTGCGGCCGCGTGGTGCGCTGCTAGTGGAAGACCTGGGGGGCGCTGCGCCCGTCGCGACGCCCCATGCTACAGACGCTCCTAACGCCCGCTCGGTGCTTGAGGCGGGAGCCGATGTGGTACTGCTTGCTGGCGTTGGCTTGGTGGGCGGCCCGCCGAGTGCGATCGTCGCCGGGACCCGCAAGGCGATCGAACCGATCGAGCGTAGTGCCGACTTCGCTATGGACGAAGCAGCGGATCTGACGCTTGCCGCTTTGCTCGCGACGCTGAAACTGTTCGACGAGCCCGAACAGCTCCGCTTTGCGCACCCCCTGTATCGCCTGATCGACACGCCCCTAGAAAACCTGCAAGCGCGAGCGGAGCGGTTGGCACCGCAGCTCGCGGCGGGCAAGGGGATCCTCTCGGCGATTCCGATTGAGTTGGGCCCCGAACGCGCTGTCGGACCTTTAGGGCTGGTGCGGCTTCCCTCATGGGGGATCGCACTGGAGGGGATCGGGGAGGCCGAGCTGCGCTCACGGAAGCCCGCCGAGAGGCCCACGATCCTCCCCCGCCGCCAACCGATCGATGGCCGCACGGTTCTTGATCTGCGTACGATGGTTCCTGCGGATGATCTTCGGCTTGTGGCGAGTCTCACCGCTGTGCCACCTGATGACGCTCAGCCTAGTGCCTGAGGTTCTTGGTACGGGGTGTGGCGGCCTCTGGTGCGGCGGCCCGGCGAACCAACGAGCCGCGATCTTCGTAAGGAGCGGGTTACAATCCGCGGGAATCGGGCGTCTCGGCAAAGGGCGTCGATCTTGCCGGTATGGTAACAGGGCAGTATTGTGCCAATTGGCGTGACGCCGGCTGAGCTGGCGGCGACCATGGGGAAGGACTCTGAAATACTCCGACCGCTCCGGCGGCCGGTGACCTTATCAAGGGTGTGATATGGAGCGCGGTGAAACGTTGGGGTCTCAGGGGCTCGGTGGCGGTCAGCTCGGTGGGGGCGATCGGGCCCTCCTGGGCGGACGGCGTCCACTGGGCGGGCGGAGTCTGCTGGGCGGGATAGCCGTCGCGATCGCAGCGCTCGCGCTGTGCGTGGCTCCGGTTTCGCCCGCTGCGGCCCGGCCTGAGAATCCCTCAGCCCAAGACCGCCAGATCGCGCTCGCCGTCAGGCTGCTGATGGAACGCCGGCACCTTTCGCGGCATCCGATCGACGACGAGATGTCGGCCCGCTGCTTGGACGCGTTCATCGAGACGCTCGACCCGTGGAAGCTCTATTTCTATCAGTCCGACGTCGATGAATTCTCACGCAATCGGGACCGTTTGGACGAACTCTTCCGCCGCGGTGACATCAGCTTCGCGCATCAGGTGTTTACTCGCTACCTGTCGCGTGTTGAGGAACGCGTTGCAACGGCCACGCAACTGGTTGGGGCCGAGCATGATTTTACGATCGATGAAACGATGGTCAGTGATCGCGATGCCACCAACTATCCGGCCACTCCGGAAGAAGCTTTTGAGCGCTGGCGGAAGCGGATCAAGTTCGACCTTTTGGTGCAACTCGCTGATGAAGTCGATCTTGAGGAAGCTCGCGAGAAGATCGGCAAACGCTATGACAGTGTTCGCAAGCGTTGGAACCAGACCACCAGCGATGAGCTGCTGGAACTCTATCTGACTGCGATGACCGCGGGTTTTGATCCGCACTCGAGTTACATGTCGCCCTCGACGCTCGAGAACTTCAACATCCAGATGAAGCTTGAGCTGGACGGAATCGGGGCGTCGCTCCGCAGCGAAGATGGCTACACGGTCGTTCACGAGATCATCGCCGGTGGTGCCGCGGATCGGGGCGGCGATCTGAAGACGGGCGACAAGATCATCGGTGTCGGTCAGGGCACCTCGGGAGAGACCGAGGACATTGTCGATATGCGTCTGAATGATGTGGTCCAAAAGATCCGCGGTAAGCGTGGCACGATCGTTCGGCTGCAGGTCAAGCCGGTTGATAATCCCAAGGAGACCGCCGAGTACACGATCACCCGTGATCGGATCGAACTGAAGAATCAAGAAGCGCGCAGCGCCATGATCGACTGGGGTAAGAAGCCCAACGGCCAGCCCTACAAAGTCGGGGTGATCAACCTCCCCAGCTTCTACATGGACATGGAGGGGGCCCGCACCAATCAGCCCGACTATCGCAGCACGACGCGCGACGTGCGTCGCCTGCTCCAGCAATTCAACGCCAACGGCGTCGATGCCGTTGTGGTAGACCTCCGCTTCAACGGCGGCGGCTCGCTAACCGAGTCGGTCAACATGACCGGCCTGTTTATCGACCGCGGACCGGTCGTGCAGGTGAAGGGCCCCGATGGCCGCGTGGTGCCTTACAACGACGACGCTCCCGGCTTGGAATGGGACGGGCCGCTCGTGGTCATGACCAGCCGCTTCAGCGCTTCAGCCAGCGAGATCTTCGCCGGTGCCATTCAGGACTACGGTCGCGGCATTGTTATCGGCGATCAATCGACTCACGGCAAGGGAACCGTGCAGCAGCTATTCGACCTAAGCGAAGCGATCTTCCGCATCGGCAACGGCCCGAACCTGGGCGCGCTGAAGATGACGATCCAGCAGTTCTATCGCCCGGGCGGCGACAGCACTCAAAACCGGGGCGTGTTGGCCGACGTGACGATCCCCTCGATCACGGATCACCTTGAAGGGATCACCGAGGCGGAGATGGACTACGCCATGGAATTTGATCGCGTCCGCCCGCTCGAGCACGCCCGGTTGGGCATGGTCGATGGCCAGCTCGCCGAGGCGTTGCAAGTTGAGTCGGACAGCCGAATCTCGAAGTCCAAAGACTTTGCCGACGATCGCCGCCGCATCAACCTCTACGAGAACCAAAAAGAACGCCAAGAGGTGACGCTCAACCTGGAGCAGTATCTCGTGGAACGCGCCCAACTGGACGAGGAAAAAGAGAAGGAAGAGATCGGCGAGAAGATGGGTGACTCGGATCGCCCTGCGTTCGACGCCGAGGACCACTACAACCAGGAAGCGCTCTCGATCACGGTCGATTACGTGCGGCTGCTGCTCGAGAACAAGGTGGCGGTTGTGCGGTGAGATCGACCATGCTCACGCTGTTAGTAGGTCTTGTCTTCATCTGTAAAGTGTCGTATGCCGAGCTGTTGGTTGAGCAATTCGACCTGCGTTTGCTCAACGCAGACGAGTTGGTTGAGCGACTAATAGCGAACGACGCCCGATTCAATCACCTGCGGATCGACTGCAATCGGACAAACTATCGGCGGCCGTTCGACGGTGCCTGGAGGGAATCCATCCACGCAACGCTGAACGGGTACGAGCCGCCACCGGTGTCCAATCCCGATCGTATCGATACATCGCTGTTCCGCTATGCGTGGGCGATTCGCGACGGTGATGTCGCGGCAGAGTTCCTTGCGCTTGAGCCGAAAAAGTACAATCCAATTTCTCGTTGGAAGGTTGTTGGCACACGGTTTGACGAGGTCTTTGGTTGCCACGACAACGGCTTCATGAACCCGCTCGTGTGGGAACACCGCACCCGTGAAAACAAGCATCGCTGCACGACCGGCGACGAGCGGTCGGTCGCCGAGTTGAAGAACACCCTTGGCGTTGGCTTCGGGAAGATGATTGTAAAGGTGTTGTCGTGGGAGGCAGGGGCCGAGTCAGGAAGGCTCGTCGCCGAGGCATCAAAGTGGCCGGGCAGCACCTGCCTGCTGACCGCTACGCTGGGTCCCGAATTGGTCGCTCACGAGCTCGACATTGAGCTCGAACATTGGCACTCACGGGTGACAACCAACGGCTTGTATGTTGGCCCGCGAGGGTTGCGTTGCGCTGCGAGCGGTGCTTTCCACGGCAAGTATCACAAGAGCAAGCGGCTCGGCGAAAAGTGGGACGTCACCGTGAATACGATCGAGGAAGATCCGAAGGGTGAGCTATGGGACGAGCTCGCCGACCATCGCATGCCGAACGAGCTGGAAGTCCTTGAGGACTGACTGTTACAAGCCATCGAATGCATGAGAAGCGGCGGCGGATTGCAGCGATGGTTCTGGCTAGCGTTGCCGATTCTCGTGCCGTCTGTCGTTATTGGCGACTCGACGTTTCGGCGATTAATCAGCACGCCACGGTTGCGGGGATCGAGTCGCTCGGCGGCAGTGTCCACTACCGTGAGCCAGGACTTTTACCAGCAAGCTGGTCGAACCGGGTTGCCAGTTGGCTTGGCGACGACACTATCATTCCCGTCGTCACGGCCCTGCTCGACGAGCTATTGATAGCGCGGCAATTCCTAGCCTGAAGCGCTTGCCAAGATTGAAGACAATCTGCTTCTACGCGATCCAGAGATGCGAGACCGTGGAAGTGATCAATCGCTCTTTCGATCGCAATCGAGTTACAATTTAAGAATGACTCGGTAGACTATCTTGGAGATCACGACAACAAAGCGATCCTTAAGCCGTCGTACGCCAGCTGCATGCTTGCGGGCAGGCGGGCGTTGGTCGCCTCGTGTTCAAGGTCGTGCGCCATGTGCGTGAAGTAAGTTTGCTTGGGCTGTAGCTCTTCGGCGAGCGAGATTGCCTGGTCGAGGCTCAAGTGGGTGGTGTGCCCCTTCTCGCGGAGCGCGTCGAGGATCAGCACGTCGAGCCCCTGGAGGCGTTCCTTGCTCTCTTCCGGCATCGCTGAAACATCGGTGCAGTAGGCGACGTTGCCGAAGCGAAAGCCCAACGTGTCGAAGTTCGGGCCGTGGTGCTGCCGCACGGCGGTGATGCTGGCCCCCAGCAACTCGATCGCTGGCCAGCCCCCGTTAACCGGTCCGATGCGCTTGAATTCGAGCGCCGGAACAGCGCCGCGGTGCAGGTTGGGCCGGCGCACAAACGCATAGTCAAAAGACTTGCGGATCCGCTGTTCGACCCACTCTTCGCAGTACAGCGGTACCGGTCCGCCCAGGTAAAACTGCATCAGCCGCAGATCGTCCAGGCCGAACAAGTGATCGGCGTGCTCGTGAGTGTACAGCACGGCGTGGATCAGACCGATCTTCTCACGCAGCAGCTGCTGTCGCATGTCGGGCGACGTGTCGATGAGCAGGTTGCCCTCGGGCAGGCCCAGGATCACGCTGCAGCGGGTGCGGTTGTTCTTGGGATTCGTGCTGGTGCAGACCGCGCATCCGCAGCCGATGCTCGGCACGCCCACGCTCGTGCCGGTACCCAATAGAACCAGTTGGCCGCGGATATCGGCGGAAACGACTTCGCGCGACACGATCGGTGCGGGGCAACGCGGGGGAGAGAACGGGACGGATTCAGCACAGCGGTCGCGCTCACGACGAGCAAGGTGCGGCACGCCGCGACACATGAATTACTCTAACGAGTCTTGTGCCGATTGCCCAACGATTGCTGCCGGCGGTCTTCTCTGCGGCGGGTCATTGCTGCTGCCGTTAGAGATCCGGCCGGGACCGAGCGCTAAAGAAGGGCTGCCAGCGGTCGTTCACGCGTGTCGTGTGCCTCAAGTGTGCTTCGCACCATCCGAGCCGTTGAGCCGCACGGCGACGCGGTTGAAGTCTTCGGCGATGTCTTGCCAGAAGTCCTCTTCCCGCAGCTTGATCTCCTCAGCCGCCTTTCCGCTTGCGAGCTCGTTGAGTCCACGGCGTAGTCGCAGCACCGGGCCGGTGAAGCGATTGCTGAGCTTCATTGCGTCGTAGATAAAGAGCGGTGCCATGCTCAGCAAGATGATGAAGACGGGGCCATAGCTGCGCCAAGCTTCGTTGAGATGATCAACGAGCGGCGTGTTGGGATTCACCAGCCAGCGGATGCCGATCAGCAACAGCGCGGCCATAAGGGCGTACATCAACCAGTGGATCGCCATGCGGCGTGCCAGCGCACCCTGTACCTCAGAATCGATAAACTGCTTGTTGCGGCGATGCGGATCCATTTTGACCAATCCAACTTGGCAAGGGTGGGTCACTATTCGGGGGGAGCAAAGGCGTCGTGACGGCTCCCTCAAAACGTAGGTCACCACCCGCCTATTTCGCGGATTCCTGCGAAGGATCGCGAGGTGGTCAGCCCTTGTTAGCCCTACAACCGCTCTTGCCGGAACCGTGGCCCACTCACTTAGGGGGCTTCATCGGCAGCTCGGCAAAGTTCTTCAGCAGTCGGAGGCCCGCGGACTGGCTCTTCTCCGGGTGGAACTGCGTGGCGTAAAGGTTGTCTCGCCACACGCTGGAGCAGAACTCGGCACCGTAGTCGGTACGCGTCGCCACGATCGACGCGTCTTGCGGTACCACGTAGTACGAGTGCACAAAATAGAAGTGCTCCCCCTCATCGATGCCGGCATACAGAGGGGGACTCCCCGCCAGGCGGATCCGGTTCCACCCCATGTGGGGCACCTTCAGGGTCCGCGGCAACTGGAAACGCACCACCTTGCCCGGCAGCACGCCAAGGCCTTGGTGCTCGCCGTCTTCATAGCTCACATCAAAGAGCATCTGGAGCCCCAGGCAGATCCCCAGGAACGGCTTGCCAGCGGCGATCGCCTCTTTGATGGGCCCCTCGAGCCCCTGCCTGCGCACCGCCGCCAGGGCGTCGGCTGAGGCCCCTACGCCGGGGAGGATCACCCGCCGAGCGGTGGCGAGCAGGGCGGGGTCAGCGGTAATCGTCGCGGCGTGACCGACCTTTTCGAGTGCCTTCTGAACGCTCCGAAGGTTGCCCATCCCGTAGTCGATAATCGCGATCACAACAGGCGCTGCGTGCTCTAAGCCAAAAAATCAGGAAGCGCGCCCGGTCAGGACACGCAGCGTTAAAAAACGCTAGGCGTTCATTGTCGCTCGCAAGACGATGCCTTACCAGCCGCCGCTTTAGCGGTCGCGCACGGTCTCGGGGTACACGACCAGTTCCAGGCGGCGGTTCTTCTGCCGTCCTGCCTCGGTCGCGTTCGAGACCAGCGGGTGGTTCGCCCCGTGCCCGATGACGAATAGCTGGGCGGCGGGCAGTCCCGCGCGGCGGAGCACGTCGTAGGCCGTCGTGGCTTGCGCGACGGAAAGATGGTGGCTTGTGGGGTACTGAGCCGAGGCCAGCGGGGCACCGTCGGTGTGGCCTTCCAGCCCGATCAGGTGCTCCGGGTACGCACGCGTGAGCTCGCCGACAACGCCCTGCAGGAGCCGTTCGCCGGCCGGCTGGAGCTGCGCCGCACTGGTGTAGAAGAGCTCGTCGGCGGCGATCGCGACACGGATAACATCGCCATCCTGGCGGACCGAGACGCCCGCCGCACCGCTAAGCCGCAACGGCTGGAGCAGCGTGCTGTTGGGCCGAATCATCGAGCCCCCGGCGGGCTGACTAACCGAGGCAACGAGCGCTTCGGTCCGTTGCTTCAGTTGCGAATTTGATTGTTCCGTATGGGCCAATCGATCCACGGTCGCACGGAGCTGATCCTGGGTCGCGACGATCTGATCGTTGAGCAATTGCACCTGCTGCCGCGATTGGGCCAGCATGGCTTCGAGCTCTTGGTTATCGGTGTCGAGCTGGCTCGCGCGCGACTGTAGCTCTTGCTCGCGCTGCGCAATCTGCTGCTGCTGTTCGAGCGATAGCGCGACGGTCTGCGGCGGTTGTTGCGGACGGAACACAACCCGACCGCAACCGACCATCGCCGGCAGGCAAAGCGCCAAGCAGAGCGTGAAAGAGCGCGGCATCGTGCGCGTGTACGGAGGTGGCGTAGAACAAAACGTGCGGGCCCGACGGCTGCCGACCCGGCGCGTGGGGGCGGAGCGTAGCAATCGCGCTCCGCCGAGCCAAGACCGCCGCACCAACGTGCTAGCACGCCCCCGTGCTCGCCACCGCTGCCGAAGGGTAAACGCCGTAGAACCGCCGGATGTAGTTCCGGCGTCGCCAAGCGGGCGCGTGCGGCTCCCAGCCCCAGCGCCGCAAGAACCGCTCCGAGAGCCGCTCGTTTGCCGCGTCGCAGAGCAGGGCGTCGACCCGCTTGATGGCGGCGATCGTGTCGAGCACCGCCAGCGCCGCCGCCAGGGTCCGATAGCTCGTGCCCGGCGTACAGGCCACGTATTTCAGCGCGATAAAGCGCTCGTGACCCCGCGGCTGGTTGTAGTACAGCCGACACCGGTCGGGAGGGCCGTCAGGCCGCCACGCGGGACCGACGGGCCAGATCTCGGGCCAGGAGAGCAAATGCGGCCAAGGCCGTAGCTGAACGCTAGCGAGCTTGCCGGCCCGGGTCTCGATCCTTCCGTAACGCCGCCGTTGGAGCGTCTCCGCGCCGGCGGCCAGATCGGTGACGGTTTCGATCACAGACATCGAGCGTGCTAGCGGCGACGGGGGGGGAAGGAAGTAGTGACGCTCAAGCATCGCCCATGCCGAGCAGTCGCTGCTTGATGACCCGCCAAATGCCCAGCAGCACGCCGAGCATCACCAGGCATATCAGCAGCACGACCGGCACGATCCAACCCAGGGCGAACAGTTTTTCGGCCTCGGGCCAGACGTGGCCCCAGCGGACCACGATTGCGGCGGTCGCTAGGCACAGGAACGGGCCGTAGGGGATCTCGTCATCACGGCACAGCACGAGCTGCGCAATCCCCACCACGAGTCCCGCGAACGGGGCAAGAAAGAACGTCAGCAGCCCGGCCTGCCAGCCGACAAACGTGCCGACCATCATCATCAGCGTTACGTCGCCAAAGCCCATTGCTTCGCGCCCCAGCGCGAGCGAGCCGATGATCCGCACGGACCACACGATTGCCCCGGCGAGGACCATGCCAACCAGCGCTGTAAGCAATCCTTGCCAAGCGGCCCCACCGGTGAACCAGACCGTGGTGATCCCCAGCACGCCGCCCAGAAAGATTTCGCGCAACGGCCGGGTGCGGAGCGACCTGCCCACGCGGCGTAGCAGCAGTCCCAGCCCGCGTGCGTAACCGTGTCGGGTCCGCCAGTAGCGGGGCGTGAGCGCAAAGCACCACAGCGCGTAACAGCCCAAGCCGATCCCGAGCGATACACCGTGCCCTTGTCCGCCCACCAGCGTCGCGGGCCAGTCGAGCGGCGCCGTGACATGCGTCGGCTCGAGCCACACGTTGTTACCCAGCCCGTCATCGAGCGGCTTGCCCCCGGTTTGCAGCGGCACGCCCACCGCGGGCGCGGTGTAGCGGGCCTCGACGTTGGGCAGGTGCCCGCCGGGCAGCAGCGCAATCAGCAGCAGTCCGAGCAGCGTGCCGGGGACGGTGATCGCGTCGGGGATCGTCTTCTCGTCAACGTCGATCAGCGAGGCGACGAGCATCAGCCACGCGAGCACGAGGTGTGCCGCGAGGGTTGCCAGCAGCGGCGTGGCGAGCGAGGCGGCGTCGAGCGGCGCACCAATCTGGGGCGTGACGAGCCCCGCGCGAAGCACCTCCCACCACGCCAGCCAGGTCATCGCCGTGGCGAACCCCAATTCCACCAGCAGCGGGCGCACCCAGAAGCCACGCCCCAAAACCTTATGGTCACGCCTCAGCCGCAGCCAGCCGAGGATCGGCACGCGGTCCAGCCCGTTGCGCTGAGCGACCCCTTCCGCGGCAGGTTGCCAAGGCGAGACGCGCCGGGCGTTCCACGCGAATTCGTAAACCGCCGCGTTGCCGAGCGAGGCGGCCGCCGCGGAGAGCAGAAAGACGAGCGTGAGCAGAGCGAAGGACACAGCGGGCTTCCGGCTGAGCGGCTGGAGAGGGGGCTAGCGGCCACGCAGCCAGTCGACCACCTCGTCGGCGATCGCCGCGGGGTCGCGGCCCTCGCCATCGATCGCAACGGTAGCACACTCTCGGTAGATCGGCTCGCGGGTGGCCAGCACTTGCTCGACTTCTGCGAGCCCCGATAAACCGGTCAGGCGGGGCCTGCGGACGTCGCTGGCGGTGTCGCCCGCAATCCGCTGGGCAAGTGTCGTGGCGGAAGCGGTCAGCCACACAACCGGCCCCGCGGCCCGGAGCCGCGCGCGCGTCGCCGGGCGTAGCACGGCCCCGCCGCCCAGCGCGACAACCGTTTGGCAACGCGTGCAGAGGCCCGCCACCGCGCGCTCTTCAAGATCACGGAACGCCGGCTCGCCCTGCTCGGCAAAGATCTGGGCGATCGGCAGGCTGGCCTCGGCCTCGATCACGTCATCTGAATCAACGCACTCCCAACCGAGCCGCGCGGCGATCAGGCGGGCAACCGTGCTCTTGCCGCTGCCCCGGTAACCGGTCAGGAACAGCAGCTCGGTCTGAGGTGGCGAGGCGTTCAAAGCAGATCGTGGGGGGCCATGCCGGGCAGTAAGAACAACGCACAAGACGGTTGTGTCACAACCAGAGCCGCGGCTTGCTAGTAGCGCACGGGTCCGATCGCCCGCTTCAGGGTCTCGCGCATCAGTTGTGTCGGCGGGGCCGACTCGGTGAACAACTGATACTGCAGAGCCGCCTGACGCACAAACATATCAACCCCGGTAATGACCGTGCAGCCGTGCTCCCGGGCCTCTTTCACCAGCAGGGTCGACTCGGGGTTGTAGACCGTGTCGAACACCACCAGCGCCGGCTTGAGGTACGACTTGCCGAACGGGGACTGATCGACATTCGGGTGCATGCCGATTGGCGTGCAATTGATGAGCACGTCGGTGCTGGTGCTCTGACGGGCGTTCCAGTCGATCGCCCGCCCGTCGAACTCGTCGGCGAGGCGTTCCGCGCGTTCGCGTGAGCGGCCGGCGACGGTGGTCTTGGCCCCCCGCTTCTTCAGCCCGTAGGCGATCGCCCGCGCCACGCCGCCGGCCCCCAGCAGCAGCACGCGCTTGCCGGCCAGCGGGCTGGGGTTGGCACCGACTTCGCCCAGAGCGTGCTCCAGCGAGTCCATCGCCGCGCCGCAATCGGTGTTGCAACCCACCAGGTCAGCCCCCCGACGCACGACCGTGTTGACCGCCTTGATCCCCTTGGCGTCGGGCGTGACCTTGGTCAGGTGCGCGGTGATCGCCTCCTTGTGCGGGATCGTCACGCTCAATCCCTTAACGCCCAGCCGCTCGGCGTTCTTCATGAAGTCCGCCAGCGTGTCGGCCGGCACGCGGAAGGGCACATACACGGCGTTCACCCCCGCGTGGGCGAACGCCGCGTTGTGGATCTGCGGGCTGAGCGAGTGGCCGACCGGATCGGCGATCACGCCGTACACGTCCGTCTCGGGGCCGATCCGATCGTAGTTGTAGATCTCGGTCATCTGCTGAAAGCTGAGCTGCCCCGGGGCCAGGGTCCGCTCGTGGTGGAACGTGGCGTAGGTGAACGGCGAGCCAAACTTCGCGCCGAGGATGCGCGACGGGGCGCCGATGTCGCCCATGCACATGCCGACGGTGGGGATCGCGCTGCTCTGGACCAGCTCCAGCATCCGCACGTTGTCCACCGGGTGCTGCGCCATAGTGGCCAGCTTGATGACATCGGCGTCTTTGGTCGCCATCTGCGCGTGCAGCTCGGCCAGGTTCTCGGGCGTGTGGCGGAAGTTGTGGTAGCTCACCAGCCGCTTGGTGGCACCGTACCGCGGCACCTTGTGCGCAATGTCTTCTTCCAGGTCGATATAGTCGACCCCCAGGGCGATCGCCTCACGCAGGAGCATCATGCGCTCTTCTTCCGTCCCGCTGAACTTGCCCCCATCCTGCTCGCGGCGGACCGTGATGATGACGGGCGAGGGCCGATCGGCCAGCAGCCGCTGCAAGTTGACACGCGAGCTGATGTAGTCCAGCCGCAGTTCGACGAGCTTGGCCCCCTGTTCGACAAGGTGCTTGTGCTCGGCGAGCATGTGCTTATGACGGCTTCGGCCAATGCTGACGCAGATCATCGGGCAGACGGGGCGGAACAGGGAAAACGGCGGGGCACAAACGGATCTCCCCGAGGGGCGGCAGCCCCGTCCCGGGAGAATCTCCTAGTTTCGCTAGCCGAAGGGCCCGTGGCTAGCCGCTGGCGCGGGGAAGATAGGAAGACCCGCGATTGTGGCGTCACCGTTGGGTAAACAGTGTCGCTTTACATAACGCAGCAGACGGATCCGCGTGAGCGCACCTAGGGCGAGAGCCCGCGGGGGGCGGCGTCAGATGGCGGTCACGCTCGGGCACGGCTGCGGAGGGACGCGCCTACGAGCAGGCCGCAGCACAGCGCCGCCGTCGTTGGCTCGGGGATGAGCGACGGGTCGGGGGCGCCGAACAGATAGAGACCGTCGGCGGCGCGGATTGTTAGGTAGACGTTCCCACCCATCGACGTGGCGCCGGAGACGACGAGGTTATCGAGCGCCGACAACTGCGGGAACACTTCAAGGAGGGGACGCATGCGGTCCGTGGTTCCCGGAATGATGCCCGGGTAGAAAGCGTAGTAATCATTGCCCAATTCAGGGGCGACCACGACGAAGTCTCCTTCGGTGACGATTGGGAAACCGCTGTAAGGAAAGTCGCTATTCGGTCCTCGCAACTCTATGGGGGGTTGATCGCCGTAGATAATATCAAAGCCGGAAAAGAGCCCGATATTGACTCCCTGACCGTCTGCCCGATCACGTATCGAGACAGGAGAGCCGGCGGTCTCCACGAACCGGAATCTCCCCTCTGGATCCCATACCGCGGGCGCATTTCCGATCGTCATGGGCACTACCGCGGACCCAATGGCGTATCCGTTGGGGGTCGCCGAGTATACTGCACCTGCTGAACCGTCGGGAAGTTCCATCGGCGACACTTCGCCGTTGGGCAACAAGAAGACGGGGCTTCCACCGCCGATAAAATCATCCACAGTGCCGGCGCCAACGAGGTCCCTCCGCACTCCCCCGTGCGTCACATCCCCGCCCCACACGACCGGAACGAATGAGGGGTTGGATAGGCTGTAGAGGGCGGCGCCGCCGAACAGTCCAGAAGTGTCTATTCCGTAGTTCACCGCGTAGTAGAGGTGGCCATCGTTAGCCTCCGTGACCCGTGTCAAACTACTTATCGGCGCTGCCGGGGAGAGCGGAGCGGGCGTGAAGACGCTGCCGCTGTCAGTGACCGCCCACACGCCAGGCGCCTCGCTCGAAACCGATACGTAAGCCGTATCCGACGTGACCGTGGGGCTACCACCGAAAATAGGAGTGCTGGTAATCCGCGTCAGCCCGGTCAGCGGCGCGGCCAGGGCATTCGTGGCGCAACAGCACAGCAGCAAGCCAAACGCCGCCCTGCGCGCGACGCCCGCCACGCGTGACACCCCCGTCGGTACCAGTGATTTGAAAGTCATGGGTGCATCCAGGATTTCGAGACAGGCAGAGTAGGTACCGGCTAACCGCGCCAGTCACCCGGCGTTGGCAGTGGCCTTATTGTAAACGAAACCGGGCGATTGTGTTGCTTCGCCGGGTGCCACTGCTGGCTTGCCAGCCGTGTGAAACGGGTCGCAGCTACCCACTACCGGACAAGCCCCGCTGCGGCACACAACCCTCTGCGTAAGCCACACTTTTTTGCTGCTCAATCGGGCGCTCGAGTTGACAGCCTGCCCAACGCCCCCCGCCTCAAGTGCGGCCGAAGCGGCGGTCGAGTTCTTGCCGGGTGAACACCAGCGACGTCGGCCGGCCGTGGGGGCAGTGGTGGTGGTTCTCGGTGTCGACGCGGGCGGCGAGCAGGGCGTCGATCTCCGCGGGGGTGAGGGGGTCGCCGTACTTGACCGCGGCCTTGCAGCTCATGCTGTGCAGCAGCTCGTCGAACACGTCGCGGGCACCCGGCGCTCCGCCGGCGACCAGCTGCGCGGCGATCTCGCGGAGCGTTTCGGCCGGGGTGGCCCGCCGCAAGAGCGCGGGCAACGTGGTGACGAGCACGGTGTCGCCGCCGAACGGCTCGATCTCCATGCCGAGCTTGGCCAGCAGCGGGCGGTGCTCGAGCGCCGCCGCGGCTTCGGCGGGCGACAGATCGACCGGCTCGGGGACCACCAGCCGCTGCTTTTCGAGCGGGCCGTCGAGCGCGCGGCGGCGCAGCTTCTCGTACAGCACCCGCTCGTGCAGGGCGTGCTGATCGATCACCTCCATGCCCAGCGCGGTTTCCACGATCAGGTACCGATCGTGCAGCTGCATCGCCCGGCCGCCGGGCAGGGTTGCGGCTGCGCCAGCAGGCGGTGCGGAGTTGTCGTCGGAGGCGTGCTCCGCGGTGTTGCTAGTTGACAGCGTCGTCTCCGTACCGGGCCTGTCCGGGAGCGGTGCGTTCGGAAGAGAAGCGGCGTTGCCGGTGCTCGGCCTCGGTCCCGCAAAGCGGTGCAGCGTGAGCGGCGTGTGATCGCCCGGGAACGGACGGAACGCTTCGAGCGGGCGCTCCGTGGTTGGCGATGCCGAAGATGCTGCGCGGAAGTGCTCTCCGGCGGCGGGGGCCGCTTCGTCGAGCCGACGCTGGGAGAGCCCCTGCCGGGCCCACGCGACCAGCGCGCCGGTTTCGCCCCCATCGGCGGCATCATCAGCGGCGCTACGGTCGGTCTGCGCCCCGGCCCGCAGGTCGGTCGAGAGGAACTTTGTGCGTAAGGTTCCCAGCAGCTGACTGTAGAGCGCGCCGGCTTCAGCGAAGCGCACCTCTTGCTTCTGCGGGTGCACGTTCACATCAATCAGCGCGGCGGGCATGTCGAGCCGCAAGAAGCAGATCGGCTTGCGCCCGCTCAGCAGCAGGCCCCGATAGGCTTCGCCCAGCGCGTGCTGTAGCGAGCGATCGCGGATCGAGCGACCGTTGACCAGCAGGTACTGCAGGCGCGCGTGCGAGCGGCTTTGCGAGGGGTTCGCGACAAACCCTTCGAGCGTGATCGCCGTGCCGTCTGGTCGCTCGTCGCGGCTGCTGACCGCCACCAGCGCGGCGGCAAGGTCGTCGCTAAACAGCGTGGCGATCCGCTGCCGCCAGCCAGCCAGCCGTGGTTCTAGGGTGGCGTCCGCTGCGGCGGGGCAGGGGGGCAGCTCGTGGATCAGCCGACCATTGTGCGTGAGGGTGAAATGCACTCCCGGGTGCGCGAGCGCGACCCGCGTGAACGCTTCGGTGGCGTGTCCCGCCTCGGTCTGGGCCGAGCGCAGAAACTTGTGTCGCACCGGCGTGTTGAAGAACAGGTCATCGACCTCGACCGTGGTTCCCTCGGGGCAGCCGGCGGGGGCGGCAACCGCTTCGGCGGCCCCGCAGACGGTGAGCTCGGCCCCCTCGGCGGCCCCGCGGGCGCGGCTGCGGATTGTCAGACGGCTGACCGAGGCGATCGACGCGAGCGCCTCGCCGCGGAAGCCGAGCGTGCCGACTTCGAACAGCTGCTCGGCGGCGGTGATCTTGCTGGTGGCGTGGTTGGCGATCGCCAAGGGTAGGTCATCGGCGTCGATGCCGGTGCCGTTATCGACAACGCGGACGCGCTCGACGCCCCCTTTTTCGAGCAGCACGTCGATCCGTGTTGCGCCCGAGTCGATGGCGTTCTCGAGCAGCTCCTTCACCACACTCGCCGGCCGCTCGACCACCTCTCCCGCGGCAATCTGGTTCACGACGAGCGGCGGTAAGGGCTTGATCGCGGGCATCGTGAGCTATCCGTAGCTTTGGACTTAAGTTGATTAGGCTGCAAAGTTAGTCGGGCGTGGGGGAGTTCTTAGTGTGTGTAGATAAAGAGGTAGTTCGTGATGGGGGAATGTGAATAACTTTTATATCGATGGGATATTATTTCGGCTCTAGATTCGCGGCTATCAGATTCCAGGCAGACTCGTATCGCTGTAAGTTGTAGATACCAGGGAGATACACCTTGGGCACCTTCTCGTCGCGCCAGTACTTTTTAACGATTCGCTTTGGAAGCACAAAGTATTTGGGGTCAGCTTCTTTGCTCGGATCAGTTGTTGAGCGGTTTAGAAAAACAGCCACAACAAAGTCAGAATCGACTGACTTCAAGAAGAACCCGCGAGCCTTCAGATCCCAACGACTTTTTACTTGTATCGTGACGGCGATCTTATGGTCATGTGACAGCGCTAGCAAATCGTACCTAGCTGTTTGCGTGTAGGCCTTGTGACACTGAACACCACGAGCCAGCAAGTTACCTAAAACCAGGAACTCAGCGCCTTCTGATTCGAGTTTAGTGTCGCGTCTCGTCATCTTGAAAACGAAGTCAGCAGGTGTGTTAGGCCCGAATCGACCATATTGCTCGAATCCCGCCGTTTAATCGTTTTACCCTCGCTATCGACAGTCTTCTAAGCACCATGTTCAGTTGAGTCCGTACTCTTTGATCTTGCGGTACAGCGTGCGCTCGCCGATGCCGAGCATCTTGGCGGCGTCCTCGCGGTTGCCGCCGGTGACCTTGAGAGTTTCGCCGATGAACAGCCCCTCGATGTCGGACATCGACTTGCCGACCAGGTCCGCCAGGGCGGTGCCGGTAGACAGGTTCCCGGCGGTTTCGCCGGTTTCGTCGACGGGACCGGCGGCGAGGAATTGCTCGGGCAGATCATCCAGGTCGAGCACGCCGTCGTAGTCAACCACCACCATGCTCTCGATGGCGTTCTTCAACTCGCGGACGTTGCCCGGCCAGTCGTACGCCAGCAGCCGCCGCCGCGCCGCGGCCGACACGCCCGGTGCCTTCTTGTGATGACGCTTGGCGTGCAGCCGCACGAAATGCTCGACCAACAGCGGTATGTCATCACGTCGCTCGGCCAGCCGTGGCAGCCGCACCGTCACGACCTTCAGCCGATGATAGAGGTCCTCGCGGAACGAGCCCTCAGCGATCGCCGTTTCGAGGTCGCGATTGGTGGCCGACAGGATCCGCACATCGACGCGCTTCACCTCGTTCGAGCCGACGCGCGTGATCTCGCCCGATTCGAGCACTCGCAGCAGCTTGATCTGCGTCGCGAGCGGCATGTCGCCGACCTCGTCCAGAAAGAGCGTGCCGCCGTCGGCGTACTCGAACTTGCCCACGCGATCGTGCGAGGCGTCGGTGAACGCCCCTTTGATGTGGCCGAAGAGTTCGCTCTCTAGGATGTTCTCAGACAGGGCCCCGCAGTTCAGCGCGACGAAGGGCCGCGCCTTGCGGGGGCTGTTCTGGTGGATCGCCTGGGCGACCAACTCCTTGCCGGAGCCGGTGTCGCCCTGGATGAGGACCGAGGCGTCGGTCGGGGCGATGCGGCTGAGCCGCTCGATCACGCCGCGCATCGCTTCGCTCTCGCCGACGACCCCCTCGAAGCCGAACTTCTCGTCCAGCCGTTTGCGCAGCTCGGCGTTGGCGCGGCGGAGGTGCTGGCTGCGGGCGGCGTTATCGACCACCGCCCGAAGCTGTGCCAGATCGAGCGGCTTGAGCAGATAGTTGAACGCGCCGCGGCGCATCGCCTCGACCGCCGACTCGACCGTGCCGTGGCCGGTGACGAGGATCACCTCGGCGTCGGGCAGATGCTGCTTGACTTCGCCCAGCAGCTCCAGGCCGCCGATCCCGCCGGGCATCACCAGGTCTGTCACGACGATCTCGAAGGCGTGCTTCTCCAGCAGCGGGAGCGCCTCGGCACCGGCGTGTGCCACTTGGCACTCATAGCCGATCTTGGCCAGGCTTTCGGCCATTGCCTCGGCGTGGCCGTGATCGTTATCGACCACGAGCACCTTGATCGGTGGTCCCGCGGTGGCTCGTGTTTGGTTCTTCGCCATGGCAGGCGATTATGGACCCCTGGCCCCCGGTGCGAAAGCCAGAGCGCAGCGGAGCCCGCCCGTTCAGAGCCCGCGACCGCCAAAAAGCGGGGCCGCCAGCAAAACGCCCAGCCAGCCCAGCGTGCCGAGCGACGCCGGTTCAGGGACCTCTAGCACCCGCATTTCCATCGCATTCAGGTACGCAAAGTCTCCCCGCAACAGAGTCAGATCGACAAAGATCTGCCCGTAGCCATCGGGTCGGATCCCGCTGACCAGCGCAATCTCGTCGTCGTTTCCGGCACCGGTGCCGGCGGCGCTGATCCCTGGACCCGAGGTCACGAGCTTGGCCACCCCCGTGTTCTGTCCGTAGACGCGGTACTCGGTCGTACGCAGGCTGCTCACCGCCCGCGAGCCGAAGAAGCGAAACTCGTACTGGCGTTCAGGATCCAAGCCCTCCAGCATGAATCCGCCCGGACGGTCGTCATTGCCGCCACCAACCCGATTGTCGGCGCTGCTGAAAAAATAGTCTTGGGTGGCGGTCGCGACCGCGAAATCCCCCAGCAGTGCGGGATCGGCTTGGAGCAGCCCGCCTTGGAGCTTGCCGTTGGTGGCAAAGCCGCCGGTAATCGTGAGGTTGATACCGGTTGCCGCGCCGGTGGTATCGACAAGATTGGTGATCCGCTCGCCGGCGTTGACGGCAATGCCCCCCTCGGCGGCGTGCCAGTTGTTCCAGTGATTGCCACGCACGTCGGGCCCCACCGTGGCGTCACCGTCCTGTGGATTGCTGGGGCCGAAATCGAACAACAGCCGTACGCCCGGTCGCGGCGAGAGGGGGTTGGGACTGAACTCCTTGTTCGGCGGCACGACCGCCATTAGCTGCGGACGAATCAAGCTTGTCCACAGATCGTAGCCCGCCCGGTTGAGATGGATGTTGTCCACGAACAGCGCGTTGAAGTCTGGCCCGGTGGGGGGCGACAACGCACGGAAGGCGGCGGGCAGATCGATGTAGTGCAACGCCGGGTTGTTTGCCGCGCGGGCGGCGATGGCCGTGTTGGCCTCGGTGTTGCGGGTCTCGCAACACGCGAAACGCCCGGGAGTGGGCATGATTCCCAAGTAAAAGATCGGCGTGCCGGGCAGACTCGAGTGGACCTTCGCCACAAACGCCTCGTAGTCGGCCACCACTTCCGCGGCGCTTTCGCCCGCATTGATGTCGTTGGTCCCTTCCCAAACCACAATCGCCGCAGGGCGGTATGGCAGCACAATCTCGTCGGCGTATCCGACTAGGTCCTCGAACTGCGAACCCCCGAACCCACGTTGGATCACGTGATAGTCCGCAAAGTCGCGGGTTAGCTGCTCGTAGCGCCGGATGCTCGAGCTGCCCGTGAACAAGATCGCCCCCGGCTCGGGCGGGGCAAGCGTATCTTGCGCCACCCAGCGGTTGATATCGCCGCTGAAGGGTTGAGCCGACGCCGTCGTCGGCAGCATGTTGACAAGAAGGAGCACCACAACCAGCCAGCCGATTGAGTTCGGCACAGCGGGCGCTTGGTTGTTAATCATGGGGTTACTTTCTTGCAGGCAGGAGTGCCACGGAAGCAGTTCCGCACCCAACCAATCGGGCATGCCGGCTCGGTGGGGCCCGGGGCGTTATCCGGCCGCGTTGGTGGATTTAGGGAGCCTCGCCACCGAGGGTAACTCAATCGTGAACCGCGTGCCGCGACCTAGCTCGCTCTGCACCGTGATCGCGCCGCCGTGGGCTTCGATGATTTTCGCCGTGGTCGGCAGTCCCAATCCCGAGCCGCCCGGCTTGGTGCTAAAAAAGGTCTCAAACATACGGCCGGCGGTGGCGTCGCTCATGCCCACGCCCGTATCCGTCAGATAGATCGCGGCTCGATCTCCCAAGCCGCGGGTCTGCACGATAATCTGCCCGCCGTCGGGCATCGCCTGCTTGGCGTTGAGCAGCAGATTCATCAGCGCGCCGCGGAATGACTCGCGATCGAGCCGCACCGTGGGCAGGTCGGCGTCCAGGTAGGGGACGATCTCGATCCCCGCGGCGTCGCACTCTGGCTCAAAGAAGTCGAGCGCCTCGGCGATCTCCACGTTCAGGTCGCGCGGCACCAGATCGATCCGCTGCACCCGCGCGTAGTTAAGGAAGTCGTCCAGCAGTTCGTGCAGCCGCGAGCACTCGCGCTGGACGGCCTCGATGCGCTTGGCCACCCGGCGCTGCTCGATCGATAGCGGCACGGCGTCTTCGTCATCGTCGTCGCGTTCGGGCAGCAAGTCCTCGGCCAACAGCTGCATGTTGAGCCGAATCGTCGAGAGCGGATTCTTGATCTCGTGCGCAAGCCCCCCGGCTAGCCGCGCGATTTCGGCGTACTGGTCCATCAGCCGCTGGACCGTTTCGTCGGTAGTGGCGTTCTCGATCACGCTTTTCGATACAAGAGTGAAGAGGATCAGCTTGAGCGGCGTGCCGCCTATTAGCAGTCTACACGCGCTAGGATCATGTGGAGCATGTTCGCTAACGAAACAGGTTCGCCAATAAAAAAGAGCCGGGCCCCGCGAGGAGGCCCGGCTCTCGCTTTTAGGTCGTCATGGTTCGTCTCAGGCTTCGGTGCTGGCCGGCTGCTTCTCGCCTTCCGCTTCGGCCATGGCGGCCTTGCGGCTCAGCTTGACGCGGTCTTGGTCATCGACGGCGATGACCTTGACCTTCATGCGATCGCCGACCTTGCAGATGTCGCCGACGCTGGCAACGTAGCCGTCGGACAGCTCCGAGATGTGGCAGAGTCCGTCCTTGCCGGGCAGGATCTCGATGAAGGCACCGAAGTCCTTGATGCTGCTGACCTTGCCGTCGTAGATGCGTCCCACCTGCACGCTGGCGGTGAGCGCCTCGACCCGGCCCAGGCCGGCGGTGACGGTCTCTTGGTCCGGCCCGGCGATCGTGATCGTGCCGTCCTCGTCGACGTCGATCTGCACGCCGCAGTCCTCTTGGATGCCACGGATCGTTTTGCCGCCCGGACCGATCAGCAGGCCGATCTTCTCCGGGTTGATGCTGGTCCGAACCAGTCGGGGTGCCGATTCGGCGGTGGTCTCACGCGGCCGCTGGATCGTGCTGAGCATGGCTCGCAGGATTTCGATCCGGGCCTCGCGGCTCTGCTGGAGCGTGGCGCGGATGATCTCCTCGCTGATGCCCATGATCTTCAGGTCGAGCTGGATGCCCGTGATGCCGTTCTGGGTGCCGGCGATCTTGAAGTCCATGTCGCCGAAGTGATCCTCGTCGCCCAGGATGTCGGTCAGCAGCGTCCATTGCTCGCCTTCCTTCACCAGGCCGACCGAGATCCCCGCCACCGGGTTGGTGATCGGCACGCCCGCGGCCATCAGGCCGAGGGTGGCACCACAGACGCTCGCCATCGAACTCGATCCGTTCGATTCGAGAATGTCCGAGATCACGCGGATCGTGTAGGGGAAGTCATCGTGCTCGGGCAGGATGGGGTTCACCGAGCGCTCGGCGAGCATGCCGTGGCCGATCTCGCGGCGACCGGGTCCCCGGATCGGGCGGCACTCACCGACCGAGAAGCTGGGGAAGTTGTAGTCCAGCATGAACCGCTTGCTGTACTCCTCGAACAGGCCGTCGACGCGTTGCTCGTCACGCCCCGTGCCCAGGGCGATGGTGATCAGCGACTGCGTTTCGCCACGCTGGAAGACCGCCGAGCCGTGAACGCGCGGCAGGACGTCCACCTCGCAGGTGATGCCCCGGAGGTCTTTCGAGCCGCGACCATCGGGACGGGTTCCTTCGAGAATCGAGGCGCGAATGACTTTGGCCTCGAGGTCGTGCCAAGCATTCTTGAGCGCGCCCAGTTCGATGGCCCCTTCGGCCTTGGGATCGGGGATCATCGCCGCGATCGCTTCGGCCTTCAGCGCGCTGCAAGCCTCGGACCGGTCCTGCTTGCCGGCGATTAGCTTGGCAGCCTTGAGCTTGGCCCCGTACGCGGCGTCCAGCTTCTCAAGCAGCCCATTCGGCTCGGGCGAAACGTAGGTGCTGGGAGCCACACCGAGCTTCTGACGCAGTTCGAGCTGCATGTCGCACAGCTCGCCGACCAGACGATGCGCTTCGAGCAGCGCCTCGGTCATCTCGTCCTCGGGCATCTCGCGGGCGAAGCCCTCGATCATGAGGATCGCGTCTTTCGTGCCCGAGACGATCAGGTCGAGTTCGCTGAACTCGAGCTCGTCAGCGGTCGGGAAGGCGACCAGCTTGCCGTCGATCTTGCCAATCCGCACGGAGCCCAACGGGCCCTGAAACGGCATGGACGAGATCGTTAGCGCTGCCGAAGCACCGATCATCGCCAGCACGTCGCCGTCGTTCTGGCGATCGCTCGCGACGACCATCGCTTGGACCTGTACCTCATCGATAAATCCGGCCGCGAACATCGGGCGGATCGGGCGGTCCATCAGACGCGAGGTGAGCGTCTCTTTCGTCGTCGGACGTCCTTCACGCTTGAGGAAGCCGCCGGGGAACTTGCCCGCCGCGGCGAACCGTTCGCGGTAATCACACGTGAGCGGGAAGAAGTCGAGGCCCGGTCGAGGGGCGCTGGTGGCGGCGGCGGTCAGCACGACCGTCTCGCCTAGCGAGACCAGCACACAACCCGCGGCTTGCTTGCCGAGGGCACCGGTCTCGATCTTGATCGTGCTACGGCCGATCTGCTTCTCTACGAAGGTGCGTTCCAAAACTTCAATTCCTTTACTGACGTGATAAACGAAGACTGAGCGAAAAAGTGGTTGATTTGTTCGGCGAACGACGATTCACCGAAAGAGCTGTTAGCGCGTGCAGTTGGACGGGGCTGATTCCGGGCAGAGCCGTGGGTGAGCCGTTTGACCGATTGGTGGTTTGTAAGGTCCGCTGAGCCCGACACGCGGGCGTTGGGGGGACGTGGTTGTGGGGGTTGTGAGCCCGCTGGTGGAAACTGCTTTTGGATGCCGAGTTGCGGGCCCGTCACGCGGTGTTGCGTTGCGGGGGAGCCCGTGGCTGCCGCTTGCCTTCCCGGGAGGGAACCGCGGTGCGGGCCGTCGGTACGGCGTCGTTAAGCGACGCGTCTCGGTAGGGGCGATCGAGAATCCTCCAGCCAAAACCATGTCATGCGAGGGCATGACCCAGTTGGAAGTCGTGGAGTCTCGTTACGCTCACCGACATGCGTCGGAAAAGCTTGCGACAGAAATCGTCTGAGAAGGCCGAGTCGAAGCGACACCGATCGGCCAAGCGGCCGACAAGGCGGACGCTTACTTGCGGATTCCCAACCGCTGCAACAGATCGAGATACATCTGCGGGTTCTTTCGCTTGACGTAGTCCAGCAGGCGGCGACGACGGCTCACCATCCGCAGCAGACCACGCCGACTGGCGAAGTCCTTGCTGTGAACTTGCATGTGCTCAGTCATCTCGGCGATCCGAGTCGTGAGCAGCGCGATCTGTACCTCGGGCGAGCCGGAATCCGACTCGTTCCGTCCGAAGTCCTTCGAAATGCTGCTGGTCTTCTCGGTCGTAAGCGCCATTAAAAAAATGCCTGCTGTGATTTCTGCCTAGCAACTCCGCCCTGCTATGCCACCGCGCCCGTTGCGGGGTGACGAATCGACGGCCTTCAGGACGTCGCTAAGGAGGGAAGGGAGTTCCGTCGGTGTGTCATCGTCTGGTGCGTGGTCCCTGCCGCTTCGTTTGCGGGGGGTGCACCTGCTCCTGTGCGGGGCCACGGCGGCCGCCGCCTCGATAGTGGTTAAGTTCGTTTACGCTGCAAGCCCCGGATTGTACCGACCGCCGCGACGCTTGCAACGCCAACGGGGGGAGGATTCGGGCTTTTGCGGTCGGAGAGCTTGCCAGCGGAGGGCCGAAAACGCTCTTCTCCCGCCGTTAGGCCGATTTTGGGCCCCTTCATCCTGCCGTAATAGTTCGGCAGCTGTGCGGCAGCTTCGTTCGGTAGGGCCTCAGGCGGGGCGGGTTCCGTCGGGAATATCCCGCACGCGGACCACATTCCAGGCCAGGCCGAGCTTCTCCATCGCCAGAATCGCCCAATTGGTGGTATCCAGCTCCCACCATTTGTGCCCCTGTGCGGCGACACGCTGATAGGCGTGATGGTTGTTGTGCCAACCCTCGCCGAATGAGAGCAGCGCAACCCACCACAGATTCTTGCTGTCGTCGGTGGTTTCGTAGTTGCGGTAGCCCCAGAGGTGTGTTGCCGAGTTGATCAGCCAGGTCACGTGCATGACGTAGACCATCCGCAGGGCGAGTCCCCAAAAGAACATCGAGCAGCCGTAGTAAACCGCGTTCTCACCACCCATGCCCAGCGCGGTTCCGTAGTAACCGATCGCGTACAGCACGGCCCCCATCGCAAACTGCGACGGCAAGAACATGCGGTCGAGCCACACCATCACGCGGTCTTTCATCATGTCGGGTGCGTAGCGCTCTAGGACCTCTTTGCGCCACTTCTGGCCTAGATTCGGCATGAACCAGAAAATGTGGGCCCACCACTTGCCATGGCGCGGCGAGTGCGGATCGCCCGCTTTGTCGCTGAATTTGTGGTGCTTGCGGTGATTCGCCACCCAGGTCAGCGCCGAACCCTCGCCCGACAGACCGCCCAAGAAGGCCAGCAGCCAGCGGATCGGCCGATAGGTCTGGAAGCTTCCGTGGGTTAGCAACCGATGGTAGCCCATGCAGATGCCGAACATGCCCGTTGCGATGTACAGCAGGACGAAAGCGGTAAAGCCCTGCCAGCTAAAGTAAAAAGGTGCCGCCAGTGCCGAGGCGTGGACGACCGTGATCCACACGACCGTCGGCCAGTCGGCACCGCGCCGCCACATTGCCCACGAGTTCATCGGATCCATCGGTTGACTCATGCCCTGGGCGTTTTCCTGGGCGGGAGCCGCGACAGCTTTCTTCGCGGTCGAACCGGTGCGCGGAGGTTGCGGAGAGATGATCGACATGAAAGAAACCGGATAGGATGGGGGCGGTTGCCAAGCACGCCGGGAAAGCGAGGGGGAGGCAAGGAGCGTCCGAGGATTGGCTCGGCATCGCCGAGCATCGGACTCAGATGCAATTCCCCGAAGGGGCAACGGCTGATGGGTGTAAGTGTTGAGACCGCTTCTCAGCGGTTATCGAGTACGCGTGGAAAGATAGGCGGTCCGGCCGCTTGTGGCTAGGCCGACGCCCCTTCTTCGGGGGGAGAATCACGTGCAACAGGACTTTCCGTAGAGCTGCGGAGCGGCCGTTGTTTCCGATGGGCTGGGGGGAGCAAAAAGAGGGGATTTAGCGCTGCGGGGCCTTGTGGAAAGGCTCAATCGCCAGCATTGCTTCCTCGATACGCACGGTGAGCGCTCCTTGCTCGAAGGTATTGAGCACTTTCGCCCCCGCGGTGCGGTATTCGGTCGCGGTGGCGGGGGTCGGGCTGCCGGAGCTGATCAGCACGGTTTGGGGCCGACACCAAGCCGAGAAACCCGGCGGGTTGCTGCGTCGGCTGCCATGATGCGGGGCGAGCAGGACGTCGCACGGGTAGGGCTCCTGCAACAAAAGCTGCTCGAGCCCGGGTGACTCGAGATCCCCCGGAAGCAGAACCCGGCGGCCCTGGTGTTCTAGTCCCAGGACCACACTGTTGGCGTTATCCGAGCCCACAACGCCCAAGTCGGTGGGGTGTAGCACCACGAGCCCGGCACCACTTTTACCTAGCCGGAGCCGATCCCCTTGCTGCAGGCGTCGGACGGGTATCCGCTTAGTGGCAAGCAGCCGTTGGAGTGTGGCGGGGGCCGACGGATCGTCGGGGCCCTCGACCGCGTCAAACATGCCATAAGAGCACCAGATAGCCCTGACGGGGAAATACTCCAACAAGCCGGGCACGCCGTTGTAATGGTCCACATCGGCATGGGAGAGCATGATGGCGTCGAGCTTGGTGACGCCCCGTGCCCACAGCGCGCGAGCGAGCGTTTGGGAGACCAGTTCCGGATCGCCGAGCGACCCCGCGTCGATCAGTATGTGGATCCCGCCGGGCGCGCTAACAAGCGTTGCGGCCCCGTGGCCGACGGCCAGCACCTCGCAGCGAAGCGCTTGCGAAGGGGTTGCCAGCCAGGAGCCGCTGATCGACAACGCGAGCCCCGCCAGCCCGGCTCGCCATGTCAGCCCCCACCACGCACGCTGATGAAGCCAAACTTGCGCCGCCACGGCGAGCCAGCCGTACCAGAAGAACAGGCGCGCGGTGCCCATCCCGGCAATCGGCAGCCAGCCCCCCGGGGTCTGTTCGGCAAACCGGACCGAGGTTGTCAGGGCGGTGCATGCGGTTTGGCAAACCCAGGCCAGACAACCCATCACGGGTTCGATCACCAGTTCGGGCGCGATGCCTTCCAACGACGCGAAAGCACCCAGCGACAACCCTGAGAGCAGCACGGTGGGGAGCGTCACGCCGATGACCGGAGCCAGCGGAATCGCGGCCGGGGAGATCACATGGAAACGCTCGGCGAGCAGCGGGCCCGCGACGATCAGCACGGCCACGGTAGCGCCAAAAGTCAGCGCTAGCGCCACGCCCGTTCGGTGCAGCCAGCGCTCGTGGTGGGGGCGTGTCCGTTCAATCAGGCGTTGCAGTGCCGAGGAGCGGTGCGTTTCTCTCCAGGCTCGTACCAAGCTCGAAAACGCGAGGAGGGTCGCTGCTGCGAGAAAGCTGAGGTGCGTGCCGGTCGCCATCCATGCCCCGGGGGAAGCGGCCAGCACCGCCAGGGCGGCTCCCGCCAGGGCGTTGAAACTGAGCGCGTTGCGGTGTCCGAGCGCGGCCGCTGCGAGCACCCCCCCGACCACCGCCGCGCGCAGCGCCGGCGGTTTGCCCCCCACCAGCATGACATAGCTCACCGCCAGTGCGACCCCCAACAGCAGCGCTTGCTGTCGTGAGAGCAGACGTAGCCAAGCGAGCACCGCCGCGAAGCCGGCGACGATACCGACGTGCAGACCCGACACCACCAAAGCATGGATCGCGCCGGTTTGGCGGAACGCCCGGACGAGTTCCCCGGATAAATGATCGCCATCGCCGAGGATCATCGCTCGGGCCAGCGTGGCCGATTCTTCGCCAAGGCGTCGGTCAAACGTTTGGCCGCTCCAGCGCCGCAGGCGGTCCAGCAGCAAGCCGACCCCCGAACGCGGTTGCGTGGGGTCGAGCAACTCGACACTGCGTGCGGTGTTGGTCCATACCGCTGCCAGTCGGCGCTGGTTGCGGGCGTTGGCGGCCGCATCGTCTTGTCCCGGATTGAGTGCCGGCGACGGACGACGGAGCTGCCCGAAGACCCGCACGCGTTGCCCCCGCTCCAGCTCAATCCCGGCTCCGCTTACCGAAACCAAGCAGCGTCCCTCGACCGCTTGCCAGCTTTCGCCGTTGCGTAGCGCACTCACTTGAACAGGGAAGACCAACCGTGGCTCAGCGGGGATCGCGCGGAATGGCGAGGGTTCGGGTGCCGCGTAGTTGGTGGGCGGGGCCAGCACGATCGCCTCGATCGCCACGGGCTCAGGCGATCTCCGGGCATATCGGCCCAGGTCGTTCTGGGGAAACGCCCGCCAAGCAAAACCGGTTCCGAGAACCGTCACGCCCGCAACCGCTGTCATCAGCAAGCAAGCCGCGGTGCTTAACCGATTCCGCCGCCAGAAATACGCCCAAGCGATTAGCAGGGCTGGGATGAGCGCCATCGTGGCTAGCGCATCACCGTCGGAGAACTCCCCTAGCCGACTAAGCAAAACGCCTCCGGCTGCCGCGCCGGCCACAACAACCAGCGGCGTTGCCGCTGGTAACAGGGGGCGGGCGCGTCGGCTGCGGAGCTGTTCGACAGGATCGGGGCGAGCGGGCATGGCGGGCTGGGGGCCATTGTACCGACAGCGTTGCTGGCAATGCTTGCTAATTCGGCGGGCGCGGGGTAGTCCGGCGGGTAGGGGCGGGTTGGTGAGTTGCGCGAACTCGGGCGAGCTTGGCGGCGTAGCCAGCAGTGGCGATGCTGGGTTACGCTTTCCCCCATCGCCTCTCCGGGCCGAGTGTTGTTTCCTCAATGGCGGGCGTCTTGCCCTCCTCTAAGGGGTCTGAGCACTCGACCGGCGGCGCCCAAGGACGGAGCGCTCTAATTCTTTCAGCAACGCATGCGATCTGCGTCTCGGTAAGAGATGCCGGCGGATCGTGTCGCTTCAAGGAGGGACGCTTCCGTGTTTCGATCTCGCCCTCGTCGGCGTCTACCCAGCCGCCGCCGTCCGACCAAACGTTCCACTTCCCGACGTAGGGGACTCTCGATGCTGCTTGCTTTCGCACCCTTGCCGATGCTCTCACGCCCCTTCGACCTTTTGGCAGAGCTGACCCTGTTTGGCGTTTTGCTTTCGATGATCGTTGGTTGCGGCGATGTCGCCCCGGGCCCGGCTGCGCAGGCGATAACCGCCACGCCAACCGTGCACGACTCGCTGGAAACCCCGCAAGACACCGCCGACCGGCAAGCTACGCCACTGATTCCCCGGGAAGTGCTGTTCGGCAATCCGGATAAGGCGCAATCCCGGCTAAGCCCCGACGGCAAGTGGCTTAGCTACCTGCAACCCGTCGAGGGAGTGCTCAACGTCTGGGTCGGCCCGGCCGATGACCCCGCTGCCGCCAAGCCGGTTACCGACGACCGTAAACGGGGCATCCGTGGCCACAGCTGGGCGTACAACAGCAAGCACATCGTCTACTCCCAGGACAAAGACGGCGACGAGAACTGGCACGTCTATGCCACCAATGTCGAGACCAAGCAAACGATCGATCTGACCCCGATCGAAGGGGTCCGTGGCGAGCTCGCCGGAGCCAGCGAGCGTTTCCCCGATACGCTGCTCGTGGGCCTCAACGATCGCGATCCCCGGTATCACGATCTGTATCGGGTGGATCTCAAGAGCGGCGACCGCGAGCTGCTGCAGCAGAACCCCGGCGTTGCCGGCTTTGTGACCGACGAAGACCTGCGCGTTCGTCTGGCGGTGAATTTCACGCCCGAGGCGGGCCAGGTGTGGCTCGAACCGACCGCCGCCGAGCCCGGCCCCGAGGGGTACGACGACTGGCAGCCGATGGCCGAGTTCACCAGCGAAGACGCCATGACCAGCGGCCCGGCCGGCTTCAGCAAGGACGGGCGCACCCTGTACTACGAGGACAGCCGCGAGCGCGACACCGCCGGGCTGTTCGCCAAGAATCTGGACACCGGCGAGGTGTCGCTGGTGGCCGAGGATGCCCGCGCTGATGTTGGCGGGCTGCTCGTGCATCCGACCGAGCACACCATCCAAGCGGTGGCGTTCACCTACAGCCGCATCGAGTGGAAGATCCTCGACGAGGCGATCCGTCCCGATATCGAGTTTCTCAAGGACTTCCGCGATGGCGAGTTCCAGGTAACGGGCCGCACCTTGGACGATACCCGCTGGACAGTCGCCTACATCTTGGACGACGGGGCGATTCAGTTTTTCATCTATACGCGACCCGCAAGCGGTGCCGCGACCGGCGAGCGCTCGATGCGTTTTCTGTTCAAGAGCCGCGAGGACCTTGATGACTATCCGCTAGCGAAGATGCACACGCCCGTGATCGCCGCCCGCGACGGACTCCCGTTGGTGAGCTACCTGACGCTACCGGCCAGCGTGGATCCCGAGGGCGATGGCCGGCCCGATGCCCCGGTTCCGCTGGTGCTGGACGTTCACGGCGGCCCTTGGTCACGCGATGGGTGGGGCTACAACCCCACGCACCAGTGGCTCGCTAACCGTGGCTACGCTGTTCTGAGCGTGAACTACCGCGGTTCGACGGGCTTCGGCAAGAACTTCATCAATGCCAGCAACGGTGAGTGGGCCGGCAAGATGCACGACGACTTGATCGACGCGGTTGAGTGGGCGATCGACGAGGGGATCGCGCAGCGTGATAAGGTTGCGATCATGGGGGGCAGCTACGGCGGCTACGCCACTCTCGTGGGGCTGACCTTTACGCCTGATGTGTTTGCTTGCGGGGTGGACATCGTCGGACCGTCGAGCCTTGTCACGCTGCTCGAGAACGTTCCTCTCTACTGGTCCCAGTTCATGCCCGTCATGAAGCTCCGGGTTGGCGACTGGTCAACCGACGCCGGACGCGAGGCGTTGCTCGAGCGTTCTCCGCTACGGTTTGTCGATCGTATTGAGCGGCCGCTTTTGATTGGCCAGGGAGCCAACGATCCGCGCGTGACGCAGCTAGAGGCGGATCAAATTGTCGAGGCGATGCAGTCGCGTAACATCCCCGTTACCTACGCGTTGTATCCGGACGAGGGACACGGCTTCGCTCGGCCCGAGAATCGCACGAGCTTCAATGCGGTAACCGAGGCTTTCTTGGCGGAGCACCTGGGCGGGCGCTACGAACCGATCGGCAAGGACTTCGAGGGGTCATCGCTCCACGTGCCGGCCGGAGCCGATGGCGTGCCGGGCTTGAGCGCGGCGCTCCCCGCGGAGCGCAAGCAGATGCCCCAGGCCGAAGAAGGGGACGATCCTCAAGAGTAGCGCAGCAGGCCAATAGCCCGGCCGAATAGCAGTCGTTCTGATAGCCGAGCGTTCCTTGGAAGTGGCCGGTTGTCGGCGTCGCATGCTATGAGATCCTTCACGTGCGCCCGCCTGTGCCGGCGCACATCGGACTGAGCGAGCGCTTCCCAAAGAGTTTGCGAGGTGATCTCGGCGTCCGCCGGGAGAACACCGTTCTGGGTATCGAGCAAGGCGGCGGCGTTGACCGTTGGGAGCCCGGGCCCCTAGACTGCGGGCCACGGTAAACCCTTTCGGCCCTTCACCTTTCGCCCGCTCAAGACCGATGACGCAAGCGACCGCCACCGACACCGTCACGACCGCGATCGACACGATTCGCACCCTGAGCATGGACGCGGTGCAGGCTGCCAACTCGGGCCATCCGGGCACGCCGATGGCACTGGCCCCGATTGCCTACAAGCTGTGGGCCGACGTGCTGCGTTACGACCCGGCCAAGCCCGATTGGCCCAATCGCGATCGTTACGTGTTGTCGTGTGGTCACGCGTCGATGCTGATCTACTCGGTGTTGCACCTGGCCGGTGTGAAGCAGCCCGACGGAAAGCCCGCGCTATCGCTCGATGACCTCAAAGCGTTCCGGCAGCTCGGCAGCCTCACGCCGGGGCATCCCGAGGTCGGCCACACGGTGGGCGTCGAGACAACAACCGGACCGCTAGGGCAGGGGTGTGGCAACAGTGTCGGCATGGCGATCGCTGAGCGCTGGCTGGCGGCCAACTACAACACGCCCGAACACACGCTCTTCGATCACGACATCTATGTGCAGTGCAGCGACGGCGACCTGATGGAGGGCGTAGCGTGCGAAGCCGCCTCGCTCGCTGGCCACTTAGGTCTTGCGAACCTCTGCTGGGTGTACGACGACAATCAGATCACGATCGAAGGCGGCACCGACCTCGCCTTCAGCGAGAATGTCGCACGCCGCTTCGAGGGACTGGGGTGGGCCGTTCTGTCGGTTGACGACGCGAACGACCTAGCCGCGCTTGGCAAGGCCTTGTCGGCCTTCAAAGCCGAGAACAAGAAGCCCACGCTGATCATCGTCAAGAGCGTCATCGGCTATGGTGCCCCCAAGAAAGCTGGTACGAGCGGCGCGCACGGCTCGCCGCTGGGCGACGAAGAGATCGCCGCCACCAAGGCGGTTTACGGCTGGCCGACCGACGAAAAATTTCGTGTGCCCGCAGGGGTTAAAGAGCACTTCCAAGCGACGCTCGGCAAGCGGGGTGCCGCGGCGAGCGCCGCTTGGCAAGCGATGTTCACCGCCTACAAGAAAGCCCATCCCGAACGCGCCAAGCAGCTTGAACAGATCTTCGCCGGCAAGCTTCCCGCCGATTGGCAAGCCAGCCTGCCCGAGTTCCCTGCCGATCCCAAGGGAATGGCCACCCGGGCTTCCAGCGGCAAGACGCTCAACGCCCTCGCCCCGCATCTGCCCTGGTTGATCGGCGGATCGGCCGACTTGGCACCGAGCACCAACACGCTGCTCACATTTGATGGTGCCGGTCACTTTCAGGCCGCGACGCCCGCCGGACGCAACTTCCACTTCGGTATCCGCGAGCACGGCATGGCCGCCGCGGCCAACGGCATGGCGCTCTCGGGCGTTCGGCCGTACGTCGCGACGTTCTTCGTCTTTAGCGACTACTGTCGTCCTTCGGTGCGGCTCAGTTCGATCATGCATCTGCCCGTGGTGTACGTCTTTACGCACGACTCGATCGGCGTGGGCGAAGACGGACCGACCCACCAACCGGTCGAGCAACTCGCCGCCTGTCGAGCGATCCCCGGACTGATTGTCTTGCGACCGGGCGATGCCAATGAAACGGCTTCCGCCTGGAAGATCGCTATCGAGCATCAGCATCGCCCCACGGCACTGATTTTGACCCGCCAAAATCTGCCGACGCTAGATCGCACCGTTTATGCTCCTGCCTCGGGCACCGAGCGCGGGGGGTATGTGCTTGCTGACGCCGCCGGGGGCAAGCCGACCGTGATCTTGATCGCCACCGGCAGCGAGTTGTCGCTCGCGGTCGCTGCGCATGAATCGCTCACCAAGAGCGGCGTCGCGACGCGGGTGGTGAGCATGCCCTCCATGGAGTTGTTTGCCGAGCAAGACGCGGCCTACCGCGACAGTGTGCTACCGCCCGGCGTGACCTCGCGAGTTGCGGTGGAAGCGGGCGTGCGGCAGGGGTGGGACCGCTGGATCGGCGATCGTGGCGTCTTTGTCGGCATGAACGGCTTCGGCGAGTCAGGCCCCGCCGAGCAGGTCTTCGCTGCCCGTGGCATTACGACCGAAGCGGTCGTGGCCGCGGCCAAAGGGCTCATCGGCTAAGGCGTCGAAAGCGGCCGGCAGCGTTTCGGGCAGTGAAAGCCTCGCTGGAGAGCGTGCGCACTACGTTATCGCGGCTTAGTGCAATCGGCACCCATCGCCTCTAAACCGCTGCGGGCCCCCTGAACGCATCGCCGCTTGAGTGTCATTCGCGACGAACAAGTCAATCGCGGCGGCAGGACCCGCGCTCGCGGCAGGAATGCCCCCGGCAGGATTCGAACCTGCGACACACGGTTTAGGAAACCGATGCTCTATCCCCTGAGCTACGAGGGCGTATCGCACGATTTTATAGGGTAATTCGCCCCCGGCAGCGAGGTAGGTGCCTCGCCCGACGCGGCCCCCAAACCATGGGGGCTTGGTTCTGTGGGAAGTTAGCTAAGCTCGACTTCTTGCCAGGATCTACCCGCAGAGAGTTCATAAAACTTGCCGCCGTCTAACGCGACAAGGTGAATCCAACCATTCAGAGCGAGTTGCTCGACGTTGCGGTGCCGGGAGAGGATCTCTGCGATCCGTTCGCGGGGCGCGGCGACAACCGAGAGCAGTCTGACGGGGTCGTGCTGGTAGCGGACGCCATCGTGGATCGACTCCCAGGGCAATCCGGTCATAAGGTCGCCGCAGTTACCAGAGAAAGCACCGAAGCGCCCTACCACGTTGTGGATCGTCTTGCTCCCGCTCCCAAAGTGCTGAGGATCGACCGTCGAAGCGTAGTACTGGAGGTTGATCCAGCTGCCCACCACCATCGGCGCGGTGAGGATCGCCTCGAGTACCTTGCCGTCGGGATCCGTGTTGTGGTCATAGCTGTGTAGAAACGATCGCCCGGCAAGATCGATCGGGGCGGTGAGAGAACGCGGCGCGACGATGAACGTGGCGTTGCCGGTAAGTCCCCATTCGGGCCGCACTTCGGACCAGTCCAAGCTCCGTCGAAAGACATCGCTGGCCTTGGCTGCCGAGAGCAGCGGGAGCCTCTCAAGCCTTGTCCTGCTTGCCGCTGTAGCGACCGCCAGGCGAAGTTCTTCTACGTCGGCCAGGTGCGTCGCCGGGACGAGATCCCCATCAAAGAAGCGGATTTCGTCGGTCGTTGTATTGTGCAGGCCTGCCAGGAAGTGAACGTGTGGCGGCAGTTCAATTCCCCTGGTGAGCAGTTCGGCCCTTACTTCAGAGCGATTCAGCAATTGTGCGGCGAGCCGCGCGTTGGGTTCGCCCGAATGGCCACCACATGCCCCGCAGTCGAGACCCGCTTCAAGGGGATTGTTCTCGGTCTGGCTGCCGTGGCCACAGAAGACCACGAGCCGCGCAAAATCGTGACAAAGCCCCATGCCGGCCAGCAGCGAAGCCGCCAAATCAGCCTGTCGAGTGATCGTCAATCCGTGCGACGGTAGGGCCTCGAGGTCGGGGCCCAACCGGCTTTGCTGCGCAGCGGGCACACCATCGCCCCGCGATTCGAACGAACCGAGCCCGCTCAAGAAGACCCGTTTGAGTAGCTTCAGTCCGAAGAGCATGCCGGTGGCTTCGACAAACGCGAAGGCACTGGTGGCGGCGGTTTGGAATCGCTTCCAGCCTTTTCGGAGGGTTCGTACGAAGTCTCGCTGATCGACCATCACCCCCTGCTGAACGGCTGACGCTGCCCGGACTTTCTCCTCAACCTTGAACTGCGGGGCGACGAGAACGGGCAATTGGTTGGTTGAGGCCGCTTCACCCAGTCGCTGGTAAGCGAAGGGCATGCCGAAGAAACCGGCGAAGCCGATCGTTTCGATCGGGGAGTTAGCCGCCTCGAGATGACGCCGGATCCGTTCGGAACGCACGTCGATACAAAACGCCATTTGAGCGAGTTTCGGGGTTCCGGTAGGGGCGCTCTCGGTGGATAGCTCTGCCTGATCGGCTCGTTCCGTAGCCCGCACCGACGCCGACAGCTGGGCCAGGATGCGGTTGCGATAGCCGAGTTCATTGGCGCGCAGCAAGACGTGTCGTACGAGCACTTCGTTCGTCGTTTCGTGAGCTAACCCGTCCGTATCGGTGTCCGGTGATGGCGTTGCGTAGGCTGCGCTAACGTCCATGGTGTAAGCGTGTTGCTTCGCCAGCGCGGCATCGTATGCGAGCCGTATGGCGAGCAGCCCGAGAAGGTCGTCGCCCTGTGCGTCGCCAACGCGTGCTTCACCGCCCTCGAGCCAGGCTGCTTGATACTGGGTCCACGCGCTCCAACCGGGCAGTTCGTACGCCAAACTGAGGAGATACGCTTGCCAAGTCGGGTGCGGTAAACCAGAAGCCAGCAGCAGCTGGGCGATCGCGGCCTCGGGCTCGCTCGGAAGACTTTCTGCAAGAGGGCCCACCCCGCCGAGCCCAAGCACTTGCAGACGCCGATCGTATCGCATCGCGGATCGCCAAGCCGCGTAGAGCGGCAAGTCTTGCCAGGGGCTTCGCCAGATTGCCTGGCCCCGGTCGTAGTGGGCAGCGCAGTGCTTACCGATTTCCTCATTAATTTTTGCGGTCCAATCGGTGCCGGCGTGCAAGTCGTAGTCCGCGGAAATCGATCGGATGCGGGTCGGTGCCTCGGCCTTCGGCCCGTCGGTACTGCCCTGATCGAGCGCCGGGCCGATGAGGACTTGCTCCAGCAGCGCGCGGGTCAAGATATCGGCACCCGCGACGCCGTTCGTGGCGAGCTCATGGATTGCTGACTCAACCTCGTCCAGGCTGAATTGTTTCTCCTGAAACCGCTGCCGGTAGTACTCGACCGGCATCAAGAGTTCGCAATCCGAGAACTCTCGCAGGTACTCACGAGCTTCGACGAAGCTTTTAGCGGTCAGACCAAGGTACGGGTTGACCGCGACATAGTCGGCGAGCGGCCAAACCGGCGCGATCGTCGCCGCTACGGCACGGCATGCTTCTGCCGCCAGTTGGCTGGTGCCGCCGGATGTGGCTACCTGCGTTGCCGATTCGTGTGCGTCTACTAGATCTGTCGTAGGCATCGTGGTCATCGCTTTAGATGGTTGATTTACATTGACCGTTCTACTTCTTCTTACTGGTGAATAGCGCGAAGAAGTGCGTGAGCGCGGCGTCGGCGTAGAACCCGTTCCAGGCGTGTACGTACAGGGCTTCATGCCAGGGTCCGCTTGCCCGCGATCGCAACGCGACTTGCAGGGCGGCAAGCCCCAGGAAGGCGGTGACAACGAACCAGCCGGCGAAGACGGCCGTTGAGTCAGCCGGCGCGGGAGCGACATGCACCCCCACGAACGCGTCGATCGCCTGATAGCTGCCGAGGTAGAGAAGCGTGACAACTCCGGCGGCGATGGCAGCGGCACCCTGAACCGCTTTGCGGTGGAAAGCCAACGATTCCCACAAGCCGGTGGTTAGCGCTAGACAGAAAACAGCGGCTAGCGCGTAGCCGCCCGATTTGGCGGACAAGTCAAAACCGATCAGCCAAGCGATTGTCGCACAGCCGACAGCCACGGCTGCCCCCATCAGCGGCAGTTTTGCCAAGCTCGGTCCTATTTTAGCGAGAGACCCTTCTTCAAGGCGCGTCGCGCGCTCTTCCTTCAGGACATTGCCGCTGTTGAGAAACGCATACGCCTTGTAAAGAGAATGGGCAACCAGGTGTAGCATCGCGGCAGAGAAGGCACCGAGTCCGCACTGCAACATCATGAAACCCATTTGGGCGACGGTGGAATACGCCAGCTTCTTTTTCACGCTCGATTGGGTGAGCATGGTGATCCCTGCGTAGAGCGCGGTTGTCGTCCCGATGATGGCAAGCAGGTCCAAAGAAACGGGGGCGTGAACGACGAGCCGGCTCAAGCGGATGATCAAATAGCCACCCGCGTTCACGACACCGGCGTGCATCAAGGCTGAAACAGGGGTGGGGGTTTCCAGGGTGTCGGGCAGCCAACTGTGGAGCGGGAACTGAGCCGACTTGGTGATTCCGCCGCAGACAATCAACCAGCCAATCCACGCCAGGGCGTTTGCTCGATCTGGGGAAACGCCTGTGTCGGCAGAAACGGCGGCGAATAGGAAGGAAAGGTCAAAGGTCCCGAATTCGCGAAACACAAGGATCAGTGCCGCCGCGAGGAACAGATCGCCAGCGCGGCTGATCACAAATTTTGTCCACGCGGCTCGCTGCGCACCAGCACGTGTCGGAAAGTGCAGGAGCAAGTGGTGGAGCGAGAGGCTCGTGGAAACCCAAGCCGCGACAAGCATCAATAGATTGCCAGACAGCACCAGCAGCGAGACGCTGCCGATCGTCGCCGCGACCCAGCGGAAGTAGTTCCCCTGCTGGGAGTCGCCATCCAGATAGCGAAGCGAATAGCGGCAGACGATCAGCCCCACGAAACTTACTAGCAGCAAGACGAGGCTCGACACGCCATCGTAGTAAACACCGCAAGCAAGCGGTCCCGCCGCGGGCCACCGCAGCTCGCCGATCGCATCGATCGAGCCCAACAGCCGCCCCAGAAAACCGAGCAGCGCCAAGCCAAACAGCCACCCGATCAGCAGCGTTGCCGTCGTCCGGACCACCTTGGGGCGGCGGTTGCACGCCGGGGCGGGAGCGGCACACAGCAAGAACAGGGCGAACGACGCCAGCAGTAGCAGTGCCAAGAGTAGCGTGGTCGTCATGAGACTTGGGGGGGCCTTAGGGGGGAGCGAGTCGCAGCGGTCGTAGGAAAATTAATGCACGAAGTAAACTTCGTCAATCGGGCTTCTGGTGTTGAGTCCGTTTTTTCGTAAACTGCGTTAAGAATCAACTAAACCTTCATTCGCTGGCTGCGGTGCCCTGACTGCCGCGGTGGGCCGCAGACCCAGTCTGCCCCGACAAACTGAGGAGCCGATGCCAAAGAAGAAAACGACAAGCAAGCCTCTTCTGGCCGAGAAACAGGCAAAGAAGAAGGCCGGCGTGACTGCTGAAGCGCCGCCGTCCCGAGCCGCTCTGCCCCTGAAGGGCGGGGCAGTTGGTCGCCATCGGTGGACCTTTCTGACCAACCATTCCCACGTGCTGATCCTGCTAAATGCCGAGCCGGACCTCGTGCTGCGGCAGATCGCCGCGAAGGTAGGAATCACCGAGCGGGCGATTCAACAGATCATCGTTGATCTCGAGCGAGAGGGTTTTATCGAACGAGAGAAGGTCGGTCGCCGCAACCATTATCGGGTAAAGACCGACAACTATCTGCGTCACCCGATCGAGTCTCACTGCAAAATCGCCGACCTGATTTCACTCATCATCGATCACCCCGGGGCCAAGCAGAATCCTTGTCGGTAGGCTCAGGTAGCTCGTCGATTGAGATCGTGAGCAACGGATAATCAGCGTGGCTCGCTTGCTCCTCGCGTCGCGCAGCCCCCTCGGGCGCGATGAGCGAAAGTCCCGAACCACGGGGAGACAAGGCCAACGTTTGAGTCGCCGTTCACCCTCCGAAGGTCGCGCTACGCCAAAGCTTTTTGCAGGTTCTCGAAACTTGTCCGCGCAATCGCTTCGCCGCTTGGTTCGTACCGAAACACTTCAACCGAGACCCAGCCCCGGTAGTCGATCGCGCGGAGCGCTTCGAGCGCCGGTCGGATCGGCACGTCGCCCATATCGGGACCGAGCAGGTTGGGGTCGTTGGCGTGAAAATGCGCGACCGTGGCGGCGCTCTCCCGGATAATCTGCGGGATGGGAGTCGGCTCGCTCGCCATCGCTTTCACGTCGAGGTGGAGCCGACAGGCCGGCGAACCGACCCGTTCCGCCAGCGCCCTGCCCGCCGCCGCGGTTGTCATGAAGTCTCCCTCAGCCGGGCCGAGTGGTTCGAGCGCTAGGGTGACTCCGCGGGCTTCCATCGTTGGCACCGCGGCGCGGATCACCTCGGCCGCATACGCTTCGGCCGCCTCGTAGGGCACGCCGGGCAACAGATTGCGTTGCTGCGGAGAACCAAGCACGAGGATCTTGCCTCCCAGATCAGCGCACAGCTCGGCGAGCGCGACAAAGTATTCGCTCGTCACGCGGCGGACCGCGGGATCGGGGCTGGTGAGGTAAAAGCCGGCTGTCTTCGCCAGCAGCCAGTGCAGGCCGACCACTTCCAGGTCGGCGTCATCCGCAGCAGCGCGGATCTTGGCACGACGCTCCGCGGACAGCTGACGCACGTCGGCCAGCGGCTGGGCGGAAATATTGGGCCCTTCGCCGAGCGTGAACGGGGCGATCTCGATCCCCGTGTAGCCGATCTCTGCCGCCAGGCGAAAACCGCTGGCCAGATCGTGGTCGATAAAGGTTTCGTTACAGATGGCGAGCTTCATTCCCAACGTCATTCCCCCCGTCTTTTTCGGTTTTGTGGCTAATTGATCGGCTCTGCCGCGGAGAAAGAGGAGTCACTGCAGCGCGGTCAAGTTGTGTCCCGCTGAAAGACGGTGTCGCAGCTTCCCGGGATTAGCAGCTTAAGAGAGCTGTCTCTTGGCGTCAGCACTCGGCCCGTTTAGCTTACCAACTCGCTCCGGCTTGGCTGGAACGCCTTGTCATAAACTCTCTTGCGATCAGTAGCGAATCTTATGGCGGAAACCAACGACCGACTGGCTCACGACCGTGCCGTACTCCAAGGCGTGGCCGACAAAGGCCCCGCGGCCAAGGCGGGGGCCTATCTGCGGCTTTCGGGCCCGGGCTGGCTGCAAAGCGCGATCACGCTAGGAGGGGGCTCGCTCGCCGGTGGCTTGTATCTGGGCGTGCTCTCGGGCTACGGCCTGATGTGGCTCCAGCCTGTGGCGATGCTCATGGGCGTCGCGATGCTCGGGGCGATCGCCTATGTGACGCTCTCGACTGGGCGTCGCCCGTTCCGATTGGTGACCGAAGAGGTGAACCCCGTTCTGGGCTGGGGGTGGGCGATCGCGACGCTCATGGCGAATGTCGTGTGGTGCTTGCCCCAGTTCGGCCTGGGCACCGCCGCCATCACCCAAAACCTAGCGCCCGAAATGCTTGGCGAAACGCCCACCGGTAAGGTGTTCGCGGTCGCGATCCTGGCAGTCGTGGCGCTCGCGACCATCATCTCGTACGAGCGTGGCGGGCGCGGGATGAAGATCTTTGAGAACATTCTCAAGCTCCTGGTGGGCATCATTGTCCTGTGCTTCATCGGTGTGGTGGTTAAGCTCACCGGGGTTGAAGGGGGGATCGATTGGCCCGCCGTGTGGCGGGGCTTTGTGCCCGATTGGGAGTCATTGAGCGGCGTGCCGGCAGTCTTCCGCGAGGGGATCGCCGCCACCGGGGCCGCCGGTGAAGGCTTATGGAGCAAGCTGATCCTTGCCAGCCGCCAGGATGTGATCCTGACAGCCGCGGCTACGGCCGTGGGAATCAACATGACCTTCCTGCTACCCAACTCGCTGCTCGATCGCGGCTGGGACCGGCCGTTCCGCGGGCTGGCGCTGTTTGACCTGTCGATCGGGCTGTTCGTGCCGTTCTTGATCGCCACGGCGTGCGTCGTTATGGCGGCGTCGGCCCAGTTCCACGGCAAGTACAACGAAGCGCTTGTCGCGGCAGAGCCCACACCCGTGGCCGCCGCGGCGGTGGCGAGCGGCAAGTCGGCAGGCGAATACCTGGGCTTGCTCGATAAACGGCTCGCGTGGGAGCACGGTGCCGAGCAACTGAATAAATGGGCTGACGCCGGCGCGGAGCTCATCGCTCAGCGGGCAGCGTTGCCGCTCGCCGATAAGCAGATGGCCGCCACACTCGTTCAGCGTGACGCGGACGACCTAGCCAACGCCCTCGAGCCGCTCGTGGGGGCCCAGGTAGCGCAGCTCGTGTTCGGCATCGGCGTAGTGTCGATGGCGCTCTCGACTATCGTTGTGCTGATGCTGATCAACGGCTACGTCGTGTGCGAGGTATTCGGTGCGCCGCATCGGGGGATGATCCACTTCTTGGGTTCGCTGCTCCCGCTGGTGTTTGGTGCGATTGCCCCGTTCGTTTGGCAGAAGGCGATGTTCTGGCTAGCGGTGCCGACCAGCGTGTTTGGCATGGTCTTGTTGCCGATCGCTTATGTGACGTTCCTGATGCTGATCAACAGCCGTCGGGTGCTCGGAGACGCCGCCCTCTCAGGAGTTTCGCGCGTGGTGGTGAACGCCATCCTGGGCCTCGCCCTGCTGCTGGCCACCGTGGGCGCTTGCACCAGCATCTACAGCAAAGCGGGCTGGTACGGCTTCGCCGCCGCCGGGGCCTTCATCGCCGCCGCGCTGCTCATGCGGCGCAAACCAACCAGCACGACGGCATGATTCAGCGGTAGACAACCCGTGTCGGCTTGCCGCTCTCGGCCGCGTCGTAAACCGCACGGATGATGGCGAGCGACTTCCAGGCTTCTTCCGGCTCGACCAGCGAGGGTCGATCTTCGTCGAGCGCGTGCAGAAAGTCTTCGATATTGCGGGTGTGTTTCGAGTAGTCGATCGCCATGGGGTCGGCTGCGCCACCGGCGCTGGTCGCTCCGCCGAAGCGCTCGCGGGTCGTTTCGTCTTCGGCCGTTTCGTCGCGGAACCGCCACGTCACGAGCTCGTCTTCATGGACCTCGATCGAGCCGTCGCGCCCGCCCACATGGAACCGCACCGCGCCGCCGGGCCACATGGCGGTCGAGGCCAGGATGACCCCCAGGGCACCACTTTCGAAGCGAACGGACGCCGCGCAGCAGTCTTCAACCTCAATGTGCTCGGGGTTGTGGCACAGCATGTTGGTGTAGGCTGAAACCTCAACCGCCGGACCGGCACCGGCCGCCTCGGCGAGCCACTGCATGGCGTCCACCGCATGGATCGACTGGTTGATCAGGGCCCCCCCGCCGTCCAGCTTCTTCGTGCCTTGCCAGCGGTTGGGGCCATAGTAGGCGTCATCCCGCCACCAGGGGACGTAAGCGGCGGCCATTGCCAGCGTGCCCAGTCGGCCCGCCTTGGCGGCCTCATGGGCGGCTTGCACTACCGGGTTGAACCGCTGCGGAAAAATGCTCCCTAGTCGGCCCGCCGATGCCCGGGCGGCGTCTAGCATCTGGCCCGCGCGCTGCAGATCGATCTCGAGCGGCTTCTCGCACAGCACGCTGACGTCCGCTGCAAGCGCGGCCATGGCGGGCTCCAGGTGGGCACCGCTGGGCGTGCAGATGGTCACCACGTCGAGATCTGCACGGGCGATCATCGCATGGTAGTCGTCGTAATACTCGCCGCCGTATTCGCTTTGGAACTCGCTGATGCGGGGTTCCACGCCGTTGCAAAACGCCACCATTTCGGCACCGTCTATGTCACGGATGGCGCGGGCGTGGATGCCGGCGATGGCACCGACGCCCACAATGCCGATACGGTACTGCTTCTTCATGCTGCTCCGAACCAAGACGTGAGAGTTGATTGATCAGACGAGGTCGGCACGGCCGCGGAGGTCGTAGCCAACGCCCAGATAGTCGAGCATCGCGCACAAACCCCGCAGGGCGACCCCCATGCCGTCGGGGCCACTGTAGCCGCCAAACTGGCCGCCGCCGCGGACGTGCGGTTCCAGGTCGAGCAGCAAGCCCGGGAGGCCCAGCTTTTTGAGCCGCCGCTCGATCGCGGGGCCGGTCTCCAAGAGGTCTCTTAAGACCCGCTCGTAGACGCCGCTGCCGGTTGAGACCGGCTGATAATCGCTCAACGCGTCTTCGTCGATGTGCCCGCCACGCGTGGTGGTTTTGATCGGTCGGTAATCCTTGATGTGGATCCAGCCCAGGCCGGCTCGCATCGCTTCGTACTGCTCGAAGGACTCGTCCGGCGAGTAACCCTGGGTGAGCAGGTTGCCCGCGTCGAAGATCAGCACCATCGCCGGATGGTTTACCCGCTTGTGAATCTCCCGCAGCAGCGGACCGCTTTGGCCGACCAGGTTCGCCTCGACCTCAAGGCCGAACACCTGCCCACGGGCAGCGCACGCCTCGGCAATGGCACCGAGCTGATCGACCGCTTGCGGCAGATGCTCGGCGGGGTCGGTCCCTTTGGGATGATAGAACGAAAAGCCCCGCACGAGGCGCGTGCCGAGGGTCTCGGCCAGGTCGCAGGCCTTGGCGACGTCCTTCTTTAGGTACTGCTGGAAAGGGACATAGCGGTTGCCCGAGCCATCGTCTTTATCGAGCAGTTTCACCTTGCCGATCGGCGAGCCGAGCGTTGCGACGCTCAGGCCAAATCGCGTCTGCAGCTTCAGCAGCTCTTTTAGCTCGGCTTTGGTCAGGTCCATGGCGTTCTTCACGCCGCTGCCCAAATCGATGAAGCGGAGCGTGTAGCGGCGGAACCCCAACGCGGCCATCGCCGCGAATTGTTCGGGGGCGGCCTTGGTTTGAGAGGTTTCGTCCGCGAAACCGCTCAGTTCAACCGACAACGACACAGCAAGCCTCTAGCTCGGATGATCGACAGACAAAGGGGCCCTATCACGCGTTTGCACGCATCCCCGCAATAGTGTCGCCCGCAGCGTCCCGAGTGTCGAGCGTACGCCCTTACTCCACCTGTCGAGGCTAAAATTAGCCGCAAAACCGGGGAACTTCGCCGCGATTCGAGAGAATCGGCTGTCTGGCAGCCGTAGGGCCGATCGCTCAGTCGATAACCCAGTCAACCGGCGTGTGCTTGGCGACCTTTTTCCGCAGCCGCTCGTAATCGTCGCACGCAGCGGCGGTGGTCGATCCCGAAGCGGCCAGATCGGCGGCGATCACACCCGCCGCTGTCCCGCTGGACCACTCGATGGGGTGCAGCCGTGTCGCGGAGTTGGCGACGAACGTCTGAGCCATCGTTTTGCCCGCCACCATCAGGTTCGTGTAGCCCTCGTTCGTCAGCGCGCGGAGCGGAATGTAGAAGGGCATCGTTGGATGATTCACGTGCACATGATCTGGATACTCGCAACCGACCAGTGGGTGGATGTCGGCCGGGTAGGCGCCCAGCGCAATGCGGTCAGGGAACTCGGTACCGGTACGGCGGGGCAGTTTGCCCTCTTCAATCGGCGCGATCAGGTCCTCAAACTTCAGCAAGAATCCGCCCACGCCGATCGAACGCCGCGTGTCGCGGATGTAGGGAAGCTTGGCGATGCCGTGGCCGGTGCCCAGCACACTGCCGTCAAGTTGAATCTGATCGGGGTCGATCCCTTGCGGGGCCGCGTGACGAAACCATTCGTGCCAAGCCAGGGCGCGGCGCTCAGCGGCGGCCATCACTAGCAGATCGATGCCTCCCCGCCAATCGTCGCGCTGCGCCGACGTCAGCGCGCGCGATAGGAACAGATAGCCGAAGGGATAATCGTTTCCCCCTTCAGCGCTGCGGATGTCGTAGCCCCAGTTCTGCAGACAGAGATCGCCGATCGAGGGCGCCGCGGCGCTGCCCTTGATGCGGCGATAGGTCCAGATGCGGGCCCAGGCGTCGGCCTTATCGCGATAGGCGCCGTAACCCAAATTGCCGACCGGCTTGCCATTCTCCAGCGGCGGGGCAGGGTGGTCGGTTGTCGGCTCGGCGAGGAAGCGCTGTACGAAGTCGAACGTTGTCGATTGCCCGCAGGTGTCGTCGCCATCGATTTCGCCATCGACCGTCTCGACCCCTTGCAGCATTGGCGCGTCGGTAAGCGCCAGCACCTCGCCCCACTCCGTGGCGTCGATAAACAGCGCGCCGGTGAATCGATGCACCGTCTTGGTAAACCGCTCGGAATCTTCCGCCGCGTACCAGTCGGCCAGGTCCGCCGAAGGGAGTTGATCGTAGCCTCCGTGGGCGACGCCCGCGCGCGGCGTGCGCTCAATGGCGACAATCGCGGTGATGCGATTCCCCTTGGTCTCGACGCGTTTGACGACCGTGTCGCGGAGCACGGTGAGCCGATCGGCCAGCTCGCGTTCGCGTGGCAGCAGAAACCGCTCCATGAACGGGCGGGGCTCGAAGCAGAAGCGGCTGACCCAGCCGCGGCCGGGGTTGCCGGTGGCGAGCAGGGCGTCGCGAAAGAAGGGGGTCATGTTGCGCGGGTCGCGCGCCACCGCCGCAACATTCAGCAGCACGTCGCCCGGGTCGCTGCTGCCGTGTCCGCTGCCGTCGGCATGGATCTTGTGCCACGCTTCATCGACGGCCGGAACGGCCGAAGAGGTGAGTTGCCCACCGATCCAGTCGGTGGGTTCGAGGAGGACGACCGAAGCCCCTTCCTCGGCGGCCGCAAAGGCGGCGGCAAGCGCCGCCGTCGAGCCCCCGGCGATGACAACATCGTAGTGCTGAGCAGCGTCGTTCTTCTCCCCGCCGAAGCCCACCGTTGAGAATGAAATAGCTACTGCTGTGATGACACTCTTGAGTAGTCGCGAATTCATTCGTAGCGGGGCAGACTGGAAAAAAGAAGTGAAGGCTGAACGCAGCCCAGAATAATCACCTGCGTTGGGGTTGCTTGGTAAGCTCAATGTCGATCGGAGAGTTATCTCCTTCTTTGATTTCGTAGCTCAAGCCACTAGCGCCAAAAGAGGTGTACCTCTCGGGTATCAAGAGATTTCCGAGGGAGTCGCCTGCTGTAGGGCCGACGGCGGGATCTTGAGACGAATAGCACATCACTCTTACCCGGTAAGAGCCTACTACGGCACCGTCTTCAGGACTGAAAGTTGACAGTACAAAGCGACCATCAGGTTGAATCTGAGCACGTGATGGCTGTCCGCCGGCAACATTCTGAAACATCACCGAGCCAAACTTTAGGGGCTCTCCATCAAGGGTTACGGTTCCAGAGACGCTCCCCATCGCGGGGCCACGATCGCACCCCACCAACAAGATTGCAGTAAGGAGGAAGAATATTGAAGAAATGGTAGTCTTACCCGGGCTCATTTTTCGACGACGTCCTTGTCTGGAGTAGAGCGATCTTCGAAACCATCGTCAGTACTCGATTCGGCGTTGGCTTCCTCGGAGCGGGAGCCTTCTTCAGCCGGCGCTTCTTCTTTTGAGACGTTGTCCGATTCTAGTCGAAACAGGAAAGGAGCATTGCCTTGGGCAAGAACAGAAACTTCAAATCCACTCTGAGCGAAGCTTGTGTATCGCTCTGGGATTAAGAGTTCTCCGAGAGAATCGCCAGGAGAGCTTTTCTTAAGGTCTGGGTTTTGAAGGCTGTAGCAGACAATTCGGACTCTGTGTCTACCTGTAACAGCTCCATCGCCAGGGGAGTAAGTTGAGAGTTTGAAATTTCCCTCACTGTCGATCGCGCCCTGGGCTGGCTGTCCTCCTTGCAGAGGTTGGAACATGACCGAGCCGAATCGAAGAGGTGTGTCTTCAAGGAAGACTCGACCTGTTACTTGGACAACTTCAGCATTACGGTTTTTGTTATGGCAACCAGCATATAGCACTGTGGCTAAACAGCATGCTAGAGCCACTCTTGAGTAATCAGAGCGCATTGATTATCTCGCCGCCGTTGACAGTGCCTAAACCTAGATAGGTAAGAAAATCGACGCTTTCCGAGATGGTGTGAACGCTTCCATCGCAGTAGACAAACTGAATAACTCCAGAATGCAGGCTGCTAAAAGGACGTTGAGTGAAAGGCGCTTCAAACTTACCAAGTTTGGCGTTTGGTTGGGTCAGGAGAGCGCGCATGTGATAGGGCGCGTTTTGGAAACCACCGAGGTAGTAGGGGCGATTGTACCAAGGCCTCTCTTGGCAAGCGCCAAGGTCTTCGCACTCGGTGTCAACGAATTCGCCCATCAAGAACGAGTTGCTTGTTCCGTCTGTTATCTGACTAAGCTTGCGGCCTTCTTCACGTCCAAAGAAACGATTAGGAAGTGGTTGCAGAACTTCAAAGGAAAAGGCACCGTTTAGGAATACAGGTCCGCTAGAGGATAGAATCCTCAAGGATTCGAGCTCCTCGGTTGATGGCGGGTTTATTCCTTGTAGCGTATTGATTGTTGCTACGTCGGCACCGGCGCAGGCTTGATACGTTGCAATCGCACCGAGTTGATAATCGTAACTAGCGTTGCCAGGTACTTCTGCCACGGTTCTGGTGGGTCCAGCGTCCCAGCTTGGGCAGATGAAGCTGTCAACAACCAGGTTTCTTGCAGGGTCAGCATAAGGGTTGCTGCTTTGCGCATACTCGAAATCGATTTGATCAAATATCTGTTGTTGTTCCATGTAAGGAAGGATGCGAGTTAGAACGCTCTTCTTCGTGAAGTTCCATTTGGGTTGGCGTCGAGTTTCGTCGAACTCCCATCCTCCAAAGCCCGGCGGCAGCCGATCGCCTTGTGCCGACGCGTAGTTCATGCATCCCAAGCCAAGTTGCTTGAGATTGTTTGTGCAGGAGTTACGCCGCGCCGCTTCGCGGGCCGCCTGCACCGCCGGGAGCAACAATGCCACCAGGATGCCGATGATCGCGATCACCACCAGCAGCTCCACCAGGGTGAAGCCGCGCGGGCTTGTCGATGTGCGTGTGTCTGTCATTCCGTCACCTTACCGTTTTCCGTTGTGCCCCTGGGAATCATCCGCACGCCGCTTGAGCAGGGCTTCACCAGGACTTGCGTCGGGGCTATGCCCCCCACCGCGCGTTGACGGTGGGGGGCAGTTCGGCCCGATCGGTCTAAAATCGAATCAGCTACAAATCACTTCCGCCGACGGGCTGTGACCGCCGCGGCGGCCAGTCCCAACAGCAGTGCCGAGGCGGGCTCGGGGACGGCCACGCCAACGCCAAAGCCCCAGTTGCCCAGCAGCGCGTTGAGTTCGCCGTTGTCGACCGGGGCCGTGAAGCCGTTAACCCACGTGCCCGGCACGGTCGCCGAACCCCAGTTGCCCAAGAGCAGGTTCAGGTCGCCGTTATCGACCTTGCCGTCGCCGTTGAAGTCGCCCTGAACCGGCTCGACCACAGCGCCGACCTCGAAGATGAACACGTTGCGATTGAAGAAGTCGAGCACCGCCAGCGTGCCGGACGCCGCATCGTACGAGAAGTCGTAGATGCCGGCGCCGTTGCCGATATCCAGCGCCGATCCGCCGCCGATCAGGTTGAAGTTGGCTTCGACGTTGTTGCCGTCGGTGTCGATGATCTTGATGACATCGGCAAACGCTTGGTCAGTCGTCGAGACGTTGCTGTCGTTGTAGATGAGCAGGTCGCCCTCGGCGGTGTCGCCAATGAACTCGATCTTCTGGCCGAGCTTGAAGTTGCCGTTCGAGCCGTTGTCGACGATCGTGCGACGATTGGTCGTGGCGTTGTCGCCCGAGCGATCGGCGGCATCGACGTCGTTGCTGCGGCGGACGTAAACGTCACCCGTCGCGGGGTCGAACGCCATGTCGCGAGCCAGGTTACCGGCAGGAGGCGTGTCGGTCAGCCACTGGAAGCCCTGTGGCGCGGGGACGCCATCGAGGCTGTAAACCAGCGCGCCGGTTGACTCATTGAGCAAGCCGCGACGACCGCTACCGAACGCCGTGAAAGCCACGCCCTGCGAAGCCGCAGCGCCGTTAAAACCCGGATCGAAGGTCACGCTGGCGCCGCCACGGGCGACGATACCCGCCGCCGTCAGGTCCCAGTCGAGCGAGTTTGTTGCGGTATCGAACAGCTGAAAGGCGTTCGAAGTGTTGCTGCCGTTGTCGTAGGCGGCGGCCAGGCTGCCCCCGTTCAGATCAACGCCCGTGTAGCCGCGGCCTACCGGCTGGAAGATCTGACCGAAGGGCGTGCCGAAGTCGCTGGCTTCCAGCTCGATGATGCCGGTGCGGGTCGGGTTGAGCACCTCGATCAGGCCGATCGGCAGCAGCGATGAACCGAAGTTATCGTAGCCACCCAGGTAGAGCTTCGAGCCATTCCAGGCGACGGCCAGGGCGTTGGTGCCGATGAACTGGGGGTTATCGACGACGATCAGGTCATCCGGATCGAGGTCGGCGACGCTTGAGAACGAGATGTCGAAGCGGGCGATTTCGTTGAAATCGATCGCCGCTGCCGGCAGGGCAGCACCGACGAGCGCGGCCACGAAGGCAACGCGGCTGAGAAGCTGGCAAGTCATAGGAGAGTCTCCGTTGAGGGGGGCCGTTGACAGGGCGCTACAGCTGAAGGGGGCGCTAGTTGACGGGGCGGTAGTGGGGGGGGCGGTAAGGGTTTGTTTCGTCGTGCAGGCGGATTGGGGTGACGGAGTCGTTCGGGTAAGCCGAGCTTTCGGAAGCTACCCAACAACAATAAAGGCGGTGCCGACCGTAAAAGTCGGCACCGCCCGGTCATTGTCTACTGATCGCAATGTGGCATTGCTATCCAAACACAGTACGGGTGATCAGCCGTTACGCCGACGGCCCAGGCAGCCCATCGCCGCGGCGACGAGCAAGCCCAGTGCCGAGGGTTCGGGCACAACCTGGAAAATGTGAACGTTGCGGCTGCTGAAGTCGACGATCGCCAGCGTCTGGCTGGCGGTATCGAAATCGAAATCGTAGTAGCCCACGCCCAGCGCCGGAGCGCCGTAGGTGAAGCTGAACAGGGCCGAAGCGGCCGCACCGGCCGGATCGATCACCTTAACGACGTCGAAGAATGACTGGCCGCCGAGGGTGGAAGCGCGGTCGTTATAGACAACCAGATCACCGAAGTCGGCTGTCGCCATGAAGTCGATGTTCTGACCCGCGACGAACGGGGCGTTCTCGTTGGTGTCAACGATGACCGACACCGTGCCCGAGTTGCCGCCCGTGCGGGTGGTCTTGAGCACGTCGTTCGCACGACGGGCGTAAAGGTCACCGGTCGATTGGTCGAAGTCGAGGTCACGCCAGAACGAACCCCCGAAGTCGGTGATGATCATGCCGTTGGCAGTGGTGTAAATGTCAGCGCCGGTGGCGGTGTTCTGCAGCGAGCGACGACCGCTGCCGAACGTGGCCCAAGCAACGCCCGAATCGACACTGGCAAAGCCGGGGTCGTGCGCCACACCGCTGCCACCGCGGGCGTTCTTGGCCCAGGTCTGGGTGTTGGTGGCGGCGTTGAAGGCACGAATGCCGTTGGGGTCAGCCGCACCGTCGTCGTAGGCGGCGGCGAGGACGCCGTTCTCCAGGTCGAGACCCGAGAAGCCGCGAGTGTTGGGGGTCGTTAGACCGCCGAAAGCGGAGCTAAAGGTTGCCACGTTCGCGCCGGTGCTGCCGGCGTTGGTGACTTCGATAATCGCGGACTGTGCGCTGGCCGGGCCGTTGACGAAGCCGGCGACATAGAGCTTGCCGGCATCCCATGCGACTGCCGAGGGGTTGTTGCCGATGAAGTCGGGGCTGGCCACATCGGAGCTGGCACCCGAGACGTCAAAACGAGCGATTTCTTGAAAGGTGATGGCGTCGGCACCGGTCACGGCGGCGAGAGCCAGGCCAAGAGCGGCCAACAGGGTTGCCTTGGGGCGGAGCATTAGCGGTTCCTCTTTTGGAGTCATGCAGGGTGAGGGTGAGACAAGCTGCAGAAAAGAGCGGACCTACGACAGGTCGCTTAATTCAAGATTATACGGCTGCTCGGATGGTGTCTAATGTACCTGCGTAATATTTTCCACCGTATGCGACATTCTAGGCCGGGCCAGCCTGTGAACGTTTGCGGTAGGCGAGCGGCGTGATCCTAAATTGTTTGCGGAATGCCGCACCAAGCTGTGTTGAGCCGGCGTAGCCGCTCGCCTCGGCGACGTCATCGATGGACATCTCCGATTCCGCCAAAAGCTGCCGGGCGCGCTCGAGCCGCAAGCGGCGTAATTCCTCCGCGGGCAACCTGCCCAGGTAACGTTTGAACTGCCGTTCGAGTTGTCGCCGGGCCACCGGTACCTCTTGCAGCACGTCAAGCACGGTGATGCCACGAAACGAGTTTTGGTGCATGAAGCGAAGCGCTCGCACCACGAGCGGGTCGTCGATGGCCAAGACATCTGTGGACTGTCGGCTCTGAACGCCATCGGGCTCGACCAGCCGGGATGACGACAAACAGCTGCCTCCCGCCAGGCGATCGGCAAGCAGCGCCGCGGCTTCATAACCGATCCGGCGTCCCGCAACTTCGATGCTCGACAGCGGCGGCGTGCAGATTTCGCACGTCAATTCGTCCGAATCACCGGCCAAGATGCCGACCGTATCGGGCACCGCCAGTCCGGCTTGCACGCACACCTCGGCCAGATCCTTGCCGCGGACCGCGTCAGCCGCGAGGATGGCGACTGGCTGAGGCAGTTGCCCGAGCCACCGAGTGACGCGCCTGCGATGCTCGTCGGGGCTGATCTGGCGACCGATTCGGTAGCCGGGGCGATAGCGAGCGCAGACCAACCCATGCCGATCAACCGCGGCGGCAAAGGCGTCGCCACGCAGGTTGGAGTAGTCGCGGCTGGGGGGCGCATAATAGGCGAAGTTAGTAAAACCCTTACTGCGGAAGTGCTCCAGCGCTTGATCGGCCCAAGCGTTGTAGTCGGTCACCACCGAGTCGATGCCGGTGGTGCTCACAAAGAGATCGCCGACATCGACGATCGGCACATGCAGCGATTGCAGCCTTTCCAGCAGCAGCGGCGTGGAAATGCGAACAATCAATCCGTCGATCCGCCACGATTCTGGAATCGTGCAATCGATGAAACTATGATGCGTTTGAGCGAGCAACTTCCAGGGGCCAAACCTCGCGGCATAGCTGGCGACACCGCGGAGCAGGTTGCGTCCCCAACTCGTATCGGTTTCGACAAGAACGCCAACATTGTGGATTGGCAACGGTCAATTCCTCTGCGATAGAGCTTGATGTGGACGGGGAGTGTGCCACTTTTAATCGCGCGACAGTCTCGTCGGGTAAAGCCGGAAGGCTCGCGGTAAACGCAGCCTAAGTATGATACGAGCGACCCCAGCCAACACGACCAAGCCTACGGCAGCGGCAGGGCAGTATGCAATCGGCATGCTGTCTTCGGTAACCGGAGACGCGGTTCAGGCGGCCGTCATCGAGACCGATGGGCGTGACGCAATCCGCTCGATCGGGGGCGTGCGTTTGCCCAGCCCCAAGGCGTTGCACTGGGGGTTACTCGAGGCGACGCAAAGCGATTTGCCCATGACGGAGGTCTTGCGGCTCGAACTGGAGCTGACCAAGCAGTACGTGTCGGCGTTGGAGAAGTTGCGTGCCCTGCATCCGCACGAAGTGGGCAAGGCGACGGTCATTGGTCTCGACGGTCACACCTTGCGCCGCCTCCCCGAACAGGGCACCTCATTTCAAATCGGCAATCCGTGGCTGCTGGCCGAGTGGACCGGGCTGCCCGTGGTGAGTGACTTTCGTCGTTACGATATGTCGATTGGCGGGCAGGGTGCTCCGCTTGAAGCCTTGTACCATTGGGCACTGATGGCTCTCGAACCACGCCCCGCACTGATGCTCAACCTGGGGCCCGTGACCAGTCTGTCGTGGTTGAGCCGTGATAACAGCATCATTGCTGGCGACGTGGGGCCGGGTTTTGAGTTGCTGGATGAATGGGTGCAGGAAGTGGCGGAGGCCCCTCACGACTACGATGGGCGTGTCTCGCAGGCAGGCGTGGTCGATAAGCAGAGCGTCAAGAACGCGCTGGAAAGCCCCTTCTTCTCAAGACCGCTGCCGCGGACGCCGACACGCTCCGACTTTGAGACGATTGATGTGTCTGGCCTTAGTCCCACGGACGGCGCTGCCACCATTTGCGCGATCATCGCCGAATCGATCGTCTCGGCTGTCGAGCAACTGCCCGAGCCTCCGGCGCGTGCTTGGGTGACGGGGGACGGCAGCCGGCACCCGTTGATTTTGCAGCGCTTAAGCGAAGTCTTTGACGAGGTGTGCAACGTTAGTCAACGTGATCTAAACCCCGAGACACTGCAGGCGGAATGCTTTGGCTGGCTCGCGGTACGCTATCAGCGAGGTCTGCCCGTTACTTCTCCCGAAACCACCGGCTGTCGAGTGGCGGGATGCGCCGGAATGTCCACCTCACGAGGCCCCTGGCTGTGATCGTATTCGCAATGAAACTGACGTGGATATCCGTTCGGATGCGCCTTGCGCTGCTGCTGTGTTGCCTTGGGGTGTCGGTAGCAGGTCTTGCGTTGGCCGCCCCGGCGGAGGTTCGCGGCACGTGGCTGACGACCACCGGGCCCAACCACATCTCCAGCGGTGCGAACACCGCGTCGGTCATGTCCGATTTGCGTGACATCGGCCTCAACACGGTCTATATCGAAACCTGGAAGCAGGGCTACACCAACTTCCCTTCGGCGACGATGCAGGGGCTCATCGGTCGCGATCGCTCTCCGTTTCTCGGCACCACGCGCGACCTTGTGGCCGAGACGATTGTCGAAGCCCACCGCAACGAGATGAACTACATCGGCTGGTTCGAGTACGGATTTGCTTCGGAGTTTGTGGGCACCACCAGCACGATCAACACGTTCAACAACCCGCTGACACGCACGATGGCCACCAATGGCTGGCTGCTACGCGACCAATCGGGCCGGTACGGCAACAGCACCAACGGCTTTGCCTGGATGAACCCGGCGGTGCCGCAGGTGCGGCAACTGCTGATCGATATCACGCTCGAATCGATTGCCGCGTACGACCTGGACGGTGTGCAATTCGATGATCGTTTGGCCTGGCCCCGCGAGTTCGGCTGGGACACGACCACGGCCTCGCTCTACTTCCAAGAGACCGGTCGCGCGCTGCCGAGCAACATCGACGACTCGAACTTCCGCAACTGGCGTCAGGACAAAGTGACACTGTTCGCCGCTGAGCTGAGCGCTGCCGTAAGGGCCGTGCGCCCCGACCTGCACCTGTCGGTGAGTCCCTCGGTGACCAGCTTCTCCGACGTCAACTACAACGCCGAGTGGCCCCTTTGGCAGAACCTGGGGATCTTTGACGAGTACGCCGTCCAGGTCTACCGCGACAACATTGGTTCATTCAACGCCACGATGCCGGCGCAGGTTGCGCAATTTTCCGGTGGCGATCTGGACCAGTTCGTAGTCGGCCTGCGCGGCAACGGAACGGGGGCCAACACGCCTTACGCCGACCTCGAAGACATGATTGAAGGCTCACGCAACGCAGGCGCAGCCGGGCATGCCATCTTCTACAGCAAAGCGGTACGCGACGATTATCGAACGCAACTGACGGCCTTTTACGATGTCGCGGGAGAGGGGCAGGCCGACAATCCTTTTTTCGGTCCGAACCACCGACCGGCACCGACGGTCGCCACCGCGTCCGGCTTCAATCGCTGGTCGGTTGATGTGCCGGCGGACGGCAACTATCGGATCCTGGTCAATAACGGCAGTCGGTGGATCGAGGTCTCGGGCGGCTGGCTCCCGGCCGGACCACGAGAGCTAACGCTGTTCGGCGCGTCCGGGGTCGAGCTGCTCGTCGATCACCGCGAGGCAGATCTCCCCGACTTCAACGGCAATGGCGAGGTCGATGTGGCGGACTACACCTTGTGGCGCGACACACTCTTTTCGAGCACCGACCTGCGTGCCGACGCCAACGGCGACCGCGTTGTGAATCAACTGGATTACGACCTGTGGAACGCCGCCTTCGGCCGATCCACGCTATCTTTAGCAACCACCATCCCCGAGCCGACGGCGTTTGGCCTGCTCGGCTGCTTGCTCGTCGCGGTCGGCGGGACAGCGCGCAACCGTACTGTGGAGCAACGGCACCGATGAATCTGCGAGTCTGCCGTATACGACCGCTGCTGGCGACGTTGTTCTTGCTTAGTGCCGCCTTCGCGGCGGCCGAGGAGCCGACGCCCTGGTGGCTCGCCCAGCCGATCCGCGGCGTGTGGGTCGCGAATGTCGGCAGTGAATCGCTCGATTCGGTCGAAGACGCTCAGCGAACCGTTGCGACCTGCAAGGCGGCGGGGATCAACACGCTCTTTGTGGTCACCTGGAATCGTGGCTACACGCTTTATCCGAGCGAGGTGATGCGGCGGGAGTTTGGCGTGACAATCGACCCGCGGCTTGAGGGGCGTGATCCGCTTGCCGAACTGATTGAAGCGGCCCACGCCGAGGGGCTACGCGTGGTGGCGTGGTTTGAGTTTGGCTTCTCATGCTCGTATCAAAAGCCCGACGGTGGCCCGCTGCTCAAGAAGCATCCGGAGTGGGCCGCGCTGGACCGCCAGGGGCGGCTCGTGAGCCGCAATGGCTTTCAATGGATGAACGCCTTCGACCCCGCGGTACAAGAGTTCCTGCTAGAGATGCTTAAAGAGGCGGTCCAGAATTACGACCTTGATGGCGTGCAGGGAGACGATCGCCTGCCAGCGCTGCCCAACACGGCCGGCTACGACCCGTTGACCGTATCGCTCTACCAAGCCGAGCACGGTGGTGCCGACCCGCCGACGAACGCTTATGATCGCGATTGGACACAGTGGCGTGCCGATCGGCTCAGCCGATTCGTTGAACGATCTTATAGCGAGCTGAAGCAGCTCGACCCTGATTTGTGCGTGTCGTGGGCTCCGAGCGTTTACCCGTGGAGCTTGCAGAACTATCTGCAGGACTGGCCCCGCTGGTTGCGTGAAGGGTGGGGAGACCTCTTCTGTCCGCAGGTCTACCGCAAGACCCCGCAGCGGTACGCCGAGACGCTCAAGCCGATCGCGGCGTCGCAGGTTGCTCCTGCCGATCGTGTGAAGGTGGCACCGGGGGTGCTGATGTCTCTCGCGGACGGGTACCAATTGCCGACCGAAGACCTTGCCGCCATGCTGCGGGCGAACCGCGAAGCCGGTTTCGAGGGCGAGGTTTTCTTCTACTACGACGGCCTCAAGCAGCACGCCGAGCTGTTCCAAGAGCTTTACACGAAGTGAGCAAGTGACTCGGTGATCGCGGTGGAGCGCCGCTGTTCACGGGTCTTGTGCCCGCCCATCTTTGCGGTCGAGCGGTACGTCGCGGAAGCGGTGGTGACACTGGTCGCATCGCGCCCCGATCGCTCGTAATTGCTGGTCAAGATTCGCTGTGCGCGCCGCGTCTGCAGGAGTGGAAGATCGCAAAGCCTGTTCCAGTGCCAACGCGTCTGCTTCGTTCGCACGGAGCAGCTCTACAAACGCCGCTTGATTAGCGGCGGAGGGGCCCCGACAGGGTAGGGCGGCGGTGACCAGTTCGGCCCGAATTAGTTCGCTGTACTGCTCGTGCAGCAGCAAGGCCTCGTGCGCCGGACTGAGATCCGGATGATCGGCGGGGGAGCGCCAGCCTGCCGCCGCGAACATCTCTAGGTGGCGGTAGCGTTGCTCGATCTGCACCATGGCTTCAACCATCAGCGGCGGCTCGACGCTCGCCGAGAATTCGACGGTCATGTCGTCGAGCACACGGTCTGCGACCTGCTCGGCTTGTTGAACCGATTCATAGAGCCCCGCGTAGTGCGGGCTCGTGCCGGCGAATTCGAGCAGATCGATGCCCTGCTCGACGGGCAGCAGCCCGAGGGCGATGCAGGCCACGCCCGCCGCCGCGGGGCTGCGATGCTTGCCGTGATGACAATGCAAGTAGATCGGGCCAGGAAGATCACGGACCGCCTTGGCCAATTCGCGTGTCCGCGCAACGGGAATACCGTCGTACCCGTGCGGCAGATGCACGTAGCGGAGTCCGTGACGCTCGGCAGCGGCAACATCGGGCCGCATGCCATCGACGCTGATTACCGTCCGCACGCCCAGCACGGCGAGCTCAGCGAAAGCGGCGTCACCCTCGGGCAGCCCGCCCGAGAACACCCGATCGTTGAGGCGTATCGCGTTAGGCAAGTGCTTGGACACAAGCCGCCCGAAGCGCTGCGTATGGTCTTTGCCCGCGGTTTCCCCCGGATCGGCCGAGCCGACTGAGCCGGCCGAGCCAACTGAGCCGACAGCGAGCATGACGGCCAAAAGTACCGCCAGAACACCCTCGCAGGATCGTGTGTTCACGGAGGCTTGACCTTGCCGGACGATGACAGGGGGGGTGCCGGACGCTGGCGGGGGGGGCTGGCCCGGTGCCGGCCCCCTCAACCATCAGCATACCGACAAAATCCTGTTAGCGCACCGGAAGAAGTCAGGCTGCCGATTTCATGGCACCGCCGCCGACGGTCGTGCCGTCGCCGTTGCGATTGAGCAGCCACAGCAGCACCGGGTTCGCCACGAAGACCGTGCTGTACGTTCCCGCGATCACACCGACGACCAGCGCGAAGGCAAAGTCGTGAATGCCTGCCCCGCCGTAGAAGTAGAGGATCACCACCACGATCAATGTCGTTAGCGAGGTCAGCAACGTACGTGCCAGCGTTTGGTTGACACTTTTGTTGACCATCTCGGCCGTTAGACGCGGGCTCTTGCCGCGGACCTCGCGGATGCGGTCAAAGATGACAATCGTGTCGTTCAAGGAGTAACCGATGATCGTGATGAACGCCGCGATCATCGGCAGGCTCAACTGGAAGGCGTCGATCTGCAAGGCCTTGGCCAGCGCCGGCACGCTGGAGACGATGTACGAGCTCAGCGCGATGGCACCAAGGGTCACCAGCACGTCGTGCACCAGCGCGACCACGGCCGCCAAGCCGAACGAGACGTTCTGGAAGCGGAACCAGAGATAGCCGATGATGCACAGCAGGCTCACGACGATCGCGTTGATCGCCTTAACCTGCATGTCACCGGCAACGCGGCCGCCGATCTTGTTGGCGAGCGGGAAGACCGGTTCGGCGGTGAGCTGATCGCGAAGCGCCTCGCCCACTGCCAGCGTCTTGGCTTCGTCCAGTCCCAGCCGCAGCGTCCAGTCGCGGAACCGCTGGCTGCTGCCCGGCGTGTAGTTGTCGTTGACGAGCTGCGGCAGTTCCCCCGCGGCACCTTGCTGCGTCAGGATCTGCTGCACGCGCTCGATTACCGTGTCGTGCGATACACCGTCGGTTTCGCCAAAGGCGGCATCCTTGTTGAACTCCAGGGGAATCTCGTGGCCCGAGAATCCTCCGGTCTCGGTGAAGGATTTCACCGACCCTAGCTTGACCGAATAGGTCTGCAGCTTGTCGCCGAAGGTCTCGGCGATCAAATCTTCAGCCGCATCGACGTCATCCAGACTGCTGCTGATCGTGTAGCGCGTGCTGGGGGCGTCAGCGTCCGACTCGCCCAGTTCGACCACAAGCAGATTCTTGTCAGCCAGTTCGGTCGTTTCGAGGGTTTTGCGAATCTCGGCGATCGGTGCCGAGGCGTCCTTTTTGAGCACCATGGTGACGCTCGACCCCCCGGTGAAGTCGATATTGAGAAGATTCTCACCCCGACCAAAGACACCCGCCAGCCCGAGGCCGATCAGGGCGAGACTCGCCGCTGCGGCGAGGTAACGCTTGCCGAGGAAGTCGATGTTGGTGTTGCTGACCGCACTGGCGAACGCCAAGCCCCGCAACCAACCCTTGCGCTCGGCGACATCGAAGATCACGCGACTGCAGAAGATCGCGGTGAACATACTCATCAGGATGCCCAAGATGAGCGTCACGCCGAAGCCTTTAATGGGGCCCGTGCCGACGGCGTACAGCAGCAGACCGGCGATGAGCGTCGTGACGTTCGAGTCGATAATGGTGGTGGTGGCTCGGTCGAAGCCGTTGCGGATCGCCATGCGGAGGCTGGCGCCCTTCTTTAATTCCTCGCGGATCCGCTCAAAGATCAGCACGTTGGCGTCAACGCTCATGCCAACCGTTAGCACGATGCCCGCCAGACCGGGCAGGGTGAACGCCGCCTGGAGCTGGACCATCGCCGCCAGCAGCAAGAGCAGTGTGCCGGCGAGCGCTAAGCAGGCCACAAAGCCCGCAAACCGGTAGTAGAGCAGCATAAAGGCGAGCACCGCGACGAGTGACGAGCCGATGGCCCACTTGCCCTTCTCGATCGTCGTCGCTCCAAGTGTCGGGCTGATCGTTTCTTCGCTGATCGGCGTCTTGTTCAGGGCCGCGGGCAGGCTACCCGCGTTCAAGATGCTGATCGTGTAAGCGACCTCATCTTCGGTCATCGAGGCACCGGAGATCGTTCCGCGACTCGTGATCCGGTCGTTAAGCCGCGGCGCGGAGATCAATCGCTTATCGAGCAAGATTCCCAAGTGGCGGAACGCGCCGGTGGCTTCGTTCGGCAGGTTGTCGCCGGTGAGCTTGCCGAAACGGCGTGCGCCGCTGTTGTTGAAAGTGAAATCGACGGTCGGACGGCCGACGTCGTCACGGCCCATCGCCGCCAGGGTCAGATACTCGCCGGTCACGTCGTAACGGTCGCGGAGCATGAGGGCCTCGCGGCGGTTGCCCGCCTGACGGCGGACGATCCGCGGATCGTCATCGGGGAATTCTTCCTCGACGTACTCAACCCACTCCGCGCGGGGTGTGCCGTTCTCAACGAGCAGCTTCTCGCTGGGGCTGAGGGCGAGTGATTTCTCGATGATCCGCTCGTCTTCGCTGCGCCGGGGGTCGGCGGGGATGCGGAACTCGAGTTGGCCCAGGTCGGTGATACGCCGCTTGATGTAGTCAAGATCGTCACCGCTCGCCTTGGGGATGATGATCTCGATCGCACCGCCGTAGTTGCGGATCGAAACTTCTTTGGCACCGGTTGGGTCAACACGTTGCTGCAAAGCGTCGATCAGGCGATCGATATCCACGCGGGGACGCGCTTCGGCGTCGTTGTCGGTGGTGGCTTCTTCCTCGGAATCCGCATCGGCGGCTTCGTCGTCAGCCTGCTTTTGGGCCTCGTCAGCGGCCGCCGCGATGGCGGCCCCCTCGGCGTCGCCAGCGAGCTCGTAAACCAATGTGATTCCGCCCGACAGGTCGGGGCCGCCCTTGAATTCACCTGTGGCCACAATGATCGAAGAGAACGCTACCGCGGCCAGGATCAAGCTGATCTTCCAGGCGTAGTCGGGCATCCGCAGCGACTTGCTCATCGAGCGGCCGATCAAGATCGGCAGCACTAGGGCACCAAGCCACGCGGCAACCATGCCCCAATTGGTGGGGGGGGCGACCGGTGCGTCAGCTTCGGCTGCCGCTTCGGTGGCTTTAGTCGGGGCATCGTCAGCAGCGGGCGTAGCCGCGTCGGTCGACGATGTCGTGGCGGGGGCCTGCTGGTCAGCAGGTTTCTCGGCCTCCGGTTCGTCGGGCGACGCTACCGCTGTCTCCGCGGTTTGCGTAGCCGTTGCTTCGGCCGTGTCGGCCTGAGCCAGCAGCTGCGTGGGAGCAACTGCGCCCAGAAGCGCGGCAACCAAGAACAGTCGCACCAGCGCGGTGCGTGCAGAATCGAACGAGGTTTGCGTAATCGCCATGAGAAACGAGCCGTATTTCAGTTCGCCGCGCCGAGGGGAAATCTTGTGAACGATCGGGCGACGACAGGAGCGTTGTGAAAGGGGTTAAGGATCTGAGCGTCTGGCACTGAGTCGGCCTAAGGAGCGTGCTGGTGGGCACCCCCATCAGCCCGCTGGAGCGGTCAAGAGCTTGGTCGAGTTACCAGGTGTGGTTAAGCGGTCTTCTCCGGGGGGTCATCGCCAACCACGCTGTCGATGGCCCAGAGGCTGACGCGTAGCTTGGCACCGGTGGTGTCGTCGATGCGAATCGTGAGTCGGCCGGCATCGCGCTGGACGTTGGTCACTACCCCGTGGATGCCCCCCGAGGTGACGACGTGGTCATTCTCTTTCAGGCCGGCGATCATCTGTTCGAAGCGCCGTTGTTTGGCCCGCTGCGGGACGACAAACACAAAGTACGCCATCGTTGCGATGAGCACGAACGGGGCGAACTGCAACCAAGGGTTGGCGGCACCTGGAGCGGCGGCACCCCCTTCGGCGAGGAGCGGGATGACAGTGAGCAGCGAGGAAATCAGCACGGCGACGGTTCTTGAGCGGGCGGCGGCGTCTCGGCGGACACGGAGGGTTCGGCCTTCTGCCGCAGTTTTCTGCCGCATCCGGGCGAGCCGAATCGAGAATCATACGGGGAGTGCCGCAAGCGCGAAAGGGGAAACGCCTTGCGCCGCTGAGGGTTACGCCGCGAATCCCCATTCCGCCAGACGCCGCTGCTTGAAGCTCGCGTAGTGGCCCGCCTCGATCGCTGCCCGGGCGGCCTCCATCAGCCGCTGATAGTGGGTCAGGTTATGGACCGAGACCAGCATCGGGCCCAGCATCTCCCCCGCCCGAAAGAGGTGTCGCAGGTAGCCGCGGCTGTGGCGACGGCAGGCTAGGCAGGGGCACCCTTCGTCCAGCGGACGCTCGTCAAGCGTGTGGCAGGCGTTGCGAAGGCGGATTGTCCCCGTGTCGGTAAACGCGAGGGCGTTGCGTCCGTTGCGTGTCGGCATCACACAGTCGAACATATCCACGCCGCGTTCAATCCCCTCCAGCAGGTCGCGGGGGGTACCGACCCCCATCAGGTAGCGGGGCCTGTCGGCTGGCAGGTGGGGCGTCGTGAAACCGATCGCCCGGTACATGTCGGCAGGGGGCTCGCCGACGCTCAGCCCGCCGATTGCGTAACCCGCAAACCCGATCTCGGTCAAACCGGCCGCCGACTCGGCCCGCAATTCGGCGTCGAGACCGCCTTGGACGATGCCAAACAGCGATTGGTCGTCGGTTCGCTTCGCGGCATCCACACAGCGGCGGGCCCACCGCAGGCTGCGAAGCATTGCCGAACGTACGGCTTCGGGTGGGGCGGGCAGCTCGACGACCTCGTCAAACACCATCGCGATGTCGGCCCCGAGCGCTTCCTGAATCGCGATCGATCGTTCGGGGGTCAGATCAATCAGCGAGCCATCAATGTGTGATTGAAAGCGGGCCCCTTGCTCCGTGACTTTGCGTTTGTGAGCCAAACTAAAGACTTGGAAGCCGCCCGAGTCGGTCAGCATGGGGCCTTCCCAGCCGGAAAAACGGTGCAGGCCGCCGAGCGAACGGACCGCCTCTTCGCCCGGTCGCAGCGCTAGGTGATAGGTGTTGCCCAGCACGATCTGTGCGCCGGTGTCGGCCAGGCGCTCGATATCGACCCCTTTGACCGTGCCGAGGGTGCCGACCGGCATAAACGTGGGCAGCTCGACTGTCCCGTGCGGGGTGTGCAGTCGACCGCGGCGGGCTCCCGACGGATCGACGCTCAACAATTCGTAGCGAACGGCGGGCGAGGCCATTAGGTTTTAGGCCCCCAAAGAGATTGCCGGCCCGGCACGATCTGGCAGCCGCGGGCATCACCAAAGGTAGTCGCCGAGCAAAAGATTGTTGGCCTGCAAGCCCGCCCAAATGAGTGGCAAGCCCGCATTTCAAGCCGGTCTTTCGCACGCCGACCGATGGTTAAGCTCACGCCTCGCCGCGGAGCTTAAGGCCATGTGCCGTGAGCTTTTCACGCACCTCGTTGAGGCTGGTCACGCCGAAGTTCTTGCACTCGAGCAGGTCGTCGGGGGTGCGACGCAGGAGTTCGCCGACGGTCGTAAGTCCTAGGCGGACCATGCACTTGCGTGCCCGTACGGAGAGGCTCAGATCCGAAATCGGGCGATCCATCAGGGCGCGTTCGTCGGCCGACATGCTGTCCGGCGAGTAGAGCGGTTCTTCTTCGCGCTTCTGATGGGCGAACTGGCCGAGCTCCAAGCCCTTGGAGTGGAGCATCTCGCGGATCTCGATTAGCGAGGTCTCGCCAAAGTTCTTGCTCTGCAGCAGCTCTTGCTCGGTGGTCTCGGTCAGGTCCCCGAGGGTCATGATGCCCATCTTTTGCAGGCAATTTCTGCTCCGAACGCTCAGCTCGTAGTCGGTCACGGGGACCGAGAGCACCTGCGACAGGCGATCCTGCTGACGGCGGGCCTCTTCGTCGTAGAACATGTCGCGGCTGCCGTCCGCATCGCGGAAGAACAGCCGGGCACGCGGATGGGCGGGGTAGGCGTCAAGGATCCGCTGGTAGCAGCCCTTGGCACGCTCGTACTGCTCCAGGTCCTCGTAAAGAATGCCGAGGTTCAGCAGCGTGCCGACGTGGGTTGGGAATTGCTGAGCTGCCCGCTCGTACAGCTCGCGGGCGTAATCGTCGTTGCCCGAGCGATCGTTCTGCAGCGCCAAGCCGAACAGGGCACCGGCGTGCGAGGCACGCGAGGCGACGGCCCGTTCCAGAAGCGCCACGACTTCTTCCGGGTTGCCGGACAAGGCCTGAACGGTCATCGAACGCTGGTAGAGGTACTCGGCGGTCTGCTCGACGGCCCCGCTCAGATCGTCCAGCAGCTTGAGAGCGGCTGTCGCGTCGCCCGCGTAGCGCTTTGCTTCGGCCTTAGCGAGGGCGATGATGTCTTTGTCGTAGCCCGCCTTGCCGGCCGACTCGTAGGCGGTGAACGCCTCTTCGTAGCGGTCCAGGGCGAGGTAGGCTTTGCCCAGATAAAAGTGCGTCAGGGCTCCGCCGTCGGCCTTGGTCAGCACCTCGATGGCGTCGCGATAGCGGCCGAGCAGATACTGGCACACCCCCAGCTTGGCAGAGGTGGCCGGCGAGCGGCCGGGCTGGCTCTCAAGTTCCTGCACGGCGTCGCGCAGGTCGCCATAGCGGGCGTAATTGGCGGCGATCGCTGCGGTGATCTCGTCAATCTCCCGCGGACCAAAGGCGGCGGTTGAAACGATTGACTGACGGATATCGAGGTCGAGACCGATAGACATGGGAGTTAAAACGCTCGGGTTGTGGGCGCTCGGGCGTCCGAACGGCGGAACGGTCGGTGGCAAAGCAGCAAACAGCGGGACTTCAGCCGGCTGATTAAGCCAGACGACCCGATATGCAGCCGCATTGTCGTGAAAGGTTGGGTAGCGGCCGGATTTGTAGCGATCGGGCGTGAAATCTGTAGCGGCCGGGTCGTAAAGCCAGCGGCGGGAGTCGAACCCGCAACCCCCGCATTACGAATGCGGTGCTCTGCCAATTGAAGCTACGCTGGCGGTCGTAAGCCCCTAAGAATAGTGCCCTAGAGGGGTTAAGGGCAAGGCCCACTAGCACCCTAGTTCGCCTTGTAAACGGGGCAGTTGGCAGGCCGATTCGGGCTCCCGCGGCTGCTGATGGGGTTGAGGCCCTCACCCGCTGCCGTCTGGAGCCTTGAGGCGAGACTGCTGCCCAGGGGCAGCGATGAGAGCTGCCCCTTTGATCCTTATGCGAGACCTCGACGCTTGGTTCCGCAGAATCTCGCCGGCCAGCGCCTTGCAAGATCGAGAGACATCACCCACATTCGGTCTTACGGGTCGTTCGATAACACCATTTTCTGAACGCGACTCAGGTCGGCATCGCTCACGATCGCGATAGGCCGGCCTCCGACGACTCGCACTGCAACGCTGACCGCGTGTGTCTTCACGTTGTCGTTCCCACCGAGCGCCCCGCGTCGCGCTGGGCTGTTCTGATCCTGCCTGTTAGCCGTTCGCGTTCACTTTTTGTCCCGTCGAGGACGGTTAGCCGATGGGCCACGCTGCCCCTCGCCCGAGCTAACCGCGCCTGAACACTGGAAACCCCCGCCGCAGATGACACAAGCTCTAACCGAGTATCGCCGACTCCAACACAACGGCGAGCCGCACTACGGTCAACATCTGATCGCGACTGCCTTATCGTGCAACGAAGGCATCCTCTCGATCGAACGGCTGTACGATTTCTTGCAACGCTTGGCGGATGACATCGATATGGTCCGTTACGGACCCCCGATCGTCGCGAGGTTCGGTGAGGGGCATGAAGTTGGTATCTCGGGCGTGCAACTCATCCAGACCAGCTCGATAACGATCCACACGAACGACGCCCACCGCGACATGTACCTGGATGTTTTCAGCTGTAAATCGTTCGCTGAGGAAACCGTTCGAAGCGTGGTTGAGGAGTTCCTTTCGCCAACTTCCTTGAGCTGCGAGGTCTTCTTTCGCAAATGAGAATCTATCCGGATCATCTGCCGATGGTGGCCGATGAGCCGTCGGCCGAAGCGTTCAAAGTAATCGATGTGGACGATCAACGGGGGCAGGGGATTCTTGTGCTGCGGGCGTTTCAGCGGGGGGAGATTCTCTTCCGAATGAACGGCCAGCTCACCAAGCAGATGACCCTGCACTCGCTACAGGTTGGTCCCGAACTGCATTTGGACGATCCTTGGTTTGCGGGAAAAACGCTCCATAGTTGCGATCCTAATTCAGAACTCGAGGTCGAGACCCTGCTGTTCACCGCGGTCCGAGATATCCTTCCGGGGGAACTGCTGACGATGGATTACGATCACACCGAAGATGTCCTGTTTCGGGCGTTCGAGTGCCACTGTGGCGGCCCGAGCTGTCGCGGCTATGTGGGGGGCCGCAAGGTTTCTGTTCCGGCAGCAAGTAACAAGTAAGTAGCCCGAGGCCCCTCGTCAGCAGAGCGGTTCGTGGGCTGGCGGGCTGCCTCGCTCGTGAAATTTGGTCCGGTAACTCGGTCTCGTTGGTTAGCTCTTACAAGGGCGGGCCAGTGGGAGAGGGGTGTCGTGCGCAGCTGCGTAAGCCGTTTTGCCGCTTGGCTTTGGATCGCACGCCAGCGATACTGCGGGCTCTGCTGCCGATGGCTTGCGCCAGGGAACAACCCAACGGGACCAAGAAGCGATGCTGCTGACCGCTGCTGAGAACAAGACCGAACAGCTAGAGCACCTACTGAAGGAGCGGATCCTGCTCCTGGACGGGGCTACCGGCACACAGATCCAAGCCCTGGGAATCGGTGAGGCCGAGGTCCGCGGCGAGCGGTTTGCCGAGCACCACAAAGACCTCAAGAACTTTGGCGATCTGCTCTGTATCACCAAGCCCGACGCGATCCTCGAGATCCATCGGCGCTATCTGAAGGCTGGTTCGGACATCATCGAGACCAACACCTTCGGGGCGAGCCCGGTGGGGATGCTCGACTTTGAGTTCGAGGCAGCCGGTCACGATCCGCTCGCGCTGTGCAACGAGATCAACACGGCCGCGATTCGGTTGGCCAAGCAGGCGTGCGCTGAGTTCACGGAGCAAAACCCGGACAAGCCACGCTTCTGTGCAGGATCGATCGGCCCGACGTCCAAGCAGATGGCGATCTCGACCAGCGTCGAGGATCCCAGCCATCGCGACGTGACGTTCGACACCATGGTCGATTCTTACTACCAGCAGACCAAGGCGATGGTTGAGGCGGGCGTCGATATCTTGTTGGCGGAAACCGTCATCGACACGCTCAACCTTAAGGCCTGCTTGGTGGCGTTCAAGCGGTACTTTGACCACTCCGGAACGCGCGTGCCGGTGATGGTTTCTGGCACGTTCGACAAAGGGGGTGGCACGTTCGTCTCCGGGCAGAGTGTCGAAGCCTTCTGGAACGCGATCGCCCACTTCCCGATGCTGTCGGTCGGCATGAACTGCGCGCTCGGACCAGACGTGATGCGACCGCATCTGGAAGAGATGCAGCGTGTCGCGAGCGTGCCGATAAGCTGTCACCCCAACGCGGGCCTGCCCAACGAGATGGGGCAATTTGACCTAGGGCCGGGGGCCATGGCCAACATGGTTGGCGAGTATGCCGACAACGGCTGGGTGAACATCGTCGGCGGCTGCTGCGGGACGAGCCCCGATCACATCGCCGCGATGGCCGAACGGCTGCAGAACAGCAAGCCGCATCAGCGCACCACCGTTCCCAGCCGTTTGCGGCTCAGCGGTACGCAGCCGATGGAGCTGCGTCCCGATGCCAACTTTTTGATGATCGGCGAGCGGACCAACGTCACGGGCAGCCGAAAGTTTGCGCGTCTAATCAAGGAGGAGAACTACGAAGAGGCGATCGAGGTCGCGCGCGAGCAGGTGCAGAACGGTGCCAACGTGATCGACGTCAATATGGACGAGGGGCTGCTCGACTCCGAGGCGGTCATGACCAAGTTCCTCCGGCTGATCGCCGGCGAGGGCGACATCGCCGCGGTGCCGGTCATGATCGACAGCAGCAAGTGGTCGGTCCTCGAGGCAGGGCTGCGCGCGGTACAGGGCAAGTCCATCGTCAACTCGATCAGCCTGAAAGACGGCCAAGAAGAGTTCCTCCGCCGGGCGCGGCTGTGCCGCGACTTTGGTGCCGCGGCGGTAGTGATGGCGTTCGACGAACAGGGGCAAGCCGCCACGGAAGACGACAAGGTACGGATCTGTCAGCGGGCGTACGAACTGCTCGTCAAGCCGGAAGCTGAAGGCGGAGCGGGTTTCCCGGCTGAAGACATTATCTTTGACCCCAATATCTTGACCGTCGCTACGGGCATCGAGGAACACAACAACTACGCGCTCGATTTCATCAACGCCACGTCGCGAATCAAGCGCGAGTGCCCCGGCGTGAAGATCTCGGGCGGCGTCTCGAACATCAGCTTCAGCTTCCGGGGCAACGACGTGGTACGCGAGGCCATGCACTCGGCGTTTCTGTACCACGCGATCAAGGCGGGCCTCGATATGGGGATCGTCAACGCCGGCCAGTTGGCGGTGTACGACGAGATCGAGCCACGCCTCAAGGAACTTGTGGAAGATGTTCTGCTCAATCGGCGCGACGACGCGACCGAGCGACTCGTCGAATTTGCGGAGACGGTTCGCGGACAAGAGGGGGCCCAGGCTGTGGTGGACGATGCCTGGCGTGCAGGCCCGGTCGAGGAACGTCTCCGGCACGCGCTCATCAAGGGCATCGTCAAGCACATCGAAGAAGATGCTGAGGAGGCCCGTCAGAAGTACCCGCGCTGCCTGAACGTGATTGAGGGGCCGCTGATGGACGGCATGAGCACCGTCGGCGATCTCTTCGGTGCCGGCAAGATGTTCTTGCCGCAGGTCGTCAAATCCGCGCGCGTCATGAAAAAGGCGGTCGCTTACCTGACCCCCTACATGGAAGCCGAGAAAGAAGAGGCGGGCACGGCCGGGAAAGCACGCGGCAAGATCCTCATGGCAACCGTCAAGGGAGACGTCCACGACATCGGCAAGAACATCGTTGGCGTGGTGCTCGGGTGCAACAACTTTGAAGTGATTGACACCGGCGTCATGTGCTCTGCCGAAACGATTCTCGAAACCGCCGAGAAAGAGGGGGTCGATGTCATCGGCCTGTCGGGGCTGATCACGCCGAGTCTCGACGAGATGGTGCATGTCGCCCGCGAGATGCAGCGTCGTGGGATGACCACGCCGCTGCTCATCGGCGGGGCTACCACCAGTGCCAAGCACACCGCCGTCAAGATCGCTCCCCACTACGAAGCGACGAGCGCCGGCGGAGGCGTCACGCACGTGCTCGACGCGTCGCGGTCGGTCGGCGTGGTCGAGAAGCTGATCAATCCCGAATCGCGCGAGACCTTCCAGGCCGAAAATCGGCGGCTGCAGGCCGACCTTGTGAAGAGCTATCACCAGCGTCAGCAGGTGACACTCGCTCCGTTCGAGGAAGCCAAGCTCCGCCGTTTTCCAACCGACTGGTCGACGGTCGATATTCCTCAGCCGGAGTTTACCGGCGTGCGCGTGCTGGAAGATTTTCCGCTCGCGACACTGCGGGACTATATCGACTGGAGTCCGTTCTTTCTTACCTGGGAGCTGCGCGGCAAGTACCCTCGCATCTTTGAGGATGAGGTGGTCGGCGAAGAGGCCAAACGCCTCTTTGACGATGCCCAGGCGATGCTCGACAAGCTGATCGAGGAGAAACTCCTAACCGCCAAGGGGGTTTACGGTTTCTTCCCCGCCGCGACGGACGGTGAAGACATTGTTGTCTACACGGACGAAAGCCGGTCGGCGGAACGCTGCCGACTGCACTGCCTGCGGCAGCAATGGCAGCGCAAAGACCAGCGAGAGTATCGCTCCCTGGCCGACTACATCGCGCCGATCGACGCTCGCTTGGCCGACCATGTCGGCGGGTTTGCGGTCACGACGGGCATCGGCTGCGATGAGCTTTCCGCTCGGTACGACGCCGATCACGACGACTACAACTCGATCCTCGTGAAAGCCCTGGCAGACCGCTTCGCCGAAGCCTTTGCCGAGTGCCTGCACGAGCGGGTCCGCAAGGAGTGGCGCTACGGCTTGGATGAAGCTTATACGAGCGAAGATCTCATCAAGGAACGCTATCGGGGCATCCGCCCGGCTCCCGGGTACCCGGCTCAACCGGATCACACGGAGAAGCGCACCCTGTTCGATCTGCTAGGTGTAGAGAAAGCGATCAACATCCGGCTCACCGAAAGCTACGCGATGCATCCGGCGGCGAGCGTGAGCGGGCTGTACTTCGCCCATCCCGAGGCGCGTTACTTTGCCGTTGATCGGCTCAGCCGCGAACAGGTGGAAGACTACGCCCGTCGTAAGGGAATGCCGCTGGCGGAGGTCGAGCGCTGGTTGTCGCCCAACCTGGGCTATGAACCTGCCCGCGCGTAGCTAGCGTCCGCGGAAATTGATCACGCGCTGAGTTGCACGAGCCCCCGCGATTCTGTCACGCTAATCAAGGCTTGGCTGCATCCGCGTAGGTGGCATGAGCGAAGCCTCTCGCGATCGGGGTTGAATTCTTTGTTCTGGGAGACCGAAGCGATGCGCTGGACACGAAAGGCTTGGTTGGTGGTTACGGGGGCGATCGCCACCCTCGGCGGCATTGCCTACGCCGCGGTCGCGTCGGTAGAGCGAATGACGGCACCCCCCTATGTGGCTGAGTTGCTTGCCGACCTGCCCGCGGCGGCTGAGCGGCTCGCCCCACACAGCCCCGCCCGTGAGGCGATCGAGTCGGGCGAGCTCGAATCGGCCCACGAGATGCTGTCGTTTCGGCCGCGGGCCGAGGCACCCATTCCCGAAGGCTTCCCCGCCTATACGCCGGTCGGCGTGATCGAGCTGAAAACCTACCCGTCCTACCGAAAAGCGGTTGGTGCGAGCTTCTGGCCGCTGTTTAGCCATATCCAAACGCAGGGCATCCCCATGACGGCCCCGGTCGAGATGAATCGGGCCGACAGCGTCAAGGGCGATGGCCAGATGGCGTTCCTGTACCAGAACACTAAGGTGGGTTCGCCCGGAGCGATCGACCGTGTGGAAGTCACGGATACGGCCGCGACAATCGTCGCCTCGCTGGGCATGCGGGGTCGCATGAACGAAGCGACCGCCGCTGACGCCGCCAAGCGACTGGAAGACTGGCTCGCCACGCAGAGCGAGTATCGTCGGCAGGGGACGGGGGAAGCCTCGTTCAGGGTCTTCGGTTACAACAGCCCAATGGTCCCTGATCGCGAGAAGTACTGGGAGGTCCAGCTTCTGCTGGAACCCGCCAAGTAAAGTGGCCGCCCCGCACACAGTGCGGAGGAAATTACCGCCCGCGTCTTTTTTCTTTTCAATCGATTGGAGCTGACACCATGTCGGTCGCCCGCGTTACCGAGATTATCGCCTCGAGCAAGAAGAGCTTTGAAGACGCTATCGAGAAAGGCGTGAGCCGTTCGTGCAAGACGCTTGAGAACGTTAAGAGTGCCTGGGTCAAGGACCAGAAGGTTGAGGTCTCGGAAGGCAAGATCACCGCTTATCGGGTGACCCTGATGGTAACGTTCGTGCTGAAGGACTGAATCCTTCAGCGCGGCAATTCGCATGCGTAGGCAGGGTTGCTCCAAACGCTAGGGATCGGAGCAGGCTAGTTCTACTTATTTCTCAACGAGTTGCCCCACCAACTCGGACCAACCCGGATACCGCTAGCGGCATTGATCCGCGGGGCTTGCCTATTCGGCAGCCGCTGCGGTTTCGGCGGGCACAAACCGTAGTGCTGCCGAGTTCATGCAGTAGCGCTTGCCGGTTGGCTGAGGTCCGTCGTCGAAGACGTGCCCCAGGTGAGCATCGCACCGGGCGCAGCGGGTCTCGATGCGTACCATCAGCCAGCCGCGATCCTCGTGCTCGGCAACTGCCCCGGAGGCGATCGGCTGAAAGAAACTGGGCCACCCGGTTCCCGATTTGTACTTGCTATCAGAGGAATACAGCGGCAGGTCGCAGCAGACGCAGTGATAGTCGCCCGGCTCAGTGTTATCCCAATAGGCATTCTTGAACGGGCGTTCCGTGCCGGACTGACGCGTCACGTAGTACTGGTCGGGTGTCAGGCGCGACTTCCAATCGATCGCCGTCCAATCGGTCGTCGCCGTGACCGATTCTTGGGCGACCGCCACCAAGGTCAGTCCCGTTACCGCGACCAGTCCGGCCGCCGCCAAGCCAAAGACGAAGTACTTTTGCATAGCCTCACCTCTCGTTGTTTAACGACTCCCGATTGTTTTGGTTTGCTTGCCTTCTCAGTCGCAGCCGGCCGAAGCGAGTTTCACTTTAGCGCGTCAGCAAAAGCCTGCCGGAATTTTTCCATCTTGGGCGCGATCACCGCTCGGCAGTAGCCCTGATACGGATTCTTGGCGAAGTAGTCCTGGTGATACGCTTCGGCCTCGAAGAACGCGGGCAGCGGGCTGATCTCCGTAACAATCGGTCCGCTGTAGGCACCTGATGCGTCGAGCTTTTCCTTGATTGCCTCGGCCGTGCGGCGCTGCTCTTCGTCGTGGTAGAAGATGACCGAGCGATACTGGGTGCCGCTGTCGACGCCTTGTCGGTTGAGTGTGGTGGGGTCGTGGGTCTTGAAGAAGATCTCGAGCAACTTGGCGAAGCTGACCTGCGCGGGATCGTAGGCGATCTGGACGACCTCAGCGTGCCCCGTTGATCCCGTACAGACCGCCTCGTAGGTGGGGTTGGGTCGGGGGCCGCCGGCGTAGCCGCTGACGACCGACACGACCCCGGTCGTTGCTTCAAAGACCGCTTCGGTGCACCAGAAGCAGCCGCCCCCCACCGTGGCGTGAGCAAGGTGGCTTGCGACAGGGGCGGGAGCCGGGTCGGAGGCCCCCTCTGGGGCGGCGTTAGCAGGTGTCGTCATACCGATCAGGGCTCCTGTAAGAACGCCGATGAGGGCCAAGCGGGCATGGCAGCAGGGGAATCTCATAGCGTTTTTTATCCGGTGAATTAGGTCCTTAGTAGTGTAGATCGCAATCTGCCGGGGGCGAGCCGATGATTTCTGCTTGCCCCGCGGTGCTTTCGAGTCGATACTGCGGATATGAACTGTGCGTATCGTTATGGCTTCTGGTTTTCCTTTACCGGCCCGTTTTTTACGGGTCCCGGGGCCGGAGGTCGTGCATAACGCCGCCAGATCGCTAACAAAACAGCGAAAGCCCCGGGAACCAGAGCGGTCCCCGGGGCTTTTTTCGTAGCCTTACCATCGATTCGCGGCGCACGAGTTCTTCCCATCTTGCGTGAAGCGTCTCACACACGCCTGCCAAGTTTCCTGCCACCCGCTCCGCCACTCTCCCCTCGTCCCTGGACTCTCGACCGATGATCGTCGTCATGAAAACCTCTGCCACTGAGGAAAACCTGCAACACCTGGTCAAGCACGTCGAGCAGCTTGGCTTGAAGGCCAACGTGCTCCGCGGTACCGAACGGACCGTCGTCGCCGCGATCGGCGACGAGCGCGTCATCGGTGTTTCGGCGTTAGAAAGCGTTCCCGGCGTAGACACCGTCATGCGGGTGCTCGCCCCCTACAAGCTCGCCAGCCGTGAGGCCCATCACGAAACCTCGCTGGTGAAGGCCGGCACGCTCGAAGTGGGAGGGAAAGCGATCGGCATGATCGCCGGGCCGTGCAGCGTGGAAAGCGAGGAGCAGATTGTCGAGACCGCCAAGGCGGTTAAGGCCGCGGGTGCCACGGCTCTTCGCGGCGGTGCCTTCAAGCCTCGTACCAGCCCCTACAGCTTCCAAGGGATGAAGGAGGAAGGACTCAAGCTGCTCGCGACTGCGCGGCAAGAGACCGGGTTGGCGATCGTCACGGAAGTGGTTTCCCCCGAGGATGTCGATCTGGTTGCCGGCTACGCCGAGGTGCTACAGATCGGTGCCCGCAACATGCAAAACTACCGCTTGCTCGAAGCGTGCGGCAAGGCCGATGCTGCGGTACTGCTGAAGCGTGGCCCTAGTGCGACGATCGACGAGATGTTGCTCGCCGCCGAGTACATCCTCGATGGCGGGAATGCACGCGTAATGCTTTGCGAACGCGGCATCCGCACCTTCGAGGCGCACACCCGCTTCACGCTTCCGCTGGCAACCGTGCCGTACCTGCAGCAGAAGACGCACCTGCCGGTGGTGATCGATCCGAGCCACGGCACCGGCCACACAAGCCTCGTTCCCGCCATGGCCAAGGCGGCAATCGCCGCGGGTGCCGACGGTGTTATCGTCGAGGTGCATCCCGACCCTGAGAACGCCAAGAGCGATGGCTACCAAACTCTCTCGTGCGAGGGGTTCGCGCAGATGATGGCCGAGTGTCGTCGGATCGCTGAGGCGGTCGATCGCACGCTCTAGCCCGCTTGCTTTTGCGTACGGGGGGCTGCGATTTCTCAGCCTTCGCGTGACGTGGCCGTTGAAACGGCTTGCCAGACGGCCCGGTGCGCAGCCAGATTGCCACGGACCAGCACGCACCGCGAGCGGGGATCGTAAACGATCTCTGCTTGCGGGTGGGCTGGTGCGAGCCGTTCGGCCAGCCCCGGCCCCGCGGCGGGCGAAGCCGGGTAGAAATCGATTACCGGCTCCGCTGCCAGCTTCTGGCGGCTGGCGATCCAAACGGTCCGGCCATCGATCGGCACCCAGCCGAGATCCAGCGCTTCGAGCAAACCCTCGAGCGCGTCAGACCACCGGCGATTCGTGGTGGCAGCGCTGAGCGTTGAACGCGGTCCCAGGCCCGCGTCTTCGGCGAGTGAAGGCCAGTCGATGAGAATCGTCAGCCGGGTGAGGTTCGCCACGTGCTCAAAGATGTCGCGCAACGGCGTTGGCTCGACAAAGCTAAAAGTGGTTCGTCGTGAAAGTGGTTTGTCGAGGAGTTTTAACGCCGGCTCTGACACCAGCCGCGACCGCGGATAACGTGTCTGCGGTGGCAGTCCCCGCGCAACGCGCAAGCGCTCGCAAAAGACGAGCAAGTCATACTGCTCGGCTTGGCGGGCCTCGATCGTCAGGAGTCCGTTGGATTCGATTGTTGCGCTCGCAACGCTCGGCGGACCGAAGCGGCGTAGCAGTTGTTCTAAGTCTTCAACTCCGTCCCCTGCCAAGTCTTCCAGCCGATGGGTTACACGGCGTTGTTCGCTGGCCCCGAGGCGTTCGATAATCGCTTGAGCGCCTTCGGTGCGCAGCATCAGCCGGCGCGACGCTAGCCCTTCGCTAAGCACCTCGCTGATCGATGCGTTAAGCCCGACGAACGAGATCGTCGTACGCGGATCGATCCCTGCTCTGCGTAAGGCCGCTGGGGTCAGGCTGATTGGTGTCCCGGAGAGCGCCGAGAAAAAGTCGATCGCTGCTGAGAGCGGCGCTTCGGTCAGATCGGATTCGGGCAGCGTGACCGCGAGCAGCCGCTCGGCAGAGAGGGTTGGTGGTTGGTTGTCGGGATCTGACGTTGGGCCACGCACCACCAGCACGCCATTGTGCCGAGCCTTTTCGGCAAGCTGCTGGTCAAGTAGGGCCTCGGCCGTTGGGGGAGCCGAAGACTCGTCGGGCAGCGGATCGAGGGGCGACCCCTCGGAATCGGCGTGGGGGGCGTCCAGCGAGTCGGTCGCCGAGGGGCTTCGCAGTACCAGTTCGATGGTTGCCGGGTCGTACTCCAGCGGATCAAAGTCAGCTGGCGGAGTCAGCGAGGCCGTCGCTTCAAAGGGCGTTGTGGCCGTGCTCGCTAGAAGATCGGAATCGGCTTCGTCGGGCGGCGGGCTCGGTAACGACCGAGTTTCGGCATCAGCGGTGGCTGACCCCGCTGCCGGCTCTGCTTCAACGGCTTCCGACGGGTTCTCGATCGACGGGCTCTCTACCGAGGGAAGGTTAGCGGTGCCGATCGACACCAGTTCGGCATCCCCTGCCGGTTCTTCGATCGGTGCTTGCCCCGCGGAACTTGGCAAGGATTGGGGGGTTGAGGGTTCGATAGGCGGCTGTTCGCCGGCGTGAAATAGCGGAGCCTCTGACGCCGCGGTGGCGAGGGGGCGATTCGGGGAGGGCTCGGGCGCGGAGGGGCCTAATTGCCGGAGCCATAAGGTCAGGGTCACTCCGATCGTGAAGAAGCCGATGCCCCCGGCTGCCATTAGTCCCGGGTGCCTCCAGAACTTGGGGGTTGGAACCGCGGGGGCAGGGGGGGCGGTCGCTGCGGCGACGTCATCGGCGAGCTTCGCGCTGGCCGCCAGCTGCTCGTCGATCGATGCGTTGCCTGCGTCCGCTAGTGTTTGGTCGGTGTCGAGCGTTTCCAGCGTCGAACCAAGGACCAGCGTTGTTGGTCCGGATCCCGGCACCGGAGTTTCTTGAGCGGCGCTTTGCTCGGCGGTATCGGGCGGCACAATCTGCACCATGCTCCCGCACTTAGGGCACGCGTGTACCTCGCCGATGAAGCCCGGATCGCGCACCCGAAGGGGCGTTTGGCAGGTTTCGCAGTGGATGCGGAAGGGTGTCAAAACGGCCAGCGGATCGGCGAGGAGCGAAAGCGGGAGAACAGACAGCGGGCGAGGAACGATTCGTTGGTGGGGGCCCTGACGATTTCAGTTTGCGGGCCCGACTTACTCGATAAACACGGCGGGCAGGGGCTCGCCCCGCTCCCGTGCCGCGGCGCGGGTGGTGAGGATAATCGCTGGCGGCGAATCGCGGATCACGTACACAAGCTGCTGCCGAGGGTCGCTGGCACCGGCCGCTTCGCGATCAGGATTGGCCCGGCGAAGGACCTCAACCAGCGTCTCGGCGGCGGTTTGCTGCCGGGCGTCGAGCGAGACCATCTGATTCCGGGTGATGCCCTGTAATTGTAAGTCACGCCCGTTGATCGTGATTGGTACGCCGATCGTCTCCGCGAGAATCGTTACGGCCGTTACAAGTGATTCTCGGTTCAATTGCAGGGAGATTGGTCGGTCGAGCCGTTGCTGCAGCGTCAGCGTGCTAGCGGGCTCAGGGGTTGTTGAGGGGCTTGTTTCAAGATGTTCAGCAACCAGCAGCTCCGCGACCAGCACCAGATTGTGCAGCGCGTTGCGCGGCAGGTAGCCGTTGATCACGGTTTGGCCGTCGTCGGCTCCGACCCGAGCCAATCGTCCGGCTGCCCGCAGCATCGCCGGAGCGGCTGACAGCAGCTTCGCGGAGTGCGGCGTGACCGGTTGCACGCTGAGTGTTTGCTCCAGTTCATCGGCCCACTTCGAGGCACGCTCGGCAAGCCCTTTACCACGGAGCCGCTCGGGCACGCCGGCCCCGCCGACGAGTCGCACTTCCCAGTACAGGGGGCCGTCCACTCCGACTAGCTGCACGCTCAGCAGCGCGCAACGCCATTCCTCGTCGATCTCCTGGCGCAGCGTCTCAAGCGCCGGTGTCGCTTGGGCCTCAAAGAGCGCAGCCCCTTCGCCCAGCAGCCATGGGAGCGAGACCAGCACGCTCAGCTGACTGTCAGCAGAGGAAGTGGCGAGCAGCCGATCGAACGCCGACGGCAGCAGTGGCGGCGTTGCGCTCGCTTGGGGCTCGACGATCAGCGTGGTCTTGAATTGCCCATAGCTCGGCCCGCTTGCCACGCCGACAACGACGCGCCCGACTTCAGCAGGGCGGCCCGCCGCCGCCCGGGCGATTGCGCTCATGGCGTGTTGGCCGAGGGCCCCCGCGGCGGTCCAGGCTTTTGCCCCTTCCGTATCGGCTAGCAGCTTGGCGGGGCGGGCGAGCACCACCAGCTCGCTGTTTTCGGGAACCAGACGCGAATCAATTGGGGGAGCCTCGGGCGTGGGACGACGCCACAGTATGCGGCCGTCGTCGGGCACGGGGTTTGTGCCTGGTTCTCTCGCTGAGGTTTGGTCCGACGGCGCGACAACGCTCGGGGCTTGGCTTGCGCCGGGGGCCGGGGACCCACCCTGCGGGGCGGGAGCCGAGCGAATCGGCGGTGCCGTATCGCCACACCCTAACGCCGAAGCTCCGGTGAAAATCAGGATCAAAATCCCTAGCCGCGAGGCTAGGGATGGCGTCAGTACGAGTGTTCCGGGGGGGGGCACGAGCATGACGCGGCGTTGCGGACGGAGGAAGGCTTTCCTACAGTCAAATTCTTCTCTAGCCCATCGTATCTTCCCGTAACCACAGCGGCGCCCCCCTTAATGCAAGCCTTCGAAGCGGTTCAGCACTACTTTAATAAGGGCGCCGACGAGCTAGGGCTTGATGCCTCGCTGCGCAAACTGCTCGTTCAGCCCGAACGCGAGCTGACCGTGCAGATCCCCCTGAAGCGAGACGATGGCACGCTTGAAACGCTGATTGCTTACCGTGTGCAGCACAACAGTGCCCGCGGCCCCTACAAGGGGGGTTTGCGCTACCACCACCATGTGGACCTGGACGAGGTGCGGGGTCTGGCGTCGCTCATGACCTGGAAGACCGCGATCGTGAACCTGCCTTATGGCGGAGCGAAGGGGGGCGTGACCGTCAACGCCCGCGACCTGAGCAAAGAAGAAAAAGAACGCGTCACGCGCAAGTTTGTCGACGCCATCTGTGTGGTTATCGGCCCCGACCTCGACATCCCCGCACCCGACATGGGAACGGGCCATGAGGAAATGGCTTGGTTCATGAACCAGTACGCCAAGTACCACGGCTTTAACCCCGGTGTGGTGACCGGCAAGCCGGTCGAGCATTACGGCATACCGGGCCGCGAAGAAGCCACTGGCCGTGGCGTCGGGCTGCTAACGCTGAAAACCCTCTCACGCTTAGGACGCAAAGCGGACGGGGCCACGGTCGCGCTGCAGGGGTTCGGCAACGTCGGCTCGCACACAGCTAAGTTCCTTACCGAAGCCGGCTGCAAGATTGTCGCGGTCAGCGACCACACCGGCGCGCGGCGTGATCCGGCCGGGCTCGACGTGATGGCGCTGTGGCGACACACCGGCGAAGCGAGCAGCTTTGTTAACAACTTTGCCGGGGGCGAAGCGATCCCTGCCGAGGAACTGCTAGAACTGGAGGTTGACGTGCTGATCCCCGCGGCCGTGGGCGGCGTGATTCACTCGGGCAACGCCAACCGTATCAAGGCACCGATCGTGATCGAGGCGGCCAACGCCCCGGTTGAACCCGAAGCGGACGAGTTGCTTTACGAACGGGGCATTGTCGTCCTGCCCGATGTGCTCGCCAACGCTGGTGGCGTGACGGTTAGCTACTTCGAATGGGCTCAGAACCGACAGTTCTACCGATGGACTCTCGATCGGGTCCGGGGGGAACTGGACCGCACCCTGACGCACGCCTTTGACAGCATCTGGGACCGGGCGAAAGAGCGGGATCGGTCGCTCCGCACAACGGCCTTTACGGTCGGTATCGAACGCGTTGCCAAGGCCACGCAGTTGGCCGGGCTTGGCTGAGCGGCAAGGCCACGCAGTTGGCCGGGAGCTTGGCTGAGCGGCAGCAATCGGTCGATCGCGCGGCTGCCCGCCGTTGCGTCGCCGTCTGGTTCGTCATCGACTATGATCGGGGGCCCGGAACGCCGTTGATTTTCAAGTTTCGGTTTACGCCCCGCAGGGTGTCCGCGTTTTTCCACGCAGCGGATGTTCGATTAGCGATCGCTTCAGTAGTAAGTAATGACTCTGTCAATTTCCCAAATCGATGCCCGCCGTGCCGAAGCCCAGGTCGCGATCCGGGCCCTGCGAGACAAGCTGGCTCCGAGCGGGAACGTCGTTTCGGAAGCGGGGCGGAAAAAGACGATCGAGGTCTTTGGCGAACCGCTAACGCCGGTTGAGGTCGTCGAGCGGATCTGCAACGAAGTCCGCACGCAGGGCATCAGCGCCGTCTTGCGCTACACCGCACAGCTCGATGGAGCGGCGTTCGATGCCGACCAGCTACGCGTGCCAGCCGAACGGCTCGCTGCGGCGCACGCCGCCGCCGATCCGGAGTTTCTCGCGACGATCCGACGCATCCGCAAAAACCTGCTCCGGTTTCAGACCGCCATCCTGCACCGCGACGTGCGGGTTGAGATCGAAGGCGGCGGCGCTCTGCGTCAACGCTATCTGCCGCTTGAACGCGTTGGTCTTTGCGTTCCCGGCGGCGCGGCGGCTTACCCTTCGACGGTGCTGATGACGGCCGTTCCGGCTCAGGCAGCGGGGGTCCAGCAGCTAGCTGTCGTCGCCCCTCCCACACGGTTCGGCAGCGAGAACGACGATCTGCTGGCGACCTGTCACGAGTTGGGCATTACCGAGGTCTATCGCATGGGCGGTGCCCAGGCGGTGGCTGCGCTGGCGTACGGCTGTGAAGGGGTCGCCAAAGTGGACAAGATTGTCGGCCCTGGCAATCTGTTTGTTGCGCTCGCTAAGCGGCATGTCTTCGGCGAAGTCGATATCGACTCGATCGCGGGCCCGAGCGAGGTCATCGTCGTTGCCGATGAAACAACGCCGCCGGAGTTCGTGGCAGCGGATCTGATTGCCCAAGCGGAGCACTCTCCCGGTTCGGCGGTGCTCATCACCTGGCACGAGCCGCTCGTGGAGCAGGTACTCGAGGCCCTCGAAACGCAGCTCGCGACGTTGGAGCGGAACGAACTGACACGGCGTTCGCTCGAAGACTTTGGAGCCCTGATTACCGTCGCTGGCCGGGAAGCCGCGGCGCGGCTCTGCGATGAGCTGGCGACCGAGCATCTGCACCTAGCATGCGCTGATCCCGAGGGCTTGCTCGACAAAGTGCGCTGCGCTGGCGCGGTGTTCTTGGGGCCGTTTTCGCCGGTTCCGGTTGGCGACTACGCGGCGGGGCCTTCGCACGTGTTGCCCACCGGGGCCACCGCCCGCTTTGCCAGCGGCCTGTCGAGCAACGACTTCTTGCGATCCAACAGCGTGATTCAGTTTACGGCCCAGACGCTTGCCGCCCACACCGATGATATCGTTCGGGTAGCGCACAAAGAGGGTCTCACCGGCCACGCCCGTGCGGTGACCATTCGTGCGGAACCGTAAGTCTCGCTAAGATCATCGCACGCTGTGGAACTCCCCGTTGCCACACGGCTTTGCCCCCCGCCCGCTTTTCGGGGCCCCCGTGGTCCGTTCTCCAGCGGCGTCACTCAAGCGTCCCAGCGTTCCTTAAGACGGCACCCTCCCAACATGTTTCGAGAAGACATCCTGCGGATGAGCGGTTACGTTCCCGGCGAACAGCCGCAGGGGCGCAAGCTCGTCAAGCTCAACACCAACGAGAACCCGTACCCTCCTTCGGCAAAAGTCGTGGCGGCGATCAAGGTGGCCGCTGAGGCCGGGCTGCAACGCTACCCCGATCCGGCTGCTACCGCTTTCCGCCGCCGCGCCGCCGAGGTGCTAGCCGCCGATTGCGCGGCCATCACGCCCGATTGGATACTATGCGGCAACGGCAGCGACGACATCTTGACCATCGTCACCCGGTCGTTCGTCGCGCCGGGACAGGCGGTGCGCTACGCAACGCCAAGCTACTCGCTCTACAAGACACTTGCCGAGATCCAAGGTGTCGGGCAAGACGTTGCGCCTTACGAGGCGGATTGGTCGCTTGGCTACCGATTCGCGCAAGCCAACGACGAGGGCAGGCCGGTGCGACTGGCCTACCTCGCAAACCCGAACAGCCCCTCGGGTACGCGGATGGCACCCGGCGAGGTGGCGGCGCTGGCCGATACGCTGACTTGTCCGCTGCTAGTGGACGAGGCCTATGTCGATTTCGCGGAGACCAGTTGTCTCGACCTGGTGCGCACGAACGAACGTGTCTTGGTTAGTCGCACCCTGTCGAAGAGCTACGCTCTGGCCGGTTTGCGCTTTGGTTACGTCGTGGCTCAGCCCCAGGTCATCGAGCAATTGGGCAAAGTCAAAGACAGCTACAACTGCGATACGCTAGCCATCGCCGGTGCCACCGCGGCGATCGATGACCAGGCATGGCTCGCGGCAAACGTCGCAAAGGTCCGTGCCGAGCGCAAACGACTCGCTCAAGCGGTTGCCGATCGCGGATTTGTCGTCACACCTTCCGACGCGAACTTCCTCTGGTGTACGCATCCTAGTAACGAGCACATGGCCCTTTATCAGCGACTCCGCGATGGGGGGGTCTTAGTGCGTTACATGGCCTACGAGGGCTGGCCCGCCGGGTATGACGGCCTGCGGATAACGGTCGGCACGCCCGCCCAGACCGATGCACTGCTAACAACGCTCGACGCGGTCATGAAACGCTAAACCGAGGGGCTGCTCCGCTGCTTGAGGGGGCCTTTGGTGGCTGTCCCCTCTTTTACACGGTAACGACCGCGACTCAGATCGCCGCTGACCCTACTCGGCCTTGCGGAACGCACTCACTTCGCCATAGCGCGGGCAGCTTACGAGGTGGTCATTGACCATACCGACCGCTTGCATGAAGGCGTAGCAGGTCGTCGGGCCGACAAACCGGAAGCCACGCCGCTTCAGTTCCTTGCTCATCGCTAGCGATCGGAAGCTTTCGGCAGGCACGTCTTCCGTCCGCCGGTGGCGGTTGACGATCGGCTTGCCATCGACAAAGGACCACAGTAACTCGGCGAGCGTTGTTTCCGATTCTTGCAACGCGATCACCGCTCGGGCGTTAGACACGGTCGCCTCGATCTTGCCACGATGCCGCACGACGCCGGGGTCGGTAAGGATCTGCTCGATCTTATGCGGTGTGAAGCGGGCGACTTTGGCGGCGTCAAAGTCGGCAAAGCGCCGCCGATACCCGTCGCGTTTATTGAGGATTGTGCTCCACGATAGCCCGGCTTGCGCCCCTTCGAGCGTAAGCATCTCGAAGAGATGCTGGTTGTCGTAAGACGGCACGCCCCATTCGTTGTCGTGGTACAGGCGTTCGCTTGCAGAGGCTTCGGCCCAGGGGCAGCGCGGCATGGCGACACACTTCGGTTGAAAGTCCGCAGGACAATAAGATTTCGGCCAAGATCGCCCGCTCCTTGCCACGCTGGCCAGCCACGGGGTCTCTCAGGCAAACCCTCCACCGCCCAAGAGACTCGCGACGCCTCGTGAAGCAACTTACACTATCGCCATGTCTTCCAACGTGTACCACTTTGATGTTCTTGTGATCGGTGCCGGCCATGCCGGGACGGAAGCCGCGCTGGCGGCCGCCCGCGTCGGTGCAAAGACCGCGCTGCTGACGACAAATCTCGACACGGTCGGTCAGATGAGCTGCAACCCGGCGATCGGCGGCGTTGGCAAAGGGCAGATCGTCCGCGAGATCGACGCCCTCGGCGGTGCGATGGGCCAAGCGATCGATGCCACTGGTATCCAGTTTCGGATGCTCAACTTGCGCAAAGGGGCCGCGATGCACGGCCCCCGCGCCCAGGCGGACAAGCGGGCCTATCAGGCCGAGATAAAGCGGCTCGTTGAGGAGCAAGAAAACCTGAGTCTGCGGCAGGAGGGCGTCGAAGACTTGCTCACCGAGCCCGCTGCTAAGGCGTCTCACGCTCAATCGCCCCTCGCCGAAGGACCCGTCGTGCGCATGACGGGCGTGCGTGTGCGCGGCGGTGCTGAGTATCGAGCGGCCGCGGTCGTGCTGACCACCGGTACCTTCCTGCAAGCCCTGATGCACACGGGCGAAGCCAAGACCGCTGGCGGGCGTGCCGGCGAAGGAACCACAAGCGGGGTCAGCCAATCGCTCCAGACGCTTGGTATTAGGCTTGAGCGTTTCAAGACGGGTACCCCCCCGCGGCTAAACGGACGCACCATCGACTACAGCGCTTGCGAGATCCAGCCGGGCGATGAGCAGCCTCAGCCGTTCTCGTTTCTCACCGAGCGTATCACCCAAGCGCAAGTCCCCTGTTACATCACGCACACCACCGCAGCGTCGCACGAGTTGATCCGGGCGAATCTGCACCGTGCCCCGATGTACTCCGGTCAGATCGAGACCAGCGGTCCGCGCTACTGCCCCTCGATCGAGGACAAGATCGTGCGGTTCGCAGAGAAGAATCAGCACCAGCTGTACCTCGAGCCCGAGGGCCGCAACACGCTTGAGGTGTACGTCAACGGGGTTTCTACCAGCCTGCCGCGCGACGTGCAGGACGCGCTCTTTCGCATGATACCGGGCTGTGAACACGCCCAGATCATGCGTTACGGGTACGCCGTCGAGTATGACTACGCTCCCCCTGAACAGCTCCGCGCGACACTCGAGACCAAGCAAATCGACGGGCTTTATTTTGCCGGTCAAATCAACGGCACAACCGGTTACGAGGAGGCCGGTGGCCAGGGCCTGATCGCCGGCACCAACGCCGCGCTTAAGGTTGCCAATCGCGAACCACTGGTGCTGGGACGCGAGCAAGCTTACCTGGGCGTGCTCGTCGATGACCTCGTCACACGCGGAGTCGACGAGCCCTATCGCATGTTTACCAGCCGAGCCGAGTATCGCCTGCTGTTGCGACAAGACAACGCCGATCGAAGGTTGACGCCCCTCGCCGAGCAGCTCGGACTGGTTGACTCACGCCGGGCCGAGAAGCTTCGCGCAAAGCAAGCCGAGATTCTCCGGTTAACCACACTGCTCGATGCAACGCGGTACGAGGGGCTTTCCCTTGCCGAGCGAATGCGACGGCCTGAGGTTGACTGGCCGGCGGTGGTGCAGATGGCTCCGCCCGACACCGCCCGCGAACTTGCCGAGGCAGGGCCTGCGGCGGTTGAACAGGTGGTAAACGACATCAAGTACGCGGGCTACATTGCCCGTCAAAATTTTGAAGTCGAGCGCCAGCAGCGCCTGGCCTCGAAGCCGATTCCGGCCGAGTTCGATTACGGACGGCTTGTTCATTTGCGACACGAGGCGCGTGAGAAGCTGCTTCGGATTCGTCCGCGCGATCTGGCTCAAGCAAGCCGCATCAGCGGGATCACCCCGGCGGACATTTCGTTGCTAATGGCCCATCTTAAGGCAAGCCGCGCAATCGACCCGAACCCCGCCGCCCCCGGCTCCGCAATTTGAGCCACCTTGGCATGAGGTTTAGCGGCCGGCGAAACTTTTATGCTGGCAATTTGGCGTTAAGCGTTTTTGGCAAACAAGTTAAGGCGATTTTCGCGGCGTTGACCGCTAGCTCCAGAGCCCTATAATCGGCCCTCAGACGGTAAACCGGGCAACCCGGGGGTCTGTGGTTGAGATTGGCGTTTGCAGAACAACGAGAATTTGCAAAGCTACGCCAGTCGGCCAGAGAAGCCGGCAACCGCCCCGCCGCGACGCGGCCGGGCGAGTGCAAATTTAGCGAAGATTAGCCGGCCGGCTCACTTGGCCGTTCGTCGATGGCCTTGGAAGAGGCACTCGTACGAGTGGCCCCGGCTTTGCGAAAGGATTCCCCCAGACCGGGCGGGCTTTTCGTGAGTCGCGGAGCCGTTGGGCCTTACACCATCAACTAGGGAGAGGGGTGGTCGAGTCCATGAAAACCGTCTTCACCACAGGCGAAGCGGCTAAGATCTGCAAGGTCAGCCAGCAAACCATCATCCGGTGCTTCGACTCCGGCCAACTCAAGGGCTTCCGGGTCCCCGGCAGCAAGTTCCGCCGCATTCCGCGTGAACAGCTTTATGCGTTCATGCGTGACAACGGCATCCCGACCGACGCGCTCGATAGCGGTCGGCGGAAGCTGTTGATCGTTGATGACGATCAAGATCTGGTTGATCTGCTCGTCGATCACTTCGAGCGCGACGGCCGGTTTGACCTGCGCAGCGTCAACAACGGCTTTGGCGCGGGCATGCTCATCAAAGAGTTCCGTCCCGACCTGGTTGTCCTGGATATCATGCTGCCGGATATCAACGGCATGGAAGTCTGCCAACTGGTGCGTAGCGACTCGACGATGGACAGCGTCAAAATCATCTGCATTTCGGGCATGGTCGAAGAGGACCGAATCCAGCAGTTGCGCGACGCCGGGGCGGACGACTTCTTGAAAAAGCCTTTCGACGTTGACCGTCTCACGCAGCGGGTTTGCCAACTGCTGGACGTTGAGCCCGTCGCCTCGAACTAATCGGGCGAGCGTCGCATAATGTTTGTCGGGTCGGCTAGGCGTCGGATGCTGTTGGCGCGTCATCGCACGCCAATCGGTCGCCGTACGGCTAGCAGCGTCCTATCGGAAGCTAGCGCACCTGTAACTACAAATGTCGTGGCTTCGGCCATCCCGGGCGAAACGCCCGACGAAGGTCGGCGCTTCGCCGAGGCATTAGAACGCGCTAAGCTCGACTCGCTGAAGGAACTGGCCTACGGTGCTAGTCATGAGATTAATAATCCGCTCGCGAACATCGCTCTGCGTGCGCAGGCGCTGCTGAAACGCGAAGAGGATCCTGATAAGCGGCGTGCGCTCGAGGCCATGCATCGCGGTGCGATGCGCGCTCACGAGATGATCTCCGACTTGATGCTGTTCGCCCGCCCGCCGCGGCTGAACCGGCAGAGCATCGATCTGCTGGGAATCGTGCGTGAGGTAATCAACGAGCTCCATCCTGTAGCCGAACGTCTCGGGGCAAAGCTCATCCTGCGCGATCCCGCGCGACGACCTCTTGAGGTCACAGCCGATCCGGAGCAGATGGCCGTAGCCGTTCGCGCCGTGATCGACAACGCGCTGGAAGCAGTCGGGCAGGGGGGGCAAGTTGAGGTTGTTTGCCGTGTTGAGGCTCTTAGCGGAGTTGAGATACGCATCGATGACGACGGCCCCGGTATCCCGTCTGCTATTCGGCCCCATGTGTTTGACCCTTTTTTTAGCGGTCGCGAGGCGGGTCGGGGGCTCGGCTTCGGTCTTTCCAAATGCTGGCGGATTGTGACCGATCACGGCGGCGAGGTGGTCCTCTCCGAATCCCCGCTTGGCGGTGTCTCGGCGTGTCTGCGGCTGCCCGCCGAGGCGACGGCCCCGCGGGAGAGTTTTCGTCCGTGAGCGTTTCACAGACGGCGTGTGAGCTGGCCTTCTGGGAGGTCTCGCCGGGAGTGCTGAACGGCCTGCGAAAGCGGCTCGACCAGCCAAAAACCCAGCGGAGCGCATCGCTCGAAGCCGTGAGGGGGTTACTCGACAATCGCCGGGTAGTGATCGTCCGGCCGTTGCCGGGAGTCGCGTTGCCACCCGGCCAGCGACTGCGAGCGATCCGCGACACGCATCAGCCCCGGCGGTTTTTTGCGGTCGGCTTCGCCGCTGAAACGCTGCCGATCGAAGGCCATGGCACGGAGACGTCGGCCACAGGATCGCCGCCGCCGCTGGCTACGCTGGTCGATCCGGCTGACGCGAACGGACCCGGGACAGCCGAATGGATCGTTGCGTTGGCCGCCGCGGCCCAGCGTCAAGGAATTGAGCTGACCCTTATTACGGTGGCTAGGTCAGCGGGTAGACAGGTCGCGGGGCGAGAAACCTGGGCCCGCCGCGCCGGCAATTGGTACGGCGCGTTGCGTGCCAAGCTCGCCCAGCGCTGGCACCGCGATCCGCAAGCCGATCGGCATGCGCTCGACCAGCGGATCGCGGCGTCGCTTGAGCGATTGCTTTAAGGTCTAGGCTAACGCAACAGTGTGGCGACGCCGTTGCACCCGTTGGGCTGATAGCAGACCGCACGGCAGTGCTGCTTGGGGGCCCAGTTGGGTCCCAGATCGGCCAGTGATTCGCCTGATCCACTGAACAACCAGCCGCCCCGGTTGAGCGTCTCGGCTAGGCCAATAAATAGACGCTTGCGATCGGCGGGGGTGAAATAAATCGCGACGTTGCGGCAGAAGATTAGGTCGAACTTGCCGACGCCGGTAAGCGGCTTGAGCAGATTACGCACCTCGAACTTGCAGCGCCGCTTGAGGGTGTCATTGACGCCCCAGCCGTTGCCTTTGTGGACGAAATAAGCCCCGCGGTGCTGCTGGCTTAGACCCCGGCTGAGTTCCAGCTCAGAGTACACGGCTTGCTGGGCGTGCTGAACGGCGGAAGGTGAGATATCGGTGCCGTAGATCTCAAGATCCCACGACTCGAAGTTGGGCACGGTGTCGGCAAACGCCATCGCGAGGCTGTACGCTTCCTGCCCGGTGCTGCATGCCGCTGACCAAATGCGAAATCGCTTGGGAAACGCGGACCCCGCCTTGGCATCAATCAGCTCGGGGAAGATCTTGTTTTTTAGTGCCTCAAACGGGGTCGTGTCACGGAACCAGAGTGTTTCATTTGTCGTGATCGCATTGACTACGTCGGTTTGCAGCGCCGGAGTGAGACGTGCCTTGCGTGAGAGCTCAACGTAGTCTTTGCAGCCGTGAGTTTTCAGCAAGCGTGCGAGGCGTCCCTCAATCAGATAGTCTTTGCTTGTGTCGAGATAAATCCCGCACAGCTCGTTGACCAGATTGCAGACGGCGTCGATATCAGCAGCAGTAGGTTTCATATGGCGATCCTCCCGGCGAAAGGTTTCAGGAGGTGCTCGTGTAGTCGGTTCAAAGGTGCAACGATGTCTGCCAATTGATTTTCGACAACGCTCTTGGGCATGCCGTAAACAACACAACTCGCTTCATCCTGGGCGAGCACAAGGCCTCCAGCCTGTTTGATCGCCTTGGCACCGAGGGTGCCGTCGTCTCCCATGCCGGTGAGCACGGCCGCCAGCGTTGCCCCACCGTAGTGCTGCGCGACCGAACGGAACAGATAATCCACAGCTGGCCGACAGTTGCGTTCGGGCGGATCGTCGGTCAGCTGAACAACCAGACCGGTCGCGAGCCTCGCGACTCGCATGTGCTTGCCGCCCGGAGCGATCAGGATCTCTCCCACCCGCACCGGCTGACCATGAGAAGCTTCCATCACCCTCAGGCTGCACCGACGATCGAGATCATCGGCAAGGCTCTTAGTGAACATGGGGGGCATGTGCTGCACGAGCAGCACCGGAGCCGGAAAGTTAGCCGGCAGCAGAGGCAGCAACTGAGTCAGAGCCTGGGGCCCCCCGGTCGAGACACCGATCGCAACAATTTCAGGATGGCGGGCCAGAAATCTCGCCGGGCGTTGCGGAGGGCGTGGCTGAACGATGCGAGCGGCTGACACGGCCGATGCCGGCAGCGCGGCCGTTGGGGCCACCCGTGCAACGGATTTTGCCTGCTTCCCCGCCCGACGCAACAGGCAAGCCCGCAGCTTAGGCCCAAGGTCTTGCCGTAGCTGGGCGATGCTTTCTTCCAGCGAATTGGTCGCCGGCTTCAGGATAAAGTCAAACGCCCCTAGCTGTAGCGCTTGCGTCGTTGCCTTGGCACCACGGGCGGTGAACGCGCTAACCATAATGGCCGCCACGTCTAAGCCACGCGCCTGCAACTCGCGGAGCACCCCGATGCCATCAAGGCGGGGCATCTCCAGATCGAGCGTCACGACATCCGGTCGTAACGCTTCGATCTGAGTGAGAGCTTGCTGGCCGTCTGAAGCGATCCCCACCACCTCCACGTCTGGCATCCCTGCCAAGACATCGCGGACGATCTTACGGTAGAGCGCTGAATCATCGACGACTAAGCATTTTAGTGGTGAGGAACCAGACATCTTTTTAGTGAAACGCTTTTCAGAAGGGGCAGATCAAAAGTGGATCGGCAGCGATCACAGCTCAAACTGGCTGACCAGCACCCGCAACTGATCCGCCAGGCGAGACACTTCTTGTCCGGCCCGTTGGGTTTCGTTGGCGGCGATGGCGGTATGCTGCACTCCGGTATCGACACCGGCGATGCTCTGAGTGATCGAGCGGCTCGATCCGGCGGTCTCGGTGATAGTCATGGCGACTGTCTCCGCGGCGTCGGACGTTTGAGACACGCTCTGCGAGATCTCGCGGGTCGTGATGCTCTGCTCCTCAACGGCGGCGGCAATCGTGCGTGCCACCTCGTTCACGTTCGTGATCACCGAGGTAATCTCGCGGATCGACTCGACAGCTTCGCCCGTCGATCCCTGGATGCCCTCGATCCGCTGGCGGATGATGTCGGTCGCCTTGCCGGTTTCTTTGGCGAGTTCCTTGACCTCCGAAGCAACCACCGCAAAGCCCTTACCGGCCTCACCGGCCCGAGCCGCCTCGATCGTGGCGTTCAACGCCAGCAGGTTGGTCTGCTCGGCGATGTCCTGGATCACCTCGATCACTTTGCCAATCTCGTCGGCCGCGGCACCCAGTCCCCCGACGCGCTCGTTGCTGATCTGAGCGAGTTGAGCGGCTTTGTCAGCAACAGCAGCCGATTGCTCAGCATTCTTTGCGATCTCAACAATCGTCGAAGTCATCTGCTCGGTAGCCGCGGCAACCGCACGGACGTTGTTCGACATCTGCTCACTCGTGGCGGCCATGCTGCCCATGGAAGACTCCATGGTCGACGCGGCGGTAGAGACGGTTGCCGACTGCCGGCCGGTTTCAGCGGCTCCGTCCGACAGCGCCTTGGACGTTGCCGAAAGCTCTTCCGAGGCCCCCGCCAGCGTCAGGCTTGTTTCGGATACCTCGCGGAGAATTTCCTGCATCCGCTCGACAAAGCGATTGAACCAGCGCGAGAGTTCGCCGATCTCGTCGTTCGAATTGATCGGCAGACGCTTAGTCAGGTCAGCCTCGCCCTCGGCGATCGATTTGACGCGCTCGACAACGGAACTGAGCGGCTTGGCGATCGAGCGGGTGATGATCCAGGCAAGCCCGAGGACCGCGGCGATTGCGGCAACACCGACGCCCAGGTTGGTCAACAGGAGTCTGGAAGCGACGCGGTCGGCCTCTTTCTCCATCTGACTCGAAGCGGCAAACGCTTCGCTCGTATCCATTTTGGCTAGCAGCGCCCAACGCTTGCCAAGCACATCGACCGAACGGTAGGCGATCAAGTTTTCGGCATCGCGATAGTCATTCGTGGTCATCACGCCTGACTCGCCAGCGAGCGACTTGTCGACGGCTTCGTTGCGGAACGATCCCTTCTCCGGGTTGCGGAACGAGGGCACCAAGTTGTGCGTCTCGGGGAGGAGATAGGAGTTGCTACGCATCGCGTAGTCTGGGCCCACCAAGAGGGTCTCGCCCGATTCGCCCAGGCCCGGTCGCGCGGCCATCATGTCGGTGATCCGGTCAACGGGCATCTGGAAAACGAGCACTCCGAGACGCTTATCGCCGTCGAAAATCGGCGTGGCGATGAAACTGGCAGGTGCCTCGTACGAGGGCAAATAACGCGCGAAGTCAACAAACGCGGTCTCGCCCTTGGCCAGCTTTGTGGCTTGCCGGAAGGCTTCTGCGAAGTTGGTGTCGGCATAGGCACCATCGCGTAGCGAGGTGGTGTAGTCCAGTTCCTTGAAGACGGAGTAAACGATATCCCCCGACGCGTCGTCGATCAGGAAGATGTCGTAGTAGCCAAACGTGTTCAGGAAGTTACGCAGCACCGGGTGGATCACGCCGTGCAACTTGCCGTAGTCGGTCGTGCGGTCGGCGGTGTCTAGATTGTGCTTCGAGCCGAGAGGGTTGCTGTTAGCGAAGATGTAAGCATGTTGCAGGACAACCGACTCGTCGTCGAGAGTGGCAACGAGCTGATCGACAGGTGCCTTGGCACCGCTGTTCTGGGTCGAGTACTCCGTGCCGAACTGATCGGTGTAGTAGGTAGCAAGTTCGGCCCGCAGCTCGGCGATCCGCTGCTTGTCAAACGACTCTTGGGCGGCGTAGCCGGTGAAAAAACCGGGCAGGTGACGCATCGCTTCGACAACCATGCGGTTGTCGGCCAGCGTTGTGGCTTGATCGCGAATCCGCGTGAAGTAGGACTCGATCTGCGTTGCCTTAAGATCGCGCTGAACCTCTAGCAGCGACTCGGCCTTCTTAACCAGATCGTTCGAGGCGTGTCGGTTGAGCTTTTCCAGCCCTCCCTGCGCGGCAAAGTAGCTAATTAATCCGGCTACTAGTAGCGGGGCGATGCCACAAGCCAGGAAGCCAAGGGTGAGCCGCGTGCGAATCTTCATGGACAAGTTTCCTAGAATTGAAAGCGATTTATCAAGTGGAAGGTAGAGGCGGCAATCAGTCTTGCCGCTGTAGGAATGGTGGTTGGACGGATTGGTTTAATCGCGATCCGCGAGCACTTGTTCGACATCGATCAGCACGGCGATCTGATCGCCGTGGTTATGCACTCCGCGGAAATAGCGGCTGTCGATGCCTTTGATGTTGGAAGGCGGTAAGGCAATCTCATCCGCACGGAGGGTCAGAATGTCGGAGATCCGATCCACGAGCAAACCGATCGACTCACCTTGTGAGTGAACAATCAGGTTGCGGGTGTCGCGGGTCTCTTCGGCGGGTGAGAGGCCGAGCACTTGTCGTAAATCGATCACCGTGGCGACGTCGCCACGCAGATTGATCACGCCACGGACGTGCCGCGGTGCGTTAGGGACAGGAGTGATATCCAGCTGACGGTTAATCTCTTGCACCAGCCGAATGTCGACACCCAACAGCAGCTCGCCGACGTAAAAAGTCGCGTACTGCTGAACACCCACCGGCGCTGTATTAGCGTTGGCGCGAGCTTGGAGGGTTGCGGACATGATGAAGTTCTCTCGTGCGGAATAGTTAGGCGAGTTGCGTCGCGGTAGCCGCGCCGACAAAATTCTTGAGTGAGTTGAGCAGCTTGTCTCGGTCCATCTTGATCTGGTAGTCGTCGATGCCCACATCCAGGCCGCGCTGGATATCCGCGGCACCAGCCAGCGACGTGAGAGCGATTACCGGCACGCCGACGAAGCGTGGATCCGCCTTCACGCGCTGGCACAGCTCGAAGCCGTTCATGCGCGGCATCTCGATGTCGGTCACCACCACCTGGAAACGCTCGGCATCGCTATCCAGATACTCCCAAGCGAGCTGACCGTCTTCGTGATCCGAGACGCGATAACCGGCGGACTCGAAGACCGCCTTGACTTGGTTCCGGAAGAAACCCGAGTCTTCGGCGAGCAGAATCAACGGCGGCTGACCGGCGTCGTCGTTTGACGGTCCATCGTCTCCCACAAACCACTCGGGATGCGACAGCTGGGTTAGCTCAAACAGATCGATCAGTCGCGTGGTGTGGCCATCCAGGACCATCGAGCCGATCACTCCCGCCTCGCGGAACGTGACCGTATCGACGGCCATTGGCACTTCGCGGATATCTTGCAGGATCGGAGCCACCAGGCCAACTTCGCGACCACGCACCTCGTAGACCACGACATAGAGTCGATCCAGCGGTTCCGACGGGCGAGCCGACACACAGCTTTCGACTCGCATCAGCGGCAAGGTGGTGTTGCGATACTGCAGCACCTCTTGGCCCGCGACGCTATCGATCTGATCGGAACGCACCCGTTCAATGCGGGCGATGATGTCCATCGGAACCGCGAAGTAGTCCAAGTCGTTGTTCTTGAAGAGCAGGAGCGACTGCGTATCGACGGATTCCTGATCAACACTCTGTTTGCCCTTTTTGCCACGCGCTTCCTCGTCACCGCTCAGATCGACGTCAGCAGCGATTCCGGCGATGTCAAGGATCAATGCTACGTGTCCATCGCCCAGGATGGTGGCACCGGCAAGAGTGCGGCAGTCTTTGTGGTGACGTCCCAGAGGCTTGACGACGATCTCTTCCGAGTCGTGCAGTGCGTCGACCACCAAGCCAAAACGGGTTTGTCCCGTATCGACAACGATGATGTTCGTGGCACCGGTTGAGTTGCCGTGGATAGGTCCCTCGGCCTGATTGCAGCCCAGGGTTTTTTCCAGGCGAACCAGCGGCAGCAACTGGCCACGCAGCCGCAGCACTTCCGCGTCTTTGACGCGTCCCAACCGTTCCTTGCGTTCGTTCTCACGGACTCGGACCAGCTCGGCGATGTTGACCTGCGGGATCGCAAACCGATCGGCGCCCACTTGGACAATCAGCGAGGGGATGATCGCCAGTGTCAGCGGCAGAGTGACAACAATGTTGGTGCCGACACCCAGTGTCGATTCCACATCGACCGTGCCGCCCAGCTTCGAGATGTTGGTCCGCACCACGTCCATGCCGACGCCACGGCCCGAGATATCGGTCACTTCGGCAGCGGTTGAGAAGCCGGGGGCGAAGATCAGCCGGATCGCATCGCGATCGCTCATCTGTTCGGCTCGCTCGGCCGTGATAACTCCCTTGGCAACGGCTTTCTCTTTGAGCTTGTTGGGATCAATGCCGCCGCCGTCGTCTTGGATCTCGATACGAACCTTGCCGGCCTGGTAGCAGGCCCGCAGGTTGATCGTCCCCTTGGCGGGCTTGCCAGCGGCAACCCGGCGATCAGGCATCTCGACACCGTGGTCGATCGAGTTGCGAACAAGGTGGGTCAGCGGGTCGCCAATCGCTTCGACGATCGTCTTGTCGACCTCGACCTCTTTGCCCTCGACGTTCAAGTCGCACTGCTTGCCGAGTTTGCTGCTCAGGTCGCGGACAACGCGCGGGAAGCGACCGAAGACGGAACCGATCTGCTGCATCCGCGTCTGCATGATCGCTTCTTGCAGCTCGCTGGTGATCTGATCGAGCCGAGCCGAGATCGTGTCGAGCCCCGCCTTCTCTTCGGTCGAGACCGCCTGCAGCAGCTGGTTGCGGCTGAGAACCAGCTCACCGGCCAGATTCATGAGGCTATCCAGCACGCCCACCGCCACGCGGATGTTGCCCTCGACCGGCGCTGACGCCTTGGGCTTGTTGTCCTCGGCGGCTTCAGAGGCAGCGGGGGCCGGTGTCGGTTTGGGAGCGGGGGCGGCAGCCGGCTGCGGGGCCGGTTCGGTGGCTCGGGCCGCTGCCAAGGCCGCTTGCGCCTCAGCCAGCTTGGCCTCAATGGCCGCGTCGAGGTCGATATCGGCCAGATCTTCGGCGGGAGCTTCGGCAGTTGCTTCCGAAGCGGCTTCCTCCGCTTCGCCGGTGCCGGCCGCCTCGTTAGCGATTTTCTCGAGCGCCGCGATATGGCTGCTGACGTCAACTTCGTTTGAATTCTCGACGTCTTCGATCAGGCCTTTTAGTTTGTCGGCCCCCTTGAGCATCTGATCCACGATCACCGAGTTGGGAGCCAACTCGCCGTTGCGCATCATGTTCAGGACGTTTTCTAGATGGTGCGACAGGTCGTTGACCGTACGCAGTCCTAAGAAGCCGGCCGCACCCTTGATCGAGTGGATGGCACGAAACACCTCGTTGACCAGATCGGTGTCGATCGCGGGCGCCATCTCTTCGATGGCGAGAAATTGGTTCTCGATGTCGGCGAGGTGCTCTTTGGCTTCGACCACAAAGTCGGTGAGCAGATCGGTGTCTTCCACGTTGTTCTCCGTTGCGATTGGGTGCAGCTACCCGGCTAACGACCTCCCTCCCGCCAGTTAGCGAATGGAGAAGATCCAGCAATCGGAGAAACGTAAGTCACGTTGAATGCGCAAGAGGGATCGCGGTGGCAAACCGAGACCGTTTCTTGCCAATAGCGCAAACCTTCAGCCCAACGAGCCAGTGAAATTGCCAGGAAATCGACAAGTGGCACCGATCGGGCCGGTTATGCCGGGCGGCAAGAAGGGGGTTGAGACAGGCCCGGCAGCGGGGGTGGGTGCGCTCCGCGGGGCTCGCCCTAGGTCGACTCGTTCGGATCATGCGGCTTGCGCGGACGCAGCAGACGTTCGGCTTCTTGAGCAAGGTCCGCCGCGTATCCGGGCGGGAAGGGATCGAGAAGACCGGCACCGAAGTCAGCCTTGCTGTCTGCCGGGGGGAATTCGGTGTGGCGGTGCTTTCTGCGGGCGCGGGGGAGGGACTCGGCAGGGGCTGCGCCGGGAGTATCGACGGAGGAATCGGCCGGCAGAGAATCTGGCGGCGTGGGATCCAGCGGAACGCGTCGCCGGGGGGGCGGTGCTGCCTGCGCCTCGCGTTCGATCTGCTCTAGCAGTTCTGGATCCGAAAACGCTTCGAGCCATTCCTTCGCCGATCCAACCGAGTAACGCTGGACGCTTGGCTCGGAAGCCTCGTGAACGCGATTGCCAACTTCGCGGATCCAGTCCTGCGAATCGATCGGCTTGGCACCACGCGAGCGGGCCGCCCGCTGTACGCGGTGATCGGCCGACACGACGACCAACTGTTTGGTGCCCTTGGCCTTCTCGATGATCTCTTCCAGCAGGGCGTCGGCGTCTTCGTACCCGCGTGCGAAGCGGATCCGGATCGCTTGAAACTCAACTCGATCGGGAAGGCCGGGCGGCGCGTCACGCGCGTCGAACACAATCACAGTTGTCCGGCGTTCTTTCTCGGTGAGGTGCTGCGCGAGCCAGTCGAGCAGCGACTCCCGCGCACCCTGGAGGGTCCCGGCGAGTTCGCCAACGCCGAATCGATCGCTGGCGTGCAACAGATTGTAGCCGTCGATCAGCAGACGCATGGCGGGGCCGTTGCCGCAAAACGCAAGAGCGATCGCCATGCTGCTCAACGCAGCTGCTGGCTTGCAGCCGCCGGTTTAGCTGCTGTACTCGTGCTGCTCGCGGTAGGTATGGTGGAAGTGACGTGCAATCGCTCCGTCGGCGTCCAGCACATGAGCCAGCAAGGCAGCCCGAATCCACATGCCGTTGCGTGCCTGACGGAAGTACATCGCACGGGGATCGGCGTCAATTTCGGGAGGGATCTCCCCAAAGTGCTGATCGCGCGGGAACGGGTGCAGGATCGGTGCGTGAGCCTTCATCCGCGCAACCAGTGCCGGTGTTAAGCGGTACGCGCTGTAGTCGATCGCGGCGAACGATTCGGCGTCTTCGGGGGTGTCGTGTTCTTTCTGGACCCGCGTCATGTAGAGCGCGTCGAAGGCTTCGATCGCCGGCACTCCGTCGATCTGGGCCTCGAGCGAGTCAACTTCTAGCACGGTGACGTTGCGGTCGGCCAGCCGGCGGCGCAGGTCATCACGCATCCGCAGCTTGTCGTGGTCGGGGGTGACGAACACCAACCGATTGCCCGGATACTCGGCGAGCAACATGGCGAGCGAGCGGACCGTTCGGCCGCGGCCAATATCGCCGCAGAAGCCATAAGTTTTTCCGGCCAGCCCATTGCTTGCCGAGCCAAAGGCTACGCCCGGGCGAAAACCAGGAGAGGCCCCCAGCGGGGTGTCGGCGGGCTCTTCGCGAGCAAAAGTCCGCTGCAGTGTGTACACATCCAGCAGTGCCTGAGTTGGGTGCTCATCGGCTCCCGAACCGGCGTTGATGATCGGCACGCTCCGCTGGCCGTGAACGCTCAGATCGTTCATCAGATACGCACACGACTCGGCCAGCCGCGCAATCGGCGAACGCATGATGATCAGGTCAAAGTAGCTCGAAAACATCCGGATCGAGTCGAATCGGGTCTCGCCCTTGGTCTCGGACGAGGTCTGCGGATCGCGCACCTCGTTGCACGTGAGCCCGAGAATCTGACACGCGGCCATGAAGGACAGAAACGTACGCGTCGAGGGCTGCGTGAAATACAGCATCGCGCGGCGATGCGAGAGCAGGTTACGCAGAAAATCTTGCCCGGCCCGATGCTTGCTGAGCACGCGGATCTGGTTGGCAGTTTCCGCTAGGTCGTCCAGCGTCGCGGCGCTGAATTGCCCCGAGAAGATCACATGCCGAAGGCGGCCGTTGAGCTGCAACTCGGCGGTCTTGGCGATCACCGGCCGAGCCAGCCGATCGGCGTACAGGCTTAGGTCTCGCTCGTCCTGCGAAGCAGGCGGTCCTGGCGATTCCGGGGCGGGGAGAGGCTCGGACACGGCGGCAACCCAGCGTGCGAAGGCGGCAATACCGTCGCGCGATCGCGACGCCGCGTTATGGCACACACGCTCGGCGTGAGTCAACCGTCGCGACGCGGTCCCGCCAAGCAAAGCCCGCACAAAGCCAGGGCGATTGTCGTCGGTTCTGGCACGGGGGAAGCAATGAATGCTAGCAGCAGCTGGTACATCTGCACATTGTCGGTGAGCGCGCCGATCCGCAGATAGTAGTCCGTGCCGGGCGTGAGCAAAAAGTCTCCTAGCTGCTCGCTACCGCCTGAGAATGATTGATTGACTTCGGCAAGCTGCGCAATGTTATTTGTCGAGTTGTCATGCTCGTAGAATCCTAGGGTGAGGTCGGCCAGACGCGCGGTGTCCAGCGTCACCTGCGCCCCATCTTGCGGGCCTTCTTGATAGGAGGGACCCCGCGGAGCAAGAATCGCTCCGAACGTCGAGCGCTCGTCCACCGTGAACCGGAACCAATCCGAGTCCGTGATGCCATCGATGCTGACAAAGTCGGTTTCATTGGCTTCAACACGCGTGCCGTCGGCGTCGCCGCCGATCTGCCAGAAGTCACCGTCGCCGAAGTGCCCGGCCAGGGTCGCGGTTGCCGACGAGTCATTACCGCCGCTTTTTTCCAGCTTGTCGCCGTAGTTGCGGTGGGCAGCCAAGATGTCATCAAACTGCGGGCCGTCAAACGAGGCCGTGATGAACGGTTCCATAAGGAACGAGGCGCTCGACGACTCCAGGTGACGAAAGCCCAGCCCGTGACCGATCTCGTGCATCAGCACGTTTCTTAAGCGGACGGAGTTGTTGAAGGTGTTGCCGAAGAAGGCTTCGTTGTCGGTGTCGAGCACCATGTCGCCATGCGGTGGGAAGTAGTTGTAGGCCAGCGTGTTGCTACCCGACTGGCCATCGATCGAGTGCCCGCCGATCCGTAGGTCCGCGTACCGCCCTGATGAACCGGCGGGCGAGATAGTATTGTCGATCGCGGCGCCCAGATCGTTGGGCTCGAATGAAAAGCTGAGCCCCGAGAGCTGGCTCCAGCGATCGAATGATTGAGCGAAGTGAGAGAACCACCGAGCCGAGGTGACGCCCGTAGGGCCGGTTCCATATAGGCGGTTCATCGTCTCGATGAGATCGCTGCCCGAGGTTCCTTCGCTGCCCGCGATGGTAGTCCCGTCGGCAACAATGCCCCAGGTCAGGTGGAGCGGGTCGCCACGGCGGAAGTTCGTGAAATCGACCGAAGTGGTGCTCCAGCGGTTGGCGATACGAAACTCGTCGTGCGGCGCAGTGGCGTCGGGGTCGATCCCGGGGCTGTCGTACAGCGGGTGGGCAACGAAGGTGAGACCCTCGTTGGGCGTGCTGGGCGTTGCGATGCACGAGACCCCCACGCTGCATAGGGGGCAGTTGCAGCCGGCCCCTGCCGAATCGATCCAAGCCGCCAACAATGTCGCGCAGCAGAGCCATGTCGCCAGCAACTGGCGAGGTGAGCGACAACAGGACGGCATGGAGAACTTCTCGGCGGCTACAGTCAGTGTCAGTTAGTCCGTCCCTGCGATCGTCACAGGTCAGGCTATCCGGGTGACTATTACAATACTCCGTCGGAGCGATTGGTGCACCCTTTTAGCGGCGGTTCAGCCGCTCGAATCGCGGGTGAAAACCGGTGCCCCCGGCTGAGAGAGTTCGGCATTGAGACCGTATCCCTCTTTGGAGAAAGCGTGGATCGCCGCCTCGCCCCGCTGTCGGCAGGTCAGCAGGTGGCGGGCCATGGCCCCCCGGGCGCGCTTGGCAAAGAAACTCACGATCCGGAAGCCTTCCCCCTTGCGCTCTTTAAAAACGGGGGTAACCACGCGTGCGTCGAGGCGCTCGGGCTGCACGACGGACCAGTATTCGTTCGACGCCAGATTAACTACCAACGGCTCAGCGCCGCGGGGCGTCGCTTCGGCCAGATCACGATTTATCGAGTCGCTCACCTGGTTTTTCCACCAGTCGTAGAGCGAAGCGCCACGCGGGGTCTTCAGCCGTCGGCCCATCTCCAGCCGGTACGGCTGTATCAGATCCAGCGGACGCAGCACGCCGTAGAGCCCGCTGAGAATCCGCAAACGCTTTTGCGCCAAGTCGAGCTGCTTGTCGGTGAGCGAGTCGGCCTGCAATCCCTGATAGACATCCCCCTGAAAAGCGAGGAGGGCGGGCTTGGTGCCCTTGGCATCCCACTTGCCCTTCCAATTCTGTAGATAACCGTGTGCCGTTTCGGCGAGGCGCTCGCTCAGCTCCATGAGCTGAGCGATCTCCGGCTGCGAAAGCTGCTGCGCCACAGCGGCCAGCTGCTTTGCCTCGGCGTGCAAGACCGGCTTGGTTAAACCGAGCTTGCGCGGGGTGGGAGAAAAGTCGAGCGTCTTGGCCGGTGAGAGTACGATCAGCATGAGTCAACGCGGTCTCGGCAAGGCTGCGAGGTAGTTTTGAGCATCCTAGGCGCTCAACGGCCGGCCGACAGGGCGCGATCTCCCATGGGGGGCATTTCCCGATTGCGACCTGATCGCGGAGCGACCCCGTCAGTCCGCCACACGCCAGCGATTGCGGAACAGCCAATGTAGCAGCAAGAGCAAGACACCGTTGTAGGCCAGCGTCCACAGCAGGTGGGCCCAAAAGAGGAGCGGCTCGCCCCGGGCTTGTGCGGCTTCAGCACTCGGATTGTCGTACTGCTGCAAGCGATCGATATCCAGCGGCAACGCAAAGGTTGCGGAGAAGGGACTAAACGCCCCCAGGGCCGAGACCGTATCGGCGGTTGCCTGCGAGTAGAAAGTCTCGGCAAAGTAACGCCCGGCCAGCGGTGTCAGATACATCGTCCCGATCACCAGATAGCTGGCGATCAGGCTGGTCGAGGTTTTGCTGAACAAAGTCGAGCAGACTAGCGCCGTCAGCGAAGTCGTTACGCACGACATGCCGACGATCGCAAAGTAGCCGACCATCGTGACAATGTTCCAGCCGTTGGACCAGTATTCGTGCGGCATGACACACGCCAGCAGCACGGGCCACATCAAGAAGCCGGTCAGCACCGTGGCCACCCGCAGGCCGCTGAGCAGCTTGCCCCACAGCATCTGCGTGGGCGTGATCAGCGTTACGAGCAGCAGGTCGAGCGTTTGCCGTTCGCGCTCGCTGGAGACGCTGCCCGCGGAGAACACCGGCCCGCAGAGCAGATTGAACAGCAGCACATAAGCAATGTGCCACGCCGCCAACCAGGGGAAAAAGAACAGACAGACCGCCATCACCCCCAGCACCAGCAACATCGATACCTGGATCACGATCCGCAGCATCAGCGTGCCGCCGCTGAAGATCTCCGAACGCATCTCCTTGTCGTAGATCGGGTTGGCCCCCTCCGGCAAAAAGTCGGTCCGCTTGGGCGGCGCGAACAGCCGATCCGGAAACTCGTTCCGTTGCAGGTACAGACCCACCGACTGCTCGGCCTCGGTCTCGAGGTCGATCGCCTCCTTGCCCCCCGAGCCCAGATCGGCCGGGTAGAGCAGGCGTTGCGCGGCCTGTCGCCACAGCACGATCGCTGCCGCAAGGCAGCCGATCGGCACGACGGTCGTCGCCAGCAGCACTCGCAGACCGCCCTGCGTTTCAAGAACACCCCAGGCCAGCACCGCCGCCAGCGCCAGCGGCAGGATCAGCAGGTACGACACCACCAGCGCCGCCGCTGTGCGTCCGAAGAAACTGCTCGCCCACAGGCTGATCATGCCGAACAGCCCCACGGTTGCGATCATTGCCGTGTAAGCCGCGAGCACCTCATACACCTGCACGCCGCCCAGTGGCAGGCACAACATGACGATCGGCAGCGACGCCATGACCAACACGCCCAGGTGTGTCAGCGACGCCACCAGCTTGCCGAGCACGATCGCACCGGGCCGCAACGGGCTGGCCAGCAGCATCTCAAAGCTGAGCCGCTCCTTCTCTCCGGTGATCGCCCCGGCGGCGAAGCTCGGTGCCATGAGGCTCGCCAGCAGGTACTGGCCGAAGAAGAACAGGTTCACCAGCCGCTTGGCGGCGACGGGCTGGGCCATGTCCAGCATCGACTGCTGCGGCCACGCGAGCAGCACTACCAGCCCCAGCAGCGCCACGTAGGCCGCCAACAACAAGAACGCCCGCGGCCGCCGCAAATTGGCGAGCAGCTCATGCTGCAAGACGGGATTCTGCGTTAGGTACACGGGCGAGGCTAGCGGGCGTTAGGAAGGGAGATGAGGGGATGATTGGGAGATAGGCGGATGACAACTCTTGGTGTTATGTCACTTGGTATAGATGCTCGATACGTAGTCTCGATAAGCGTGCGCAACAAGGATTGAAGCTACCGAGCGACTATCACCTTTTCTCCAAGGATCCCCTCATCTCCCTCTACCTCTGCGTTCAATACTTGCGCGGGCGCACGGTGCCCTGCACCCGGCCGGGGAGGCCTTGCAGGCGGAGGAAGCCCTCGGCGTCGGTTTGATCGTAGCTGCCGCCCCCTTCCATGCTGGCGATCGCCGCGTCGTACAGGCTGTTGGGGCTCTTGCGGCCGTGGACCTCGATCGTCCCCTTGTACAGGCCGAGCGTTACCTCGCCCGTTACCGGTTGCTGCGCTTCGCGGATGAACGCCAACAGCGCGTCCATCTTGGCCGTGTACCAAAAGCCGTAGTAAACGTCGCGCGCCACTTCAGGGGCGATCCGGTCGCGCAGGTTCACCAGGTCGCGGTCAAGGGTGAGCTGCTCCAGCTGCAGATGCGCGGCGTACAGCACGGTGATGCCCGGTGCCTCGTACACGCCGCGGCTCTTCATGCCGACAAAGCGGTTCTCGACAATGTCGATCCGTCCCACACCGTTGCGGCCCGCGATCTCGTTCAGCTTCTGCACGATCGCCAGCGACGAAAGCTTCTTGCCGTTCACGCTCACCGGCAGGCCCGCCTCGAAGCCGATCGTCACCTGCTCGGTCTTGTCGGGGGCCGCTTGCGGCGAGACGGTCATGCCGAAGTCGGGGATCGTTACGCCGCAGTTGTCCACTTCTTCGAGCTCGCCCGCCTCGTAGCTGATGTGCAAGCAGTTCTCGTCCGAGCTGTACGGCTTGCTGGTCGAGGCCTTGACCGGAATGTTCTTCTCGGCGCAGTAGGCGATCATCTCCGTGCGGCCGGGGAAGGTCGCGCGGAAGTTGGCCATCCGCCAGGGGGCGATGATCTTCACCGTTGGGTCGAGCGCCTCGGCTGCCAATTGGAAGCGGCACTGATCGTTCCCCTTGCCGGTGGCACCGTGCGCGAACGCCTCGGCACCCACTTCGCGGGCCACTTGCAGGCACGCCTTGGCGATGATCGGCCGGGCGATCGAGGTGCCCAGCAGATAAATGCCCTCGTACTTCGCCTGCCACTGCACGACGGGGAAGGCGAAGTCGCGGCACATTTCCTCTTGCACATCGACAATCCGTGCGCTCTTGGCACCGCAATCGTGGGCCTTCTTGAGGATCGCCTGACGATCTTCGCACGGCTGGCCGACATCGACATACACGCAGTGGCAGTCGTACCCCTGGTCCTGGAGCCAACCGAGAATGACCGAGGTATCCAAACCGCCCGAGTAGGCGAGAACGCAGCTAGGCATGGGGAAGGGGAGGGGCGCAAGAGGAAAATGGCGGAGGCGTTAGCCGTGAATCTGCCGATTCTCGCTGCCAGCCCCCCCCGGGGCAAGCAGGGGTTTTTACTGCCGACGAAGCGGGCCCGGCGCGGTGCTCGGCGTGTCGCGCGTAGCGAACACAGATCTCGAAGCCCATCACGCCCGAGCCGAACATCTCGGTTTCGATAACGCTAGATAAACAGAGCTGCGATTTGAGAAGCTGAGCAATGCTGGTGAGAACTGGGCGGCGCTACACAGAGGAGCCTCCTCATCGACATCGCCCACGCATGGCATTTGTGCGTTTCTTCAACCACGACCCAGCGCACATAAACATGCCAGAGCGACAGCCGATCAAGCTTCTCCGCGGTCACGCGGTCAAAACCACCGCTAGTGCTACGCCCTAAACCCAGTGCTACGCCCCAAACTTAATAGCCGAGGGGGGATTCGAACCCCCACGGGGGTTGCCCCCCAGCGGATTTTAAGTCCGCAGCGTCTGCCATTCCGCCACTCGGCCTGGTTGCTTTTCCGACCAGAACTTACGTCGAATTCCGGCGGTTCGGGTAGGGGCCAACGCGCAGCGAGCAACCGGTCCGCCCCTCGTTCGTGAGTAATCCTTCTTGCGACGATGAGTCTGCTCGCGGCCCGACTGCTGTGGTACGGGGCAGGGGGGATCCACAGCTGGCACAGCGAAGAAGTGCGGCACCCAGTGCTTCTCCCTCGTTGGGGGGGCTTCGCTTTGGCGCGATAATGCGGCCCTTTTGGCTTTGGACCGGACTGCCAGACGACCGATAATTGACTATGCTGACTTAATTGGTAATAATTCGGGCATTCCGCCACTTATAACCTCCGACCTCGCGCCTGCCGATGTCTGCCGCCCTGCCGCTCTCGCCCCAACCCTTCCCGGCCTTGCCCGCCGCCGGCCAAGCCCCTTCGGCCGAGTTGCTGGCCCACCTCGCTGCCGAGAGTCAGCGGCTGGAGTCCGCAACTCCCGATGAGATCGTCGCGTGGGCCCACCAGTGCTTTGCCCCCGGGCTGGCGATGGGAACCGCCTTCGGACCGGAAGGCTGCCTGATGCTGTCGCTGCTGCCCACACTCGCACCGACGACCTACGTGTTCAATCTGGATACCGGGTACCAATTTCAGCAGACACTCGATCTGCGGGACCGCATCGCTGCCAAGTACGGCGTCGAAGTCGAGATGCTCCAGCCCGAACTGAGCGTGCCTGAGTACGAAGCCAAGCATGGCGGGCCGCTGTACACGAGCAACCCGGATCAATGCTGCCATGATCGGAAGATCAAGGTTCTGCAGCGCGCTGCGGTCGGACGCACGGCGTGGATGAGCGGCATCCGCCGCGATCAGAGCCCGGTGCGCGCGAAGCAGCCGATTGTTGCTTGGGATCGGAAGTTCGGCCTGGTGAAGATCAGCCCACTCGCGAACGCCACCAAGCAGAGCGTGTGGACACGCATCCTTCGCGAAGAAGTCCCTTACAACCCGTTGCACGATGAAGGGTACCCGAGCGTCGGCTGCTGGCCCTGCACGCAGAAAGCCGATGGCGAGGGAGACGAGCGTGCCGGACGGTGGGTCGGCAAGCAGAAGACCGAGTGCGGTTTGCACACGCTCGAAGCTGACGGCAGCGGTATCTGAACGGCACCCCTGCGCCCGTTTACTTCAATCCTCTCCAACAAGCTTGTTTCGATGTTCTCCGCGAAAACCGAGTACGCTTGTCTCGCGCTGCTCAGACTGGCGGTGGAGTACGCAGGAGGGTTACCGCTGCAAGGGCGTCGTCTGGCCGCTGAGGAGGGCATCCCCGAGGGTTTCCTGACGCAGATCTTGCAGCAACTCAAGCGTTGCGGTTTGGTGACCAGCGTCCGCGGAGCGGCTGGGGGCTATCGGCTCACCTCGCCGCCGGAAGAAATCACCGTTGGCGAGCTTCTAGAAATGCTCGAAGGGCCGGCGGACAAGCCGAGTCGGTTGGCCACGCCAACGCCCCTCGCCTGCGTGCTGACCGACCTGTGCGACGAGGCGCAGCAAGCCCAGCGGGCGATGTTCGAAAGCGTGACGCTCGCCGAGCTGGCCGACCGGGCCGCGCCGGAGCATGCCGGCATGTATTACATCTGAAGGATCCGTCCCGCTTGGCAGTCATGCGCCCGCCATCGAGCGCTCGTCCGGCTGTCCTTCGAGGTCAATCGGGGGCGTTGAGGATCGCGGCGACCGCCTGTCCGCTGGGGGAGTGGTTGAGCGCCAGTAGCGACGATCCCTTCGCGGGCCGCTCGACGGCGGAAAGGTTCAGCGGGCAAGCGGGATCGGGCGTGTCGTAGTTGAGCGTGGCGTTGACGACACCGTTGCGCCAACCGATGAGCGTTGCGGCGAGCTCGACCAAGCCCCGCGCCGCGCCGCTCGAGCCCAAGTAGCTAGTGGGTGCCGTGGCGGGCACGTCACCGACAACCGCTTGCAGTGCCTGGGCTTCGATCGCGTCGAGGTCCTTGCGCGACTCGCCGTGCGGTTTGACCAGCGCGAGATCGGAGGCTTTGAGACCGGCTTGTTTCAACGCGGTTTGGGCGGCTTGGCCGATCGCGCGGCCGGTAGCCAGCAACGGGCCGATGGCGGGCTCGCTGCGGCAGACGACTGCCTCGACAGTGCCCCAGGCGGTCCCTCCCCGGCGGAAGAACCCGCGGCGTTCGGCGTGATCTCGACTCTCGATAACCAGATAAGTGGCGGCTTCGCTCATCACGGCACCGTCTCGATCGGCATCAAACGGTCGGCAGGCACGTTCGGGATCGGCGGCGCGGCGTGAGAGCCCGGCACCGGCATGCCAGAGCAGATCGGTGAGGTCGATTTTTGAGCTCGCCCCGCCGCACAGCATGATGTCCGCGGCACCGCGCCGGATGATCGAGGCGGCCTCGCCCAGGGCGATCAGGCCCGACACGTCGCCCAATGAGATTGTGTTGGTTGGACCGTGGGCATCACGGCGGATGCCGACATGGCAAGAACCCATATTGGGCAGGTACTTGAGCATCCAGAGCGGAAAGAGTTCGCTCATGCCGCGTTCGGCCCAGGCGCGCTCCGAGGCCTGCCCGGCACCGCACGCAGCAAACGGCGGGGCCAGTTCGTCGAGCGGGCAGTACTGCATGGCCGCGGCCCCCACCACGCCCAGCCGTGACGGCTCGACCTCAAAATCGTCCAGGCGCGCTTCGGACCAGGCGAGCTCGGCCGCGGCAAAGCCCAACTGGATCTCGCGAGCCATGACCTTAAGGCTCTTACGCGGCGTGACGTATTGTTTGGGGTCAAAATCGGCGACCTGCCCCCCGAACGGGGCGATCCAGCCGATTCGCTCGAGTTCCTCAACGGCGTGGATACCCGTACGGCGCCCGTGGAGCGACGCCGCGACCTCGTCAACACCGATGCCGATCGGCGAGACGATCCCGATACCGGTGATCAGCACATCTTGCATTCGCGCAGCAAGGCGGAGGAAGGTTTCTATGGCGGGCGGACGAACTATTCTTGTGTTAGCGAAGTACCAAGTGTAACCCCAGACAGCGGCGTCCGCTGCGGTCCTCGGCGATCGGCGTCGTGGGCTTGAGCCTTTTTCAGTACGCCGCGCAAGAGCGCCTCCCGAGGGACATGCCGATGTCGGCACCTAATTCGGGCCGATCCAAGCAAGGGCCAGCAGGTGGCCCCCGCTCTGGAGGCCCCATGCCGTTCGATACGACGACCAGCTTGCCCGCCGCCGCGACAGGGACCGTCCTGGAGAACGGGGCTTTTTCGCCGGGACCTCAGCTACCGCGCTCCCCGCGTTTGACCAGGCCGGCGGAACCCGTCCCGGGCAAAAAGAGCCCCAAAAAAGTTCCCCGCCCCGAATTTTCGTTGCGCGAAGCCCGGGCGCTGTTGGGAGACGACCTGCGTCCGAAGCCCTGGGTCTACTGGACCGATCTCGTGCTGAGCTGGTCGGGGGCCATGGTGACCTTCAAGGCGGTGCAGATTGGCTCGCTGGGGGTGCCGCTGCGCGTTCTGGCGTTTGTTGTCAGCTGTCTGCTGCTGTACCGGTGCGCGCTGTTTATCCACGAGCTGGCGCACCTGCCACAGCGCGAGTTCCGGGCGTTCCGGTTCGTGTGGAATCTGCTGTGCGGCATCCCGATGTTGATCCCCACGTTTGTCTATCAGACGCACCTGGATCATCACCGCCGCAAGCACTATGGAACCAACCACGACGGTGAGTATCTGCCCCTGCTGAATCGACCCGTGTGGCATGCGATCGGCTACGTTGCGCAGAGCCTGGTGATTCCGCTGCTCGCGATTATCCGCTTTGGGCTGTTGACGCCGCTGACTTGGATCAGCGGCCCGACGCGCGACTGGGTGCATCGGCACGCGTCGTCCATGATTATTGACCCGCGCTACTTGCGACCCTTGCCGAGCAGGAAAGCGCTACGCGGTATCCGTTACCAAGAGCTTGGCTGCTTTCTGTTTCTCGCCGCGATGACGTTCGGCGTGGTTCGTAGCCTGTACGGTCAAGGATTCCTTGATCCTTGGTTTTTGCCGCAGCTGTACGCGACCGCGGTGGCGATCGTGACGCTTAATGCCGTGCGAACGCTGGGGGCCCATCGCTACGTCAACGACGCCGACGCCAACCACGACCGTCCGATGACGTTCGTCGAGCAGTTGCTTGATTCGGTCAACTATCCGAACCACGCGTGGGCTTCGATCCTGTGGGGACCGATCGGTACGCGTTATCACGCGCTGCATCATCTGTTCCCCTCGCTGCCGTACCATGCGCTGGAAACAGCTCATCGGCGGTTGATGGCGGGGCTGCCGGCGGACTCTCCGTATCGGAAAACTACGGGGCAGAGCTTGTTGCACGAGGTTGGCCAACTGCTGCGCCACGCGGGCCGGCGTGCCGAGCAGCCGGGGGGCTAGACCAGCGATTTCTCGAAGACGCGCCACGTCTTGTAACGCTTGGCACCTCCCTTCTCGACCGTCTTGCGTGAGAGGGTGTTCGTCTCGAGCACCCAGCTAAACTCGCAAGCGGTAACGCCGTGATCGAGCGCCGGCTGGAGCAAGCTCCGCGCCAGCGAGACCCCGACGCCCCAGCTCTGGTACTCGGGCAGCACGTTGGTGCTCACGATGCGAATGCGGTTGATCGCCCGCTTGTTCCACAGCAGCCGGATGAATCCGAACGGGAACAAGCGGCCATCGATGGCTTTGATGCGGGGGTTGAAATCCAGCAAGCCGAAGACCACGCCGACCGGCTTGCCTTCGACCTCGGCGATGCGTGCCAGTTCAGGAACTATCAGTTCTTTCAGGTCGCTCGCCATGGCCTGCACCTCGGCCGGCGACATCGGCACGTAGCCCCAGGTTTTGGTGAGCGCCAGGTTGTAGATGTCCAGGAACATCGCCACTTCCTCTTTGAACCGCGAACGGTTCATCGGACGCACGGTGACCCCGAAACGCTCGCGGACCATGTTGTCGAGCGATTCCATCTTCGTGTCGCGCTTCATGTCCCCCAGGTGCGACGTGTCGGCCCGATACGCATACAGGTCTTGAGATTTGCCGTAGCCACACCCTTCGATCAGCGCCTGATAGTACGGCGGGTTATGAGGCAGGAGCATGTAGGGGGGCGTCTCGAAACCATCGATGAGCGTCCCCAGCTCGTAGTTGATCGTGGGGCTGACCGGTCCGCGACACGCGCTGAGCCCCCGCTCCGCAAGCCACGCCTCGGCGGCGCCCAGTAGTGCCGCCGCGGTCTCGGGCTGGTTCTCGGACTCGAAGAAGCCGAAGAACCCCAGATTCTCGCGATGGCACTCGTTGTGGGCCCGATTGTGAATCGCGGCGATCCGGCCCACAGGCTTGCCGTTGCGTGTCGCGAGCCACTGTTCGGCATCCGCGTACTCATAAACGGGGTGCTTCCCAAAGCCTGCTAGCAGCTTCTGCGAGTGTCTCAGCGGGGGCATCCAGCACGGATCGCCGGCGTTCATCTGCCACGGCAGCGAGAGCCAGACCTTCTGCTGCCGGCGGGTGCGGACCGGTTCGATACGTAGCACAGACACGGCGTGACGGGGAAAAAAGGGCGGCGACAGCGGGCGATCAAAGAAGCGGCCCTCCGAACGTGGCTTGCTCCGTTTCGCGTAGGCTGAGAGTCTAACGCGATCGGGCGAGCACGCCCAACCGTACCGCCCCCGTCCCGCTGCCCGTTCCCCCGTTTTTTGCGGCCCCGTCTTGGCTCGTACCTTGGTTACTGGCGCGACAGGCTTTATCGGCCAGCGGCTCGTGGAGCGGCTTGTCGCCCGGGGCGATGACGTAGCCTGCGTGGTGCGTAGTTCCTCGCAAACCGTGGCTCTGGAGCGGCTTGGCGTGCGACTCGTGCGGGCACCGCTGGAAGAAGCGACCGGGCTACTGCAGGCCTACCGCGCTGCTTTCGACGGCAACCCGGTCGAGGTGGTTCACCATCTGGCAGGTCGGGTCCATGGCCGCACGCTTGCTGAGTTCCTGGCGGTCAACGAGCGGGGGACCGCCGCCGTCTGCGAAGCCGCCACAGCACTTCCGACACCGCCGGTTGTCATCGTGGTTAGCTCGCTCGCCGCGGTTGGCCCGTCGGCCCCCGGTATGCCCCATGACGAGACTACGACCTGTCGGCCCATCTCGCTGTACGGACAGAGCAAGCTCGCCGCTGAGCGGGCGGCGCGTCGCTGGGCCGGAAAAGCTCCGATCTCGATTGTCCGTCCGCCGCTGGTCTTTGGACCGGGCGATCGCGACGGACTGATGCTGTTCAAAGCGATCCGCGCGCTGGGGATCCACTTTGTGCCACAGCTGCAGGGTCTGCCGCTATCGCTCATTTATGCCGACGATCTTGTCGCAGCGCTTCTGGCCGTCGCGGAGCGGGGAGAACGCTGTAGGGACAGTGTTGCCGCGGACCCCCAGAGCGCGCCGAACGACTCCCGCGGCGTCTACTTCGCCGCCGATCCCGTCGATTCTTCTTATGCCCAGATCGGCCGGATGGCGGCTGCGGCGCTCGAGCGCCGCGTCTGGGTGCTCTGCCGCCGCAAGTATCCGCTGCTGCCCGCGGCGCTTGCCGGCGATTTTTACGGCTGGTTCACCGGTAAGCCCGTCGTTCTCGGCAGCGACAAGCTACGCGAAGCCTCGGCAAGCGGGTGGCTTTGTCGGAGCGAGAAAATCGTCAGCATGCTCGGATGGGCCCCAGCAGCCCCCGCTGCGCAGCGCTACCGAGAAACCGCCCAATGGTATCGCGAAGCGGGCTGGCTCTAGCTCCGTTACGCCCGCGCGGTACCATAGTGAACGCCCCGACCGGTGCCGCCCTGTCCCCCGCTCGATCGACGCCGACCTCAGTCGCCCCCCGCATGAACCCCGACCCCCTCTCGCCGCTGCAGCTCAAGAATCCGGGCCGGGCGGCTCTGCTGGCGTGGTTGTTCCCGGGGCTGGGGCACCTGTACCAAGGCCGAATCGCCAAAGGGGTGCTCTTTGGCGTGGCGATTGTCGCGCTGTTTGTCTTCGGCTTTGTCGTCGGCGGCGGACGGGTCGCGTATGCCGCCACCGGCCCCGTGCTGCCGTCGCCTGTTCGGTTCGTCATGGAGCGCTGGCCGTTTCCGTGTCAGGCAGGCATCGGTGCGGTGGCGATCCCCGCGCTGATGGAGCGCGCACGCTACAACGCTGGCGAAGGCCCTCTGCTGGGCGGGGCCTTTTATCCGCCGCGCACCGGTGAACGGGCCGCCCGCGGACCCAAGATCGAATCGCGTGACACCGCAGGCAACACGGTCACCCACCCCGACGAACTGGCTCAGTGGCATTACGAATACGGCTACTACTTTGAACTTGGTACGATCTATACCGTGGTCGCCGGACTGCTGAACCTGCTCGTGGTGTACGACGCGTATTCAGGGCCCCTTGTGCAGCTCACGCCGCCTCGCGACCAGTCCGATAACGGGCCCGATAACGATCCCCCCCACGATTCGGCAAGTAACAAGCTGGCGTGATGCGGGCCCTCAACGCCGGCAGCGTCCCGGAAGTTGTCTTAACAAACCGCTTGCCCCCATCGCCCCTGTTCCTCACCCGATCCCACTAGCGAGGCTTCACGATCGAACCGTTTATCACCTCGCTGCTTGTGCTGTCCGCGATCAATCGGCTGTGGTTCGCGCCGCTGTTGATCGTGGGCGTGAGCGTCGTTTACGCGGGCACCCGTCACGAAGACCTGCGGTCGATCCTGCGTCACACGACAACGTGTGCCGTTACCTTGGTGCTGATCATGGGCGCTGTAGCGGCGGTGCTGGAGGTGTTAGCTTATTTGCAGTAGCGAGCGCGACACGCAACGCGCGAAGCACGCCCCGGTAGTTCAATTGGATAGAATATCGGTCTTCGAAACCGAGGGTTGCAGGTTCGAGTCCTGCCCGGGGCGCTCAGAGAATTCAGGCTTTCTTCGTAGGGTGCTTGCCGATCGTGTGGAGGCAGTTGGCCGTTGGGGGTTGGTCGGGCCACCGTCGGTCGATCCCGGCAGGCTGCTTGAGCCCAGCCCGCACGCTTCCGAGAGCCGTCGCGTCTTTATCGCGGTACACTGGTCCTGATGCTCAACGGTCGTGATGCTCAACGCTGCTGACGCGACACGTTGGTGCGACCCGCTCGCAACCGCCTCCATGCTTGCCCCGCAGCACGGCTTCTTGCGGGCTGCCGCCGGCATGCGTTGTTGATTGCTTCCCGCGGGGGCGGCGACTACTCTGCTGCCCTGGGTGACTGCTGCCCAGGGTCGTCTGCGGTCCCAGGGTCGTCTGCGGTCCCAAGGTCGACTCTCCGCGTGCAGACGCCCGCCCGTGCCTCCCGGAGACGCCGATGCCCCGCCCCGTTTCTTTTGAGCAGCAAGAGATCGGTGCCGCCAACATTGAGCGGTTCGTTGACGATGTGGAGGCAGCCGCCGCGGCGGGCAACCCGATCGAGATCGACCGCTGCCGGTTTACGGTAGCCGTTGATCTGACCGGTCTGCGCGCGACCGCCGGACTCCGCTTCACGCGTTGTCGCTTCTACCAGCCGGTGCGACTCGCGCGGACCCGGATCGAAGGGGTCCTGGTGCTGCGCGGCTGCTACTTCCGTCGCGGGCTCGATCTGTCCGACGCGCGCGTCGAGGGGCCCCTCGACCTGGGGGCTTCGTGGTTCCGGCGTCCGGGACTCACCCCCCGAGAAGACCTCGTTCGCTACGGATTGGAGGACGACTACCCCGCGGCGGCGGTGTACGCCGTCCGTCTGCACGTGGCGGGGGAGACGATGCTCAAGCGCGCAGGCAGCTTGGGCAACGTGCTCTTCCGTCAAGCGGAGCTCGGCAAGAACTTCGACGCGACCGGGATCCACCT